>NZ_JBAGKG010000003.1:0-759334 GCF_037034145.1 Glycomyces sp. MUSA5-2
TACTCTGAGCATGGTCCCTCATGTCGTCTACTACGTATTACTAAAACGTAGTAGGTAGTATGGGCACGCCCAACCCGCGGGGTCAAGATCGTCGCGTGGAATTCTCACGATGGAGGACGCAGGCATGGCGAAACGGCCGACCGGCCACGACGTCGCACGGCTCGCGGGGGTCTCGCAGACGACCGTCTCGCTCGTGTTCACCGGGCGCAGCGGCATCTCGTCCGCGACCCGGGAGCGGGTCCTCGAAGCCGCCGCCGAGCTCGGCTACCGCCCCAACCTCGCCGCCCGCTCCATGCGCACCCACCGCACCGGGCGGCTCGCGGTCGTCATCCCTTACACCGGTCTGAACCTCGCCCACGTCCTGGAAGGCGCCGTGAGCACCGCGCGCGACGCCGGGTACGCCGTCGAGATCGTCAGCCTCCCCGACGACGGGATCGACGCGCTCCTCGACTCCGCCGAGTACGAAGGGGTCCTCTCGTTCTCGCCGGTGCCCGCGCCCCGGAAGGCGGCCGGGGAACCGGCCACCGCGTTCCTCGTCCTCTCCGAGTTCGACGCGGAAATGCACGCGACGGGCGCGTTCAGCGACGCGCAGCCGGTGGTGGAGATGATGGAGCGCCTCGCCGGACTCGGCCACCGGCGCTTCCTGCACCTCGCGGGACCAGCCAGCTACCCTTCGGCGGTCGCGCGCCGCGACGCCTACCTCGCGACGGTCGACCGGCTCGGGCTGGAGTCCCTGGGCGTCGCGGCGACCGACTGGAACGGCACGGCCGCAAAGGAATGCGTGCTCGCGCTGCCCGGCGACGCCCCGCCGCTCGCGATCATCGCCGCGAATGACACCCTCGCGGCGGGCGCGGTCCGCGGCGCGGTCGAGCGCGGCTGGTCCGTCCCCGGCGACGTGAGCGTGACCGGCTGGGACGACGCGCCGCTGAGCGCCCTCTTCATCCCGTCCCTGACCACGGTGTTCCAGGACCGGCGGCGCCTCGGCGCCTACTCGATGCGCCGCCTCGTCGCCGCGGTCCGGGGCGAAGAGGCCCCCGAACGCGAGACCGGCCTTCAGAAGGTCGTGTGGCGCGAGTCCACGGCACCGCCCCGCCCCCGCTGAACGCCGCCTCGGTCCACTGAGCACCCTCCGACTACTCGACCGCGGCGGCGCGCAGGAGCCGCTCGGTGAGGCGGTGGAGGCGGGCGGCCGCCTCGTCGTCGCGGGGCGTGGTGCGGGGATCGACGGGGCGGCCGTTCGCCCAGGCGGTCAACGGTTCGGCGGGCGGGTCGTCGATGAGTGCCGACAGCGGTGGCACGGCGGCGGCGACCGGGCGGGCGGTGCGTTTCATGTGCTCGATCATGGCGGCGGTGGCGGGGTCGTATTCGCCCGCGAAGCTGGAGGCGACGCCGCCGGGGTTGACCAGGGTGTAGCGGGTGCGGGCGGCGGGGTGCTCGGCGGCGAAGGCGAGGCCGAGGAGGTCGTTGGCGCGCCCGGCGTGGAACTGGGCCTCCATACCCGAGTAGCCGCGGCGGAAGGCGAGGTCGTCCCAGCGGATCTCGGGCTTGGGCGCGCCGGGCCCGGAGACGTTCACGACGACCGGAGCGGGCGCGGCCTCCAAGGCGTCGAGCAGGCCGTGGCTCAGCTGGAAGCGGCTGAGGTATTCGAGTGCGAAGCACGCCTCGAAGCCGTCGGGCGTCTCGTGCCGGTGCGAGCGGAAGTACCTGGCGCAGAACACGAGCGCGTCGATCGGGCGGGACGCGAGCAGGTCGGTCACGCGGCGGTGCTCCGCCACCAGGCTGAGGTCGGCGGGGATGAAGCGCGCGCCGAGGGCGGCGAGCGCCGCGCCTTTGGCCTCGTCGCGGCCGATCACGGTGACCGCGTCGCCCAGTGCGAGCCGCTGTCGGGCCAGGGCGGCGCCGATGCCGTCGGTGCCTCCGGTGATGACGAGGTGCTTCATGCTGCGCTCCTTGCGGTTTCGGCGGCGGGTGCGGGGATGTCGGTGCGGCCGGGGAGGAGCCACGTGGCGGCGAGGACCGTCGCGAGGGTCGCGGTGAGGAACCAGTACATGCCCTGGAAGCCGCGCACGGGATCGGCGGCGGTCTCCAAGATGAGGGCGACGACGGCGATGCCGATGGAGCCGCCGAGCTGGTTGAGCGTATAGAGGACCGAGCTGCCTTGGGTCACTTGCGATGCGGGCAGGGTCCGGTACAGCGAGCCCATGACCGGGGCGCTGACGAAGCCGCTGGCGAGGCCCATGACGAGGGTCGCCGCGACGGGCCACGCGATGGGCGTGTCTGCGTCGAGCCGCGTCAGGGCCAGCGCGCACGCCAGGAGCACGACGGCGCCGGCGCGGGCGAGGCTGCGGCTGCCGATGCGGTCGGAGATCCAGCCCGCGAGCGGCATCGAGATGGTGCCGCCGATGCCGAAGGGCGCCACGAGGAGTCCGGCGGTGAGCACCCCGGAGGCGTGCACGTCCTGGTAGTACAGCGGCAGGCCGACGAGGCTCGCGTACATGACGACGCCGGTCATGCCCATGATGGCGACGCTGCCGCTGAAGCCGCGGCTGGCGAACAGCCGCAGGTCGATGAGCGGCTCGGCGCCGGACCGCAGCGCCCGGACCGCGTAGACGGCGAGGAGGACCGCACCCGCGGCGAGCGGGAGGAGCGTCTGCCAGGCGATGAACGCATGGTGCTCGGCGGCCTGGGAGGCCGCGAGCACGAGGGCCGCGACGCCGGGCCCGATGAGCGCGAGGCCGATGACGTCGAGGCGGGGGAGCGCCCGGGCCGCGTCGCGGGGCGGGTCGGCGGGGAGCACGCGCAGGGACAGCGCGAAGACGACGGCGGCGATGGCGATGCCCAGGTGGAACATCCACGGCCAGTCGAGGCGCTCCAGGACGGCGCCGCCGAAGACCGGGCCGACGACGGGCCCGAGCGACAGGACGACGCCCATCAGGCCCATGACACGTCCGGCGCGGGCCGGGCCCGCGGCGCGCGCGAGCAGGATGAGCACGAGCGGGTCGAGGATGCCCGCGCCGAAGCCCTGGACGACGCGGAAGGCGATGAGACTGCCCGCGTCCCAGGCGAGCCCGGCGCCGAGGGAGGCCGCGGCGAACAGGATGAGTCCCGCGAGCCACATGCGGCGCCCACCGAAGCGGTCGACGGCCCAGGTGGTGAAGGGGATGGCGACGGTGACGGCGAGGAGGAACCCGGTCGACGCCCAGCCCATGACGGCCAGCGAGGCGTCGAACTCGGCCGCCAGCAGGTCCAGGCCCACCGCGACCATCGTGCTGCTCAGCAGGCCGAGCACGCCGCCGAGGAGGATCACCCCGACCTGGCGCAGCAGCGCCGCGTCGAGGCGGTCGCTTTCATTCGAGGACAAGACGGCTCCGATCAAAACTAGACTGATGAGTCTAAAAACATGACCTCGAAAGTATTGCATACTCACGGGGACGCAGAACTGGACCCGCGAGTCCAGAACCGGCCCTCTCGGCTACGCTGGCCCGATGGGTGCGGCGACGAAGGCCCCGCGGGGGCGGATGGACAAGCGGCAGGCGATCCTCGCGGCGGCGTTCGCGGAGTTCGCGGCCCGCGGCTACGCCCAGACGGGCGTCGACGAGGTCGCCGCGGCCGCCGGAGTCGCCAAGGCCACCGTCTACAACCACTTCGGCGACAAGGAGACCCTGCTGCGCGAGGCCATCGCCGCCAGCGCCGAGCAGGCCACCGCCAAGAACCTCGCCGCCGTCGAACGCCTCGTCGACACCGGCGGCGACCTGCGCCCGGTCCTCGAAGACGTCGGCCTGCGCCTCATCCAGTGCTACTGCGACGAGGACTCCTGGGCGCTGCGCCGCCTCCTCTACGCCGAGCTCGCGCACCTGCCCGACCTCCTGGAGATCGTCCAGGTCCGGGCCGCCGAGCGCGTCCAGCGCGCCCTCGCCGACCGCCTCGCCCGCCTCGCGCTCGCGGGCCGTCTCGGCGTCACCGACCCCGACGCCGCCGTCGAGCACCTGAGCGCCCTCCTCACCGGCCCCCTCGAAGCCCGCGCCCGCTGGGGCACCCGCCGCCTCCCGGTCAAGGAGATGCGCGAGGTCGCCGCCGCCGCGGTGGACGCATTCCTCACTCTTTACGGCCGCAAGTAGTCCCCGGGGAGCGTCACCATCGGCCGAGGCTTCGGCAAGAGGCGTGTGTTCCGTTCGAAAGTTTCGATGTTAAGCTCGAAACGTTTCGAACGTGAGGGAGTGCTCATGAATCGGCAGTCCCGTCGCGGGAAGGTCACCCTGAACGACGTTGCGGCGAGGGCCGGCGTCTCGCCGTCGACCGTTTCGAAGGTCCTCAATAGTCGTTCCGATGTCTCCGCTGCGACGCGCGAACGCGTGCTCTCCGTGGTCGCCGAGACCGGCTACCGGGCCGCGCCGCGGCGCGACCGGGGAGGGCGGCAGGCGCTGACCGTCGTGCTCGACTTCCTGGCGTCTCCGTATGCGGGCACCCTCATGCAGGAGATGCTCGCCGCCGCAACGGAACTGGAGGCGGACCTGCGGCTCAGCCTGCCTCCGGGCGCGCCCGCGGAGGTGTGGGTGGCCGAGCAGCGGGCGGCCGGGGCGGTCGGGCTCATCGAGCTCGCCGTGCCGCTGCCCGGAGCGGTGCTCGCCGCGGCGCGCGATCAGGGGCTGCCGGTCGTCGCCATCGACCCGCTCGGGATCGCCGATCCCCGCGCGGTCACCATCGGCTCCGCGAACTGGGCCGGGGGCCGCACCGTGACCGAGCATGTGATCCGCTTCGGGCACACGGACATCGCGTGGGTCGGCGGGCCGCTGCACTCGGCGCCGTCCGCGGAGCGGTTCCAGGGGTACCGGGCCGCGCTCGACGCCGCGAACCTTGTTGCCGACCCGGCGCTGATCTGCCACGACGCGTTCACCGTCGAGGCCGGGTTCCGGCACGGCGGCCGCCTGCTCGCCCTCGACCGGCCGCCGACCGCCGTCGTCGCGGGGAACGACGAGATCGCCATCGGCGTGCTCGCCGCGGCGAGGGAGCGGGGCGTCGACGTGCCCCGCGACCTGTCGGTCACCGGGTTCGACGGCACCCCGCTCGCCGAATGGGCCACGCCCGGACTCACCTCGGTGGAGCAGCCGCTCGCTGGCATGGGCCGGATGGCCGTGGAGACCGTGCTCGGCATGGCCCAGGGCGTGCGGCCCGCGTCCCGGCACCTGCAACTCGCGACGACCCTGACCGTTCGCGACTCGACCGGCCCTGTCTCCGTTTGAGTGCTTCGAGCGGCCGGAAGCTCGCGAGGCCCCGGCCGCCGATTCCTAAGTGATGGTCCATTGTTGGTTGGTGCCGGTGTGGCAGGCCCACAACTGGACCCGGGTCGCGTTGGCGGTGGCTGCGCCCGAGACGTCCAGGCACGTGCCCGTGGCGGTGTTCCTCAGCGTGCCGTTGGAGCCCAGGACCCATTTCTGGTTCGCGCCGCCGTGGCACGACCAGATCACCGCGGCCGTCCCGTTCGCGCTAGAGGACCCGGAGGCGTCCAGGCACTTGCGCGAGGACCCGGTGTAGACCGACAGCTCCCCGTTCGCGAACGTCCACTGCTGGTTCGCACCCGACCAGCAGTCGTAGATCTGCAACTGCGTCCCGTTCGTCGTCGACTGGTTCGGCACATCCAAACACCGACCCGAACCCACACCACGCACCTGACCGGAGTCACTGCCGCCGCCGGGCGAGCCGCAGTCGGGCGTCGGGTTCGTGTTGGTGAGCAGCCCGAGCCGGTAGGGGAGCTGCGAGTACTCGCCGCCCGAGTTCGGGTTCCTGCCCTGGTACAGGTACTGCATGCTGCACGGGTTGATCTCCATGGTCTGGTTCCCGTCGGTGCGGACCATCTCGCCGTGGCTGATGTCGCTCGTCCACGCCCCGCCCGGGAACGTGACGTTGGCGGCGCCGGCGAAGGGGTTGGACTGGGTGTCGGCCAGCGGGGTCCACTCCCCGAAGTTCGCGTCGAGCTGGTTCGAGGTCCACGACCGGAAGTAGCGGACGCCGCCCGAGCCGATGCCCTCGACCACGAGCAGGTACTGGCCGCTGTCGCCGACCTTGTAGACGTTGGTGGCCTCGAACAGGCTCTGGTTCGGGGCCTCCATGAACAGCTCGACGTCGCCGAAGCCGTTCGGGAACTCCGCCACGGTCGTCTGCGCCCGGTAGAACTTCTGCTTGTCGTTGTTGAAGTACAGGTAGCAGTTCACCTCGTCGCAGGCGATCCAGTAGTCCAGGATGTACGACGAGCCGGCGTCGGCGATCCCGTGGTTGCTCATGAAGTTCCGCGGCGCCGAGGCGCTCTGCGGCTGCCCAGGGTCGGTAAGGGTCGAGAACGACGGCAGTCCGGTCTGGTACAGCAGGTACCACTGGTCGTCGGGTTCGAAGTAGAACACCTGAGGCGCGGCGCGGTAGCCGCCGCCGATCGGGGTGCGGGACAGGTGGTACTGCGGCGCCTGGCCCGCCTGGCTCCAGTCGGTGAAGCCGCCGAAGTAGGTGAGGGACCAGCCGCCGTTGGAGTCGGCGGTGGTGGCGTACACGTGGTACTTTCCGTCGACCTGCACGACCGACGGGTCCTTGACCGAGACGAGGGTCCGTCCCGGCGCGGTCTGCTGCGGGGCGACCAGCGCTCCGGTCGAGGTCCAGCGGAACGTGGTGGGCAGGGGCGCGGCCGATGCCGGGGCGGGCGCGGGGTCCGCTGCCACACTCAGTGTCGCCGCGGCGAGCGCCGCGACCAGTGTCAGCGCCAGCATGGCGAGCCGGGGTCGCCATCGGGTCGGCAGTCTCATGGGATGCCTCTCTGCTCGGGTCTTGCGTGGTTATCGTTAACAACCGCAACGGAACTCGAATGTTTCGAAGTCGGCTCCGAACGTTGACGGTGCACACAGGATAGCCAGCGGCTTCGCGATATGTAAATAGATCGATGTCAACGAAGTCGGCCCGGCCGCCCTGAGCGGCCCTTGACTAGATATCGACTCATGTCTATAGTTCGAATCACGTAAGTTTCGGAACTTCTCCGAAAACTTTCGACGACTCCGGAGCCGCGCGCACCCGGTGCCCCGGCATCCCCGGACGCGCCGCCTGCGGAGTACCTGAGCCACAGGGAGCACCATCGCCATGAGAAACAGTCCAACGAGCCGACGGCGCCGCGCCTGGTCGGCGCTCGCCGCGCTCGCGGTCGCGAGCCTGGGCGCCACCACCGCGCTCGTGCTGTCGGCCGCGCCCGCGCAGGCCGCGAGCACGCTCGGCGCCTCGGCCGCCGAGTCCGGCCGCTACTTCGGCGCCGCCGTCGCCGGCAACCGCCTCAGCGAGTCCGGCTACGCCAACACCCTCGGGACCGAGTTCAACTCGGTGGTCGCCGAGAACGCCATGAAGTGGGACGCCACCGAGCCCAACCCGGGCCAGTTCACCTTCTCCGGCGGCGACCAGATCGTCAGCTGGGCCCAGGCCCGCGGGATGAAGGTCCGCGGCCACACCCTCGTCTGGCACGCGCAGCAGCCGGGCTGGGTCCAGGGCCTCACCGGGAACAACCTGCGCAACGCCATGGTCAACCACATCACCGGCGTCGCGAACCACTACGAGGGCAAGGTCTTCGCGTGGGACGTCGTCAACGAGGCGTTCGAGTGGGACGGCTCGCGCCGCCAGTCGAACCTCCAGCAGCAGTTGGGGAACGGCTGGATTGAAGAGGCGTTCCGCGCCGCCGACGCCGCCGACCCGAACGCCCGGCTCTGCTACAACGACTACGGCACCGACGGGATCAACTCCAAGAGCACCGCGATCTACAACATGGTGCGCGACTTCAAGGCCCGCGGCGTCCCCATCGACTGCGTCGGCTTCCAGAGCCACCTCAGCGCGGGCGACAACCTGAGCAGCTACCAGTCCAACCTCCAGCGCTTCGCCGACCTCGGCGTGGCTGTGGAGATCACGGAGCTCGACGTCGGCGGCTCCGGCTCGGCCCAGGCGGCCACGTTCGGGACCGTCACCCAGGCGTGCATGGCCGTCGCGCGCTGCACCGGCATCACCGTCTGGGGCGTCACCGACAAGTACTCCTGGCGCAATGACGACCCGCTCCTCTTCGACGACAACTACCAGAAGAAGCAGGCGTACACCTCGGTGCTCAACGCGCTGAACAGCGGTACGCCCGGTGGTGGTGAGGACGCTGGTCAGGTTCGTGGTGTGGGTTCGGGGCGTTGTCTGGATGTGCCGAACCAGTCGACGACGAACGGGACGCAGTTGCAGATCTATGACTGCTGGTCGGGTGCGAACCAGCAGTGGACGTTCGCGAACGGGGAGCTGTCGGTGTACTCGGGGTCCTCGCGCAAATGCCTGGACGCCTCGGGGTCCTCTAGTGCGAACGGGACGGCCGCGGTGATCTGGTCGTGCCACGGCGGCGCGAACCAGAAATGGGTGCTGGGCTCTAACGGGACCTTGCGGAACACCGCGACGGGCACGTGCCTGGACGTCTCGGGCGCGGCCACGGCCAACGGCTCGCGCGTCCAGCTGTGGGCCTGCACCAACGGCACCAACCAACAATGGACCATCGTCTGAGCAGATAGATGAGGGAAGCGATCGCCCGGGCCCCAAAGGGACCCGGGCGATCGTGTGCGCGGTAGCGCCTGCTCGGGCGCTATGCCTGGATCAGGCCCGCGAGCGCGTCGGCGAGGGCCGCCGCCGCATCGTCCACCTCCTCCTGCGCGGCGCCTTGATCGTCCGAGGCCGCCGCCGCGGCGTCCCGAGCGGCGACCAGGGCGGCCCAGGTCTCCGCCGTCCAGTCGGACTCGTGCAGCGCGGCAGCGTCGTCCAGCAGCACGGCGAGCCCCGACTTGTCGACGACCGCGACGATGAACTGGAGTTCGGCCACATTGCAGTAGCCGTTGCCTCCGCTGATGCGCAGCGCCCCGAAGTCCACGGGTTCGGCCAGGTCGATCGTGTTCCATCCGCGCACCGGCGTCCCGGTGTTCGCGAACGCGGTCCAGGTGGCGCCTCCGTCGGTGGAGCCGTCGATCGACATGTTCGTCGCGCGGTTCACCGCGGCGTCCTTCGGGAAGTACCTGACGCCGACCACCTCGAACCCGGTCCCGTCGTCCGGGACCACGGTGTTCGTGCACGACTTCGTCGTGGTGTCGGTCCAGGTGCCGGTGTCCCCGTCGAACATCCGCCAGCCGTTGTCGGCGGCGTCGAGCTTGTCGTCCCAGCTCACCGTGCTCGCGGTGACCCAGTCCGGGTCGAGCGCGGCCGGCGCCTCGGTCACCAGGGGGTCCAGGAGGCCCCAGGCGTCGATGAGCCGCCGCGCGAGCGCGTCCTCGTCGGCGCCCGGCTCCTCGGCGGCCTCGCGGACCGCCGCCACCTCGCGCGGGAAGAGGATCCGCGAACCCCGGCTGTACTGCGACAGGTCGACGGCGTCGGCCTGCGCCAGCACGGTGTCGAGGTCCCCGCTGACGTCGCCGAAGATTCTGAACTCCGCGACCGAGACGGCGTACCGGTTGCGCAGCCGCAGGTACCGGTACGGGGTCTCGTCCCCGGACTCGAGGTTCTGCCAGTCGTACCCGCGGAACGCCGGCTCCGTCAGGGTCGTCCAGTGCTCAAGGTCGTTGGAGCCCTGGAAGACCATGGTGTCGATGAGGCCCGGGTACCTGGTGTCCTGGTTGATCAGGAAGTCGACGCGGTCGAGCGCGAGCCCGCGGCCCTCGCCGAAGTCCCAGGTGATGTGGTACTCGCCGGTGGTCCCGCTCAGCGCGCCGACGGAGTTCGCACTGCCGTCGAGCATGAGCGCGGCCTGCGCCTCCCTCGCGGCGTCGGGCGCGCCGCCGTCGTCCACGACTTCGGCGAACACCGCCGGATCGACCATGTCGCGCTCATCGGAGAAGTACAGGCGGCTGAAGTCCGTCGTCCCGAGCACCGCCGGCGCGGCTTCGCCGCCGATGCTGTAGTCGATGCTGAACGGCACGTCGCCCACCGGCTCGTCCTCGCCGAGCTCGATCGCGGCCGTCCAGGACAGGCCGTCCTCGCTGACCGCCTCGACCTCGTGGCCGCCGATCTCGACCGCCACGTCGGAGATCGCCTCGTCGCTGGTGAACGCGAGTTCGGCGGTGTCACCCGAGGTCACCCGCTCCCGCAGCGCGCCAGGAGAGGTGAGGGACGCGGTGTCGATCGCGCCGGGCAGCTCGGTGCGCTCGCCCATGATGTGGAACTCGTCGACGATCCAGATGCCCGGGTAGGCCGGGTCGTTCGGCAGTGCGGGCTCGTCGACCTGGAGCTTGAGGAAGCGGTACTCCTCCCCGCGGTGCTCCTCGACGACCGGGATGTGCTCCCAGCTGTTGACCTCGGCGGTGGGCCGCTCCGACAGCAGGTCCCATTCGATCCCGTCGTTCGAGCCGTACACGTTCGTCCCGGCCGAGCGCATCGCGAACGCGTACGGGCCCTGGAACGCGAACTCCTCTGCGGCGACCCGGAAGCGCGTCCCGAAGTCGAGCACGAAGGAGGTGTGCAGGATGTTACCGGTGTGGCCGGGGCCGACGATGGTGTCGACCTGGGCGGCGGTGACGTCGTGCGGCGTGACGACGCCGCCGGAGATGTCGAGCCCGCCGTCCTCCAGACGCGGGTTGAGGAGCCGGTTCGCCTCGGCCGCATCGCGAAGCGCATCGAGCGCGGCCAGGAACTCCTCGTCCGTGCCCGACTCGGACGCCTCCTTGGCCGAATGCAGCGCCGCGTCGAACTGCGCGGCGCTGGCGGTCTCGTACACGGCGTTGGGGTCGTACACGTCGGCCAGCAGGGCGTCGATCGTCTTGGGCCGGTTGGCCGCGACGACGAGTTCGAAGGTCCGGGAAGCGGTGGTCTCGCCGTCGTCGGCGAAGATCCGCACTTCGTGGCGGCCCCGGTCGGCGTCGCCGGGCGTCCAGGTGAGGTCGCCGGTCGCGGTGTCGAACGAGGCGCCTTCGGGCAGGCCGTCAGCCGAGTACACGACGTCCCCGCCGGTGTCGACCGCCTTGACGTCGAGCGTCCGCTCCATGTTCGCGGCGAGGTAGAGGGTCCCGTCGGCCTGCGGGAACTGCGGCGGCGTCAGGTCCTGGGCGCCCGTGACGATCACCCGGTCCATGTCCACGGTGGTGCCGTCGGCCCCGGTGAGCCTGAAGTAGTTGATCGGGTTTCCGGACATCGGGTAGGCGACGTAGCGCCACTCTCCCCCGGTGTCGGGGAGGTCCTGCGCAGCCAGGACGCTCTCGGGCGCCTCATTCGGGTTGAGCCCCGAGGGCCCGGGGTTGCGGAGCACGTCCAAGTGCGCGGGGCCGTCGCTGCGGTACCGCAGGCCGAACACGGCCCCCTGGGGGAACTCCAAGCGGCTCATGGCACTGGTCGTGCCCTCCTCGCTGAGGCTCGCTCGCGCGAACGTCGCACCGTCCTCGGTGACGAGCTCGGTCCGGTCGTCGAGCATGATCCCGGCCTTGTCGAAGCGCCACGCGGGGTCCTCGCGCTGGGGCGGCGGCTCCGTCCCGGCCAGCTCCTCGGGGAACGCGACCCAGTACTCGGGGTTCTTGTCGCCCGGTCCCCAGAAGTTCGCCGCCGAGGAGCCGCGGGTGTAGAGCGGACCGTCCATCCGGGACGCCAGCTGGGCGAGCCACGGCGCTTCGGCCTCGACGTCGACGCCGCGCTCGATCCCGTACTCGTAGTACAGCTCCGCGACCGAGATCGTGTTGAAGATGCGGCCCCGGTACGACTGCGAGACGGTGCCGAACCAGTCGTCCCCGCGCTCGTCGACCCACGGCATCCAGCCGCCCTGCATGTACTTGTAGAACTGCTCGGCCCCCTGGAGGAGCCGCTGGTCGAGGAAGTCGTACGCGGACACCGCATCCGAGGCCGTGGAGACGGTCCCGGCGGTCGGATCGACCTTCGTGCCCTGCACTTCGAGCATCCGCGCCAGCCCGGCGAAGTTGTCGATGTTGCACTCGCCGTGGGCCTGATCGCGGCCCATCTCGCGGACCTGCACGAAGTCGTACCCGTAGGGGTTGATCGGGTCGTCGGCCCCGATGAGCGGCATCTGCTCGGCCATCGAGCCGTTGTCGTACGCGTCGTCGCCCTCGTTGACGGTGAACCACTCCACGCCCGTGGCGTAGCCCTCGGGGTCGTCCGAGTAGATCGCGGTCGCGATGCGCCCGAACAGGCCGAAGTTGTGCTGGTTCATCCAGGTGTGGTTGGAGTACAGGAACGTCTCCACCACGGGGTTCGCGAAGTTCGCGAGCAAGCGCTCGTCGTCCTGTTCGGACCAGACCACGTCGTAGCCGCCGTACTCGCCGGGGGAGTCGTCCTCGATAGGGTCCGTGGCGCGGATGATCTCGGCGGCCATGAGGAACTGGTACAGCGGGTGCCCGGTGTGGATGTGCGCGTCGGGGAAGTACGTGTACCCCTCGGGGTCCATGTCGGCCCAGACGCGCAGCGCCTGGATCGCGTTCCTGCGGTACACCTCGTCGCCGGTGTTGACCCACATGAGCGCCTGAGTGAGGGCGCCGAAGGAGTCGTTGGTCTCCCGGCCACGCATCCCGGCGTCGACGAAGGTCTCGGTCTTCGCCTTGTCGGGTTCGGCCGCCGACAGGGCGTTCGAGGCCCGCCAGGTCGTGGACGCGAAGCCGGTCTTGGTCATTGCGTCGAAATAGGACGCCCACGGCTCCTGGCCCGAGCGGACCATCTCCTGCGTGGTCCGCAGGTCGTCGGCCGAGAGGCCGACGCCGGGGTGGACGAACCCGGCGTCGCTCACCGTCTCGTTGATCGCGACCACATTCTCGGTGATCAGGTCGGGGGGTTCGGCGGCCGCCGCGGGCGGGGACGCCGCCAGCATGCCCGCCGCGAGCGCCAGCACTGCCGCCGCCGCGGTCGGCCAGGGCCGTCCTCTGGACTGGGTCTGCTTCATCGCAGGTTCCTTCCGTCGTCCGGCACGCGCAGAAGGGGGACAGGGGCGGCGTGCCGGGGTGTGAGGATATCGTTATCCATCGATTGATGCTAATGGTGCCAGGAACAGGAAGCAAGACTCCGATATCGTTTTCCTGAAAACGCGTGCCATGACGGCCGCGGCCCACCGATTGCCTTGCTCTGATCGTAGGATTGGGATATCGTTATCCCTCGATGGAAAACGATCTCTCGAACGGAGTAGTCCCGCTCATGCAACCCCCCACGGCCGCCTCCCGCCGCCGACGCGCCCTGCCACGGCGCGCCGCAGCGCTCATGGCGGCGATGCTGCTCTCCATAGGACTCGTCCAACTCGTCGCCCCCGGCGCCGCCCCCGTACAGGCGGCCGCCACCTGCGACGTCCAGATCAACGCCACGACAAGCGAATCCGGGTTCAGCCATCCCGGCATCGGGCTCACCGAGCCGATCATCGAGAACGTGCGCACCCAGCTCGCGGTCGGAGCCGAGCCCTGGGCCTCCGGGTTCGCGGATCTCCAGGCGTCCGCCTCCGGGGGCGAGAACGTGCGCCCGTCCAACGCCGGGTCCGACCCGACCAAGCCGCGCACGACCGCGTTCAACGCGGGGACCAAGGGCATGTTCGTCGCCGACGGCGAGAAGGCCTACGCCCAGGCGGTCATGTACGTGCTCACCGGGAAGGAGGTCCACCGCAAGAACGCGCAGGACATCCTCCGCAACTGGGCGCAGATGGACCCCGCGAAGTACGAGTACCACGCGGACTCGCACATCTACACCGGCGTGCCGCTCTTCCGCATGGCCTCCGCCGCCGAGCTGCTGCGCTACACCGACTGCGGCGACGACGAGGCCTACCCCTGGACCGAGACCGACACGCAGGCGCTGACCGACAACCTCATCGAGCCGGCCATCGCGACGTTCATGTCCTCGCCGGACCGCTTCATGAACCAGCACAACTACCCGCTGCTGGGCTCCATGGCCGGGGCGATCTTCATGGACGACAAGGACCTGTACGAGGAGAAGGTCGAGTGGTTCACCGTCAACGAGTCCGCCAAGGACGAGGGCTTCAACGGCTCCGTCGCACGGCTGGCCCGCTGGGTGGACACGAACGACAAGACCGGTGAGCCGATCGACGACCCGCACGTGCAGCTCGTCGAGATGGGCCGCGACCAGGCCCACGGCGGCGGCAACCTCACGAACTTCGCGGCCCTGTCGCGCATGCTGATGTCCCAGGGCACCGAGGTCGACCCGGTCGACGGCACGGTCTCGACCGCCGACGACGCGGTGGGCCCCTACGAGTTCCTCGACGACCGCCTCCTCAAGGCCGCCGACTACTTCTGGCAGTTCATGCTCGGCTACGACACCGAGTGGACCCCCGTCGCGTACGCGATCTCGCCGGACGGCACGATCCGCGACACCTACGACCACATCGCGGACGGCTACCGCGGCCGGTACGCGACCGCGAGCTTCTGGGAGTTCTACTACCACTACAAGTTCGAGCGCGGCCTCGACGTCGAGGAGATCGCGCCCTACTTCGCCGAGGCCTACGCCAAGCGCCCCAGGATCGGCTGGGAGGGGCACGACGGCGGCGGCGACTCGTGGCTGTTCGCGCCCGCCGAGGCGGCGGGGGAGGCGGCGACCCCGCCGGGCGACCCGACCGTCCTCGAAGTCGAGCAGCGCTACACGCACCTGTCCGGTGACGTCGAGGCCGGCGACGGCTACGTGAGCATGGCCGACGGCTCGGAGATCGCCTACCTCAGCGGCGCCACCAACCAACCCGAACTGGGCTTCCTCGTCCGCACCGAGGACGACGCCGTGCTCAACCTCCGCACCCAGCGGAACGGCCAGTCCATCGACCAGGTGTACCCGGTGACGATTCCGGACACCGGCGGCGAATGGCGCTACGTCACGACCGACGGGCCCATGGACAACATCCTGTTCATCGCGGCCGAAGGCGGCGCGGTCGACATCGACCACATCAACACCAACGCCGCGGCCGAACTCGACCCGCTCGCCTTCCCCGAGGACGCCGCCGACCGCGTCGTCGGCTGGGACGGCGCCGACCTCGCCCTCGACCTCGCCGCCACCGGAGCCGACGGCATCGCCTACAGCGCCGCCGGACTCCCCGACGGCGCCGCATTCGACACCGCCACCGGGCAGCTCACCTGGACCGGCGAGGACTCGGGGACGGTCACCGTCGCCGCCGACGACGGCACGAGCGCCGTCGCGCGCACGATCGTCCTCGACGCCGCCGCCGACCGCGAAGGGGCGCTGGCCCTGGCAGAGGAGGACTTCGAACCCGAGGACGGATACGAGTCCGCGACCGAGGCCGCTTTCACCGCCGCGCGAGACGCGGCCGAAGCGGCGCTCGACGACGGCACCGACGCGGAGTTCGCGACCGCCTTGGCTGGCATGGTCGCCGCGTTCGACGGCCTCCGCCTGATCTCGCCGAAGACCGATGCGGACGGCAGCCTCGACTTCCCGGACCTCCTCCACTCGTCCACCGCGAAGCAGTACGCGGGGACCCTCGTGGACGGCGACAACCAGACCGGCCTCGGCTATCCCTTGGCCGTCAACATGTCGCACACATTCGACTTCGGCGCCGACTTCCGGGTCTCGGCCAGGGAGTTCGGCTTCCAGAGCAACATCTTCGAAGACCGGCTCGCCAACTCGACGGTGTACGGCTCGAACGACGGTGTGAACTGGACCCGGCTCACCCCGGGGGCCACGCAGTACACGCAGGACTTCAACACCCTCGAAGTGAGTCCGGAACTCCGGGACGACCAGTTCCGGTACGTCAAGGTCCAGATGATCGAACAGCTGCCGGAAGTCCTGTACGGGCACATCAGCACCGTGTTCGAGATGACCGAGTTCCACATCTACGGCGAGCGCCACGAGATCGGCAACCGGATCGCGTCGGCCACGATCGCCTCCGACGACGCGATCGCCGGGAAGGTCTCGAACGGCGACACCGTGAACGTCGCGGTCACCACGAGGGAACCGGTCGACGCCGTCACGGTGAACGTGATGGGCATCGAAGCCTCTGCGACATCGGAGGACGGCGTCAACTGGCTCGCCTCGGTCGCCCTCGACGGCGTCGAACCGGGCACGGTCACCCTCGCCGTCGACTACACCGACGACGGCGAGGCCGGGCCGACCCTCTACGGCGCCACCGAAGGCGCGAGCCTGTTCGTCGGCGGCGACGGCGACCGATTGATCGACGTCGCGAATCTCGCCACGGTCCTCGCCTCCGACAAGCAGTGGCCCGGCAACGGCCTACCCGCCGACCAGGTCGGCTACCTGCTCTTCGACCATGACGGCGCCACCTACGGCGACCTCAACACCGGCACCGGCTCCTACTACACGATCGACTTCGGCGCGGGAACCGAAGCGCACCTCGACGAGGCGTACTTCCTGCCGCGGGCCTCGCATCCGACGCGGGCCAACGGCACGATCGTGCAGGGCTCGGACGACGGGACCACCTGGACCGACCTGACCGCGGCGCTCACCGGCGCTGCCGCGGACAAGTGGATCCAGCGGACCGCCACCGGCGACGACCACTACCGGTACCTCCGCATCTACAACGCGGGAGCCTGGAGCGGCAACCTCGCCGAAGTCGAGCTCTACGGCGACCTCGCCTGATCACCGACCGTTTCGGCCGCCCGCCCCGCCACGCTGACCGCGCGGCGGGGCGGTGCGGTGTCAGGCCTGGATCGACAGCAGCCCGGGGTCGACGGCGTGCAGCAGCGGCTCGCCGGCGGCCAGCCGCTCGGCCTCCTCGACGATGAAGCGCCCCATGCGGGCGAGCTCGTTCCCCTGCGACCCCGCCACATGCGGCGTCAGGAACAGGTTCGGCAGGTCGAACAGCGGCGAGTCTGTGGGCAGCGGCTCGGGGTCGGTGACGTCGAGGATCGCCGAGACCCGCCCGGCCGCCAGCTCGGCGACGAGCGCGTCGGTGTCCACGAGCGAGCCGCGCGCGGTGTTCACCAGCACCGCGCCGTCCTTCATCGCCGCCAGCCGCTTCGCGTCGACGAGCCGCCGCGTCTCGGGCAGGTCGGGGGCGTGGACCGAGACGATGTCGGACCACGCCATGAGCGAGTCGAGGTCGACCAGCCGCACGCCGAGGCGGGCGGCCTCCTCCGCATCGACGTGCGGATCGCTCAGCAGCACCTCGAAGTCGAAGGAGCGCAGCAGCTCGATGACGCGGCGCCCGATCCGCGAGGCCCCGATCAGGCCGACCGTGCGCCCGAAGTTGCCGGTCGTGCCATGGTCCTCGCCGATCACGAAGCCGCGCTCTGCGCGGAACCGGTCGCGCAGGCCGAAGATGTCCTTGCCCGCCAAGAGGATCATCCCGAGCGTGTACTCGGCGACGGGGACGGCGTTGGCCTGCTGCGCGGAGACGACGGCGATGCCGCGCTCGTAGACGGCGCGGTCGACCCACTGGGCGCTGCCCGCGGCGTGGAGCACGGCGCGCAGCTTGCCCGCCGCGGCGAGCACCGGGGGATCGAGCCGGGGCGCGCCCCAGCCCGTGACGACCACTTCCGCCTCGGCCAGCGCGGCGGCCGCCCGATCGTCGGTGAAGTCGCGTGCGACGTAGTCGGGGTCGATGTCGAGGACCGAGCGGAGGCGGCGCAGGTACGGCTCGGGGAACAGCTTCGGAAGGTAGACGGGGTCCATCGCGAACAGCCCGGGGATGCGGTCGGTCATGCGGAATCCTTGCCAGGTCTGAGAGATAACGATTTCTAACTTAGGTCGCGCCGTCGGTTTTGTCGAGACCCGAACCCACGATGCAGGATCGCCGGGCCTTGGTCCTTGTGGGTCTTGATGCTGGTGGCGTTCAGAGGCGATCAGAAAACCGCTAGGCATAGATATTGACATGCCTCGATGATAACCTTATCTTCGTATATGAGGGATAACGTTATCCGCTCGCGGTCCGCGTTCCCTCCCCACCCCCTCGCCACCGAAGCCGAAGGAGCACCATGACCGACAACCGCACCGGCAGCGCCCGCTTCAAGCGACGGAACCTCTTCAAGGGCGCCGTCGCCGCGAGCGCCCTGGCCGCCACCGGAACCGGCGGCATCGCCGTCGCACAGGCCCAGCAGCAGGAGCAGGCCGACGCGCTCGCGTTCGGCCACCCGGGCACCCTCCACGTCCAAGCCGACTTCGACCGCATGAAGGCCAAGGTCGACGCCGGGTCCGCGCCCTGGAAGCAGGGCTGGGACAAGCTGGTCGCCAACGGCCACTCGCAGAGCACCTGGGAGCCCAAGCCGCTCGCCCAGGTCGTGCGCGGCAGCACCGACACGCCGGAGAACTACTGGGTGCTGTACAACGACGTCCACGCGGCCTACCAGAACGCGCTGCGCTGGAAGATCGCGGGCACCGCCGCGAACGGCGACACCGCGCGCGACATCTGCAACGCGTGGTCGCAGACCCTGGAGTCGATCCACACCGGCCCTTCGGAATCGCGCCTCGCGTCGGGCATCTACGGGTACCAGTTCGCCGTCGCCGGCGAGCTCCTCCGCGGCTACCCGGGGTTCGACCTGGCCCGGTTCCAGGGCATGATGAACGACGTCTTCTACCCGCTCAACAGCGACTTCCTGGTGCGGCACAACGGCACCTGCGACACCCACTACTGGGCGAACTGGGACCTGTGCAACATGGTCTCGATCCTCGCGATCGGCATCCTGCGCGACGACCAGTCCCAGGTCGACGAGGCGGTGGACTACTTCTGGAACGGCGTCGGCGCCGGGGCCGTCGACAACGCGATCCCCTTCGTCCACGGCGACCTCGCCCAATGGCAGGAGTCCGGCCGCGACCAGGCCCACTCCATCATGGGCATCGGCCTCATGGGCGCCTTCATGGAGATGGCCTGGAACCAGGGCATCGACCTGTACTCGGCCCGCGACAGCGCCTTCGCGAAGGCGTCCGAGTACGTCGCCCGCTACAACCTCGGCTACGACGTGCCGTTCTCGACCTACCGCAACTGCGACGGCGTCGAGCACACCGTTGTCTCCGCGGGCGGTCGCGGCCAGATCCGGCCGGTGTGGGAGCTGGTCTACAACCACTACAGCGTCAGGAAGGGCCTGCGGATGCCCTACACCGCGCGCATGGCCGCCCTCGCCCGTCCAGAAGGCGGCGGCGGGGACTACGGCGGCAACTCGGGCGGCTTCGACGCCCTCGGCTGGGGCACGCTCGCGCACATGCGGTCCACCCCGGCGGTCGCCTCCGGCGCCACCTACCTCCTGATGTGCGAGCGCTCAGGGAAGTTCCTGGAGAACGGCCGGTCCACGGTCGACGGGAAGCCGGTGATCCAGTGGGCGGAGAGCACCGGCACCCAGCAGCGCTGGAAGATCACCGACGTCGGCGGCGGGTACCACAAACTCATCTGCGAGCACTCCGGCAAGGCCCTCGACAACGCCGACTCCACGACCGAAGGCGGGCAGGTCCGGCAGAGAGCCGAGAACGGCACGGCCGCGCAGCGCTGGAAGATCGCCGACGTGGGCGGCGGCGCGGTCACGCTCACCTGCGAACGCTCCGGCATGCTGCTCGACAACGGCAACAAGGAGGCCGACGGGGACGTCGTGATCCAGTGGCCGAACAAGAACTCCGTGCCGCAGCGCTGGCGTCTGATCCGGGTCTGACGCGGTGGAATGCGAGAGGGCCGAGCGCGAATGCGCTCGGCCCTATCGTGTGTCGCCGTTCAGCCTTTGATGGCTCCGGTGAGGACGCCTGAAGTGAAGTAGCGCTGGAGGAACGGGTAGACCACCAGGATGGGGACGGTCGCCAGGACGATGACCGCCATCTGGAGCGTGACGCCCGGGGGCGGGGGCTGGTCGGGCGAGACGATCGCGCCGGGGATCTGCACGCCCGCGAGCACGTACTGCTGGAGGACCACTTGGATGGGCCACTTCTCCGAGTCGTTGATGTAGAGCAGCGCGTTGAAGTAGGTGTTCCAGTAGCCGACCGCGTAGAACAGGCCCATGACCGCGAGCACCGGCTTCGACAGCGGCAGCACGATCCGCAGGAAGATCCTCCATTCGCCTGCGCCGTCGATCCTCGCCGCCTCGATCAGTTCCTCTGGGAGGCCCTGGAAGAAGTTCCTGATGACGATCATGTTGAAGGCCGAGATGAGGCCGGGAACGATCAGGGACCAGGTGGAGTCCAGGAGGCCGAGGTACTTGACGAGCATGAAGTTCGGGATGATGCCCGCGGAGAAGAACATGGTCGCGAGGATCATCACCAGGACGAACTTCGCCCCCGGGACTTGGCGGGTTCGCACCAGGCCCCAGGCCAGCATCGAGGTGGCGGCGAGGGAGAGCAGCGTGCCCACGACGGTGATGAACAGCGAGTTCTGGAGACCTTGAGTGACGGTGCCGCCGTTGAAGATCGCGCGGTAGGCGTCGAGGGAGAACTCGGTCGGGAAGACCACGCCTGCGCGGGCCTGCGACGGCGCGGCGAAGCTCATCGCGATCACGTACACCAGCGGGTAGATCATGGTGATCACGATCAGCGCGATCACGAGGCCCTTGACGGCCCTCACCCCGACCGACGGCGGGCTCATCCACGGCGGGATGGTCTTGCGCCCCTTGGCGATGGTCGTCATCAGAAGATCCCCTCTCCGCCGAGGCGCTTAGCGAACCGGTTGGCCGCCAGGACGAGGATGGTGCCGATGACCCCCTTGAGGAGTCCGGCGGCGGTGGCGATGCCCCACTGGCCGCCGAGGACGCCGCGGAAGTACACGAACGTGTCGAGCACTTCGGACGCCTCAGCGCCGACCATGGGCTGCTGGAGCAGCAGTTGTTCGAAGCCGACCGTGAGGATCGACCCGATGTTCAGGATGAGCAGGAGCGTCGCGACCGGGACGAGGGCCGGGAGCGTGATGTGCCAGGTGCGCTGCCACGGGGTGGCGCCGTCGATCGCCGCCGCTTCATAGCGGTCGTTCGGAATGCCCGCGATGGCGGCGAAGAAGATGATCGTGCCCCACCCGCAGTCCTTCCAGACGACCTGCGCGACGACGAGGAGCTTGAAGGTGTCCGCGTTCGTCATCGCGTCGAACCCGGAGACGCCCCAGCCGTCGAGGAGTCCCGCGACCAGGCCGCCGCCGCCGAGGACCTGCTGCCACACCGAGATGACGATGACCCAGGACAGGAAGTACGGCAGGTAGACCACGGTCTGGACCATGCGCTTGACGCGGTCCGACAGGAGCGAGTTCAACAGCAGCGCAAGGGCGATCGGCGCAGGGAACGCGAACAGCAGCTGGAGCACCGCGATGATGAGGGTGTTCTCCAGCGCGTTCAGGACCGCCGGGTCCTCGAACAGCACGGTGAAGTTCGCGAAGCCCACGAACGGCGAGCCCGCGAACCCCCGGAACGGCGAATACTGCTGGAACGCGATCACGTTGCCCAGCATGGGCACGTACGCGAAGACCAGGAAGAACAGCGCGCCAGGGACGATGAACGTGTAGGCCCAGCGCTCGCGCCAGATCCGCTGGCGCAGTGAGGTCTTCGGCTTCCGGGACGAGGCGGGGCCCGAGGCCCGCTGGGTGCGGGCCTCGGGGCGTGCTGCGATGTTCACGCTCACTCGGACGCGTCCTTGAGCGCCTGGGCGTACTCGTCCCTGACCTGGGTGCCGCCCTGGGCCATGTAGTTGTCCACGAAGGACTGGAGGCCGTCGATGCTCTCGCGGCCGGTGATGACCCCGTTCTCGAAGTCGGTCCACGACTGCTTGAGCTGGGCGCCCTTCGTGATGAAGGTCTGCGACGCGCTCTCCAGACCGGTCAGGGGCCGGTCGATCGAGTTCTGGGCGAGCGACTCCATGGCGGACACGAAGGAGTCGACCCACGGGAGCGCGTTCGGGTGCACCTGGTACCCGCCGCTGTCGCCCGGGACGCCGACGTACTGGACGCCCAGCTCGGTCGCGTACTCCGGGTTGGGAATCGGGATGCCGTGCTCGTCGAAGTCGAAGTGGCGGCCTTCCTGCCCCGAGTTGAGGAACAGGCTCTCCTCGGAGCCGAACGGCGCGCAGAAGTAGTCGAGCACGTTGAGGACCTCGGTGAGCCGGTCCTCGTCCTCGGCGACCGCGGCGGACACGCAGGTCGACTTGCCGTAGGGGATGTTCCGCACCGCGAGCTGGGCGGAGCCGTCGAAGCCGGGCATGTCGAAGAAGTCGTACGTCGCGCCCGGCAGGTCGGCCTCCCACTGGGGGAGCCCGGTCGCGCTGGTGGCGCCCCAGACCGCGTCGTAGCGGATCGCGGCGCCGGAGACGATGTCGGTCGCGGTGGGGGTCATGGAGACCGGGTCGAAGATCCCCTCGGCCCAGGCGCGGGCGAGCCATTCGAGCATGGCCTTGTAGTTCTCGGTCTGGATCAGGTGCACCAGGTCGCCGTTGCCGTCGAGCTGCCATTCGGGGCCGACCTTGAACAGGCGGTGGAACACCGCCGCGGTCCCGGGGAAGGGGTCGTACCTGTTGAGGCCGTACACCTGCTGGCCGCCGGGGCCCGAGCCGAGGGCGGAGACCTCTTTGAGCATCGTGAAGAGCTCGTCGGCGTCCTTGGGGGCGCGGCCGATCGAGGTCTGGTCGACCAGGTCGGTGCGCATCGTGGGGATGTTCGTCAGCGCCGCGCCGACGGACGGCACCTGGTAGATCCGGCCGTCCTTGAGGCTGGCCTTCCAGATCTCCTCCTTGCGCGCGGCCAGGTTGGGCCACTTCAGGATGTTGTCGCCCGAGAAGACCTCCGACAGGTCCGCGAAGGCCCCGTCGCGGATGCCCTGCAGGCTGACGGCCTTCTGGTCGTCCATGAACACCAGGTCCGGGACCTCGCCGGAGGCGAGCATCGTCGCGAACTTCTCGTAGAACACCGGCTGCGGCACGAACTGCGGCTCGTAGCTGGCGCCGATGCGCTCGTTGAGCTCCTGCCAGTACGGGTTCTCATCAAGGGGCTTCGAGGGGTCGCCCCAGGTCAGCTGGAAGCAGGTGACCTTGCCGCCCGAGCCCGGCTCGCGGTCGACGGACTTGAAGTAGGTCTTCGGGTACTCGGTGTAGACGTCCAGCATCCCGGGCGTCTCGGTCGCGTAGTACGGCTCCACATCGAGCTCGGGGGCGGGCTGGTACGTCGGCATGTCGTAGTCGCCGCCGGTCGCGCCGCCGGCGTTGCCGGAGCAGGCGGCGGTGGAGCCGACGGCCGCGGCCGCGGCCGTCGCCCCTGCGGCACCGAGGAGTGCGCGGCGTGAGAATTCGACCATGAGAGGGGTCCTCCTAGTGATGTCCCTGCGGGAGATGGCGCTGATGTCGACCAGTGGGAGAGGCCGCCAGGTGCCGGAAGGGTCGGCCTCTGTGCCTCACAGCCGAGAGAAGGTTATCAAGACGATTGACGACGGTCAATGATGAGGCCGCGCGGAGGCGTCCGCCCCAGGGGAGCGCGACGATATACGTCGATCATCATCGCAGGTGAACTGGCATGAAACTCAAGTCTTCGGAGCCTGAAGTTGATCATGCTGTCGTCTAGATGTTGAGATAACGATTATCTGAAACATCGATCCCGGCCGTGATGTGGGACGACTGTCTCGTATCCTCGACACCATGGCCTCCTCGAATGCATACCGCGCCCCCGTCCTCGCCGACGTCGCCAAAGCGGCGGGCGTCTCCGTGCCCACCGTCTCCCGCGTGCTCAACGGGACCAAGAACGTCGCCCCCGAACTGGCGCAGCGGGTCCACGCCGCGGTGAAGGAGCTCGGCTACCGCCCCAACAGCGCCGCCCGGTCGCTGCGGCTGAGCCAGCCGAACCTCATCTCGATCATCGCAGAGGCCACGACGTCGGCCTACGGCTACGCGAACACCCTGGCGGGCGTCGAGACCGCCGCCCAGCGGGCGGGGATGTCCGTGTCAATAACGATCGTGGCGTCCGATGAGGACGAATCGGTGATGCGCGCGGTCGACCTCGCGCTGTCGCAGCCCATCGGGGGCGCGATCGTCCTGGAGTTCCGGCGCGCGGGCATCAAGGCGTCGAAGGCGCTCCCCGAGTCGCTCCCGGTCGTCGCCGCCGGAGGCGGGTCGGAGCGCGTGGACGGCTCGCTCGCCGCGCTGATCGACGAGGCCGCGGGCGGCCGCCAGGTCACCGAGTACCTGCTGCGGCAAGGACACCGCACCGTCCACCACATCGCCGGACCCACCGGCGGGAAGACCTCCGGCCGCACTGAGGGCTGGCGCGCCGCGCTGGAGGACGCGGGCGCCGAGGTCCCCGAGGTGATGGACTCCGAATGGGACGCGCCCTCCGGCTACCGCTGGGGCGAGCGCATAGCCGGGCGCGACGACGTGACCGCCGTCTTCTGCGGGAACGACGAGATCGCCCTCGGGGTCATGCGGGCCCTCGCGGACCGCGGCCTCGACGTCCCGGGCGACGTCTCCGTCGCCGGATTCGACGGCCAGCCCCTCGTGTCGCTCTGGCGCCCTTCGCTCACCACGGTCGAGCAGGACTTCGAGGACCTGGGAGCGCGCGCATTCGGGCTGCTGTCGCGGCAGATGCAGGGCGAGCGCGACCTCGTCTCCTCAGTGGTCAAACCGCAGCTGGTGGTCCGGGAGTCCACCGCGCGACCCCGCCGCTGACCGGGTCCCTACCGCGGGGTCACGCCGGCGACGCCGATGGTGAGCAGGAGGTTCGCCCACTGGCGCTGGTCGCCGGTGGCGATGACCACGGCGACGTCCGGCTGCCGGGCGAGGTCGTAGAAGGCGAAGCGCTCCACGGCCTCGAACGCGACGTGCGGTCCGAGTGCGGCGCGGTAGCCCTCGTGTGCGGGGACGGCCGGCCCGCCGGAGTCCATGACCGCCGCGTGCTCGATCGGGACGGCGTCGAGCAGGGTTTCGAGCACCTGGTCGCCGTCGAGCAGGCCGGGGCGCAGGTTGAGGTGGACCGTCGCCGCCGCGGGGTTGGTGTGCGTGGAGCACGGGAAGTGCCCGTCGGCGACGAGGATCCGCGAGCCGTGCCCGGCCGAGGCGAGCGCGGCGAGGAGCGGCGGGTGGATGAGGCCGTAGGTGAGCATGCGGTCCTTTCTGCTGCGGCGGTGGCTACTTCGCGGAAGCCCGCTGCTTCCAGTGGGCGCCGTCCGGGTAGGCGAACTCCTCGATCGAGGCGGTGTGCATCTCGGCGGAGTACCCCGGCTTGGAGGGGAGCACGTAGTTGCCGTTCTCGACGATGCACGGGTCGGTGAAATGCTCGTGGAGGTGGTCCACGTACTCGGTGACCCGGTCCTCCAGGCTGGCCGAGACGGCCACGTAGTCGAAGACCGACAGGTGCTGCACGAGTTCGCACAGGCCCACCCCGCCCGCGTGCGGGCACACCGGCACGCCGAACTTCGCGGCCAGCAGGTACACGGCGATGATCTCGTTGACGCCCGCGAGCCTCGCGGAGTCGAGCTGGAGGTAGTCGATCGCCTCGGCCTGGAGCATCTGCTTGAACAGCACCCGGTTCATGCCGTGCTCGCCGGTGGCGACGCCGATCGGCGCGACGGCGCGGCGGACCGCGGCGTGGCCGAGGACGTCGTCGGGGCTGGTGGGCTCCTCGATCCAGTGCGGCTCGAACTCGGCGAGCGCCTTGACCCACTCGATGGCCTCGGGCACGTCCCACACCTGATTCGCGTCGATCATGAGCTTGGCGTCCGGGCCGATGACCTCGCGCGCGATGCGCAGGCGGCGGCGGTCCTCTTCCAGGTCGGCGCCCACTTTGAGCTTGACGTGGCGGTAGCCGGAGTCGACTGCCTCCTGGAGCAGGCGCCGGAGCTTGTCGTCGCTGTAGCCGAGCCAGCCCGCGCTGGTGGTGTAGCACGGGTAGCCGCCGCGGGCTTCGAGCTCGGCGATGCGGTCGGCGCGGGTGTCGGCCTTGTCGCGCAGGATCGCGAGGGCCTCGTCGCGGGTGAGCGCGTCGGAGAGGTAGCGCAGGTCCGCGGCGTCCACGAGCTGCTCGGGGGTCATGTCGGCGAGGAGGCGCCACAGGGGCTTGCCCGCGGCGCGGGCGGCGAGGTCCCAGACGGCGTTCATGACCGCGGCGAGCGCGATGTGAACGACGCCCTTCTCCGGGCCCAGCCAGCGCAGCTGCGAGTCGGACTGGAGCTCGCGGTAGAGCCCGCCGAGGTCGCCGACCACGGTGTCGAGGTCGCGGCCGATGAGCTTGACGGCCCACTGGAGTGCGGCGGCGGTGACGAGGTCGTTGCCGCGCCCGATGGTGAAGGTGAAGCCGTACCCGGCCAGGCCGGGGTCGTCGGTGCGGACGACGACGTAGGCGGCGGAGTAGTCGCCGTCCTTGTTCATCGCGTCCGAGCCGTCCAGCGTGAGCGACGTGGGGAAGCGGACGTCGTGCGTCTCGACGGCCTCGATGAGCGTCATGCGGTGTCCCTCGGTTCGGGGTGCGCGGCGCGGCTCCGGGGTGAAGCGGCGCTGGGAGCGGCGGGGTGGGGCGGCGGTGCACCACCGGTTGCGCAAACGATTGATCAAGCGCGAGACTATCCGGAAAGCACGGCCCGGCGCAAGGGCGGGCGGCGTCAGTTCCGCGGCGCGGCGGCCGATTCGCGGCCGACGAGCACCGGCTCCGGATCGTCCACGCTGCGGTGGACGACCGCGCCCCCGTCGACGATCTCGGCGAGCGTGGCGACGGCGGTGCGGCCGAGTTCGTACAGCGGCATCCGCACGCAGGTGAGCGGCGGCCAGGTGTGCTCGGCGGTCCACGCGTCGTGGATGGCGACCACCGAGAGGTCCCGGGGCACCGCGAGCCCCTGGGCCCGGGCCTGGGCGAGGACGCCGATCGCGGCGTTGACGTTCGCGGCCACGATCGCGGTGGGCCGCTGGGGGAGTGCGAGCAGTTCCGCCGCGGAGGCCCGGCCGTCGGACTCCCGGTAGCCGCGCCAGGTGACCAGCTCAGGTGCGGCGGCGATGCCCGCCCGCAGCAGCGCTTCGAGGTGCCCGTCGGCCCGGCGCTGCGCGGTCGGCGACCCGGCCAGGCCCCCGGCGAAGCCGATCCTGCGGTGCCCCAAGGCGATCAGGTGCTCGGTGGCGCGGCGCGCGGCCAGCTCGTCGGGCACCACGACCGAGCTCGCGCCCGGAATCCGCTGGTGGATCGTGACCAGCGGCGCGCGCTCGCCGACCGTGCGGGCCAGCTCCTGCGGGTCGGCGCCGTCGCGCGGCTGGAGCACGATGCCGTCCACCCGGCCCTCGCCCACGAGCCGGTCGAACATGGGGCCGCCGGGCTGCATGTCCTCGCTGCGCGCCAGCAGCATCACGCAGCCGCGCGCCACCGCCTCGTCCTCCACGCCGCGGGTCAGCTCGGTGAACAGCGCGTTCGTCACGTCGGGGACGATGAGCGCGATGACGTCGGTACGGGCGAGCTTGAGCGCCCGGCCCGCGAAGTTCGGGTGGTAGCCGACCTCGGCCGCGGCCTTGCGGACCCGGTCGCGCGTCGCCTCGCTGACCCGCGCCGCGGGGTCGCCGGAGAGCACGCGGGACACCGCCGACACCGAGACGCCCGCCCGGGCCGCCACATCGCTGAGCTTCGCCATCGGACCAGTATCGCCTATCGGAAAAACCGATGCTCAAACGATTGCGCAAACAGTCGATGTGTGCAATCCTCATCCGCGACCGTTCCCCACGACCGAGGGAGGCACCCGTGCTCGCCGCACACTACGCCGGGAACCGGACCATGACCGTCGACGAGGCCGACCCGGCGCCCCCGGGCCCCGGCGAAGTGCAGATTGCCGTGGCCTACAACGGGATCTGCGGCACCGACCTGCACATCCTCGCCGGTCACATGGACGCCCGCGTCGACGTCCCCGCGGTCATCGGGCACGAGATGAGCGGGACCGTCGCCGCCCTCGGCGACGGCGTCGCAGGCTGGGCCGTCGGCGACCCGGTCACCGTCATGCCCCTCGCCTGGGACGGCACCTGCCCGGCCTGCCTCGCCGGGAACGCCCACATCTGCCAGAACCTCGACTTCGTGGGCATCGACTCGCCCGGCGCGCTCCAGCGGCGCTGGAACGTCGACGCAGGGCTCCTCGTGCCGCTCCCCGCGACCCTGTCGCTCCAGCACGCGGCCCTCGTCGAACCCACCGCCGTCGCCGTCCACGACGTGCGCCGCGCCGAGCTCGAACCCGGCCAGAAGGCCGTGGTCATCGGCGGCGGCCCCATCGGCGTGCTCATCGCCGCGGTCGCCCGCTCCTTCGGCGCCGACGTGGTCGTGGTCGAACTCGACCCCAAGCGCCGCAGCCAGGTAGCCGACCTCGGCTTCACCGCCCTCGACCCCCGCGACGACACCGTCGCCGCGGTCGAGGAGTGGACCGGCGGCGCGGGCGCCGACGTCGTCTTCGAGGTCTCCGGCGCCGCCGCGGCCGTGCTCGGCGCCGTCGACTACGCCAAGGTCCGCGGCACCCTCGTCGTCGTCGCCATCCACCCCGAGCCCCGTCCGATCAACCTCCAGCGCGTCTTCTGGCGCGAACTGCGCCTCCTCGGCGCCCGCGTCTACCAGCGGCAGGACTTCGACACCGCCGTGGCGCTCCTGGACGCGGGGGAGATCCCCGCCGACGCGCTCATCACGAAGGTGATGCCGCTCAGCGAAGTCCAGGCCGCGTTCGACGCCCTCACCGGCGGCGAGGCCATGAAGATCCTCATCGACGTCCAGGCCGGCGAGCAGAGCGAGGCCGCATGAACCCCTTCGACCTGACCGGCCGCCTCGCCGTCGTCACCGGCGCCAAGCGCGGCATCGGCTTCGCCATGGCCGAGGCCCTCGCCGCCGCGGGCGCCGACGTCATCGGCGTCAGCGCCACCATCGAACCCGAAGGCTCCGCCATCGGTCGGCGCGTCACCGCCCTCGGCCGCTCCTTCCGCGCCCTGCGCGCCGACTTCAACGACCCGCAGGCGGTCGCCGACCTCGCCGCGACGCTCGCGGCCGAACCGGTCGACATCCTCGTCAACAACGCCGGGACCATCCGCCGCGCCCCCGCCGCCGAGCACTCCGACGCCTATTGGGACGAAGTGCTCCAGGTGAACCTGACCAGCCAGTTCGCGCTGGCGCGGGCCGTGGGCGGCGGGATGCTGGAGCGCGGCTACGGGAAGATCGTCTTCACCGCCTCGCTCCTGAGCTTCCAGGGCGGCATCAACGTCCCCGGCTACGCGGCCGCCAAGTCCGGTGTCGCCGGGCTGACGAAGGCGCTCGCGAACGAGTGGACCGGGCGCGGTGTCACCGTCAACGCGATCGCCCCCGGGTACATCGCGACCGACAACACCCAAGCGCTGCAAGACGATCCGGATCGCTCCCGGGCGATCCTCGAACGCATCCCGGCCGGCCGGTGGGGCCGGCCCGAGGACCTCGCGGGCGCGACGGTGTTCCTCGCCAGCGCCGCCTCCGACTACGTCTCGGGTACGGTGCTCCCGGTCGACGGCGGCTGGCTCGGCCGCTGACGAACGTCCATTCCATGAAGCCGAGGAGTCCCGACCAGTGAGTTCCGCACGGCCCGAGTACGCGGGCTACCTGTACGTCCACTTCAAGCGCGAGTCCGCCGACGGCGAGCAGATCCACTTCGCCCTCAGCGACGGCGACGACCCGCTGCATTTCGACGACCTCAACGGCGGCAGGCCGGTCCTGTTCTCGACCCTCGGGGACCGCGGCGTCCGCGACCCGCACATCGTTCGCTCGCCCGAGGGGGACCGCTTCTTCATGGTCGCCACGGACCTGCGGGTCTTCGAGCGCACCGACTGGGACCGCATGCAGCGCTGGGGAAGCCGCTCGATCATGGTGTGGGAGTCGGGCGACCTCGTGGACTGGGGCGAGGGCCGACTCGTCGAGGTCGCGCCCCCTGCGGCGGGCAACACCTGGGCCCCCGAATCGGTCTGGGACCCCGAGCAGGGCGCCTACCTCGTCCACTGGTCGTCCTCGCTGTACGACGACGCGGCGCACGAGGGCCCGAGCTACAACCGGATCATGTACGCCACGACGCGGGACTTCCGCGAGTTCTCCGAGGCGTGCCCGTGGGTCGACCGCGGTTGGAACACCATCGACGCCACGGTCATCGCGCACGACGGCCTGTACTACCGCTTCCTCAAGGACGAGCGGGCCCGCGACGGCGGTGCGCCCCACGGCAAGTCGGTGTTCTCGGAGACCGCGGCCTCGCTGACGGCCGAGCGGTGGGAGCCGCTCGCGGAGGGGATCGGCCTCGGCGCGGTCAAGCAGGGCGAGGGCCCGCTGGTGTACAAGTCGAACACCGAGGACAAGTGGTTCCTGTGGATCGACGAGTTCACGCCAGAGCGGCGCTACGTGCCGTTCGAGACGACCGACCTGGCGGGCGGGGAGTGGCTGCCCTGCACCGATGTCCGGCTCCCGGCCGACCCCTGCCACGGCGTGGTCCTCCCCGTCACCGCCGCCGAGCACGCCCGCCTGAAGGCCGCCTGGGCCTGACGCGCGCGCACTGAGCGGACAGCGGCCGCCGAGCCCCGGATCCGGGCCCGGCGGCCGGTCGTCCCGGCTCCGGGGGCGCCGCCCCCGGGGCCGGAGTCCCGTCAGTCCGCGATGTCGCCGTAGACGATGCCGCGGCCGTTCGTGGTCAGGTAGACGCGGCCGTAGATCTCGGGATCGCCGGTGATCGCCGAGCCCGACCAGGCCCACTGGTGGTCGTCGTCGTTGACGCGGGACCAGTGGCTGCCGCCGTCGGTGGAGCGGTAGATCCCGGCCTTGCCGCCGATCTCGGCCGAGGTGTAGACCGCCGGGTAGCCGGACCGCCTGGCGGCCTTGCCGAAGCCGACGGACTCGGCGGTCTCGAACACGGCGATGCGCTTCCAGGTGGCGCCCCCGTCCTTGGAGCGCCACACGCCCCCGCCGATGCCCTCCTTCTCGTCGCCGCGCCCGGCGAGCCAGACGTGGCTCTTGTGGCCCGGGACGGCCCGGAAGTCCTCGACGGCTCCGGTCGGCAGTCCGGTCGCCCCCGTGTCGGCGAACGTCGCGCCCCCGTCGGTGCTGCGGTAGAACACTCCGCCCGAGAAGGCGTACAGGACCGAGGCCCTGACGCGGTCGGAGCGGATCTTCGCGCCCGCGGGGAGTCCCTGGACCGGCGTCCACGTCTCGCCGAGGTCGGCGCTGTACACCGGGGTCACCTCGGAGTCGCCGGGGGTCCAGAGGATGCGGGACCCGTCGGCGGTGACCGCGACGGTGCCGCCGTGGCCGTCGCCGGGGACGCCTTCCACGGGTGCGGCGTTCTTCCAGGTCTTGCCCCGGTCGGTCGAGACGCCGACGTGGCCCTTCTCGTTGCCGTGCACGTTGCCGGTGCCGACGACGATGTCGGGGTTCGCCTGCGCGAAGTCGACGCTCGTGCCGGTGGACCAGCCGGTGTCGATCATCGGCACGGCCCGGTCGAGGTCGGTGTGGACGAAGCCGCCGACGTCGCCCACGGCGGACACGAGCGTTCCGCCGAGCGCCGCGAGGTCGAGCGACGCGGTCTCCTCGATCCCCTCGGCCCGCACGCCGACGGTGAACTGCTCGACCGGCAGCGGGACCCGCTGACCGGCCTCGTCCTCGCTGATGAGGTCGCCCTGGGCGTCCCACTGCGTCAGCGACTCGGTGCCCCAGATCGTGGCCCCGGTGCCCCACATGATCCGGTCCGAGTCGTGCGGGTCGATCGCGAGGGCCTCGATCATCCAGCCGTGCTTGACCGCGTACTGCGGGAGCTGGTCCTCGCCGTTCCACGACAGCCACGGCGAGCCGGAGCTGTCCATGGCGAACCGGTCGTGCCGGTCCTGGCCCTCGGCATAGTCCCAGCTGAGCGACCAGGTGGCGCCTGAGTCCGTGGAGCGGTAGAGGATCTCGTCGGGCCACCAGTTGTTGCACGTGGACGCCATGAGCGTGCCGGGGTTCTGGCGGTCGACGGTGATGCCGCCGAAACCGGGGATGACGCCGCGCGGGTTGTAGGCGGGCGTGATGTCGGTCCACTCGCCGGTCTGCGTCGCGAGACGCATGATCCTGCCGCCGTCGCCGGACGCGGGCGCGCCGTTGTAGGGGCCGGGGTCGTAGCTCGTGATGACGTACAGGTACCCGTTGGTATTGTCCACTGCGGACTGCTTGGGGATGGTGCGGTTCCCGTCGGCCGAGCCGAGCGCCTCGGCCGCGCCGGGCACGGCCTGCCACGTGGCGCCGCCGTCCTCGGAGACGTAGAGCGGGTCCGCCGGGTCGGCCACGCCCACGTAGATCTTCCCGCCGATCTGGTCGAAGTCGATCCAGATGACGCCCTGGTTGTCCGCGAGCGTGGGGTTCGAGGGGTCGACGACGAAGTTCCCGGGGTTGGGGAAGCTCTCGACCTTCGCCCACGTGCGGCCGTGGTCGACCGAGCGCCACAGGCCGTTGCCGCTCGGCGTGCCCAGGTACACCTGGGCGTTGTCGGCCGGGTTCACCGCGAGGCGCTCGCCCATGCCGCGGCCGGGCATGTTGCCGCCCTGCTTGAACGGCAGCTCGGCTGCGCCCCAGGTGTCGCCGCGGTCGTCGGAGTACAGGACCGCGCCGTTGTTCGGGTCCCAGTCGATCGTGTAGGTGCCGACGGCGGCGTAGACGCGGTCGGGCTCGACGGGGTCGGTCGCCATGGAGACGACGCCGGACCAGCCCCACTTGTCGCGGCCGACCCAGTCGAGCAGCGGCGTCCAGGTGCGCGAGTCCTCCTGCCACCGGTAGCACCCGCCGATGTCGGTGCGGGCGTAAATGAGGCCCGGCTCGGTCTCGTTGAAGACGATGCCCGGGACGAAGCCGCCGCCGTTGACCGCGGCGTTCCTCCAGACGTAGGCGTCGCCGCCGCGACCGCCCTCCTCGCGGGCCCAGGCGGGCAGGGTGCCGGCCGCGACCGCGGCGGCGGCCGCCGCCGCGCCGACGGAGGCGGTGAATGTGCGTCGTCGCAAAGGGTTGCTCCTTCTGTACCGGGAATGCGAGCACGGGCCAGGCGTATAGGGGTATGTGGATGCCTGATCCGGTGCGATGTACGGTACGCAGCATCCATCGAGTTTGTCAATATGTGAAACTAACTTCGGCTCGCGATGACCCGGCGAAGACCCGCGAATGCGGCATTCGATCCCATCGCACGTCGCCCGACCGCCCCGATACCGTGGGCAGTGAACAAACCGAGGAGACCGCAATGAAGCCGACACCGGCACCCGTGGAGGAAGGCGCGCCACCGCGCGCCCCGCTCAGCGGCCTGGAGCGCAGCACGCTCCGCGAACTGCTGATCCGCGGCCCGAAGTCGCGCGCCGAGATCGCGCGCGAACTCGGCATGTCCCGCGCCAGCCTCACCCGCGTCACGCGCGCGCTCATCGAGCAGGGCCTGCTCGCCGACGGCCCCGTCGAGCTCCGCGGCGCCACCGGCAGGCCCAGTGAAGTGCTCCGCATCCGCCCCGAGAGCCGCAAGTTCCTGGGCGTCAAGCTCACCGGCGACCACCTCTTCGCCGTCGTCACCGACCTCGCCGCGCAGGCCCTCGCCGAATACGACGAACCGCTCGCCTCCCGGCGCGTCAAGGACGCCGTCGCCCAGATCGGCGCCGTCCACGAGCGCCTCGCCGAGGAGCACCCCGGCGTCGTCGCCGCCGGGATCGGCCTCGCCGGGGACGTCGTGTCCACCGACAAGGGACAGACCGTCGCGCAGTCGCCGTTCCTCGAATGGAGCGGCGTGCCCCTCGCCGCGCTCGTGAGCGAGCGGCTCGGCATCCCCGCCACCGCCGAGAACGACATGCGCGCCCTCACCGCGGCCGAGCACTGGTTCGGCGTCGGCGCCGGCCACGAGTCGATGGTGCTCATCGCCGTCGGCGCGGGGATAGGCGTCGGCATCGTCGTCGACGGCAAGGTCGTCACCGGCATCAACGGCAAGGCCGGAAGCCTGGAGCACCTGCCGATCGACCCCAGCGGCCCCAGATGCGAACGCGGCCACCGCGGCTGCGCCGCCTCCTACCTCTCGAACGCCGCGATCGTGGCCGCCCTGCGCGCCCCCGGCCTCGACTACGCGAGCGTGCTCGACCTCGCGCGCGGCGGCGACCCCGCCGCCGTGCAGGCGTTCCGCGACGCCGGGCACGCCCTCGGCGTCCTCATCGCCACGCTCGCGAACACCATGGACCCCGAGAAGATCGTCGTCACCGGCGACGGCATCGCCGTCGCCGAACTCGCCCGCGGCGAGATCGACGCCGCCGTCGCGACCTACCGGCAGCACCTCGGCGTCCCGACCCCGCTCGACATCCAGCCCTTCGACTTCGCCGAATGGGCCCGCGCCGGGGCCGTGCTCGCCATCCGGGACTTCCTCCACTTCTGAACCGCGGGTTGGTTCCGCGCGTTGACGAACCCGAACGGCCGTGCCCGGCCCGCGAGGACCGCGGGCCGGGCACGGGTCCTCCTAAGCGAACGTCCACCGCTGGTTCGCGCCGCCGTTGCACGACCACAGCACCACCTTGGTGCCGTTCGCGGTCGCCGCGCCCGACACGTCGAGGCACAGCCCCGACCCGGCGTTGGTGACCGTCCCGTCGGCGTTCCGGTTCCACCGCTGGTTGCTCCCGCCGTGGCAGGTCCAGATGATGGCCGCCGTGCCGTTGGCGGTGCCGCCCCCGGACGCGTCCAGGCACTTCAGCGACCCTCCCGAGTAGACGGTGAACTCGCCCGCGGCCGTGTAGGTCCACTGCTGGTTCGCGCCGCTCCAGCAGTCGTAGACCTGCATCTGCGTCCCGTTGGCCGTCGACTGGTTCGGCACGTCGAGGCACCGGCCCGCGCTGACCGAGCGCAGCGCGCCCGTGGTCGTGCCGCCGCCGTCCGCCCTCGGGCCCGCGTCGGCGATGATCTGCGCGGCCGTCGCCGGCACCGAGCCCGGGCTGTAGGTCGTGTTGTTGCGCACGGTGTTGCCGCGCTGGCCGTCGACCAGGCCGGTGATCGCGCTGTTGGTGGTGTAGTTCCCGGTCAGCGTGATGTCGCCGGTGAGGTTGCTGTTCTGGTTGTTGGCGTGCGCCCACTGCCCGGCCGTGCTGCGGAAGACGTTGCCCGTGGCGGAGAAGTACCGCGAGCCCTCGTCGAAGTACAGGCCGAGCTGCCCGCTGTTCTCGCAGTAGTTCCCGGAGATGGTGCTGGACGGGTGCGCCGACAGCGAGTAGATGCACCCGGCGTCGAACAGCTTCTGCACCACGTTGCGCACGTGGTTGCCGGTGACGCGGACGTCCCGCTGGGTCGTCGCGGTCTGGTAGATCGGCTGGAAGTCGTACAGGCCGCGGTTGAGGTACTCGGGGCTCCCGCCCGGATCGTTGGCGCCCCAGCCGAACCCGACGTTGATGCCGCTGTAGGGCATGTCCGACACGTAGTTGTGCGCGATGGTGAGTCTGGTGGCGTAGGTCCCCAGGATCGCGGCGTGGTCGAGGTACTCCAGTGCGGTGGCGTACACGCTGTTGTCGCTGATCTCGATGTCGCTGTTGAGCATCCGGGTGTCCGACGGGTGGTGCGCGTCGGGTCTGACGCCGCCGACGACGATGCCGCCGCCCGCGCTCGCGGTGAAGGTGTTCTCGCTGACGAGGATGTTCCTGGCGCCGAGGCCGACGCCGGTGCTGTGCGCGTTGGCGTCGTTGCCGATGCCGAGCCCGACCGACCCGAGGTTGCGGAACGTGTTGTCCGCGAACGTGATCCCGTCGGCCGCGGAGACCTGCACGGCGGCGGGGACCTGCGCCCAGCCGTTCCGCGCGGCCTCGAACCCGCGGCAGCCGGACCGGCACGAGGTGAACGCGTCGGCGGGCCGCTGGGACTGGACGCCGGTGATGAACGTGCCGGTCTGCTGGTTGGCGTACCCGTTGTTCGAGCCGGGGTCGAGCCAGCTCGTGCCGGTGAACGTGAGCCCGGTGAACGACAGGGCGCGCACCGGCTGGTCGTAGGTGCCGCCGACCTCGATCAGCGTCTCCAGCCGCGGCAGTTCCACCTTCGCGGTCGACATGCTCTGCCCCGCGAGGGGCTTGTAGTAGAGCCGCCCGGCGCTCGTGTCGAGGTACCACTCCCCGGCCTGGTCGAGGAAGCGCTTCGAGTTGAGCAGGAAGAACTGCGGGCTGCGGAACGGGTTCTGGATCGCGTCGTACCCGTAGGTGTTGTTGTCCCAGGCGGGCTGCTGCATGGTGACGGTGCGCCCGCTGATCCCCTGGACCGGCGCGAACCGGTTGGTGAACGAGAGCAGGGCCTGGAACTCGATGCGCTGCTGGCTCGGCAGCGACGCGAGGTAGTCGAAGTTCCCGTTGTTCAGGGTGAACCCGGACGCGTTGAGCGTCAGGTCCGCGGACGAGATGGAGGTGCGCGCCCGCTGCGCGAGGACGCCGTCCACATAGAGCTGCCGGGTGTCGAAGCCGGTGCCGACGTCGGCCCGGTAGATCCCGGCCGCGGCGTCGTCGAGGACCCAGCCGGTGACGGCCTGGGCGCCGGTCACGACCGGGTCGGCGCCGTCGGCGGCCCGCCAGGCCACGGTGTGGCCGTTCCTCCCTGAGTCGCGCGAGTCGAACCGGAGCGGCGCGGTGAGCCGGTAGGTCCCGTCGAGGAGGGTGACGGCGACGTCGCCGTCGCCCGCGGCGGCGGCCTGCCGGGCCCGCTCCTGGGCCTTCGCCAGGGTCTTCAGGGGCTGGGCGGAGGTGCCGGCGTTGCCGTCGTTCCCGTTGGGGGAGACGTAGATGTCGTAGGAGGTCTGTGCGTGTGCCGGGGACGCGCCGGGGCCCGCGAGGGCTCCGGCGACCGCGATGAGGAGGGCCGCTGCGAGGGCGGGGGCCCGCAGGCGCCCGGGGGGTGAATGCCGCATTGCATTCCCTTTCCGTTGTCGGCGAGGCGGTTCAGTGCTCGATGGCGGGCACCCGTCGGTCGGCGGTCGCTGCCTCGGGGTCGGCGCGCCTCGGACGGGTGGGGGATCGGTCGGGGTCGGCGGGCCGCTCGCCGGCGAGCAGGCGCAGTCCGGCGCGCTCGGGCCGGACGGCGGTCCCGGCGGGGTCGGCCGGGGCCGGGCGGCGGTCGAGCCGGGCGATGGCCTCGGTGAAGACCGTGAGCCCGAGGCCGGGGGCGTCGCCGAGGACGAACGCGCCGTCCTCGATGTCGAGGTCGGCGGTGATGCCGACGGGCGGCCGCAGGTCCTGGAGCTCGCTGACGAGGTGGTTGGGCACGGCGGTCGCGGCGTGGAGGACCCCGACCGGGATGTTCCCGACGGGGCTCACGGGGAGGTCGTGGGCGTGCGCGAGCGCGGCGACGCGCAGGAAGTGGGTGACGCCCCAGACCGCCGCGGTCTGCACGACGTCGACCCCGCCCGCCTTGAGCAGCGGCGTGAACTGCTCCAGCCCGGTGAGGTTCTCGCCGCTGGCGACCGCGGCGCGCACGCCGCGCTGGACGGCGGCGTGGCCCTCGGCGTCCCAGCGGCGCACCGGCTCCTCGACCCACGCGAGGTCCATCGTGCGCTCGATCGCGCCGACGTGCTGCACGGCCTCCTTGCGCGACCACGCCTCGTTGGCGTCGAGCATGAGGCGCGGGCGGGCCGCCCCGGCGTCGGCGAGGACGTCCCGCACGATGGCGAGCCGCCTCCGGTCCGCCTCGACGTCGAGGCCGCCCTTGAGTTTTGCGGCCCGCAGGCCGCGGTCGGCGTAGAGCCGGTAGGCGTCGGCGAGCGCCTCGTCGTCGAGTCCGATGTCGAGGCCGGACGCGTACGCCGGGACGACGCGGTCGCGCCCGCCGAGGAGCCGCCACAGCGGCTCGCCCGCGGCCTGGGCCTTGAGGTCCCACAATGCGGTGTCGAGCGCGCCGATCGCGCCGAACACCGCGCCCGCGTGCCCGGCCTTGAAGGCGCGGCGCAGCATCCGGTCGTACAGGCCCGCGACGGCCCGCGGGTCCTCGCCTTCGATCGCGCCGAAGACGCCCTCCAGCCCCGCGTGCGAGCCGAGCCCGACCCCGGTGGCGCCCTCGTCGGTGTCGACCAGGACCACCGGGAGCGTGGTGACGCCGTCTTCGAAGCGGCCGTTGGCGTCGCCGACCGGCCGGGCCCATTCCTGGACCGTGGTCAGCGTGCGGTACCCGGTGATGCGCATGTCATCCCTTCGTGGACCCGGCGGTGACGCCGGAGGCGATCTGGCGCTGGAAGAGCAGGTAGAGGACGAGCACGGGGACGGCGGCGATGAGCACGCCCCCGGCGAAGGTCGGGATGTCGGCGGAGTACTGGCCGCGCAGGGCGGTGACGCCGACCATGAGCGTCCGGTGCTCGGCCGAGGGCATGAGGAGCAGCGCGATGAGCACGTCGTTCCAGCAGAACAGCGCGTTGAGGATGCCCACCGACAGGAGCGCGGGGCGGCCCAGCGGCAGCATGATCCGCGCGTACACGCCGTACAGGGAGTTCCCGTCGATGCGGGCCGCGTCGATGATCTCGGCCGGGATGCGGCTGTAGTACCCGGTCATGAGGAAGACTGTGAACGGCAGGAACTGCGCGGTGTAGGCGAGGATCAGGCCCGGGTAGGTGTCGACGAGGCCGACCTGCCCGAGGGTCCGGGCCAGCGGGACCATGATGACCTGGAACGGGATGAACAGCGCCGCGAGGCAGCCGAGGTACAGCGCCCGCGAGCCGCGGAACCGCAGGCGGCTCAGGGAGAAGCCCGCCATGGACCCGACGAGGAGCAGGAGTGCGACGGCGCCGGTGACGACGATGAGCGAGTTCGCGAGGTACCGGCCCATGTCGGCCCCGGTCCAGGCCGCGGCGAACGCGTCCCAGCGCAGGCCCTCGGCCGGGGCGAAGCGGTCGAGTACGTACTCGTGCCGGGTCTTCATGGCGACGTTGGCGGTGAACACGAGCGGGTAGACCGTGGCGATCGCCAAGGCGGCCATGGGAATCGCGGCGATCCAGCGCCCTGCGCGCAGAGGTGCCACTCAGTCCTCCCTTCCGGAGCGCCGCAGGACGGCGAGCTGGAGCATCCCGACGACGAGCATCACGCCGAAGAGCACTGTGGACGCGGCCGAGGCGAGCGCGGGGCGGCCCATCTGGCCCTGCTGGAACCAGATGTAGTACTCCGGCAGGTAGGTCGAGCCCTCCGGGCCGCCGCCGGTCATGACGTACAGGAGCCCGAACATCGAGGTGAGCATCCCGATCATGGTGGTGACGACGACGAACTGGATCGTCTGCGACAGGCCGGGGACGACCACGTGCCTGACCACCTTCGGGATCGAGGCGCCGTCGACGCGCGCCGCGTCGATGAGCGAGGGGTCCAATGTGGCGAATCCGGCGAGGAACACCACGAGCGCCATCCCGAAGGTCGCCCAGATGTGGACGCCCACGACGGCGTACATCGCGGTGTCCGGGTCGCCGAGCCAGTCGACGGGCCCGAGCCCGACCGTCCCGAGCAGGGAGTTCGCGGGCCCGTCGAAGGCGAGCAGGAGGTTGAAGATCGCGCCGATGATGACCGGCGACAGGACCGCGGGGAAGAAGTAGACGCCCCGGTAGACCCGGTGCCCCGGCACCCGCAGGTAGATCAGGGTCGCCAGGAGCCCCGGGACGGCGACGGCGACGGGCAGCAGCAGCACGAGCAGCCCGACGTTGCGCATCGCCGCGGTGAACAGCGGGTCGTCGAACAGGGCCGCGTAGTTGTCGAGCCCGACGGCCTGCCCGTTGCGGTCGCCGTCGCCGGTGAACGAGAAGTTGACGCCGAGCGCGAGCGGGTAGAGCCGCAGCCCCGCGATGATGAGGACCGCGGGCGCGACCAGGATGTAGGGGGCGAGGCGGTCGGCGCGGTGGAATCGCTGGTTCCCGCGCCGACGCCCCCGCGCCGTCCGGACCCCCGCCCGTGCGGTGTCCGCGGCCGGTCCGAGCATCTCGGATGCGACCGGGGGAGGCGGGTTTCCGACCGGCATGTCTAGGCCGCCCCGTCGCTCTCGGCGAGCTGGGCCAGCGCATCGTCCACTGTGACCGATCCGCTGAGGAGCTGCTGCGAGAGGCGGCCCATCAGCTCCAGGGTCTCGGCCGAGAGCGCCACGTGCAGCGCGGGCTTGCCGGTCGGCAGCTGCGCCACGATGGCGGCGGTCGCCGGTCCGGCACCGGAGGCGTCGATCGTGGTGTCCGCGGCGATGGCCCCCGCGTCGGCGTAGAACGCCTCCAGCGCGGACGTCGAAGTGAGCGACCGGACCAGGTCGGCGGCCAGCTCGGGGTCGTCGGTCCACTCGGCCACGCCGTAGCCGATGCCGCCGTCGTAGGGGAGGACCGGCGCGGCCTCGGGGCTGACGACCGGGGCGGGCATGACGCCGACGTTCTCGTCGCCGATGAACTCGCCGAACTCCTTCCAGTGGCCCACGTCGGACATGAGGCCGACGACGTGGGCGGCCTCCCCGGAGTCGAAGAGCGCGAACTCGTCGTTGAACATCGCGGTGGAGTTGACGCCGTCGTTGTTGAGCCCGGCCTGCTCGGCCTCGACCCACAGCTCGAAGATCCGCTTCACACCGGGGGAGGTCCAGTCGCGGTCCCCGGCGATCCAGGCGTCGTACTCCTCCGGGCTGAGTATCCCCGGTCCGAGGCCCGACATGAAGAACTGGATGCCGTAGCCCTCCTTGTTGCCCATGGCGAAGCAGTCCGCGCCGGTCGCCTCCTCGATCTGTGCGCAGTCGGCGAGGAACTCCTCCCACGTGGCCGCGGGCGCCTCGGGGTCGAGCCCGGCCGCCTCGTACAGGGCCTTGTTGTAGTAGAGCGGGTGGCCTTGCAGGGTCACCGGCGCGGCGTAGACGTGCCCGTCCGCGGTGAACGCCTCCCACCCGGCGAGGCGCTCCATGTCGTCGGCGACGTAGTCGTCGAGGGGCACCAGCGCGTCGGTGCGGTCGCGGAGCTGGCCGCCGCCGTTGAACAGCATCACGTCGGGGCCTTCTCCGGCCTGGATGGCCGTGCCGAGGAGGTTGTAGTACTGGTCGAAGGGCTGGGCCGTGAACTCGACCTCGACGCCCGGATGCTGCTCGGCGAAGTCGGCCTTCGCGGCCTCGATATAGGACTTGGCGGTCTCGTCGCCCGACTTCCAGTCCCAGACCACGAGCGTGTCGCCGCCGCCCGAGGAGGATTCCGGTGCCGCGGCGCTGCCGCAGCCGTACAGCGCCAGCGGCGCGATGAGGGCGGTCGACCACAGTGCTCGTCGCTTCATTGCAGATCACTCTCCGTGGGGCGGCCGGGGGGTCCGGCCGAGGGTCGCGGTAAACATAACTTGTATGACGTCTTACGTCAATGGAGTGACGTATACTAAGCCGCATCCGCGACCGGCGCGGCGGCACACGGAGGCCCGATGACGACGACGCACGAGGACGGGCCCGCGCGGCCGACGTGGACGCGGCGCCCCGCCAGCCTCGCCAAGGCCGTCACCGCCGAACTGGTGCAGCGCATCGTCCGCGGCGACTACCCCGCCGGCTCGGCGCTCCCGGCCGAGCACGCCCTGTGCGACGCGTTCTCGGTGAGCCGCACCGTGGTCCGCGAGGCCGTCAAGGTCCTCCAGGAGAAGGGCCTGGTGCAGATCCGGCAGGGCTCGGGCACCCAGGTCCTGCCCGCGGCCTCCTGGAACATGCTCGACGAGCTCGTGCTCGCCGCGACCATCGACGAGGACGAGAGCCTCGGCGTCCTCGACGACCTCGTCGTCACCCGCCGCCTCCTGGAGTCCGACATGGCCCACGTCGCCGCGCGCGCCGCCGACGCCGCGGCCCTCGACCGGATGCGCGAGCTCGTCGACCGCATGGACGAGCTGGTGGACGAGCCGGAGTCCTACCACGAGCACGACCGCGCCTTCCACGACACCGTCATGCGCGCCTCCGGGAACCGCATCGCCCGCGCCGTCGTCCGGTCCCTGGAGAGCCAGGTCATCAACACCGCGCGGTACATGGGGCGCACGGAGCGGTCCCTGTGCGAGGCCTCGAACCGCGGCCACCGGCGCGTCTTCGAGTGCATCGCCGCGCGCGACCCCGAGGGCGCCGCCGCCGCGATGTTCGCCCACATCACCGAGGCGTGGCTCGTGCGCCGCGCCGCGGCCGGGGACCCCGACCGCCTCGAACGCTGAACGAGGGCGCAGAGATCCGATGTCTGCGCCTGCGCGGCACGGACATTCCGCGGCGAACTTCCGATAACGCTCGACCCTTGACGGCATACATCCAATCTATATAGACTGACGTCGATATTCAAGGCGTTGCACGGCTTCATCCGAGACGATCTGGGAGCGATTCCAGCACTCGGACGGCCGCATCCTCCTGCACGGACCTCTCATGCGACGCCGGTCCACAGTCCAGACTCCGAAGAGCCTGAACCGCAAGGAGTTCCAACCATGTCGAGATTCAGATCCGCGCTCGCCTGCCTCGGTGCGGCGGCCGTCCTGGCGTTCACCGGCGCCGCGACGGCCCAGGCCGCCGAGGCACCGGCGGCCCCCGCCGCCGACGTCACCGCCGCGGCCAGCAGCGGGTGCGGCAAGGCCCCCACGCTCAACAGCGGCACCCACACCATCCAGAGCAGCGGCCAGAACCGCACGTTCATCCTCAAGGTCCCGTCCGGCTACGACAACACCAAGCCCCACAAGCTGATCTTCGGCAACCACTGGTGGGGCGGCACCGCCAACGACGTCGCCTCCGGCGGCTCCGACGGCGCCGTCTACGCCCACTACGGGCTCGACGCGCTGGCGGGCGGCTCGGCGATCTTCGTGGCCCCGCAGGGCCTCGACAACGCCTGGGCCAACCCGAACGGCCGCGACGTGACGTTCTTCGACGACATGATCCGGACGATCGAGGCGGACCTCTGCGTCGACCAGTCGCAGCGGTTCTCCCTGGGCTTCAGCTACGGCGGGGCGATCAGCTACGCCCTCGCCTGCGCGCGGCCCGACACGTTCCGCGCGGTCATCGCGATCTCGGTCCCCGGGCCGGTGAGCGGGTGCTCGGGCGGCACGGGCGCGGTGGCGTACTTCGGCATCCAGGGCGTCACCGACTCCATGCCGAACGCGCGCGCCATGCGCGACCGGTTCGTCGCCAACAACGGCTGCGCCTCGCTGAGCCCGCGCGAACCCGCCTCGGGCAGCGGCACCCACATCACCACGAAGTACACGTGCCGCGAAGGGAAGCCGGTCCAGTGGGCCGCCTTCGACGGCGGGCACCAGCAGGGCCCGGTCGACGGCTGCACGGGCTGCGAGAGCGGCGCCCGCAGCTGGGTCAAGAACGAGGTCTGGGCGTTCATCAGCCAGTTCTCGTCCTCCACGCCGCCGGCGGGGGCCGACGAGGTCCGCAACACCGCGGCGGGCCGCTGCCTCGACGTCTCGGCGCAGTCCACTTCGAACGGCGCCGTCACCCAGCTGTGGGACTGCCACAGCGGCGCGAACCAGCAGTGGACCCGCACCTCCTCGAAGCAGCTGACCGTCTACGGCGGCAAGTGCCTCGACGCCGAGGGCGCCGCCACCGCCCCCGGCACGCGGGCCATCATCTGGGACTGCCACGGCGGGGCCAACCAGCAGTGGAACGTGAACGCCGACGGCACCGTCACCGGCGTCGCGTCGGGCCTGTGCCTCGGGACCGTGAACGGCGGCACCGGGAACGGCACCGGCGTGGTCCTGGCGGCCTGCAACGGCTCGGCGAGCCAGAAGTGGACCTTCGCCTGACAGGACGCCCGGTGCGCCCTCAGCGCCGGGCACGACAGGACGGGCCTCCCCTCGCAGGGAGGCCCGTTCCGCTGCGCCGCTAAGCGGTGAACTGCCACCAGTTCGCATTGAACAGGTAGCCGCTGCCGCCGGTGAACTTCAGGTACAGGTCGTGCGTCCCGGACGCCCCGCTCACGGCGCACGAGACGCTCGTCCAGGTCTGCCAGCCGCCCGTCCCCGGGACGGTGCAGGTGCCCACGAGCGCCCCGTTCGGGCCGTCGAGCCGCAGCTCGATCCTCCCGCCCGAGGTCGCCGACGCCACCCGCGCGGTGAACGAGCGCGCGCCCGTGCTGAAGGCGGCGCCCTTGACCTTGATCCAGTCGCCGTTCTCGATCCAGCCGACGTTCATGCCGCCCTCGGAGGCCCGCTCGGTCTCGACGCCGTTCGCCCACGCGATCGTCTCGGCCTCCTGGCGCACGAAGGGATTGAGGGTCCCGACCTGCGGCGCCCCGGTCGAGGTCATGTTGATGAGGGGGATCGTGCCGTCGGCGTTGTACGCGAAGCGCTCGACGGCCACCGACCGCGTGAAGCCGCCGCCGCCCGGCAGGGCCCCGTTGTGGTAGAAGAAGTACGAGCTCCCCTTGAAGTCGATCACCCCTGGGTGGTTCGTGAAGCTCGACCCCTGCGTGGGCATGACGGTGCCGCGGTAGGTCCACGGGCCGGTCGGGCCGGGCGCGGTCGAGTAGGCGATGAACTCCGAGCAGCACTGCGCCGCGAACACCATGTAGTACAGGGAGTTCCGCTTGTAGACCCACGGCCCCTCCTCGTACAGCGTGGGCCGGCTCGTGCCCCCGGGCCGGGTCCCGAAGCCCTGCGTGGTCAGCGGGATCTGGTTGACGCCGCCGGAGTAGGACGTCATGTCGGCGTTGAGCTTGACGTACCACAGGTTCGGGTTGCCCCAGTACAGGTACGCCTGCCCGTCGGTGTCGATGAACACGGTCGGGTCGATCTCGCCGTTCTCGACCAGCGGGTGCCCGATCGCGTCGCGGAACGGGCCGGTGGGGCTGTCGGCGACGGCCACGCCGATCGCCATGCGGCCGGTGGCGTCGTTGACCACGGGCACGTACCAGTAGAACTTGCCGCCCCGCTCCACGGCCTGGCCCGCCCACGCGTCCTGGCGGGCCCAGGCGAAGGTGTCGATGTTCAGCGGCGAGCCGTGGTCGGTCCAGTTGACCATGTCGTCGGAGGACCAGACCCGCCACTCCTTCATGGTGAACCAGGTCGAGCCGTCCTCGTCGTGGCCGGTGTAGAGGTAGACGCGTCCGTTGTGGACCAGTGGCGCGGGGTCGGCGGTGTAGATGGTCTGGACGATCGGGTTGTCGGCCTGTGCCGGGGAGGGCGACGGTTCGGCGGCGGGGCTCAGCGCGGCCGCCGCGAACCCGAAGGCCAGCGCGAGCGCGGCGAGCCGCCGCCTTCTCGGGATGGGTGTGGACATGGGGGTGCCTCTCCGGCCGCGCCCGTGCGCGCCCTGGTCGCTGACGACGAAACGTTCGGGGGATTCCTCGAACGTTAGGATGCTGCCCCCAGGGTAGCGATCGAAGTCCTATATGTAAATGGTTCGATACCTGGCCGTTTACCGTGAACATCCGGGCCGCCGGAGCGGCCCCCGCCCGGCCGCCTCAGCGCCGCGGCGGCGCGGTGCTCTCGCGCACCACCAGCTCGGTGGCGAGCTCGACCCGCTGCTGCGGCAGCGTCTCGCCCGCGGCGAGGCCCACGACCATCCGGGCCGCGGCCGCGCCCATGCCCTTGAGCGGCTGGCGGACCGTGGTGAGCGGGGGGATCATCCACTGCGCCTTCGGCAGGTCGTCGAAGCCGACGACGCTCAGGTCCTCGGGGATGCGCACGCCCAGCCGCGCCGCCGCGTGGTAGACCCCCAGGGCCGTGCCGTCGTTGCCAGCGAAGATCGCGGTGGGCGGCTCGTCGAGCCGCAGCAGCTCCTCGGCGAGGTCGCGGCCGCGCTCGATGCTGAAGTCCCCGTGGCGGACGAGCCCGGGATCGGCCGGGACGCCCGCGAGGTCGAGGGCCGCCCGGAAGCCGTCGAGGCGCGCCCGCGCGGCCTCCATGTCGCCGGGTCCGGCGACGACGCCGATGCGGCGGTGGCCCAGCGCCACGAGATGCCTTGCGGCGCTGAGGCCCCCGTTCCAGTTGCTGGCGCCCACCGACGGCGCGTCGTGCTCGGGGTCGCCGGTCGGGTCGAGCTGCACCAGCGGCACGTCGCGGCTGTAGAGCCGGTCGCTCTGGTCGGGCGCCAGCCCCGAGTACACCGAGACGACCCCGAGCGGGCGGCGCGCGAGGACCTCCTCGACCCAGTCCTGGCCCGGCACGTGGCGCCCGCCGAGCTCGGAGACGACGACGCCGAGCCGGTGCTCGCGGGCGACCTCCTCGACCCCGTTGAGGATCTCGATCGCGTAGGACCCGCGCAGCTCGTGGAAGAGCACGTCGATCAGGGCCGCGGTCTTGGCGGGCCGCCGCTGCCTGCGGTAGCCGCGGGTGCGGATGAGCGCCTCGATCTGCTCGCGGGTCGCGGCGGCCACGTCGGCGCGGCCGTTGACCACTTTGGACACCGTGGCGGTGGAGACGCCCGCCAGGGCCGCGAGCTGTGCGATCGTCAGCGGGCCGTCCGGCGTCTCGGACCCGGCCTCCGGGGGGATGGGGCTGCTCATCGCGGCAGTCTAGCGCCATGCGCCCCAGCCGTCCCGCCTCGCGTGGCAAGCGTTGACATAGTATTGACGCATCTCTATATTTAGTTCTGGAATCGCGACCTTCCGGGCGCATGAGATCGCGCGCATGCCCCCCGCACGAGAAACGGTCACTCCATGAACTGCTCACCACCCCGGCCGTCGCGCCGCCTGTCCCGCCTCCTCCTCGCACTCCTGTCCGCGCTGCTGCTCACCCCCGTCGCGGTCCTCGCGGGGGCCGCCCCGGCCGCGGCCGACACCAGCGCCTTCCGCGGCTTCAACTGGGCCGTCCTGGGGGACAACTTCGTCAAGGGCCCGCTCGTCCTCGACCGGCTGAGCCAGTCCGACAGCTACGACACCGTGCGCGCCAAGGCCGACGCGATCTACGCCGACATGGCCGCGACCATGGGCGCCAACGCCGTGCGGCTCCCCGTCAACACCCACACCGTCGGCACCGCCTGGTGGAACGCCTACCGCGGCACCATCGACGCCGCCACCGCCCGCGGCTTCAAGGTCATCCTCGCCTACTGGGAGGACGGCGCGGCCTCCGGCGGGCGCATCACCGACATGAACGCCTTCAACACGATGTGGAACACCGTCACCTCCCAGTACGGCTCGAACAGCCTCGTGTACTTCGAGCCGATGAACGAGCCCCACGGCTACAGCGCCACCGAGTGGACGAACGTCGCCGCCTCCTGGATCAGCGCCCGGCCCTCGATCCCGAAGGGCCGCATCCTCATCGGCGGCACCGGCTTCAGCCAGGACGCCAAGCCGATCTGCGCCGACTCGCGCCTGAGCGGCACGCTCGTCTCCTTCCACCACTACCAGTTCTTCTACGGCACCAAGGACTACGCCGGGTGGGTGCAGAGCGTGCGCGACCAGCTCGGCTCCTGCGGACCCCGCGCCGTCCTCACCGAGTTCGGCGCCCCCATGAACGACGGCCGCGACTACGCGAACGCCGCCAGCACCGACAACTTCGTGCGCTACCTCCGCGCCGTCACCGACGTCGCCCGCGAGCAGCGCATGGGCTCCACCTACTGGCCCGCCATCGGCGGCAAGCCCGGCAGCATCGGCTACGACTGGTACTCCATGTTCTCGGCCTCGGGCAGCGGCACGGCCATCGACCTGACCGTGCGCAACGCCTCCGGCGCCGACCGGATCCGCCACGCCTGGGGCGACGACATCGGCGGCAGCCTCACCACCCCGATCGTGAACCGCCTGTCCGGCAAGTGCATCGACGTCGTCGGCGGCTCCACCGCCGACGGTGCCGAGATCATCCAGTACGACTGCCACGGCGGCGCCAACCAGCAGTGGACGCTCCGCGACGCGGGGAGCGGCTACGTGCAGCTCGTCTCCCAGGGCAAGTGCCTCGACATCAGCGGCGCCTCGACCGCCGACGGCGCCCGGGCGATCCTGTGGACCTGCGGCACCGGCGCGAACCAGCAGTGGCAGGTCCGCGACGCCGGGAGCGGCTACGACCAGCTCGTCGCCCGCCACTCCGGCAAGTGCCTCGACGTGATCGGCTCCGGCACCGCCAACGGCGTGCGCCTCCAGCAGGCCGCCTGCACCGGCGCCGCCAACCAGCACTGGACCCTCTGACCCGAATTCACCTCCCGGACAGCGGCGGTTCGGCTCCCGGACCCGCGGAGCCAGCAAGATCAACTCCGTCCCGGCGCCCGCCGGGCCGCCGCACTCCGGAGGACCCCATGACCAAGCAACACCCCGAAGGCACCGACCGCCGGGGCTTCCTGCGCGGCGCGGGCCTGCTCGGCACCGCCGCGGCGGCCGCTGCCGCCACTCCCGCCGCCGCCCGCGAGCGCCGCGGCGGGTACCTGTGGCTGGCGGGCGACCACCACCTCCACAGCCCCTACCGGTATCCCGGAAAGTGCTCCGGCCTTTAGATCGGAGGTGAATCGGGGGCGATTGCCCGCTCGCGGTCCCTCCTAGCGGGACTGTCGAGCACGGTCTCCAGCAAGTGGACGATCTCGGCGTTGACCGATCGGTGATCGGTTCTGGCCTTGGCCTTGAGTCTGGCGTGGAGATCGTCGGGGATCCGGACGGTAAAGGTCGCCATGGCACCATCCTACACCATTCTGGTATCATTCCGGTGTGCTTCTGCGGTATCGGTACCGGGTCTATCCGACGCGCCCCCAGCGTCAAGCACTGGCTCAGGCGTTCGGGTGCGCCCGCGTGGTGTTCAACGATGCTGTCGCCGCACGCAAGCACGCCCACGCCGAGGGCCTGCGGTACCCGACCACGGCTGCGTTGTCGAAGGCGCTGATCACCGACGCCAAGCGCACCCCGGAGCGAGCGTGGCTGGGCGGGGTGTCGGCGGTGGTGTTGCAGCAGGCCCTGGCCGACGCCGACAGGGCGTACCGGAACTTCTTCGCCTCGATCAAGGGGAAGCGGGCCGGGACGCGGATAGGTCCGCCCCGGTTCAAGCGCCGATCGAACACTCAAGCGATCCGCTTCACCCGCAACGCCAGGTTCAAGGTGCTGGCGGGCGGGCGATTGCGTCTGCCGAAGATCGGCGACCTCAAGGTCGCGTGGTCGCGGGAGCTGCCTTCCGCGCCCAGCTCGGTCACGATCATCAAGGCCCCCACCGGCAGGTACTACGCCTCCTTCGTCGTCTCGGTTGACGACGGCGCTGAGCTCCTGGAGCCAATCAGCGACAACGACGCCGAAACCGGGATTGATCTGGGACTGAAGTCGTTCGCGGTGCTGCGCGGCGGCAAGGTGATCGACTCGCCGAAGTTCTTCCGCAAGCTCGAACGCAAGCTCAAGAAAGCCCAGCGGGAACTCTCGCGGAAACAGCAAGGCTCATCGAACCGGGTCAAGGCCCGGATCAAAGTCGCGAAGATCCACCAGAACGTCAAGGACACCCGCTTCGACTGGGTGAACAAGCAGGTCTATACGCTGGTGAGCGAGAACCAAGCTCTCTACGTCGAAGACCTCAACGTTCGCGGGCTCAGCCGGGGCCGTGCCGCGAAGTCGGTGCAGGACGCCTCGTTCGGGATGTTTCTTGACCGTCTCGAATCCAAGGCGCAGCGCGCCGGGCGCACCTTCGCGAAGGTCGACCGGTACTTCCCGTCCACGCGACTGTGCTCGACCTGCGGCGCGCTCACCGGGCCCAATGGCCTGGAAGGCCTGAAGGTCCGCCAGTGGGCATGCGGGTGCGGCGCGGTCCACGGCCGGGATGAGAACGCCGAGATCAACATCCGGCGAGAAGGACAGCGCATGGTGGCCGCCGGGCAGTCGGACACCTGAAACGCCTGCGGAGGGCTGGTAAGACCGGGGAGACCCGGCGCGGCCCATTGAAACAGGAACCCACCCGTAGCCGGGTCGTGCCAACGGACCGCAAGCCGGGAATCTTCTCCCTTCAGGGAGGAGAGGATGTCAAAGCAACGACGCCATGTACCGCGTCGACGACCAGGCCGTGCGCGCCATCGCGGGCGGCCTGGACTGGATCGCCATCACCGACCACGGCAACAAGCCCTTCGCCGCCCACAGCATCGCCCCGCAGCACGAGGACCTCGCCGCCGCCCGCGACCGCCACGGCGACGACCTGCTCGTCTTCGGCGGCCTCGAATGGAACATCCCCGCGGGCGAGCACACCACCCTCATGATGGCGCCCGGAGACGGCGAGGCCGAGGTCCTCCAGGAGTTCGTGAACGCATACGACGCCAACGTGGTCGGCGCCCGCGACGGCACCCCCGAGAACGAGGCGCTCGCGATCGAGGCCCTCGCGAACCTCAAAGCCGCCGTAGAAGACGGCCACCTCGCCGACGCCCTCGTCCTCCCGAACCATCCGGCTCGCAAGGGCATCGACTCCCCGGCCGAGCTCCGCGCCTGGCAGGACGCGGCCCCCGGCATCGTCATCGGCTTCGAAGGCGCCCCCGGCCACCAGGCCGCGGGCCTGCCCGCGCCCGGCATGGCCCGCGGACGCGGCCTCTACGACTCGAACCCCGGCGGCCACTCCTTCCCCGGCTACCCCGCCGAGGGCTACCGCACCTGGGGCGGCTTCGACTGGATGACCGCCACCGTCGGCGGCGTGTGGGACAGCCTCCTCGCCGAGGGCCGCAAATGGTGGATCACCACCACCTCCGACGGCCACCAGGGCTGCGGCGACTGGGTCCGCAACCCCGTCGACCCCCTCGACCAGACCGGCTACGACACGATCCCCTACAACGACGCGGGCGACACGTTCGAGTCGACCGGCGTCTACCCGCCTCCCGTCGGCACCGGCCGCCCGGTCGCCGAGTACTCCTCGTTCCCGCCCGGCGCCTACAACCGGACCTGGGTGGGCGCCACCGACTTCAGCCACCGCGCCGTCATGGACGCCATGCGCGCCGGACGCATGTGGGTCTGCTTCGGCGACCTCATCGCCGGACTCGACATGCGCCTGCGCGTCAAGGGCCGAGGCGGCTCGCGGCACAGGGCCGGGCTCGGCGGCACCCTCGACGTGCAGCCCGGCACCGAAGTGGAACTCGTGCTCGCGATCGACCTCGCCGACGGCGTCAACCACGCCGGCCTCCTCCCGCGCCTCGCTCGCGTCGACGTCATCGCCGGGAAGGTCACCGGCCCCGCCGCCGACCCCAACACCATGACCGCGCCCGACACCCGCGTCGTCCACTCTTGGGACGTGAGCGGCGAGACCGGCTCGATCGAACTCGTCCACGCCTTCACCGTCGAATCCGGCATGTACGTCCGCGTCCGCGGCACCGACGGCAAGCGGAGCCAACCGGGATACCTCGGCACCGAGGTCGACCCCCTCGGCCCCGCCCTCGACGTCCCCGGCCAAGTCGACCCCTGGGAAGACCTCTGGTTCTACACCAACCCGATCTTCGCGAGCACCGACTAGCGCCCGCCGACGGTCGGCGGGTGCCAGTCGGTCGGGGCTATCTCAAGCTCCAGCGCTGGTTCGCGGCGCCGTTGCACGCCCAGAGGATGATCTGGGTGCCGTTGGCGGTGGCGCCGCCGCTGGCGTCGAGGCACAGGCCGTTGTGCACGTTGGTGATGGTGCCGTTCGCGTTGACGTTCCAGCGCTGGTTCGCGCCGCCCGAGCAGTCCCAGATCACCGCTTTGGTGCCGTTCGCGGTGCCCCAGCCGGACGCGTCGAGGCACTTGCCGCCGACCTTCAGCTCGCCCGATGCGGTGCGGGTGAAGGTCTGGTTCGAGCCCTGGTTGCAGTCCCACAGCTGCGCCTGGGTCCCGTTCGCCGTGGACGAGTTCGGGATGTCGAGGCACCGGTTCGAGGCCGCGCCCACGATCGCGGACGAGCCCGACGACTGCCCGTCGCCGAGGCCGGTCATGATCGCGTCGATAATCCCCTGCTGCGTCACGGTGTTGTTGGACCGGTCGAACAGCCCGAACCCGTACTGGCCGTTCCAGCCGTTGTCCCAGTAGACCGGGACGGCGCCGTACTTCTTGGACGTGGCGGCCATGTAGCGCGCGAAGTCCTGGCGGGACTGGTGGTTCACCGAGTCCTGCGACGACTTGTCGATCGCGCCGAACTCGCCGACGACGACCGGGTAGCCCTTCGCGACGAACGCGTCGTAGGTCTTCTTCAGCTGCGCGTCCATGTGGTCCTCCTGACCCCAGGTGGACGTCTTCGACGGGTCGGTCGCGTTCGGGCCCCACTGCGTGATGGTGCCGTTCTCGGTGCCCGTGAAGTCCCACGGGTCGTAGTAGTGGACGGAGATCATGATGCGCCGCTCACCGCTGGGGATCGTGGGGGAGCGGTAGTCGTCCGTGGGGATCACGAACCCGTAGTTGCCGGTGGTGTAGTCGATGTTGGTGTTCCAGCCGGGGACGAGCAGCCACCGCGAGGCGTTGTTCCCGCCGGTCTGGCGCACCGTGTCGACGAAGATCTGGTTGTAGGCGTTGATGTTCGAGTAGCAGGGCTGGGTGGGGGCGCCGTACTGCCCGTCGAACTCCTCGTTCATGGATTCGAGGATCAGGTGCTCGTTGTAGTCGCGGAACCGGTTCGCGATCTGCTGCCAGGCCTTCTGGTACTTGGCCTTGATCGTGGTCTGGTCGGCGGCGTCGCAGATGAGCCAGCCGCCATTGGTGCTCTTCCAACCGTCGCCGTGCATGTTGATGATCACGTACATGCCGCGGCTGTACGCGTAGTCGACGACCTGCTGGACGCGGTTCAGCCAGGCGGCGTTGATCGTGTAGTCCGGACCTGAGCCGATGTAGTTCAGATAGGACACGGGGATGCGGATGGTGTCGAAGCCGGCCGCCTGCACGCTGTCGATCAGCGCCTGCGTCACGGTCGGGTTGTTCCACGCGGTCTCACTGGGGATGCCGTTGGCGTTGGCCTCCAGGCTGTTCCCCAGGTTCCACCCGGCGCCCATGTCGGCGGTGATCTGCGAGGCGTTCAGCTGCGTCATGGTGTCGGCCGATGCCTGCGGCGTCCAGTTCGCGACCGACACGCCGACCGCCACCGCCAGGAACAGGGCCGCGAACGCGGCCTTGAGTCTTCCTCTGGTTGCGCCCACGAGCGCTCCCCCTTTTGAGTCTGCCTGCCGCACCCCCAGGGAACGGCCCCGATGCGCATTAGTTGGATCGGGCGATGAAATGATGATCCATCGGGACATGCCAAAATGTCAATGGATTCGTCAGATCTTTCGGGCGCGGCAGGCAGACCGCGGGTCTCACACGCGCAGGAGGCGGCTCCCGTGGGCCGGGACGTCGAGGCGGACCTTCCCGCCCTCGACCGGGACGTCGACGCCCCGCCACAGGTCCCGGACGCTGTCGCGCTGCGGCACGCCGGCGTCGGCCAGGTGCACGTCGAGCTCGGCCGGTTCGTCGCCGAACCAGAACACCGCGAACGCCGCGCCGTCGTCGAGGTCGGCCTTCCACACGGCCAGCGAGTGGTCGCGCACCACCTCGCGGCTCCCCTTGCTGTCGAGCAGCGCCAGGACCTCGCGGTTGCGCAGCAGGTCGAGCGTGTCGGCCGGGGTGTCCGGCAGGTGCCCGCCGAACATGAGCGGCGAGCGCATCACGCACCACAGCGTGAGCATCGTCCGCTGCTCCTCCACCGTCAGGCGCGAGAACCGGTCGTCGCCGACGTGCGCGCGGATGCCGATGCGGCCCAAGGGCAGCATGTCGGCGTCGCCCCACGCCCCCGGGACCTGGTGCGGCGCCCAGCGCGCGGCGCGCTGGAACATCTCGTGGAGGGCGCTCCAGTCGTCCCACAGGTCGTCGGAGATGCGCCACATCTCCGAATGCGCCCGCAGATGGTCGAGGTGCGCGAGCGACAGCGCCTTGCCCGGCGAGAGGCTGAGCACGATCGGCCGCCCGCACCGGTCGATCGCGCGCGAGTACGCGGCGATGTCCTCGCTCTGCGTCGGCGGGTGGAGCACGTCGTCGAGCTTGACGAAGTCCACGCCCCACTCGGCGAACTGCGCCACCTGCGAGTCGTAGTACGCCTGGGCGCCCGGCGCGGCGTGGTCGATGCCGTAGTTGTCCGGGTTCCAGGTGCAGGCGTTCTCGCGGTCGGCGATCTGCGAGGCGGTGGTGCCGCCGCCGAGGACCGGCAGGTCGAGCTCCACTGCCTTCTTCGGGATGCCCCGCATCATGTGCACGCCGAACCGCAGGCCCAGCGAGTGCACGCGGTCGGCGAGCGCCTTGAACGACCCGTCCGAGGCCGACGGGAACCGGTTCGGCGCCGGGAGCTGGCGCCCCCACGCGTCCAGGACCGGGTCGGCGACGTCGTTGTAGCGGTGCTCGCCGGGGTCGGGCTCGTACCACTGGATGTCGACCACGATCGTGTCCCAGCCGAACTCCTTCAGGTGCGCGGCCATGAACTCGGCGTTGGCGATCACCTCGTCCTCGGTCACGGAGCCGCCGAAGCAGTCCCAGCTGTTCCATCCCATGGGCGCGCGCCGCGCGGCGAGCTTCCTCGCAGAGGTCGTCGTCATGCGGACAACGGTAGGCCGGATCGGGCCCCCGCGGATCCGGTCCGCTTCGCGGTTCGTCCGGGATCCTTTGTTCGGCTACCATCGCCCCTCGTGAACGTAGAAGCGGTGGTGGAGCTCGCGAGCGCCCGGGTCTGGGTCGCCCGCGGGACGGCTCCGGCGATGCAGCGCGCGCACAGCCACGACGACATCGAGCTGAACATCGTCACCCGCGGCGCGATCGAGTACCTCATGGGGGAGCGGCGCCTGCGCGTCGAGCAGGGCCAGGCGGCGGTGTTCTGGGCGAGCCCGCCGCACCTCCTGCTGGAGCCCGAAGGCGCGCCCGCCGAGGTCTGCTGGGCGCACGTGCCGCTGTCGACCGTGCTCACCTGGGACCTGCCCGCGGCCGACCTGCGCGCCCTCCTCGAAGGCCGGCCCGCGCTCGCGCCCGTGCCCGCCGACGTCGACGCGGTCGGCGTCTGGCGGCGCTGGGAGGCCGACTTCGCCAGCGGGGACGCGGCCACCGCCCTCCTGGAGGTCCAGGCCCAGGTGCGGCGCACGCTCTCGGCCGCACGCGCCTCGAACGGCGGCGGGCAGGCCCCCGTCCCGCGTCCCCTCGCGATGGCGGCGTTCATCATGGACCGCTTCCGCGACCCGATCACCGCCGCCGACGTCGCCGCCGTCGCCCACCTGAACACCGAGTACGCCATGACCGTCTTCCGCCGGGCCTGGGAGATGACGATCGGCGAGTTCCTGCTGCGCCGCCGCGTCGCCGAGGCCCAGCGCCTCCTCGCCACCACCGACCTCGACTGCGCCGCGGTCGGCTACGCCTCCGGCTTCGGCTCCGGCAGCAGCTTCTACGCCCAGTTCGCGAAGGCCGTCGGCACCAGCCCCGGCCAGTACCGCGCCGCACTGGCCCCACGGCGGCAATCCAGCCCGGCGCGGTGAGCCGCACGAGGCGGTCCGCCTCCGGTCCGGCTGGGCTCCGGACGACCCACTGCTCGGTGGGGCGCTGGACGGCAGCGGCTCGAACGACTGACGACACCGCACCTGACCACCACAGCAGCCTTGCGCCGCTGCGATAGCTTTGGAAGACCGCCGATACCCCGGTCGGCGGCCGCCCATCCGCTTAGAGGAGCACGAATGTCGGATCAGTACGGTTCTGACATCACCCAGTACCCCACCCCGCAGCAGGACGGCGCCCTCCGCAACATGGCCGAGGACACTCCCGTCGTCAAGAGCGGCCTGAAGATGGCCGACCACATCTACGACGCTGTCTCTGGCGACGACCGGCTCGCCTCTGCGGCCGCGATCCCCGGCGACATCGCCGCGCTCGCCCTCGAAGCCGCATTCGCGATCCAGGACCCGATCTACGCCCTCGCGCAGGCCGGTCTCAGCATCGTCCTGGAACTCGTCGAACCTCTCAACGAACTCCTCTACATGGTCTCGGGCGACCCCGAGGAGATGAAGCGGCAGGGCGAGGTCTGGGGGCAGGTCTCGGAAGCGCTGGGCGCGTTGAGGGAAGAGAACGCCGCAGCCGTGAACGAGAATCTCAGGACCTGGACCGGCGACGCCTCCGACGCGGCGTTCGAACAGCTCACCGCACTCGAAGCCTCGATCTTCGCCGCGTCCAACGAAGCCGCTGGAGTACAGACCCTCCTCGGCTGGGCGGAACTGCTCGCGGAGACCATCTACGACGTCATCAAGTCGATCCTCGCCGAACTCGTCTCATGGCTCATCACCCGCGGCCTCATCGCGCTCATGAACAGCACCTGGTCCTTCGGAGCCTCGGTGGCGACGTTCCTCCTCTCCGCCGCCTACAAGTCGTTCTCCATGTTCAGCCGTGGCTTCAAGAAGCTCAGTGAGTGCAACCGGATCTTCGGGAAGATCCTCGGCGTGCTCGGCAAGTTCGTGCTCGACAACCCGGTCCTCAAGCGAGGCCTCGGGAACTGGGTCGGCATGCTCGCGGCAATGGGCGCGAAGGCCGGTGTGACGGCGGCGCTCACCGGTGGTCTCGGCGCAGTCGCTTTGGGGGCGGGCGCCATCGGAGGCGGGAGCGACTACCAGGGCCAGATCAGTCGCGCCTCCAGCGCCGGCACCTACGTGGACCCGGACGAGCTCGTGCAGACCGCGACCGCGCTCGAAGGCCTGACAGGCAACGCCGACGCGATCAAGGGCGTCGCAGCTGACGCCACCGCAGCCGAGATGACCTGGGGCCTACCCGGGGTCGCTTTCGCAGGCAAGTACCAGGACGCGGGGAACGGCATGGTCGAGATCATCGGGAATATGTCCGCGGCCCACACCGCCAGCGTATCGAGCCTTCGCTCCTGTGCTGAGGACTACGAGGCCGCCGACAGCGAGGCCGCGACCGCGTTCGGGAATCTGCGGGGGGAACTCGACGGCAGATGAGTGGGAAGCGACCGCCGAAGCTCGACCTGATGCGCGACGCGCGCCGGGTACTCGAACCGAACTGGCTGCGCCCGGACGAGCGGCTGATCGAGTTCGCACCGGTATGGAAGCTGCCGGTGCTCGAAGGCCTCCCAAGGCCGCCGTGGCCGCCTGAGCAGCTCGCGAAGCGCATCTTGACGGTCGTCGGCACGGTGCTGCTGTGGATCGTGGGCTCGGTCGTCATGCTGGCCCTACTGGTGTTCCTGGCCGAGGGACTCAGCGGCGCCAGCGCCGGCGGTGACGTGCCTTCGAAGCAGAAGCGCACCAAGGGACCCGCCGTGGTCGTACACGGCCACGGCGACAATTCCGACGCCGGTCGCCTGCTCACCCCGGCGCTTCGCCGCCGCGGCTGGTGGGTGCTCACCGACCAGCGTCTGGCGTTCGTGGCGCCCGTTGGGCGCAGTTACAGCAAGTTCTGGAGCGGTTCGGGGCCTAAGACGAAGATCGACGGACACGTCCAGGTCGACACCGTTCTCGAAGTGCGCGAAGGCCGCTACACCTGCGAAGAGGTCCACCGCACCCGCAAGACCAGAATCCTGCGCCGCACCAAGCCCGCCGGCCTCTACCGCCGCATGCTGCTGAGCGACGGCTCAGGAATCGACCTCCGCCGCCGCCACCAGTGAGCAGAGCTCGGCAGCGGTGTCACCTCGCGTGCAGGCGAGGGACCGGGAGCGCCGCGCTCGCGGGCGACACCTGGCTCATCCTGTCCGACATCGACGGCCACTAGGTCGGCGCCATGCAGCACGTCGACGACGGCGACTCCTTCCGCGTCTACGACTCCAACAGGGACGGCTACAGCGTCGAGGGCTGCCTCCAGACGTACACCCCGCGGACCGGCTGGGTCACCCTCCGCTGCAAGAACAACGACTCGGGCGCGGGCACCTACGAGAGCTTCAGCTACGACGTCATCACCGGCCTCATCTACCGGATGCGGCTGTGCAACGCCCTGGTGCCCTGCGCATATCAAGGGTTCAACGAGTAGTCGCGCGGGCGCCAGGGACCGCCGAGGCCGACATGATCGCTTCGGCCGTCCCGGGCGCCCGGCCCTGGCACTAGACCGGGTCGAACTCGGTGATGGTGAGGCCGTGGAAGACGGCCGGGCCGCCGTCGGTGAAGAGCGCCACGAGGTCGTCGGCGGGGTCGGGGAACACGAGGCTCGAATGGGTGTAGCGGCCGTCGTCGATGAAGACCTCCGTCGAGGTGTTGTCGACGAGGATGCGCAGGTCCACTTCGGTCCTGCCCTGCGCGAACGGCGTGCGGCTCTCCAGCCAGCGCCCGGTCGGGTCGGGGTTGCCGGTGTAGCCGCGGTTGAGGTAGGCGTAGTTCCCCAGGCGGTAGACGCCGGTGTCGACGTGCCTCGACCCGTCCGCTGAGAGCCGCAGCTGGAAGCCCACGTTGTTCAACTGGGACCAGGTGATGCGGGTCTGGATCTGGTACGCGCGGCCGCGGTAGTCGAGGGGCAGGTTCCCGTCGACCTGGACGTCGCCGAGGCGCACCGTGCGCGAGGCCCGGTCGGCGAGGGTGCGGACCGGGCGCGAGATGAGGGCGGATTCGGTGGCGCTGTACCAGTGGAGCGTGATCTCGCGGACGATCGAGTCGGTGCCGTTGAACCCGTCCGAGTCCCAGGTCGGCGTGTTGTCCGGGTAGTCCCAGAAGTTCATCCACCCGATCCCGTAGCGGGTCTTGGTGTCGAGTTGGCTGCCGACGCGCCGCTCCCAGGTGACGGCCCCGTACCAGTCCCAGCCGTGGTCGAGCCACTGCGGGTCCTGCCGGTCGGGGACGAAGCCCGTCCCGGTGAACTCGCCGGTCCAGTACGCGTACGTGGCGACGCCGCCCGAGCCCTTCGTGTTGGCGCTCGCGCCGAGCACCCACCGGCCGGGGCCGGTGTCGGAGTCGATCCAGAACAGGTCGGGGCACTCGAACGTGCCGAGGCCGCCCCTGATGAAGCCGTCCACATAGGTCCAGCTCCGGAGGTCCGCGGAGTGGTAGAAGCCGATCTTGTCGAACTCGGCGAGGGCCATCACCCACCGGTCGAAGCGGTCGTCCCAGATCACTTTGGGGTCGCGGAAGTCCACGACGCCCGGGTTGGGGAGCACGGGCTGGTCGAGGCGGCCGAAGGTGCGGCCGCCGTCGGTCGAGTAGAACAGGAACTGCGCCTGCTGGTGCGGGGCGGGCGCGAAGCGGTCCTCCTGGGTGGCGATGGCGATGACGGCACCCGCGCCGAACCCGGCGGTGTCGTGCTCGTCCACGACCAGGCAGCCCGACCAGATCGAGCCGTTCGGGTTGGTCTCCTTGGGGATCGCGACGCCGAGGTCGCGGAACTCCACGTTGTCGTCGGAGCCGGTCAGGCGCCATGACGTGCCCGTGCCCGGCGCCGGGTAGTCCTTGTTGTAGAGGTAGTAGTAGCGCGTCTCGCCGTCCACGTAGACCGGCCGCTGCGGGTCGTTCTTCCACCCCTCCGGCACCGAGAAGTGGTATTGCGGGCGCCGCGACCGGTCCTGAGCCGCGGCGGGGAGCCCCACGAGGGCGGCGGCGCCGCCGAGGCCCGCGGCTTGCAGCAGTGTCCTTCTCGAAGTTCGCAGCATCGTTGCTCCTCATCCGGTATCGGTGTCTCGTCTACAAGCTAGAGAGTTAAGTGAAGTTAAATCTATGAATATGAATGGTTAATCGCGGTTAATTCGCGAAGGGCCGCCCCGCCGCAGCAAGACGGCCGGTGTCAGGCGACCTCGGACCGCCACGGCGGGTCCGCGCCCGCCCGCGAGCAGGTCACCGCCGCGACCTTCGACGCGAACTCGACCGCCGACCGGGCCTCGTCGGGATCCAAGCGCGCCAAGCCCTCCGGTGCGAGGCGCCCGATGCGGTCGAGCCGGTCGAGCAGCGCGCCGCTGAACGAGTCCCCGGCGCCAACCGTGTCCACCAGCGCCGCCGGGTGCGCGGGCACCGCGAACTCCTCGCGCCCGCAGTGCACCAGCGACCCGTCGCCGCCGCGCGTGACGACGACCAGCCTGCGCCCCTGGGCGATCCAGTCGCGCGCCAACTGTGCCGGATCGGCGCCGGGCCAGATCCACGCCAGGTCCTCGTCCGAGACCTTGACGATCGCCGAGAACGAGAGCCACCGCTCCACCGCGCGCCGGTACGCGTCCCGGTCGCCCAGCAGCTCGGCGCGCACGTTCGGGTCCAGGCTGATCGTGGTCGTCTTGCTCAGGCGCGCAAGCCAATCCGCCACGACCGGCCCGCCCGGGTCGAGCGCGAGCGCGAGCGACCCGGCATGGACGGCGTCGAGCCCGGGGGACTCGGGTAGCTCAGCGGGGGACCACTGCCAGTCGGCGGTCCCGTGGAGGTGGAACGTGTAGCTCGCCGCCCCGCCCGAGTCGACCGACACCAGCGCGATGCTCGTCGGCTCCGCCGCCTCGACCGCCCACCGCAGGTCCACCCCGGCCCCGCTCAAGTGCTCCCGCAGGAGCCGACCGAACGCGTCGGTCGACAAGCGGCCGAAGAACGCCGTCTTCGCGCCCAAGCGCCCCAACGTGACGGCCGTGTTCATCGGGCTCCCGCCCGGATGCGCCACAGGCCGGCGCGGATCGCCTTCAGCGGCCTTGAGGTCGATGAGCGCCTCGCCGACGACGCCGATCATCGCCGCACCAGCCTCGTGCCGTCCCACCGGACCGGGACCGGGTCGGCGATCTCGCCGACGAACCCGCCGTCCTCGATGTTGCGGAACCCGATCAGGTGCGGCACGCCGTCGACATCGTGCAGCCTTGCCGCGTACAAGCTCTCGTGCTCGAACGGCCGTGCCTTCGCGATGTCGAAGCCCCCCAGCAGGTCCTCGACCGGCACCACGTAGTTGTCGCCGGTCTCGCCCAGGGCGCGCCGCGCGTCTGACGCCTCCGCGCCGCCGCAGCAGAACAGCAGCAGCCACTGCCCGTCCACGCAGTGCAGCTGCGTCACCTCGATCTGCCCGAACCCGAGCGCGTCAGGGCGGCTCAGCGGCGGCAGCACCTCCCACCGCTCCAGGTCGGCCGAGCGGGCGTGGCCCACCACGCCCCGCTCCCGGGCGGGCTCGGGACCGGCCACTCTGGCGGTGAACAGCATGTGCCAGCCGTCCCCGGCCGGATCGCGGAACACCCACGGGTCGCGGCACGCCTCGTCGAACCAGCCCGAGTCCGGGCCGTACCGCTCGTAATGCGCCGGGTCGGCCTCGACCAGCGGCCCCGGGAGCCGGCGCCACGTCACCAGGTCCTCGGAGACGGCCGCGCCGATCCGCTGCACCTTGCCGTCCTCCGCGCGGGAGACGCCGGTGTAGAACAGGCGCCACGCGCCGTCGTCGCCGCGCACCACCGAACCGGTCCAGGTCGCCTGGTCGTCCCAGGCGGGCGCGTCGGCGGCGACCAGCGCGTCGGGCAGCAGCCGCCAGTCGGCCAGGTCGTCGGAGACCGCGTGGCCGACGGAGGCCCGCTGGTGGCGGCGCCCCTCCTCCTGGAGGGCGCGGGAGGCGCGCAGGAAGAATATGTGGTGGCGGCCCTCGTCGTCGGTGGCGTACCAGGAGTCCCAGACCCAGTGGTCGGCGAGCTTGAGCATTCGTTTCCTTTGCGGTTGTGGGGTGTTCGGGGAGGTCAGTCCTTCATGCCCGCGCTGGCGATGCTGCGGATGAAGGACCGCTGGAAGGCGATGAAGACCGCGACCATCGGGATCGTGATCATCGAGATGTAGGCCATGACCTCGCCCCAGTCCGTGTCGAGCTGGAAGAAGTACTGGACGCCGACCATGACGGGCCGCAGCTCCTCGCTCTGGACGGTCATGAGCGGCCACAGGTAGGCGTTCCAGGTCGCGGGCGAGGTGACGATCGTGAGGATGAGGACGGTGGCGAAGACGGGCTTCGACAGCGGCACGATGATGCGCCAGTACGTGCGCAGCCAACCGGCCCCGTCCATGGCCGCGGCCTCTTCGAGTCCCTTGGGGAGGCTGCTGAAGTACTGGGCGAACAGGAAGATCGCGAAGGCGTTCACGATGAACGGGATGATCTGCACGTGGTAGGTGTTCAGCCACCCGATCTCCAGGACCGGCCGCAGCCCCTCGAAGCCGATCCACGGCAGGTTCGCCACGAGGTAGACCATCGGCACGATCGTGGTGTCGAACGGGAGGATGAGCGTGGCGATGATGAAGCCGAAGACCACTGCCCTGCCCTTCCAGCGCATCCGGGCCAGCGCGTAGCCGCACATGGAGTTGACGACCAGCCCGAGCCCGGTGACGCAGGCGGTGACGAACACGGAGTTGGCGAGGAACCGCCAGAACGGGACGCGCTTGAAGACCGCCGCGTAGTTCGCGAAGCTGACGTCGCCCACGGGGAGGAACGCCTTGAGCGAGTCCATGTCGGCGAAGATCTGGTGGTCGGTCTTGAGGCTCGCGGCGAGCATGAACACGATGGGGAACAGGAAGAACGCGGCCAGGAGGGTCATCGGCGCATACAGCCACCGCCGCCGCTCGGGGGTGCGGGACTTCATCGTCGCTGCGGTCACGACTAGTCCTTCTCTCTGGTCAGGCGGCGCTGGAGGAGCGCCATGGCGAGCACGACGCAGAAGAAGACGAGCGACAGTGCCGCGGCGTAGCCGATCTGCTGCTGCTGGAATCCCTTCTGGACGATCTGGTAGACGATGGTGCTGGTCGATCCCAGCGGTCCGCCGTCGGTCATGATGTCGACCTGGACGAACAGGCTCATCGCGGCGATGGTGATGGTGATGAGCACGAACACGAAGGTGGGCTTGAGGAGCGGGAGCGTGATGTGCCGGAACCGCTGCCACGGCGTGGTGCCGTCGAGCTCGCCGGCCTCGTAGACCTCCTCGGGGACGGTCTGGAGCCCGGCGAGCCAGATGATCATGTGGAATCCGACGCCCTGCCACACGCTCATGACCACGATGGCGCCCATGGCGGTCGAGGGGTCCGACAGCCACGCCCGCCCGGCGTACGCCCCGGCGGTGAGCATCGACAGCGCGGAGTTGACGAGCCCGTCCTCCTGGTAGAGGAAGCGCCACAGGAGGCTGATGACGACCATCGAGGTGATGACCGGCAGGAAGTAGACGGTGCGGAAGAAGTTGCGGCCCGGGAGCTTCTGGTCCACCAGCAGCGCGAGCACGAGCCCCAGGCCGCCCTGGATCGGGACGACCAGGGTGGCGAAGAGGAACGTGTTGCCGATGGACTGGTGGAACAGGTCGTCCTCGGTGAACGCGCGCCGGAAGTTGTCGAGGCCGATGAACTCCGGGGCCGTGGGGGAGATGAGCCGGGCGTTGGTGAAGCTCATCGCCAGCGAGACGACCGCCGGGCCGATGACGAACACCAGCAGGAGGACGATCGCGGGGAGCGCGAAGGCGCGCGCGGCGCGCTGCTCCTTCCGCTGGAAGTCGCCGCGCCTGCGGCGGCGGGCCGCCGGGGCGCTCGGCGGGGGCGCCGCGGCGGGCGCCTTGGGAGTCTGCTCAGTCCTGGCGATGGCCATGTGCCGCAGCCCTTCCTAGAACCCGTACCCGGAGTTGGCCTCGATGTCGGCGTCGATCTCGGCGACGGCCGCGTCGAGGGTCTCCTGGACGTCGCCGCCGTGGATGAGGTCGCCCGCGTACTGGGTGAAGACGCTGGCGATGACGGCGTAGGCGGGGGTCTCGGGGCGCAGCACGGCGTAGGAGCGGGAGTAGTCCATCATCATCCGCAGGTCCCCGTCCGGGCCGTAGTGCTCGGTGAGCTCAGCGGCGGCGTCGGTCGCGGGGATCAGCCCGGTCTGGTTCGCGAACTCGGCCACGAACTCGTCGGACAGCGCCGTCTCCATCCACGCGTTGCCGCCCTCGGCGTCGGCGGTCGAGGTGAGCGCCCACTGCCAGGAGCCGCCGCCGATCTTCGGCCCGGCGCCGAGGTCCGGCGGGGGCAGGAACAGCACGTCGTCGAACTGCTCCATGGCCTGGAGCGCGCCCCAGTTGCCCATGAACGTCATGGCCGCGTCCCCTTGCAGGAACTCCTCGGCACCGATCGGGGACTCGGGGTTGGCGAACCCGCCGGTGAACAGCCCCTGGAACCACTGGCCCCAGGCGAGGGCCTCGGGCCCGTTGAGGGCGCCCTCGGCGCTCAGGTACGTGGACCGGTCGAGCAGGTCGCCGCCGAAGCTCTGGAGGAACGGCGAGAACGCGTACGGGTACCACTCGCCGATGTCGGCGGTGGACAGGTCGAGCGCCCAGCGGTGGCCGGTGTCGGCGGCGATGCGCTCCAGGGCCTCGTCGAACTCCTCGCGGCTCCACGGCTCGTCCATCGTGGGGATGCGGACGCGGGCCGCCTCCAGGACCGATTCGCGCGCGAAGATCGAGCATGCGGCCTCCCAGTGCCCCACCGAGTAGAGCTGGTCCTGGAAGATCCCGAGCGTGGTGGGCAGGAACTCGTCGGTGATCTCGGCGGGCACGTCGAGGGGCTGGAGGTGGCCGGCCCAGGCCCAGTTGGCGACGTTGGGGCCGTCGACGGTGAGCAGGTCGGGCAGGTCGCCCGAGAGCGCGGCGGCGTTGACGGTGTCGTTGTAGGCGTCCTGCGGGAAGGACTCGCGCTCGGCGGTGTACGTGTCCTGTCCGTCGTTGAACGCCTTGATGATCTGGTCGGTGACGCCCAGTTCGGCGTCGTTCCCGGCCGTGTGCGTCCACAGCAGCAGCTTCCCGTCGGACGCGCCGCTCGCGGTGCAGGCGGCGAGGGCCGGTCCGGCGAGGGCGGCGCCGCCGGTGGCGGCGGCGAGCTTCATCAGGTTGCGTCGTTGCATGTTCACTCCAATGTGGGCGGAAGGGCTAGCGAGGGGCGGCCACGGACGTGCGCCGGGCCGTCGGGCAGGGCATGAGGTGCTGGACGGGCGCGGCGTCCGGGTCGTCGAGGCGGCGCAGCAGCTCGCGGACGGCCCAGCGGCCCATCTCGTAGTGGGGCAGGGCCGCGGAAGTCAGCCCGGGGAACAGCTCGGGGGCGATGAGCTCCTGGTCGTCGTAGGAGACGATCGACAGGTCGCCGGGGATGCTCAGCCCGAGTTCGGCGGCGGCGCGGTAGACGCCCATCGCCATGCGGTCGTTGTAGCAGAACACGGCGGTCGGCCGGTCCTCCTTGCGCAGCATGCGCATCGCGCCCTCGTACCCGTCGAGGGTCAGCGCGTGCTCGACCTCGACGAGCAGGTCGCGGTGGTCGATCCCGTTGGCCTCCAGGCGCTCGCGCCAGGTGGCGAGCCGGATCGCGCGCGCCTCGACGTCCTCGGCGGTCGTCAGGTGCCCGATCCTGGTGTGCCCGGCCCCGGTCAGCTCGGCGAGCACGCCGAGCGTGCCGCCGCGCTCGTCGGGCACCACCGAGGACGCCGAGCCGTCCGCCGTCCGCGCGTCCAGCAGCACGTGCGGCGTCGACCCGATCCCCTTCGGCACCTCGATCACCTGGTGGTACATCGTGGCGAGGAGGATGCCGTCGATCTGGCGCTCCTGAAGGGCCGCAATCGCCTCGCCGGTCTCGGCGGGGTCGCCGCTGGTGTCGATCATGAGCAGCAGGAACCCGGCCTCGCGGGCGGCGTCGTGCGCGCCGCGGATCATCTGGCCCGCGAACGGGGTGGTGGCGACGTCGTCGCCGATGAAGCCGATCATCTGCGTGCGCCTGGTCCGCAGCCCGCGGGCCACGGTGTTGGGGCGGTAGCCGAGCTCGGCGGCGGCGGCGCGGACCCGGTCGCGGGTCTCCGCGCCGATGCGCGTGCCGCCGGTGTCGTTGAGCGCCATGGAGGCCGTGGCGGTCGAGACGCCCGCGGCGCGGGCGACGTCGGCGAGGCGAGGTTTGGTCACCGTTGATTCCTTCCGATGGTTAATCGATTAACTAACGCGGCATGCGTTCATGACGTGAAAGTTAATCGATTAACCCTCACGCTACTCAACCGCAATCGCCGCGGCAACGCCCCGCCGGTCACGATTCGGCATCGGGCCGCGGCCCGGGCCCGGCGCGCGCCGGGCCCGCCGCTCAGGCCCGCGCGGCGCCGGTCATGATCGCCACCGCGTCGGTCATCGAGTGCGACTGCGGCGTGATCGTCGCCGCCCGCTTGCCCAGCCGCTGGATGTGGATGCGGTCGGCCACCTCGAAGACCTGCGGCATGTTGTGCGAGATCAGGATGACCGGCACGCCCCGGTCGCGCAGGCTCGCGATCAGCTCCAGCACCTGCCGCGACTCGCGCACGCCCAGCGCCGCGGTCGGCTCGTCGAGCACGACCACCTTCGAGCCGAAGGCCGCCGCCCGCGCCACCGCCACGGCCTGGCGCTGTCCGCCCGAGAGGTTCTCGACCGGGACCGTGACGTCCTGGAGGGTCGTGATCCCCAGCTCGGCCAGCTCCTCTTTCGCCCTCTGCCGCATCCGCTTCGTATCGACCGCGCGCAGCACCGTCCCCAAGGGACCCGGCTTGCGCAGTTCGCGCCCCAGGAACAGGTTCGCGGCGATGTCGAGCGCGGGGGAGACCGCGAGGGTCTGGTACACCGTCTCGATGCCGAGCGCGCGGGCGTCCTGCGGGCGCTTGAACTGCACCCGCCGCCCTTCGAGCCGGATCTCGCCCTCGTTCGGGATCTCCGCGCCCGTGAGGCACTTGATGAGGGTCGACTTCCCGGCGCCGTTGTCGCCGATGACGGCCAGCACCTCGCCCGGGTACAGGTCGAGGTCGACGCCGTCGAGGCCCACGACCCTGCCGTAGGTCTTGACCAGGCCGGTCGCCTGGAGGATCGGCTCGCGGGAGCCGGACTCGTCGGTGCTCATGCGCGCGCCTTTCGGATCCACTGGTCGATCGAGACGGCGGCGATGATGAGCACGCCGACCGCGAAGGTCTGCCACAGGATGTCGACGCCGACCAGGGCGAGCCCGTTGCGGAAGACGCCGACGATCAAGGCGCCCAGCAGGGTCCCCCAGACCGTGCCGCGCCCGCCGAACAGGCTCGTCCCGCCGATGACGACGGCCGTGATCGAGTCGAGGTTCAGGTCCACCCCGGTGTTCGGCGAGGCCGCGTTCGACCGTCCGATCTGGATCCACGCCGCGACGGCGAGGATCGCCCCGGCCGCGAGGTAGACGCTCGCGAGCACCCGCTGGACCCTGATGCCCGCCAGCCGCGCCGCCTCCGGGTCGTCCCCGGCCGCGTACACGTGGCGGCCCCAGGCCGTGCCGTGGAGGATCAGCGCCAGCGCCACGTACAGCACGAGCATCATCACCACGCCGATCGTGATGTTCACGCCCCCAAGGGAGAAGGTCTCCCCGGTGAGCGTCAGCAGGTCCGGCATGTCCCCGCCGCGCACGGTCGCGCCGCCCGAGTACAGCAGCGTCAGCGCCAGGAAGACGTTGAGCGAGCCGAGCGTGACGATGAACGGCGGGAGCTTCAGCCTGGTCACCAGGAACCCGTTCAGCGCGCCCGCGCCGAGCCCCACGGCCAGGCCGAGCACGAGCCCGACCGCCGCCGGGACCCCGTTCTGCACGGTGGTCTGCGCGACCACCATCGACGCGAGCACCATGACCGCGCCGACCGAGAGGTCGATCCCGGCGGTGAGGATGATGAGCGTCTGCGCGAGGGCGAGCGTCCCGACGACCGCGACCTGCTGGCTCACCAGGGACAGGTTGGACGGTTCCAGGAACCGCTCGTTGAGGCCGCCGAAGACGGCGACGGCGGCGATGAGCACGATGGCCGGGCTGATCGCCGGGTGGCGGTGGAGGAGGTTGCGGACGGTGCGCAGGGGCGTGGACCGGTCGAGGAACTCCTCGGCCAGGTCCGGCTCCGCCGCCGCAGCTGCGTTCTGCTGGTTCACGTTCGCTCCGATGTCTCGACGTCTGCGGGCCTAGCCCCAGCAGACGTCGCCCGCCTCGGTGGAGGTGATCGAGTCGATGCCCTCGTGCGGCTGGTCGGTGACCAGCTCGACGCCGGTGTTGAAGAAGTCGAGCCCCTCGGTGGTCTCGGGGGCCTCCCCGGTCGTGGCGAGCGAGTGGATCGCCTCGACGCCGAGTTCGGCCATGCGCACCGGGTACTGCTGGCTGGTCGCGCCGATGGTCCCCGCCGCGACCGCGTCGACTCCGGCGCAACCGCCGTCGACCGACGCGACGATCAGCCCTTCGGTGGCCCCGGCGGCCTCGAACGCCTCGTACGCGCCGTAGGCGGCCGGCTCGTTGATCGTGTAGACCACGTTGATGTCGGGGTTGATCGACAGGAGGTTCTCGGCCGCGGTGCGCCCGCCGTCCTCGGCCCCCTGCGAGGCCTCGTGCCCGACGATCTCGTACTCGCCGCCGGAGTACTGCCCGGTCGCGGCCTCGTCCCCGAAGGCCTCGGGGTCGGCGGTGTCGATGCCCATGCCGTCCAGGAAGCCCTGGTCGCGCTGGACGTCGACCGAGACGATCTTGTCGTCGAAGAGGTCGATCATCGCGATGACGGCCTTGTCGCCGCCGAGCTGCGCGGCGGTCCACTCGCCGATGCGCTGGCCTGCAAGGAAGTTGTCGGTGGCGAAGGTGATGTCGACCGACTCGGGGTCGGACGGCGGCGTGTCGAGGGCGATGACGTACAGCCCCGCGTCCCGCGCCCGCACGAGCGCGTCCTCGACGCCCGGCCCGTTCACGGTGATGAGGATGCCGTCGTCGCCGCGGGAGATGGCGTTCTCGATCGCCTGGATCTGGGTTTCCTCGTCGCCGTCCTCGCGGCCCGCCGCGAGCGTGAGGTCCACGCCCGCCTCCTCGGCGGCGGCCTCGGCGCCCTCCTGCATGGCGACGAAGAACGGGTTGGCGGTGGTCTTGACGATGAGCGTGACGCCGACGGTGTCCTCATCGGAGCCGCCGGAGCAGCCGGTCAGCGCGAGGGCGCCCGCGGCGAGCGCGCCGGTCGCCGCGAGGGCCCGGCTGCGTAGGGTGCGATTCATCGGTGAATCTCCTCCTGGGGGGTCGAGCATCGCCGCCCGATTGACAACGATGTCAACGACAGTTGTAATTCATGTGGCCGTGTAGAGTCAAGACCACACGATCCATGGAGGTCAAATCGTGACATCGTTGTCAGAGCGACAGGTCTCGGGCAACGGCTCCCGCCCGACGATGCGGCAGGTCGCCGAGCTCGCCGGGGTCGGCGTCAAGACCGTCTCGCGGGTCATCAACGGCGAGCCGAACGTCACCGCCGAGACCGCGCAGCGGGTCCTCGACGCCGCCCGCGCCCTCGACTACGAGCCGGACCTCCACGCCGGGAACCTCCGCCGCGCCGACCGCCGCACCCGCACGCTCGGCCTCCTCGTCGGCAGCGTCGACAACCCCTTCGCGGGCGCCGTCCACCGCGCGGTCGAGGACGCCGCGGCCGGGCGCGGCGTCGCCGTCTTCGCCTCCAGCCTCGACGACGACCCGCAGCGCGAACGGGAGGCCGTGTCCGCGTTCCTGCGCCGCCGCGTCGACGGGCTCATCCTCACCACCGCCACCGCCAAGCAGACCTATCTGCTCCCGGAGCTGCGCCGCGGCACCCCGATCGTGTTCGTCGACCGCGAGCCCTCCGGCATCGAGGCCGACGCCGTCGTCAGCGACAACGCGGGCGGCGCCGCCCGCGCCGTCGAACACCTGCTCTCCCACGGGCATCGGCGCCTCGCCTACCTCGGCGACCTCCGCGGCATCACCACCGCGCACCACCGCCGCGAGGGCTTCCTCGACGCGATCCGCCGCGGCGGCATCCCGGCTGCCGACGTCCACGTGATCGAAGACCTCCACGACGAAAACAGCGCCCGCGAGGCCCTGCTGCGCCTGCTCGACGGGCCCGACGCCCCCACCGCCGTCTTCAGCGCCCAGAACCTCATCACGATCGGCGCGCTCCACGCGCTGCGCGACCGCGGCCGCCACCGCGACACCGCCCTCGTCGGCTTCGACGACATCGAGCTCGCCGACCTCCTCGAACCCGGCGTCACCGTCATCGCCCAGCATCCCGAGGACCTCGGCCGCATCGCCGCCGAACGCGTCTTCGCCCGCCTCGACGGCGACGCCTCCCCGGCCCACCGCGTCGTCGTCGGCACCACCCTCATCGTCAGAGGAAGCGGCGAGATCCCCCCGCGACCCTGACGCTAGGCGAACAGTGTCCGGCCCCACCAGTCGTCGGCGTCGGCCACGCCCGGCGGGCAGGCGAAGAGGCCCGAGGAGACGTGCTTGATGTACTCGTTGAGGACGTCGTTGGCCGCCAAGGACTCCTGGACCGGGATGAACGCGCGGCGCGGGTCGCGCTGGTAGGCGATGAAGAACAGTCCCGCGTCGAGTCGGCCGAGGTCGTCGGTGCCGTCGACGAAGGAGTAGCCGCGCCGCAGCATCCGAGCGCCGTCGTGGTTCGACGGATGCGCCAGGCGCACATGCGCGAGCTCGGGGATGACCGGCTGGCCGCCTTCGGTCGCGTCGAAGTCGGGCTCGTCGAACTCGGCGGCCGCGCCCAGCGGCGCGCCCTCGGACTTGTCGCGGCCGAAGATCGCCTCCTGCTCGGCGAGCGAGGTGCGGTCCCAGGTCTCGACCATCATCCTGATCCGGCGGGTCACCAGGTACGACCCGCCGGCCAGCCACGCGGGGCCGTCGTCGGCGGCGACCCACAGGTGCTCGTCGAGGGCCTCGGTCTCCTCTGCCTTGAGGTTCGCGGTGCCGTCCTTGAACCCCATGAGGTTCCGGGGCGTGGCCTGCGTCCGCGAGGTCGAAGAGGTGCGGCCGAAGCCGAGCTGCGACCAGCGGACGCCGACCGTGCCGAAGCCGATGCGCGAGAGGTTGCGGATGGCGTGGACGGCCACCTGCGGGTCGTTCGCGCAGGCCTGCACGCACAGGTCGCCGCCGGAGATCGCCGGGTCGAGGTCGTCCAGCGGGAAGCCCGGCAGCGGTTGCAGCGCTTCGGGTCTGCGGTCGGCGATCCCGAACCGGTCCGCGCCGTCCGCAGTGGTGAACAGCGACGGCCCGAACCCGATCGTGAGCGTCAGCCCGGAGGCCGGGAGGCCCTGGGCCTCGCCGGTGTCCTCGGGCGGCCCGTAGTAGTCGCCGCCGACGGCCCCGCCGGGCCCGGCGTAGTCGCCGCCGCACATCCGCGCGGCGGCGGCCGTCCAGGCCTTGAGCAGGTCGACGAGGTCGTTCCGGTCCTCGGTGAGGACGTCGAACGCGGCGAAGTGGAGGCGGTCCTGCGCGGGCGTGACGATCCCGGCCTGGTTGGCGCCGAAGAAGTCGATGGCCTCGTCGGCGCCGCCGTCCGCCTGCGCGGCCGGGGCGTCGGGGAGGAGCCTCCCGGCGGCGAGCCCGGCCCCGGCGGCGAGGACGCCGCCGGCGCCGAGTCCGATCGCGGTGCGTCGCTTCATGGTCGGCCCCCGCTACCCGGCGATGGCGCCGGCGACCCGGCTGACGGGTTCGGCGAGCGCGTTGATCGCGTCGGACAGCGCCTGGAGTTCGGCCTCGGTCAGTTCATTGTGGAGCCGCCAGCCGTCGCCGTCGCGGTGGGCTTCGAGCGCGGCGTGCGCGGCGGCGAACTGCTCGTCGAGTTCGGCGACCAGGTCGGGGTCGCGTGCTTCGAGGACGGGCCGCATGGAGGCGACGGCGGCTTCGGAGCCTTCGAGGTTGGCCGCGAAGTCCCACAGGTCGGTGTGCGAGTAGCGGTCCTCCTCGCCGGTGATCTTGCCGGTGGCGATCTCGTCGAGGAGTTCCTTGGCGCCGTTGGCGAGCTGGAGCGGGGACAGCTCCTCGGACGCGGCGCGCTCGACGACCTCCTGGACGTCGGTCATGAGCTGGTCGGCCACGGGTGCGGAGGCCGAGACGTCGCCGGTGATCCACAGGTCGTATTCGAGCCGGTGGAAGCCGGTGAACGCGGGGTCGGTCGGGCCGGCGGGGAAGTCGTCCTCGCGGGCGTCGACCTTCGGGTCGAGGTCGCCGAAGATCTCGGCGACCGGCTCGATGCGCTCCCAGTAGGTGCGGGCGACCGGGTAGAGGGCCTTCGCGCCTTCGACGTCGCCGGCCTTCACGGCCTCGGTGAACTCGCCGGTCTTGTCGAGGAGCGCTTCGGACTGGTTCGCGATGTACGTCTTGTAGGAGTCGACCGCGGCCTGGAGCGCCTCGTCGTCGCTGAGGTCGGCGGCCTCGCCGGTGACGGTGAAGACGCCGCGGATGCCGTCGCCTGTCATGCCGGGCTTGCAGGCGGTCTCGTACTCGTCGGCGGGCAGCTCGACGATGAGCTCGCGGGTGAGGCCGGGCGTGATGTTCTCGACCTCGCCCATGACCCGGTTGCCTTCGGCGTAGACGTAGAACTCGGTGACCTTGGTGCCGTCGTTGCTGACCGCGAACGTGACCGCCCCGGCTTCGGCCTCGGTGGCGGCGACCTCGCAGGAGTCGTCGGTGGCGGTCACCGCGATGGGCCCGCCGTCGGCGCCCTCCTCGGGCTTCTCGGTGCAGGCGGCCAGGCCCGCGGCGGCGAGGGCCGCCGCGACGGCGGCGGCGATGCGGTGGTGGCGCATGGTTCTCCTAATCGGTTGTCTCGGTCGCCGCGGCGGGCACGGGAGCGGGTTGCTTGCGGGGCATGAGGAACAGGACGAGGACCGGCACGAGGTACGCGGCCCAGGCGATCGTCTCGATCACGGTGGGGGCCGGGGTCAGGTTGAACATCCCGGAGAGGATCTCGGCGTACCAGGTGCCGGGGGCGAGGACGGGGCTGAGGTCGAACGCGAGGTCGTTCAGGCCGGGCAGGTCGCCGGCCTCCTGGAAGTCGTGGACGCCGTACTTGAGGAGCCCGGCGGCCACCAGGACCAGCAGCGCGCCGGTCCAGGTGAAGAACTTGGAGAGGTTGACGCGGATGGCGCCCTGGTACAGGCCGAAGCCGATGGCGACCGCGACGGCGATGCCGCCGCCCGCGGCCCCGAGCGAGGCGGCCGGGTCGTCGGCGTAGTCGACCATCGAGTACAGGATGAGCGCGGTCTCCAGGCCCTCGCGGATCACGGCGAGGAACGCGATGAGCACGACCGCGAAGGGCCCCATGCCGATCGCTTCGCCCAGCTTGTCGCGCAGGTCCCCGGCGATGTGCTTGGCCGCGCCGCGCATCCAGAAGATCATCCAGGTCACGAACGCGACCGCGAGCACCGAGGTGATCGCCTCGAAGCGCTCCTGCCTGGTGAAGCTGAGCCGCGTGCTCCCGTACTGGAGCGCCGCCCCCGCCCCGATCGACAGCAGCACGGCGACGGCGACGCCGCCCCACACGTGCGGCAGGTACCGGCGCTGGTCGGTCTTGACGAGGCAGGCGACGAGGATGCTGACGATGAGCGTCGCTTCCAGTCCTTCGCGCAGACCGACGAGAAAGGTCGCGAACAAGGGGTGCTCCTAGCGTGGTGGGCGGCCGACCGACAGTAACTTAGGTTAGGCAAGCCTCCGACCACGGGTCAACCCGCGACGGTCACAACACGGCTCCAACTCCGACACCACCGCCGGCGACCGCGGCGCGGCGGGTCGGTGGGTGACCGATGCGAACGACCTTCGCTCGTACCCACCGGTTTCTGCTTTTTCAGTACCCTGGGGCCATGTCCACGATCACCGGTCCTGCCAAGATGCCCCTCGGCCGAACACTCGCGATTGCGGCCCTGTGCGTGGGAGTCGCGGTCGCCGGGACGCTCGCGTACTTCCTCCTCCGCGAGGAAGAGGTGCCGGCCCATGAGTTTCCCGGCGACGTGGATGTGATCATCTACCTTGAACGCGACATCGAGGACGACGTCCTGGAGCAGATTGAGACTGCGCTCCAGCAGCATCCGCTCACCGAGGAGGTCGAGTTCGAGTCCCAGGCGGAAGCCTTCGAACACTTCCAGGACACCTTCGCAGACCAGCCTGAAATCCTGGATAGCGCAGAGGCCGATACGCTGCCGTCCTCCTTCCACGTCAAACTGACCGACAGCGATCGGTCTGAGGAATACGTTCAAGACTTCGAGAACGTCGAGGGCATATACGAAATCAGCGACATGGTGGCGCTCTACCGATACTGGGAACCGGCCTGCATCGAGTTCGAGGACAAGGGAATCAGTCCTGACGAGGAGGACACTGAATCGATTCTCTACGAGATACAGCAGGCATGCAGGAACTTCGGTTACACCCTCTGAACCCGCTCTGCGGAGCGGCGGGCCGCTCCGCCGAACAGGTCGACGGCCTCCCGTGATGCGAGGCCGATGACCAGGGCGGTCAGGGCCCCCGTGGCGGCGCAGATGCCGATCGCGAGCGACGGGGAGAGCGCCTGGGCGAGCAGGCCGCCGAGGGCGATGCCGAGGCCCTGCGCGGTCTGGAGCCCCGCGGCGGCGAAGCCGATGGCGCGTGAGCGCATGCCGTCGGGGATGAACAGGGTGAAGCGGACCTGGGCGAGCACGATGTAGGCGTGGCAGACTCCGGCGAGCGTCCACAGTGCGAAGGTCGCCCACAGGGGCGGCGCGGCCGCCGTCGCGGCGAGCGCCAGGCCGGCGGCGACCGCGAGCGGGACGGTCAGCCGCCGCCGCCACTCGGTTCCCAGGCGCGCCACCAGGAGCGCGCCGACGGCGGTGCCGATCACGATGGAGGACATGAGGAGCCCGACCGACTCCCGGCCCGCGCCGATCTCGGCGGCGTAGGGGGCCGCGAGCGCCTCGGCGACCACGTAGAGGCCGACCAGCCACACCAGGCCCGCGATGGCGAGGAGTCGCTTGTCGCCGACGACGAGACGGATTCCAGCGAGGGCGAACCCGCTGCCGCGACGGGAGCTCGGGTCGTCGTGCTCGGGGACGTGCGGCCCGATGCCGAACTGGAGGAGCGCCGCCGAGACCAGGAACGTGGCGGCGTTGACCGCGAGCGCGGTGTGGGGGCCGTAGGCGTTCACGATGACACCGCCGAGGGCGAACCCGGCGATCTGCGCGATCTGGTCGGTGGAGGTCGCGATGCTCATGCCGACCGGGAACAGGTTCCCCGGCAGCGCTTTGGGGACGGTGGCGATGCGGGCGGCCGAGAACAGCGGTTCGGGGCAGGTGACGGCCACCAGCAGGACCGCGACGATCGGCAGCGGCAGCCCCGGGATGGCCATGGCGCCGATGAGGACGGCGCGGAGGAGGTCGACGGCGACCATGACGGCCCGCCGCGAGTACCGGTCGGCCAGTCCGGCCAGGAGCGGGGCCGTGATGAGCGGCGGCAGGTACGTGAGCGCGTAGGTCAGCGCGGTGAGCGCCGCCGAGTCGGTCCGCTCGAACACCAGCAGCGCGACGGCGACCCGCGCGATCTGGTCGCCGACGCGCGACTGGGCCTGGGCGAGCCAGAGGAATCGGAACTCGCGGACGGCGAGGACGTCGCGGAATCGCGCGGCGGGTTCGGTCATGTGACTGCCTGTCAGTGCTCCGGGGAGTGCCCGGCGGGGTGGGGCGGATCGTGTCCGGAACCATTGAAACCCATTGGGGCACTGGAAGACAAGTTCGAGGAGGCCCGCGGCCGCAACAGGTTCGGCGTGCCCTGCCCTCACTTCCGCCGCGGCCGGAACCCCTCCTCAGCGGCGGCCGGCGCGTGTGCGCACGCGGGCTACTTCGGGGTGTCGCGCGGCTCGACGCCGTCGAAGAACACCGACACGACCGCCGCGCACGCCTGCTCGGGGCCGGCCGCGCCGTCGGCCAGGAGCCGCAGGGCCTGGGTGACCAGGCCGGTGAACAGCGCGAACAGCACCTCGATCGGCAGGTCCGACCTGATGCGGCCCTCGGCCACGCCGCGTTCGAGGAGGCGGCGGACGGGTTCGTTCAGGCGCCGGGCCGTCTCGGGGTCCTTCTGCGGCTCGTCGCCGAGGTTCGCCAGGAACGCGTACCGGGCCCCGGCGGTCATGAATCCGCGGCAGAGGCGCGCGACGCCCTCGCGGGCGTCGACGGCGTCCACGTCGGCGTCGGCGATCCGCTGCTGCACCTCCGCGGCGGCGGCCTCCACGAGGCCGCGCAGCAGCGCGTCCCTGCTCGGGAAGTAGCGGTACAGAGTCGCGCGCCCGACCCCCGCGGCGGCGGCGACCTCGGCCATGCCCGCGCCGGGCCCGCGTTCGGTGAAGACGCGGGCGGCGGCGTCGAGGAGGCGTTCGGCGGCGGGGTCGCGGCGTCGGATCATGGCGGGAGCCTAATCGAGAGACAAATATGTATCATGATGAGACACAATTGTCTCACGAATTCCCTCGACGGGAGGCGCCATGCAACTCCGCAGACTCGGCCGCACCGGCCGCGAACTCAGCCCGATCGGCCTGGGCTGCATGCAGTTCAGCAACACCGGCGCGGCCGGGCGGTTCTACCGCGCCACCGCGCAGGACACCGCCACCGCGATCGTCCGCGCCGCCCTCGACGGCGGCGTCACCTGGTTCGACACCGCCGAGATGTACGGCGGCGGCCACTCCGAGCGGGCCCTGACCACGGCCCTGCGCGAGCACGGCGTCAAGCCCGGCGAGGTCGCGATCGCCACCAAATGGCAGCCCGTCGGACGCACCGCCCGCAGCATCCCCGCCACCATCGGCGACCGCCTCGCCGCACTCCAGGACTTCCCGATCGACCTCCACCAGATCCACATGCCCCACGGCAGCCTCTCCTCCATCCCCGCCCAGGTCAAAGCCATGGCCCGGCTGCAAACCGACGGCAAAGTGAGCGCGGTCGGCGTCTCGAACTTCAGCGCCGCCCAGATGCGCCGCGCCGCCGCGGTCCTCGAAGGCGAAGGACTCGCGCTGGCCTCCAACCAGATCCAACTGAACCTCCTGCACCGCAACGCCGAGACCGACGGCGTCCTGGCCGCCGCCCGCGACCTCGGCGTCACGCTCATCGCGTTCTCACCGCTGCGGTCCGGCCTCCTCACCGGGAAGTTCCACGACGACCCCGAGCGCCTGAAGCAGGTCTTGCCGATCCGCCGCTGGATCGGCGGCTTCGGTCCCCGCGCCGTCGAACGCACCCGCCCGCTCATCGACGAACTCACGGCGATCGGCAGGGCCCACGGCGCCTCCCCGAGCCAGATCGCGCTCGCCTGGCTGCTCGCCTACTACGGCGACACGGTCGTCGCCATCCCGGGCGCCTCCCGCCCCGAGCAGGCCGCCGAACTCGCCGCGGCCGCCGAACTGCGCCTCACCGACGCCGAGACCGCCGCCCTCGACGCCCACTCCCGGGAGGCGACGGCGTCGCGCTGATCCAGGTGCCGCCGAGCGTCCGCCCGGGATAGGCTGGCGCGCTATGAGCCTGCGGACGCAACGACTCCTGGAGATGCTGCTCCTGCTGCGCGAGCACGGGCGGCTGTCGTCGCCGGACCTCGCCGCGCGGCTCGGGGTCACCACCAACACGGTGCTGCGCGACGTGCGGTTCCTCGTCCGGTCCGGCGTCCCCCTCGCCACCGAGCGGGGCCGGTACGGCGGGATCACGCTCGCGCCCGAGTACCGCACGAGCGTCGCCGGGATGGCCGACGACGAGACGGGCGCGCTCCTCGCGCTCGCCACGGGGGAGCGGGCCGGGGACGGGATCGGCGACGTGCTCGGGTCCGCGGTCCGCAAGGCCATGGCCGCGCTGCCCGCGCCGCACCGCGACGCCATGGAGCTCATCGACCGGCGCATCATCATCGACCCGGTGCGCTGGCGGCGCGAGGACGAGCCCGCGGGCGGGCTCGACGCGCTCAAGGAGGCGGTCTTCACCGACCGGCGCCTGCAACTGCACTACTGGCGCGGCGAAGGCGGCCTGCACGCCGACGTGATCGACCCGTACGGCCTGGTCGACAAGGCGGGCGTCTGGTACCTCGTGGCCGACGCGGAAGGCGGGCCGCGGCTGTTCGCGGCCGACCGGATCGTCGGCGCGAGGGTCCTCGACGAGCCCGCCCGCCGCCGCGCGGGTGTCGAGCTCGACGCGCTGTGGCGCGAGCTGCGCGACCGGATCGACGAAGTCGCCGCCGAGGTCCGGGTCCGCCGGGACGCCGTGGGCCGCTTCGTCTACCGCCACCTCGCCGACCTCGCCGCGCCGCCGCCCGAGGGCGGCTTCCCCGCGAACGACGACGACCCCGACTGGGTCCGCGTCAGGCTCCGCTTCCGGTCCGTCGCCGTGGCCCGCCGCCTGCTCGACTTCGGCACCGACGTGCAGGTCCTCTCCCCGCCCGAGCTGCGCGAGGACCTCGCGAGCACCGCCGCGGAGGTCGCCCGGATGTACGCCGCCGCCTGACCCGGCTCCCGGGTGGGCCGGGGCGCTCCGGAACCGCGTTAGGATACGACCCGTGACGTATCCTAATGTGCAATCGCGGCCCCCGGGTCGCCCGCGCGACGACGCCCGCGAGGCGGAGATCCTGCGGATCGTGCTCGCCCTGCTCGGAGAAGCGGGGATCGACGGCGTGACTTTCGAGGAGGTCGCCCGCCGCGCCCAGGCCTCGAAGAAGACCCTCTACCGCCGCTGGGCCACCAGGCAGGAGATGGTCGTCGCCGCCATCAAGGCCGGGCCCGCCGCGGGCAACAAGCCGGACCCGATCGACACCGGCTCGCTCCGCGGCGACCTGCTCGCCCTGCTCGAACGCCTGGAGGCGACCATGGAGGCGGGCTCCTCCGTCAGCCTCACCATCCTCCAAGCGGGCCTTCGCGATCCGGAACTCTGCCAGTACATCGAGGACTCCGCGGGCCCGACCGGCGCCCGCCTCACCGACGCCGTGCTCCGCGCCGCGATCGAACGCGGCGAACTCCCCGCCACCGCCGACCCGTTCGCCTACGAGGAGGTCGGCGCCGCGGTGCTGGTCCTCCGCAAGCTCAACGGCCTCACCACCGACGCGGCCTACCGCGAGGCGCTCACCGACGCCGTCCTCATCCCCGCCCTGCGCAGCGGCGTCGCCGCCGGACAGCACGGCATCTTCTCCGGCCGCCCCACTCCCGCCTCCATCCCGGCCGCCGATATCCAGACCACCGACCGAAAGGACCAGTCATGACCGCGATCCCCGGCTTCGCCTACGACCGCATCCCCGGCGCCGACGGCGTCGACCTCAACGTCGCCCACGCGGGCGAGGGCCCGCCCGTGGTCCTCCTGCACGGCTTCCCGCAGACCCACCTGATGTGGAGCGCCGTCGCGCAGGACCTCGTCCGCGACCACACCGTCATCGCCCCGGACCTCCGCGGCTACGGCGACAGCGACAAGCCCGAGGAGACCGCCCCGGACGCGTACTCGAAGCGCACCATGGCGAACGACGTCATCGCCGTCGCCGCCCGCCTCGGCCACGACCGCTTCGCCCTGGTCGGCCACGACCGCGGCGCGCTCGTCGGCGTCCGCGCGGGCCTCGACCACCCGGAGGCCGTCTCGCACCTCGGCATCCTCGACGTGCTCCCGACCCTGGACTCCTGGGACGTCCTGCACGGCGCCGACGCGAAGGTCGCCTGGCACCTCTACCTCATGGCGCAGCCGAAGGGCCTGCCCGAGCGGATGATCGCCGCCGTGGCCGAGGACTTCTTCGCGTCGTTCCTCGACGCTTGGGACCCCGCCGGGACCACGTTCGCTCCTGAGCTGCGCGAGCACTACCTCCGCGCCTCCGTGGACGCGGTGCCGTCGATCGTCGCCGACTACCGCGCCACCGCCGGGATCGACCTCGACATGGACCGCGCCGACCGCGCCGAGGGCCGCACCCTCGCCATGCCCGTCGCCGCGATCTCCCAGGACTGGGGGAGCAGGCTCGGCTTCGACCCCGAGAAGATCTGGGCCGCCTGGGCGCCCGACTTCGCGTACGAGCCGGTCGACCTGGGCCACTTCATGGCCGAGGAGGACCCGGCCCGCATCGCCGCGTTCGTGCGGGGCCTCCTGGCCCGCTAGCGGGACCGAATGTGAACAATAACCAATTTCTGATGGTTTCCGGCGTTACGATCAGGCTGATTGGCGGCCTGCGGGCCTGAGGGCACCGCCGGGTTCCGCGGCCGTCTCCAGGTCGAACGGAGGCATCACTATGGCGCAGAACAACAGCCGAGCGGCATGGGCGGCAGGGGGGACAACGCTTGCCGCGTGCCTGATGATCATGGTCGGCGTCTGGCAGGTCCTCATGGGCCTCGCCGCGATCGCCGAGGACGAGATCTTCGTGACCACGCCGAACTACATGCTCCAGCTCGACCTCACCGGCTGGGGCTGGACGCACCTCATCATCGGTGCGCTCGCGGCCGTGACCGGTATGTTCATCTTCTCGGGCCGCGCGTGGGCCCGCTGGATCGGCATCGTGCTCGCGGTGCTCTCGGCGACCGCGCAGTTCTTCTGGATGCCGTACCAGCCGCTGTGGGCGATCACCGTGATCGCGGTCGACGTGTTCGTGATCTGGTCCCTCGCGGCGACCAGCACCGCCGCCGAAGCCGAGTACGACGGCTACCGGGCCGGCGAGGCGTCCGACTGGAGCACCAAGGACACCCAGCCGGGCGAGCCCTTCGCGAACCCGAGCCGCACCATGTACGACCGCCAGACCGAGGACGCGCCGCCCGCGCAGGCCGAGTCGATGACCCGCCCCGCCCAGCGGCCCATGGACCCCGAGTAATACCCGCCGATACAGGGCCGCCCGGCATCGCCGGGCGGCCCTCACTCGCGGCCGGCGCCGCCCGGCCGCTTCCGCAGCGTTTCGAGCTGCGCGCGTAAGCCCGGCCCGAGGAGGCGCGGAGCTGCGAGGGGCTTGACACCACCGGTCCCCGAGCCGCTACAGTGTTCGTGCTTTACCGATAAACAGACCTTGTTCAGGAAGGCACCCCTGTGAGCCAGCGATTCACCGTCCGCGTCGGCGACGCCGTGGCCGAGGCCGCCCCCGACCTGTGGGGCCTGTTCATCGAGGACCTCAACGACGCCCTCGACGGCGGCCTCAACGCCGAGCGGGTCCGCAACGGCGACTTCGAGTTCGACGCCTCCGAGCGCGAGGGCTTCGGCCCGCTCACCGGCTGGTCCTCCGAAGGCGAGGTGTCGGTGCGGACCGAGGACCCGCTGCATCCGAACAACGTCCACTACGCGCGCCTGACCGGCCCGGCCGCGCTCGCGAACGGCGGCTGGGACGGCGTCGGCGCGGCCCGCGGCGAGCGCCTGCGCCTCTCGCTGTTCGCGCGCGCCGACGCCGACACCGCGATCGACGTCCAGGCCGCCGGAGGCGCCGCCGCCGTCCTCGAAGTGCCCCAAGGCGGCTGGCGGCTCGTGGAGGCCGACCTCGAAGCGGCCGCCGACGGCCGCGGGGAGCTGCGCCTCGCCGTCCCCGCCGGGGCCCTGGTCGACATCGACGCGATCTCCCTGCGGCCCCTCGGCGCGGACGGCGAGCCGCTCACCTTCCGCCCCGACCTCCTCCAGGCCCTGAAGGACCTCCACCCGAGCTTCATCCGCTTCCCCGGCGGCTGCCTCGCGCACGGCTACGGCCTCGCGAACATGTACCAATGGAAGGACACCATCGGGCCCCGCCACGAGCGCGTCCAAGCATTCAACATCTGGCGATACCACCAGTCCCGCCAGATCGGGTACCTCGAATACTTCGAACTCTGCGAAGCCGTGGGCGCCACCGCGATCCCGATCGTCGCCGCCGGGGTCTGCTGCCAGAACTCGCCCGGCGGCCAGCACGCGATCCCCGACGCGGAGATGGACGCCTACATCCAGGATGTGCTCGACCTCGTCGAGTTCGCCAACGGCGGACCCGAGACCCGCTGGGGCGCGAAGCGGATCGAACTCGGCCACCCCGAGCCCTTCGGACTGCGCTACCTCGGCGTCGGCAACGAGGACGAGATCACCGACCAGTTCAAGGACCGGTACGCCCGCATCGAGGACGCCCTGCGCGCCGCCTGCCCCGAGATCACCCCGATCGGCACCGTCGGCCCCGCCCCCCACGGCGCCGACTACGAGGCCGGGTGGGCGTTCGCGCGCGAGCGCGCGATCCCGGTCGTCGACGAGCACGGCTACCAGAATCCCCGCTGGTACCACCAGAACCTCGACCGCTGGAACGCCTACGACCCCGAGGGCCCCAAGGTCTACCTGGGGGAGTACGCGGCGTGGTCCAGCCGGGTCAGGTCGGCGCTCGCCGAGGCCGCGTACATGACCGCGATGGAGCGCCGCCCCGAGGTCGTCAAGCTCGCGTCGTACGCGCCGCTGCTGGCCCGCGTCGGGCACGCGCAGTGGACGCCCGACCTCATCTACTTCACCGCCGACGAGGTGCGGCCCAGCGCCTCCTACTACGTGCAGCAGGCGTTCGGCGCCGAACGGGGGCAGCGGGTCCACGCCGTCGAACTCGAAGGCGTCCAGCACCGTCCCGTGGAGCTCCCGACGATCGGCACCGCGGTCCTGTCCTCGGCGCGCGCCTCCGTCGCCTTCACCGGCATCAGGCTCGACGGCGAGCCGGTCCCCGACGCGCGCACCGGGATCGACGGCGACGGCGTGCGCCTGGGCTCCATCGACCCGACCGCGTGCGAGCTGGAGTCCACCGCCATCAAGGAGGACGGCGAGGACGGCTTCGAGGTCAAGCTCGGCCCCGAGGCCCCGGCCAGCTCGATCACGGTCTCGTTCGGTATGTGGCAGAACAAGTTCACCGTCGTCAACCGCTCGGACGACGGCATCGGCAACGGCGACCACGGGCCGGTCCCGTGGCGCGGCCTCCACTCGGGCGAGCCCGTCCACGTGAGGGTGAAACTCGACGGCGCGCGCGTGCAGGTCTGGGCCGACGGGGAGCTGCGCCACGACTACGAGCAGGACCTGCGGCCCGAGCAGCGGGTCACCGCGGGGGTCCTCTCCCGCGACGCCGACGGCGGCACCGAGTACGTGGTCCGCCTTGTCAACGCCGAGGACACCCCGAAGACCGCCCACGTGGCGGTCCCCGGCCCCGCGACCGCGGCGATCACGCTCCTCGCGGGCGCGGGACCCGACGACGGCGAGCTGTTCCACGCCTCCCCGGTGACCCCGGTGTCCTTGTCCGCCAAGGGCGACGACGGCGTCGACATCGAGCTGCCGCCGTGGTCGTTCGCGACGGCGGTCGTCAAGGCCTGACCGGGGACCGCGGGCACCGGCCCGCGCCCCAGAGGGAGGCGCGGACCTGACCGCCATGCGGTCACCGCGGGCTGAGGTCCTTCTCGGCGGCGACGGCGGCGGCCGAGGCGAGGGTCGCGGCGGTGAGGGCGCCCCAGAGCGCGGTCGGGCCGAGGGCGGCGAGGGTAGTGATCGCCGCGGGGGAGACGGCGAGGCCGAACCCGGTGGAGAGCTGGAAGCGGGCGAGGGCGCGGCCGATCGCGCGGGCCGGGGCGACGGCGGTGACGAGGGCGGTCGCGGTGCCCGCGTACAGGATCTCGCCGAAGGTGCAGACCAGCGACACCGCCGCGATCGCCGGGGCCGCCCAGCCGTGGCCGAGCAGGGTCGCGGCGAGGAAGCCGAGGTAGGAGACGCTGAGGACCACGCCGCCGGCCGCGAGCACTGCCCGCCGCGGGTAGCGCGACAGCAGCACCGTGACCGGCACCTGCAACGTGACCACCATGACCGTGTTCGCCACGAAGACGACCGCCGACCAGGCCGGGGAGGCGTCGAGCTGGGTCACCAGGACCAGGGGAAGCGCGATCTCGGGGACGTTGAGGCAGAACGTGTAGACGACGTTGGCGGCCAACAGGGTCCGCATCCGCGGCAGCGGCCCTGCGGGCTCCTCCCCGCCCTCGGCGTCCGCCGGGTCCGCGCGCAGGCGCACCGACCAGGTCAGGGCCGCCGCCGCGAGGTAGGCGAGCCCGGTGACGGCCGCGAGCGCCTGCAAGGCGGCGGCGCCGCCGGTGAGGAACGCGATGGCGAGGAGCGCTCCCGCGCCCATGCCCGCGTTGCGCAGGGCCCGCCCGGCCGCGAGGGCCGCGTCGCGTTCGCGCCCTTGGGAGACCGTCGCGACCAGCGCCGAGTGGGCAGCGGGCCACGCTTGATTGCCGACGCCGAGGAGCAGGGCCGCCGCGGCGAACGTCCACACGTTCCCGGCGGGCGAGGCGAGCAGCAGCGCCACGCCCAGCACCCGCACCAGCATGGACGCCGCCACGACGGTGCTGCGCGCGCCCCGGTCCAGCCACTGCCCCACGAACGGCGTGCACGCGAGGGCCGCGACGATCCCGGCGGTCATGGCGACGCCGGTGGCGGGCGCGGACAGCTCCAGCACGGTCACGCCGTAGAGCAGCAGGAACGGCCGGAGCAGCCCGGTGCCGATCGCGTCGATCGACAGGGCGACGGCGTAGCGGGGGCCTCCGGAGGCGCGGACGAGGTCGCGCGGCCGGGTCTTCAGGGCGGTCGGCATGGCGTCAACGATGCGGTCGGCCGCCTGCGGGGCCGCGTCGATTGACGGTGTTCGTCAACCGACGCGGCCACCGGTCCGGCGACCGCCGACAATGGGGTCATGGTGTTGCGGATCGATATCGGCGGACTGCCGCCCGGGCGGGTGCGGTTCTCGGTGTCCCCGCTGGCGGAGCTGACCGCGATGCTGCACGTGCTGGCCGAGCCCGCGCACCACCCGCAGCACGTCGGGTGGGCCGGAAGCGTCTGGGCCGGGCTGCGGCCGGAGCTGGCCGAGCGGCTCAAGGAGGCGGAGTTCCTCTGGCGCTCTTCACGAGCGGACTTCCTCGTGCCCGCGCGCCCGCGGCCGACGCTCGCCGAGGAGCTCGACGACGTGGACCGGATCGACGACGAGGCGTACGTGACCGCCGCACTCGTCACCACCTGCGGCAGCAACCGGGTCCGCTTCGCCGCCCCGTCGCCGCTCGCCGACGCGGCCGCGCGCGACCGGGCCCTGGGCCTCGCCCAGGCCCGCGGCGCGGTCCAGGAGGCGTTCGCGGAGCGGCTGCTCGCGGACCCCGCGGCCGTGCGGGCGCGCGTGCGCCGCACCCTTGAGGAGTGCGCCGAGGCGTTCTTCGACGCCGCCTGGGCCGGGGTCGCCGTGCAGCTCGCCGACGACCGGCGCCTGAAGAGCGACCTGCTGGCGCGCCGGGGCCTCGGTGCGGCGCTCACGTCGGTCTCCAGCGCCGTCGCGCTGGCGCCGGACGGCGGCGTCATCGTCGTGGACAAGCTGCAGGACTCGGCGACCGCCGCCGACGGGGCCGGAGTCACCTTCCTGCCCAGCGTCTTCGGCCGCCCGCATCTGGTCGCGGTCTACGCCGCCGGGTGGCAGCCGGTCGTCCAGTACCCGGTCGCCGAACCGGACGCGCCCGCGCCGGTCTCGCTGGAGACCGTCACGCTGCGGCTGGAGGCCCTCGCGCATCCCGTGCGCCTGCGCCTGCTGCGCACCCTGGCCCGCGGCGCGCACACCACCGGCGAACTCGCCCACGCTTGGGAGCTCTCACCCCCGGAGGTCTCCCGCCACCTCGCGGTCCTGCGCCGCGCGGGCCTCCTCACCTCCCAGCGCCACGGCCGCTACGTCCGCTACACCCTCAGCCTGTCCGACCTGACCGCACTCGGCTCCGACCTGCTGGCGGCCGTGCTGCGCTGAGCCCTAGGGCCGGTGCCAGTGGGCGTCGGCCTTGGCGAGGGTGAGGACGCGGGTGACGGTGCCGTCGTCGTTGTCCTTGTCGCGCATGTGCTTGAACCCGATCTTGCCCATGACGGCGAGGGAGGCGGTGTTCTCGGCGGCGACGGTGGCGTGGACGGCGTCGAGGCCGAGGACGTCGAAGCCGTAGGCGGTGATCGTCCTCGCCAGCTCGGTGCCCAGGCCGCGGCCCCAGGCGCGGTGGGCGAGGGCGTAGATGAGCTCGTGGCCGCCGGAGACCTCGGTCGGCTTGATCTCGGCGTGCCCGACGAGGAACCCGTTCTCGCGGACGGCCCACACGTCGAACGCGCCGGTGTCGTAGACCTTCGAGAAGACCCGCCGGAACAGCGCCCGCACGCTCTCCTCGGGCTCGGGCCCGTCGCCCATGAACCGCGAGACGCGCTCGTCCATGAACAAGGCGACGAAGTCCTCCTCGTCGGACGGCGTGTACCGGTCGAGGACGAGCCGTTCGCTGCGCAGCTCGGGTGATCGGGAGTCCATGACCGGGAAGTCTCGCAGTCGCGCCGCACGGGCGCAACCGAGTTCCGGAGAGGCCCGCCGCGCGCCCTGTGCTTGCGCGCGGCGGGCCGGGGGAAGGTCTAGACGCCCGTCATCTCGTTGGGGGCGCCCGCGAGCTCGGTCTCGGCGGTGATCTCACCGGTCGCGACGTCCACGGCGTAGATCTTCTGCGCGACCGGGTCGCTCACGTAGGTCGTGTCGCCGCGGACGAACACCGCGGGGCGGGCCTCCTGCCATTCGAGGGGCTCCTCCCAGGCGTCGACGACCGGGTAGGACGCGGTGACGGCCGCCTGCTCCATGTCGATGACGTGGAGCGCGCCGTCGGTGCCGAGCAGCAGGCCCTCGCCCTCGGGGCCGCGGGCCAGGGAGCGGAAACTGTAGCTGGTGCCGACGTCGACGAGCGTCAGCTCGCCGGTGACGGTGTCGATGACGGAGACGCGCTCGGGGCGCTCCAGCTCCGCCTCCGGGTCGACCTTGTAGTCGCCGAGGACGAACGTGGAGTCCTCGTGGCCGCGGGAGTTGCCGATGCGGCCGTACTCGTCGGGGCTGTCGATCTTGGTGAGCGCGCCGTCGCGGTAGACGAGCACGCCGTTCTCGCAGCCGACGACGATCGTCTCGTCGGCGGCGGCCGACTCCCCGTGCACGCCGGGGCATTCCTCGCTGCGTGCGATCTCGTTGCGGTCCGCATCGAGGACCTGGACGCCGGGCCGGAACTCCTCGTCCCCGAGGGTCACGAGCAGCTCGCCGTTCGCCAGCTCAACGGCCACACCGTGGTGCGGGTGCTCGGTCGTGAACGTCTCGGTCTCGGGGAGCCCGTCGCCGAGGTCCTGCGGGTCGAAGATCGTGACTTCGCCGGAGCCGTCGGCGAAGAGCACCGTGGCGCCCGCGTGGTTGACCACGTGTCCGGCCTCGGCGGCCGGGAACTCGTCGTCGGAGAGCGCGGCGCCGGTCGCGTCGAGGACGCGGAACCCGGTCGGGGTGGTCACGAGCACGTGCCGCCCGTCCCCGGCGGGGTTGAGCCGGTTGAAGCCTTCGAGCGGGATGTCCTCCACGACTTCGAGCGTCTCGCCGTCGAGGACGTAGATGCCGCCGTCGTAGGTGGCGACGAGCGCGTCGTTGACCTCGACGGGATCGGTCTCGGCGGCCTCCTCGGCGGGGCCGCCGCAGGCGGCGAGCACGAGCCCGGTGCTCAGGAGCGCGGGCGTCCATAGGGTGCGGGTTCTCATGTGGATCCTTTTCTGGGTGTCGGGGCCCGGGGCGGGCCCGCTGATGGGCGGGGTGTCCGTCATTGCGGGGCGAGGTGCTCGGCGATGGCCGCGGTGTTGGCGGCCGCCATTTCGAGGTAGGTCCCGGCGCCTCCACCGGGTTCGGTGAGGGACTCGGTGAACAGCGGGACGATCGCGATGTCGAGCCCGGTCTCCTCGGCCATGGCCTCGATGAGCCGCTCGGGCTGCGAGGAGTCCGCGAACACGACGGGGACGCCGGAGGCGGCGACGGCGTCGGCGAGGTCCTTCAGGTCGGAGCCGCTGGGCGAGGCGAGGGTGGTGCCGCTGGGGATGACCGCCCCGATCACCTCGAAGCCGTACCGCTGCGCCAGGTACCCGAAGACGTGGTGGTTGGTGACGAGCTTGCGATGCTCTGGAGGGATCTGCTCGAACGCCGCGACGGCGTCCGCGTGGAGGTCGTCCACTTGCGATCGGTATGCGTCCGCGCTGGCGCGGACCTCGTCGGCGTCGACGCCCGCGACGTGCTCGATCACCTTGTCCGCGATGAGGTCCACGGCCTCGCTCACGCGCACCGGGTCGGTCCAGAAGTGCGGGTCGGGCTGCCCGGCGGTCTCGTCGGCGGTGTAGTCGATCGGGTCGACGTGCTCGCCGACCGCGAGGTCGGGTACGCCGGTCGCGACGGCCGCCTCGATGTGGCTGAGGACGCCCTCTTCGAGGCCGAGGCCGTTGTGCACCAGCAGCTCCGCGCGTTCGAGTGACGCGGCCTGCTGCGCGGAGACGCCGAACGAGTGCGGGTCGGCGCCCGCGGCCATGAGGACCGTGACCTCGGTCCGCTCCCCGACGACGTTGCGCACGAGGTCGCCGAGGATGTTCGTGGTGACGACGATGCCGGAGCGGTCCGATCCCGTTGCAGTGCAAGCCGACAGGGCGGCGAGGGCGGGGAGCGACACCAGTGCGCGTCGCGTGAGCGCGGCTACCATCCCGTCTCCACCATGAGGTCGGGCCGGAAGTCCAGGTCGAAGGTGCGGGCCAGGCGCAGGTCGTCCCGGTAGTCGATCTCGTGGACCGCGGTGCCCTCGGGGTCGCTGACGTACGCGCGGGCGGTGTCGACCTGGATCGCGGCGCCGTCGGTGACGGCCATCAGCTCGGTCTGCGCGAGCGCGGCGCCGGTGGCGGGGTCGAAGGAGCGGAGCACGCCGTCCTCCGTGAGGACGAGGACGGGCGAGTCCTCACCGGTCGCGCTCACCGCGACCGCGTCGGCCAGGTCGTGTGCGGTCCGGTCGAGGGCGGTCCACGTGCGCGCCTTGAGGTCGAGCACGAGGACGCCGCCGTCCCCGGTGCGGGCGGCGAGCACCGCGGTGCCGGGGCGGTGGTGGAGGCCGCCGTCGACGCTCGCTCCTGCGGGATAGGGAATCTTCTCCGCGGTCAGGTCGCCTTCACCGGAGACCAGCAGCGCCCCGTCGGCGCATGCGAACACGGCGCCGCGGCGGGTGACGGTGGGGGACTGCGGGTCCGGGCAGTCCTCGGCGAGTGCTCGCCCGCCGCTGCCGTCGCGCTCCAGCACGGTCACCGTGCCGTCGTCGATCGCCAGGAGGCGCTGGTCGTAGGGGAGCGCGGCCTGCGCGTCGACCGTCGCGGTCGCGGCGATCTCGCCCGCGTCGAGGGACTCGCGGTCGAGCGCCATCGGGCCGTCCGCGCCGTTGACCACGGTGACGGCCGGGTCGCCGACCGAAGCGGACACGTCGGTGTCAAGGTCGCCGACGGCGCGCGGCTCGGTCTTGTAGTAGTGCACGTGGTCGCCGTGGTCGACCGTCCATGCGCCGCTGTCGATCACGTGGGTGGTGGTCCCGTCGGAGACGTACGCGAAGCGGCCGTCGGCGACGGCCTGCCGCGCTCCGTCGACGTCGGCGACGGCGACCGGCTCCTCTGTCACCGGGTCGAGGAGGAACACCTCGCCCGTGGCGGCGTCGGCGATGACGAGCCGCCACTGCGCCTCGGCGGTCTCCTCGGCGCCCTCGACGTAGCCGTGCGGTGTGGGGGAGGGGTCCTCGGCGGTGTCGCCGGGGCCGCCGGAGCAGCCCGCGAGGACTGCGACGGCGAGGAATGCGCAGGTGAGGGCGGCGGCCGGTGCTCTCGTGGGCGGCGGCATTCAGAGTCCTTTCGGTTCTACGGTGGGGCGCAAGGGGAGCCGGTCGCGCACGAGCGCGGCGAGGGCGGAGGCGAAGAAGGAGGCGACGGCGAGCGCGGCGATGGTGGCGCCCGCGGCCGTCCCGAGGTGCCAGGAGACGAGGAGGCCGCCCGCGGTGGCGGCGGCGCCGAGCAGGGCGGCGCCCGCCATGATGACCGGGATGCGGTCGGCCCACAGAGCCATCGCCGCGGGCGGCGCGATGAGCAGGCCGAAGACGAGCAATGTGCCGACGACGTGGAACGACGCGGCGATGGCGAGCGTCAGGAGCCCGACCATGAGGCCCTGGGCCAGGCCCGGGCGCAGGCCGAGGGTGGCGGCCTTGCGCCGGTCGAACGCGAGCGCGACGAAGGACCGGTGGCAGGCAGCGGCGATGAGGACCGCCGCGGCGAGGGCGCAGCCGAGGACGACGAGGTCGGCGTGCTGCACCGACAGCACGTCGCCGAACAGGAACCCGGTGAGGTCCACGGCGAACGACTGCGAGCGGGACACGATGATGACGCCCGCCGCGAGCATCCCGACGAACAGCAGCCCGATGCCGGTGTCCTGGGAGAGCCGCTTGGAACGGGAGAGCGCGGTGATGCCGAAGGCCATGGCGAGCGCGCTGAGCGCGGCGCCGAGCAGGAGGTTCCCGCCGAGGAGCGCGGCGACGGCGACGCCCGGGAGCATGCCGTGGGACATGGCGTCGCTCATGAACGCCATGCCGCGCAGCACGACCCACGTGCCCGCGAGCCCGCAGATCGCCGAGACGAGCAGGCCGCCCCACAGGGCGCGCGCCACGAATCCGACTTCGAAGGGGCTGGTCAACCATTCCACGGCCAGAACTATAATGAAAATCGTTTTCGAATTCAAACCGAGGGGGAGTGATCCACAGCATGTCCGCTGCGATCGAGCTGGACGGGGTGAGCGCGCGCCACGGCGCCGCGACCATGCTCCACGACGTCACCATTGCGGTTCCGCTGCACCGCATCACGGCGGTCACCGGCCACAACGGATCAGGGAAGTCGACCCTCCTCGGCGTCCTCGCCGGGGTCCACCCGCCCGCCTCCGGATCGCTGCGGCGCTCGCACTCGGGCCGCGCGGCGTTCGTGGTCCAGCGCAGCGAGGCCGCCGACGCCCTCCCGATCACCGTCCGCCAGACCGTCGCGATGGGCCGCTGGGCCCACCGCGGCCCGTGGCGCCGCCTCACCCGCGACGACCGGTCCATCGTGGACCACTGCATGGACCGCCTCGGCGTCGCCGACCTCGCCGCCCGCCGCCTCGGCACCCTCTCCGGCGGCCAGCGCCAGCGCGTCCTCCTCGCCCAGGGCCTCGCCCAGCAGTCCGACCTGCTCATCCTCGACGAACCGTCCACCGGCCTCGACGCCGCCGCCAAGGACGCCATCGCCGCGGTCCTCGCCGAGGAGCGCGCCCGCGGCACCACGATCGTCCACGCCACCCACGACCCCGCCGACGCCGCGGAAGCTGACCACCACCTCGCCCTTGCCCGCGGCCGGATCGCCCCCGCGCCGCTCCCCGGCGGAAGCCGCTGAGGCGTCGGAGGGAATAGGGGTGGACGCGGAGGTGTTCCGGCGGGTACAGATGATATGTCAACTAGTTGGAGGTGACGGAGGGCTGTGAACGACTTCAACGACTTCCTGCCCAGCGGCGAGGCCGCCCCCGACCGGTGGGTCGCCGCGACGCACCTGTTCGACGGGGTCCAGCCCGGCGGCGTGCCGGCGCCCCGCGAGGAGGGGCCGTTCGAGCGGTGGGAGCGGGCGAACGCCCGTTTCGAGGCCCGCGACTACATCGGGGCCGCGAAGCTCCTCGCCGCGCTCGTCGAGGAGGCCCCCGGCCCGACCGGGCCCCGGCTCCTGCTCGCCCGCGCCTACTACCACTCCGCGCAGCTGCGCCGGGCCGAGGAGCAGCTCCGCGAGCTCATCGACCGCGACCCGGTCGAGCACTACGCCCACCTGCTGCTCGCCCGCACCCTCGAACGCCAGGGCCGCCACGACGAGGCCGCGTCCTGGAAGCGCATGGCCGCCGCCTTCGGCGTCGCGGCCGCCGAGTAGCCCGAGCCACCGGCCGGGCGCCGAACGGCGCCCGGCCCCACCCGATGAGCGGAGAATAGGCACATGACCGCAACGACCGCGCGGACCCTCGACCGGATCGAGGACGCCCGCCGCCTGGGGCCCGACTCCCAGGTCGACGACAAGGCGCTGGCCTTCGCGCCCAACGACCCCGCGCTCACCGACCCGTTCCTGATCATGGCCGAGGACTGGTTCTCCGAGCCCGGCTTCGAGTGGCACCCGCACCGCGGGCTCGAAACCGTCACGCTCGTCATCGACGGCGTGCTCGAACACGGCGACAACCTCGGGCACGCGGGCGCCCTCGAACCGGGGGAGGTGCAGTGGATGACCGCCGGGAAGGGCATCGTCCACCGCGAACTCGCCTACCGCAACGAGCACGCGCACACCCTCCAGCTCTGGCTCAACCTGCCCAAGGCCAAGAAGCTCACCGACTCCCGCTACCAGGACCTCACGCTCGCCAAGATGCGGCGCTTCGAGGCGCCCGGCGTCTCGATCGACGTCCACGCGGGCACCGTCGCGGGCGTGACCGGGACGGCGCAGACCCACCAGCCGGTGCAGGGCCTGCTCGCCGCGATCGACCCGCAGTCCTCCTTCGACCTCGCCGTCCCAGGGGAGCACCGGCTGTTCGCGCACGTGGTTGCGGGCCGCGCGCTCGTCGGCGGACGCGAGGTCGCCGCCGGGCAGACCGGCTGGTCCGATCCCGTTGGGGGCGTTGACGAAACGGTGCTGCACCTGGCCGTCCCCGACGGCGACGCCCCGGCACGCATCATGGTCTACAGCGGCACGCCGCTGCGCGAGCCCGTCGCGTTCGGCGGCCCGTTCGTCATGAACAGCCGCACCGAGATCGCCCAGGCGTTCCAGGACTTCCAGTCCGGCGCCTTCGGCCCGGTCCCGCGCACCGCCCGCCTCGCCTACGACCGCTGACGCCGCGCCGCCTTCTCGCTCTGCGCCTCTTTCGAGAACCGACCGCGGATGCGGCCGGCGTCCATGATCGTAGGACTAAGCTCGTCAACATATAGATGATGTGACAACCAGTTCGAACGGCAGGTGGTCCAGGTGAGCAACACGGAGACGGCCCCGGAGGCGGTGCGGTGCGTCCCGCCCGCCGGCGCCGCGGCCGGTGTCGAAGTACTCGAAGCCCGCGAAGTCCCCCTCGGCGGCCCCCGGGCGCTGCTGGTCCGGCGCACCCTCCCGCAGCGGGCCCGCACCCTCATCGGCGCCTGGTGCTTCGCCGACCACTACGGCCCCGTCGCGGTCCCGGAGACCGGCGGCATGGACGTGGCACCGCACCCGCACACCGGCCTCCAGACCGTCAGCTGGCTCTTCAGCGGCGAGATCGAGCACCGCGACAGCCTCGGCACCCACGCGCTCATCCGCCCCGGCGAGATGAACCTCATGACCGGCGGCCGCGGCATCGCCCACTCCGAGGTCTCCACCCCCGCCACCACCGTCGTCCACGGCGTCCAGCTGTGGGTCGCGCTCCCCGAGGCCGACCGGCACGCGGGCCGCGACTTCCAGCACTACGTGCCCGAACCGGTGCACGTCGAGGGCGCGGAGATCCGGGTCTTCCTCGGCGCGCTGGCCGGGTCCGCCTCGCCGGTCCGCACGTTCACGCCGCTGCTGGGCGCCCAGATCGACCTCGCGCCGCGCTCCACTGCGGTGCTCGACGTCGACCGCTCATTCGAGCACGGCGTGCTCGTCGACGCGGGGGAGGTCCGCCTCGACGGCACCCTGCTCCGCCACGCCGAACTCGGCTACGCCGCGCCCGGGGCCGCGACCCTGACCCTGGCGAACGACGCCGACGCCCCGGCGCGGCTGATCCTGCTCGGCGGCCCGCCGTTCGAGGAGGAGATCGTCATGTGGTGGAACTTCATCGCACGCACCCACGACGAGATCGTGGAGGCCCGCGACGAGTGGGAGGCCGCCTCCGACCGCTTCGGCGCCGTCGAGGGCTACCCCGGGAGCCGCCTCCCCGCGCCGCCGCTGCCGAACGCCGTCATCATGCCCCGGCGCAACCCGCCGCCGCCCGAGCGGACCGAGGAGCACGCGGAAGAGGGCGAGGCCGAGCCGGTCGTGCGCCGCGTCGACGCCGAACGGCTCTATGAGATCGCGGTCGGCGGCGCCCGCGCGGGCCTGACCGCCTACCGCGACCGCGGCGGCCAGCGGATTTTCTACCACACCGAAGTGGACAAATCCTTCGCCCGGAAGGGCCTGGCGTCCACGCTGGTCGAGCAGGCGCTCCTCGACGCGCGCGCGGCCGGGATGCGCATCGTCCCGGTCTGCCCCTACGTCGCCCGCTTCGTCAAGAGGCACCCCGAGTTCGCCGAGGCGGTCGACCGGCCCTCGCCGCAGGTCCTCCACTGGCTGGAGGCCGAACTCGGCCCGCAGCAGTGAACGACCGCCCGCCGGGCTCGCGCAGAGCCCGGCGGGCGGTCGGTCGGTTTTAGAGGGACGCGAACGCGTCCTTGTGCGCCGCAAGCCATTCGCGGAAGGTCTTGAGCTGCGGGTTGAGCTCGCGGACCTTCGCGAGGTCACGGCGGCCGGTGAACTCGGTGTCGAATTCGGCGTAGTACTGGAACATGTTGCCGATCTCCTCGGCGGCGGGGAACCCGGCGGCGCGCAGGTCGTCGAACGGGACGGCGTAGTAGTGGACGGGCTCGCCGACCACCTCAGTGAAGGCCGCGGCGAGCTCGGCGCCGGTGAGGTGCTCGCCCGCGATGGACACGGTCTCGCCCGCGAGTTCCGTGCCGCGCTTGAAGATCCCGTAGGCCGTGCGTCCGATGTCCTCGGAGGCGATCCCGGCGAGCCTGCTCTCGCCGAGGGCCATCGCGAGGACGAGGCTCCCGTCCTCCTGGCGCTGGGGGCCGAAGCCGGTGAGGAAGCCGTCCCAGTAGAACGTGGTCTGGAGGAACGTGGTCGGCACCCCGGCCTGGGTGAACAAGGCGTTCGCGTCGCCCTTGACGTCGAAGTGCGGGACCTTGTACTCGCCCAGGAGGGTCGGCATCCGGTCGTCGTCCAGGGGCACGGACTTGCGCGTGTCCTCCAGTGTGGACCAGATCGCGTGCTGCACGCCCGCGGTCTCGGCCGCCTGCGCGAGGTTCCGCGCCTGGTCGTACTCGCGCTGGGGCGACATGTGCTCCCAGAAGTTGGTGACCAGGAACGCCCCGTGCGCGCCTTCGAAGGCCTTCGCGAGGCTCGCCTCGTCGTCCAGGTCGGCGTGCACGACCTCGGCGCCGAGCGCGGCCAGTTCCTTCGCCTTCTCGGAGTCGGGGTTGCGGGTGATCGCCCGGACCGCGAACGCGGAGCCCGGATCGGCGAGGATCGCGTGCGCGAGGCCCCCGCCCTGCTGCCCGGTGGCGCCGACGACCGCGATGATCTGCTTGTCTGCCATGGTCTTCACCTTCCACGTACTCGGGTCGCCATGTCTCGGATTCCGGAAATACATGACGTATCAATTACCGTAGCGCTAGTTAGATGACGCGTCAACTAGAAGGTAGAATGGTGGCGTGAACGACACCGACCCGGGCGCGGTCCCCTGGCTGAGCGCCGACGAGCAGCGCTCGTGGCGCGCCTTCGTGCGCCTGCACATGAAGCTCACCGCGCGCATGGCCGCCGACCTCCAGGCGCACTCGGGGCTGTCGTCCTCCGACTTCGAGGTGCTCGTGGCGCTCACCGACGTGCCCGAGGGCCGCGTCCGCTTCCAGGACCTCGCCAAGGGGATCGACTGGGAGCAGAGCCGCCTCTCCCACCAGATCCGCCGCATGGCCAAGCGCGACCTCGTCGCCCGCGAGGAGTGCGAGGAGGACGGCCGCGGCGCCTACGTCGCGATCAGCGCCCACGGCCGCGCCGTCATCGAAGCGGCCGCCCCCAAGCACGTCGCCACCGTGCGCCGCCTCGTCCTCGACGCCCTCACCCCGGAGGAGTTCGCCGAACTCGGACGCCTCTCCGCGAAGGTCACCGACCAGATCGAGCGCACCCGGCCCTGACGGGCGGCCGGGAGGCCGCCCGCAGAGCGATCGCCTTGCGGCTCAGACCCATTCAGGGACCTGGGCGTAGCGGGCGCCGAAGCCGCCGGTCGGGAGGATCTCCTTGATCGCGGCGAGGTCGGCGTCCGTGAGCTCGACGTCGGCCGCAGCAGTGTTCTCCTCGATGCGGGACCGGCTGCGGGAGCCGGGGATCGGGACGATGTAGTCCTTCTGCCGGAGCACCCACGCGAGCGCGAGCTGCGGGATTGTGATCCCCTTGGCGCGGGCCAGCGCGCCGAGCCGCTCGACCGCGGCGACGTTCTGCTCGAAGTTCCCTGGCGCCCAACGCGGGTCGTTCCTGCGCATGTCGTCCTCGTCGTACTCGTCGGCGGGCTTGGCGCCGCCGGTGATGAAGCCGCGGCCCAGCGGCGAGTAGGCGACGAAGCCGATGCCGAGCTCTTCGAGGACGGGGAACAGCTGCTCCACGTCCCGCTCGAACAGGGAGTACTCGGTCTGGAGGACCGAGACGGGCTGGACGGCGTGCGCCTTGCGGATGGTCTCGGGCCCGGCCTCGGAGAGGCCGAAGTACTTGACCTTCCCGGCGTCGATCAGCTCCTTGACCGTGCCGGCGACGTCCTCGATCGGCACGTCGGGGTCGACGCGGTGCTGGTAGAACACGTCGAGGACGTCGGTGCCGAGGTAGCGGAGGCTGTTGTCGGCGACCTTGCGGATGTTCTCGGGGCGGCTGTTGAGGCCCCAGCCCTGCGAGAGGTCGGCGAGGTCGAAGCCGAACTTCGTGGCGATGACGATCTCGTCGCGGAAGTCCTGCACGGCCTCGCCGAGGAGCCGCTCGTTGGAGCCGGTGCCCCAGCCGTAGAGCTCGGCGGTGTCGAAGAAGTCGACGCCCAGCTCATGGGCGCGGCGGATGGTGGCGCGGCCCTCGGTCTCGTCGCCGGGGCCGTAGGCCATGGTCAGGCCCATGGTGCCGTAGCCGATCGCCGAGACACGGAGGCCTTGCGTGCCGAGTGCGCGGTGCTGCATGACAGTTCCCTTCGTCAAACCAAACGGTTCGGTTTGAACCGTACTCCGGGAACCCTGCGATCGTCAAACCGAACGGTTCGGGCAGGTATGCTGGGCATATGCCGCCCACGACCAGCCCCGAAGCCACGCGCGACCGCATCCTCGCGGCCGCGCGCACCGAGTTCGCACGCTACGGAATCGCGGGCGCCCGCATCGACCGAATCGCGAAAGCGGCGAAGACCAGCAAGGAGCGCGTCTACGCCTACTTCAAGAGCAAGGAGGCCCTCTACCGGCACGTCTCGGCCGCGGAGCTGAGCGCCATCGTCGAGGCCACGCGCATGGACCCCGCCGACCTGCCCGGCTACGCGGGCCGCCTCCACGACTACTACGCCGCCCACCCCGAGCGGTACCGGCTCATGCAGTGGGGCCGCCTCGAACTCGACCCCGGCGACACCGAGGACCCGATCCGCGCGACCATGGCCGGCAAGCTCGAACGCGTCGCCAAGGCGCAAGCGGACGGCCTGCTCGACCCGTCCTGGGACCCCATCGACATCGTGGTGCTGCTCAACCAGATCGCCGCCTCATGGGCCGGAACGATCGACTTCCTCCCCGCCGACCCGGCCGAGCGCGAGCAGTACCTCCGCGACCGCCGCGCCGCCGTCGTCACCGCCGTCGGCAGGCTCTTCCCCGCCGCGCGCTGACCCCGCGACCCGCGCTACGCCGCGATCATGAGCCACAGGACCGCGACGCTCAGCGCCAGGAACCCCAAGGGCCCGTAGAAGTTGTGGAACACCCGCTCCTTCACGTGCAGCGCCGTCGCCAGCACGAAGAACACCACCAGTCCGACCGCGGCCGCGACCCCCAGCGGCCGCCACACGAACCCGGCCGCCAGCCCCAGCGCCGCCGCGCCCTTCACGACCCCCAGGAACGGCAGCCACGAGTCCGGCACCCCCACCGCCCGCGAGTTCCGCTTCACCCACGCCGCGCCCATGAAGTTCGCAACGGACTCCACCGCGTTGGCGGCGATGGCGATCACGGTGACGACGACAAGGGCGACGAGCATCGGGCGGTCCTCCGGTCTGCTCCGGCGGCACCTCCGCCGGACGCTCCAAGTCTCGGACCGATCCCGCCGCACGTCCAATACCAGTATCGATAACCTGTGGTTATGGATGTCGACACGCGGCTGCTGCGCTCCTTCGCCACCGTCGCCGAAGAAGGGAACCTCACCCGCGCCGCCGAACGGCTCTACCTCTCCCAGCCCGCGCTCACCAAGCAGATCCGCCAGCTCGAAACCCAGCTCGGCGCCGCGCTCTTCGAACGCTCCAAACACGGCATGGCCCTCACCGGCCCCGGCGAAGCCCTCGCCGCCGCCGCACCGGCCGTCCTCGCCGCCTGGGACACCGCCCGCCGCGCCGTGCGCGCCGCCGACGCCGAAGCCTCCCGCGTGCTCCGCGTCAGCTTCCTCGCCAGCGCCGCCAACGAGAAGACCCAGCCCATCATCGCCGCGTTCCGCGAACGCCGCCCCGACTGGCGCGTCGAACTCCGCCAGGCGAACTGGGGCGACCCCATCGCCGGACTCGTCTCCGGCGACGTCGACGCGGGCTTCATGCGCCTGCCGTTCCCCCGCCAGGACGAGTACGAGGTACTCCCGCTCCTCACCGAGCCCCGCTGCATCGCGCTGGCCGCGAACCACCCACTCGCGCAACGCGAATCGCTCACCATGGCCGACCTCCTCGACGAGCCCTTCATCGCCGCCCCCGCCGCGACCGGCGCCTTCCGCGACCACTGGATCGCCGCCGACGCCCGCGGCGGACGGCCCGTGCGCATCGGCGCCGTGACCGAGCACCCCGACGACTGGCTCACCGCCATCGCCAACGGCGACGGCATCGCCCTCGCCCCCGCGAGCGCCGCCCGCTACTACGCCCGCCCCGACATCGCCTACCGCGACGTCTCCGGCGTCGCCCCCAGCGAGGTCGCCCTGGTGTGGCCCAAGGGCACCGGCGCCTCCGGCCCGCTCGCCGACTTCATCGCGGCGGCGGCCGCGCTGGCGGACTGACCGGGGCCCGAGCGGGTCGGCTACTGTGCGACCGGGCGGCGCCGTGCCGCCGACAGAGGGAGTGCAGATGCGACGCGACCGGGGCGGTGCCCGTTGACCGGCGGGCTGCTGTGGGGCTTGACGGGACTGGCGCTGCTCGACTCGATCAACGCCGCCACGATCTGGATCGTCATCGTGATCCTGCTCGGTGCGAGGCGTCCTGCGCCGACCGGGTGGGCGTTCATGCTCGGGGCGGCCGTGTCGTTCCTGGCCTTCGCGCTGCTGTTCTATTTCGGACTGTCGTTCGCGGACTCGGTGTTCGACGGCGTCGCACTGTGGCTGCGCCGCTTGCTCTTCGCCGGTCTGGCGGTGGCGCTGGCGGTCATGGGCGTGCGCAGGCTCAGGCCGCGGGAGCGGAAGGGCTTCACGCTGCCGCCGTGGGTGAACGCCTGGAGCGCACTGCCGTTCGGCGTGCTCGCCACCGCGGGCGACCTCCCCAACGCGTTCCCGATGGTCCTGGCCGTCGAACGGCTCATTGACGCCGACGTCGCTGCGCCGATCGCAGTGATCGTCCTCGTCGGCTACACGCTCGTCTACGCGCTGCCTTCGGCGCTGATCCTCGCGGCCGGGCTCGCGTTCAACGAGGAGCTGCGCGAGCAGCTCCAGTCGATGCTGAGCGGCCACACCACCGGCACCGCCCCGCCGAGCCCGAAGACGGCCGCGGCCTGCTTCGCGGGCGCCGCCGCCAGTATCGCCGTGCTGCTCCTCTGGGTCGGCTTATCCCGTCCACTCCGCCTGAACCCGGCGGAACCGGGCGCCGCCTCACTCCCTGGGGTGAGGCCGGATATCGCTCCGCGGGTTGAGGACCCGCGGGGGAGCGGGGTGGTGTCATGCGGGGATGACCCGACGCATCCCCGACATCGACGTCGTCCGCGGCCTCGCCCTGGCCGGGCTGCCGCTCGTGAACCTGGCGCTGACCTTCGGCGACGGCTTCCCCGCGCCCGACCCCGTCTCCTCCTTCATCTACGACAACCTCGTCTACCAGCGGTTCCTCACGATCTTCTGCTTCCTCTTCGGCGTCAGCTTCGCGCTGATCCTGGAATCGGCCTCCCGGCGCGCACCCCGGCCTCGCCTCCTGCTCGTGCGAAGACTGGCGGCGCTGTTCGCGATCGGCGTTTTCCAGGCGCTCGCCCTCGACGGCAACCTCCAGCTCGCCGTCTACGCCGTCCTCGGCCTGGCGGCGCTCCTGCCGCTCTCCTACCTGCCGCGCCGCTACGTGCTCCTCGCGGGCCTGGCGCTCGTGGCCGCCTCGATGCCGATCACCGAACTCGACCCGCAGAGCCACGGCAGCCCGGTGAAGGTCCTCCTCGAATGGAGCGGACTGCTCGCCCTCGGATACTCGACGGTGCAGTACGGCCTCCACAACGGCCTGGAACGGCACGGCCGCCGCCTCGCCGTATGCCTCACGGCCGCAACCGCACTCGCCGTCTTGTCAATAGCGCTGCAACCGGACACCGGGACGATCCAGGGCGCGGTGCTCGCCGAAGCGGGCCTGCTCGCGACCTCCGCCGCCTACGTCCTCGGCACACTGCTCCTCCTGCGCACCCGCGCCGCAGCGGCCCTGACTGCCTTCCTGGCCCCGATCGGCCGGATGGCCCTGACCTGCTTCCTGACCCAGGCCGCTGCCGCAGTCGCCTTCGCCGCCCTCGTCGACGTGCGCGACTGGAACTACGCCGCCCTGACCTTCGGCGGCACCGCAATCCTCATCACGGCCCAATCCCTCGCATGCACCCTGTGGCTGCGCCGCTTCCGCTACGGCCCCGTCGAATGGACCTGGCGCTGCGCCACCGAACTGAAGCGGGTGCCGATGCTCCGCGAGCACTCGTCGCATGCCGTGGGGTAGGGCGGTCCGTACCTCCGGTCGGGGGGTTTGCAAGGTCGACCGGAACCGTTGCGGCCCATAGGGTCCGATGCATGAGAAGACGCATCATCACCGCCGCGGCGACCGCCGTGGGGCTCGTCGCGGGGTTGGCGGCCGTGCAGGTCGCCAACGCCGACGCCGAGCGGCCGAGTCGGGGCCTCGACACCGGGCTGCTGGAGCAGCGCCTCGCCGACGTCGCCGCGCTGACCGACGGGTCGGTCGTGGTCGAGGTCCGCGAAGGGCGCGAGACCTGGAAGGGCGCGTCCGGGCCGCGGAGCCTGGAGGAGGGCGCCCCCGACGCGCGGCCGGGGGACCGGGTGCGCATAGGCAGCGTCACCAAGTCGATGGTCGCGGCCGTCGTCCTCCAGCTCGACGGCGAAGGCGAACTCGACCTCGACGACCCGATCGACCGGTACCTCCCCGGGCTCCTGCCCTACGAGGAGCAGCCCACGGTCCGCCAGCTCCTGGGCCACACCGGCGGCGTCCCCGACTGGGTCGCCGTCGCCTACCCCGGCTTGGAGGACGGCGACCTGGCCGAGGTCCGCGAAGGCTACGAGACCTATTACGAGCCTGAGGAACTCGTCGCCATCGCCGCCGCCGAGAACCCGTCGTTCCCGCCCGGCGACGGCTGGGCCTACTCCAACACCGGGTACACGCTCCTCGGGCTGCTCATCGAGGAGCGCACCGGGGAGACCCTGCGCCACGAGCTGCGCGAGCGGATCTTCACGCCCGCCGGACTGGACCGCACCGACCTCCCGCGCCCCGACACGTCCGGCATCCGCGGCCCGCACTCGGTCCCGTACATCAGCACCGACGACCCCGACGAGCCGTACTTCGACGCCACTGCCGCCTCCTACTCGCAGCTGTGGGCCTCCGGCGGCGTGGTCTCCACCGCGCACGACGTCAACGACTTCTACGACGCGCTCACCGACGGGACCCTGCTGACCGCCGACCAGCTCGCCGAGGCGACCGCGTTCGCCGACACCGGCACCGGCTTCCAGTACGGGCTCGGCCTAGGCGCGATCGCGCTCGACTGCCCCGCCGGGGAGGAACTCTTCCTCGGCCACGCCGGGGACGGCATGGGTCACCTGACCCGCACGTTCCACTCCTTCGACGGCGACCGGCAGGTCACCGTCTCGTGGAGCACCGACGACAAGCACGGCTACCACGACCCCGCCCAGTTCGAAGGGGCCGTCTTTGCACTCCTCGCCGCCGGGCTCTGCCCCGCGTCCGAGTGAACCGCCGCCGCCCGGCGCCGCACCAGGCGCCGGGCGGCGGCCGCTCGGAGGGCGGGCCGGGGTTGCGGTTCGGGCTAATGTGGTGCGCATGCGTGTGACGATGCGCGAGGTCGCGGTGCGAGCCGGCGTCTCGGTGAAGACGGTGTCCCGCGTGGTCAACGAGGAGCCCCACATCCGCCCCGAGACCCGCGACCAGGTGCGGGCGGCCATCGCCGAGCTCGGCTGGACCCCGAACGCCTCGGCCCGGACCCTCCGCACCGGACGGACCGGCGTGGTCGGCATCGCCGTCGCCGGACTGCGCCGCCCCCTCCTCGCCGCGCTCGTGGAGCGCCTCGTCATGGAGCTCGACCGGCACGGCCTCCACGCCGCCGTCGAACCCACCCACGACGACCCCGCGCGCCTCGCCGCCGCGCTCGGACTGCGCGGCCACACCTTCGACGCGCTGCTCGCGGTCGACGCGCCCGACCTCCCCGCCGAGGCCGTGGCCGCCGAGGACGGGCCTGTCGTGCGCGTCGACATCACCCGGCGGCCCGCGACCGAGCCCGCCGTCGACGTGGTGCGCGCCGATCTCGACCAGGCCGTGAACACCGCGCTGCGGCATCTGCGCGTCATGGGCCACCACCGCCCCGTGCTCCTCGGCCCCGGCCCGCTCGCGGAGCCCGGCCAGGCCCTCGCGCGCATCGACCCCGGGCCCGGCGACATCGGCCGCGCCGCGGGCTTCCGGGCCGCGCAGCGCGCGCTCACCGAGCAGCCCGGCGTCGACGCGCTCATCTGCGGCACCGACGAGATCGCCTTGGGAGCGCTCGCCGGGCTCCACGCCGCCGGAGTGGACGTCCCCGGCCGCGTCGCCGTCATCGGCTACGGCAACCTCGACGACGCCCGGTTCAGCACGCCTTCGCTGACCACCATCGACCCCGACCCGATCTCCCTCGCGCACAACGCCATCGACTTGCTCACCGCCCGCTTCTCCCAGCCCGGCCAGGCCCCGGAGTCGGTCAGCGTCCCCGTCACGCTCGTGCAGCGCGAGTCGACGTCCCAGGGCGCCCGATGAAGCGCCCGACCCTCGCCGACGTCGCGGCCGTCGCGCGCGTCTCCCCGAAGACCGTCTCGAACGTGCTCCTCGGCCGCCCCTACGCCGCCGAGGCCACCCGCCAGCGCGTGTGGCAGGCCGTCGAGGCCGTCGGCTACCGCGTCAACCGCGCGGGCCGGGCCCTCGCGGGCGGCGGCAGCGGCCGGATCGCGATCGTCGTCCCGAACCTCCACCAGCCCTACTACGCCGAGAACGCCGAGCGGCTGATCCTCGCCCTCGAAGCCGAAGGGCTCACCACGACGCTGCGCATCGCCCCCGACGGCAAGTCGGGACTCCGCGCGGTGCAAGGCGAGACGACCGCCGACGCGGACGGCGTGATCGTCTTCCCGAACTTCCACCCGCACCAGCTGGGGGACCGGGCGCCCGAGCGGCCGGTCATCCAGTTCGGCGGCAACCCCTCGGGGCTCCTCGACACCGTCGTCATGGGCCAGCACGAGGGCTTCGAGGCCGTCACCCGCCACCTCCTGGACACCGGGAGGCGCCGACTCGCACTGGTGTGGAACGCGACCGAGAGCGGCCTGCCGGACGGCGACCGCTACGAGGGGTTCCTCGCGGCCCTGCACGAGTACGGGATCGAAGCGGACCCGGCGCTCATGGCCGCGGGCTCGGACTGGGACCGCCGCGCGCCCGGCTTCGAGGCCATGTCCGGCCTGCTCGCCTCCGGCGCGGAGTTCGACGCGGTGGTCTGCATCAACGACGCCGTGGCCGTCGGCGCGCTGCGGGCCCTGCGCATCCGCGGCGTGCGCGTGCCCGACGACGTGGCGCTCACCGGCTTCGACGACACCGACGAGGCCGAGTTCACCGTCCCTCCGCTCACGACGGTGAGCCCCGAGCACCAGGCCATGGTCGACGCGGCCGTGGCGATGCTGGTCGAGCGCCTCGGCGGCGAGTCCGGGCCGCCGCGCATCCGCCGTACCGGCGCGCACCTGGTCCCGCGGGCCTCCTCCGGCGTCCCGCGCTGACCCGCGGCCGAGGCGCGACCAACGAGTCCGAATCGAGATGGTTCACGTTCACATTTGTTGATGTCTCGTCATTGACAACGCTGAACCAGATGCATATATTCATGTGGATCTTGGTCGCCGCGACCGCGGCGATCCGCACGAACCCCCAGGCAGCGGCCGCCCCTGCGATCCCGAACGCCGCCTGCGGGGGCCGCCCCGACTCAAGGAGGAGTCTTGCTCCCGAAACCCCACCGCCGCGGCGCACCCGCCGCCGTCGCCTCCCTCGCCGCAGCGGCCCTGCTGCTGAGCGCCTGCGGCGGCGGAGGCGAGGACGACAACGCGCTCCACATCCTCGTCGTCAAGCACGCCCTCACCGGGCCCATGGCCGACATGGGCTGGGTCGCCGACATCGAGGAGGCCGCGGGCATCCCCGTGGAGTGGGAGGAGGTCTCGGCCGACTGGGACCAGAAGAAGTCCACGATGCTCGCCGCCGGCGACATCCCCGACCTCGTCATCGGCGCGAACGCCATCACCGACGCCGACATGGTCACCTTCACCGGCCTCTTCGAGGACCTCAGCGACGACATGGACTCGCTCCCCAACGTGCAGGCCATGTTCGACGCCCGCCCCGAGACCGAGCTCATGGCGACCCGCCCCGACGGCGAGGTCTTCTCCATCCCCTCCTACCGCCGCTTCTGGCCCCAGACCTCCACCCGGCAGTACATCAACCAGCAGTGGCTCGACAACCTCGGCCTGGAGCAGCCGACTACCTGGGACGAGCTCCACGAAGTGCTCCTCGCCTTCAAGACCGAGGACGCCAACGGCAACGGCGACCCCGACGACGAGATCCCGATCGACTGGTCCCCGGCGGGCGAGAGCGGCTTCGGCTACTTCCAGCCCTCCGTGTTCCTCGGCAGCCTCGGCCTGCCCATCACCAACGGCGGCGGCTCCGGCTACTTCGTCGAGGACGGCACCGTCGGCAACTTCCTCACCGACCCCCGCTACAAGGAGGTCGTCTCCTTCCTGCACGACCTCTACGCCGACGGCCTCGTCAGCGCCGACGTCATGACCCAGGACTACTCCGCGTACCAGTCCGTGGGCCGCGGCGACGGCGACACCGCGAAGGTCGGCTTCTCGTGGGGCTGGACCGCCTCCGACCGCTTCGGCCCGCAGATCGCCGACCAGTACGCGCCGATCGCCCCGCTCGCGGCCGACGCCTCGACCACCGACGTCGCGTGGACCTACGACTCCTACTCCCTCAACTACGGCCTCAACACCATCACCATGTCCGCGCAGAGCACCAAGAAGGACGCCGCGCTCAAGGTGATCGACGCCTTCTACGGCCAGGACCTCTCCCTCCAGGCCCTCTGGGGCGAGTTCGGGCAGAACATCGAGGACGGCGGCAACGGCGTCTACACCGTGCTGCCGCCCGCCGACGAGACCCTCGACCCCTCCTCCTGGAAGTGGACGACCACCCTCGCCGACAACAGCCCCGGCTGGATCCGCGACGACATCGAGGTCACCCTCCCGACCGACATCCAGGAGGCCGTCGAGGACGAGGCGCCGTTCGCCGACGCCCTCGCCGCCATCGACCCGGCCACCGACATCTGGCCCGGCGAGCTCATCAAGATGAACGCCGAGGACTCCAGCCGCCTCTCCCTGCTGCACACCGACATCCTCGGACCGGCCATGCAGCGGTGGGCCACCTGGATCACCGAAGGCGGCGTCGACGCCGAATGGGACGACTACGTCGCCGAGCTCGAAGGGCTCGGCCTGACCGAGGCCGTCGAGATCCACCAGCGCTACTACGACGAGTACCTGGCGGCGCAGGGATGACCTCCGCGGCCACCGCCCGGACCGCCGGGGGCCTCGCCCCCCGGCGGGCCCCGGGCCCGGTCCACCGCCTCAAGCGGCACTTCCGCAGGTACTGGCAGCTGTGGGTCATGGTCGCCCCGGCCGTCGCCTTCGTCGCGGTCTTCGCGTACGTGCCGATGTACGGGCTCCAGCTCGCGTTCCGCGAGTTCGACTTCGCCGCAGGGATCACCGGCGGCGACTGGGTGGGCCTCAAGTACTTCCAGCAGTTCTTCGACAGCCCCCAGTTCTGGACCCTGCTGCGCAACACCGTGGTCATCAGCGTCAGCACCCTCGCCGCGGGCTTCGTCGCCCCGATCGCGCTGGCGCTCATGGTGAACCAGGTGCTCGGGCGGCGCCGCAAGAAGTTCCTCCAGACCGCGACGTACCTGCCGCACTTCATCTCGATCGTGGTCATCGTCGGCATGCTCCAGGTGTTCCTGTCGCCGACCTCGGGCCTCATCACCCGCGTCGTGGGCCTGTTCGGGGTGGACGACGCGAACTTCCTCGGCAGCGCCAGCGCGTTCGTGCCGGTCTACGTGCTCTCCGAGGTGTGGCAGCACGCCGGGTGGAACAGCATCATCTACCTCGCCGCGCTCTCCAGCGTCGACCCGCAGCTGTACGAGGCCGCGAAGATCGACGGTGCCGGCCGGTTCAGCATCATCCGGCACGTCGACGTGCCCGCGCTGGTGCCCACGATGATCGTGCTGCTCATCCTCAACATGGGGAACGTGCTCAACACCGGCTTCGAGAAGATCTTCCTGATGCAGAACCCGCTCAACCTCGGCGTCTCCGAGGTGATCGCGACCTACGTCTACAAGATCGGCATCCTCTCGAACCAGTTCAGCTACGCGACCGCGATCGGCCTGTTCAACACCCTCATCAACTTCGCGTTCCTGGTGGTGGCCAACCAGATCGCCAAACGCGTCTCCAACACGAGCCTGTGGTGAGCCCGATGCAGCGTCTTTCCGACAAGCAGAGTCCATTCGCGAGCCTCCGCCGCGACACGCCCGGCGACCTCGTCTTCAAGGCCCTCCTGGCCCTGTGCTGCGTCCTGGTGCTGCTGCTGACCCTGTACCCGATCTACTTCGTGGTCATCGCCTCCGTCAGCAGCCCGGACCTGGTCTCGACCGGGCAGGTCTGGCTCTTCCCGCGCGACCTCTCCTGGTTCGGGTACGAGCAGATCCTCGCCGACGACCGCATCTGGAACGGCTACCGCAACACGCTGCTCTACGCCGTCGCCGGGACCGCCCTCAACCTGCTGGTGACCATGCCCGCGGCGTTCACGCTCTCGCGCCGCGAGTTCCGGCCGCGGCGCGTGCTCATGTTCTTCTTCGCGTTCACGATGTTCTTCAGCGGCGGGCTCATCCCGATGTACCTGCTGCTGCGCGACCTGAACCTGCTCGACAACTGGCTCGTGTTCATCCTGCCGTCGGCGGTGAACGTCTTCAACCTCATCATCGCCCGCTCGTTCTTCGAGCACTCGCTGCCCGAGGAACTGCACGAGGCCGCCTCCATCGACGGCGCGAACTACTTCCAGTTCTTCCTGAAGATCGCCCTCCCGCTGTCGATGCCGATCCTCTCGGTCATCGGCCTGTACTACCTGGTGCAGCACTGGAACGACTTCTTCACGGGCCTGGTGTTCGTGCGCGACTACAGCCTCCAGCCGCTCCAGATCGTCCTGCGCGACATCCTCATCTCCAACCAGGCCTTCTCTGGAGGCGCGGGCGGAGCGGGCGGCGCCGGGGCCGGGTCCTACGCGCAGCAGTACGCCGACCAGATCAAGTACGGCGTCATCGTCGTCTCCACCCTGCCGGTGATCGTGCTGTACCCGTTCCTCCAGCGCTACTTCGAGAAGGGCGTCATGATCGGGGCGGTGAAGGGATGAGGCCCGCGTTCCTCGACTGGTACCAGCGCCTCGGCCGGCTCGGCCTGCGGCTGCTGTGCCTGCACCTGCTGTGGCTCGCCTGGACGCTCCGCGGCGGCGTCGTCCTCGGGGCCTTCCCCGCCACGTCCGCGCTCCACGGCGTGCTCCGCGACGACGCCCGCACCGCCATCGCCCGCCCCGACGAGCCGCTGACCCTCGCCGGGCTGAGGGCCCGGTTCGGCGAGCTGTGGAAGCGCGAGTTCGCCGCCGCCAACCGGCTCGGCGCGGTCCTGGCCCTGTGCTGGGCGTTCCTGCTCGTGGACCGGCGCGTGGTCGAACATCTCGACCTCGGCGCGGCCGGGCCGTTCCTCGCGGGCGGGCTCACCGTCGCCGGGGTCGTCCTCGGCGTCGTCACGGTCCTGGTGTGGCCCTTGCAGTCCCACTTCGAGGAAGGGGCCGGGGCGCTGCTGCGCCGGGCCCTGGTGCTCACGGCGGGGCGACCGGCCACCGCGGCCCTCGCGGGCGCGGGCGTCGGCGTCCTGCTCTGCGTCTACTACCTGGTGCCCGGCCTGATCCCGGTGTTCGGCCTCGCCGCGCCCGCGGCGCTGGCGACCGCGGTGCTGTGGCGGTCGGGGGTGCTCGCGCCCCGCGCGCTCGTCAGCGCCTGAACTCGGCCCGCAGCTCCGCGAGCTTCTCCGCTGCGAACCGCATCCCGTCGGGGAACCGGTCGGCCGGGTCCCAGCGCCACGCGATGATCATGGCGAGCATGAGGATGCGGCACTCGCGCAGCAGGTCGCGGTCGGCGCCCCGGTAGTGCTCGGCGACCGCGTCGGGCGTGTGGGCCAGGTCGAACTCGACGGGGCCGCGGCAGCACGTCTCGAAGTCGATGAACCGCGGGCCCTCGCGGGCGGCGAGCAGGTTCCCCGGGTGCGGCTCGCCGTGCAGGAGCTGCTCGTTCCCGCGCGCTGCAATGTGGCGACCCAGGTCCAGCGCCTCGATGAGCACCGCCCGGTCCTCCTCCGGGAGTCCGGGGCTGACCTCGCGGTCCGCCACGATCGCGAGCGCTTCCGCCACCCGGTCGGTGAAATGCGGGGCCGGGACGTCGAGGCCGCGCATCCCGGCGTGGAGCCGTTCGAGCGCGGCGGCGTACTCGGCCGGAGGGACCTCCGGGGCCGCGGGCTCGTAGTAGGTCCAGAACGCGACCGTGAAGCCGTCGCGCTCGACAACGCGCGCCGGAACTCGCGGTTCGGGGACCGCGACGGGCGCGCCCGCGGCGGCGAGTTTCCCGGCCACGTCCAGCTCGAACTGCGCGACCTGCTCATCGATCGGAGCCACCCGGGCGAGTGCGTCGCAGGGCCGCAGCCGCACCGCGTACTTGTTCGACTCGTGGAGCACGACCGCCTCCGCGGCGTCGAGTCCGACTGACACGGCCACCGCCTGAGCCGCTGCAACCGCCCTTGCCGCCCGCGATTCCGTCATCCGCGCCCCTCTCTCGCAACGAGTCGGGAGCCTATCAAAGAGCCAGGTATTGACCCAAATGAATTGTTCCCGGTAACATTCGGTGCTATCGACGTCCGCGGATGTCGTCATACCCGGCTCCGACGACATCCGCTCCTGCGCCGAATCGATAGGCTGGGGGTATCGCGCCGTACTCGGCGCGATACCCCGGCTGGTGCGAAGGACGGACCCGATGGAGACCATCCCCTTGGAGGGCGCGCGTGGCGAACACGAGTGCTGACAAGCCGAACATCCGGCAGGTCGCGCGCCTCGCCGGGGTCTCCCACATGACCGTGTCGCGGGTCCTCAACAACTACCCGCACATCAAGGACGCGACCAGGCGCCGCGTCCTGGAGGTCATCGAGGAGCTCGACTACCGGCCCAACATGGCCGCGCGCGCACTCGCGACCCAGAAGAGCCAGCGGATCGGCGTCATCGTCGAGAGCGCCGTCGAGTACGGCCCGACGAGCACGCTCCGCGCCCTGGAGTCCACGGCCCGCGCCGCCGGATATGCGGTCAGCTCGATCTCCCTCGGCGACGGCGACGGCATCTCCCCGCAGGAGGCCGTCGACAACCTCACCACCCAGGGTGTCGACGCGCTCTGCGTCATCGCGCCCCGCTCCTCCTCCATCGCGGCCCTGCGCAAGATCTCCATCGGCGTCCCCGTCCTCGTCGTCAAACCCGACCGCGACCCGACCTTCCTCACCGTCTCGCTCGACCAGCAGGAGGGGACCACGCTCGCCGTCGACCACCTCGTCTCCCTCGGGCACCGCGACATCCTGCACCTCGCCGGGCCCCTCGACTGGCTCGACGCGCGGGCCCGCGAGCGCGCGTTCCACGCCCGCGCCAAGGCCTGGGGCGTGCGCGAGCGCCCGATCGTGGTCGGCGACTGGAGCGCCGACTTCGCGTACGACTTCGCCAGGGGCATACGGGAAGTGCCCGACTACACGGCCGTGTTCGTGGCGAACGACGACATGGCGGTGGGCCTCGTCCACGGCCTGTCCGAGCGCGGCATCTCCGTGCCGGGGGAGCTGAGCGTCGTCGGCTTCGACGACGTGCCGCTGGCCGCCCACGTGCTGCCGCCGCTGACCACGGTGCGGCAGAACTTCCGCGCGCTCGGCACCGCGATCGTGGACCTGCTGCGCGCCGCCGTCGAGGAGCGCGAGATCCCGCGCGTGACAAGGATTCCCGCGGAACTGCTGGTGCGGTCCTCGACCGCCGCGCCCCGGGGGGCCGAGCGATGAACGACATCCAGCCGGTGGTGGAGATGACGGGCATCACCGTCGAGTTCTCCGGGGTGCGCGTGCTCGACGACGTCGACCTGGCGCTGTACCCCGGGGAAGTCCACGCGCTCATGGGGGAGAACGGCGCCGGGAAGTCGACGCTCATCGGCGCGCTCACCGGGACGCTCCCGATCCTGGAGGGCGAGGTGCGCATCGAGGGCGAGGAGCGGATGCCGACCGGCGTCGCCCGCAGCCGCGCCGAGGGCATCGCGACGGTGTTCCAGGAGACGCACCTGAGCCCGCACCTGACGGTGGCCGAGAACGTCATGATCGGCAACGAGGTGCGCGGCGCGTTCGGCATCGACTGGAAGGCCAACCGCGCCCGCGCGGCCGAGGTGCTCGCGCTGCTGGGCCTGAACGACCTCGACCCGCGCATGCCCTTGTCCGCGTTGACACCTGCGGTGAAGCAGCTCGTGGCCGTGGCGCGGGCCCTCGTGGTGGAGCCGCGGGTGCTCGTCCTGGACGAGCCGACGTCGAGCCTCGACGCGTCCGAGGTGCGCACGCTGCTGCGCGTCGTGCGCGGCCTGCGCGACCGCGGCGTGGCGATCCTGTTCGTCTCGCACTTCATCGAGCAGGTCTTCGAGGTCGCCGACCGGATGACCGTGCTGCGGGAAGGGCGCCTGGTGGGGGAGTACCTCGCGGCCGAACTCGACCGCTCCGACCTCATCTCGAAGATGCTCGGCGAGGACATCGAGGCGCTCAAGGCGCTTCGTTCAGAGCGCTTGGCCCACCACTACTCCGCGTCGGGCAAGCCGACGCTGCGCGCCTCGGCGCTGGGCCGGCGCGGCACCCTCGATCCGACGGACATCGAGCTGTCGCGCGGCGAGGTCGTCGGCTTCGCGGGGCTGCACGGCTCGGGCCGGACCGAGCTCGCCCGCCTCATGGGCGGCGCGGAGCGCGCCGACTCCGGGGAGATCTGGGTCGACGGCGTCCGCGTGCAGCTCCGCAGCCCCGGCGCGGCCCTGCACCAGCGCATCGCCCTGTCCACTGAGGACCTCAGAGGCGAGGGCATCATCGCCGGGCTCACCGCCCGCGAGAACATCGTGCTCGCCCTCCAGGCGATGCGCGGCTGGTCGCGGCCCCTGTCGCGGGGCGAGCAGGGCGCGCTCATCGAGACGTATCTCGAAGCGCTGCACCTGTCCCCGAGCGACATCGACCGGCCCGTCGAAGAACTGTCGGGCGGCACGCAGCAGAAGATCCTGCTCGCGCGCCTCCTCGCGACCCGCCCGCACGTGCTCATCCTCGACGAGCCGACGCGCGGGGTCGACATCGGCGCGAAGCTCGACATCCAGCGGCGCGTGGCCCAGCTGGCGGGCGAGGGCGTGGCCGTCGTCTTCATCTCCTCGCAGCTCGAAGAGGTCGTGCGCCTGAGCGACCGGATCGTGGTCCTCAAGGACCGCGAGAAGATCGGCGAGCTGAGCAACGGCCCCGGCGTCACCGTCGACACGATCGTGGAGATGATCGCCGCGGACCTCGACGGCGACCTCGACGGCGAGCCGGAGGAATAGAGGAATCGATGGGTCACGATTGTGACACGACTCTTGTGCTCCCGATTTTGTTCCCGGTAACATAAATCGCGCGGCGCAACCCCTGCGTCACTGCAACGGCAGCGGATCCCCGGATCCGGTCCGCCGGACCCCTCAGCGTCCGGCATCTCAAGGAGGAGAACATGTCTGCAAAGCAGCGCATCGTCCAGGTGCTCGGAGCGGCGACCGCCGGCGCCCTCGCGCTCGGCCTCACCGCCTGCGGCGGCGGGGACGGGGGCGACGACGACGGCCTGACCACCGTGGGCTTCGTCGCGGTCGGCCCGGAAGGCGCCTGGCGCGAGGCCAACGAGACCAACATCCAGGAGACGTTCACCGAGGACGCGGGCTACGAGCTCAAGTACGCCCCTGCCACGAACCTGGACCAGAAGTCGCAGATCGACGCGTTCACGTCGTTCGTCGACGAGGGCGTGGACGTCATCCTGCTGTCGGCCACCGAGGCCACCGGCTGGGAGGACTCGCTCAAGCGCGCGCAGGAGGCGGAGATCCCGGTGATCCTCCTCGACCGCGGCATCGAGCCCGACGACACCGACCTCTACGTCACCCGCATCGCCCCCGACAACATCGCGGTCTCCACGGCCGTCGCCGACTGGGCCGTCTCCGCGTTCCCCGACGGCGCCAACTACTTCGTGCTCGAAGGCCCCGCGGGCGTCTCGGTCGTGAACGAGCGCAACGAGGGCTTCGACGCCGTCGCGGGCGGCCAGGCGAACCTCGTCAAGGTCGGCGCGCAGACCGCGAACTGGTCCACCGAAGAGGCCAAGAGCGTCGTCGAGACCGTCCTGAAGTCCAACGACAACGACGTGCAGTTCATCTTCGCGCAGAACGACGAGATGGGCCTCGGCGCCGTGCAGGCCGTCCAGGAGGCGGGCCTCACCCCCGGCACCGACGTCAAGATCGCCACGATCGACGGCACCAAGAACGCCCTCGAATCCCTCGCGGCCGGCGAGCTCAGCTTCGTCGCCGAGTACAACCCGCTGTTCGGCGAGACCGCCCTCGAAGTGGTCGAGCAGGTCCTGAACGGCGACGACGTCGAGTCGAGCATCGTCGTGCCCAGCGCGACCTTCGACTCGCCCGAGGCGGCCGAGGCCGCGCTCCCCGACCGCAAGTTCTAGTCCCAGGAACAGCAGTCAAGATCGGTGCGGGGCCCTCCGGGGCCCCGCACCCCAGGCCACCCCGCGGCGCCGCCGCGGCGACAGGATGTGGAGCAGGCGATGCCAGAATCGCTTCCGATCGTCGAGATGGTCGGCATCTCGATCGCGTTCCCGGGCGTGAAGGCGCTCGACGAGGTCGGGCTGCGGCTCTACCCCGGCGAGGTCCACGCGCTCATGGGCGAGAACGGCGCCGGGAAGTCGACGCTCATCAAGGCGCTCACCGGCGTCTACAAGATCGACGAGGGCGAGATCCGCATCGCGGGCGAGCCGCGGCGCCTCGGCGGCACCGCCGACGCGCAGAGCGCGGGCATCTCCACGGTCTACCAGGAGGTCAACCTCTGCGCGAACCTCACCATCGGCGAGAACGTCATGCTCGGCCACGAGGTGCGCGGCCCCGCGGGGATCAACTGGAGGGCCACCAACAAGGCCGCCGCGAAGACCCTCGCGAAGCTCGGGCTCGGCCACCTCAACCCCAAGCAGTCGCTCGCCGCGCTGCCGCTGGCGCTCCAGCAGCTCGTCGCGATCAGCCGCTCAATGGTGTTGCAGTGCAAGGTCCTCATCCTCGACGAGCCGACCTCCAGCCTCGACGCCAACGAGGTCGAGCAGCTGTTCGCCGTCGTGCGCAACCTCCGCGACCAGGGCGTCGCCATCCTCTTCGTGTCGCACTTCCTCGACCAGGTCTACGCGATCAGCGACCGCCTCACGGTCCTGCGCAACGGCCGCTTCGAAGGCGAGTACCGCACGGAGGATCTCGACCGGGCGCAGCTCATCGCGAAGATGATCGGCCGCGACCTCGCGACGCTCAAGTCCCTCGACGCCAAGGAGTCCCGCCGCGTCCGCGGCGACGAGGCCCCGCTCTACGCCGCCAAGGGCATCGGCCGCAAGGGCGCCATCGACCCGGTCGACGTCGAGCTCCACCGCGGCGAGGTCGTCGGCCTCGCGGGCCTCCTCGGCTCCGGGCGCACCGAGCTCGCCCGCCTCATCTACGGCGCCGACAGGCCCGACACCGGCGACGTCGCCGTCGACGGCGAGAAGGCCGAGATCACCACGCCCGCGAAGGCGCTCGCGAAGCACATCGCGTTCTCCAGCGAGAACCGCCGCGACGAGGGCATCGTGCGCGACCTCTCCGTGCGCGAGAACCTCGTCCTCGCCGTCCAGGCCCGCCGCGGCTGGGCCCGCCCGCTCACCCGCCGCGAGCAGGACGCCATCGTCGCCAAGTACATGGACGCCCTCGGCGTCCGCCCCGCCGACCCCGAGCGGCCCGTGCGCCTGCTCTCCGGCGGCAACCAGCAGAAGGTCCTCCTCGGCCGCTGGCTCGCCACGGAACCCGACCTCCTCATCCTCGACGAGCCCACGCGCGGCATCGACGTGGGCGCGAAGGCCGAGATCCAGGAGTACGTCGCCGACCTCGCCGACGAGGGCCTCGCCGTCCTGTTCATCTCCTCCGAGATCGAGGAGGTCGTCAGGCAGAGCGACCGCATCATCGTCCTCAAGGACCACCGCAAGATCGCCGAACTCGAAGGCGGGCCCGGCGTGTCCGCCGATTCAATCGTCACCGTCATCGCCGAGGACGGCCTCGGCGACCCGAATGCGGACGCCGCCGTCCGCGAGGAGGCCACCACATGAGCGCGCACGCGCACGGCCCGGCCGAGGCACTCAAGGCCCTCGTCCGGCGCCAGTACTTCTGGGGCATCGTGGCCATCGCGCTGCTGCTCCTCGTCAACCTCGTCAAGGACCCCGGCTACCTCGCCGTGTCCATCGGCTCCTCGGGCAACCTCGTCGGCAACGTCATCGACATCCTCCGCGCCGCCGCGCCCGTCATCCTCATCGCCGTCGGCATGTGCCTCGTCGTCGCCACCGGCGGCATCGACCTCTCCGTCGGCTCCGTCATGGTCGTCGCCGGGGCCGTCTCCATGGAGTTCCTCTCCGGCGCCCCCGACACGCCCGGCTCCGGCCTCGCGGCCCTCGGCCTCGTCGTCGTCGTGAGCGCCGCCCTCGGCGCCGTCAACGGCGTGCTCGTCTCCGTCGTCGGCCTCCAGCCGTTCATCTCGACGCTCGTCATCATGCTCGCCGGACGCGGCCTCGCCAAGGTCATCACCGGCGGCCAGAACACCGCCGCCACCAACGAGACGTTCCGGTGGATCGCCAACGGCTACGTCCTCGGCCTGCCCGTCGTGTTCCTCCTCGCCCTGCTCCTCGCCGTCGCCATGGGACTCCTGGTGCGCCGCAGCGCCCTCGGCCTCATGCTCGAAGCGATCGGCATGGACCCCAAGGCCGCCCGCCTCGCGGGCGTCAACCGCCGCGCGCTCCTGTTCACCGTCTACATCCTCGGCGGCGTCCTCGCCGGCTTCGCGGGCGTGTTCGCCACGGCCAGCGTCATGACCGTCGACGTCTCCCGCACCGGCTACCAGCTCGAACTCGACGCGATCCTCGCCGTCGTCATCGGCGGCACCTCCCTCGCGGGCGGCAAGTTCAACATCACCGGGGCCGTCGTCGGCGCGATCCTCATCGCCACCCTCGACAAGACCGTCGTCTTCCTCGGCGTCTCCTCGTCCGCCACACCCGCCTTCAAGGCCGTCGTCATCGTCGTGCTCTGCCTCCTCCAGTCGGAGCGGGTGCGGCGCGCGTTCCGCCAGCGCCGCGCGGCCGCCGCCCGCACGCCCGAGCGAGAGGCCCTCGCCGCATGAGCACCCTGACCCAGGCCCCCGCGGAGCCCACCGGCGTCCGCGCGCTCGCCAAGCGCCTGTCCCTGCACCTCGACACGCTGCCCACCGCGGCCGCCGTCGTCATCTTCATCGGCATGATCGTCTACGGCGAGGCCGCGTACGGGCGGATCGTCCAGTTCAACACCCTGTCGAACCTGCTCATCAACAACGCCCACCTCATCATCCTCACCGTCGGCCTCACCTTCGTGATCCTCACCGGCGGCATCGACCTCTCCGTCGGCGCGGTCATCGCCTTCAGCAGCGTCGCGGGCGTCATGCTCATGAACGCGGGCTGGAACCCCTGGATCGCCATGCTCGTCATGGTCCTCATCGGCACCGCCTTCGGCGCGGCCTCCGGCATCCTCATCCAGTACTTCCACGTCCAGCCGTTCATCGCCACCCTCGCGATGATGTTCCTGGGCCGCGGCCTCGCCTCGATCCTCAGCACCGTCCCCGAACGCCTCGCCGACGACTCGCCCGTGCGCGAACTCGGCACCCAGATCAAGGTCTACGACGGACCCAAGGTCAACGACATCGCCATCACCCCCGGCGTCATCATCGCCGCCGTCGTCGTCCTCGCCGCGTTCTTCGTCCTCCACCGCACCCGCACCGGCCGCACCGTCTACGCCATCGGCGGCTCCGAGCAGTCCGCGCAGCTCATGGGCCTCCCCGTGGCCGCCACCAAGATGTGGGTCTACATCATCAGCGGCACCCTCGCCGGGCTCGCCGCCGTCGTCTACACCGCCCGACTCGGCAGCGCCCAGAACATCACCGGCATCGGCTGGGAGCTCGACGCAATCGCCGCGGCCGTCATCGGCGGCACCCTGCTCACCGGCGGCGCCGGGTTCGTCCTCGGCTCGGTCGTCGGCGCGCTCGTCCTCGGCCTCATGAACGTCCTCATCACCCGCGACGGCAGCATCCCGCCCGAAGCGACCACCATCATCACGGGGGGCATCCTCCTCGTCTTCGTCCTCCTCCAGCGCGCCGTCCTCGCCAGACGACGCGAATAGGCGCCGCAGGCACCCCGCGCACCGGATTCGCGAGGCGCCTGCGGCGACCCCTCCTCTTCCCATCGCACCGCCCATCTCAACGACGAGAGGCACCCCCTTGCACCCGCGATTCGCTTCCGCCTGCGCCACCGCCGCGCTGGCCCTGGGCCTGGCCGTCACGGCCGCCCCCGCCAGCGCCGCCGACGAGGCGCTCCTGCTCCACTACTCCTTCGACGCCGCGCCCGCCGACGGCATCACGATCGCCGACGAGTCGGGCCACGGCAACGACGGCCTGGTCCGCCAGACCGGCGCGGCCTTCACCGGCGGCGTCCTCTCGCTCCCCGGCGGCTCGGCCTCCAGTGCCGCCGCGTACGTGGAGATCCCGACCGCCGACCTCGTCGGCCGCCAGGACCTCACGATCTCCGCGTGGGTCGCCGACCGCTCCGGCGCCGCCAATGTCGCGGCCGCCTTCATCGGCGCCCCCGTCGCGTCGGGCGCGTCCTTCTCGGACGGCTACTGGCTCCTCAACCCCGCCAACCCGAGCGGCTACGTCAAGTCCGTCGTCACGAACTCGGTGAACGCCTCCGCGCCGTGGAGCACCGAGATCGGCGCGGGCGCGACGGGAACGCCGACCGCGGGCGTGCGGACCCCGGCCGGGGCCGCGCTCTACACCACCGTCATCGACGGCACGAACGGCACTCTCACGCTGTACGTCAACGGCGCCAAGACCGCCGAGCACGCGATCGCCCGCGACGTCGCCGACTTCGGCGCGAACCTCGTCGCCTACCTCGGCCGCTCCACCTACAACGACGCGTACTTCGCGGGCGACTTCGACGACCTCGCCGTCTACGGCTCGGCCCTCGACGCCGACGCGGCGCAGGCGCTCTACAGCGAAGGCGCCCTCGACCGCGCCGTCGCCTCGGTCTCGTTGCAGGCCAGCGCCACCGAGGATTTCGCGCTGCCCACTTCTTCTTACGGTGCGACGATCGACTGGGCCTCCGACGGCGACGCGATCGCGGTCGACGGCGGCACGGCGGTCGTGACGCGGCCCGCCCCCGGTTCCGGCGACGCGACGGTCACCCTGACGGCGACCTTCACCGCCGCGGGCCAGACACGCACCCGCACGTACACCGTGAGCGTCCCCGAGGACCTGACCGACACCGAGAAGGCCGACGCCGACCTGGCGGCCATCGCGATCCCGACCGCCGACGACGTGCGCACCAACGTGTCCGTGCCGACCGCGGGCGCCAACGGCGCATCGATCGAGTGGACCGTCCCTTCCGGTGCGCCCGTGGCGCTCCGCGACGGCGCGGCCGACGGCACGCGGACCCTCGTGGTCGACCGCCCCGCCGCGGGCGGGGACCCGGTGCCGGTAGTGGTCACCGCGACCGCCCGCATCGGCGACGCCGTCCGCGCCCGCGACTTCACGCTCACCCTCCAGCCGCTTCCCGCCGCGGGAGCCGAGGAGGAGGCGTACGTCTGGGCGTTCTTCACCGGCGAAGGCGCCGGGGCCGAACGCGTCAGCCTCGCGGCCTCGCGCGGCAACGACGCCCTGAGCTGGAACACCCTCAACGACGGCGAGCCGCTGTTCACCTCGACCCAAGGGACTCAAGGCCTGCGCGACCCGTTCATCATCCGCTCCGCGGAAGGCGACCGGTTCTACATGCTCGCCACCGACCTCAAAGTGGACGGCCTCGCGGGCGGCTTCGACACCGCGCAGCGCAGCGGGTCGCTCTACATCGAGGTGTGGGAGTCGAACGACCTCGTCAACTGGTCCGAGCAGCGCCACGTGAAGGTCTCCAGCGACTACGCGGGCAACACCTGGGCCCCCGAGGCGTACTGGGACGAGGAGCTCGACACGTACGTCGTCTACTGGGCCTCGAACCTCTACGACACCACCGACCCCGCGGACCGCACGGCCGTCACCTACAACCGCATGATGTACGCGACGACCGACGACTTCTCCACCTTCTCCGAGCCGCAGCCGTGGGTCGACGTCAAGCGCGGCACCGGCCGCGGCACCATCGACGCCACGATCGCGCAGGTGGACGACACGTACTACCGGTTCATCAAGGACGAGGCCTCGATGACCATCCGCCAGGAGCGCTCGGACGACCTGCTCGACAACGTGACCGGCTCGCTGCCGGGCACGACGGGCGCCGCCGACGAGTGGACGCTCGTGAAGGACCAGGTCGCCACCGGCCTGCCCAACGGCGAGCCGGGCGGCACGTTCACGCAGGGCGAGGGCCCGAGCGTCTTCCCCGCCAACGAAGGCGACGTCAACGGCTACGACTGGTACCTCTTCATCGACCAGCCCTCGTACCACGCCGGGCCGAACTACTACATCCCGTTCGCCACCGACGACATCGCCGACGGCGACGCGTGGGAGCCCGTGGGCTCGACCCTGCGCGACCAGCTGCCGGAGAACGCCGACGGCGGCAAGCCCCGCCACGGCACGGTCATCCCGGTGACCCGCGCCGAATATGAAGCGGTGCTCGCGGCCTTCGCGCCCGGTCTCGCCGTCACCGGGGCCGCGCCGATCAACGTGACCACCACCGCGGGCACGGCCCCGGTCCTGCCCGGCGCGCACCTCACCAAGGCCGACGGGTCCGAGCAGGACGTGGCGGTCGACTGGGACGCGATCGACCCTGCCCAGTACGCGCAGCCCGGCACGTTCACCGTGGCCGGCACGGCGCAGGACGACTCGCGCGCGCCCGTCACGGCCCAGGTCACCGTGACCGCGCCGCTCACGCTCGCCGCCTCCGTGCGGTGCGCCGGAGGCAAGGCCGTCGTGGTCGTCACCGCCACGAACACCAGAGACACCACTGTGGACGTGGTGCTCTCCTCCGGCTTCGGCGCCAAGACCGTGACCGGTCTGGCCCCCGGAGCCGCCGCGTCGGCCGCGTTCACCACGCGGCAGACCGCCGTCACCGCCGGAACCGTCACCGCGACCGCGGGCGGCGCCGCCATCGAAACCGCTTATCCCGCAACGACCTGCGGTTGAGCCTCGCGGCCCGACCCCCGGCCGGGCCGCAGAAGCTTGCCCGGTCCCTTTGACACCGTTAGTATCTGATACCGGTAACAATGATGTTGCCGCTTCCCTCGAAGGAGAGCGCATGGTCGCCTCAACCCGCGCGAGCCGGTTCACGCTCCGCTCCCTGGCCGCCGCAACGGCACTCGGCATAGCCGTCTCAGGGGCCACCGCGGCCCAGGCCGCACCGGACGACCACCTCGTCGCCCACTACGCGCTCGACGAGACCAGCGGCACGGTCGCCGCCGACAGCTCCGGGAACGGCCACGACGCCGTCATCGCGGGCGGCGCGACCCTCACCGGCGGCGAAGGCTTCCGCCTCGACGGCGCCGACGACCACGTCAAACTCCCGAACGACCTCCTCGCCGGGCTCACCTCGATCACCGTGAGCACCGAGGTCCTCGTCCGGGCCGAGCAGGGCACGCCGTACTTCATCTACGGCCTCGGCAACCCCGCGTCCTCCAGCTCCGGCACCGGCTACCTGTTCTCCACCGGCAACGCCTACCGCACCGCCATCACCACCGGCAACTGGTCGGGGGAGCAGAACACCACGAGCGGCGCGAACCTCGCACGCGGCGTGTGGAAGACGATCACCTACACCCTCGACGACGCCACCGACACCGCCACGGTCTACCTCGACGGCGTCCAGGTCGCGCAGAACACCGCCGTCACGATCACGCCCGCGCAGATCGGCGGCGGCACGACCACCGCGAACTACATCGGACGCTCCAACTACTCGGCCGACAAGTACCTCGCGGGCAGCGTGCGCGACTTCCGCATCTACGACACGGCGCTCACCGCCGCCGAGGTCGCGGCGCTCCAGCCCTCCGACGAGACCCGCGCGCAGCGCGACCTCGACGCGATCGACCTCGGCGACCTCGCGAACGTCACCGCCGACCTGACCCTCCCGACCGCGGCCCCCAACGGCTCCGCGATCACCTGGGCCAGCAGCGACGAGGCCGTCATCTCCGACAGCGGCCAGGTCACGCGACCCGCCAGCGGCGCAGCCGAAGTGACGCTCACCGCCACCGCCGTCAAGGGCTCGGCCACCGCCACCCGCGAGTTCACCGCCACCGTCCCCGCCACCGGCGAGGCCGACTACCAGGCCGACCTCGACGCGATCACCATCCCCGACGCGGACGACATCCGCGGCAACATCGACCTCCCGCAGACCGGCGCCGTCACCGGCGGCGCCATCGCCTGGACCGCGTCCCCCGAAGGCGTCGTCTCCACCGTCGCCGACGGCGACATCGCGCCCGGCGTCGTCACCCGCGGCGCCGCCGACCAGGACGTGGTCCTCACCGCGAGCGTCGGCGGCCTGACCCGCGAGTTCCCGCTCACCGTGCGCGCCGCGCACGAGCAGTCCGAGTACGAGGGCTACGCCTTCGCGTACTTCACCGGCAACACCGTCGCGGGCGAGAACATCCACTTCGCCGCGAGCGACGGCAACAACGCCCTCGCCTGGAACGAGCTGAACGGCGGCCTCCCCGTCCTGTCCTCGCAGTACGGCGAGCAGGGCCTGCGCGACCCGTTCATCATCCGCTCGCCCGAGGGCGACACGTTCTACCTCATCGCCACCGACCTCTCGATCGGCTCCGGCACCTCCTGGGACACCTCCCAGCGCCAGGGGAGCCGGTACCTCGAAGTGTGGGAGTCGCACGACCTCGTGAACTGGTCGGCGCAGCGGCACGTCCTCGTCTCGCCCGAGACCGCGGGCAACACCTGGGCCCCCGAGGCCTACTACGACACCGACCTCGGCGCGTACGTGGTGTTCTGGGCCTCGAAACTGTACGAAGAGGACGACCCGGCCCACACCGGGAACACCTACAACCGCATGATGTACGCGACGACCCGCGACTTCACCACCTTCAGCGAGCCGCGGATCTGGCAGGACGGCATGTCCCGCATCGACTCCACCGTCACCCTCGACGACGGCGTCTACTACCGCTTCACCAAGGACGAGGGCGCCGGGACCACCGGCTGCTCCGACATCATCCAGGAGTCCTCGACCTCGCTGCGCGCCCCGCTCGACGAGTGGACCATGATCGACTCGTGCATCGGCCGCGACGCCGGCACGAGCGCCGTCGAAGGCCCCTCGATCTTCCAGGCCAACCCCGGCGACGTCAACGGCGGCGGCAAGCACTACCTCTTCGTCGACGAGTACGGCGGCCGCGGCTACATCCCGCTGACCACCGACGACATCGCCACCGGCGGCTGGACCGTCGCCGAGGACTACGACCTCCCCGCGAGCCCGCGCCACGGCACCGTCATCCCCGTGACCGCCGACGAACTCGCGGGCCTCTACGAGGGCCGCGCCCCGATCTCCTCCAACGAGGACGGCCAGGTCGTGGACTACGACTTCGCGGGAGGCTCGGGCACGACCCTCGCCGACGCCTCCGGCAACGGCCGGGACGCGACGATCAACGGCGCCACCTGGAGCGACGGCGCACTGTCCTTCGACGGCACCGACGACTACGTGGACCTGCCCGACGACCTCATGGCCGGGCTCACCGACATCTCCGTCGACGCCGACGTGTGGGTCGACACCGCCCAGTCCGGCAACTACTTCATCTGGGGCCTCGGCAACACCGACGCCGCGGGCAGCGGGCGCGGCTACCTCTTCACCACCGGCAACGGCTCGTACCGCACCAGCATCACCACCAGCACCTACACGAACGAGCAGACCGTGAGCTCCGGCTCCGCGCTCCCGCGAGGCCGCTGGGCCCACCTCACCTACACGCTCCAAGGCGACACGGCCCGCCTCTACCTCGACGGCGTGCTCGTCTCCACCAAGGACGACGTCACCGTCGACCCCGGCGACATCTCCGGCGGCGAGACCTGGGCCAACTACCTCGGCCGCTCGCTCTACGAGCAGGACGGCCGCTTCAAGGGCAGGTTCCGGTCCTTCGCGATCTACGACCGCGCTCTGAGCCCGGGCGAGGTCCTCGACCGGGCGGGCGCCACGGGCGCCGTCACCGACGTGTCCCTCACCGACCCCGCTGCGCTCGCGACGGCCCCGCTCATCGACATGGACGCGCACACCGTCGTCATCCCGGTCGTCCCGGGCACCGACGTCGCCTCGCTCGCGCCGACGTTCACGACCGCCACGGGCGCAACGGCATCGCCCGCCTCCGGCACCGTCGTGGACCTCACCGAGCCCGTGCAGTACACGGTCACGTCGGGCGGCGAATCCACGGTGTGGACCTTCTCCGCCCAGATCGTGAACAGCCCGGTTCTGCCCGGCCTCTACGCGGACCCGAACATCGCCGTCTTCGGCGACACCTACTACCTCTACGCGACCACCGACGGCTACTCCGGCTGGGGCGGCAAGGACTTCTACGTGTGGTCCTCGAAGGACCTCGTCGACTGGACGCGCTCCGAGGAGCCGATCCTCACCCTCGACGGCGCGAACGGCGACGTCCCATGGGCCAGCGGCAACGCGTGGGCGCCGACGATCATCGAGCGCGACGGGAAGTACTACTTCTACTTCAGCGGCCACAACACCGCCTTGAACCGCAAGACCATCGGCGTCGCGGTCGCCGACAGCCCCGAGGGCCCGTTCACCGCCCAGCCGAACGCGATGATCCTCAACAACGAGGCGGTCACCTCCGGCCAGGCCATCGACCCCGCGGCGTTCCACGACCCCGTCACCGGGAAGTACTACCTCGCGTGGGGCAACGGCGGTCCGACGAACGGCCCGGTCATCGCCGAGCTGAACGACGACATGACGTCGATCAGACCCGGCTCCTACAAGCGGATCTCGGGCCTGACCGACTTCCGCGAGGGCATCTTCCTCAACTACCGCGAGGGCCTGTACCACCTGACGTACTCCATCGACGACACCGGCTCGGAGAACTACCGCGTCGGATACGCGACGGCGACGAGCCTCGACGGACCGTGGACCTACCGCGGCGTGATCCTCCAGAAGGACCCCTCGCTCGGCATCCGCGCCACCGGCCACAGCTCGATCATCAACGTGCCCGGCACGGACGACTGGTACATCGCCTACCACCGGTTCGCGCTCTCCGGCGGCGACGGCACCCACCGCGAGACCACGATCGACGCCCTCGACATCGGCGAGGACGGCCTGTTCCAGACCGTCGAGCCGACCCTCACCAGTGTCGCACCGCAACCCGTCGGCCCCGAAATCTCGGTCACGCTCGGATCGCGGTGCGTCGCAGGAAAAGTCGTGCTCACCGTGCAGGTGGGCAACGACAGCGACCGCACCGTGGGCCTCCGCGTCTCGACCCCCTACGGCGACAAGACGTTCCGAGCCCTCGGCTCCGGCGGCGTCCTGTCGAGCGCGTTCACGACCCGCGCGGCAGCGGTCGCCGCGGGAACGGTGACCGTGACCGCCACCGACACCGACGGCAACTCCTTCACGCGGACGACCGCGTACGCCGCCGCGTCATGCGGCTGAATCCGGGGGGCGAACCGCGCCCCCCGGTCCGATCCTTGAAAGGACCCCTGATGAATCGTGGAATGGTGAAACGGGCCTCGGTGGCCGCGGTCGGCGGCGCGATGCTCGCCGGCGTCGCGGGCGCGGCGTTCGCGCAGGACCAGGTCGGCTCCGGCTCCGACGTGGACGTGAACGTGGCGATCGAGGACCTCGACGAAGGCGTCCTCGCCATGAGCGTCGACGGCACGACGGCGACCCTGGTGGAGGACGGCTCGACCGGCACGGTCCGCCAGTTCACCGGCGACCTGCCCACCGTGACCGTGACCGACACGCGCTCGGCCGACGAGATCCCCGACGGCGCGTTCTGGTGGGTCGAGGGCACGGCGTCGAGCTTCACCGGCGACGCGGGCCAGGACCCCATCGGCGCCGAGAACCTCGGCTGGTCGCCGACCCTCGCCGACGACGGCTCCGGCGCCGTCGCGGTCGGCCCCGACGTCGCCCCCGCGCTCGACACCGAAGCGGACCCGAACAACGTCGGCCTCCAGGGCCGCGAACTCCTCGCGATGGCCCTCACCAGCGACGAGGCGATCGGCACCTGGCAGGCCGGCGCGGAACTCACCTTGCAGGTCCCCGCCGACACCGAGCCCGGCGACTACACCTCGACGATCACCCTGTCCCTGTTCGAATGAGGACCCGGCGGGCACCGCCGGGTGCCCGCCGCCCGACCACCGAAAGGCCGACGATGGCTTCCCCGACACCCGCGGCCCGCGCCCTGCTCCTCGCCGCGGCGTCCCTGCTGCTGGCGGCCGCTCCCGCCACCGCGCAATCGGACGGCGAAGGCACCGTCACGTGGTCGGTCCGCCCCGCCGACGCGTCGGGCGAGGACGGCCGCGCCTGGGTCGAACAGGAACTCGACCCGGGCGAGGCCGCGACCGAGTACATGGCGGTCCACAACCTCTCCGACACGGAGGTGGTGTTCCGCCTCTCCGCGGCCGACGGCTTCTTCCAGGACAACGGCCGCTTCAGCATGCTGCCCTCCGATGAGCCCTCAACGGACGCAGGGCTCTGGATCGAGGTGCAGGAGGAGGTCGCGGTCGGCCCCGACGAGACCGCCGTCGTGCCGTTCACGACCACCGTGCCCGACAACGCGACCCCCGGCGACCACGCCGCGGGCATCGCCGCCTCCGTACTGTCGGAGCAGGCCGGCGAGGACGGCGCCACCGTGGGCGTGGAGTCCCGCGTCGGCTTCCGCGTCATGACCCGCGTGACCGGGGCGCTGGCGCCCTCCGCCTCCATTGAGGACGTGTCGTCCTCGTACGCCCTGTCGTGGAACCCACTCGCCCCCGGCCGGGCGCAGGTGACGTTCACGGTGGTGAACACCGGCAACGCCCGCCTCCTGGTGACCGGCGCCGCGACTGCCGCCGGTCGGGAGGCCGCGTTCCCCGGCCCCGAGGAGATCGACCAGGAGCTGATGCCGGGGGATGAGCGCCGCTTCACCGTCACCGTGGACGACGTGTGGCCCTCGGTGTTCGTACCCGCCACGCTCAACGTGACCCCGGTTGTGGCGGGCGAAGGCGAAGGCACCCCGGTCGACACGGCCACGGCCGACGCCGGATTCTGGGCCGTCCCGTGGCCGCAGCTCATCGCGCTGGCGGGCATCGGCCTGCTGATCGGGTCGAGCCTGTGGGGCCGCCGCCGCTCCAAGGCCCGTCTCGAACACCTCCTCGAAGAGGCCCGCGAGGAAGGCCGCCGCGAGGCGGCCGAACCGGTCTAGGGCCCGTCCGAGACCGCGGGCAGGATCGTTCCGGCGACCGTTCCGAAGCCGATCCGGGCGCCGTCCGGGCCGGGAGCGGTCGCACTGATGACGACCTCGTCGCCGTCGAGGAGGAACGTGCGCTCCTCGCCCTTGACGGTGACCGGTTCGGTGCCGCCCCAGGTGAGTTCGATGAACGCGCCCCGTTGGTGCTTCGCGGGGCCCGAGATCGTGCCGGAGGCGAAGAGGTCGCCGGTGCGGGTGGAGGCGCCGTTGACGGTGAGGTGGGCGAGCATCTGGGCGGGGGACCAGTACATCTCGCGGTAGGGCGGGCGGGAGACGCGCTCGCCGTTCCATTCGACGTCGAAGTCGACGTCGAGGCCCCAGTCCTCGCCGCCGCGCAGGTACGGCAGCGGGGCGGGGATCTGGCCGGGGAGCGGCACGCGGGCGTGTTCAAGGGCCGCAAGGGGAACGACCCACGGGGACACCGAGGTCGCGAAGCTCTTGCCGAGGAACGGGCCCAGCGGCACGTACTCCCAGGCTTGCAGATCGCGGGCGGACCAGTCGTTGACCAGGACCGCGCCGAAGACGTGCTCGGCGAAGTCGTCGACGTCGATCCGCCGCCCCAGCGCCGATCCGGTGCCGACGACGAATCCGAGTTCGGCCTCGATGTCGAGCCTGCGGCTCGGTCCGTAGGTCGGGGCCGCCTCGTCAGGGGCTTTGCGCTGCCCGCAGGGGCGCACGACGCCGGTGCCGGAGACGACCACCGTGCCCGCGCGCCCGTGGTACCCGACCGGGAGGTGCCTCCAGTTGGGCATCAACGGTTCCTGGCCGGGCCGGAACAGGCGGCCGAGGTTCGCGGCGTGGTGCTCGGAGGCGTAGAAGTCCACGTAGTCGCCGACCTCGAACGGCAGGTGCATCCGGACCTCGCGCAGCGGGTGCAGCGCCTGCTTCGGCACCTGGCCCTCGACGGCGGCGCGGAGGCGCACGCGCGCCTCGGCCCAGCGCCGGGGCCCCTGCGCCATGAACGGGTTCAGCGTGGGGGCCGCGAACACCGGGTCGTCCAGCAGGAGCGACAGGTCGGCGACGGTGTCGCCGACGCGCACCCCGACCCGCCGCGTTCCCTCCTTTGTGGAGAACACGCCGTAGGGCAGGTTGTCGGGCCCGAACGGCGAGCCGTCCGGGATCGCGATGCGGCTCATGCAATTCCCTCATGGTGGTGGTCGGGGACGCCGACCAGGCCGAGGCCGATCAGCTCGTCGAGCGGTTCGGTGATGCTGCACGTGCCGAACGACGTGAACGCCGCCCGCGCGTCCCGCACCCGCGCCTCGGTCAGGTCGGCCACGTGGTCCGCGACGGCGTCGTCGTCGCGTTCGGCCAGCAGCGCACGAGCCTCGGTCTCCGTGCCGCCGTGCAGGAGCGCGTCGGTGGCCAGGAGCAGATTGAGGAACCCGTGCTGCTCGAAACCGTGGGCGGCGTCGGTGTTCCGCACCGCGTGGTGGAGTCCCGCGGTGGCCTTGAACGGCAGCCCGACCGCGACCGCCGCCGCGATGCCCTCGGCGAGTTCGGCCTCGCCGGGGTACAGCTCGGCGCGGACGCCGCCGGTGCGGAACTTCGCCTTGCACCCCTTGGGGATCGCCGCGATGAGCGGCAGCCGCCGCCCGTCGCGCGGCACCTCCACGCATACCTCCAGATCGGGGGCGTCCTCCAGTGCCGCGTCGAGGTCCGCGAGGAACGCCTCCGGCGCCGCGCCCTCGGGCACGGCGACCTCCAGCGAGCGGACCTCGACCGGCAGCAGCGCCGCGTTCCCCAGGGCCGCGGGGATGCCCGCGAGGCCGTCGGGGAACGTCACCGCGAGCGGCAGGACCGGGTCCCCCGCGGGCAGCAGCGGCGCGAGCCGGGGGAGCGCCGACGCCGGGAGCACCAGGGGTCCGACGAGACCGGCGTACCAGACGCGCCGCCGCGCCCCGTACGCGCGGACCGCGAGCGCCAGCGGCGCGTTCCCCGGCGGGAAGACCGCGGCGTCGTCGAAGAGGCCGACCGTGAACGCGGGGATCAACGCGGCCCCCGGCCCGCCCACGTCCACGCGTACCCCGGGTCCTCGCTGGCCGCGGCGCCCTCGCCGAGCTCTAGTGGCCGGAACGTGTCGACCATGACCGCCAGCTCGTCGAAGAACTCCGCGCCGAGCGACCGCTCCATCGCCCCCGGCTGCGGGCCGTGGCTGTGCCCGCCCGGGTGCAGGCTGACCGAGCCCTGCCCGATCCCCGATCCCCTGCGCGCCTCGTAGTCCCCGCCGCAGTAGAACATCACCTCGTCCGAGTCCACGTTGGAGTGGTAGTACGGGACGGGGACGGCCAGCGGGTGGTAGTCCACCTTGCGCGGCACGAAGTTGCAGATCACGAAGTTCCGCCCCTCGAACACCTGGTGCGCGGGCGGCGGCTGGTGCACGCGGCCGGTGATCGGCTCGAAGTCTTCGATGTTGAACGTGTACGGGTACAGGCACCCGTCCCAGCCGACCGCGTCGAACGGGTGGGTCGCGTACACGTACCTGGTCCCGGTGATGCCGCGCGACCCGCGATGCTTGACGAGCACCTCGACGTCCTCGCCCTCGACGGTGAACGGCTCGTCCGGTCCGTGGAGGTCCCGCTCGCAGAACGGGGCGTGCTCCAGCAGCTGCCCGTACCGCGACAGGTACCGCTTCGCGGGCGTGATGTGCGAGTTCGCCTCGATCGCATACAGCCGCAGCGGCTCCGGCCCGGCCGGAACCCACCGGTGGGTCGTCGCGCGGGGGATGACGACGTAATCCCCCCGGCGCGCGCTCAGCACCCCGAACACCGTCTCCACGGCCGCCGCCCCCGACTCGACGTACACGCACTCGTCCCCGACCGCATTGCGGTACAACGGCGACACCTCGCCAGCGACCACATAGGAGATCCGCACGTCCGCGTTGCCCAGCACGAGCCGGCGCCCGGTGACCGCGTCGACCGCCTTCCAGTCCGGCTCGGTCAGCTCGTGCAGCTTGAAATGCCGAGGCTTGAGCGGCCGGTGCTCCTCCGTGGCCTGCCCCGGCACCTCCCACTCCGACGCGTCCACGATCGCCGAGGGGATCCCGGAGTGGTAGAGCAGCGAGGAGTCCGAGGAGAACCCCTCCTCGCCCATGAGCTCCTCGCGGTACAGGCCGCCGTCGGGCATGCGGTGCTGGGTGTGCCGCTTCGGCGGCACGCTCCCGATGCTGCGGTAGTACGCCAAGTCGCCTCCTCCATCCGATGACGCGCTAAGGACACCGCATCCGCCAGACATTGGCAAGAGTGCCGCCTCCGACTGGTAGATCAGTGCACTTCATGCCAGCGAAACCGCGAACCGACTGGACAATCCGACCACCCGAACGGCCCCCGCCGCGCCACCGCGAAGACCCGGCCCGTGTCGGCCCCCGTTGCTACGCTCCGGCCATGGGAGCTCTCAGATACTCGATCAACGTCACTGTGGACGGCTGTGCCGACCACCGCACCGGCATCGCCGACGACGAACTGCACGAATACTCGGCCGAGATCCTCGACCGCGCCGACGCCCTCCTCTTCGGCCGCGTCGTCTACCAGATGATGGAGGAGGCCTGGCGGCTGCCGGAATCCGGCGACCTGCCCGACTGGATGACCCCCTCGCTCGCGGAGTTCGCGCGGGCCATCGACGCCAAGCCCAAGCACGTCGTCTCCAGCACCCTCGCCGACCCCGACTGGAACGCGCAGCTCGTGGAAGGGGACCTCGTCGAATCCGTGCGGCGCCTCAAGGACGAGTACACGAACGGCCTCTACGTCGGCGGCGTGACCCTGCCGCTCGCGCTGGCCGACGCCGGGCTCATCGACGAGTACGAGTTCATCGTCCACCCGCGCATCGCGGGCCACGGCCCCACGCCGTTCAAGGGCCTCGCCGCCTACGTCGACCTGGAATTGGTGGGCCGCCGGGAGTTCGCCTCGGGCGCGACCGCGCTGCGGTTCGAGCCGAAGCGCTAGCGGGTCAAAGGGCGCCGTGCGCCCCCGCGGTGCCCGCGACCAGCGCCGTGACCGCGTCCCGCAGCCGTTCGGCGTCCGCCGACCCGGCGAGGACGAGCCGGTGCAGCACGCTCACCGCGGCCAGCGCCAGCGCCGCCGGATCGGCCGCCTCCGCCAAGCGGCCCAGGCCTTGTTCCGCCGCGAGGTATTCGGCGGCGGCGCGCTCGACCGCGTCGAAGCCCGAGCCGCCCGCGCCCAAGACGTCCTCGACCCGTGCCGTCAGGTCGGGCCGCATCGCCAGCAGCCGCGCCAGAGCCGTGAGCCCCGGCCGCGGCAACGCGGCGAGCCCGTCGGCGAGGTTCGTTCCGACCTCGCCGGTGCCGACGCGCTCATGGAACGCGGGCGCGGCCGCGATCGTGAAGGACCGGTCGACCGCATAGGCGGCCAGGAACCCGTCGAAGTCCGCGAAGTGCGTGTGGATCAGCCCGGTGGCGACCCCGGCTTCCGCCGTCACGGCCCGCCCGGAGAGCTTCGCCGCGCCCTCGCGCAGCACCACGGTGTCCGCGGCGGCGAACAGATGCTGCCTGAGCTGGGGGATCGCGATTCCTCGGGGCACGCGCTCCAGTGTATCGACGCGAGGCCCGACCCGCGCGCAACTAGAATGAGCAGTCGTTCATACTGAGAATGAACACATGCTCATACTCGTGAGGAGACGCACATGGGAACCCCGGGACAGCGGCGCGCGCTGATCGTCGGCGCGGGCATTGCCGGTCTGGCCGCCGCCCTCCGCCTGCACCGCGCCGGATGGCGCACGCTCGTGGTCGAGCGCGCCCCCGAGCGCCGCAGCGGCGGCTACATGATCAACCTGGTCGACGGCGGCTTCGACGCCGCCGAGCACCTCGGCCTCGTCCCAGCGCTCAAGGAGCGCGACCTGGGCCTGTTCACCTCGATCATCGTGAGCGCCGACGGCACCGCGAAGTTCGCCGTCCCCGAGGAGATCGTGGCCGCCGCGGTCGGGCCCCGCGCCCTCACGGTCTTCCGCGGCGACCTCGAAACCGTGCTGTACCAAGCGGTCCGAGACACCGCCGAGTTCCGCTTCGGCACCACCGTCACCGCGATCGACCAGGACTCAGGCGGCGTCACCGCGGTCCTCTCGGACGGCCGCACCGAGCACGCCGACCTCCTCGTCGGCGCCGACGGCCTCCACTCCGCCACCCGCGCGCTCGTCTTCGGCCCTGAAGCCGACCACCTGGTCGACATGGGCCACATGGTCGGCGCCCTCCCGCTCGACGGGCCCCCACTCGGCCTGGATGAAGGCACCGGCACCACGTACATCGGCGTCGGCCGCACCGCCGCCCTCATCAGCCTCGGCCCCGGCCGGTCCTCCGCGTTCTTCGCCTACCGCACCGACGACACCGCCGCGCAACTCGAACTCGGTGCGGCCCAAGCGCTCTCGACCGCGTTCGGCGACCTCGGCGGCGGCGTCCCCGACGCCCTGCGCCGCCTGCGCGAGAATCCGGACCCCGCCTACTTCGACTCCGCGTCCCAGATCCGCATGGACGCGTGGAGTCGCGGCCGCGTCGTCCTCCTCGGCGACGCCGCCTGGTGCGTCACCCTCTTCGCCGGATACGGTGCGGCCCTGGCGATGAGCGGCGCCGACCGCCTCGGCGACGCCCTCGAACGGGAAGCCGGCATCCCAGCTGCACTGTCCTCATGGGAGACGGATCTGCGCCCCGAGGTCCGCAAGCGGCAGGCCCTCGCCCGGCGCGGCATGGTCCAGTTCGCGCCGCCCACCAAGGGCCACATCTGGATGAACGAGACGGCGATGCGCGCCATGCGCCTGGCCCCCGTCCGCAAGCTCATGGCGCGGGCGGCCCGCACCGCCAAGTAGCGGAAGGGTCAGTTCGCCTCGGCGTGCCGCTGCGAGAGCTCCCAGAGGCGCTGGAGCAGGGCCTCGTCGAGCTCGGTGCTGGCGGGCTCGTTCGCGATGGCGGCGGGGGAGCCGTGGACCTCGGCGTGGAGCTGTTCCATGCGCCGGTCGAGGTGCTCGGCCGCCGCCGCGGCCTCGGAGAGCTCGTCGGCCAGGTGCGCGGGCACCGCGCCGTCGTACTTGTAGAAGATCTTGTGCTCCAGGCTCGCCCAGAAGTCCATCGCGATGGTGCGGATCTGGACCTCGACGGTGACGGGCACGGGCCCGGTGGAGAGGAACACGGGGATCTCGATGATCGCGTGGAGGCTCTTGTACCCGTTGGGCTTCGGCTGCGCGATGTAGTCCTTGACGGTGAGCACCCGCACGTCGTCCTGGGAGGTGAGCGCGTCGAGCACCCGGTAGGTGTCGGCGATGAAGCTGCACGTGATGCGCACGCCCGCGATGTCGGTGATGTGCTCGCGGATCGAGTCGAGCGAGGGCGCGAGGCCGCGCCGGGCGACCTTGTCGAGGATGCTCTCGGGGGACTTGATGCGCGAGGTGATGTGCTCGATGGGGTTGTACCGGTGCAGGTAGAGGAACTCCTTGCGCAGGATGCCCACCTTGGTGAGCACTTCCTCCACGCCGAACTGGTACGCCATCATGAAGCGGGAGAAGTCCTCGCGCATCTGGCGGGCGTACGCGACCATGTGCGCGTCGGGCGCCATGCTCTCGTGTTCGCCGGTGTCGTACCCGCTTCGGATTGCATCCACGATTCGAGCGTATGCGCCCGTCACGGCCGCGGACAGCATCGACATCGTCATCTCGGTCACGACATGTGGCATCCGTCTCAAGGGCGGACGCCCGGCCCCGCCGGGGGCCGGGCGCCCCGCCTACCGCAGCCCGTAGGAGCGGATCGTCGAGTGGGCGACGGTGCCGCCCGCCTCGTCGGCGGCGGTGAACCGCACCGACACGAACTCGGCGCCCGCGGGGTGGACGAGCTCGGCCGTGGCGTGGTTCCCGTCGCGGTCGATCGCGACCGGCGTCCAGGTCGCGCCGTCGTCGTAGGAGACCTCGAACGTCATCGCCGTGCAGACCTGCTGCTCGGCGCCCGGCTGGGTCGCGTAGTCCAGCTCGACCTGCTGGACCGCGTCGGCGTCGGCGTAGCCGTTCTCGATCCCCTCGGCGTCGAAGTCCACCACCGAGACCGGCAGGGCGACGTCGTCGCCGCTCGGGGCGGTGTCGAACGACCACTCGGCGGTCGAGGCGGTCCCCAGGTCCGTCCACGACACGTTCCGATACGACTCGCTGTAGAGCGTGTATCGGCCCGCGGGGACCAGCGCCAGCTCGGTCGCGAGCGAACCGCCGTACTCGGACTTGTTGACGCCCAGGCCGTTCTGCGCCAGGACCGTCTGCCCCGGCGTGTCATAGGTGTTGACCGCCTCGTCGGGCGAGCCGCTGGAGTGCATCGAGGGGTTCGTGAGCAGGAGATCCGCGTCCTCCCAGCGGTAGAACCGCGGCAGGTAGTACGCGGCCCCGGCGAGGTCGACGCCCACCGTCACCGGGCCCTGGTTCCAGCCGATCTCGGTGACCGAGCCGGGCTTGAGGACCCCGCTGCGGTGCATGACGTCGGCGGTCGGCGCTTCCTCCGCGCCGAGGCCCATGACCCCGATGTGCGACCAGCTCAGATGCGGGTCGGCGGTGTAGAACTCGGTGCGCTCGGACGGGAGCTCGACGGGCCCGCTGTCGAGGTACCCGGACATGGTGCGGACGTCGTGGACGGCGAGGTTCACGCGGTACATCTCGGCGTCGACGCCCATGGAGTCGTAGTCCATGTCGAGACGCGCGAGCTCCTCGTCGCGGACGCGGAACACCGCGTCGGCGGGAATCCCCTCGTCGTGACTTCCGTAGAGGCTGTAGGAGTACGGCTCGGGGGCGTCCGCGGGGCTGGTGAACTCCTGGCGCAGCTCCATGCCGACCTCGCGGCTCTCCGGGTCGAAATCGGTCGGGACGACCTGCAGGTCCCACTCGCCGCCGCCGAACATGCCGCCCTGCACCCCGTCCTGGGTGCCCGGCAGGTAGGAGAACGCCGTGTACTCGAACGCCTGCGGCTCGGTCTCGCGGTCGAGCGCGAACCCGGCCGGGACCGCCGCGGCGCCGTCGAAGACCACCGGCTCGGGGTCGGCGTCCACGTGCAGGTCGAGGACGCCCGCGATGGTGGCGGTCTCCTCGTACCGGTCCATCGAGGGCACCATCTGGTAGTGCCCGGGGGCCAGTTCCAGCGTCGCGGACCCGCCGTCGACGATCGCTGACGTGTACTCGCCGGTGTCGACGTCGATCCAGCGCAGGAAGGTCGCGTCGGGCGCCGAGCCGTCCGGCCACAGCGCGGTGAAGTCGACCGCGACGAGCGCCGGCTCGCCGCCCTGCGGCGAGACTTCGGCCTCGGCCGCTTCGAGCAGCGCCGCGGTCCCCGGCTCGCGGGCGTCGGTGACGCCCAGGCGCGTCAGCGCGTCGATGTTGAACTGCGCCAGGGAGAACTCCCCTGCGGCGAGTGCGGGCACCGCCGCGACCGGGACGACCAGCCGGTCGCCGTCGGGCTCCCGCGAGGTGTGGAACGCGGCGTCCCCGGCCGCGCCCGGCTCGGTGATGAAGGGCCCGTCGGCGGTCAACCGGATCTCGTCGCCGGTCGGCAGGATGATCGCCCCCGTCTCCGGCGGCCCGGTCCCGGCCTCGGGCGCGGTGGTCTCGGCCTGGACGGGGTTCGCGGCCACCGCCAGTCCGACCGCCGCCAATACAGCCATTGTGGATCGTCTCGCCATTTCGTCTCCCTTTGTGGACAACGATTCACGTGCTGTCGGAAAGACGCGTCCTCGGCGACATCCGGTTGCACATTCACTCGCGATCAGGGCTCGCTTTTTTGCCTCGGCAACCGTATGCTCGCCGTGATCCGTTCAACCGAGCAGCGACGCGGAGGCAGACGGCATGGAATCGCAACTTCGGAGCGCCGAGTGGTACGAGGGCACCGACCGGAACGCGTACATCCACCGGGCGTGGATGCGCCGGGGCGTGCCCTACAGCGCCTTCCAGGGCCGCCCCCAGATCGCCATCGCGAACACCGCCTCCGAGCTGGTGCCCTGCAACGCCCACCTCGACGAGGTCGCGCAGTCCGTCAAGCACGGCGTCTACGAGGCGGGCGGCATCCCCCTGAACCTGCCGGTGACCGCGCCCGGCGAGACCCTCGTCAAGCCCACGGCCATGCTGTGGCGCAACATGACCGCGATGAACGCCGAGGAGATGCTCCGCGCCAACCCCGTCGACGGCGTCGTCCTCCTCGGCGGCTGCGACAAGACCATCCCCGCGCTCCTCATGGCCGCCGCCTCGGTCGACCTGCCCGCCGTCGTCGTCCCCGGCGGCCCGATGCTCACCGGGCACTTCCGCGGCGAGGCCCTCGGCTGCGGCACCGACGTGTGGCGCCTGTCCGAGGAGGTCCGCGCCGGGACCCTCAGCCAGGCCGACTTCCTCAAGTCCGAGTCGGCCACGATCCGCTCCAAGGGCCACTGCAACACCATGGGCACGGCCTCCACGATGGCGCTCGTCGCCGAGGCCCTCGGCATGACCGTCCCCGGCCTTGCCGGGACCCCCGCCCCCGACGCGCGCCTCCTCGAAGCCGCCCACGGCGCCGGAAAGCTCGCCGTCGACCTCATCGCCGCCGACCGCCGCCCCTCCACGTTCCTCACGAAGGCCAACTTCCACAACGCGATCGTCGCCCTCGCCGCCATCGGCGGCTCCACCAACGCGGTCGTCCACCTCCTCGCCATCGCCGGGCGCCTCGGCATCGACCTCACCGTCGACGACTTCGACCGCATCGGCGCCGACGTGCCGCTCCTGGTCAACCTCCGCCCGGCGGGGAAGTACCTCATGGACGACCTCCATCGCGCCGGAGGCTTCCTCGCCGTGCTGCGCGAGGTCCGCGACCTGCTCGACCCCGAGGCGCTCAGCATCACCGGCGAACCGCTCGTGTCCTACCTGGATGAAGCGCGGATCTGGGACGAGGACGTCATCTCGCCGCGTGAGCGACCGCTCCAGAAGGCCGCCGGGATCGCCGTGCTCCGCGGCAGCCTCGCCCCCGGCGGGGCCCTCGTCAAGCCGTCCGCGGCCTCCCCGCACCTGCTCCAGCACCGCGGCCGGGCCCTCGTGTTCGACTCGATCGAGGACTTCCGCGACCGCATCGACGACCCCGACCTGGACGTCGACGCCGACACCGTCCTCGTCCTGCGCGGCTGCGGCCCCAAGGGCTACCCCGGGATGCCGGAGGTCTCCAACCTGCCGCTGCCCAAGAAGCTGCTCGCCCAAGGGGTCCGGGACATGGTCCGCATCTGCGACGGGCGCATGAGCGGCACCGCCTACGGCACCGTCGTCCTCCACGTCACCCCCGAGGCCGCCGCCGGAGGGCCCCTCGCGCTGGTCCGCACGGGCGACACCGTGATCCTCGACGTCGCCGCCCGGCGCCTCGACCTCGACGTGCCCGCCGACGAACTCGCGGCCCGCGTCCCCAACACCGCCACCGTCGACGGCTACGCGAAGCCCGCGCGCGGCTGGGAGCGCCTGTACATCGACCACGTCACCCAGGCCGACACCGGCGCCGACCTCGACTTCCTCCAGGGGTCCAGCGGCGCCGAAGTCCACCGCGAATCCCACTGAGGCCCTTGGCTAGCCGACCTCGCGCCGATACCGCATGAGCCTGCGCAGGCCCTCGGGATCGGCGCCGGTCGCGGGCGCGAGCGCGGCCTCGATCCGGGGCCGCGCCGCCTCGGCGTCCAAATGGGCCCCGATCGCGACCAGCTCGCCGCCCGGACCCGCCCGGTGCGCGGCGATGTCGATCTGGCCGCCCACGACGTTCACGAGGACGCCGCGCGGCCGCGACCCCGTCGCCACCGGGAGCACGCCCTTCATGCGGTAGGCGCCCGGCGGCGGCTGCTCCAGCAGCTCTAGGAGCGCGGCCGGGCCGACCGGCCCGGCCGTCCGCACGGTCACCGACCGCGCGTGCGAATGCCCCGCCTCGTGGCCGTGCGCCTCGCGCGCCAGAGCGGCAAGGGGGAGTTCGTCCTCGGGGTCGACCGGCGAGGCCGTGTCGTACACCAGCTCGGGATCGACACGGCCCCTTGAGGTCCGCACGATATGGATGTCCGGGTTGACGGTGCGGATGCGCGCCTCGATCGCGCTCAGCGCGTCTTCTGCGTTGTCTTCCGGAAGCCGGTCGCACTTGTTGACCACCGCGAGCGTCGCGGCGGCGAACCGGGACGGCGGGTTCGTGTTGCGGTCCACCGTGTTGAAGTACTCGACGGCGTCGACCACGTCCACCACCCCGCCGGGCCGCACCCGCTTGACGCCGCTGAAGTAGACCATCTTCGCCAGCGCCCCGGGCTCGGCGATCCCGCTCGCCTCCACGATCACGACGTCCAGCCCGAACCTGGGATGCGTCAGCCGCTCCAGCGCCGCGTCGAGCGCGCCCAGGTCCTCGATGCAGCACAGGCAGCCCCCGGCGATCGAGACCGGCTCGTCGACCTGCCCGGTCACCAGCCCGGCGTCCACGTTCACCTCGCCGAAGTCGTTGACCACCACGCCGACCCGGGCGCCCGGGCGGCACAGCAAGTGGTTGAGCAGCGTCGTCTTGCCCGCGCCGAGATGGCCCGCGAGCACGACCACCGGCACCCGCCGGTCCGCGGTCCGCTCGGCCACGGGCCCGCCGATCACCTGAAATCACCCGAGTGGGCCTGCGCCCACTCCTCAAAGGTTCGAGGTGGGCGGCCGGTCACTCGCTCGACGTCGGGGAACACGCCGGACTCGTCGAGGGTGCCGTCCACGTAGAACTCCCAGAACGCCCGCACGTACTTGTCGGGCATGGTCGCCTCCAGCTCCGCCCGGGTCTCCTCCAGCGTGAGGCCCTCGAACCGGAGCGGTCGGCCGAGCACCTCGCCGAGGACGGCGATCTGCTCGGCCGGGACCATCGCCCTGGGGCCGGAGAGCCGGTAGACCCGCCCGTCGTGCGCGTCGCCGGTGAGCGCGGCGACCGCGACAGCGGCGATGTCGGCCGGGTCGATGCAGGCGACGGGGATGTCCCCCCACGGCGCGCGGACCACGTCCCCTTCGCGGAGCTGCGGCAGCCAGCGCAGCGTGTTCGACATGAACCCGCTGGGCCGCAACGCGGTCCATTGCAGCCCCGACTCGCGGGCCGCGGCCTCGGACCGGATCATCATCGCCGTGACCGCGTTGTCCGGATTCCCGACGTCGGTGGAACTCCCGGACAACTGCACGACGCGCTCGACCCCGGCCGCGCGCAGCCGCTCGTACACCCCGGGCATGTCCGCGAACCCGGGCAGCAGGAACACCGCCTCGACCCCGCCGAGCCAGGGCTCCAGCGACTCCGGCCGGTCGAGGTCCCCGACCGCCGCCTCCGCTCCTTCCGGCAGCTTCGCGCGGCCCGCGTCGCGCACCAGCGCCCGCACCCGGCGGCCCTGCGCGACCAGCGCCTTGACGACTTCTCCGCCGACGTTCCCGGTCGCCCCGGCGACCAGGTAGGCGGGTTCACTGCTCGACACCCGTTGCACTCCAATCGGTCCGTACTCCTCGGACGATTATGCGCCCGCCTCCGAGCGGATCGTCCGCTCAGTCCAGGGCCCGGAGCACCACGGTCACTTCGTTCCGGTTGTGCCGCAGCTGCCGGGCGAACTCGACCGTGTAGCCCCGGCGCAGGATCGCGAACGACTCGTCGAGCTGCGAGAGGACATGGTGGCTCCCGGTCTTCAGCGTCACGATGCACATGCCGTGCCGCTTCAGCAGGGGGAGGCTGTCGATCATCAACTGGCTCGACCTGGTCGGGCTCATCTTCATGTCGTTGACGATGAGGTCGAAGCGCCGGTCGCTCTCGCGGATGAAGTTGCCCGCGGTGGTCCGCTCGTGGACGACGTCGGGGCGCTTGAGCACCGCCGGGTCCAGGTCCCCGGGGTCGACGGCCGTGGTGCGGAACCCGCGCTCGGCGAGAATCCTGGTCCAGCCGCCGGGCGCGGCCCCGTAATCGAGCGCGGTCCCGCTGTGCCCGAACGGGAGTCCGTGCTCCTTGAACAGCTCTTCGAGCTTGAACTCGGCCCGCGACACCTGCTCCGCCGGGCGCGACAGCCGCACCTCGCCGCCGGGCCAGGAGCTCAGGCTGTCGGCGATGCGGTTGAACCCGACGACCGCGGTCTTCGGCGTGTAGCAGACCGACACCGCGTACTCGGCGCCCGCCCTCGACACCTGGAAACCGCGGTCAGTGAGCACCTGCGCCGCCTCGTCCCAGGCTTCGCGCCGATTGAACTTGTAGACCGTCCTGCCGCTCTGCCAGAGCTGAAGCGACACCTCCGGCGAACGGTGCTGCTCCCGAATCGCGGAATCGACCGAATCGGCGACATCGGCCAGTCCCGAATCGAACGGATCGAATTCGGCGATCACATTCGTCACATGCCGCGGGAACACCAGCGGCACGCGATTGACGATGTCCGACAGGTCCTCCGCGGTCGAGAACCGCGTTTCGAGAATGGCGGACTCAGCGCCCACCCGACGCATTTCCACCGCGTCGTCCACGCTGCGGAATATCTCCTCCTTGGCGTTCAAGAACGAATCCGCTGCCATGGAGACCAATGATTTCCGCAATGCCATTCCGATTCCCTAGAAGCCCTGCCCGCGGCCCCGTCATCCGCGGCCGCGATTCGCGCCCGCTATCATATCCCAGCCGATTTCCCCAGCTCATGATCGTTCGCGGAAAGGACCCCCTCCGATGACCGAGGCGATCACTCCCCGGGATCGGGCCCTCCTCGAACGCGCCTGGCGCCAATCGGCCTCCGGCGCACTCTCCCGCGTCCGGCGCCTCCCCGGCAACAGCCACCGCACCTACGAATGCGCCGCCGACCGCGGCGATCCGCTGATCGCACGCCTCGCCGACCCGGCGAAGTCCCGCTTCGCACTTGAATCCGAGCTGCTGCGCCGCTTCGCCGACACCGGCACGGTCCCCGTCCCCGCGATCCGCTACACCGATGCCGAGGTCATGGTCCAAGAACGCCTGCCCGGCGTCGCCCTGCGCGACTACGCCGCGAACAGCAGTCTCCGCGACGCCCACGCCGCCGTCGAACGCGCTGGCGAGGCGCTCGCGGCGATCCACGCCGTCACCACCGAAGGCTTCGGGCCGCTCGGCACCGGCCTCCGCGGTTCCCATGCGCGCCTGGGGGAGTGGTTCATCGACCTGCTCGCCCCGAAAGTGGCGGCCGCCCGCGGTATCGACCCCGAGTCCGGCGCCCTCCTCGACGAGGCGTTCGACCTCGTATCCGCCCACCGGCCGGCCCTCGACGCCGCCGGTCCCGGCCTCATTCACGGCGACTTCAGTCCCGCCAACCTCCTCGTCGACGGCACCGGCCGCCTCACCGGCGTCATCGACTGGGAATCAGCCAAGAGCGGCCCGCCCGGCATGGACATCGGCTGGTGGGACTGCTTCTTCGACACCCCGCGGACCCCGACGGCCCGGCTCCTCGCAGGCCACGAGCGCCACGTCCCGCTCGACCCCGCCCGCCTCGCCGCCCTCCGGCACCTCACCGTCATCAGAGTCATGATCGCCCACTTCACCTGGACGCTGACCATCAACGACCCCAACGGCATCCGCACGGCCGCCGACCGCCTCCGCACCGAACTCGCCGACAGCGGGGCCTGGGCCCTGGCATGACCGGAGCCCGGCCGGGTGTCACCCGGTCCGGGCCGCGCAGTCGAGGCTCAGGTCTCGTTCTGGAGCTTCGCGACCTCTTGTTCGAGCCCTTCGCGGGTGAGGCGGAGCTGCTCCTCGGCGACCTCGACGGCCTCAAGGAAGCTGCGCGCCCGCGCGAGCTGCCGTATCCGGTCCTCCGCCTCGCGGTCGCGCCGTCCCGCGTTGTCCCTGCGGTACTCGGCGACGGCCCGGTCGGCCTCGTCCCTGGCGCGCTCCTGCGTCTGGCGCATGAGCTCGGACGCCTGGGAGCGGGCCTGGGCGATGATCTGCCGCGAGTAGTGCTGCGCCTGGTTGACGTAGCTCTCGGCCTGCTGCTGGGCCTGCGAGACGAGGTTGACGGCCGTCGACGTCGGCGTGGCCGGGAGGGTCGCCTGCAAGCGCAGGGAGCTCTGCTGCGACTGCCAGGACCGCAGCGCCTCCTTCAGCTTCTCGGCGTCAGTGCGGAGGGCCGCCTCGCGCTGGTCGCGGCTCGCCAGCTCGTCGGCCACGAGTTCGAGGAACCGGTGGACCTCGTCGGGCTGGTAGCCGCGCCTGGTCAGGCTCGTCATCGAGAACCTGGCGTTGTTGACTTGTCCGACAGTGACTTTCACATCGCGCGACCGATAGTTGTACACCATGGAACGTCCTCTCTCACGCGCCCGCGGGCTCGAAGTGAATGGCATCCGCTCTGATGCCGGCGCCGACCAGGTACTTCCCGCTCGACTCCACCATTCCTGAAGGGCCGCACAGGTACACGTCGGCGCCCGTGCAGCGCCCGTGCGCCACGGCCAGCTCCGCCGGGGACCCGACGCGCGCTCCGGCGCCGAACAGGTCCTCGTCGACGCAGGCCACCAGCTCCAGCCACTCGTACCGGGCCGCGAGGGCCTGCATCTGGTCGAGGCAGTACAAGCCCGCGGGGCTGCGCGCGCCCCAGTACAGGCTGACCGGCCGCGGGGTGGCGGCGATCTGCTCGATGAGCGCCTTCATCGGGGCGACGCCGGTGCCGCCCGCGATCATCGCGACCGGGCCCGAGCCCGGCCGCAGGGTGAGCCCGGTGCCGAAGGCCGGCCCGACCCGCAGCGAGTCGCCCGGCCGGAGCAGGGAGACCAGCGCGGTCGAGACCTCGCCGCCGTCGACGGCCCTGACGTGGAGTTCGATGGTGCCGTCGCTCCGGGGCGCGTTGGCGGGGGAGTACTGCCGCCAGGCCCGCGGCCGCAGGTCCGTGCACAGCGAGACCGACTGGCCCGGAACGAAGTCGAGCCGCGTCCCCGGGGCGATGGTGATGATCGCGGTCTCCAGGTCGCGGCGCTCGTGGCCGACGACCTCGGCGTCCCACCAGGCCGGCGCGTAGTGCGCCGCCGCGTCGGCGGCGTCGGCCATGGTCGCGGCGACGAGCTCGTAGGCGGCCGCCCAGTCCGCGGCGATGGCGGGCGTCCAGTGCGGGCCGCTGAAGTGTTCGAGCGTCGCCAGCAGCGCCTCGCCGACGGCCGGGTAGTGGCCGCGCAGGGCCCCGAACTTGCGGTGGTCGCGTCCGAGGGCCTGGAGCGTGGGGACGACCGCGTCGATGGTGTCCACATTGGATACCACTGCTCCGAGCGCGTTCACGAGCTTGTCGCGCTGCGCGGCCATGTTCATGGGGAACAGGTCGCGCGTCTCGGGATAGGTGAGGAACAGGGTCGAGTAGAAGTACAGCGGGACCTGGTCGCCGCGGGCGGCGACCAGGCTCCAGTTCTTCTTCAACCGCTCGGCGTCGATCATGCGCCTAGTCGTCCGCCCCGATGACGTCGGGAGCGACGGACGCGAGGACCTCGCCCACGGTGTCGATGATGTCCTGCGGCACGTCGAGCTCTTCAAGCACCGCTGTGAGGTGCGCCCCGACCGCCTTGTACTGGCCGACCGAGATGTCCATGCTCTTGTGCGCCTCGGCCAGCTCGCGGCCCGCGTAGGACCTCGGCCCGTCGAGGACCTGCGAGATCAGCGCGACCTGGTGGCGCTTCAGCTGCGGCATGTCGGCGCCCGAGAAGAACCCGGACAGCTCGTCGTCGGCGAGCAGGCGCTTGTAGAAGCGCTCCACCGCCTCGGTGACGGCGGGCGCGCCGCCGATCCGGTCGTACGGGGACATCTGCTGCTCATCGGCTGCATTCATGGGGTGATCGTCCTTAAGCGTGATATCTGATACGCGCCAGAGCCTACCGACGATCCCTCCCAAGATCCATAGTGAAACTCAGGTTTTCACCACTTCCCTTGTTGCGATAGTAAATCGTAAGTGGACGATCACCGTTAGCATTCACGATGCGTCGGCGGGCTCGGGAAGTACGAGGGCCGTGTGGGCCGGGCGGCCGGTCTGCGGGGGGAGTTCGGTGAGGGCGCGGAGGCGTTCGTTGCGCCGTTCGAGTGCCGCAGCGGTGGTGGGGAAGAGGGCGGCTTCGCCTTTGTCGACCTGTGCCTGGTTCACTTCGACGAAGCCGCGGGTGGCGCCTTCGTAGGCGGCGAAGGCCTTCGCGTGGTCGCCATGGGTCGCAAGGGCTTCGGCGAGCATGTACGCGCCTGCGAGGGCGAGGCTGGAGCCCTGGCCGGTGAGGAACGACGGGGCGTACCCGGCGTCGCCGACGAGGGCGGTGCGGCCGCGGGACCAGTGGGGCATGCGGATCTGGCCGACGGTGTCGGAGAACCGGTCGGTCGCGCCGCGCATGGCGTCGAGGACGGCCGGGATCTCCCAGCCGTCCCCGGCGAAGACCTCCGCGACGAGGTCGGTGAACGCCTCGGGGTCGCGCCGCAGCTCCTGCGGCGGTTCGGGACGCGCGAAGTTGAGCATCGCGTGGACCACGTCGCCGTCGCCGACCGCGTAGAGCGCGGCGGCCCGCCCGGGGGTGTTCCAGAGGATCGCCTCGTGCGAGAGGCCGAGCGTGTTCGGCATGGTGAAGATCGAGAAGCAGTACCCGAGGTAGCGGGCGTACCGCTCTTCGGGCCCGAACACGAGTCCCCGTGTGCGCGAATGCATCCCGTCGGCGCCGATGACGAGGTCGAAGCTGCGCTGCGCGCCGCTGCGGAAGACCGCGTCCACGCCCCGGTCGTGCTCGGTGAGCGCTTCGATGGAGTCGCCGAAGACGAACTCCACGTCGTCGCGGACGGCCGCATAGAGGATGTCGGCCAGGTCGCCGCGGCGGACTTCGAGGTCGCGGCCGTCGACGCCGCCGACGACGGCCTGCGGGTGGACCCGCGCGGCCTCGCTGCCGTCGGCGTTGAGGAACGTCATGCGGCGCGAGTCGACATGCGCCGCTTGCAGCTGCGGCAGGATGCCCATGCGGCGCACGGCCTCCAGCGCGGTGCCGCGCACGTCGATCGGATACCCGCCCGCGCGCACGCCCGCGGATTTCTCCACCACGGTCACGTCGTACCCGTAGCGGTGCAGCCAGTACGCCGTGGCCGGGCCCGCGATGCTCGCGCCGGACACCAGGACCGCGCCTTTCGATGTGTTGCTCATGATCGTCTCTCCTATTTCGCAGGTGCAAATTGGACTGCGCGGGTTCGCATGCTCCTGGCGAGCACGACGACCGCGACCGCGGCGGCCGCGAAGGCGGCGGAGGCGATCGCGATGTAGCCGAACACGCCCGCGGCCGAGTTGACGGTCTCGCCGCCGACGGTCACCGCGGTGGACTTGAGGACGGCCGCGCCGGTGAAGTCCATGACCACGGCCCCGATCGAGACCACGACCATGACCAGGCTGGACACGACGCCCTGCCGCTCGGCGGGCGCCAGGCTGCCCGCCATGTTGAATCCGGAGGTCCCGAGCGCGCCCGCGGTGATCCCGAGCAGGAACCCGCAGCACAGCGCGACCCCGAGCTGGGACGCCCCGAGGAACATCCCGAGCGTGACGGCCGTGCCGAGCAGGACCGCGCCCGCGAGCGTCCGGGCCGGGCCGATGCGCGCCGCGATCCATCCGGCCGCCGGGCCGCCGATGGTGACGCCGATGCCCGGCGCCGCGAGGAGCAGCGCCACCGAGCCCCGGTCGGCGAGCCCGTACCCGAGGCCCAGGTCCGCGGAGACGTCGCCGATGAGCGAGACCAGTTGCAGCATCGACTGGTACGACCCGGCCGCGAGGAAGACGACGAGGAGCGTCAGCGCCAGCGGCCTGCTGACGTCCCGCAGGTCGATGAGCGGGTCGGGCTTGCGGCTCGACACGAGGAACCACCGCAGCGACGCGGCGGTGCCGCCCGCGAGGAGCACCAGCGGTCCCGCTGCGAGCCAACCGAACTCGGCCCCCAGGCTGAGGTAGCCGAGGACCCCGGCGAGCCCGCCGCCGAGGAGGAGCGCGCCGCCGACGTCGATCCGGCCCGGGGTGCGGACAGGCGACTCGGGGAGGAACCGGCGCACGCACAGCGCCATCGCGACCGCGACCGCGGCGGACACGAGGAACAGCACGTGGAAGCCGAACGCCTCGGCCAGCCGCTCGATGAGGAACCGGGACGCGATGTTGAGGACCGCCGAACCCGAGGTCACGATGCCGACGACGATCATCCCGATGCGCGGCGCGCACACGCTGCGCACGATCGCGACGGACAGGAACACCGCCGCGAGGGACGCGCCTTGCAGCATCCGCCCGGGCACGAACAGCCACAGGCCCGGCGCGACGGCGCACAGGACCGCGCCCGCGCAGCTGAGGAGCAGCGTCAGGACGAGGATCTTCCGCTTGCCGTGGATGTCGGCGGCCTTGCCGAGCAGGGGCGCCCAGAGCACGCCCGCGAGCATCGCGGTCGCGTTGACCCACGCGGTCTGGTCGGTGCCGAAGTGGTCGAGCATCTCGGGGAGGACGATGAGCGGCGCGGTGATCGCCGAGTCGACCACGAAGTTCACCATGGCGAGGACGGCCGCGAGGCCGACGAGCGGCCAGGTCCATCCCGTGTGCAGTTCGGTTGGGGGAGTGCCGGTCCTGGTCTCTTGCATGAGGTCTCCTACTCGCGGATCCGAGGTGGTGCCGGACGAAAAACTACACTACACCGTGCAGTGTAGTTTTGCGAGTCCTAGGATGGGGCCATGACGACCCTGAGAGCGACCGATCAGACCCCCGGCCGGAGGCGGCAGTCCGAGGCCAAGCGCGCGGCCGTCCTCGACGCCGCCGAAGCCCTGTTCGTCGCCGAGGGGTACGAGGTCGCCAGCGTCGACGCCATCGCCGCGCGCGCCGGGGTCTCCAAACGCACCGTCTACGACCACTTCGGCGACAAGCAGCACCTCTTCGCGGCCGTCCTCGACCGCTCCGGCGAGACCTTGATCGCCACCATCCGCGCCGCCATCGACGAGGAGCTGACCGCCGACCGCGACGTGCGCGAGGCCCTGCTCGCCTTCGCCCGGCGCATCGCCACCGAGACCTTCCCGATGTCCGCCTACGCCGTCTTCCGCCGCCTCAACGCCCAAGCGCCCCTGGCGCTCCCGTCAGGCAAGACCTGGCGCGAACAGCGCGAAGCCATGCTGGAGGAGCGGTTCGCCCGGTTCGCCGACGACGGCGGCCTCCGCATCACCGACCCCCACCGCGCCGTCCAGCACTTCGTCGCCCTCACCCTGCGCCTCGCCCTCGACGCCATCGACCAGGGCGCCGACGACACCGCCGAGGTCCTCGCGATCATCACCGACGGCGTCGACGCCTTCCTCCGCGCCTACCGCTAGTCGCCGCGGCCCTCGGGCGCCGCGACCGGCGCCCAGGCGAGGGGCTGGGAGAGGACCATGCTGCTGCTGGGGCGGCCGTAGCGGGCGAGCCGGTCGATGAAGGACTCGAAGTCGGGCATGGAGGGGACGGCGGCGACGAGGACCGAGCAGCCGTCGCCGGTGATGCGGAAGAGCTGCCGGATCTGGGGCCAGGAGGGGACTTCGGGGTCGCGCAGGAGGCAGCGGGGGCCGTAGCAGTCCATGACGACCACGGCCTGGACCGGGAGGCCGACCGCGGCGGGGTCGACGTGGGCGCGGTAGCCGGTGATGACGCCGGACGACTCCAGCTTGCGGACCCGCTCGGCCACCGTGGGGGCGGACAGGTGCACGCGGCGGGCCAGCTCGTTGTAGGAGAGCCGGGCGTCGGCTTGGAGCTCTTCGACCAGGCGCCAGTCCATGCGGTCCATTGGATATTCCATTCGTAAGGCGGAACGAGGGAACAGGTTGCGAATGTAACTCCTCCGGCCCTTCGGATACCGCGCTTCCCATTCTGAAGCCGCCCCAGCGGTGCCATAGTGTCCGCATGAGCGAGCCCGTGTTCCGCACGATCATCGAACCCTTCCGCATCCACTCGGTCGAACCCATCCGCATGACCACCGCGGAAGAGCGCAAGGCCCACCTGGCCGCCGCGTCCTACAACCTGTTCCAGCTCCACGCCGACGACGTCCTCATCGACCTCCTCACCGACTCCGGCACCGGCGCCATGAGCCGCGACCAGTGGGCCGCCATCCAGCGCGGCGACGAGTCCTACGCCGGATCGCCCTCGTACTTCACCTTCCGCGACGCCGTCCGCGAGCTCTTCGACTTCGAGCATGTGATCCCCGTCCACCAGGGACGCGCCGCCGAGCGCATCCTCATGTCCGTCCTCGGTGGACCCGGGAAGACCGTCCCCAACAACACCCACTTCGACACCACCCGCGCCAACGTCGAGGCCACCGGCACCGAAGCCGTCGACCTCGTCATCCCCGAAGGCAAGGACCCCGCCTCGCTCCACCCCTTCAAAGGGAACATGGACCTCGCCGCCCTCGACGCGCTCCTCGCCGCCCGCGGCGCCGACGTGCCGTGCGTGTTCGTCACCATCACCAACAACAGCGGCGGCGGCCAGCCCGTCTCGCTCGCCAACCTCCGCGGCGTCCGCGAACTCTGCGACCGGTACGGCAAGCCCCTGTTCCTCGACGCCTGCCGGTTCGCCGAGAACGCCTGGTTCATCCGCGAGCGCGAGGAGGGCCAAGCGGGCCGCGACGTCGCCGACATCGTGCGCGACATCGCCGCGCTCGCCGACGGGATGACCATGAGCGCCAAGAAGGACCCCATGGGCAACATCGGCGGCTGGCTCGCGCTCGACGACCCCGACCTCGCCCAGGAGTGCCGCAACGTCCTCATCCTCACCGAAGGCTTCCCCACCTACGGCGGCCTCGCCGGACGCGACCTCGAAGCGCTCGCCCAGGGCCTCAAGGAAGCCGTGCAGCACGACTACCTCCGCTACCGCATCACCTCCACCGCCTACCTCGGCGACGCCCTCCAGAAAGCCGGGATCCCCGTCCTCAAACCGACCGGCGGCCACGCCGTCTACATCGACGCCCGCGCCCTCCTCCCGCACGTCGACCCGCTCCACTACCCCGGCCAGTCCGTCGCCGTCGCCCTCTACGAACTCGGCGGCGTCCGCACCTGCGAGATCGGCACCGTCATGTTCGGCCGCAGGCCCGACGGCACCGAGCGGCCCGCCGCCATGGACCTCGTGCGCCTCGCCGTCCCGCGCCGCACCTACACCCAGAGCCACATCGACTACGTCATCGAAGTGTGCGAACGCCTCGCCGAACGGGCCCACCGCCTCCCCGGCTACCGCATCAGCGAGGAACCGAAGGCCCTGCGCCACTTCACGGCCCGATTCGAGCCCCTCACCTGAGCCGAGCCGACCCGGCCCGCCCCCGGGCTTGGAAGAATCGGCACCATGCTCGGACTCGAACTCATCGTCGTCATCGGCGCGGCCCTCGTCGCCTGCCGCGTCGGCGCCCAGCGCAGCGGGATCGCCGCACCGATCCTGCTGCTCGCCGCCGGAGTCCTCCTCGGCTTCGTCCCCGCCTTCACCGGCCTCGAACTCCCCTCCGCCGTCGTCCTCCTCCTCTTCCTCCCCGCGCTCCTGTGGTGGGAGGCCATGAACACGCCGCTGCGCGAGATCCGCAAGTTCCGCCGCGGCATCCTCCTCACCGGCACCCTCCTCGTCGTCATCACCGCGGCCGCCGTCGCCGCCACCGCCCACGCCTTCGGCCTCCCCTGGGGCCCCGCCTGGGTCCTCGGCGCCGCCCTCGCGCCCACCGACGCCACCGCCGTCGGCGTCGTCTCCCGGCTCCTGCCCCGCCGCCACCTCACCGTCCTGCGCGCCGAGAGCCTCATCAACGACGGCACCGCGCTCGTCCTCTTCGGCCTCGCCGTCGGCGTCGTCGCAGGGGAGCAGCACCTCAGCGCCCTCCACATCGGATGGGAGCTCGTCGTCTCCTACGCGGGCGGCATCATCGCGGGCGCGCTCGCCGCCACGGTCGGGGTCTTCGTGCGCCGCTTCATCACCGACACCCTCGCGGCCAGCACCATCTTCTTCCTCATCCCCTTCACCGGGTACCTCCTCGCCGAACTCGTCCACGCCTCCGGCGTCCTCGCCGCCGTCGCCGCCGGCCTCATCGTCAGCCAGACGAGTCCCATCTACGGCACCGCGCCCGCCAGACGCCAGGTCTTCGCGTTCTGGGGCCTCGTCACCTTCATGCTCAACGGCGCCCTGTTCGTCCTCATCGGCATCGAAGCCCACCCCGCCGTCGGCGGCCTCGACGGCACCGGCCTGCTCCGCGCGCTCGCGATGGTCCTCGCCATCGCCGCGGTCATGACCGCCACCCGCATCGCGTTCCTGTTTGTCTCCGCATACCTCATCCGCGCCGTCGACCGGCGCCCGCAGCAGCGGCTCCTGCGCATGAGCGACCGCGCCCGCATCGTCTCCGGGCTCTGCGGCTTCCGCGGCGCCGTCTCCCTCGCCGTCGCCCTCGCGGTGCCGCACACCCTCGACTCCGGCGCGCCCTTCCCCGAGCGCGACACGATCGTCTTCGTGACGTTCGGTGTCATCATCGTGATGCTCATGCCCGCCTTCGCCCTCCCCGCCGTCATCCGCTGGGCCCGCTACCCCGCCGACACCCGCTTCGACGACGAACTCGCGCTGGCCCGCACCGAGACCACCACGGCCGCGATCGAAGCGCTGCCGCGCCTGGCCGACGAGACCGGCGCCGACCCCGAGGCCGTGCGCCGCCTCGACGCCGAGATGCGCGAGCACCTCGACGCCCTCGACACCGGTGCCGACGGCGACCCCGCCGAGGCCGCGCGCCTGCGCGAGGACTACGACCGGCTCCGCCTCGCCGTCATCGGCGAGAAGCGCGCCACCATGATCCGCATGCGCAACGAGCGCCGCATCGACGACGCCGTGCTGCGCCGCATGCAGGCCGCCCTGGACATCGAGGAGGTCCGCCTCCTGGCGGACCCCGGCGACGACGAGGACTAGGCGGCGTCCGACATGTGGCGCTTCGCCCAGGTCGCGAAGTCGGTGAGCGGCAGGCCGAGCGCCCTCGCGAACTCGGGCCGCGCGGGCTGGCTGACGTCGTTCATCCACTGGTGGGAGGCGCCCATCGCGGGCATCCCGGCGGCCAGCGCCTCCCGTTCGTCCATGTCGGGCGCTTCGAGTCTGCGGCCCAGGGCATCGGACAGCGCCGCGGCGATCTCGGTCATCGTCAGGAAGTCGCTCGCGAGTTCGAGTTCGACGCGGTCGAACCGCTCGGGTTCGGTGAGCGCCGCCGCGGCGGCGGCGCCGATGTCGTCCACTGCGACGACCGACACGCGGGTGTGCGGGTGGAGGACGCTCACCAGGCCGCCGTCGAGGCCGCGCGGGAACAGGAACGCCATGGACGGCAGGAAGTTCTCCATGAAGAAGCTGGGCTTGAGCAGGGTCCAGTGCGCGAATCCGGCCTCGCGGACGCGGTCCTGGACCGCGCTCTTGGCGCCGAGGGTCGGCGCCATGTAGTCCCAGCGGCCCTCGTCCCAGCCGGGGACCTCGGTGTGCTGGCCGGCCCCGCTGACGGAGGTGTGCACGAACTGGGGCACCCCGGTGGCGAGGGCGCCTTCGATGAGGTTGACGCCCTGGGCGACTTCCCCTGCGAAGTCGAAGCCGTCGGCGGTGAGGGCGGGCAGCTGCACCGAGAACACGGCGCGGGCGCCCGCGGCGGCGCGGACGATCGAGTCGCGGTCGTGCAGGTCGCCGACGGCCAGTTCGGCGCCCAGGGCCTGGAGCTCCCGGGCGGGTGCGGTGCCGGGGTCGCGTACGAGGGCGCGGACGGGCACGCCGGCCGCGAGCAGGGATCGGGCGGTCGCGCCGCCCTGCTTGCCGGTGGCGCCGGTGATGAGGACCGGTGCGGTGCGAGTGGTCATGGGACTCCTCAGTCGTCATAAACGGCGGGGTCCGCCGTTTTGCTTCGACTAGAATATGGCGGACCCCGCCGTTTCTGCAAACCCGGAGGTGAAGCGATGCCGGAAGGGCAGCGCGCCGATGCGCGGCGCAACTACGAGCGCATCCTGGCCGTGGCCGTCGACGAGGTCGCCGCGCACGGCGCGAACGCGTCCCTGGAGCAGATCGCGCGCATCGCGGGCGTCGGTTCGGCGACCGTCCGGCGGCACTTCCCGACCCGCAGGGCGCTCCTGGAAGCCGTGTCCCACAAGCGGATCGAGGACCTGAGCGACCGCGCCAGGGAGCTGGCCGGGACCGGCGAGAGCCGGACGGCGCTGCTGGCATGGCTGAACGAGGTGGTCGAGTACTCGGCGACCGCCCGCGGCCTGGCGGCCGTCCTGGTCCCCGACGGCGGCGAGGTCGAGCCCGCGCACGTCAACGGGTGCGCGGCGGCGCTGGAGGACGCGGCGTCGCCGCTGCTCCAGGACGCGGTGCGGGACGGCGCCGTGTCCTCCGAGGCCACCTTGGCGGACCTGCTCGCGCTGATCGCGGGCATCGCCATGGCGACCGAGCACTACCCCGACCCCGCGGCGCAGGCGCACCGGCTGTTCCAGCTCGCCTTCACGGGCCTGGCCCCGCAGCACTGAGCCGCAGTCTGCAACCGGTGCCTAGTCCCAGAACGGCTCGATGCCGAGTTCGGCCGTGAACGCCTCCAGGTAGTCGTCGGCGGCGAGGAAGGAGTGGACGAAGTCCTCGTCGATGCCGAAGGCGTCCACCAGGTCCGCGGCGCGGGGGAGCAGCCGGTCGCAGGCGTCGCCGACGAGGACGTCGACCGCTTCGAGCACGCCGGGACCGCCGAGGCCGGCGCGCATGAGGCTCGCGGCGCGGCGCCGCAGCCAGCCGGCGCCGTGCAGGACCAGCAGATCGGGGTCGGGACCGGACGCGGCGAAGCGGGCCATGAGCAGCCGGTCGGCGTAGACGCCCGCGAGTTCGCGGGCGGCCTCCAGCTCCTCGCGCCACGCGGTGAAGTCGTCGTCGAAGACCTTGCGGGCGGCCGCGAGTCGCTCGCGCAGCCGGGCGTGCAGGCGGTGCTCGCAGGCTTCGGCGAGGCGCAGGAAGTCCGCGCCGGTGCGCAGCCGCGCGGGCGGGTCGTCCTGCGGCGGTTCGTATCCCGCGTTCGCGGCCATGTTGCGGGCCGTGTCGAGGAGGATGAGCACGTTGTCGCCGCCCGCCGAGCGGTAGGCGTCCACGATGGACTGGTAGGCGAGCGGCCAGCGGGTGGCCCCGTAGGCGAGGCCGCCGCAGCGCTCCCTGCACGAGGTGGTGATGCGCCAGGCCGCATCGACGGCGGCGGCCTTGTGCAGGGGCAGCAGCGGGTCGACGCCCGACCACGGCGCGAACGAGGAGTCCCCGGCCGCGGCGGTCTCCACTTGGGAAGCCGGGTCGGCGAGGGCGGTGATCGCGGCGGCGTCGGCGACGTTCGTGAGCAGCTCGACGTGCTGGTTGCGGAAGTCGAGGACGGGCCGGGTGCCGGAGACCTTGTCGGCCGTGATCCGCTTGCGGGAGTAGCGGATCGCCATGGCGGCGGTGCCGCGCGCGACCGCGGCGACGGCCGCGGTGATCGAGATCCAGGTCTCGACGCCCACGGCCATGGACCGGCTCAGCCGGGCCGCGGGCGAGCCGAGCGGGTCGGTGAACGCGCCGTCGGCGCCGATGGCCGCGCCGTCGCTCAGCCACGCGCCGTGGGGAATCCGCACGTCGTCGAAGGCCACAGCCGTGGTGTCGGTGGGGAGGAACCCGGACTCGTAGGCGTGCCGGATCACCAGGCCCTCGGGCACTTGGTCTCCGCCGATGTGGACGACGAACCCGAAGACGCCGCGGTCCTCCCCGCCGTGGACGAGCCGGGCGTAGACGAGCGCGACCTTCGGGGCGGCGTGCTCGCCCGCGGTGTTGGGGAACTTCACGGCCTCGGGCCCGGGGGTGCGGAGCACGAACTCGCCGGTCGCGGCGTCGTAGCGGGCCTCGGTGCGGATGGCGCCGTGGCTGTTCGAGCGCCCGGCCTCGGTCATGAGGACGGCCCCCACGGCGCCCTCCGCGTCGATGCGGTCGAGGATCGCGTCCGGGTCCGGCGCGAACCGCACGATCCCGTTGAGGCACAAGGCGTAGTGCAGGAGCGCCGAGTGGTACAGCGCGGGGTCGCGCAGGGCCGTGAGCGCCGACAGCTCGGCGAGGCGGGCCCGGTCGGCGAGCAGGTCCGCGGCGGGGCCGACGGCGTCGGCGAGGAGGCGCAGGCGCCGGTAGTGGTGCCGGTGGAACTCGGCGGGGGCGAGGCCGCGGGGGCGGTCGAAGTCGGGTCCGGCGAGGAGCGATCGGAGGTCGGTCATGCGGGGTCCTTCCCGGGGCGGGTCCAGGTGATGAGCGCCGAACCCCACGTGAGCCCGGCGCCGACGGCGGCGAGGAGTACCCGGTCGCCGTGCTTAAGTCGCCCGTCGGCCTCGGCGGCGGCGAGCGCGGCGGGGATCGACGCGGCGCCGATGTTGCCGAGATGTTCGCCGATGACGGCGAGCCGGTCCCGCGGGATGTCGGCGTGCTCGGCGTAGCGGCGCAGGGTCCGCGGGTTGGGCTGGTGCGGGACGACCAGGTCGATGTCGTCCAGCTTGAGGCCGTGCGCGGCGAGGATCTCGCCGATCGCCAGGTCGAACAGCTCGGGGAAGGCGCGGCGGATCGCGGGCGCGTCCATGCGGATGCGGTGGGCGCCTTCGCGAACCGTGCCGGGGTCGGCGGGGCGGCGGCTGCCTCCCGCGGGGATGAGGACCGAGCCCGCGCGCGTCCCGTCGGCGCCGAGCCGCACGGACTCGATGCCGGTGCCCGCGGGGACGGGGCCGACGACGCTGGCTCCGGCGCCGTCGCCGAAGAGCACGGCCGTGGCGCGGTCGGCGGGGTCGAGGAAGCGGGAGTAGACCTCGGCGCCGACGACGAGCGCAAGTCCACGTTCGGCGCCCGCGAGCCAGTCGCGGGCGACCTTGAGGCCGAACAGGTACCCGGAGCAGGCGGCGCCGATGTCGAACGCGACGGCGCGGCGCGCGCCCAGGAGCGCCTGGACGCGGCAGGCCGTGGCGGGGCCGAGTTCGTCGGGGGTGGAGGTGCCGACGACGAGGAGGTCGAGGTCCGCGGCGTCGCATCCGGCCTGTTCGAGCGCGGCTTCTGCGGCGCGGGCGGCCAGGTCGGAGGCGGCTTCGGTCGCGTCGGCGCGGCGGCGTTCGCGGATGCCGGTGGAGTCGAGGATGCGCTGCGGGTCGATGTCGAGGGCGGCGGCGAGTTCGGCGTTGCCCGCGGCCCTCGCGGGCGCGTACGCGCCGGTGCCGAGGAGGCCCCAAGCGGTCATGGTCAGGCCCTTCCGATGAGGCAGCCCGCGAGGCCGCGGCGGTCGAGGACGGTGACGGCGAACGCGTCTCCGGCTTCGGTGTCGTCGAGCGCGTCGAGGAGGGCGAACCCGACCGCGGCGGCGGAGGTGTCGCCGAGTCGGGTGTGGACGGTCCGCGGGCGGGGTGCGCGGGGGCCGAGGACGACCCGCAGCGCTTGCCGTTCGGCGTCTCCGTGGCCGTCGAGCGCGGCGGTGCCCGCGACGGTGCGGACCTCCTCCGGCGCGGTCCCGGACGCGGCGAGCGCGCGGCGCAGCGCGGTCGCGAGCGTCCCGGCCGGATCGCCGGTGCAGTCGAGTTCGGTTGCGGCGGCGGTGATCCGCGGTCCGGGCTCGGTGTCGGCGGTGAGGCGCAGCATCGCGCAGCCCTCGCCGACGGGGACGTCGGGTGCGTGCGCGGGACGGGTCCGGTGCTCGAGCCAGGCCCGCGCGGGCGTGGCCTCTTCGCTGGCGCCGCACAGGACCTGGTCGGCGCGGCCGGAGGCCAGGAGCCGCTGGGCGAACCGGACGGCCAGCACCGGGGCGATGCGCCCGCCGGGGAGGATGACGCCCGGCCCGGTGATGCGGTGGCGGATGGCGCACTGGCCCGCGGCGTAGTTCATGACCCCGACGGGGATGCGGCCCGGGTCGACCTGGTGCGGCCGGGGTTTGGTGAGCGAGTCGACGCCGAGGTCGAGCATGGTCTGGAGGCTTCCGGCGGTGGTCGCGAGGACGAGCGCGGTCCGGGACCGGTCGGCGGGCTCGGTGCGGTCGAGGAGGCGGCCGGTGGTGGCGACGGCGAGGGCGGTGGCGCGGTCCATGGACCGGATGCCCTTGGGGCCGATGGCGACCGCGGGGTCGAAGTCGCGGACGGGGAGCACGCCGCCGGGCGGCAGGTCGTCGCCGTGCCGGATACCGGTGCCGTCCGCGGTCCAGGCGGCGCGGTCGGCGATGCGCACGGCGCTCACGCGGCGGCCTTCGCGATGAGGACGACGGCGTTGGAGCCGCCGAACCCGAAGCCGTGGTTCTCCACCACCCGCAGCTCCGCCGGCCGGCCGGTCCCGGGCACGCAGTCCACGTCGCACTCGGGATCGGTGCGGCGGTGGTTGATCGTGGGCGGCAGGAACTGCGCGTCGAGCGCCACGGCCGCGGCGATGGCGCCGAGCGCGGAGGACGCGCCCATGGCGTGGCCGAGCATCGACTTGACGGCGACGACGGGCGGGAGCCGGTCGCCGAAGACCTTGCGCATCGAGCGCGCCTCGTTGACGTCGTTGACGGGCGTCCCGGTGCCGTGCGCGAAGATCGCGTCCACGTCATCTGGGGTTATATCGGCATCGAGGTGCGCTAGTCTGACGCACTCGGCCACCGACGCCGTGTCAGGTGCGACTGGATGGCGCGCATCGCAATTGGCGGCGGCGCCCACGAGCTCCCCGACGATCCGCGCCCCGCGGGCCCTGGCCCGGTCGAGCGCTTCGAGGACGAGCACGCCCGCGCCTTCGCCGACGACGGTCCCGGCGCGGTCGGCGTCGAAGGGCCGGCACGCGTCGGGCGCGAGGGTGCCGACCCGGTGGAACGAGGCGAACATGCGGCGCGAGAACGAGTCCGCGCCGCCGCACAGCGCGATGTCGGCGTGCCCCAGGCGGATCGCGTCGAGCCCGTGCCCGATCGCGTGGTTCCCGGCCGCGCACGCCGCCGACACGTCGACCGGCTCGGCGCTCGGGAGCGCGAGGTCGCGGGCGACCTGCACGGCCGTCCCGCCCGTGTACCGGGCCGCCGTGGCCCGCGTGAACCCGGCGGGCCCCGCGGCGGCGGCCTCGGCGGCGAGCCGGTCCTCCTCCTGGGCCTCGGTGTCGCTGGTGCCCAAGGCGATGAGCACCGCCTCGTCGCGGAGGTCCGCCGGGTCCAGTCCGGCGTCGGCGAGCGCGAGCCGGGCGGCCGCGACGGCGAAGGCGGCGCCGCGACCGGTGGCGGCCGGGTCGAGGCGTTCGAGCCATGCGGCCGGGTCGAAGTCCGGCACTTCGCAGCCGTGGCGGATCTGGAACCCCGAGGGGTCGAACGCGGTGACGGTGCGCTGCCCGCTGCGCCCGGCCAGGAGCGCTGCTTCGAACGCGGCGCGGCCGGTGCCGATGGGGCTGACCGGGCCGAGGCCGGTGATGGCGACGCGGCGCTCGTTCACCGCGCCGCCTTGGCGGCGAGCAGGTCCCGGATCTCCGCGAAGCTCGCGGGCGGCTCCCCGGCGAGCGTGTCGAGGCCGAGGTCGTCTTCGAGGACGGCGTTGATCTCGGCGAGCTGGAGGGAGTCCGCTTCGAGGTCGTCGCGGAAGTCCGCGTCGTCGGCGACCTCGTCGGGGGCGATTTCGAGGATGCGGGCGACGAGCTCGCGGGCCTTGGCGGTCAGGGCGTCGGACATCGTGGTCCCTTTCGGATCAGGCGGCGGCGCGGCCGACGCCGAGGAGGCCGCGGGCGACCGCGGAGAGTTGGCTGGTGAGGCCGCCGTCGAGGACGAGGACGGCCCCGGTGACGAGCCGGGCGCCGTCGCCCGACAGGAAGACCGCGGCGTCGGCCACGTCTTCGGGTGCGGCCCAGCGGTTCTGGGGCACCTCCTGCTGGAGGGCCTCCTTCACCTGCGGGTGGGAGGTGAAGCCGCTGGTGAGCTTCGTGTCGATCCAGCCGGGCGCGATGGCGTTGACGCGGATGTCGTGCGCGGCCCATTCGACCGCGAGGGTCTTGGTCAGGGACACCATGGCGGCCTTGCAGACCGCGTACAGCGACAGGCGCGGCGCGCCGCCGAGCCCGGCGATGGAGGTGACGTTGAGGACCGAGCCGCCGCCGTTCGCGGCCATGTGCGCGCCCGCGAGGCGCAGCAGCTGCACCGTAGGGTCGATGTTGAGGCCCCTCGTGCGTTCCCAGTCGCCTTGCGTCAGTTCGAGGAACGGCCCGGAGTGGTAGAACCCGCCCGCGTTGTTGACGACGGTGTCGAGGCCCCCGAGGCCGTCGGCGGCCTCCGCGAAGGCCGCGTCGAGGCGGGCGGGGTCGGTGACGTCGCAGACGACCGGGACGGCCCGGCGGCCGAGGTCCTTGACCTCCGCGGCTACGGCGTCGAGGGTCTCGGCGCTGCGGGCGAGGACCGCCACGTCGGCCCCCGCCGCGGCCGCGCCGAGCGCGATGGCCCGGCCGATGCCGCGGGAGGCCCCGGTGACGAGGACGCGCTTGCCTTCGAGGGTGTTCATCGCTGCTCCAAGAGGTCGGGTCGGGCCGCGGCGGCGTCGCGGGCGCGGTCGCGTTCGAGTCGGTCGAAGAACCCGCGCTCGAACACCCTGGCCTGGAACCGCATCACGGCCACGGTCAGTCCTGCCTGGACGATCGTGGCGGTGAAGTCGGCGGCGAGGACTTCGGGCCGGGACCAGTCGGCGCGGTCGGCGCGCAGTTCCACCGTGGCCGCGAGCGGGAAGAGGAACGTCGTGAACTCGATGTCGAGCCGCTTCGTGGTGAAGACGTGGTCGCCGCTGGAGGGGACCAGGTACTGCTCGGTGGCGGCCATCGCCATCTGCGCGCAGGCCTCCACCTCGACCATGCCCGGAATGTGGGCGGTCGCGTTGTCGTGGTCGGCGAGGACGGTGTTGTCCGCGTGGACGGCGAGCACGGCCCGCCAGTGGCGCCACGCGACCTGTTCGAGGTCGCCGATGAGGATGTTGCGCGGGTCCCGCTTGTACAGGCCCGCTTCGGCGAGGACGGGTTCGCGGCGGGCTTCGGCGGCCGCCGCGGCGCTGATCGCGTTCCACTCGTCCTCGGTGAGGCCCTGGCCGGGGCGCAGGACGACCGGGCCGCTGATCGACCCGTCCTGGAGCCCGGCGAGGGCCGCGTCGGCGGTGAGACCGCCGACCAGTCCGGCGAAGCGGGCGAAGGGCCGCCCGACGACCGGGATGGTGTGCACTGGCATGGACTGAGGCTATGGAGGATCGGTGCCGTCCGGTCCGGTCTGCGCGGAACGTTCCGGTTCCCGGAACGCCGTTGTTCCGCCTGCCGGAACGTCGAGACGGAGCACCGCCTCGGATGCGGCCCTGGCGATCGCGCGCAGCTGCGCCACGTGCTCGGCGGGCTGGAACCCGCGCACGGGCCCGGCCAGCCCGAGGGCGGCGACGGCGGTCCCGCGGCCCCCGAGGACCGGCGCGGCCGCGCCCCAGAACCCGGGCAGGTGCTCCTCGCGGTCGAGCGCGACCCCGCGCAGCCGCGCCTCCACGAGGTCCCGGTCCAGCTCCCGCCTCGTACCGATCGTGTTGCGCGTCAACCGGACCAGCGTGACCTCCCGGAGGTACGCCTCGGCCGCCGCGGGGTCGTAGGCGAGGATCGCCTTCCCGGTGGCGGTGCAGTGCAGCGGGACCGACGCGGCGGTTCGCAGGATCGCGTCGGTGAACCGGCGCGGGTACAGCACGTCGAGGAACCGCGCCATGTGGCCGTTCGCCGTCGCGAGGGTCACCACGTGGCCGGTGCCCTGGTACAGCTCCAGCAGGAACGGCTTGAGCACCTTGTGCAGCCGCGCCTCGTGCTGCGGCCCGGGGCCGTGCCACGCCGGGGTTCCAGCGAGGGCGTAGCGGCGCCCGGTGCGGTCGACGACCCCGCCCGCCTCCAGATCGGCGAGGAGTCGGTGGACGGTGGACTTCGGCAGGCGGGTGCGCCTGGACAGATGCGTGACGCCCACCGGTTCGCGGTGGGCGGCGAGTTCGTGCAGCAGGACGATCAGTTTTGCGGCGACACCCCGCGGGGGCGGCTGGTGACCATGCAAGGAGACACCTCACGGCAGACCGGACAACGTGGACTTGCGTCCCGTTCATTCTCCGGACGCGCTCCCACATCTCCACACGACTGCCCATGATCCGACACAAGGCTCACTCGAACGAGGGAGACCGGTGCGGGGCGCACTCGTCAGTAGACGATCGACACGATCTGGCACGCGGCCGCGGCCAGGTCGGCGTCGCCGTCGACGCGGGCGCGGGCCAGCGCCGTGTCGGGTTCGAGGCCGCGGGTGCACAGGCGCCAGGCGGTCTCGGCGTCGAGTTCGACCGCCGCGGCGGGTCGCGTGACGGGCTCGGCGAGGGACCACCGCTCGCCGACAGCGGTGACGTGCCAGGCGCCGCCCGCCGGGCCCGGAACAGTGATCCGTACCTGGGTCCCCTTGGGCGCCTTCGTATCCCGCATGGTGTGCGGCAGCGCCCGCATGAAGGCGTCCAGCACGACGGACAGGAACCGCGGATCGTCGTCGGTGTCCAGCCCGACCGCGTGGCGGATCTGCTGCCGGTGGGTCCACATCTCGGTGAACTCCCGGGCGGCGTCGAGCCACATGGGCGCCGGGTCCGCCCCGGCCCACGACACCCCGAGCGCGGGGGCGTCGAGGTCCGCCCCGGCGAAGTACTGCGCGGTCTGCCCGCCGATCAGCCCCAGTGTGTCGGTGAGCGCCGCCGGACTGACGCGCGCGAACGCCCTGACCCACTCGTCGTTGTTGCGGTGGATGAACGCCTCCAGCGTCTCGCCCGGCCTGAACCCCGGCCCGCCCCGGTGCCCGTCGCGCCTCCCGAGCCGCCCGTAACAGTCGCCCAGCACGTGCGCGGCGAGATCCCGCACTGTCCACCCCGGCACCGCCTCCGCCGCCCAGTCGGCGGGGGAGAGGCCGCGCAGCAGCGACATCAGCTCCCCGTGCTCGGGCGCGAAGAGCGGGCGGGCGTCGATCGGGTCGCCCACCCAGGCGAGGTCGTCAAGCGCTGAAGTCATGCGGGGATTCTCCCCGGACCCCCGCGACTCCTCAACCGGATTGCGGCGGGCCCGAGGCGCCGAGGAGCCGCTTGAGTTCCGGCGCTTCCACATTGGCGCCGAAGACCGGGGTGCCCGGTTCCATGCGGGCGCCTTCGGCGAGGGGCCCGGCGAGGACCGGGTCGAAGCCGAGGGCGTCCACGAGGGAGGCGACGGCCGCGACGTCGGCGTCGTCGTCGCCCGCAATCGCGATCGCCTTGCGGCCCTGCGCGCCCGCGGGCCGCGCTTCGGCTTCGAGGTCGTGGTAGCCCATGTGGTTGAAGGCCTTGGCGTAGTGGTCGGCGCCGAGGTGCTTGCGGACGGCCTCGCTGGAGGTGACGCCGGGGTCGAGGACGCGTTCGCGGGGACCGTCGACCTCCCACCAGTGGTTCATGGCGTCGACGACGAGAGCGTCGCCCGGGTCCGGGATCGTGCGGTACTTGCCCAGGGGGAGCGCGAGGATCACGATGCCGGCCTCGCTCGCCGCGACGTCGGGTGCGACCGCTTCGGCGCCGGGGGTGAGGACCTCGACGGTGAGGGCGATCTTCGCGGGGTCGCCGGACCCGGCGATGAGGACGCGGTACCCGGCGGCGACCGCGAGGCGGGCGAGGACGGTGCCGACCTTGCCCGCCCCGAGGATGCCGACCGTGCGGGGGCGGCTCATCGGGCGCCGTCCGCGAGGAGGTCCTTCACCATCGGGACCACCTTGTCGCCGTAGAGTTCGACGGCGTGCAGGCGCGCGCTCGCGGACATCGCGCCGCCCGCGGAGTAGATGAGGTCGAAGCGGCCGACGTCGAGCGCGGTGACGGCGGCGGCGATCCTGCGGGCCACCGTCTCGGGCGATCCGATGTAGAGCGAGCCGTGGGCGACCTCGTTGTCGAACTCCTCGCGGCGCAGCGGCTGCCAGCCGCGGAGTGCGCCGATGCGGTCGCGGACGACCTTGTAGCCCGGGTAGAACAGCTCCTTGGCCTCCTCGTCGGTGTCGGCGATGAAGCCGGGGGAGTGGAGGCCGACCGGGTAGGCGGCGGTGCCGAGCTGGTCGGCGGCGCGCCGGTACAGGTCGACGTAGGGCGCGAAGCGCTCGGCCGGGCCGCCGATGACGGCGAGCATGAGGCGGAAGCCGTACTTGGCGGTGCGGACCACCGACTGCGGGCTGCCGCCGACGCCGACCCAGGTGGGCAGGCGCCCGGACTCGGTCTTGGGGAACACGTCCTGGTCGACGAGGGTCGCGCGCTGCGTGCCCTTCCACGTGACCGGCCGCTCGTCGAGGAGCTTGTGGAACAGGTCGATCTTCTCCTCGAACAGCACGTCGTAGTCGGCCATGTCGTAGCCGAACAGCGGGAACGACTCGGTGAACGAGCCGCGGCCGAGGATGATCTCGGCGCGCCCGTTCGAGAGCGCGTCGACCGTGGCGAAGCGCTGGAAGACCCGTACGGGGTCGTCGGAGCTGAGGACGGTCACGCCCGAGGAGAGGCGGATGCGCTCGGTCTTGGTGGCGATCCCGGCGAGGACGGTCTCGGGCGAGGAGATCGCGAACTCGGGCCGGTGGTGCTCGCCGAGGGCCACGACGTCGATGCCGGCCTGGTCGGCGACCACGGCCTCCTCGACGGTGGCGCGGATGGCCTCGGCATAGGAGGTGACCTGGCCGTTCTCGTCGCGGGGCAGGTCGCCGAAGCTGTCGATGCCGAACTCGATGGCGTTCACGTTGCTCTCCTTCGCCCGGCCGGAGGACCGGAATCTGATTGACGTGTCAATCATAGGGACATGTTCATGACGCGTCAACTATTGGACTGCCCGTGTGACCCGGGCCGCTACGCCCCGGCTCGGTCCAGCTTGTCGAGGTGGTCGCGGAGGGTCTCGGCCACGTCCCGGGCCGCCGCCAGCTGCTCCGGGGTGAGCGCGTCGACGAACAGCTCCCGGATGGCGTGGAAGTGCGGCACGCTGGAGCGCCGCAGCGCGTCGCGGCCCTCGTCGGTGAGCACGGCCTCGGCGCCGCGGTTGTCGCCCGCGGCGGCCTCGCGCCGGATCAGGCCCCGCTTCTCCATGCGCCCCAGGTGGTGCGAGAGCCGGCTGCGCTCCCAGCCGATCGCGTCGGCCAGGTGCGAGGACCGCAGGCGCCGCCCCGGCGCCTCGCTCAGCTCCAGCAGCACCCGGTAGTCCCCGGACGAGATCCCGCTCTCGGACTGGAGCCGCGCGCCGAGTCTGGTGCGCAGGTCCTCGGTGGTCTCGACGAACACGCGCCAGCTGTCGAGCTCGGTGCGGGTGAGCGCGGTGCGGCCCTTGCGCTGCGACATGGGAGACCTCCACAGGAATCGTCGGTCACGCCTCGGCCGGACCTCCCGGCTGCATGACATGTCAACGACGGTAGCGCCAGATCAATGACACGTCAACTACAGGGGTGCCCGTCGGGGCGGCTTGTCGCGGAACAGGGGACGGGCCGTACTTTATGGCCGCAAATCGTCACTGTGAGTGATACCGTCCCGTGGGTCGTGCCTCCGGCGCGGCGACAGGTCGTCGATTGCGGAGGTGTCCATGCGCTCGTTCGGACGGAAGGCGGCGGCGGCCGTCCTCGCACTGTCGACGGGCCTGGTCACGCTGCTGGTCCCGGCCACGGCCGCCACGGCGCAGCAGCAGGACGCGACGCTGACGATCACCAAGACCGCCTCCGCGGAGACCGTCCAGCCCGGAGAGACGTTCACGTACACCGTGGTCATCGGCTGCACCTCCTTCACGCCGAGCTGCGCCGACGCCACCCTCACCGACGTCATCCCCGACGAGTTCCTCGTCCAGGGCACGCCCCAGGTCACCGGCGCCTCCGGGACCTCCACCGTCGACGGCCAGACCGTCACCGTCGTGTTCGACCAGACCTTCGGCGACGGCACCACGGGCCTCGCGCCCGGCGCCACCGCGACCGTGCAGATCCAGGTCCGCGTCGACCCCGACCTGCCGCACTCGGCCGACGGCGTCCCCGTCACCAACAACGCCGCGGTCGCCGCCTCGAACGCCGCCAGCAAGAGCGACAGCGCCGTCGTCACGCCCTCCGTGCCGCTCGAACTCGCCGTCGACGCGACCAAGTCCTTCGACCCCGACCAGGGCGTCGCCCGGCCCGGCACCGCCACCACCCTCACTGTCGGCGCCACCGACCGCTCCAACGGCGACATCGACTCCCTGCGCATCACCGACCCGGCCGACCCCGCCGCGACCCCGAACCCCTTCGACCACCTGGCGTTCACCGGCTTCGGCGACGTCACGTTCCCCGACGGCGCCGACCAGGTCCTCGTCGAGGTCTGGGTCGACGGCGCCTGGGTCGCCGGCACCCCAGGCCCCGCCGCCGTCCTGCCCGACGGCGTGGACGCCGCCGACGTGCGCGGCGTGCGCCTCACCTTCACGAATGCCGACGGCGACCCGATCCCCGCGGGCGGCAGCGCGAGCGCCGAACTCGACCTCGTCCAGCGCGACAACGTGACCGGCATCGACACCCAGACCGCGGTGAACAACACCGTCACCGCCGAGACCGCCGCCGAAGGCCAGACCGCCACCGGCGACGCCGCGGCCGACTACACGATCGTGCCGCTCGACATCACCGCCGCCGCCTCGAAGTCCTTCGACCCCGACCCCGTCGCCGCCGGGGACCCGTCCACCGTCACGCTCACCGGCACCAACGCCGGGACCGCCGTCGACACCATGACCATCACCGAACCCGACCCGGCCACCGAGAACCCGTTCACCAACGGCCTCACGTTCACCGGGTTCACCGACGAGATCGCCTGGCCCAGCGGCGCCACCGCCGCCACCGTCACGTACACCTACGACGACGGCACCACCGAGACCCTCGACGCCGCCGACCCCGACACGCTCCCCGCCCCGAACGGCACCGTCACCGGCTTCACCGTGGTCTTCACCGGCGACATCATCGCCGGGGCCCAGGCCACGATCCCGTTCACCGTGGACACCGACCCCGACCAGACCGAGGACGAACTCGTCCACGCCAACCAGGTCCTCGTCGAAGTCGCCGAAGGCGACGACACCGGCACCGCGACCGCCTCCGACACGCTCACCACTCTCGCCGCCCGCCTCGCCGTCGAGGTCGGCAAGCGCATCACCCCCACCTCGATCAACTCCGTCGCGGGCGAGACGGTCGTGGTCCAGCTCCCGTCGCGGATCTCGCCGTTCCCGGCCTCCACCGCCGACGCCACCACCATGACCGTCCAGGACCCGGCGACCGTGCCGCCGAACCCCGACCCGGACCCGTTCTGGAACAGCTTCGACGCCACCGCGATCACCCAGACCGCGATCCCCGCGGGCGCCACGCTGACGATCTCGTACTGGGACGGCACGCAATGGATCGTCCTGCCCGGCGCCGAGAACCTCCAGGGCGCGGCCGTCGTCAATATCCCGATCCCCGCCGACCTGCGAGACGACATCCAGGGCCTCAAGTTCGACTACACCGACCCCGACGGCTTCGAGCCCGGCACCGCCGTGTCCCCGAACTTCCAAGCGGCCCTGCGCGACGACAAGCGCGACGGCTCCGGCGACGCGGCCGGGTCCGACGAGACCGTCACCGACTGCGCCAGCGCCGCCGCCTCCACCGACGACCTCGCCGCGCCCCGCCCCGACGACGCGTGCGCCACCGTCGACCTCGTCCCGGTCGTCCCCGGCACGGGCTCGCTCATCGACAAGACCTTCCTCGAACCGCAACCGGGCGCGGGCAAGACGGTCACCGCCCGCTCCGGCGAGCAGATCGACGCCGAACTCCACTGGTCCACCGGCGGCTACTCCGGCCTCGACGACGTCGTGATCTCCGACGTCGCCGACCCCGAGACCACCGCCGTCGGCGACTCGTTCTTCAACGCCTTCGACCTCGTCGCCATCGACGCCGTCAGCGCCGCCGACGACCCGTGGCTCACCTACGACGCCGTCGACCGCGTCGAACTGTGGAACGGCACCGAATGGGTCCGCGCCGCGGGCGACCCCTGCCCCGACGCGTGCGACGGGACCTTCCCCGGCTACACGCTCACCGCCGACGAGCGGGCCTCGACCCTGAGCGCCCGCCTCGTCTTCACCGAGAGCCCCACCCGCGCCGACCGCATCGGCACCGACCCGACGCTCCCGCAGGTCGGCGACGGCGTCGCCCGCTCCAGCGGCAACGACCGCACCCTGCGCCTCACCTTCCAGATCCGCGACCTCGTGCGCGACCCGCAGGCCGACCCCGACCCGGTTCTCGGCTCCCGCGAGTACAACGTGGCCGGATCGCCCGGCGAGGTCCTCGACACCGCCCGCGCCACCGGCAGCAGCGGCGGCGCCGAAGTCGTCACCGACACCGGCGCCGACGAGGTCCTCATCATCGACGTGCCCCTGAACGTCGACGTGGTGAAGACCTGGACCGGCGGGCCCCTCGGCGTCCCGCCGGCCGGCACCGACGCCACCGCCTACCCGTCCGGGCGCGTCACCGTCACCGCCACCAACCGCACCGCCGCGAAGGTCGACAACCTGACCATCGCCGAACCGCAGGCCGACGACCCGTTCGACGTCTTCGACCTCAAGCAGATCGTGTCGATCACCGTCCCCGACGGCGCGACCTCCACCACCGTGACGCTCGCCTTCGCCGACGGGACGACCGGCGCCTACACCGTCGACGAAGCCCTGGCGCTCAGCGAAGGCGACCTCGCCGACGCCGTCGGCGTCACCGTCTCCCACGACGGCCGCATCGACGCGGGCGCCGAAGCGGACCTCGTGCTCGACCTGCGCCTGCGCGCCGCGCACCGCTCCACCGGCGACGCGGTCACCACGGCCGACTCGCCCGTCGAGAACGACGTCCAGGCGAAGGTCGCCGACCTCGGCGGCACCGACGAGGACAAGCCGACCGCGACCGACGACGCCGCGATCGTCCTCACCGGCACCGACCTCACCGTCACCGCCGGGAAGTCCTTCAGCCCGCCGCAGGTCGTCGAGCCCTCCCACGGGCCCGTCACCATGACGATCACCGGCAAACCCGGCGGCACCACCCGCGCGAACCTCATGACGCTCACCGACGACGAACCGCGCCTGTGGAACCAGTACGACTTCAACGGCTTCGGCTCGTTCGGCTTCACCTCCCCGATCGACCGCGTCCAGGTCGACGCCTTCACCGGCGGGACGTTCACCGACACCGGCTCCGGCGTCACCGTCACCGGCGGCTCCTGGACGAACGGCACGCCCGCCACCGCGCTCGCGCTGCCCGCCGGGGTCGCCGCCGCCGACGTGCAGGGCCTGCGGTTCACCTTCACCCGCGCCGACGGGAAGATCTGGGAGAACCCGGCGAACCCGCTCCAGGCCGTCAACGTCGCCCTCGTCCGCCGCGACGAGCTGCGCTCCGGCGGCGAGGTCCAGTCCGACCTGACGGGCAACGACCCGGCGCCCGGCGAGACCGCCGCGGGCATCGCCACCAACACCCTCGACGTCGTCGCCAAGGGCGCGGTCCTCGTCGGCGGTGAACCGGTGAGCGCCGAGGACACCGCGACCGCCACGGTCCTGTACAAGCACGCGACGAACGCGGTCAAGGTCGTCAAGCTCGCCGCAGGCGCCGTCGACGGCGGCGTCAAGGCCCCCTCCGCGGCCGTCCCGTACACGATCCAGATCACCAACACCGGGAACCGGGCCATCGTCGACCCCGTCGTCACCGACGTGCTCCCCACCGACGCCACCGGCGCGCAGCTCATCTGGGACGCCGACCAGTACCCGGACGGCGAGAACGCCTTCGCGTACACGCTCGCCGGCGCCGCGCCGCAACCGCCGAGCGGCACGGCCCTGCCGACCGACCCCGACGAGGTCACGGCCGACGTCACCGGGAACGTCGAGCAGATCCGCTTCACGTTCCCGGCGGGCTCCGTTCTCGAAGCGGGCCAGACCTACACGATCACGATCCAGCTCACCGTGCGGCCCGGCGTCGCCGCGGGCACGGTCGTCGCCAACACCGCGGGCGTCACCGGCGACCGGCCCTGGGACGCCTGCGACGGCACCCTCGACCCGGACACCGGCGAGTGCCGCGCGAGCGCCTCGATCACCGTGACCTCGGCCGCGTCCATGCGCTCGGTCAAGACCGTCATGGCCGAGGACGACGAGCTCGGGAACCTCTCCACCGACGCGGGCACCGACCCTGCCGACTGCGCGCCCGACGCGGCCGGGTTCTACAAGTCGCCGTGCGTCCCGGTCCTCAAGCCCGGCGGCGACCACTGGTGGCGCTTCGAGGCCACCAACACCGGCAACCTCCCCCTGCGCGAGGTGACCGGCTTCGACCAGCTGCCCGCGCCCGGCGACACCGGCGCGATCAACCCCAACCAGCGCGGCTCCCAGTGGCGCCCGCTGTTCGAGGGCACCGCGCGCCTGACCACGCCCGTCCCGCCGGGCACCGTGCTGCGCCTGTACTGGGCCGACAGCTCCGACCCGTGCACCTACACCCGCGTGGTCGCCTGCCCCGAAGGGAACTGGACGCTGTTCCCGCAGTTCGGCGGCCCCGCGTTCACCGAGGAGATCCTCACGCGCATCACCGCGCTCCGCTACGAGGCGGTCTTCCCCGAAGGCCGCCGGTTCGAACCGCTCGACAAGATCGGGTTCGAGTTCCGCATGACCGCGCCGCCGTTCTCGGCCACGGCCGGGCCCGACACGATCGCCTGGAACTCCGCGTCCGTCGGCGGCGTGACCGAGCTGAGCACGGAGCTGCCGCTCACCGAGGGCGAGCGCGTCGGCGTCGCCCTCGCCACCGGACACCTGTCGATCACCAAGGAGGTCGCCGGGGACGGCGCCGCCTACGCGCCCGAGGAGTTCGTCCTGAACCTCGCGTGCCGCTCGGCGGTCGGCACCTGGGTCGAAGGGGAGGTGCCCCTCGGCGACGACGCCGTCCAGACCGTCAGACCCGGCGAGACCGTCACCGTCACCGACCTGCCGTACGGCGCGGAGTGCACCGTCACCGAGGACGACGCGAACGGCGCGACCTCCTTCGACGCCACCACCGTCACGGTGACCCGTGAGTCGGAGGACCCGCAGACGATCACCGCGGTCAACACGTACGATCTCGCCGGGATCGTCGTCCGCAAACAGGTCGACTCGACCGCCGTCGACCAGAACGGCGATCCGATCACCTACGGGCCCTTCGGGGTTCGCGTCGACTGCACGTTCCTCGGCGAGCCCGTCTACGCGACCGGGCACAGCGCCGACGACCCGATGACCGCGGTGCTGTCCGACGGCGGCAGCGCCGAGTTCACGGGCCTGCCCGCTGGCGCGGAGTGCACTGTGGCCGAGACCGACGGCAAGGGCGCCGACGTCTCGATCACCGTGGACGACGGCGGCAACTCGACCACCACGCAAGGCCCCAGCGCCGACATCACGCTGTCCCCGGACGCGGACGGCACCGTCAACATCGCGACCATGTCGAACACGTTCGGCACCGGCTCGCTCCGGCTCCTGAAGAAGGTCTTCGGCTCCGGCGCCGGCCCGGTCACGCCCGGCCCCTTCACGATCGAGGTCACCTGCACGCTCGACGACGCCACCGGCAGCCGCACCGTCTACGAGGACACGCTCCTGCTCGGCGGCGCCCGGCCGCTCCAGGCGACCGTCCCGAACCTGCCCGCGGGCGCGGTGTGCAGCGCCGTCGAGACCGGCACGGGCGGCGCCACGTTCACGGCGATCCGCCCCGAGTCCGTCACGATCGGCGCCGGGACGACCTCGACCCTGTACGCGATCAACGTGGTCTCCTCCGGTTCGCTCCGGATCCTCAAGGAGGTCACCGGAGACGGCGCCGACGCCTACGGCGCCGGGCCCTTCACCGTCTCGCTCGCCTGCACTTTCGACACCGGCGAAGGCGTCCTCGACGTGACCGTCCCGGGCGGCCCGACCCGCGAGTTCGATGTGGACGAACCTGCGCTCTACGAGGGCCTGCCGACCGGATCGGTCTGTACCGCAACGGAGACGGAGACCGGCGGCGCCACCGAGGTCACCGTCGCCGGCGACCACCCGGTCGCGATCCCGCGCCGCGACACCGCCGAACTCACGATCGTCAACCGCTTCGACCTCGGCGGCCTCGCCGTCGCCAAGCGCCTCGACGGCGAAGGCGCGCCCGGCCACGAGGACGACGTGTTCACCGTCGGCCTCGCCTGCACCCTCGACGGGTCCGCAGTGGACATCCCCGGCGGACCGGAGCGCACCATCACCGGCGAGGGCACGGCCGCGTACACCGGCCTCCCGGCCGGGGCCGAGTGCACGCTCACCGAGACCGACGACGGCGGCGCCGACCGGACCGCGCTCGCCGTCAACGGCGCCGAGGGCGGCGCGTTCACCGTCGCCGCCTGCGACACCGCGACCTGCGACGCCGCCGAAGTCGTCAACGCCTGGGACGGCGCGGTCCTGTCCGTCACCGGCGCCGACCTGCGCTCCGCCGCCGCCGCGGCCCTCGTGTTCCTCACCGCCGGAGCCGGACTGCTCCTGGTCGCCCGCCGACGCGCCTGACCCGAAGGAGCACACATGGACGACCGCGCACCGGCCCTGCCGCCCTGGGTCGACCTCGTCCTCACCGTGGTGATGGCGCTCGCCGCCGTCGGCACCGCGTGGGCGGGGTTCCAGAGCGCGAAGTGGAGCGGCCTCCAGGCGATCTCGTTCGCCGACGCCGGGGCCGCCCGCACCGAGTCCGCGAAGGCGTCCACCGACGCCGGACAGGACCGGCTCAAGGACCTCGTGGCCTTCACCTCCTGGACCGGCGCCCTCCAGGAGGAGATCATCGCGGGCACCTCCCCGCGCCCGGCCGGGGACTACACGCCGAACCACGCCGAGCTCTCCGGGTTCCTCTACGAGCGGTTCCGGCCCGAGTTCCGGCCCGCGTTCGACGCCTGGATCGCCACGCAGCCGCTCGTCAACCCCGACGCGCCCGCCACCCCGTTCGAGATGCCCGAATACGAGCTCGAAGCCGACGCCCTCGCCGCCGACCTCGTCGCGCAGGCCGAGGCCGCCACCGCCGACGCCCACGAGGACAACCAGCGCTCCGACAACTACGTGTTCATGGCCGTGATCCTCGCGCTCGCCCTGTTCTTCGCGGGCGTCGCCACCCGCATGAAGACCGCCCGCTCGCAATGGCTCCTCTCCGGCGCCGCGATCGTCGTGTTCATCGGCGCGGCCGTGGTGATCCTCGCCCTCCCCAAGACGTTCTGAGCGTTCTTCTGAAAGCCGCGCCCGCCGCGGCACCGCCGTGTAGCGTCCCCGGCAGGACGACGTCAAAAGGGGGCGGCATGGACGGGAAGGCTCCAGTGGACCTGGTGCTCGTCGAGTTCTCGGGGAACCGGTTCGGGGGCAGTGTGCTCACCGAGCTCGAACGGCTCAGCGAGCAGGGCACCATCACCGTCCTCGACGCGCTCGTCGTCAGCCGCGGCGCCGACGGCGCCGTCGCCTGGCTCGAAGCCTCCGGCGTCGACGACCGCCTGGCCGCGCTCGTCGGCGAACCCGCGGGCATCCTCGCCGCCGAGGACGCCGAAGCCGTCGCCGACGAACTCCAGCCCGACACCGCGCTCGGGATGCTCCTGTTCGAGCACACGTGGGCCGGGGCCCTCGCCGGGGCCGTCCGCGGCGTCGGCGGCCGTCTCCTCGACTGGGAGCGCGTCCCCGCCGCCGCCCTCACCGAACTCGCCGACCACTAGGAGGCACGCCATGATCCGACGAGTCGGACGACCCGGCCTGCTCGGCACGATGGCCCGCACCGCCGTCATCGCCGGGACCGCCGGAGCCGTCAACCGCTCCATGGAACGCGCCTCCCAGAACCGCGCGCAGACCAGGGCCGACGCCGAGGCCTACCGCCAGGCTCCGCCCGCACCCGCGCCCGCGGCCGCAGGCGGCGACGACGTCATCGCCCAGATCGGCCGCCTCGTCGACCTCCACGACGCGGGCGCCCTCAGCGACGCCGAGTTCGCCGCGGCCAAAGCCAAACTGCTGGCCTGAACCGGCCGTGCCATGCGCTTCCTCGTCCGCACGCTCGTCACCGCCGCGGCCCTCGCGCTCGCCGCGGCGGTGGTCGACGGCATCGACGTCGGCGGCGCGGGCCCGCTGCGCAACACGCTCACCCTCATCGGCGTGGCCCTCGTCTTCGGCCTCGTCAACGCCACACTCAAACCCCTGATCCGCAAAGCGAGCGGCTGCATCTACTGGGTCACCCTCGGCGTCGCCGCCCTCGTCGTCAACGCCCTCCTGTTCCTGCTCACCTCCTGGATCACGTCGCAGCTCGGCCTGCCGTTCACCGTCGACGGCTTCTGGCCCGCGTTCTGGGGCGCGCTCATCGTCGCCGTCGCCAGCTGGCTCATCGGCCTCGCCGTACCCGACCGGAAACGCCGCGAATAACGCACTTGTGGACCCCGGGCCGGTGTGAAACCCGCGCGGCCGGGGAACAGAGCAGACAGCCCGACACCGAGACCACAGGAGGTCGCCATGATCGGATTCATCATCGCCGGACTCGTCATCGGCGCGCTCGCGCGCCTCATCAAGCCCGGCAAGCAGTCGCTCGGCATCCTCGCCACCCTCGTGCTCGGCCTCGTCGGCTCCGTCATCGGCGGGACCATCGCGAACCTGCTCGGCACGGGAGACATCTGGGAGTTGAACATCCTGGGCTTCATCGTCGCGGTGATCGCGTCGGTCCTGCTCATCGGCGTCGCCGAGGCCATCACCTCCGGCAGGCGCAAGACCGCGCACTGACCCCCGCCGGACCGCGGCCGGGGCGGCGATGGGGGAGAATCCCCTCGTGCTGCACGTACGAGTCATCACCCCGGCCGCCCTGGCCCCAGAGGTCCTCAAGACCGCCGTCGACTGCCACGCCGTCGCGAACGTCGTCCGCCTGCCCGGCGCCGCCGTCGACCCCGCCGGCGACTGCATCGAGTTCGACGTCGCCCGCGAAGGCGCCAACGAGATCCTCGCCGACCTGCGGGCCATGGGCCTCAAGGAGACCGGGGCCATCACCATCGAGGAGATCGACCTGTCGATCTCCGACGGCGCCGACGAGGCCGAGGCCGCCGCGCCCGGCCACTCCGAAGACGCCGTCATCTGGGAGGAGCTCGCCGCCCGCACCTCCGCCGAGACCCGCCTGACCTGGTCCTACCTCGTGTTCCTCGCGCTGGCCGTGCAGATCGCGGCCATCGGCGCCCTCCTGGACCAGCCGATCCTCATCGTCGGCGCGATGGTCCTCGGCCCCGACTTCGGGCCCGTCGCGGCCTTCTGCTTCGGCGTCATGCAGCGCGACCTGCCGCTCATCGGCCGGGCCGCCCGCACCCTCGCGGTCGGCTTCGCCGTCGCCATCGCCGTGACCCTCGCGTGTGCGGCCGCCAGCCGCCTCGTCGGCTGGATAGAGCCGACCATGCTCGACGACCGGCCCCTGACCAGCTTCATCATCCACCCCGACCGGTGGTCCTTCATCGTCGCCGTCCTCGCGGGCGTCGCCGGCATCCTCTCGATGACCGCCCGCAAGTCCCAGGCCCTCGTCGGCGTCTTCATCTCCGTCACCACCGTGCCCGCGGCCGGGAACATCGCCGTGGCCGTCGCGCTGGCGCACTGGGACGAGGTGGGCGCGTCCCTCGTCCAGCTCGGCGTCAACCTCGCAGGGCTGGTCGTCGCCGGGATCGGCACGCTCCTGGTCCAGCGGTTCCTGTGGAGCCGCTTCGAAGTGGGCTTCAACGCGACCGCCGTGTCCCGGGAGCCCTGAGTCGCGTTACAAGGCGTCGCATTCGGCGAGGATGCCGAGGGAGACGGCCTCGCCGGGGCCGTGCCCGGTCTCGCGGTGGATCAGCAGGGCCTCGCGGGCCCGCGCGGCGGCCGCGGCGGGCCGCCCCGCCTCCAGGTCGACCGCGGCGAGCACGTTGAGCGCGCGCCCTTCGAGGAACCGGTAGCCCGCGTCCCGCGCGGTCCGCAGCGCCTCCCCGGCGGCCTCCGCGGCACCGGGGTCGCCGTTGCGGAGCATCGCGGACGCCCTGCCCGCCATGGCCTCCACGCGGTGGAACACCGTGGCGTCGTGCTCGGTCATGGCGAGCACGCGGTCGTACAGTTCGACCGCTTCGGCTGAGTCGCCCGCGGCGTCGCACGCCTCCGCAAGGGTGACCGTCCCCGCGGCCCAGACCCGGTGGTCGGCCTCGTCGGTCCGGTCCGCGACCACGTGCGCCGCCAGCTCCCGGGCCTCGTCGATCCTCCCCGCGGCGAGGAGGAGCCTGGCGCGCACGCCGGGCAGGTCGCTGGTCCGGTCGATGGTGGCGGCCCGGTGGAGGATCGCGGTCCCCTCCTCCAAGCGGGCGTTCGCGACGTCGAGCCGTCCGCGGAAGCCCTCGACCTCGGCGAGGTGGGCCAGCAGGATCACGCTGATCGGGTCGTTCCCCGCTGCGGTGGTGAGTTTCAGGGCCTGTTCGAGGAAGTCGACGCCGGTGGCGAGGTCGCCCAGGAGGGAGTGGAACAGGCCCAGCATGTTCAGGTTGGTGGACTCGGCGCGGGTCTCGCCGATCTCGCGGAAGGCGTGCAGTGCGGCGTAGGCGTGCTCCAGCCCTTCCCGCATACGGCCCTGGCGGTAGCAGGCCACCGACAGGTTGCCCTCGGCCGCGGCCACGCCCGCGGGCCAGTCCGCCTGCCGCGCAAGAGCGGCGGCGTCGCGCAGGTGCCCGATGGCCTCGGCGTGCCGGTTCGAGCGCATGAGCCCGCAGCCCAGCGCCATCGCCGCGGCGGCCCCGCCGAGCGGGTCGCCCGCCGCCGCGGCCGCGTCCACGGCGGCCCGGCCGAGACGCATGCCGTCGGCCCCGAGCATGTTCAGCCACGTGTACCCGCGCAGCACGTCGGCCATGAGCCACGCGAACGGCGACCGCCCTTGCACTGCGGCGAATTCGGCGGCGGCGCAGAGGCTCTCCAGCTCCGCCGCGAGCCACTGCGCCGGGTCCCGGGGCGCGGGCCGCTCGTGCAGTGCCGGAGGCAGTGTCAGGCCGATCATGGCCGGGTAGAGAGCCGCACGGCAGGCGCCCGCGCTCTGGAGGTACCAGTCGAGGAGGCGGTCCAGGGCCGCGTCGCGCTCCGGTTGCGGCGCTTCGGTGTCGAGGAGTTCGGCGGCGTAGAGGCGGATGAGGTCGTGCAGGCGGAAGCGGCCGCGGCCGTCGGGCTCGACCAGGTGGCCTTCGACGAGCGAGCGGAACGCCTTCGCCGCCGCGGGGCCGCCGTGCAGCGCGGCGGCCGCATCGGGCCCGAAATCGGGTCCGGGGATGAGGCTCAGCAGCCGGAACAGCCGCGCCGCTTCGGGATCGAGCGCCCGGTACGACCAGGAGAACACCGCGCGCAGGTCCACCGAGTCCTCGTCCACCGCGAGCGCGTCGAGGCGCGAGCGCTCCAGCTCGTCCGCGACGGCCCCCAGCGTCAGGCCCGGCGCCGCCGCGGCCCTGGCGCCGGTGATAGCGAGCGCCAGCGGCAGGCCGGTGCACAGGTCCGCGATCCGCTGCGCCGCTTCGGGTTCGGCGGCGACCCTCGCGGCCCCGAGCTGCCGTTCGAGCAGCTCGGCCGCCTCGTCGGCGTCGAACGCCTCGACCTCGACGACCGCGGCCCCGTGCGAGGCGGCGAGCCCGACGAGCCTGCGGCGGCTGACGACCACCGTGCGGACCTGCGCGGGGTCGGGCAGGAGCGGGCGCACCTGGGCGGCGTCCCGCGCGTTGTCGAGGATGAGGAGCCGCCGCCCGGCGCCCATGACGCTGCGGTACAACGCGATCTGCGCCTCCGGGTCGGACGGGAGCCGCCGCTGCTCCACGCCCAGCGAGGCGAGCAGGTGGCGGACGGCCTCGTCCGGTGCCATCGCGGTCCCGTCGGGGCCGAAGCCGCGCAGGTCGATGTAGAGGCGCCCGCCTGGGAACCGTTCGGCGGCCCCGTGTCCCCAGTGGAGCGCGAGCATGGTCTTGCCGACGCCGCCGACCCCGGTGAGGACGACGAGCGGCGGCGCCGCGTCGAGGGCCGCGAGCGCCGCGGTCCGGCCGGTGAACACGGCCGTCGCGGACGGGAGGGTCACCGGCGCCGGGGCCGCGGCCGCCGCGGGCTCCCCGTTCAGCTCGGCCAGGCCCGCCTCGTCGAGGCCCAGCGCGTCGGCGATGAGCCGCAGCGTCTTCGGCTGCGGCCGCACCCGCCCCGACTCGATGTCCCGGACCGTGCGCGTGCCGACGCCCGCCTTCAGCGCCAGCTCCTCCTGCGACATCATCGCCCGCAGGCGCAGCGGCCGGAGATTGACGTGGGCTTCGGGCATGCGGCAATGATAGGCCGCCGCAGCCTGCGGTCCGCCCTCGTTCCGCCCCGCGGACGGGTGGCCCGCCCGCCATAGAATCCTTCGCAATCTGTTGGCCGCCGCTTCACGCCAGCGCTCGGTGAGCGGGGGAGCATCGGTGCCGGAGGTGGGAATGCTGCTCGTGATCGCCGACGACGAGGACGCCGTGTGCGACTCGCTGTCGCGGACCTTCCGCTTCGAGGGCTACGCGGTCCGCACCGCGAAGGACGGCCGCGCGGCGCTCGACGCCATCCGCGAGCACCGCCCCGACGGCGTCGTCCTCGACGTGACCATGCCCGTCCTCGACGGCCTGGAGGCGTGCCGGATGCTCCGCGCCGAAGGGAACCTCGTGCCGGTCCTCATGCTCACCGCGCGCGACGACGTCAACGCCCGGGTCGCGGGCCTCGACTCCGGTGCGGACGACTACCTCGCCAAGCCGTTCGCCCTGCAGGAGCTCCTCGCGCGCGTGCGGGCCCTGGTGCGCCGCACCAGGTACGAGGCCCTCGCCGAGGAGCCCCCGGAGCACCGCTTCGACGACCTCACGCTCAACCCCGTCACCCGCGAGGTCGCCCGCGCGGGCCGCCAGGTGCGGCTCACCCGCACCGAGTTCGCGATCCTCGAACTGTTCATGCGCCACCCGCGGCAGGTGCTCACCAGGTCCGTCCTGTTCGAGCAGGTCTGGGGTTTCGACCACGGCGGCGGCTCCAACAGCCTCGACGTCTACCTGGGCTACCTCCGCAAGAAGCTGGAGGCCGAAGGCGGACGGCGCCTCCTGCACACCGTGCGCGGCGTCGGGTACGTGCTGCGCGAAGAAGCACTGTGAGGAAGACGCGATGAGGCTCCGGCCGCGGCGCCGCCCGGGCCGACTCAGCATGCACGCGCGGGTCGCCCTGCTCACCGCGATCGGCGTCATGTTCGCCGTCGCCGTCGTGTCCCTCTCGGGCTGGTACATGATGCGCAAGCGCATGTACGAGAACCTCGACGCGCAGCTCCAGAGCGACGCCCAGACCGCCGCGCAGGCCGAGACCCCCGACGACGCCCTGCACGACATGTACGCCGCCGACCTGCCCGCGAGCGACTGGCGCGACGAGATGGACGACCTGCCCGCCGAGGCCCAGCGACTCCTCGACGCCGACGGCCCGCCGCCGCCGATAATCGTCCGCTTCCTCGACGCCGACGGCGTCCCCGTCTCCAGCACCGAGGGCGCCGAGTGGCTCGGCAGCGCGCACCCGCTCCCGATCCTCCTGTCGGACAACGTGGTCACCGTGGAACTCGCCGACGCCGGGCCGGGGGACCTGCGGTTCTACCGCGTCGCCACGGTCGCTGCCGACGACGGCGCCGTGCAGGTCGCGCGCCTGGTCACCGGCATCGAAGGCGTCCTCGAAGACCTCCTGTTCCTCGTCGCCTACGTCGGTTTCCTCGGCGCGCTCCTGTCCGGCGTCGTCGGCTGGGGCGTCGCCCGCACCGGCCTGCGCCCCCTCCACCGGCTCACCGGCGCCGTCGAGGACGTCGCCCGCACCCAGGACCTCCACTCCGTCATCACCGTCGACGGCCAGGACGAGATCGCAAGGCTCGCAACGGCCTTCAACCGCATGATGACCGCGCTCAACACCGCGAAGGCCGCGCAGCAGCAGCTCGTGCAGGACGCCGGGCACGAGCTGCGCACCCCGCTCACCAGCCTGCGCAACAACGTCGAACTCCTCACCTACGCCGAGACGCAGGCCGAGTCCGGCCGCACCCTCGCCGCCGAGGACCGCGCCCGCCTCCTGCGCGACCTCGGCACCCAGGCCGAAGAACTCACTGCGCTCACCGCCGAACTCGTCGAACTCGCCATGGAGAACACCGACCCCGAACCGCTCGTGCCCCTCGACCTCGCCGACGTCGTCCACGGCGCCGTCACCCGCGCCCGCGCCCGCTGGCCCGGCATCGTCTTCGCCGTCACCATCGCGCACGCGGTCATGGACGGCCAGCCCGGCGGCCTCGCCCGCATGGTCCTCAACCTCCTCGACAACGCCGCGAAATGGAGCCCCCAGGGCGGCGTCGTCGAAGTGCGCCTCCGCATCTCGCCGAGCGGCGGCCGCGCCGTGCTCACCGTCGCCGACGAGGGCCCCGGCATCGGCGAACCCGACCGGCCCAAGGTCTTCGAGCGCTTCTACCGCGCCGCCGAGGCCCGGTCCATGCCCGGCTCCGGCCTCGGGCTCGCAATCGTCGCGCAGGTCGTCGCCACCCACGGCGGCGACGCCGAAGCGGGCGCGTCCCCTTCCGGCGGCGCGGAACTGCGCGTGAGCCTCCCGGTCAGCGGGCGCCAGCGCCAGTTCTTAGGGAAACCGGCGACCGCCTCTTAAGAAGTTTTCATCCGCGGACACGACAGTCGGATCACGGGTCGCCGACCCGCGCGCCCGCCGCCCAGCGCCGTGATCCGAAAGGACCCCATGCTGATCCTGGCCATCGTTCTCGCCGCCGCCGGAGCCGCCTGCATGGCCGGCGCCGCCCACCTCCAGCACGGCGCCGTCCACCGGTCCGCCGCCGGCCCGGTCCTGCGCCTGTCCGCGCTCCGCACCATCCTGCGCACCCCCGAGTGGTACGCCGGGAACGGCCTCGTCGTCCTCGGCGCCGGACTCCACATCACCGCCCTGACGCTCGCCCCGATCACCGTCGTGCAGCCGATCGGCATGCTCGCCCTCGTGCTCACCGTCGCCTTCTCCGGCACCGCCCTCACCCGCGCCGTCGCCGCCGCGCTGGCGATGAGCGTGGTCGGCGTCGTCGGCATGACCGCCTTGTCCGCCACGGGAACCGGCGCGGCCGTCCCCGCCCCCGACATCGTCGCAGCACAGTGGACGCTGCTCGCCGCGGCCGCCGCCGCACTCGCCGCCCGCTTCGCCACCGGCACGGGCCGCGCGCTGCTCCTCGCCGTCGCCGCGGCCGTCCTCTTCGGATTCACCTCCGCGCTCGTCCGCGCGGCCGCCGTCGCGCCCATCGCCCCGGAACTGCTCGCCGCGGTCCTCGCCGAAGCGGCCGTCGCCGCGCTGGCCGGGGCGTGGCTGCTGCACAAGGCCTATGCGGCCGGGCCCGCGGCGACGACCGCCGTGGGCGCCACCACGATCGTCGACCCGCTCGTCGCGGTCCTCATCGGCGGCCTCGCGTTCGCCGAGACCTCCGGCGCCGTGCTCGCCGTGATGGCCGCGCCCGCCGTCCTCGCCGTCGCCGGTCTCGTGGTCCTCGCCCGCGCCCTCCCCGCGCGCACCGCGCCCCAGGCTCCGCGACGTGAAGGGCCGCTGCGCATCGCGATCACCGCCGACACGTACTGGCCCGACGTCAACGGCGCGGCCAACTTCGCGCACCGCCTCGCGACCGGCCTCGCCTCGCGCGGCCACGACGTCCACGTCATCTGCCCCTCGACCAGGAACGAGCCCTTCACGGAGACCGTCGGCGGCGTCACGGTCCACCGGATCGCCTCGGTCCGCACCCCGTTCCACCCGACGTTCCGGTTCTGCCCGCCTTGGCGCGCAGCGAAAGCCGTGCCCGCTCTGCTCGCCGCGATCGAACCCGACCTCGTCCACACCCAGGCGCACTTCCTGATCGGCCGCAGCGCCGTCCGGGCGGCGGTGGCCGCGGGCACGCCCCTGGTCGCCACCAACCACTTCATGCCCGAGAACCTCATGGGCTTCGGGCCCGCGCCGCGCTGGACGCACCGCCTCATCGCGGCCGCCGCCTGGCGCGACCTCGCCCGCGTCTACGACCGGGCCACGGTCTGCACCACGCCGACGCCGCGCGCGGCGGAGCTGCTGGAGCGCAACGGACTCGACCGGCCCGTCATCGCGATCTCCTGCGGCATCGACCGCGGGCGCTACGCCGGGTCCACCGGGCCCGCCGCCGCGCCGACCGTGCTGTTCACGGGCCGCCTGGAAGCGGAGAAGAACGTCGACGAGCTGCTGACGGCCGCCGCGTCCCTCCCCGACGACGTGCGGATCGAACTCGTCGGCGACGGCAGCGCCCGCCCGCGCCTGGAGCGGCAGGCCGCCGACCTCGGCATCGCCGACCGGGTCGTCTTCCACGGCTTCATCACCGATGACGAAGTGGTGCAGGCGTATCAGCGCGCGCACGTGTTCTGCATGCCGGGGACGGCCGAGCTCCAGAGCATCGCGACCATGGAGGCGATGGCCGCGGGCAAACCGGTCGTCGCCGCCGACGCGATGGCCCTCCCGCACCTGGTGCGCCCGGGGCGCAACGGCTGGCTCTACCCGCCCGGCGACACCGCCGAGCTGGCACTGCGCCTCGGCGCGATCCTCGCCGACGAGGCGGTCCGCACCGCCATGGGCAAGGCGAGCCTCGACCTCATTGCCTCCCACGACCTCGACGCCACGTTGGACGAGTACGAGCGCGTCTACCGCGACATCGCGAACGTCCCGGTCCCGGCCCCCGAGCCGGTCGCGGTCTCGGTCGCATAGCGCCGCAACGCGAAAGGGCTCCGCGGTGGTCCGCGGAGCCCTCAATGCTCCATTCGGCGGCGGGGGAGGACCCGCGCGCCGGGTCCGGTCACCAGTCCCATCGCTCACCGCGCGGGGAGCGGCCCCGGCCGCCCTCGCGTCCGTGTCCGCGCTCGCCGCCGCGCCCGCGTCCGCGGCCGCCGCGGTGCCCCGGGCCGTCGAAGCCCGGCCCGAACCCGCGCCCGAACCCGGGTCCGCCGCGGCTCTCGAATTCGAACGCGATCTGCTTGAACTTGCGCATGCGCGCGTCGGCGGCCCCGGTCAACTGCGACTCCTTCGCCTCGATGACGCGGTCGAGGAGCCCGGCCAGCTGGTCCTGCTCCTCGTCGCTGAGCACGCTGAACGGGTCGTCGCTGGGGGTCTCCTCGCGCTGCTCGGCGGCGCTGCGCCCGGCGTCGGTCAGGTCGACCATGCTGGTGCGGCGGTCCTCCGGGCTCGGCTCGCGCCGCACGAGGCCGGCCTCTTCGAGCTTGCCCAGCAGCTCGCCCAGCGACTGCGAGCGGATGCCCAGCAGGTAGGCGAGGTCCTTCTGCGCGATCGGCGACTGGAGCGAGAGCAGGTGGAGCACCCGCCCCTGGCCCTGGAAGGCGCCCGCCCGCGGGCGGTCCCCGCGGCGCAGGTGCGCGTCGCCGCGCCGCAGCAGCAGGAACAGGTACGAGAGGCGCCAGCCCAGGTTGCGGCCGGTCTCCTCGTCGTCCCAAGCGGTGTCATCGCCCGTGCGCTCGTCGCGCTCCGGGCCTCTCTGATCATGTTCGTCGTACATGAGTGGATTCCTTTCGATCGGACCTCCGGGATTTCCGAAGGTTCCTTCGTAGATCATAAGCGAAGGAACCTGCAAACAACAACAGGTACCTTCGATTATTTTGCAGGACCCTTCGTTCCCTGCGTCACGTCGCGCCGCCGTAGGCTGACCGGATGGAGCAGGACGAGCGCGCACGCCACCGTTCATCGTTCGGCGGTGCGGCCGCCGCCTACGCCGAGCACCGTCCGGACTACGCGAAGGCGGCCGTCCGCTGGGCCCTCGACGCCGCGCCCGGGCCGCGGGTCCTCGACCTCGGCGCCGGGACAGGCAAGCTGGCCGCGCTCCTCGCCGCTGCGGGCGTCGACGTGGTCGCCGTCGAGCCCGACGAGTCGATGCTCGCGCAGCTGCGGCACGACCTGCCCGAGGTTCGCGCCCTCCATGGCAGCGCCGAAGCGATCCCCTTGCCCGACGACTCGGTCGACGCCGTCCTCGCCGGGAACGCCATGCACTGGTTCGACATGGCCGCGGCCGGACCCGAGATCGCCCGGGTCCTCGCCCCCGGCGGCGTCCTCGCCGGGCTCTGGAACGTCCTCGACGACGGCATCGACTGGGTCGCCGGGCTCGCCCGGACCGCCGGGCCCGCCGTCGTCGGCCCCCGCGACACGCCCGCGAGCTGGCGTACCGAGACCGCCGACATGCACCTCCCCGCCACGGGCGCGCCCTCCTTCGGCTCACCCGAACGGGCGCACTTCCCGCACCACCAGCGCCGCACCGCCGACACCCTCGTCGCCACCCTCGCCACGCGCGCGGGCGTCCTCGTCATGCCCGACCGGGAGCGCCGCGACCTGCTCGACCGCCTCCGCACCTACCTCGAATCCCGCCCCGAGACCGCCCGCGGCGAGTTCACGCTCCCGATGCAGACCTGCGTCCTGCGGGCGAGGTCACTCAAGGCCCGGACTTGATTTAGACTCAATCCAAGGTAAGATCAAATCCAGTAAGGGACGCCGCCAGGCGTCCCGCTGCGACGCCGGGCGCGTCGCGGGTCCCTAGAAAGAAGCCGCCGGGGCCCGCGCACCGCCCGACCCGGCTCTGCCGCATCGGCCCCCCTGTCAAGGACCCGCCGATGGGAGCCGCAGCCGGACCGGGTTCACAGGGCTTTCCCGGGACGGCGAGACGAGGGCCCCATGCCGAACGGCATGGGGCCCTCGTCTGCGCTCGGGGCGCGCGTCAGATCGTGTTGGAGTACTGCTCGAACGTCTGGTTCGCCGCCAGGGCCAGGGTGACCGCCTCTTCGAGCTGCTCCTTCGCCTGCTGCCACTGGCCGAGGGCCTCGCCGGGGAGGGCGCTTGAGGTGTCCTGCGTGGCGGCGCTGCCCGCGCCGATCGCGGTCTCGATCTGGGTCTGCGCGGCGCCGATCTGGCCGATCGCCTCGTTCGCCTGCTCGATGGCGGACTGGATCTGCGCCTTGATCTCTGCGGTACTTGCCACGGGCGGTCCTCTTTCTGGAAGCAACATCGAGTCGCTACAACGGTAGCCGCGATGCGCGGCGCGCGGGCGCCGGCGGACGCTCGTTTCGTTCAAGACCGGCGCCTCGAAGATCGGTAGGTTCGGAATCGGCCGCTCCTCAAGGGAGGCGGCGGATCGATTCGGGAAGGACACCGATCATGAAGGACGTCACGACGTTCCTGTGGTTCGACGGCAAGGCGATGGACGCGGCCGAGCACTACACCTCGATCTTCGAGGACGGGAAGATCCTGGAGGTCACCGAGAACGGCTCGGCCGGTCCCGGCGAGCCCGGGTCGGTGCTCACCGTCGACTTCGAACTGGCCGGGCGGCGGTACATCGCGCTCAACGGCGGCTCGGGCAACGCGTTCAACACCTCGGTCTCGCTCATGGTCCACTGCGACACCGCCGAGGAGGTCGACTACTTCTGGGAGCGCCTCTCCGAAGGCGGCGAGAAAGGTCCCTGCGGCTGGCTCAAGGACAAGTTCGGCCTGTCCTGGCAGGTCACTCCCACCCTCATGTTCGAACTCCAGAAGGACCCGAACCAGGTCAAAGCCCAGGCCGTCGTCGCAGCGATGCTCCGCATGGGCAAACTCGACCCGGCAGAACTCCAAGCCGCCTTCGACGCCGCCTGACCGGCCCCTGGAAGTCCGGGGGTCGGGCGACGGGGGCGTCGAGTACGCTCCGCGGCGAAAGGCCTGGCCGACTCCCGGAAGGGGCACATGCAGATGCGCACGCTCTACGTCGTCACCCATCCGGAGGCGACCCATCATGTCGAGCGAGTTGTGGGCGGATGGCACGACTCGGCCCTGACAGCCCGCGGTGCCGCCGCCGCGCAGGCGATTGCCTCAGCGCTGCGGGCGGAGGTCCCCGACGGCGCCGAAGTGGAGTTGTGGTCCTCAGACCTGCAACGCACCGCGCAGACCGCCGAGGTGATCGGCGCGGCGTTCGGGGTGCGGCCGGTGTTCGACGGGCGGCTCCGGGAGAAGTCGTTCGGAGAGGCCGAGGGCAAACCGCAGGAATGGTTGGACGCCAGGCGGATCGCGCCTCCCGCAGTCGGCGACCGGATGGCCCACACCGGCGGGATCGCAGGGCTCGAACCGGATTCGGCCGTGGCGCAGCGGGTGTATGCGGCGGTGGACGAGATCGCCGATCGCCCGTGCGCGCATCAGATCGTCGTCACCCACGGGTACGCGCTGACGTTCGTCGTGGCCGCGTGGGTGCGGATGCCGGTCGCGTCATTGGGATACGCGGTGTTCAAGGCGGGCTCGGGGAGTATTACGACGCTCGTCGAGGACGACTTCTATCGGAGCCGTGCTGTGGTGCGGCTGGGCGAGGTGGGGCATCTCGGCTCGGTCGGGTGAGGGTCTGCGCAAGCGGATCCAGTCGGGGGAGCGGCCGCTCGTGTAGGGGCTGGCGAGGCGTTTGGCGATCGAGCCGCGGGGGTCGGCGGGCGGATCGGTGGTCCAGGGGCGGGTGCGCCAAGTGTCGGAGTCGAGGCCGAGGCCGTCGAGGGCGATGCGGCGGTAGATGTAGGGCTCGTGGCGGACGTCGACGGCGTTGAGGGCGAGGACGTCGAAGACGACCACGGTGGCAGGGAAGGCGTCGGCGAGACGGGCCGCGTCCTCGGGGGACGTGTATCGGCGGCGCATCCCGGCGGGGGAGAGGACCAGTTCGCCGTCGAGGACCGTGCCGTGGAAGTCGGTGATGCGCGCGAGTTCGGGGAAGCGGTCCGCGAGGTCGGTGCCGTAGCGGGTGAGCATGCGCCAGCGCCCGTCCGCGGCGCCGCAGACGACGCGCAGGCCGTCCTGCTCGCGCTCGTAGGACCAGCCGCCGCGGGAGGGCGGCGGGCCGGGGATAGGCAGCATCGGTGCGGGCAGGTCCACGTCCTGAGACTAGGACGGATATCGAAAGAACTCTCAGGTTTCACTCCTGCCGCATGCGCATCGGTGCGATCCTGGGTCCATGGCGATCTGGAGCGGGGCGATAGCGTTCGGGCTGGTCAGCATCCCGATCAAGGTCACTGCGGCCACCGGCAGCCACGACCTGGGCCTCCACCAGTACCACGCGGCCGACGAGGGCCGGATCCGCTATTTGAAGGTGTGCGAGATCGACGACGAGCCGGTGGACCCCGACGAGATCGTCAAGGGCTTCGAGACCCCCGACGACGAGGTGGTCCTCCTCGACGAGGACGACCTCAAGGACCTCCCGGTGAGCACGTCGAAGACCATCGAGGTCCTGGAGTTCGTGCCCGCCGAGCAGATCGACCCGATCTACTACGACAAGAGCTACTACCTCGAACCGGACAAGACCGGCGGCCGCCCCTACGTGCTCCTGCGCGAGGCCCTGATCCAGCAGGACCGGATCGCGGTCGTGAAGGTGACGCTGCGCCGCCGCGAGAGCCTGGCCGCGCTGCGCCCCCGCGGCGAGGCGCTGGTCATGCACACGATGATGTGGCCCGACGAGATCCGCAAGCCCCAGACGAGCGGCCTCGACGCGGAGGTGCGCGAACAGGAGCTGGAGATGGCCGGGACGCTCATCGACGCGATGGCCGCCGACTTCCACCCCGAGGGCTACACCGACGCCTACCAGGAGGCCCTCGCCGACCTCATCGAGGCGAAGCACGAGGGCCGCAGCGCCCCGAAGTCGAAGCGGGAGCGGCCGAAGGCCAAGGTCATCGACCTCATGGACGCGCTCCAGCAGTCCGTCGACCAGCGCAAGCGCCCCGCCAAGAAGACGGCGCGCAAGGCCGCGAAGAAGACGGCCAAGAAGAGCGCCAAGAAGACCGCCCGCAAGGCCCCGGCCAAGAAGGCCGCGAAGAAGGCCGCCGCATCGCGCCGCAAGAGCGCCTAGCGCGCGAGGCGCCGGCGCTTCGCCGCGCTCCTCGCGGCCCGCCGCGGGCCGATGAGCGCGTCGAGCTTCGCGCGGGCCGGGCCCGCCGGGGCCGCGTATTCGTCGATGTCCGCCCACGGGTCCGCCTTGCGCGCCAGGCGCCTGCGGATCGTGCGGATGGTGTGGCCGCCGGGGACGGCGCGGCCGAGCTCGCTCCAGTCGAGGGGCACGGCCACGCCCGCGCCGGGCCTGGCGCGCAGCGTGTACGGGGACGCGAAGGTCTGCGACCGGCCGTTGCGGTTGACGTCGAGGAAGATCCGGCCTGCGCGCTTCTCGATGCGGTGCTGCACGGTGAGCACTTCCGGGTCGGCGCGGGCGAGGTGCCCCGCAAGGTCGCCCGCGAGCTCGCGCACGAACCGGAAGTCCTCGCTGCGGTCCAGGGGCGCGACGACGTGGAAGCCGCGGCCCCCGGTGGTCTGGAGGAACGGCGTGAACCCGAGGTCGGCGACGAGGTCGCGGACGCGCCGCGCGACGTCCCGCAGCACCGCCACGGGCACGCCGTCCGGCGGGTCGAGGTCGACCACCATCCGGTCGGGGTAGTCGATCGCGTCGACGGTGCAGGGCCGGATGTGGAACTCGATCGCGCTGTGAGCCGCGAGGTAGACGAGCGTCGCCTCGTCGTCGCACACCACCGCGTCGGCCTGCGTCCCGTCGCGCTTGGGGACCGCCACGGTGCGCACCCAGTCGGGGAAGTAGTCCATGGCGTGCCGCTGGAAGAACCCCTCGGCGCCGATCCCGTCGGGGTGGCGCAGCAGCGTCAGCGCCCGCCCGGCGAGGTGGGGGAGCATCACGGGGGCGACGGCCCGGTAGTGGGCGAGGACGTCGGCCGCGGTGATCCCCTCGCCGGGGAACATCTCCTTGTCCGGGTGCGGGACCCTGATGGTGCGCCCGCCGACCTCGACGTGCTCCGGGCGGGCCATCAGGCGGTCTCCCTGACCACGTCCCGGGCGGGCTTGTCGGTGCGCTCGCCCTGGTAGCGCGGGTGGCGCAGCATCCCGTCGGCGGTCCACTCGGTGAACGCGACCTGGACGACCAGCTCGGGCCGGACCCAGTGGGCGCGCTCGCGGACCGGGTCCTTGAACGGGCTCTTCGGCTCGGCGAGCGCGTCCATGCGCTCGCGCAGGGCCCGGAGCGTGGCGTCGTCGTACCCGGTGCCCACCTTCCCGGCGTACCGCAGCGGGCCGCGCCCGTCGTGGTAGCCGACGAGGAGCGCCCCGAAGCCGGCGCGCGAGCCCTGCGGGTCGGTGAAGCCGCCGACGACGAACTCCTGGTCGCGCACGCATTTGAGTTTCAGCCAGTTCTTGGAGCGGCCGCTGCGGTACCGCGACGAGGCCCGTTTGGCGATGAGGCCCTCCCAGCCGCGGCCGCAGGCGTCCTCGAAGAGGGCCTCGCCGTCGGTGTTGCGGTGCGCGGAGTATCGCAGCGGGTCCTGGAACGTGAAGGCCCGGCGCAGGAGCCGCTTGCGGTCGCGCAGCGGCAGGCGCGTGACGTCCTCGCCCTCCACCGAGAGCAGGTCGAACAGGTAGTAGTGGACGCGGATGCCGGTGGCGGCGATCCGGGCGGGGTCGGTGAGGTGGATGCGGCCCTGGAGGCGCGCGAAGCTCGTCTGCGCGCCGTCGAAGGCGACGATCTCGCCGTCGGCGGTGAACCGCGGCCCGGCGAGGTCGGCGAGCGCGTCGGCGATCTCGGGGAACCCGTCCTCGATGGGCCGCCCGGTGCGTGACCACAGGCGCACCGCGCCGCCGTCGCGTTCGGCGATGGCCCGCATGCCGTCGAGCTTGCGTTCGAACACCCAGTCGGGACTGGAGAACCGGCGCTCGGTGAGCGTGGCGAGCATCGGCTCCCGGAACCCGGTCACGACTCGTTCCCCCGTGTCATGCCCGCTCAATACCCGGCCGGGGACCTCGGCAAACGCTCCCCGGCCCGGGCCCGGTCAGCCGTGGAGCGTGGGCTTGTAGACGAACTCCTGGATGCGGCCGTCGTACGTGCTCGTCTCGATGAGCTCCAGGTCGAAGTCCTCGGCGCCCGCGAAGATCGGGGCCGCGCCGGACCGGCCGGTGACGACCGGGAACAGCGTGATCTGGAGGCGGTCGACCAGGCCCGCGGCCAGGAGCGACCGGTTGAGCGCGAGGCTCCCGTGCGAGCGCAGCGGCACCTCCGAGCGCTCCTTGAGGCGGCGCACGACGTCGACGCCGTCGCCGCGCACCAGGGTCGCGTCGTGCCAGTCGAGCGGTGCTTCGAGCGTGTCGGAGACGACCGTGGCGGGGGCCTCGATCATCCGCGTGACCCACGGGTCGCGGACCTCGAAGTCCTCGTCGGCGTTGGCGAGCATGCCTTGGAAACTGCGGAAGGTGTTGCCTCCGAAGACCATCCGCTGGTCCTGCGAGTACTGGTCGAGGCGGTGGGCGAGGAACTCGGGGCCCTGCTTGCCCCAGTACCCGCGCCAGTCGCCGGTGGCGGCGCCGAAGCCGTCGAGGCTGGTGAAGACGTCGAAGGTGTACTCGGCGGTCATGTGGAACTCCTAGCGGTCGGTGCAGTCGTGTACCAGTGCAGACTGGCACCGCCGCCGGAATTCATCGGCCGTTTCAGGCCCTCGGGATGTCCTTGCCCGTGGGCCGGTACTCGGTGAGGACGATGCGGCCGTCGAGGACGCGGTGGTCGGTCAGCTCCAGGTCCGCGGCGGCGACCGCCGAGAACGTCGAGTCCCGTCCCGCGTCGCCCGCGAACAGCGGGAACGTGAGGATGCGGACCCGGTCGACGAGCCCGGCCGCCAGCAGCTGGTCGGCGAGCGACAGGCTGCCCCAGGTGCGGATCGGGTCGCCGTCCCCGGCCTTCATCGCCGCGATCCCCGAAGCGAGGTCGGTCTCGATGCGCGTGTTCGGCCACGGGATCTCGGTGAGCGTGGTCGTGAAGACGGTCTTGTCGAGCGCCATCGTCGACTCGTACGTGTCGCCCCAGGCCTCGGCCGGGAGCGACGCGAACGCCTCGTACGTGCGCCGCCCCATGACGACCCGCTGCGGCTTCGCGGTCTCCTCGTCGATCCAGGCCCCCAGGTCGGGCCCGTAGTACCCGAAGTAGCCGGGGAGCCCGTCGCTCCCGGCCCAGCCGTCGACCGAGACGAACAGGTCGACCGTGAGTGTGCTCGCCATGATGTACCTCCATCGGCTCCGCAGGCGTCCGTCCATCCTAGGGGCGGGGACCGACAGTGGCCTCCAACGAGTACGCGCAGGGGAGGAGGACCTGCCGGTCGTACTCTCCGGCCGGGTCGGTGAGCAGGGACGTCAGGAGGTGGACCGCGCGGCGGCCCATCTCGTGCCGGGGGACGCGCAGCGAGGCCCACTGGCGGGTTCCGACCTCGCCGACGGGGATGTCGACGAGGACCACGATCGACAGGTCCCGGGGGATCTCCAGGCCGCGGATGCTCGCCATGGCCGCGAGGACCCGCAGCAGGCTCACCGACTCCACGAGCAGCGCGGTGGCGCCGGAGGCGACCGCGGCGTCGAGCCACTGCGCCGTGAGGCCTTCGGGGTCGGTGAAGTGCGGCTCGGGGACGGGGAGCCCGAAGCGGCCCAATGCGGTCGCGAAGCCCTCCCAGCGGTCCACTTGAGGCTCGTGCCTGGAGGTCTCGCCGAGGTAGGCGAAGGACCGGTGGCCGACGCCCACGAGCTCGTCGACGATGCGGCCGGTCGCGGTGCGGTAGTCGCCGCCCACGTACGCGATCCCGTCGGCCACCTCGCGGTGCCCTATGTAGACGAACGGGTAGTGCTCGGCGGAGAGCCGGGCCAGGTCGTCGCGGTCGGCGTGGTGGCCGAGGAGGAGGCTCCCGGCGGCCTGCTGGAGCCCGTTCGCGCCGTCCTCGTAGATGCGGCGCACCCCGTCGTCGTGGCGCGCGGCGGTGAACAGCATGAGGTTGCAGCCCTCGGCGGCGGCCTGGTCCTCGATGCCGCGCATGAACTCGAAGTAGTAGTCGCCGGTGCTGGTGGGGAAGATCGGCTCGAAGGTGTGGACGCCGAGCAGCAGCGGCTGGGCCCGCGCGGCCGGGGCGCGCTGCGCCGAGGCGGGCACGTACTGGAGGCGCCGCGCGGTGCTGAGGACCCGCTTGCGGGTCTCCGCGGAGATCCGGCCGTTCTCGGCGGTCCCGTTGAGCACCATCGAGACCGTCGACTGCGAGACCCCCGCCTCCTTGGCGATGTCGGCCTGCCGTGACGTCCGCTTGGTCATCGTTCCATCCTCCTTCATCGATGCCCGTCCCCCGTGCCCAGAATCGCGCCGCCCGCGAGCAGGTCGCCGCGCAGCCGCCCGTAGTCCACGTCCTGGACGGCGGTCTTGTCGGCCGCCGCGAGTGCCGCCGCCGTCCCGGCCGCCTCGCCGAGCATCATGAACACCGGCTCCATGCGGACGGACGCGAACGCGACGTGCGACGCGGACACCGCCGACGCCACCAACAGGTTCTCGCACTCCCCACGCGCGGGCACGAGCGCCCGGTAGGGAACGCCGAACGGTGTCGACAGTGGATGCTGCACATTGCCCTCGTTCACGGGCTGCCCGTCGACGACGACGCGCTTGGCGTTGTGGGAGTCCATGACGTACGAGGCCAGGGCCACCGGGTCGGCGCAGCCGCGCCCGGCGGCGTCGTGCTGGGTGACGACCCGCTCGGCGACCATGCGGCGGGCTTCGCGCACGTACAGCTGGTGCGGCCAGTGCGACTGGGCCGCGAACTCCTGCGGCGCGAGCCCGAACAGGCGGGTGTCGGCCCGCACCCGCTCGGGCAGGCGCCGGTCGTTCGCGAGGAAGTGCAGCAGCCCGGCCTGGTAGCGCACGTGGTCCTGGTAGATCGCCTCGCGCTCTTCGTATCCGGCCTCGGGCCAGCGGTAGTTCGCTCCGATGTGGTCGGAGGAGACCGCGCCGTGGTTGTTCATGTCGTACACCTCGCCGCGCACGCGGGTGCAGCGCCCGTACAGCTCGTACACGCCCGCGTCGACGTAGCGGCGCAGCAGCTCGTACCGGCCGGGGTCGTACCCGTCGGGCTCGGGGAACGGGACGCGGTCGGCTCCCGTGGTGACGTGGAGCCGGAAGTTGTACGCCTGGAGCCGCCGGTCGCCGTCCCCGGTGGCGCCCATGGGGTCCGGGCTGATCCCCGGGAGCAGGCCGCTCTCGGGCCGTCCCGGCTCGACGTAGGGGTCGACGGGCCGCTGGAACTGGTGGTTCCAGCTGCGCTGCACGCCCGCCTGCGGCTCGCCGTACACCTCGGACGACTCGCGGCCGACGGTGTGCGAGACCCCGGCGCGGGCCATGAGGTCGCCCTCGTAGGAGGCGTCCACGAACACCCTTGCGGCGTAAGCGGAACCGTCGTCGGTGGTGATCGCCGCGATCCGCTGGCCGTCCATGACGACGCCGTCGAGGTGCCTGCGCCTCCGCAGCTGCACGCCCGAGTCGGCGAGCCACTCGGTGAGGATCGCCTCGGCCAGGCCCGCCTCGACGTCCCAGTGCGGGTCGGCGGCCCGGTAGCGGTGCGCCACGCGGCGGTAGAACTCGCGGGCGAGGCCGCCCACCGTGGCCGCGTCGCCCACGTCGGTGGTGCCGAGCCCGGAGGCGGTCATGCCGCCGACGTGGTCGCCGAAGGCGAGGAGCACCACGGACCGTCCCTTGCGGGCGGCCGCGATCGCGGCCGTGGCGCCGCCCGCGGTGGCGCCGTAGACGACGACGTCGGCGTCGAGCCGCTCGGGGGCGCCGATCGCGGGGAGGAGGTAGCGCACGCCGGGGAGGGCGGGCGCCGAAGTCATACGATCGTTCATCGCATCAGCATACAACGAATTCATATCAGCGCTATCGGCACGCATGTGCCACGCTTCCATGCGGGAAAAACTTCCGGATCGCTCTTGACATCTCCCGGCATCCTTGCGGTAACGTGGGCTCGACCTCATCGAATATCGACTGCGTTGCTGATAATATCAGCAACCATCATCGACCGGGAGACCCCCACATGCCTCCAGTGCACGAGACCGCGACCGACCTCCTCGTCGTCGGCGGCGGGCTCGGCGGCGTCGCCGCCGCCCGCACCGCCGCCCGCCTCGGCCTCCACGTGCTGCTCACCGAGGAGACCGACTGGCTCGGCGGGCAGCTCACCGCCCAGGCCGTGCCCTCCGACGAGCACCCCTGGATCGAGTCCGGCCTCACCTCCGCCGGGTACCGCGAACTGCGCGACCGCATCCGCGACTACTACCGCCGCAACTACCCCCTCACCGCGGCGGCCGAGGCCGAGCCCGCCCTCAACCCCGGCCTCGGGAACGTCTCGAAGCTCTGCTGCGAGCCGGCCGTGGGCGTCGCCGCCATTGACGAGATGCTCGCCCCCTACCGCTCCGCCGGGCGCATCACCGTCCTGTACGGGCACGTGCCGGTCGCCGCCCACGTCGAGGGCGACCGCATCGCGGCCGTGACCCTCCGCGGCCCGCAAGGCGACCGCACCGTCACCGCCCCGCTCGTCGTGGACGCCACCGAGCTCGGCGACCTCCTCGAACTCGCGGGCGTCGAGCACGTCGTGGGCGCCGAGTCCCACGCCCAGACCGGCGAGCCCTACGCCGCCCCCGAGCCCGACCCGACCGACCAGCAGTCGATCACCTGGACCTTCCCCCTCGAATACCGCCCCGGCGAGGAGCACGTGGTCGACCGGCCCGCCTCCTACGACCACTGGCGCACCCACGTGGACGACTTCTGGCCCGGACCCCAGCTGTCCTGGGAGAAGATCGACATCCACACCATGGGCGGGCGCACCAACCGCATCTTCGAGGGCGACATGGACGCCGTCATGCTCCCCGACCTGTGGCACTTCCGCCGCATCCGCGCCCGCACCCAGTTCGACCCCGAGCTCATCGACACCGACATCACCCTGGTGAACTGGCCGAACATCGACTACTGGGAGGCCCCGCTCATCGGCGCCGACGTCGACGCGGCCGCTCGCGACCTCGCCCTGCAGCGCTGCAAGGAGCTGTCGCTGTCCTACCTCCACTGGATGCAGACCGAGGCCCCGCGCCCCGACGGCGGCACCGGCTACCCCGGCCTCAAGCTCCGCCCCGACCTCACCGGCACCGCCGACGGGCTCGCCAAGACCGCGTACATCCGCGAGTCCCGCCGCATCAAGGCCCGCTTCACTGTCTTGGAGCAGCACGTCGCCGTCGTCGACCGCCCCGAGGGCCAGGGCGCCGAGCAGTTCGCCGACTCGGTGGGCATCGGCCACTACAACATCGACCTCCACCCCAGCGCCGCGGGCGTCAACTACGTCAACCTGGAGACCTACCCGTTCCAGATCCCGCTCGGCGCGCTCCTGCCCGTGCGCGTGCGGAACCTCCTGCCCGCCAACAAGAACATCGGCACCACCCACATCACCAACGGCTGCTACCGCCTCCACCCCGTGGAGTGGTCGATCGGCGAGGCCGTCGGCGCCCTCGCGGCCCTGTGCGCCGCCGAGAAGACCGAGCCGCACGCCGTCGGCGACTCCCCGCGCCTCACCGAGGACCTCCAGCAGCTCCTCGCCACCACCGTGGGAGCCCCCGTGGCCTGGCCCGAGGACGTGCAGCGGACCCGCCCCTCGCAGGCGTCCAAGAACGCGACCCCGGTGCTCGCCAAGCCGAAGAAGCGGGTGCCCGGTGCCTGACGTCCTCATCTACGGCGCCACGCCGGCCGGGATCATGGCCGCGCTCCGCCTCTCCCTGCGCGGATACAGCGCCCTGGTCCTCGAACCCACCGGGCACGTCGGCGGCATCGTCGCGGGCGGCCTCGTCAAGACCGACACCCCCGACGTCCCCGAGGCCCTCGCCGGGCTCACGCGCACCCGGTTCTTCGCCGGGATCGGCGCCGAGTACGGCGAGGACGGCCCGAAGTACCTCTTCGAACCCAAAGCCGCCGAACGGGTCTCGTGGAACCTCTTGCACGAGGCCGGAGCGGAGGTCCGCACCGGCCAGCGCGTCGAGTCGCCCGCCGACGTCGAGCGCACCGCCGACCGCATCACCGCCGTCCGCACCGGCGGCGAGTGGCACCGGGCCCGGTTCTTCATCGACGCCTCCTACGAAGGCGACCTCATGGCCCACGCCGGAGTGCCGTACACGACGGGCCGCGAAGCCGCCTCCCAGTACGACGAGCCCCTCGCCGGGTTCCAGCCCGCCCGCGCCTACCGCCGCGGCCCCTTCACACCCAACACCGGCTACCCGGTCGGGCCTGTCCCCCTTGAGGCCGAAGGCGACGCCGACGGCAAGACCCAGGCGTACAACTTCCGCGGCGTCCTCACCCGCGAAGCCGACCGCCTCCCCTTCGAACGGCCCCACGACTACGACCCCGCCCGCTACGGCCACCTCCTCCAGCACCTGCGCGACCGCGACGTCGCCGGGCTCTCCTCGATCGTCACCCATACCGCCGCGCTCCCGAACGGCAAGTTCCAGACCAACCAGGCCCTGTTCTTCGGCTTCGACCTGCCCGGGGCCTCCTGGGACTACCCCGACGGGTCCTGGAAGCGCCGCGACGACATCGTCGCCGAGCAGGCCGCCTGGCACCAGGGGATGCTCTACTGGCTCGCCAACGACCCGGCCCTCCCCGAGGCCTTCCGCGCCGACGCCCGCACCTTCGGCCTCCCGCCCGACGAGTTCACCGACAGCCCCCTGGGCCCCGGCTTCCCGCACGCCCTCTACGTCCGCGAGGCCCGCCGCATGGTCGGCGCGCACGTCCTCACCCAGCACGACCTGCTGAAGCCGAACAACCGAAAGGCCACCGCCGTCGCCTGCTGGGCCTACGCGATGGACTCCCACGTCGTCCAGTACTACCCCGAAGGGGACGGCACCGTGGTCGGCGAGGGCACCCTCTCCGGCACGGTCCACAACCCGCCCGTGGACCTCTACGAGATCCCCGCCGAGGTCCTGTTCCCCTCGCGCGGCACCGCGAACCTCACCGTCGCGGTCTGCTTCTCCGCCAGCCACATCGGGTTCTCCTCGCCGCGCATGGAACCGAACTTCGGGATGCTCGGCGAAGCCTGCGGCGAACTCGCCGCCCAGTCCCTCGCCACCGGACTCCCGGTGCAGGACTACGACTACCCGGCGCTGGCGGCGGCGCTCACCGAGCACGGCGCGGTCCTCGACCTCCCCGACAAGGGACGGCGCCCATGACCGACGTCATCGAGTTCCCGATCGGCGGCCCGGACCTGCCCGCGTTCCAGCCCGGCCCGCTCGACGCCGCCGCAGGGTGGCGCGACCACCGGATCGAGCTGACAACCGAAGTACCCCAGGGGAACTGGCTGCTGCGGCTCGAATTCGACGCCGGGCACGGGCCCTGCCCCGACCTGCTCGTGGACATCGACGGACGGGCCGGGCTGTTCCACCCCGACGTGGTCCGCGAGGACCGCTCCGAGGTCTACCGGCACGGGCCCATCGCGGGCGCGGCCGTCGTGGAGGTCCCGCTCGGGGACCTCGCCGCGGGGGAGCACCGCATCGGCGTCACCACCACATTGGACGCCGAGGCCGCGACCGGCCCCGTCGCCGACCCCGGCGGGCCCACCCGCCATCGCGAGCAGTTCGGCCACCACTTCGGCTCGGGCCTCACCTGGCGGCGCCTCGCCCTGGTGCCCCACGACGCACCGGCCCGAGTCCACGTCTCGCTCGCATCGACGCCGCTGTTCATCGAAACCGAAGGGCTGCACCAGCTCGTCGACCTCACCGTCACCGCCCCCTTCGGCGCCGCCGCCCCCCGCACCGCCGAGGTCCGCATCGCGGACCGCACCTGGACCCACGACCTCGCGCGCCCCGGCCGTGACGCCGGCCAGGTCCGGGTCCGCTTCCCCGTCCCCGGACTCACCGGCCCGACCGCGGCCGAGGTCCGCCTCGACGGCGGCGCGCCCGCCGCGTTCACCCTCGAACCGAAGCGCAAGTGGACCGTGCACCTCATCCCGCACGTCCACCTCGACGTCGGCTACACCGACGTCCAGGGCAAGGTCCTCGAACTCCACTCCCGCAACCTCGACCGCGCCCTCGCCGCCCTCGACCGCGACGACGGCTTCGCGTTCTCCGTCGACGGGTCACTCGTCGTCGCCCAGTACCTCGCGACCCGCTCCGGCAAGCGCGCGGAGCGCGTCCTCGCCGCGCTCCGCTCGGGCCGCGTCTCCGTGAACGCCTTCCACTCCCTGTTCCTGTCCGGCGTCGCGAGCCTCGAAGAGGTCTACCGGGCCGCCTACCTCGCGGCGCGGCTGCGCGACGAGCACGGCGTGCCCGTCGACTACGCCAACCTCACCGACGTGCCCTCCTACTCCGCGGCCGTCCCGTCCATGCTGCGCGCCTTGGGGATCGACGCCTTCGTGGGCATCGAGAACCACCACCGCGGCGGCGGCGCCGACTCCGACCTCCAGCACCTCGCCAGCCCCGTCATGTGGGAGGGGATCGACGGCTCCCGCGTCCTCACCCACTTCTCCGACACCTACTCCCAGCTGCGGTTCATGGCGGGCGACCCGCAGACCCTCGCGGGCGGCGCGCACGCGCTCGCGCGCTTCCTCGCCCGCTACGAGCGCGAGGACTACCTCCCGCACGACCTGCCCGTCATCGGCACCCACGCCGACAACGAGGACCTCGCCGACGGCGACGCCGCGTTCGCGGCCCGCTGGAACGCCGCCTACGCCTGGCCGCGCATCGCAGTGTCCACCATGGCCGGCTACCTCGACGCCGTCCGCCCGCTCGCCGACCGGCTCCCGGTGTGGCGCGGCGACGGCGGCTCCTACTGGGAGGACGGCGTCGGCACCGGCGCCGCCGTCGCGGCCGAGCACCGCCGCACCCAGGCGCTCCTGCCCGTCGCCGAGGCCCTCGCGGCCCTCATCGCGTGCACCGACGACACTTACCGCCCCAACCGCGACGCCCTCGACGCCGCCTGGGAAGGCGCCCTCTTCGGCTGCGAGCACACCTGGACCTGGTCCCACGCCAACGCCCACCCGCACGGCGACCAGGTGGGGGACCAGCTCGACTGGAAGCGCCACCAGGTCCACACCGGACACCGGAACGCCCTGGACGAGACCCGCCGCGCCCTCTCGCAGCTCGGCGAGCTCGTCACCACCGCCGGCCCGACACTCCTGGCGCACAACCCGCTCGGCTGGGCCCGCGACCTCGACGTCGAGGTGGAGGCCCCCGCCGGGACCCCGTTCCTCCACGGCGGCGAACCCCTTCCGACCGAGGCGCTGGCCGACTGCGACGGCCTCGTCAAGCACCGCCTCACCGTCCCGGACGTGCCGCCCTTCGGCTACCGCGCCGTCCCCATGGGCGCGGCCCGCACCCTCGCCCCCGGCGAGGAGGGCGGGGTCGCCGAACGCACGGCCGCAGCGATCGACGACTGGCGGCCCGTCCCGGCGACGCTCACCACCGACCGCTGGGACCTCGCCCTCGACCCCGACACGGGCGCCGTCCGGTCCCTCACCCACCGCCCCACCGGCCGGGCCCTGCTCGACCATGCCCTGCAAGACCCAGCCTCGCCGTGGCGGCTCGGCGACGTCCTCTACGTCCTCAACGGACCGGACGCGCTCACCAGGGGCGACCACCCCGACGCGTTCGCGCACTCCGGTGCGCCCCATACCCATCCGCATCCGCCGACGTCCACGATCTCCGGCCGCCGCCCGCTCGCCGACCCGCCCGACCTCACCGTCGCCGCCGCCGCGATGCGCCCGGTCGGCCTGCGCCGCACCTACGACGGCTGGCGCCTGCGCACCGTCGGCACCGCCCGCAACCTTCCGCACGTCGAGGTCGACCTGCTCCTGCGCGACGGCGACGACCGCGTCGACGTCCACGTGCGCTTGGAGAAGGAGCGCGAACTCGCCAAAGAGGCCGTCTACGTCGCCTTCCCCTTCGCCGCAACCGAACCGCGCTTCCACTACGACCGCCAGCAGGGCTGGGTCGACCCCGCGGCCGACCACGCCCCCGGCGCCTGCAACGAGTGGTTCACCACCCAGTACGGCGTCGCCGTCGAGACCGCCCCCGGCGGGCCGGCCGTCTACTGGACCAGCGCCGACGCACCACTCGTCGCCCTCGGCGACATCGTGCGCGGCGAATGGCCCGACCACTTCCGCCCGCGCAGCGGCGCGGTCTTCTCGTGGGTCATGAACAACTACTGGCCCACCAACACCCCGCCAGAACAGCACGGGACCCTCGACCTCCACTACTCCTTCACGCCCGCAACCGGATTCGACCCCGCCGCGGCCGGCGTCTTCGGCCGCGAGACCCGCTTCCCCGGCGTCGCGAGCGAGGTCAACCGCCTCGACAAGTTCGACACCGACCCCCGGCCGCTCCCGGCCGACGCCGCCTCCCTCCTGGACCTCGACCTGCCGCCCGGCGTCCACGCCACCGTCGCCGAACCGCGCGACCGCGACGGCCTGCTCGTCCGGCTCCAGGACCTCACCGGGCGCGGCGCGGAGGTGCCGCTCCCGCCCGGGACCGCCGTGCGCTGCCGCGCCGACGAGACCCCGCTCCACCCCCTCCACGGCCCCGCGGTCGCCTTGCGGCCCTGGGAGGTCGTATCACTCCTCCTGAAAGGGGCCGCCCGATGAAACGGCGAGTCCTCCTCGGCGCCGGAGCCGCGATCGGCGGCACGGCCCTCGGCGGTGCGATCACCGCCGCACCCGCCGCCGCCCAGACCGCCGCGGGCCCCCGCGTCGGCACCTGGGGCGCCGCCGCCTACCCCCTCGCCGACGTGACCTTCGGCGGCCGGACCGGCCGGTTCATCGTCCGCACCAGTGTCCCCGGAACCGCGCCGCGCCTGCGCCTGTCCAACGTCGGCGGCACCGCCCCGCTCACCGTCGGTACCGTCTACTTCGGCCTCCACACCGGAGGCGGGGCCGTCGCCGCGGGCACCAACAGGGCCGTCACCTTCAGCGGCAGCGCCTCCGCGGTCATCGCCGCCGGGGCCGTCGTCCTCTCCGACCCGATCGACCTCGACCTCCCCGCCGAAGCCGATGTCGCCGTGAGCATCCACGTCCCGGACACCGTCGCGAACGTGACCGGACACAGCATCGCCGCCCAGCGCTCCTACCTCACCGTGGACGGCGACCACGCCGCCGACGAGTCCGCCGACGCGTTCACCGAGTTCATCTCGAAGTGGTACCTCCTCGACGAGATCACCGTCCAGCTCGACGGCCCCGGCGGCGCGGTCGTGTGCCTCGGCGACTCCATCACCGACGGCGTCGGCTCCACCTCGAACCTGAACCGGCGCTGGCCCGACTACCTCGCCCGCAGGCTCCTCGCCGCGGGCGCGAGCACCGGCGTCCTCAACGCGGGCGTCTCCGGCAACCGGGTCCTGTGGGACGGCGCGGCCCCCTCCGCGCAGGCCCGCCTCGACCGCGACGTCCTCTCCCACCCCGGCGTCCACGCCGTGGTCCTCCTCGAAGCGATCAACGACATCGCCTCCGGGAAGGCCGCGGCCCCCGGTGACCTCCTCGCCGCGTACGCGCAGATCCGCGAGCGCCTCGCCGTCCACGGCGTGCGCCTCGTCCTCGGCACCGTCACCCCCTGGCTCGGCTCGGCGAGCTACACCGACGCCAAGGAGGCCATCCGCGTCGCCGTCAACACCGCGATCCGCGAGAGCGGCGACCCGTACATCGACTTCGAGGCCGCCGTCCGCGACCCCGACGACCCCAGGAAACTGCGCGCCGAATACGACTCCGGCGGCGGCGTCCACCCCTCGTGGGCCGGCTACGAGGCCATGGCGGCCGCCGTAGACCTGACGCTGCTGGAACCGAACCCTTCACTGTGACACCTGATCGGAGCTGATCATGAGCGACATCCACATCGGCAGGCGAGGCCTGCTCCGGGCGACCGGCGGCGCCGCGCTCCTCGCGGCCGCGGGCGGCACCGCCGCGTGCGGCGACGGCGCGGGCACCGGCGAGGCCCAGACCCTGAGCGAGACCGGCGTCGAACTGCCCTCCTACATTCCCAGCGAGATCGCCGCCCCGGACCTCCCCGCCACCGAGGACGGCGTCCTCGCCGGGTACTACTCCTTCCCGCGCGACCTCGTCGACGCCTTCGACGCGCCGCCCGCCGACGGCGCCGGGACGGTCTCCATCCTCACCAACATGTTCAACCCGGTCCCGCCCGGCATGGGCGACAATGCCTACTGGCAGGCCGTCAACGCCTCCGTCGGGGCCGAACTCGACATCACCATGACGCCCGCCGCCGACTACCTCGCGAAGCTCTCCACGATCATCGCGGGCGGCGACCTCCCCGACATGCTCCTGGTCTCCGCGAGCCTCGCCAACCGCTCCGACGTCCTCGCGAACCTCTGCGCCGACCTCTCCGGGCATATCTCCGGCGACAAGATCGCCGACTACCCGCACCTCGCGAACTTCCCCACGGACTCCTGGCTCCCCAGCGTCTACAACGGCGGCCTGTACGGCGTCCCGAACCCGCGCGCGATCGTCGGCACCATCATGTTCGCCCGCGGCGACCTCTTCGCCGCGCAGGGCCTCAACCTCGCGCCCGGCAGCTACGACGAGTTCCTGGAGGCCGCCACCGCCCTCACCGACCCCGCCGCCAACCGGTGGGCCTTCGGCAACCCGCGCGGCCTCATCACCTACGTGGGCAACATGCTCGGCGTCCCAAACGTGTGGCGCGAAGAGGGCGGCGAGTTCACCAACGAGTACGAGACCGAGGAGCGCCGCGAAGCCGTCGCCCGGGTCGCCGAGATGATGGCCGCCGGGCTCTTCCACCCCGACGCCGCCTCCGAGAACATCAACCTCCGCGACCTGTTCGGCAACGGCACCATCGCGATGGGCCCCGACGGCTACGCCGCCTGGGACATCCTCGCCGACACCTACGGCGTCGACGTCCAGGGCATCCCCGCGCCCTCCTACGACGGCAGCGGCGAGGGCGTCCACCGCGCCGGGACCACCAGCTTCGGCCTCATGGCCTTCAAGAAAGCCGACGACGACCGCATCGCGCAGCTCCTCAACGTCGCGAACTGGCTCGCCGCCCCCATCGGCTCCACCGAGTACATGCTCCGCAAGTTCGGCGTCGAGGGCCAGCACTTCGAATGGGACGGCGACACCCCGGTCAAGACCGCGTTGGGCACCAACGAGACCACCGTCCCGTTCGAGTACGTCACCGACGCCGCCCCGATCCTCGGCCCCCGCGCCCAGGCCCGCGTCGACGCCCAGCGGGCCTTCCAGGAGACCGCCGTCCCGCGGATCGTCCGCGACCCGTCCATCGGTCTGTACTCGAACACCGCCATCGACAACGCGGGGGAGCTGGCCGAGATCATCAAGGCCGCCGAACTCGACATCGTCTCCGGCCGCAAGGGCATCGAGGCCTGGGACGAGGCCGTCGACGCCTGGCGCGCCGCGGGCGGCGACGCGATCCGCGCCGAGTTCGAGGCCGCCGTCGACACCGCCTCCCCGTCCCCGTCCGAGAGCGCCTGATGGGCGCCCCGCCGATGACCGGCACCAGGACCACCGCACCGGCGAGCGGACCCCAAGCGGGTCCGCCGCCGGGCGCGGCCCGGCCCCGCCGCGCCGGTCGTGCGCAGCGGTTCCGCAGGGACCGGTTCCTGCTGCTCCTCGCCCTGCCGGGGATCGCGGTCGTCCTGCTGTTCCACTACCTGCCTCTGGCCGGGAACGTCATCGCGTTCAAGGACTACCAGCCGTACATCGGTATCAACGACTCCCCGTGGGTCGGGTTCGCGAACTTCTCGGTCATCTGGAACGGCGACCCCGAGTTCCTCAACGCGCTCACCAACACGCTCGTCATCTCGTTCGTGCAGGTCGCGTTCGTCTTCCCCATCCCGATCGCGCTGGCGCTGCTGCTCAACTCGCTCCTGTCCGAGCGCCTCAAGCGCCTCGTCCAGTCGGTGCTGTACCTGCCGCACTTCATGTCCTGGGTGGTCGTCGTCGCGATCTTCCAGCAGATGCTCGGCAACGCGGGCCTGCTCAACACGTTCCTGCGCACGCACGAGCTCGGCGACGTCTCGCTCCTGGGCAACCCCGACCTGTTCATCCCGCTCATCACCGCGCAGGTCATCTGGAAGGACGCGGGCTGGGGCACCATCATCTTCCTCGCCGCTCTGTCGCGAGTGGACACCGAGCTGTACGAGGCGAGCGCCGTCGACGGCGCCTCGCGCTGGCGCCAGCTCTGGCACGTGACCCTGCCGAGCATCCGCGGCGTCGTGGTGCTCCTGCTCATCCTCAAACTGGGAGACGCGCTGACCGTGGGCTTCGAACAGATCATCCTGCAACGGGACTCGGTGGGCGCCGACGCCTCCGAAGTGCTCGACACGTACGTGTACTACAACGGCGTCATCGGCGGCGACTGGGGCGTCGCGGCCGCGGTGGGCCTCGTCAAGGGCCTGGTCGGCCTCGTCCTCGTCTACCTCGCGAACAAGTTCGCGCACCTCCTCGGCGAGAGCGGGGTGTACCAGAAATGACCGCCCTCGCCAACCGCAAGCCGGTGCGCCGCAACGTCAACGGCACGCCCCCGCCCGGAATCGCCGTGCGCGGAGCCAAAGGCGTCGTGCTCATCCTCGCGTGCGCGTTCGTGGTGATCCCGTTCCTCGCGGTCGTCTCCACGAGCCTCGCCGACCAGCAGCAGATCACCGAGGCCGGCGGGTACGTGCTGTGGCCCGAGCGGCCCAACCTCGACGCGTACCGCGCGATCCTCGCCGGGGGCGTCGTCACCAGGGCCCTGTTCGTCTCGGTCGGCGTGACGCTCGTCGGCACGCTGCTCTCCCTCGCGTGCACCGCGCTCCTGGCGTACGCGCTGTCGCGGCCCGGGTCGTTCGCCCACAAGCCGCTGCTCATGACCGTCCTGTTCACGCTGTTCTTCACGCCCGGGATCATCCCGATGTACCTGCTGGTCAGGTCGATCGGCCTGCTCGACTCGTACTGGTCGCTCATCCTGCCGGTCCTGGTGAACGCCTTCCAGGTGCTCATCATGCGCGCGTTCTTCATGGAGATCCCGCGCGAGCTCACCGACGCCGCCCGCATCGACGGCGCGGGGGAGCTCCAGATCCTCACCCGGATCGTGCTGCCCCTGTCGAAGGCCGTGCTCGCCGTGATCGGCCTGTTCCAGGCCGTCGCGTTCTGGAACGCGTTCTTCAACGCCGTCCTCTACATCAACGACACCGCGAAATGGCCGCTGCAACTGGTCCTGCGCACCTACGTCGTCGACAACACCTCCCTCGGCGTGGACGGCACCGAACTCGCCGGGGCCGCCATGCCCGCCTCCCAGTCGATCCAGATGGCGATCCTCGTCGTCAGCCTCGTCCCGATCGCCCTCGTCTACCCGTTCCTCCAGCGCCACTTCGCCAAAGGCATCCTCATCGGCGCCGTCAAGGGCTGACCGACTTCCGATCCCCGCTCACTGAACCCCCGCCGTCACGAAGGAGTGACCACCATGAGCACCGACCACGCCCCCGAACCCCGCACCCTCACCCGCCGCGGCCTCACCGCCCTCGGCCTCGGCGGCCTCGCGGGCGCCGCCTTCGCCGCCCCCGCCAATGCGAACAACGACCAAGGCGAGGACACGCTCGCCCAGCTCGCGGGCGCCGAGCCCGTCGCCACCGTCGAGGACCTCCGCGACAAGGCCGGGACAGCCCCCGGCGAGACCGTCTACCTCGTCGGCTACCACCTCGACACCCCCGGCCGCGGCGGCGGCGTCCTCTTCTGGGACGCCGAGTCCACCGCCGACGACGATGGCGGCACCGTCTTCGCCGTCGCGGGCACCGCCACCGGCCGCTGGCGCCGCCAGGTCGAGTCCTACGCCGACCTCTCCTGGTTCGGCTGGCGCGGCGACGGCGAGGCCGAAGCCGACGACACCACCGCCGACTCCGGGCCCCTCCAGGCCGCGATCGACGCCCTCCCCGCCGGAGGCACCATCGCGATCGGCCCCGGCATCGTCCTCCTCCGCGCCACCGTCAACGTCCTGCGCGTCCCCATCACCTTCGCCGGGGCCGGGCACACCGACAGCCTGGCGACCGGCACCCAGATCCTCGTCGACACCGGCGCCGAGGACGGGTTCCTCCTCACCGGCATGCACGGCGGCGGCTTCCGCGACCTCCAGATCCGCGGCACCGGCCTCACCGGCGGCTCCCTCGTGCGCACCGAGCGCGCCGGGTCCGAGAAGGACGACGGCAACTACATGATCGCCTTCTCCAACGTGCGCTTCCGCGACGGATACAACGGCACAACCCTCCGCGGCTGCAACACGATCCGCTTCCAGAACTGCGTGTGGAACACCTTCTCCGGCGAGCACGTGGTCCTCCTCAACGGCGTAGCCGACGACAACCGCGCCGACCCGATCGAGTTCGTCCAGTGCGGCATCGCCGCCGGGCCCGACAACACGACCACCGACAACGTCATCGTCGACGGCCTCGGCGGCTCCCTCAAGTTCATCGCCACGGCCGTCCTCTTCGGACGCCACGGCCTGTGGATGCGCAACACCACCGGCACGACCGCGCTCCCCAAGTTCGTGTACTTCGAAGGCGGCGGCTTCGAGAACACCCACGGCGTCTCCGTGCTCCTCGAACGCGGCGCCCAGGCCCAGTTCGCCAACACCTACATCTCCACCGACGGCGAAGACGACCTCGTCCGCGTCGGCCCCGACTTCACCGGCTCCGTAACCTTCGCCGGCTGCGTCATCCGCGGCGCGGGCCGCAACGGCATCGACTTCGCCTCCAAGCGCCTCACCGTCTCCGGGTCCCTCATCGGCAACAACGGCCGCACCGCCCACGTCGACTTCGCCCGCACTATCGACGCCATCGCCGACAACGGGGACGGGAAGTTCCGCGTCACCACCGCCGCGGCCCACGGCTGGCAGACCGGCGACCGCGTCACCGTCTACGACGCGGACGGCACCACCGCGGCGAACGGCAAATGGACCATCACCGTCGTCGACGACGACACGTTCGACCTCCAGGGCTCCGAGGCCTCCGGCTCCTACTCCGGCGGCGGCTCGGCCTACCGCCACGGCGCGGGCCTCAACATCCGCGAAAGCGCCACCCGCGTCGTCGTCACCGGCAACGCCGTCGGCGGCTTCGTCGGCGACGGCACCAACCGCCAGGACTACGCCCTCGTCACCGCCGCGCCCGACGTCCTGGTGTCCGCCAACGACTTCAACGGCAACCACGCGGGCGGCCTGCTCATGAGGACCACCCCCACCGCCGAGACCCGCATCTCCGGCAACAAGGGCACCGGCGACGTCGACGGCTGGTTCGCCGCCCGCGTCGACGGCGCCGTCGCCAATGGCACGTACGACTTCCCCGGCGCCCTCTACATCGCGGGCGAACGCGTCACGATCGTCAAGACCGCGCTCGCCGTCGCCGCGGGCGGCTGCTCCGTCCGCTTCGCCGTCAACGGCGAAGCCGCCACCGGTCCCGTCGCCGCCACCGCCGACCCCGCCGTCAAGACCATCACCACCGCGGCCGTCGTCGACGGCACCGCCGCGCCGAAACGCATCGGGCTCCTCGTCCAGAGCGCCACCGCCGACGCCGCGGACCTCACCGTGCAGTTCGGCTACCGCCGCGCCGGATGACCTTTAGGGCCTGACCCACAGGACAGGCCCTAACGCCGTCCGCCGCCCGGCCGCGGCGGACGGCGCCCCCGGGACCGCTGAATCCGCGGCCCCCGCCTCGTCTCTACCGGTAACGGCGCCGCACCGGCGCCCTTGAACCGGGAGACCCGTCCATGACCACCACCGAACCCGCCGTCCGCCCAGGGCGCACCCTGAACCCCCGCCTCGCGCTGGCCCTGCTCGCGCTCCCGTCGATGCTCATCGCCATCGACATCAGCGTCCTCAACGTGGCCCTGCCGCAGATGGCCGCCGACCTGCGGCCCACCCCGACCGAACTGCTGTGGATGAACGACATCTACGGCTTCATGGTCGGCGGCACCATGATCACCATGGGCGCCATCGGCGACCGGATCGGCAGGCGGCGCCTCATCGTGTGGTGCTCGGTGGTGTTCGCGCTCGCGTCGGCGCTGGCCGCGTTCGCGGTGGAGCCGTGGATGATCATCGCCACGCGCGCCGTGATGGGCGTCGCGGGGGCGGCGATCATGCCCGCGTCGATGGCGCTCATCGGGCGGATGTTCCCCGACCCGAAACGGGCCGTCGCCGCCATGGGCGCCTACATGACGTGCTTCCTCACCGGCATGGCCGCCGCGCCGCTCATCGGCGGCGTCATGATGGCGCACTGGTGGTGGGGCTCGGTGTTCCTCCTCGGCGTCCCGGTCATGCTCGTGACGCTGGTCGCCGCGCCGCGCCTGCTCCCCGAATACAAGGCCGAGTCGGCCGGGCGCATCGACCTGCCCAGCGCCGCCCTGTGCCTCGCCTCGATCCTCCTTGTGGTGGCCGCCCTGAAGCTGCTCGTGAACGGCGGCTGGTCCTGGGAGCCCGCGCTCGCCGGGGCCGTCGGGCTGGGGCTCGGGGTCGTGTTCGTGCGCCGCCAGCGCGCCCTGGACGACCCGCTGGTGGACCTGGCGCTGCTGCGTCGCCCCGGCGTCGCCCGCGTCATGTGGGTGCTGTTCCTGACGGCCCTGCTCATGGGCGGCACCTCGCTGTTCTGGTCGTTCTACCTGCAAGACGTGCAAGGGTTCTCGCCCCTCTTCGCGGCCCTGTGGCTGCTGCCCTCCACGGTGGCGATGATGTGCGCCTCGAACCTGGGCCCGTGGCTCGGGCAGCGGATGGCGCCGACCAAGGTCGTGATGATGAGCCTCGCGGTGATGGCGGCCGGGTTCGTCTGCTACGCGGCGGCCACGACCGGCCGGGCCGGGATCGCGGCGATGGTCGCCGGGAGCGTGCTCGCCACGGCCGGGATCGGGGCGGCGTTCCCGTTCCTGATGAACGACGTGATCTCCCGCGCCCCGCAGGAGCGGGCCGGTTCGGCGGCGTCGTTCGTGCAGACCGCCAACGAGATCGGGATCGCCACGGGCCTGGTCGTCCTCGGCAGCGTCGGCACCGTCGTCTACCGCGCCGCCATGGGCGCGCAGTCCGGGTCCTGGGTGGACGGCTACCGCGATGCGGCCCAGAACACCGAAGTGCTGCACCGCGTCAGCGAGGCGTTCACCGCGGGGTTCCGCACGGTCGGCCTCGTCGGCGTCGCCGTCATGGCGGTCGTGCTGGTCCTCTACGCGGCCCGCGCTCGCATGGCCGACTAGCGGACCACGATCGAGAACGGCACCTCGTGGTGTCCCGGGTCGTCCTTGTCGGGCGCGGCGATGATGTCGAGCACGCGGTTGGCGAGGGCCTCGCGGCCCGGGGCCACGGTCGAGAACGCGGGGATCGAGTAGCGGCCGTCGGCGATGTCGTCGAACCCCATGACGCGCACCTGCTCGGGGACGGCGAGGCCGCGCACGCCGAGCGTGTACAGCGCCCCCAGCGCGAGCGAGTCGTTGAAGCACAGGAGGCCGTCGAACGAGGCGCCCGCGTCGAGGAGCCGCTGCGCCGCGCGGGCGCCCTCGGCGCGGTTGAACTCCTGGACGTGCCCGGTCAGCGCGTCGTCCGGTGCGATGTCGGCGCGGCGCAGCGCGAGCGCGTAGCCGTCGAAGCGGTCGCGGGAGGTCTCCATCGGGCCCTCGTCCTGGACGCCGATGGTGGCGATCCTGGTGCAGCCCTGGGCGATCAGCTCGGCGGTGGCGGCGGCAGCGGCGGCGACGTTGTCGATGCCGACGTGGTGCTCCCGCTCGCCCGCGATGCGCTCGCCGTGCTCGCCGACGAGGACGAGCGAGACGTCCCGGCGCCGCTGCTCCACATCGGAGGCGTCGAGTCCCAAGGGGCTCAAGATGAGCCCGTCAATGGCGGGCAGCCCGGTGCCGTCGAGGGCCTCCAGTTCGCGTTCGCGCGCGCCGCCGGTCTGGGAGACCAGGACGGTGAGGTTGCGGTCGCGGGCGACGTCGACGAAGACCGACGCCAGCTCGGCGAAGTACGGCTCGGCGAGCGTCGGCAGCGCGAGCGCGAGTACCCCGCTGGAGCCGCGGCGGAGCTGGCGCGCGGCGAGGTTCGGCCGGTAGCCCAGCTCCTCGATCGCGACCAGGACCTTCTCGCGGACCTCGGCGCCGACCCAGCCGGTGTTGTTGACGACGTTCGACACGGTCTTGGGGCTGACGCCCACGCGCGCGGCGATGTCGGCGAGGGTGACGCGAGGTTGGGCCATGGGAGTCTCTCTGTTGTGACGGGGCGCGAAAACGCTCAGTCGATGATAGCGGCCCGGCTGGTACATTCAACGTTGAACTATACCGATGAGGGAGTCGTGAACATGAAGAACCAGTCGCCGGTGTCCGGCATCCGCGCGAGCCGCCAGGAGGTCGCCCGCCCGCGCCCGCAGCTGCTGCGGGAGTCGTTCCTCGACCTGAGCGGGGAGTGGGGCTTCGCCCACGACGACGAGGACCGGGGCCTCGCGGAGGGGTGGTGCGACGGCCGGGCGCTGCCGCGGTCGATCACCGTCCCGTACCCGCCTGAGTCCGCGGCGTCCGGGGTCGGGGAGACCGGGTTCCACCCGGTCGTCTGGTACCGCCGCGAACTCGCCGCCGCGGACCTCGCCGCGGTCGGGCACGAGGCGGGCCGCCGCCTGATCGTCCACTTCGGCGCCGTCGACTACCGCGCGAGCGTGTGGCTCGACGGGCGCCTGGTCGGGTCCCACGAGGGCGGGCACACGCCGTTCGCGCTCGACCTCACCGACCATCTCGGCGCGGGGCCGGGCGTCCTGGTCGTGCGCGCCGAGGACGACCCGCTCGACATCGCGCAGCCGCGCGGCAAGCAGGACTGGCACGAGTCGCCGCACGCGATCTGGTACCACCGCACCACCGGCATCTGGCAGCCCGTGTGGCTCGAATCCGTTGCGGCCCTGCACATCACCGGCGTCCGTTGGACCTCCGACCTCACTCGCGGCACCGCCACCGCGCAGGTGACCCTGAACCGCCGCACCGACGCCGCCGTGCGCGTGCGGATCGCCCACGAGGGCGAGGTGATCGGCGAGGCCGAGGCCCGCGCCGGGGGCGCCCAGGTCGCCGTCACCGTCCCCCTCGCGGGGCAGGAGAACGGCCAGCACTACGAGCAGCTGCTGTGGCGGCCCGAGTCGCCGACGCTCCTCGACGCGTGGATCGCCGTGGGGGACGACGCCGTGGCGAGCTACCTCGGCCTCCGCTCGGTCGCCGTCGCCGACGGCCGGTTCCTCGTCAACGACCGGCCCGTGGTTCTGCGTTCCGTACTGAGCCAGGGCTACTGGCCCGACACGCACCTCGCCGCCCCCGAGCCGGCGCTGCGGCGGGAGGCGGAGCTCATCGCCGAGCTCGGCTTCAACTCCGTGCGCGTCCACCAGAAGATCGAGGACCCGCGCTTCCTGTACCACGCCGACCGGCTCGGGCTCCTCGTCTGGGGCGAGATGCCCGCGACCTACACGTTCTCGGACGAGGCCGTGGTCCGCACGACCCGCGAGTGGACCGAGGCGGTGCGCCGCGACGCCTCGCACCCGTCGATCGTGACCTGGGTGCCGCTCAACGAGTCCTGGGGCGTGCAGCACCTCGCGTCCCGCGGGGACCAGCGCGCGTTCGCCGAGGCGCTCTACCACCTGACGAAGGCCCTCGACCCTTCGCGGCCGGTCATCTCCAACGACGGCTGGGAGCTCGGCACCTCCGACCTGTGGACCGTCCACGACTACGAGTCCGAGGGCGCGGTCCTCACCGCGCGCTACGACGTGCCCGAAGCCGACCTGCGGGCCTCCCTCGAAGGGATCGGCCCGTCGGGTCGCCGCATCCGCCTGGACGGCACCGAGGACCGCGGCGAGCCCGTGATGCTCACCGAGTTCGGCGGCGTCAAGTGGGCGCCCGGCGCCGCATCCGAGGAGGCCTGGGGCTACTCCGAGGCTTCGAGCGCGGAGGACTTCGACCGCCGCGTCGGCGACATCCTCCGCGCCGTCCAGGGCGCCTCGATCGGCCGCGGCCGCCGGACCGGGCTCGCGGGCTGGTGCTGGACGCAGCTGACCGACACGCTCCAGGAGGTCAACGGCCTGCTCACGGCCGAGCGGAAGCCGAAGCTCCCCATGGAGCGGCTCCGCGCGCTCGTGCGCGGGGACTAGCCCGTTCCATATCGGCCGTTGCCCCTCGCGAGGGGTGTGTGATAGCGTTCGCCAAAATAGTTCAGCGTTGAACTGGATCCGCCTTAGTTCAACGCTGAACTATCCCGGCACGCCACCAGTCCAGCCACTGAGGAGGATCCATGTCAAGAACGAAGACGCTCGCGGCCCTCGGCGCCGCAGCGGCGCTCGGGCTCGCCGCGTGCTCGAACGGCGGCACCCACGAGGCCGCCACCTCGTTCGCCGCCGACACCGAAGCCGAGATCACCTTCACCTGGTGGGGCAACGAAGAGCGCGCCGACTGGATGAACCAGGCCCTCGACCTGTTCAACGAGGAGTACCCGAACGTCGAGGTCGTGCGCAACTTCAACGCCTGGGGCGACTACTGGACCGCCCGCAACACCGAGGCCGCCGGCCAGGCCCTCCCGGACGTCCTCATGATGGACGCCGGCTACCTCGGCGAGTACGCCGACAAGGGCCTGTTCCTCGACCTCGGCGCCTACCAGGGCGGCCTGCTCGACACGAGCGGCTACGCCGACACCCTCCTGCAGTCCGGCACCGTCAACGACCAGCTCGTGGGCGTCCCCATGGGCTACAACGCCTGGTCCATGATGTACAACAAGGACCTGCTCGACGAGCTCGGCGTCCCCTACCCGACCGACGACATGACCCTCGACGACCTCGAAGCCTATGTGCTCCAGGTGAACCAGGCCGGGGCCTCGCACGACCCGCGGATCTACGGCGCCTCCGACTACACCGGCGGCCTCCCCGGCTTCATCTACTCCCGCATGCAGGAGGGCGAGCCCGTCTTCACCGAGGACGGCCGCCCGGCCTTCGAGGAGCAGGACGTCGTCGACTACCTCGACTCCGTCGCCGACCTGCGCGACAACGGCGACTTCTACCCGATCGAGCGCACCGTCGCCCTCGACCCGCTCGGCGGCTTCCTCGGCGGCGAGGCCGCGCTCTGGTTCAACTTCTCCACCACCGTCGCCCAGGCCATGAGCGACATCGGCACCGAGAACATCGGCATGGTCCAGGCCCCCACCGAGAACGGCCAGCACGTGCTCGCCGATCACCCGAGCATGCTCCTGTCGGTCGCCGCGAACTCCGACCAGCCCGACGCCTCCGCCGTCCTCGTCGACTTCCTCGCGAACTCGCCCGAGGTCAAGGCCATCTTCGGCGCCTCCCTCGGCGCGCCGCCCACCGAAGAGGGCCGCGCCGCCGTCGAGCAGTCCGTCTCCGACTCCGTCGACTTCGGCTACCTCGACGCCGTCGCGGACGAGATCACCGAGAGCTACCCGCTCCTGCCCTCCGGCTACGGCTCCATCGAGGCCAAGTGGGGCGAGCTCCACGAGCAGCTCCTCTACGGCGACATCGACACCGAGCAGCTCGCCGAAGAGCTGTTCGCCGAAATGGACATGCTCCTCGGATGACCGCGACGCGCCAACGCGCCCGCGACCGCTCCACCCGCGCCGGATACGCGTTCCTCTCCCCTTGGCTCATCGGGTTCCTCGGCCTCACCGCCGGGCCGATGATCGCCTCCCTGTACCTCTCGTTCACCGACTACAACCTCTTCACCGCCCCCGAGTTCGTCGGCATCGAGAACTACCAAAGGCTCCTGACGGACTCGAACTTCCACCAGGCCGCCAAGGTCACCGCCCTGTACGTCGTCTTCGGCACCCCGATCAAGCTCGCCGCCGCGCTGGGAGTCGCCTTGCTCCTGCACAACTCCCGGCGCGGCCAGGGCTTCTACCGGTCGGCCTACTACCTGCCCTCGCTCATCGGCGGCAGCGTGTCGATCGCGATCGTCTGGAAGGCCATGTTCATCGACGAGGGCATCGTGGCGCAGATCGGCTCCGTCTTCGGCGGCCCCGACGCGTCGGCGGGCGGCTGGGTCGGCGACCCCGGCCGCACCCTCCCGATGCTCATCCTGCTCACCGTGTGGCAGTTCGGCGCCCCCATGGTCATCTTCCTCGCGGGCCTGAAGCAGGTCCCGACCGAGATGTACGAGGCCGCCGAAGTGGACGGCGCCGGACCCGTGCGCCGCTTCTGGAACATCACCATCCCGCTGCTGTCCCCGGTGCTGTTCTTCAACCTCCTGCTGGAGACGATCCACGCGTTCCAGATCTTCAACTCCGCGTTCATCATCTCCAACGGCTCGGGCGGCCCCGCCCAGTCGACCCTGTTCTACACGCTGTACCTCTACTTCCGCGGCTTCCGCGACTTCCAGATGGGGTACGCGTCCGCGATGGCCTGGGTGCTCGTGATCGTCGTCGGGCTCATCAGCCTCCTGCTGTTCCGCAGCTCGAAATCGTGGGTGCACTACTCGGGAGACGACCGATGAGCCGAAAGAAGAACGCACGCCGCACCCGCGGCTCGATCCTGTTCCACGCCTTCGCACTCGCGGTGCTCGTGGTCATCCTCTACCCCGCGGTGTGGATGCTCATGAGCTCCTTCAAGCCGAGCAGCGAGATCATCGGCGAAGTGAGCCTCCTGCCCGCGAACGGGGGCTTCCAGAACTACGCGAAGGCCCTCGAAGGCATCGGCGGGATCTCCTTCTGGACCTTCGTCCTGAACTCGCTGGTCCTCGCCGCGGGCTCAGTCGTCGGCATCCTGCTGTCGTGCTCGCTCGCGGCCTACGCGTTCGCGCGCGTGGCCTTCCGCGGCCGGAACCTCTTCTTCGTGTGCATGATCGTCACGATGCTCCTGCCGTTCCACGTCGTGATCATCCCGCAGTACATCGTGTTCAACAACCTCGGCATGATCAACACGTACTGGCCGCTGCTCCTCGGCAAGTTCCTCGCCACCGACGCGTTCTTCGTGTTCCTGATGATCCAGTTCATCCGCGGCCTGCCGCGCGAACTCGACGAGGCCGCCGTCATCGACGGCGCGGGCCACCCCCGGATCTTCTTCTCGATCATCCTGCCGCTCATGAAGCCCGCGCTCGTCACCTCCGCGATCTTCGCGTTCATCTGGTCGTGGAACGACTTCTTCGGGCCGCTGCTGTACCTCAAGGAGCCCGGCATGTACACGATGCCGCTCGCCTTGCGGCTCTACGTGGACCAGACCTCGACCTCCGACTACGGCGCGCAGATGGCGATGGCGATCCTGGCGCTCCTGCCGGTGCTGCTGTTCTTCTTCGCCTTCCAGCGCCAGCTCGTCGGCGGCGTCGCCACCCAGGGGCTCAAGGGATGAGCGCGCGCACCGCCCCGAAGCGCCGGGCCCCGGCGGAATACCTCGTCCGCTTCGGCGGCGGTGCGCTCGGCCTGTTCGGCGAGATGATCGTGGTCGGCCTCGTGGTCACCGCTCTGTCGCTCCCGCTGGCGACGGCCCTTGCGGCCGTCGCCGCGGGCACCCGCCACCTCGACCGCCACGCCGCCGACCACGGCGACGGCCTCGGCGACCTCCTGACGTCCGCCTGGAGGGCCTTCCGGACCGGTTGGGCCGCAAGCGCACTGACCGCGCTCGCGGTGGCACTGCTCGGCCTGAACGTGGCGCTCGGCGTCCAGGGCCTCGTCCCCGGCGGGATGCCCCTCGCGGTCGTCAGCGCGGTCTTCGCCCTGGCCATTGCGACTGTCGCGGCGCGGGCGGCCTCCCTGTGGGAGCCCTCCGCGGACTGGCGCGACCTCTTCCACGAGGCCGCGGTACTCACGGCCGCCGACCCGGTCGGCACCGCCTACGTCCTCATCGGACTCGGCGTCGCCGCGGTCGTCGCCTGGATGTTCCTGCCGCTCATCGTCATCGCACCGGGCATGCTCGCCGTCGCGCTCATCGCGGCACGGCGTCGCGCCCGCGCCTAGCCCCTGCTCCGTCAACCGACGATCCCCGACACCTTGAGAAAGCGCATACCCTCACACGGGAGTTGACAATGACGTCACCACACGGGCCCGGTCGGCCGACGCGCCGCGGGCTGCTGCGGACCGGCACCCTGACCGCGGGCGCCCTCGCCTTCGCCACCGCCGTATCGCCCTGGGCCGCACAGGCACAGGAGACTCCGGGACCCGACGGGCCGCTCTGGCTCCGCTACCGCCGGCCCGCCGACCCCGGCCTCCTCGCCCAGTTCAGGGCCACCTTCAAACGCGTCGCCGCCTTCGGCGACGACCCGCGCATCGCCAATGCCGAGGCCGAGGTCCGCCGTGCGCTCACCGGCCTCACCGGGACCGAGCCCGCCAGCGGCTGGTCGGGGGAGCACGGCACCCTCGTCATCGGCACCGCGGACGCGTCGCCGCATCTGCGGATCGACGACGCCGACGCCCTCGGACCGGAGGGCTTCGCGATCCGCGTCGAGCGCTCCGGCCGCCGCGTCAAGCGCGTCATCGTGGCCGCGAACGCCCCCGCGGGCGTCCTCTACGGCTCGTTCCACCTGATCCGCATGCTCCAGAACGGCATCGCGCCCGCGGACCTCGACGCCACCGAGACCCCCGACCTGAAGCTGCGGATGCTGAACCACTGGGACAACCTCGACGGCTCGGTCGAACGCGGCTACGCCGGACGCTCCATATTCGACTGGGACGCGCTTCCCGAGATCTCCCAGCGCATGACGGACTACGCGCGGCTCACCGCCTCGATCGGGATCAACGCCACGGTCCTCAACAACGTCAACGCCGACGCGGCGTTCATCGACGCGCCCATGCTCGCGAAGCTCGCTCCGCTGTGCGCGATGCTCGCGACCTGGGGGATCAGCCCGTGGCTGTCCCTGAACTACGCCAGCCCGATCGTCCTCACCGCGGACGACGAGGACCCGATCACCACCGCCGACCCCGCGGACCCGCGGGTCCAGGCCTGGTGGAGCGCGAAGATCACCGAGGTCAAGGAGGCGATCCCGGCGCTCGGCGGGTTCCTCGTCAAGGCCAACTCCGAGGGCCGCCCCGGCCCGCTCGACTACGGGCGCACGCACGCCGACGGCGCCAACATGCTCGCCCGCGCCGTCGCCCCGCACGAGGGCCTCATCGTGTGGCGGTCCTTCGTCCACGAGGACTTCGGCGACTGGGCCGAGTACCAGCACCGCGTGTTCGCGCCGCTCGACGGCGAGTTCGACGACAACGTCATCGTCCAGACCAAGAACGGCCCCATCGACTTCCAGGTCCGCGAACCCGTCCACCCCCTGTTCGGCACGCTCCAGAACACGAACCAGACCGCCGAACTCCAGATCACCCAGGAGTACACCGGCCAGGCCGGGCATGCGGTGTACCTCGCTCCGATGTGGCGTGAAGTCCTCGACTTCCCCACGGGCGGGCCCGGAACCGGCCCCACGGTCGCCGAGATCATGGCCGCCGACCGCGCCGGGCTCGCGGGAGTCTCCAACTTCGGCGACGACGACAACTGGACCGGCTACGACCTCGGGGCCGCGAACAGCTACGCCTTCGGACGCCTCGCCTGGTCCACCGGCGCCGACCCGTGCGACCTCGCCGCCGAGTGGATCCGCATGACCTTCGGCCTCGGCCCCGCCGACACCGCCGCGGTCGCCGGAATCCTGCTCGACTCGTGGCGCACCTATGAGGACTACACGTCGCCGCTCGGCATGGGCTACTTGAGCAACCCCGGCGGCGCGCACTTCGACCCCGACCCGGTCGGCACCGTCACCCAGTCCCACCACAGCACCGGCGCGGGCACCGGCTTCGACCGGACCGTCACCACCGGCACCGGCTTCACCGGCCTGTACCCCGACGCGTGGACCGAGGTCTACGAGGACCTCGACACCGTGCCCGACGAACTGCTCCTGTTCATGCACTGGGTGCCTTACGACCATCGGCTCCGCTCCGGCGCCACCGTCATCCAGCACCTCTACGACACGCACTTCCTCGGGGTGGAACGCGTGCGCGAGTTCGCCGACGCCTGGGCCGGCCTCGCCGGACGCGTCGACCCCGAGCGCTTCGCGGCCGTGGCCGACGCCTTCGCCGCGCAGATCGGCCACGCCACGACCTGGCGCGACGCGATCGTGGCGTTCTTCTTCGACCTCGGCCGCGTCCTCGACGAGGACCGGTCCTGGACCCAGGTCGCCGTCCCCGGAGAACGGGTCCTCGTCGGCGGGTGGGGCAACCGCGTCGCCGTCGAGGTCACCAATGCGAGCGGCGAAGCGCGCGAATTGACCGCCCGCCTCGCGCCCGCCGAAGGCGACTGGGGCGCAGCGGCACTCGACGTCCCCTCGCGCGAGACCGCCACCGCGGTCCTCCCCGTCGAACCGCCCCTCCGCGGCTGGGAGGGCCCCGTCGACGTCGAGATCGCACCCGAGGGGACCCTGCTCGGAGGTCGCGGGCTCCGCTTCCTCGTCGCGCCCGCCGGGCAGCGCTGCCACCTCGCCCTCGACGCCGGGACCGACGGCTCACCGGTGCAGCCGGGCTACCGGCGCCTCACTCCCGCGACGACATGGTCTGAGGCCCAAGGCTTCGGCTGGATCTCAGGCCCGACCCCGAACGGGCGCGACCGGAACGTCCTCGAACCGCTCACCGCCGACCTCGTCGGCCACGCGAGCGCCTGCACGCTCCGCATCGCCGTACCGGCCGGGCGCCACACGGCCCAGCTGCTCATCGGCGACCGGGGCGCCCGCTGCCGGCCCTTCACGATCACCGTGGGCGACACCGAGGCCACCACTCCCGACCTCCCGTCCGGCTCGTTCGCCTGGGTGGACCTGGACCTCGACGGCGGCGGCCCGGTCGACCTGCGGTTCGAAGGCATCGACGACTGGTGGAAGCTCGCCGCGCTCGTCATCCCGGACCCGGACGCCCCGCTTCCGCCCGTGCGCGTCCACGCCGCCACCGCCGAACCGGTCTGGTGGACCGGCGGCACGTACGAGGTCCTTGCGGCAGTCGCCAACAGCGGCGACACCGATGCGGAGGTCACGGTCGAGGTCGCCGTTCCCGACGGCTGGGCCAGCGAGCCGGTCACGGTCACCGTCCCCGCAGGGTCCGAACAGGACATCGCCGTCCCGGTGACCGCCGGACCGGACCCCGCCATCAAGCGCCTCGCGCTCACCGTCCACGCCGACGGCGCCGAGCTCGAAACCGGCAGGCTCGTCGAGGTCGTCGCCGCCCCCGACCCGGCCCGGGCCGCGCTCGCCCTCGACGCCGGGCCCGACGCGGAAGCCGTGCTCCCCGGCTACGCGGCCCTCACGCCCGAGAGCGACTGGGACGCCGACCGCGGCTACGGCTGGAACGGTCCGCGGCCCGGCGCCCGCGACCGGCGCAACACCGACCTGCTGCGCCGCGACCTCGTCGTCGCCACCGCCGAACGGACCCTCGACCTCGCGATTCCCGGAGGGCCGCACCGGGTCTGGATCCTCACCGGCGACCCGCTCACCGACTCGGCGATCACCGTCGTGTCCGAGGACGGCGGGGAACTGGGCCGCTCCGGCCCCGCCACCCTGCCGGCGCGGGCGATGACCTGGTTCTCCTTCGACCTGGACGGCGGCGCCGACGGCCGCACCGTGTCCCTGACCCTCACCGGCAGCGGGCTCAACCAGATGTGGCGCATCGCCGCGCTCGCCGTCCTGCCCCAGTGAACCCGCTGAAAGAGAGGCACCCCCTGATGCGAAGATCCACAATGGCGGTCGCGACCGCGGCCGTCCTGAGCCTGCTCGCCGTCGGCCCGCCGGTCGCGGCCGACCCCGGCGACGCGCCGGGCACCTACGAGAACCACGTCATGGACGACCTGGCCGACGCGTTCTCGGACCCGTCGATCATCCAGGGCAAGGACGGCTACTGGTACGCGTACGCGACCCAGACGAGCCTGCGCAAGGACAACCGCGGCGGCCCCTGGGACGACCAGTACTTCATGCCGATCATGCGCTCCCTCGACCTCGTCGACTGGGAGTACGTGGGCGAGGTCTTCGGCCGCGACAACCACCCCGAGTGGCGCGACTTCGAGAAGACCTACTACTGGGCCCCCGATGTCCGCTACATCGACGGCCTCTACTACCTCTACTACGCCGCCGCGGGCGGCGGCGGGCCGCGGAACCAGATCGGGCTGGCGACCGCGCCGACCCCGGCCGGGCCGTGGACCGACATCGGCCGCCCCGTCATCGAGGAGGACGACGGCGCCAACCAGATCGACCCGGCCCTGTTCGTGGACGACGACGGCACGAAGTACCTCTACTACGGCTCGTTCAAGGACGCGGGCGTGCGCGCCGTCGAGCTGAACGCCGACGGCACCGCGCCCGTGGGCGACTCGGTGCAGGTCGTCGGCAGCCGCCAAGGCGAGGCGCCCTATGTCGTCAAGCGCGACGGCTTCTACTACCTCTTCTACTCCGGTCTCGGCTGCTGCGAGCGCGAGAAGGGCGGCTACCCCGTCTTCGTCGGCCGCTCCGACAGCCCGCTGGGCCCGTTCACCGACCGCGACGGGGACAGCCTCACCGGCCTCTACCCTGGCGGCACGATCGTGAACTCGCCCAACGGGAACCGCTGGGTCGCCTCCGGGCACTCGGCGAACGTCGTGGACCACTCGGGCCAGGAGTGGATCCTCGTGAACGGCTTCGACCGCTTCGAGGAGGACCTCACCTGGGGCGGGCGCCCGACCCTCATGGACCGCCTGGACTGGATCGACGGCTGGCCGACGGTCAACGCCGGGGCCTGGTCCAGCGACGGCCCGCAGACCGCCCCGGTCGGCGCGTGGGACGCGGGCAGCCGCTTCGAGGACGGCCTCGGCGGGTTCACCGCTGAGGGGCCCGGCCGCTGGACCACCGGCGAGGACGACCTCTCCGGCGGCTTCGCCGCCGGCGGTGCGAACTCGCCGACGCCGTCGTTCCTGCTCCCCGACGACGGGCCCTCCGGCGACGTCCGCCTGGAGGCGGACGTGCGCGTCACCGACGACCGCGGCCGCGCCGGACTCGTCCTGGGCTACCAGGACTCCCGCAACAACGCCGTCGCCTGGATCGATGTCTCGGGCCTGCTCACCGTCGAGGTGAAGCGCCACGGCCGGATCGTGGAACGCGCCGCGTCCCAAGCCTACGAGGGCCTCGACCTGTCGGCCTGGCATTCGCTGACCGCCGTCATCGACGGCGGCGCCGCGCATGTCGAACTCAGCGCCTCGCTCCTCGGGATGCCGCTCGCCGAACTCGACGTCGAGGTCCCCGACTGGACTCCCGGCGGCGCGGCCTCGACCCGCGGCGCCGCGCAGGTCGACAACCTCGGCGCGACCGCGCTCTACGAGCCCGTCACCGAGCGGATCGCGGACCCGGAGGTCGGCGACCTGCTCTTCGGCGAGGAGTTCGACGACGCGGACCTGGCGGGCTGGGAGTGGTTCGGCGCCCCCGACGGGCAGGTCCAGGACGGCTCGTACGTGTGGCCCACGCAGGACGCCGACCTGAGCGGCAAGGGCGCCATGGCGTCCGCGCTCCTCCACGATGCTCCGGAAGGGACGTACACGGTGGAGGCGAAGCTCCACCTGCCGATCTCCGAGGACCCGGCGACGGACGAGTCGCAGCGGCCGCAGGCCGGCCTCGTCGCGTTCCAGACCCCGTCCAGCTCGATCCACCTGGCGCCCGTCAAGAACGGCCCGTCCGGGCAGGTGCTCCTGTGGATCGGCCGCGACCGCAACCCGTGGCCGGAGATGCAGGTCGGCACCGCCGCGGACGACCTGTGGCTGCGCCTGCGCCACACCGTCGACCCGGACACCGGCGAGCACCTGTTCCAGGCGGCCACGAGCCGCGACGGCGTCGACTACACCTGGGGCGGCGTCTGGCACCTGCCGGAAGGCGTCGACCCGCAGATCGGCCTGGTGTCGATGGCCGGCGAGGGCCTGACCGCCACGTTCGACTACGTGCGCTTCTACGAGTAGGGAGCGGGCGGGGCGGGGGACCACCCCCGCCCCGCCCTCATTCGGTCCACGCGGCGGTGGCCTCCAGGCGCTCCCGCCATTGCCGCACGCCCGCGCCGTCGGGGTCCCAGCGCCGGCAGAACGCTTCGAGCGCTTCGCAGCGGGCGACCATCTCGGCCTGCCGCGCCTCCCACGGCGGCACCGGGCCGTAGGCGTCGAAGAAGGCGTCGAGGTCCCCCGCATGCGCGGGATGGTGCGTGCGCACGATCCACTCGCACCAGGCGAGATCCTCGACCGCTGCGCCGAAATGCGCGAACTCCCAGTCGATCAGCGCGGTCACCTCGTTCGACCCGGGATCGAGGAGGAGGTTGTTCGGCCCGAAGTCCCCGTGGACGGCGACCCGGCCCTGCGGCGTGCCGAGGACGTCCGCGGGCAGGTCGTGGAGGCGCCGCAGCACTGCGCCCGCGGAGCGCAGTACCGCCCGCGCCGCGCCCGCGTCGATGAGCTCCTGGCCCTGCACGCCCTCGACGAACGAGAACCGCAGCACGCCCGGCTCGGCCCCGACGACCTGCGGAACCGGAAGGCGCCCTTGCAGAGCGGCGACGAACCGCCGCTCGGTCTCCTGCCGCTCGGCCGCGTCGGGCCCTTGGTAGTGCTTGACGACGCCGGCCGCGCCGCCGACGGTGCGGTTGGTGTAGCCGTGCTTCATGGGGCGCATCAGTCCATTGTCAGGCGGATTCCCGGCGGGCGCGCAGGACCGTGTCGTGGGTGTGGTGCGCGCCTTCGGGAGGCGGGGTGCGGCGCTCGCGGGTCTCGTCGGCTTCGATGCGCCAGCCGCCGCCGAGGCGGCGGGCGATGTCGGCGGGGTGCACGTACGCGTCGAAGTCGAACCCTTCGGGCTCGTGCCCCGGCGCGGGCCGGGCGTGGCCGACCACGAGGAGCGTCCCTCCGGGAGCGACGGCCGCCAGCAGCGCGTCGACCGCGGCCGGGCCGCTCGACCGGAGGATCGGGAAGTAGTGGGCCGTGACCAGGTCGAACGACCCGGGCGGCGGGGGAGCGGCGGCGAGGTCGCCGCGCGACCAGGCGATGCGGTCGGCCACGTGCGCCCCGGCCGCGGCGGCGCGTTCGAGGGCCACCCGCGAGACGTCGATCGCGGTGACCTGCCAGCCCCGCTCGGCGAGCCAGATCGCGTCCCCGCCCTCACCGCATCCGGCGTCGAGCGCCTGCCCCGGCGCGAGGCCCGCGGCCTCGGCCACGAGCGCCTCGTTCGGCCTGCCGCTGAACAGCCGCTCCCGGCTCGCGTACCGCTCGTCCCAGTCCACCGCGCTCATTCCAGATCCCCTTCCGTTCGCTCCCGCCACGGTGCCGCACCACACAGGGAACCGGCAAGTCTTCTTGCGGGAACGGCAAACTCAGAGGCGCGGTGCGTCGGCCGGAAGGGGATGGGCCGCTTCGGGACGCAGGCCGTCGAAGATGATCGCGAGGTAGCGGCGCCACAGGTCGGGGGCGGCGCCGGGGACGGCTTCGGCGACGTAGACCGGCGCGCACATGAGCAGGAGCACGTCGGTGCTCGTGATGTCGGACCGGACCGCTCCCTGCTCCGCGGCGCGGGCGACGAGCGCGTCGATCGCCTTCAGGAGCCGGTCGCGGGCGCCGGCGACCTCGGGCATCGACTCGCTCGCCTCGGCGAGGAACGACAGGTCGCGCTCGCGGCGCTGCTCGGCTGCGGCCGTGAGGAACTCGTACAGCGCGTCCCCGGCGTCCTCTGCGCCGAGGAGCTGTTCGCCCCGCTCGCTCAGGTCCCCCATGCGGTCGACGAGGATCGCGGCGATGAGGTCGTCCTTGGCGGCGAAGTGCCGGAAGACGGTGCCCTTGCCGACGCCCGCGCGGCGGGCGATGTCGGCGACGGACGCGCCGAGGCCGTGCTCGGCGAACTCGTCGGCGGCCGCGGCCAGGAGGAGGCGCCGGTTGCGGACGGCGTCGGCGCGCGGGAGGCGGGTCATGTCCCGAGCATAGCAAGTTGACCGCACGGTCCGTTTAGTGCTAGCGTTCGGCGCGACAGAACATGACCGCACGGTCCGTTTACTGGAGGAACCATGAAGGCAGTCGTCGCGAACGACTACGGCCCGCCCGAGACCTACACCGTCGCCGAGATCCCCGTGCCCCGCCCCGGCCCCGGTCAGATCCAGGTGCGCATCGCCGCCGCCTCGGTCAACCCCGCCGACACCGTGCTCGTCGCCGGGGCGTTCCGCGAGGACTTCCCGCTCGAATTCCCGCACGTGCCCGGCAACGACTTCGCTGGCACGGTCACCGAGACCGGGCCCGGCGTCGCCGCCTTCCGCGTCGGCGACGAGGTCTTCGGCCACGCCGTCCCGCGCGCGATCCGCGTCCTCGGCGGCGTCGAGCGGCCCTCGGTCGGCACCGGCGCGTTCGCCGAGTACGCCGTCTTCGAAGCCGACACGACGTTCATCGCGCACCGCCCGGCCGGGCTCGACGCCGAGGCCGCCGCCGCGCTCCCCACCGTGGGCCTCACCGCCCGCGCGGTCACCGCGACCACTCCGGCGAAGCCCGGCGAGACCGTCCTCGTCGTCGGCGCCACCGGCGGCGTCGGGACCGCGCTCCTCCCGCTCCTCGCCGCCGAGGCCACCGTGATCGCCACGGCCACAACCGAAGACGCCGACCTCGTGCGCGCCCTCGGCGCGACCGACGTGATCGGCTACGACCCCGCCGACCACCCGACCGGCGTCGACGCCGTCTACAACCTCGTCCTCCCCGGCGACCAACTGGAAGGGCTCGCGGCGACCCTGCGCCCCGGCGGGCGCCTCGTCACCATCACCTACCCCGTCACGCAGCCCGAGCAGCTCGGCCGCGACGACGTCGACCTGCACTTCGTCCTCGACATGGACGGCCGCCTCGGCGGCATGGCCGAGGTCGCCGCCGACGCCGCCAAAGGTCTCCTCGCGGCACCCGTCGGCCGCCGCTACACGCTCGACCAAGGGCCCCAGGCGATCATCGACTTCCAGCGCCGCCACACCTTCGGCAAACTCGTCGTCCGCGTCGCCGCCGACTGACCTGTCGGACCGCACCGGGACCGGCGCTGGATAGCATCGGAGCGCCGGGCCCGGGCGGGCCCGAAGGGGGAGGGACACCATGAAGATCGTCGTCATCGGCGGCAGCGGGCACATCGGCACCTACCTGGTGCCGCGGCTCGTGCGCGCGGGCCACGAGGTCGTCAACATCAGCCGCGGCAAGCGCGCCGCCTACGCGGACGCGCCCGAGTGGGCCCAGGTCGAGCAGGTGACTGCCGACCGCGAGCAGCAGGACGCCGACGGCGTCTTCGGCGACACCGTCGCCGCGCTGCGGCCCGACGCCGTCGTGGACCTCGTGTGCTTCACGCTCGACTCCGCGACAGCGCTCGTCGAGCGCCTGCGCGGCGAGACCGGCCACCTGCTCCACTGCGGCACCGTCTGGCGCTACGGCGTCAGCCACCGCTCGCCGATCCGCGAAGGCGAGGGCACGCCGCCGTTCGGCGAGTACGGGATCCAGAAGGACCTCATCGCGCGGATGCTCAAGACCGAGACCGCATCCGGGGGCCTCGCCACCACCGCGCTCCACCCCGGCCACATCGTCGGCCCCGGCTGGCACCCCATCGGCCCGCTCGGCAACCTCGACCCCGAGGTGTGGCGCACCCTCTCGGCGGGGCGCACTCTCCGCATCCCCGGGATCGGCGCCGAGCACATGCACCACGTGCACGCCGACGACGTGGCCCAGGGCTTCGCGAACGCCGTCGAGCGCCCCGAGGCCGCGTCGGGCGAGGACTTCCACATGGTCGCCCCCACCGCGATGAACGTGCGCGGCCTCGCCGAGGCCGCCGCCTCCTGGTTCGGCCAGGACGCCGACCTGGAGACCGTCACCTGGGACGAGTTCCGCGCGGGCACCAAGGCCGAGCACGCCGACGCGAGCTGGGAGCACCTGTCCCGCAACCACGTCCTCAGCATCGAGAAGGCCCGCACCCTCATCGACTACGCGCCCGCGTACCAGCCCGACGAGGCGATCCTGGAGGCCGTGCGCTGGCTCATCGACCACGACCGCCTCGAAGTGGAGCGGCCCCTCGCGGTGTGAGCCCGGGGCCGGCGCGCGCGAGCGGGGCCTCTGTACGATGACCCCGCTTGCGCGCCTTGGCAGGACCGAGCACACTCCCCGCACACCGTCGCCTCCGGCGACCGCTCAGAAGGACCCCCATGCCCCGACCCTTGCCCGGAACCGGAGCGCTCGTCACCTACATCCGGACCGGCGACCGCGACGCCCGCACCGCCTACCGGGACCTGGACGACCGCGACCGCCTCGCTTACGGCGACATCGTGCGCCGCGTGTACGCGACCGCGCTCGCCCACCACTTCGGCGACGCGGTCGAAGACGGCACGTTCGACCATGTCACCGTCGAGAGCGACGCGCTGGAGGACTTCATCGAGCAGATCGCGGCCCGGCATCCGCATTACAGCGGCGGCGTCAAGCGCGTCCTCCGCTCGACCGCCCTGACCGGCAAGGGCCTGGCGCCGCGCCAGGTCCTCACCGCGCAGCACCTCATCATCCGCGAGATCGCCAAGCAGCACCCGGGCTTCCGCGCCAACGCCGAGCGGATGGTGGCGTCCAAGAGCCGCATCCGCGGCGTCTCCAGCGGCGCTGAGGAGCACTTCAGCACCTGGGAGTTCACCGGCACCGACGCCGACCAGGCCGTCTCGGTGGCCGTGGGCCTCGACGGCACGCTCCAGGACCTCGCGCTCCACCGCGGCGTGGAGCGCCTGGGCGGCAGGACGATCGCCGCGAGCCTCATCCGCGCCTGGGTCGCCGCCGAGAAGCGGCGCTGGGCCCGCGCCCAGGAGGTCCGCTGGCACGACGCCGTCCCGCGCATCGGCTCCGGCAAGGGCGGCGGGGACACCTCCCGCTGGGAGGCCTACTCCGCCACCGGACTCAGCCGCGCCACAGTGGACCGGTACGGCCGCGTGCGCGACTTCGTGTTCATGCGCGCCGGCCTGTTCGGCGAAGGCGGCCGCCACGGCCTCGCCGCCGACGTCGCCGAGGCGGTCGCCGCCGCGCAGCACCGCCTCTACTCGTCCTGGTGAGGAACGAACGGGCCGCCCATCCGGCAAGTAGAGCGGCCCGTTCGCGATCATGGGGGACTAGACGGGTTGCAGCTGCTTGTCCCTGGGCTGCTCCGGAATCTCCGGAGCCGCATGGTCGTCCACGAGGGTCGCCTCGTTGAACGGGTCGCGGCCCGCGAACACCCGGTCCGCCTGGTCGCGGTCGAACTCCTTCGTCCACGTGCCGATGAGGACCGTCGCCACCGCGTTGCCCGCGAAGTTGGTGAGCGCCCGCGCCTCCGACATGAACCGGTCGATGCCGAGGATGAACCCGACGCCGTCGACCAGCTCCGGCCGGTGCGACTGGAGGCCCCCGGCGAGGGTCGCGATCCCCGCGCCGGAGACGCCCGCCGCGCCCTTCGAGGCGATGATCATGAACACCAGCAGGGAGATCTGCTCGCCGATGCTCAGCGAGTCCCCTTGCGCAGTGGCGATGAACAGCGTCGCCATCGTCAGGTAGATCGCGGTGCCGTCCAGGTTGAACGAGTACCCGGTCGGGACCGTGATGCCCACGACCGGCTTGCTCACCCCGAGGTGCTCCATCTTCGCGATGAGCCGCGGCAGCGCCGACTCCGACGACGAGGTGGAGACGATGAGCAGGAACTCCCGGCCCAGGTACCGCAGCAGCTGGAACAGGTTCACCCGGGCCGCCAGCCACAGCACCGACCCGAGCACGCACACCACGAACAGCAGGCACGTCGCGTAGAACCCGAGCATGATGACCGCGAGGCCCTTCAAAGCGGCCCAGCCGGTCTCGCCGACCACCGCCGCGATCGCGCCGAACGCGCCCACCGGCGCCGCCCACATGATCATCGCGAGGATCCGGAACACGAGCTTCTGGAGGTGCCCGATGCCGCGCAGCAGCGGCTCGCCCGCGGGCCCCATCTTCTGGAGGGCGAACCCGGCGAGCAGCGCCACCAGCAGCGCCTGGAGCACCGAGCCCGACGTGAACGCCGACGCCATGCTCTCGGGGATGATCCCCAGCAGGAAGTCCACGGTGCCGTGGCCGCCGGCCTCCGCGGCCTGCTCCTGCGCCGTGGCCGCCGCGGTCGGGTCGAGGTGCATGCCCTCGCCCGGGTGCAGCAGGTTGCCCACGACCAGGCCGATCGCCAGCGCGAACGTCGACATCAGCAGGAAGTAGCCGAGCGCGATGAGCCCGACCCGGCCGACCTTCGCGGCCTTGGCGACCGAGCCGATCCCGAGCACGATCGTGCAGAAGATGATCGGCACGATCATCATCTTGATGAGGGCGACGAACCCGGTGCCCAGCGGCTTGAGCTGCTTGGCGAACTCGGGGAACGCGAAGCCGACGGCGACGCCGAGGACGACGGCGACGATGACGGCGAGGTACAGGAAGTGGGTGCGGTCGCGGCGCTTCGGGGGCGGTGGGGAAGACATCTTCGGCTCCTCAACAGGGAAGGGTTGACCACCGAAGTATCCGAGTGCTTGTGAAGCAAGTCACGATTCTGTTCATTTCGGTCGCGTTAACCGCGTGTGCTCTCATTGTTCGTGACCAAAAGGTGGACCCTGGCCCGGCAGCTCCTCGCGCTGCAACTCGTCCTCGTGGGCGTCCTCGTCGGCGTCGGCACCGCACTCGCCTACGCCGACGCGCAAAGAGCCGTCGACGCCAACGCCCGCGACAAGGTCCTCGCCGTCGCCTCCACCGTTGCCGACTCGCCCGCCGTCACCGACGCCCTCGCCACCTCGCTCCCCAGCCGCGACCTCCAGCCGTTCACCGAGCGCGTGCGCGCCGACACCGAGGTCGACTTCATCACGATCATGGACCGCGACGGCGTCCGCTTCACCCACCCCGACCCCGCCCAGATCGGCCGCCACTTCATCGGCAGCACCGAACCGGCCCTTGAAGGACGGCCCTTCACCGAGACCTACGCGGGCACCCTCGGCCCCTCCGTGCGCGCCGTCGTCCCCGTCTTCGGCGAGGACGGCGACGTCGTCGCGCTCGTCGCCGTCGGCATCACCGTCGAGGCCATCTCCGCCGAACTCAACGAGCGGCTCCTCCCGCTCGCCGCCGTCGCCGCGGGCGTCCTCGCCGTCGGCGTCACCGGCTCCTCCTTCATCTCCACGCGCCTGTCCCGCCAGACCCGCGGCGTCGCCCCCGGCGAACTGCGCGACATGTTCGAGTACTACCAGGCGATCCTCCACTCGGTGCGCGAAGGACTCGTCCTCGTCGGCCGCGACGGCCGCATCGCCTTGTGCAACAGCGCCGCCCGCGACCTCCTCGGCCTCCCCGACAGCCCCCGCGGCACCCCCGTCGCCGACCTTGGCCTCGCCGCCGACCTCGCCGCCACGTTCACCTCGCCCGAGCCGCGCAGCGACGAACTCCACCTCACCGACACCCGGCTCCTGCTCGTCAACACCGTGCCCGTGCGCTCCGGCGACCGCCGCATGGGCAACGCCGTGACCCTCCGCGACCACACCGAGCTCCAGAACCTCACCGGCGAACTCGACACCGTCCGCGGCTTCGCCGAGTCCCTCCGCTCCCAGGCCCACGAGTCCGCCAACCGCCTCCACGCCGTCATCTCCCTCATCGAGCTCGGCCGCACCGACCGGGCCGTGGCGCTGGCGACCGCGGAGCTGGAGGTCGCGCAGCAGCTCACCGACCGGGTCGTGGGCGCGGTGTCGGAGCCGGTGCTCGCGGCGCTGCTCCTCGGGAAGCTCAGCGAGGCCAGCGAACGCGGCGTCGACCTGGAGCTGACCGCGGACACCGCGATGCAGGAGACGGACGGCGAGGTCGACGCCCGCGACCTCATCACGATCCTCGGGAACCTCATCGACAACGCCCTGGACGCGGCCGTCGAGGGCGCGGCCGAGCGGGCGCCGAAGGTCGCCGTGACGATCCGGACCGACGCGGGGGAGCTGTTCGTGCGCGTCGCCGACTCCGGGGCCGGGATCGCGGACGGGGCCGACATCTTCCGGCGCGGCTGGTCCACCAAGGGCGAGACCGGCAGGGGTCTGGGCCTGGCGCTGGTCGGGCAGGCGGTGCGGCGCCTGGGCGGTGCGATCGAGGTCGCGAACGACGAGGGCGCCGTCTTCACCGTGCGCGTGCCGCTATCGTCGGTGCGATGATCCGCGTACTCGTCGTCGAGGACGACCCGGTGGCCGCCGACGCCCACCGGCAGTACGTCGAGCGCGTCGCCGGGTTCACGGTGGCCGGGGTGGTCCACTCGGGCGGCGACGCCCTCCGCTTCTGCTCCAAGCACGCGGTGGACCTGGTGCTGCTCGACTTCTACCTGCCCGACACGCACGGCCTCGCCGTCTGCAACGCCCTGCGCGCCGCGGCCTCGCCGGTCGACGTCATCGCCGTGACCTCCGCGCGGGACCTCTCGGAGGTCCGGGCCGCGGTCTCCTCCGGCGTCATGCAGTACCTGCTCAAGCCGTTCGCGTTCGCCACCCTGAAAGGCAAGCTGGAGGGCTATGCGGCGTGGCGGGCGCAGGTCGCCCGGCCCGGGGAGGTCGGCGGGCAGACCGACGTCGACCGGATGCTGGGGGAGCTGCGCACCTCTGGTCCGGGCCCGCTTCCCAAGGGGCTCAGCGGGACCACGCTCGACGCGATCAACGAGGCCCTCGGCGGCGCCGCCGAGGGCCTGTCCGCGGCGGCCATCGCGACCGCCGTCGGCATCGCCCGCGTGACCGCCCGCCGGTACCTGGAGTACCTGGCGGACAACGGCCTCGCGCGCCGCCACCCGCACTACGGGAGCGTCGGCCGCCCCGAGGTCTGGTACACGCTCGTTAAGCCCGGCTGAGTCCCGGCCGAGTCCCGGCCGAGTCCCGAAACCTGGGACCCGTCAAGACCGGGGCCCGATCCCGCCGGTTTCCCGCCGGTCTTCCGCCTCGAAACGGGCCCGCTCCCGGGGCAGCATTGGCACGACCTCGGGCGCTTGCCCGTCAGCCGACGAAAGGCCCTACCGTGCCCCGCCGTACCCTCGCCCTCCTGCCCGCCGCCGCCCTGCTGCTCGGCCTCGCCGCCTGCTCCTTCGAGATAGGCGACGTGGAGCCCAGCGAGGAGCCGACGAGCGCCGAGTCGTCCGCGGCTGACCAGCAGCCGTCGCAGGAGGAGAGCTCCGCGCCGCCCGCCGACGGCGCGCAAAGCCTCGCGATCGAGGCGTCGCGCCTCGCCGAGGCGTCCGAGGACGCGCTGGAGGCGCAGCTCGGCTACCGGCCCGAGATCGACTGCGGCGACGTGAACATCACGATCTACCTGGACCGCATGACCTACTGCGACCTCATCGACCCCGTCGACGGCGCCGAGTACGAAGTGACCATCACCGTCACGAGCATCGAAGGCGAGCAGTTCGAGTTCGACATCGCCGTGGACGACGTCCCTCAGGGCTGACCCGCTCCTCCCCTCGCGGCCCCCGCCCCGGCGGGGGCCGCACTCCGCCCGCCGACGATCGATAGGGTTCCCCACCATGGCAGCACAGAAGATCAAGGCGTTCGCCGACGGCACGCGCTATGTGGAGGCGGGCGGCTGGGCGATGTTCTTCGCCTGGCTCGTCGACTTCACCGTGTTCCTCGTCCTCATCGTGGTCGGCATGGGCGCCCTCTCGCCGCTGTTCGCAGTGGACGAGGACCTCGCCACCGTGGCCGTCCTGGCGCTCCCGGTGCTCGTCCCGCTGGTCTACGGCCTCTGCTATACGAACGGCCGCGCCCTCGGCGCGGTCCTCACCGGCACGCGCCTGGTGCGCCTCAGCGACGGCGGCCGCATCGGCGCGAAGGGCCCGTGGGCGATGCTCGTCCGCACACTCCTGCTGCCGCTCTTGATCATCGGCGTCGTCGCGGGCGGCGGATACGCCGACGGGACCCTGAAGCGCGGCAGCATCGACGCCGCCCGCACGCGCCGCCTCTACGCAGACGGCCACCACGTCGGCCCGCTCCCGGCCCGCCGCTGACCCGATACGATCGGCTGATGCCGATCCTTTACGCGCCTTACCATCTGGACGAGCACCTCCCGGACCTGCGCCTGGCGCTGCCTGAGGGCGCCGACGTGCGCGAGACCGCCGCCGACCTCCCCGACGCCGACATGTGGACCCGCCTGGTCCGGCTCCACGACCGGTTCGCCGACGACGCGGCCGCCGCCGCAGCGGACGGCCCCGTCCTCGCGGTCACCGGCGACTGCACGCTCTCGATCGGCCTGGCCGCGGGCCTCCAGCGCGCCGGGACCGACCCGGCCGTCGTGTGGATCGACGCCCACGGCGACCTCCAGACCCTGGAGACGACGGCGTCCGGCTACGTCGGCGGCATGGCCCTGCGGTTCCTCCACGGCTACCGCCCCGACCTGTTCGCCGAGCCCCTGCGGCTGCGGCCGGTCGGCGAGGACCGGACCCTCCTCCTCGACGGCCGCGACCTCGACCCGCCCGAGGCCGACCACATCGCGGCGACCGCGATCCGCCACCGCCCGCTCGACGGCCTCACCGCCGCCGACCTCCCCGAGGGCCCGCTGCTCGTCAACCTCGACCTCGACACCCTCGACCCCGAGGCCATGCCCGGCGCCCGCTACCCGGCCCCGGACGGACCCGACGAAGCCCTTGTCCTGCAAGCGCTCCGCACCATCACCGGCACCGGTCGCGTCGCGGGCCTGAACATCGCCTGCACCTGGGAACCCGGCCCCGCCGCGCCCGCGGCCCTCCCCGCGCGCCTCATCGCCGCGGCCGTCGACGCACTGGGCTAGGCAACCCCGCGGCGGGTCCGCGCCCGTATCAACGGCGACGAGCACCCATCCACCGAGAGGACCCCCAGTGCCAGCACCCACCCGTCTCCGGTTCCCGGCCGCCGCCGCAGCGGCCGCCGCCCTCCTCGCCTCCTGCTCCAGCGGGAGCGCGGCCGAGGACCCCGGCGGCACCGCCCCCGGACCCGGCGCGATCGCGGAGGCCGAGCGGCTGTACCAGATCGTCAACGACAGCCGCGCCACCACCGACGAGCTCACCGACATCGAGCAGCGGGTCGCCAAGCGCTGCATGGAGGACGAGGGCTTCACCGTCCACTACCCGCCGTACTTCCAGGAGTCGGCCTTCGGCACGTACGGCGCCGCGGGCTACCTCACCGACGCGCCCGTGCGCGCCGTGCCGACCCCCGAGGCCGCGGAGCAGTGGGGCTTCGGAGTCTGGACCGAGTTCACCTATGTGGACGAAGACGCCGCCGCGGAGCTGCTCACCCCCGAGGCCCGCATCGCCTTCAACCTCCCCGACCTCCCGACCGGCCCGCCCGACACGAGCGAATGGGACGCCGAGTCCGATGCGTACCAAGCGGACTGGATCAAGGCCTACACCGGCGCGCCCGCGATCACGAGCGACCTCAAAGGCCCCGAACCCGACACGACCGCGCCGCCCGGCGGCTGCTGGCTGGCGATGGTCGAGACGATCTACGGCGAGCCCTACATGATCGAATCCGACGGCGAGTCCTACCCGGCCACCCACCGCCCCAGTCCCGCCTCCACCGTCGAGGACTTCGAGGACACCGGCGAACTGAGCGCCCGCCTCGACGGCGAGATCGCCGACTTCGACGCGTGCCTCGCCGAATCCGGCCACGAGGGCTGGGAGCTCGGCGACGACCTGTACCCGCCGCTGTGGCAGTACTTCGGCGGCATGTACGACCCCGCCTACTTCGAGGAGTACGGCGACGAGGAGGGCATCGAGGTCCCCGACCTCCCCGACGACGCGCCCGCCGACTTCGCGGGCGTCCTCGACCTGGAGCGCGCCATGGCGGTCGACTTCGCCGCCTGCGGCCAGGAGACCGGCCTGCGGCAGGCCGTCGAAGAAGGCTGGGCCGCCATGCTCGTGGACGCCTTCGCGCCGATCGAGGCCGACATGACCGCCTGGCAGGAGGAGATGCAGGCCCACCTCGACGCCGCTCAGGACTACCTCCAGGAGTAGCTACCCGGGCCAGCGCCGCGCGAGAGCCCCTCTCCGCCGCTACCAGGTGGTGCGGCGCGCGCGGCGGGCCATGAGGAGGCCCGCGGTGCCGACGGCGACGACCGCCGCCGCGAGGATGCCGATCCTGACGGGGGAGCTGCCGGTCTCGGGGAGCGCGCCGTCGTCGCCGTCCTCGCCTCCGCCCGGAGCCCCGGGCTCGCTCGGGCCGCCGCTCGGCTCGACCGGCGGCGTGCCGGTGTTCGTGACGGTGCAGGCGATGTCGTCGCCGACGTTGACGGCGACGGTCTGCTCCGTGCCGCTCCCGGACGGCAGGCCGGGGTCGGCCGCGCCGTTGTTCGTGCACGACCAGTCCTGCGTGTACGAGGCGAGGTCGGTGGCGTTCTCGGCGGTCTCGCCGAACGTGTACTCGCGGCCGGCGCGGTTCGCGACCACGGTGACCGGGTCGATGGCCGCCGTGTCGGCGTCCCCGGTGGACGCCTCGCCGATGCTGTTGCCGTCGGCGTCGGTGATCGACAGCGCGAACGAGTCGCTCGCCGAGGTGCGGTCCTCGATCTCCTTGGTGAGCGCCACTTTCGCGGTGAGGAGCCCGAACGCTACGCCCTGGACGGCGTTCGCGGTCCGGTCGAGGAACCCGATCGACGCGGTCGTCGGCGAGTCGGCGTAGAGCAGGATCTCCTGCACGGCCAGGCCGCCCGCGGTGTTGCCGCGGCACGTCACCGACGTCGTCCCGAGCCCGGAGAGCTCCCCGCCGCACGCGGGTTCGGCCCCCGGCATGTCGGCCACGCCGAGCTGGTCGATGGTCTCGTCGGAGGCGAACGTGAGGCCCTCGCCGCGGTTGGTGGTCTCGGCGTCGGCCATGACGATGCCGTACCCGCCGAGGGCCCGGCCGGAGGGTCCGGTGACCGCGAGGTCCTCGATGGTGAGGGTCCCGAGGTCGCCGCTGGCGCCGGTCCCGGCGTCGACCTGCTGGTACAGCGCGGGCGACCCGGAGGTCCCGGTGTAGGCGGTGTTCCCGATCGGAGCCTTGCTGTACGTGGGGAACGGGACTGCCTTGATGACGCGGTAGCCGTTCGCGCCCGCGGTGTACTTGAACGTGAACGACATCGTGTAATCGGCGTTGAGCTCGATCGTCATCGGCTGGCCCGCGGCGCTCATCGCGGTCGCCATGTCGAAGCCGCCCATGTCGATCCAGCAGATCGTGGAGGCGTTGTCGCCGCCGCTCCCGTAGGAGCACCCGGTCTCCTGCGCGGCGGCGGGAGCGGGCGGCGCCAGGAACGCCATGGCGGCGGACGCGGCCGCCGCCGCGCCCGCGATCTTGAGGAACGTCGTCATCGTGCAGGAATCCTTGGGCTCGTGGGACGGGCAGTCCACCGAGCATAAGGGACAATTCAGTCGTTTCTTCGCACGTACGCGCCGCTCACGCGAGCAGGTCGCGGGCCGGCACCGCGGCTAGTCGCAGCCCCCGCCGCCGCCGGAGTCCCCGCCCCCGCCGCCGGAGTCGCCCGGGCCGCAGTCGGAGGAGGAGGAACTGCTGCCGCTGTCGGAGCTCCAGGTGTAGCCGGAGGTGTCCGTGTACGTGTACGAGCCGGAGCCGCCGCGGGACTTGCCGCGGCCGGCGACGGCGACGATCACCACCAGGGCGAACCCGACGAGGACCAGGGTCACGATGACTGCCATTGGGGGGCTCCTTCACTTGGGCGGGGGCTCCACCATAAAACGGTCGAGCCACCGCCTGGGTCCTGCCAGAATCGCCGCATGACAACACCATCCGAACTCCTCCTCATCGGCGGCCGCTCCGGGTCCGGCAAGAGCACCGTCGCATGGGAGGTCTCCGCGCTGCTCCAGGAGCGCGCGGTCGCCCACGCCCACATCGAAGGCGACTTCCTCGACCAGATCCACCCCGCGCCCGCGGACGACCCCGACCGGTCCGCGATCACCGCGCGGAACCTCGCGGCCGTGTGGGGCAACTACGCCGCCCTCGGCTGCCGCCGCCTGGTCTACTGCAACACCGTGGCCGTCACCGAGTCCGCGATGCTCGCCGAGGCGATGGGCGGGACCGTCACGCCCATCGGGGTCCTCCTCACCGCCGCGGACGCGACCGCCGCGGACCGGTTGCGCGGCCGCGAGATCGGCGGCGCCTACGACGCGCACGTGGAGCGCAGCGCCCGCGCCGCCGCCTACCTCGAAGCGAACGCCCCCGCATGGGTCCGCCGCGTGCCCACCGACGACCGCACCGTCACCGACATCGCCGCCGAGATCGTGGCGCACACCGGCTGGTAGCCGCCCGAACGCGCCCGGCGGCTCCTGGACCTCAACCGGTCCCTGCCCGACCGCGAATGGGACGCGATGGTCACACGGAAGGCCTGACTCACACCGGCGGCGCGACGGCCGCGAGCAGACGCAGCCGCTCGTGGCTCTCGCTGCCGGGCACGGCCGTGTACACCAGGAGCGAATGCGTGCTGTCGGGGTCGACGAGGCGCTGGCAGTGCAGCTCCATCTCGCCGACCTCCGGGTGGACGAAGTGCTTGACCTCGTCCGGGCGCACGCCCACCTCGTGGCCGGCCCACAGGCGGCGGAACTCCTCGCTGCGGTCGAGGAGCAGCCCGGCGAGCTGCGCGGCCCGCGATCCCGGGCCGCGCAGCGCGGCGATCTCGCGCAGCCCCGACGCGAACAGGCGGCCGAGGAACGCGTGCTCCCGCGGCGCGTACCGGTCCCGCGCCCCCGGCACGGTGAACCACCTGAAGCCAAGGCTCCGTTCGGGTCCGGTGTACCGGGAGGCGTCCCCGGTGAGCGCGGCGCCGAGCGCGGTCTGCCGCAGCGTCTCGCCCAGCTCGGTGACGATCTCGGCGGGCGTGTCCCCGAGCCGGTCGAAGATGCGCAGCAGCCCGGGGCTCAGGTGCTCGGCGCCCGCCCCCGCGACCGGCGGCCGGTGGCCCGCGAGGCGGAACAGGTGGTCGCGCTCGATCAGGGAGAGGTGCAGGCCCTGCGCGATCGCGGCGAGCATCTGCTCCGACGGCTGCGGGCCCCGCTCGCGTTCGAGCCGCGAGTAGTAGTCCACCGACATGTGGCACAGCGCCGCGACCTCCTCGCGGCGCAGCCCCGCGGTCCGGCGCCGCGCGCCCCGCGGCAGCCCCACGTCCTCCGGTTGCAGCGCCTCGCGGCGCGACCGGAGGAACCCGGCCAGTCCCGTGCGGTCGATCAATGCGCCTCCCTCGTCACGACCTGTATACCGCCCCCGGCGGCGCCGAACCACGGCCCGCCGATCCCCCCTTCCACAGCCGCGCCCCTCGCAGCCTCGGATCGGCGGGCCCTGGATCGGGCCCGCGATCCGTCGCATTGTGGTTGTCTGACCAGCGAGGAGCCGCCTTATGCCACGACACATCGACATCACCGTCCCCGACCTGACCGGCCGCCGGGCCGTCGTCACCGGCGCCAGCGACGGCATGGGCCTCGGCATCGCCGAACGCCTCGCCGCCGCCGGGGCCCAGGTCGTCATGCCCGTGCGCAACCGCGCCAAAGGCGAACGCGCCGCCGAGCGCATCCGCCGCGCCGTCCCCGGTGCCGACGTCGAGCTCCAGGAGCTCGACCTGTCGTCCCTCGACTCCGTCGCCGCCCTCGCCGACGCGCTCATCGCCGACGGCCGCCCGGTCCACCTGCTCGTCAACAACGCGGGCGTCATGACCCCGCCCGAGCGCCAGGCCACCGCCGACGGCTTCGAGCTCCAGTTCGGCACCAACCACCTCGGGCACTTCGCGCTCACCGCCCGCCTGCTGCCGCTGCTGCGCGCCGGACGCGCCCGCGTCACCTCCCAGATCAGCATCGCCGCCCGCAGCGGCCGCATCAACTGGGACGACCTCAACTGGGAGCGCGGCTACCACGGCCAGCGCGCCTACAGTCAGTCGAAGATCGCGTTCGGCCTGTTCGGCCTCGAACTCGACCGCCGCAGCCGCGCCGCGGGCTGGGGGATCAGCAGCAACCTCTCGCATCCCGGCGTCGCCCCCACGAGCCTCCTCGCCGCCCGGCCCGAACTCGGCCGCGACACTGACACGCCCGCGGTGCGCCTCATCCGCTGGCTCTCGGCCCGCGGCATCCTCCTCGGCACGGTCGCCACCGCGCAGCTCCCGGCCCTGACCGCGGCCACCGGCGAACCCGGCGTCCTGTACGGCCCCAGCGGACCCGGGCACCTCGGCGGCCCGCCCGCGCCGCAGCGCCTCTACCCGACGCTGCGCAGCGAGGCCGAGGCCGCGCGCATCTGGGAGACCTCCGAACGGCTCACCGGGGCCGCGTTCCCTCCGCGGTCTTGAAGCCGCGCTGCGGCCCGGGGCCGTCGGCGGCGTGGCGGTCGCGGAGGTTGTAGACCGCGCACTTGTCGAGTGAGAGGCAGCCGCAGCCGACGCAGCCGTCGATGTCCTCCTTGAGCGCCTGGAGCCGCTTGATCTCCTCGTCCAGCCGCCGCCGCCATTCGGCGGAGAGCCGCAGCCAGTCCGCCCGGTCGGGGACGCGCCTGCCGGGCAGCCGGTCGAGCGCGTCCTTGACCTCCTCCAGCGAGAGGCCGATGGACTGGGCGGCGCGCACGAACGCGACGCGCCGCAGCTCGGCCCTCCGGTAGCGGCGCTGGTTGCCGCCGGTGCGGACCGAGGCGACCAGGCCCAGCGACTCGTAGTACCGCACCGCCGAGGTCGCGACCCCGGCGCGCGCGGCGAAGTCCCCGATCGTCAGCACCGCGTGCGGATCGTGCTCCGTCATGTGTCCCCGCTCACTAACCGCTTTACTTCAAGTCGACTTGAAGTTACATGATGTCCGCTATGACCGCCACCTACGAGGACGCCCTGGCGCTCGCGCGCCGCTCCGTCACCGATATCCGCTACCCGGTCGTCAAGACCTACACGCTCGACCCGATCTGGGTCCTGTACGACCGGGTCCTGCGCATCGACCCGCGGCGGCCCGACGACCCGGCCCGCGACCGGTTCCTGCTGTCGAAGGGCCACGGCCCCAGCGCCTACTACGCGGTGCTCGCCGCGAAGGGGTTCTTCCCGGAGGAGTGGCTCGACTCGATCGCCGACGTCGACTCGCGCCTGGGCTCGCACCCCGACGCGACGCTCGTGCCCGGCGCGGAGATCTCCGCCGGGTCCCTCGGGCACGGCCTGCCGCTCGGCGTGGGCCTCGCACTCGGCCTGCGCGCCAAGGGGTACGACTCGCAGGTGTACGTCCTGGTCGGCGACGCCGAACTCGACGAGGGCTCCAACCACGAGGCCATCGCGTACGCGGGCGCCACGGGCCTGCCGAACCTCCACGTGATCGCCGCCGACAACGGCTCGGCGTCCCACGGCTGGCCCGGCGGCATCGAATCGCGCTTCACCGTCAACGGCTGGACGGGGTCCACCGTCGACTCGGCCGACCACGACGCGCTCTACGCGTCCTTGACCGAGCCCCACCCCGACGGCCCGCGCGTCACCGTCGCCGTCAGCGCCACCACCCCCCACGCCTGAGCCACCTGGAGGACCGCCATGTTCCGTTCGCACCCGCTGGACTCCGACGTCCAGGACCGCACCATGCGCGAGGCGTTCGGCGCGCATGCCAGCGCGCTCGTCGCCCGCGACCCCCGCGTCGCCGTCGTCCTCGCCGACATCTCCACCGACCTGTTCACGGAGGCCGCGGCGGCCCACCCCGACCGCGTCGTCAACGTCGGCATCCGCGAGCAGCTCCTCGTGGGCGCCGCCGGGGGCCTCGCCCTCGCCGGGCTGCGCCCGATCGCGCACACCTACGCGCCGTTCCTCATCGAGCGCGCCTTCGAGCAGGTGAAGCTCGACTTCGAGCACCAGGGGACCAGCGGCGTCCTCGTCTCCGTGGGCGCCTCCTACGACTGGGCCGAAGGCAGCTACACCCACTTCAGCCCCCGCGACGTGGCCCTGTTCGACACGCTCCCCGGCTGGCGCGTCCTCGTCCCCGGCCACGCCGACGAGGTCCCGGCGCTCCTCGACCGCGCCGTCGACGGCCCTGAAGGCGCCTACCTGCGACTCTCACTGCGCCACAACGCCTCCGCGCACGCCGGGGCCGACGGCAACCTGCGCGTACTCCGCGAAGGCGCGCAGGCCACGGTGATCGCGGTCGGCCCGCTCCTCGACAACATGCTTTCGGCCGCCGAGGGCCTCGACGTCACGGTCGCCTACACGAACACGCCGCGCCCGCTCGACACCGAGGGCCTGCGCGACCTGGCCTCCCGCACCGGGAACACCGTCGTCCTCGTGGAGCCCTACCTCGAAGGGACTTCCGCCGCGGTCGCCTCCGCGGCCCTCGCGGACCGGCCGCACCGGCTGCTCTCCGTGGGCGTCGGCCGCGCCGAGCTGCGACGCTACGGCACGGCCGACGACCACGAGCGCCTCCACGGCCTCGACGCCGAGGGCATCGCGGCCCGCCTGAAGGCGTTCCTCTGAACTACTGCTGCGGCATGCCCGGCCAGCCGCCGCTCTGCTGCGGCTGCTGCTGGGTCTGCTGCGTCGGCTGCGGCGGGACCGGCTGCTGCGGCGGGGCCTGCTGGTAGGGCTGCTGCTGGGGGTACTGCGGGGCCGCCGGGCTCGGGGCCCAGCGCATCAGGAAGATGCTGACGGCGAGGAGGACGGCGGCGAGGATGAACAGCCAGATGCCGCCGCCCGCGTTCGCGGAGATGTCGGCGTCCTCCCATGCGTCGCTGCCGAAGACGCCGTTCAGCTCGATCACCGGGTGGAGCGCCGCGGCGGCCGTGAGCGCGGCGAGGCCGATGCCGCCGAGGCGCACCGCCCACTGGAGGCCGGGCTTGACGCCCGCCGCGGCCCAGCCGACGAGGACGACGAGGATGAGCGCGGGGGACAGGCCGGGCAGGCTCACGCCCGCCGTCTCCAGGCCGAACCCGCCGACGTCGTCGGCGTCGCTGCCGCCGAGGGAGATCTGCGGGATCAGCGACCCGACCGCGAGGAGGAGCAGGCCCGCGCCCGCGAGCGCGAGGCCCACCGGGGTGGGCTTGTCGGGACCGGTCGGGAGCAGGCCGCCCTGCGGGGTCGGCTGCGGGCCGGTCGGGTAGTACTGCGGTTGTGCTGCGGGGTTGTCGTTCAAGGGGGTTCAACACTCCAGACTGTGAATTCCGCTGCCGCACGAGGTTGTCGGCCGTCGCATCCTAAAGGATCGGCGCCATCGGGAACCGCGCCCGCCCGCGCGGCGTCATACCGGTTATGAACGGACATATGAAACGGATCGCCCCGCTCGCGGCCGTCTTCGCGCTGGCCGCGTGCGGACAGGGCGACACCACCGGCGGCGACGCGGGCGACGCCGACACCGCTTCGGACCCGCTCGTCTACCAGGGCGCCATCACCGTCCTCCAGCCGAAGGAGCGCGACAGCGCCGGGCTCTGCGCCTTCGTCGCCGAGTCCTACCCGCCCCAGTGCGAGGGCCTCCCGGTCGCCGGCTGGGAGTGGGACGCCGTCGAACACGAAGAGGCCGAAGGGGTCCGGTGGGGCACGTTCGTCGTCACCGGCACCTTCGACGGCAAGCAGTTCACGCTCACCGAGGACCCGCTCCTCCTCAGCGAGGTCGACCCCGCCGACTACCAGCCCGCTGAGCCCGAGATCGGCGAGCCCGCCGAGGACCTCACCGCCACCGAGCTCACGGCCATCGCCGACGACATGGGCGAGCGGTTCCCGGCCACCGTCTTCGGCGGCGTCGCCGACGAGGCCCACGGCGTCGCCCTGGTCGACGCGCTCCTGGTCACCCCGGAAATGTGGGCCTACGCGGAGGACAACTTCCCGGAGGGCGCGGTGGCCTTCACCGCGGTCCTCCAGCCGGTCGAATAGCGCAGCCTAGGGCAGTCGGACATACGACATGACGCCCTTTCGTGTATTGCCCATCGCGGCGTCCCGAGCCCCCATGGTGGGTCGGAGGACGACCGAAGGAGGGTCCATGCAACGGCACACCAAGGCGGCGCTCGCCGCGGGGTTCGCGGTCATCGCGACGGGAGCGCTGGCCGGGCCGGCCGCCGCGGCCGAAGGCGCGGGGGACGAGCCGGACGGGCGCGGGGTGGACGACGGCTTCACCGTGAGCACGTTGAACGACAACGGGTACGCGACGTTCGTCGACTACGGCCCGGGCAAGCCCGGGCACGGCGACAACGACGACTACATCGAGATCGACGACACCTGGGCCGACGGCTACGACGTCCGGGTCGAGGCCTGGCTCGACGGCGACTCGCAGGGCGTGCGCGTCTACGACGACGGCGCCTGGGGCGACGTCCTGGTCTGGGACCCGTTCCCGAACGTCAAGGCCGGCCAGGAGGTCGAACTCGAAGTCTGCCTGACCGACAGCAGCGGCATCCACTACCAGTGCGGCGAAGGCGGCGACGTCTCCGCCGACGGCTGATCCCGCAGCCCGGCGCCCCGCTCGACACCGGCGGGGCGCCGCGCTCTGAGTGAACGTTCATCCTTGTGTCAGTATTGCCTTCGATCGAGAAGGGATACTGAGGGGATGACGGAGCGTTCCACCGGCCGGAGGCGGCCGACCATCCGGGAGGTCGCGCGGCTCGCGGGGGTGTCGCACCAGACCGTGTCGCGGTATCTGCGCTCCCGGGAGGGGCTGAAGCCCGCGACGCTGGAGCGGATCGACGCGGCGGTACGGGAGCTCGACTACCGGCCGAACCTCCTCGCGAGGTCCATGCGCACCAAGCACACCGGGCGGATCGCCGTGCTCATGCCGAACCTGGTGCACAGCCACCCGGCGAAGCTCATCAGCGGCGCCGCGGTCGCCGCGCACGAGGCCGGGTTCACCGTCGAGGTCGTCGCCATCGAAGGCGGCGCCGAGGAGCGCTCGGCGCGGCTGCTCGAACTCGCGTACTCCGGGCAGGTCGAGGGCATCCTGGCACTGGCCCCGATCCTGCCGTCCGTGGAGGCCGACCTCCCCGCCGACGCGGCCGTCGTCGTCTCCGCCGACTTCGACGACCGGATGCGCGGCCTCGGCGAGCTGTCGGACGCCGCGCCCGTCTACGAGATCGTGGAAGGCCTTGCGGCCCTGGGCCACAAGCGGCTCTATCACGTCGCGGGGGACCCCGAGTTCGCCTCGGCGCGCGCCCGCCGCGCCGCCTACCTCGACGCCGTCGAGCGCTTCGGCCTCGAATCGGTTGGCGTCTTCGACGGCGACTACAGCGCCGAGTCCGGCGTGGAGGCCATGCGCGCCCTGCCCGCGGGCCGCCTGCCCACCGCGGTGGTCGCCGCCAGCGACGGGATCGCCGCGGGCGTCATCCGCGGCGCGAGGAACCGCGGCCTCGAAGTGCCGCGCGACCTCAGCGTGACCGGCTGGGACGACCTGGAAGTCGCCCGCTACCTGCCGCCCTCCCTCACCACGGTGCACATCGACCTCGCCGGGCTCGGCCGCCGCGCCATGATCCGCCTCGTGAAGGCCCTCTCCGGGATCGAGCTCGACCCGCCCGAACTCCCGCTCAACCAGGTCATCTGGCGCGAGTCCACGGCCGTCGCCCGCCCGCACTGAAACCGCATACCAGGATGCAAGCCGCGTATTGACTTTGCAGTGATCGTTCACTAGATTCGGCGCAACCGCTGTAGTGAACGATCACTAAACGTCGATCCGAAGGAGTGTCGATGCCGGTCCAACGACCCCCGTCCCCCGGGGCCGCGACATGACGGCCGCCGCCGAACTGCGCCACCTCAAAGGCGCCGCACCGAAATCCAAGCCGCAGAACAAGGCCGCGTTCTGGTTCCTGCTCCCGTGGTTCCTCGGCCTCTTCGCCGTCACCCTCGGGCCCATGGCCGCCTCGCTCTACCTCAGCTTCACGAAGTACAACCTCCTCCAGCCCCCCGAGTTCACCGGCCTCGCGAACTTCGAGCGGATGCTCACCGACGAGCGCCTCCACAGCTCCCTCGCCGTCACCTTCACGTACGTGCTCGTCTCGGTCCCGATCCAGCTCGCCCTGGCGCTCGGCCTCGCCGTCCTCCTCGACCGCGGCATCCGCGGCCTCGCGTTCTACCGCTCGGTCTTCTACCTGCCCTCGCTCCTCGGCGCGAGCGTCGCCATCGCCGTCCTGTGGCGCACCGTCTTCGGCACCGACGGCCTGTTCAACGAGGGCCTCGCCCTCTTCGGCATCGAAGGCCGCGGGTGGATCTCCGACCCCGAGACCGCCCTGTCCACGCTCATCACCCTGAACGTGTGGACCTTCGGCTCCCCCATGGTCATCTTCCTCGCCGGGCTCCGCCAGATCCCCGTCATGTACTACGAGGCCGCCGCCGTCGACGGCGCGAGCCCCTTGCGGCGCTTCACTTCCGTGACCCTGCCGCTGCTCACCCCGATCGTCTTCTTCAACCTGGTGCTCCAGATCATCCACGCGTTCCAGTCGTTCACGCAGGCGTTCATCGTCTCCGGCGGCACCGGCGGACCCACCGACTCCACACTGTTCTTCTCGCTGTACCTCTACCAGCGCGGCTTCGGCAACTTCGACATGGGCTACGCCTCCGCGCTCGCCTGGCTGCTGCTGGTCATCATCGCCGCGTTCACCGCGATCAACTTCTGGGCCTCCAAGTACTGGGTGCACTACGATGACTGACGCCCTCCGCAAGCTCGCCAAGCACCTCGTCCTCATCCTCTGCGCCGTGGTCATGCTCTACCCGGTGCTGTGGATGGTCGTCTCCTCCTTGCGCCCCAACGACGAGATCTTCCGCAGTCCAGGCCTCGTCCTCAGCGACCTGGAGACCGCGAACTACGAGGCCGGATGGAACGCCTTCGAGCACCCCTTCGGCTACTTCATGGTCAACTCCGGGATCGTGGTCCTCGGCGCCATCATCGGGAACCTCATCGCCTGCTCGATGGCCGCGTACGCGTTCGCGCGCCTCGAATTCACCGGCCGCCGCTGGTGGTTTGCGATCATGCTCGTGACGATCATGCTCCCGATCCACGTCATCATCGTCCCGCAGTACGTGCTGTTCTCCGAGTTCGGCTGGGTGAACACGTTCCTGCCGCTCATCGTCCCGAAGTTCCTCGCCACCGACGCGTTCTTCGTGTTCCTCATGGTCCAGTTCATCCGCGGCATCCCGCGCGAACTCGACGAGGCCGCCCGCATCGACGGCGCCGGGCACCCCCGCATCTACCTGCGGATCGTGCTGCCGCTCATGGTGCCCGCGCTCGCCACGACGGCGATCTTCACGTTCATCTGGACGTGGAACGACTTCTTCTCCCAGCTCATCTACCTCATCGACCCCGACATGCACACCGTGCCGCTCGCCTTGCGCGCCTTCGTGGACCAGCAGGCCGGCACCAACTGGGGCGCGACGTTCGCGATGAGCGTCGTCTCGCTCCTGCCGGTGTTCCTGGTGTTCCTGTTCGGCCAGCGCTACCTGCTGCGCGGCATCGCGACCACCGGAGGCAAGTGATGCGACGAGAAGGGAACGCCCAGATGCGACCGCGACTGACCCGCCGCACCCTCGGCAAGGCCGGACTCCTCGGCGCCGCCCCGGCGCCGCTGCTCGCCGGGTGCGGGATCGGCGGCGGCGGGGAGATGGTCCTCAGCGACGAGCCCGTGGAGCTGCGGATCGCCTGGTGGGGCTCGGATCTGCGGGCGCAGCAGACGAACGAGGCGATCGAGGCTTTCCAGAAGGAGTACCCGCGGATCACCGTCCGCGGCGAGTACAAGGAGTTCGGCGCGTACTGGGACGGCCTGGCGACGACCTTCGCCGCCAATGACGCCGCCGACGTCGTGCAGATGGACGAGCAGTACTTCAACTCCTACTCGGACCGGGGCGCGCTCTGGGACCTCAACGAGGCCGCGGAGTTCCTCGACCTGTCGAAGATCGACCCGGAGCTCCTGCCGACCGGGCAGGTCGACGGCGCGCAGTTCGCGCTGCCGATCGGCTCGGGCGTGCTCGCGTTCGCCGTGAACGCCGACCTGTTCGCGCAGTACGGGATGGAGCTCCCCGACGACACGGCGTGGACCTGGGACGACTACGCGGACATCGCGCTCGAACTCGCACAGCGCGGCGGCGGCGACATCACCGGCACCGCGATCACCGGCGGCGTCGACGTCGGCTCGCTCCGCTACTGGTCCCGCCAGCACGGCAACGAGCTGTTCGCCGAGAACGGGGACGTCTCGCTCGACCCGGGCCTGCTGGTGGAGCAGTGGGAGTACTACGCGGGGCTCATCGCCTCCGGCGCGGCCGACACCGCGCAGCAGATGGTCGAGGACACCGGCGCGGGCGTCGAGGGCGGGCGCCTCGCCACCGGCAAGACCGCGTTCGGGCTCATCCACAACACCCAGATCACGGCCCTGCGCAGCGGTTCCGGCGCCGACATGCGGCTGCTCCAGCTGCCGCAGAACGGCACGCCCGCGAACTTCATCAAGCCGGCGATGTACTGGTCGGTCTCGGCCGGCTCCGAGCACCCCGCCGAGGCCTCGCTGCTCGTGGACTTCCTCGTCAACAGCCGCGAGGCCGCCGACATCCTCGGCACCGAGCGCGGCGTCCCCGCGAACACCGAGATCCTCGAATACCTGGGGCCGCAGCTGGACGAGAGCGAGCGGATGGCCGTGGACTACCTGGAGGCCGTCGTCACCGGCGACCCGATCCGGGTGACCCCCAACGGCGGCAGCTCCGTCAACCCGCTCATCACCCGCTACGGCCAGGAGGTCTACTTCGGAGAGACGAAGCCGGAGGACGCCGCCGACGCGTTCATCGCCGAGCTCCAAGGCGAGATCGACGCGACCAGATGACCCGACCCGCGGCAGGAGACCGACTTCCCGCCGCGCCGGGCCCGCACGTCCGAGCCGGGGACGTGCGGGCCCGTCTACCGGGCGGTAGGGTGAGGGCGCCCATATGCTGAGAGGACCCCGTATGCGCGGCCCCGCCCTGCACCTGCCCCCGCGGCCCTGGGCCGCCCTCGCCGTCCTGACCGCCTTGACGCTCATCGGGATCGCCAACTGGGCGATCGACGAGACGCCGCCCGCGCCCGCCGCTGCGGACGCCCCCGCCGACGAGTTCAGCGCCGACCGCGCCTGGTCCACCGTCGAGGCGATGGCCGTCGAGCCCCACCCCATGGGCACCGCCGAGCACGACCGCGTGCGCGGCCTCCTCGCCGCCGACCTCGAAGCTCTCGGCTTCGACGTCGAGATCCAGACCGAACTCGCCCGGGACTCCGTCGACGGCGACGCGCTCGTGCGCTTCGGCGTCGTCGACAACATCGTCGCCACCCTCTCCGGCACCGACCCGACCGGCACGGTGCTCCTCACCTCCCACTACGACTCCGTGCCCTCCGGGCCCGGCGCGGCCGACGCCGCCTCCGGGGTCGCCGCGATCGTCGAGTCCGCCCGCGCCTTGAGTCTCGAAGGGCCCCACCGCAACGACGTGGTCGTCCTCATCACCGACGGCGAGGAGATGGGGCTGTTCGGCGCCGAGGCCTACGCCCGCACCCACCCCGCGGGCGAGACCCCCACGGTCGTCTTCAACCTCGAAGCGCGCGGCGTCTCCGGGCCCTCCCTCATGTTCGAGACCTCAGTGGACAACGCGGGGCTCATCGACGTGTTCGCGGCGAACGCCCCCAGCCCCCACGGCGACTCCTCCGCGATCGAGGCGTACCGCCAGCTCCCCAACGACACCGACTTCACCCGCTTCCACGAGGCGGGCTACATCGGACTCAACTCCGCGTTCATCGGCGGCGCCTCCTGGTACCACACCCCGCACGACGACACGGACCATCTCGACCCCGCCAGCCTCCAGCACCACGGCGAGAACCTCCTCGGCACCGCCCGCGCCCTCGCCGGAATGGACCTCGCCGATCTGGAGACCGGCCACGACGAGACCTTCTTCGGCTTCCTCGGCCTGTTCGTCCACTACAGCGACGCCTGGAACCTGCCGATCGCCCTCATCGGCCTCCTCGCGGCCGCCGCGGCGATCGTCCTCGCCCGCGTCCGGCGCGCGCTCAGCCTGCCCCGCTTCGCGATCGCGTTCCTCTCCTTCGTCCTGCCGATCGCCGTCTCGGGCGCCGCCGCGGTCGCGCTCTGGCCCGCCCTCCAGGCCCTGCGCCCCGGCTACGCCGACCAGTACGGCCTCCTGTTCAACCGCACCTGCTACTACCTGGCGATCCTCGTCTTCGCCGTCGCCGCCCTCACCGCCTGGTACGCGGCCGTGCGCCGCCGCCTCGGCGAGGCCGCGACCACGCTGGCGCCGCTCGCCTGGCTCGGCGTCCTCGGCACCGCCACTGCGGTCCTCATCCCCGGCCTGTCGTTCGTGTTCGCGATCCCCGCGCTGGCCGCGGTCGGCGTCCTTGCCGCCATGATCCTCCAGCCGCGCTCGCGCCGCGCCCGCCTCGTCGGCTACGGCCTCTTCGCGGTCCTCCTCGTCCCCGCCGCGGTCCAGCTGAGCTGGACCTCGAACCTTTTCGAAGCGTTCGGCATGGAGCTGGCCGCCGTTCCCGCGGTCCTCATCGTCCTGTTCGCCGCGCCCGCACTGCCGCTGCTCGCCATGTGCCGCATCCGCATCCGCTTCGTCCCGGCCGCCGCCGCGGTCACCGCGCTGGCGCTCGTCGGGGCCGGCCTCGCCGCGGACCGCTTCGGCCCCGAGCATCCGCGCCAGGCCTACCTGTCCTATGTGTTCGATTCCGACACCGGTGCGGCCGCGTGGGTCTCGACCGACCTCGACCGCTCCGAGTGGACCGCCCGGTACGTCACCGAAGACGGCCTCGACGGCTCGGGCCTGCCCGCGGCCTACACCGACACCGCCGCGGCCACGGGCTACGGCCCGGCCGAGCCGATCGACCTCGCACCCCCGACCGCCGTCTACGAGTCCCGCACCGCCGACGGAGCCGTGCTGCGCGTGGCCTCGCCGCGCGGCGCGGACACCATGTGGCTCACCGTCTCCGGCAGTGCCGACCGCGCTGATGTGACCCTCCCGGACGGCACCGCCGCGGAGGTCCCGATCGCCGCGCCCGCCGAACCCGGCGGCCCGGCCGTCGTCTGGTGCTACAACGTGCCCGCCGAGGGCTTCACGCTGACGCTCCACGGCGACCTCGGCGATGTCACCGTGTTCGACCAGACCCACGGCATCGAGGGGATCGACGGCTACACCGAGCGGCCCGAGGGCCTCATGCGCTCGCGCGACCGCCTCTCCGACACCGTCACGATCGCCGCCGCGGCGGTCTAGGGCGCGACGATCACCCGCACGCCTCGCTCCTCGAACGGGGCGAGCTGCTCCGCGGTCGCGGCGGCGTCGGTGACGAGCGTCCAGTCCGCGCCCAGGCGCGTCCACGCGTGGAACGGCGCCGCTCCGAGCTTCGTCGCGTCGGCGAGGACCACGACCTCCTCGCTGGAGCGGACCATGAGCTCCTTGAGGCGGGCCTGCTCGCGGTCGGCCTCGCAGATGCCGCGGACCGCGTCGACGCCGTCGGCGCCGAGGAACACCTTGTCGAACGTCATCCGCTCCAGCGCGGCCTCGGCGATCGGCCCGACCATCGAGTCGCTCATTTCGCGCAGCCGCCCGCCGAGGCACTCGACGACGACGCCCGGCGCCGACGCGAGCGCCTGCATGATGTGGAGCGCCGCGGTGACCACCGTGAGCGGGCTCCGGTCGTGGACGGCGTACGCGAGCTGGAGCACCGTGGAGCCGCCGTCGAGGAGCACGACCTCGCCGTCGCCGACGAGCGCGGCCGCCCGGTCGCTGATCGCGGACTTCTCCCTAGTGGACTCCTGGAGCCGCTCGCGCAGCGACGACTCCGGATGCGCCACAGCGGGGATCGCGCCGCCGTAGGTCCGCGCGAGCCGCCCGTCGGCGTGGAGCCGGGCGAGGTCGCGGCGGATCGTCGAGGGGGAGATGTCGAACTGCCCGGCGAGCTCCTCGACGGACGCGAGGCCCGTCCGGGAGGCGCGTTCGACGATCAGCTCGCGCCGCCGCGCGGCCGACAGAGGCTTGTCCATGCGTGCATCCTACCCACCTGACCGATCCCATATTGCGCGATGTGCGCACCCGACTTGCGCGATCTGCGCAATCTGACGTATGGTGTTGCGCACCGGGGGCACCCCCGGCCCCTCGCCCGCGTCAAAGGAGACTGCATTGGCATCCCGAACCGCCACCCCGGCCAAACCCTTCGACCCGTACGCCCTCGACCCCGAGACCGTCCTCGAACCCCCGCGCACCCTCCGCGGCCGCTTCCGCTACCTCGGGCCCGGCCTCATCCTCTCGGCCGCCGTCGTCGGCTCGGGCGAGCTCATCACGACCACCGCCCTCGGCTCCCAGGCCGGATTCGTCCTCTTCTGGCTCGTCATCGTCTCCACCGCCATCAAGGTGTGGGTCCAGGTCGAGCTCGCCACCTGGGCCATCCTCACCGGCAAGACCGCCCTCCAGGGCTACGCCGAGGTCGAGCCCCGCACCAGGCGCGGCTCCTGGGTCACCCTGCTGTGGATCGTCATGGACTTCGCGAAGATCCTGCAGCGCGGCGGCATCATCGGCGGCGCCGCCGCCTGCCTCTCGATCATGTTCCCCGTCCTCGGCGAGCCGCTCGGCTTCGCGTCGCTCGCGTTCTGGACCGGCATCACCCTCGTCGCGACCGTGGTCCTCCTGGTCACCGGCAAGTACTCGATGATCGAGCGGCTCTCCGTCGTCTCCGTCGTCCTGTTCACCCTCATCACCGTCGCGCTCGCGCTCGGCCTGCCGCTCACGCCGTTCTCGTACACCGCGGGCGACGTCCTCGACGGCCTCTCGTTCGCGCTCCCGGTCGCCGCGGTCGGCTTCGCCGTCGCGATGTTCGGCCTCACCGGCGTCGGCGCCGACGAGATGACCACCTACACGTACTGGGTCCTCGAAAAGGGCTACGGCCGCTGGACCGGGCCCGACGACGGCACCGAGGAGCGCGCGCAGCGCGCCGAGGGCTGGATCAAGGTCATGCGCCTCGACGCCCTCGTCTCCTGGACCACCTGCACGATCTGCACGCTCTCGTTCTACGTGATCGGCGCCGCGGTCCTCCACCCGCAGGACCTGGTCCCCGAGGGCAACGAGATGATCTCCACCCTCTCGCGCATGTACACCGACATCCTCGGGTCCTGGGCCCAGTGGCTGTTCCTCATCGGCGCGTTCTTCGTCCTGTGGTCCACGTTCGTCGCCTCCACCGCGTCCGTGCCGCGCCTGTGGACCAACACGCTCGGCATCCTCGGCTTCTTCGACTGGACGAACGTGCGCGTGCGCGAGCGCATCATCCGCGTCCTCACCGTCGGCTACCCCGTGATCTGGGCCGCGAGCTTCCTCATCGTCCAGTCCCCGGTCGTCATGGTCATGATCGGCGGCGTCGCCTCCGGCCTGTTCCTCATCGCCGTCGTGGTCGCCGTGTGGGTCCTGCGCCGCCAAGTGGACCGGCGCTACCGCCGCAGCCCCGTCTGGACCGTCATGCTGACCGTGTCGAGCATCGCCATCGCCCTGCTCGGGAGCTACACCGTCGCCACCATCTTCGGATTCACGATCGGCTGAGAGGGAACGCATGCGAGTACTGGTCACCACCCCGAGCTTCGGCGCCCAGTCGCCCGACCCGTGGACCGTCCTGACCGACGCCGGGATCGAGGCGGTCCGCCCCGCGGCCGCCCACCCGCTCGACGCCGCCGCGCTGGCCCGGGAGGCCGAGGGCTGCGACGCCCTCATCGCCGGACTCGACGACGTCAGCGGACCCGTGCTGGCCTCGCCGACGCTCAAGGTGATCGCCAAGCACGGGACCGGCACCGACAACATCGACGTCGAAGCCGCAGCGGCCCATGGCATCACGGTCGTCAACGCCCCCGGCGCCAACACCGGCGGCGTCGCGGACCTGACGCTCGCGCTCCTCCTCGCCGTCGCCAGGCGCCTCCCCGAGGCCGACGCGTCCTGCCGCGCCGGCGAATGGCGCCGCTTCCCCGGCCTGGAACTCGCAGGCAAGACCCTCGCGATCCTCGGCTACGGGCGCATCGGCCGCGCCGTCGCGGCCCGCGCCCTCGCCTTCGGGCTCACCGTCGTCGCCTACGACCCGTACGTGAGCGACTTCGGCCCCGACGTGCGCCCCGCGACGCTCGCCGACGCGCTCGCCGCCGCCGACATCGTCTCCCTCCACCTGCCCGGCGGCGGCGGACCGATCCTCGACCGCACTGCGCTCCTGTCACTGCGCGAGGGCGCGATCGTCGTCAACGCCGCCCGCGGCGACCTCGTCGACGAGACCGCCCTCGCCGAACTCCTCACCTCCGGACACCTCCGCGGCGCCGCCCTCGACGCCACCGCAAGAGAACCACTCCCCACCGACAGTCCGCTGCTCACCGCCCCCAACCTCCTCCTCACCCCGCACATCGGCGCCCAGACCGACCTCGCCAACCGCGCCATGGGCATGGCCGTCGCCGAAGACGTCGTCCGCGTCCTGGGCGGCGAGGCCCCCCGCAACCCCGTGCCGCCCCAGGAAGGGACCACCGCATGACGTACGGCACCGCCGTCCTCGGCTCGATGACGTTCGGCGACACCATGGACGAGGCCGCCGCGGCCGAGACCCTCGCGCTCGCCGCCGACGCGGGCGTGCGGATGGTCGACACCGCCAACGCCTACGCCGGAGGCGAGACCGAGCGCCTCCTCGGCCGCCTCCTCGCCGGCGACCGCTTCCTCATCGCCACCAAGGCCGGGATGCCCCACCCCGACGCGGGGGACCGGCCGCTGCTCTCGCCCGCCGCGCTCCGCGACTCGCTCCACGGCAGCCTGAAACGCCTCGGCCGCGACCGCGTCGACCTCTTCTACCTCCACCAGCCCGACCGCGACACCCCGATCGAAGCGACCCTCACCGCCATCGGCGAGCTCCTCGCCGAAGGGCTCATCGGCGCCTACGGCGTCTCCAACTACGCCGCCTGGCAGATCGCCAAGGTCCAGGCGACCGCCGACCGGCTCGGCATCGCCCAACCCGTTGTCGCCCAGCAGCTCTACAACCTCGTCGCCCGCGGCCTCGACACCGAGTACGCCGAGTTCGCGCAGACCACCGACCTGTCCACCATGGTCTACAACCCCCTCGGCGGCGGCCTCCTCACCGGCCGCCACCGCTTCGCCGAACGACCCGCCGACGGCCGTTTCGGGTCCTCCCGCCTCGCCGCCATGTACACCGACCGGTACTGGAACGAGCAGCTGTTCACCGCCATCGACGCCCTCGCCCGCATCGCCGCCGACACCGGCGTCCCCCTCGTGGAGCTGTCCCTGCGCTGGATCCTGAGCCGCCCCGTCGCCGACTCGGTCCTCATCGGCGGCTCCGCGCCGCACCAGATCGCCGCCAACCTCGCCGCCCTCGCGAAAGGCCCACTGCCCGCCGACGCCGTCGCCGCCTGCGACGAGGTCGGCCGCGCCCTGCGCGGCCCCATGCCCGCCTACAACCGCTGAGGAGACACCATGCACCACAACGACATCACCGAAACCCTCCGCGGCGGCGGCACCGCCGTCGGCTACTGGACCGTCCTCGACGCGCCCGTCGCCACCGAACGCGTCGCGCGCGCGGGCTACGACTACATCGGCATCGACGCCCAGCACGGCCTCATGGGCTACGACGGCGTGCTGCGCAACCTCATGGCCGTCGACGCCGCCCACGCCGCCGCCGGGATCGTCCGCACCGCCGCCAACGACCCCGTCTGCATCGGCCAGGCCCTCGACGCGGGCGCCCTCGGCGTCATCGTGCCCCTCGTCGACACCCCCGAGGATGCGGCCGCCGCCGTCAGCGCCGCCCGCTACTCTGCTCGCTTTTCTGGCCGCCGCTCTTACGGCCCCATGCGATCCGCGCTCCGCATCGGCCCTCGCCCCGCCGACTCCGACCGCGAAACCCTCGTCCTCGCCATGATCGAGACCGCCGAAGGACTCGCCAACGTCGAGCAGATCGCCGCCGTCGACGGCCTCGACGGCCTCTACATCGGACCCTCGGACCTCATGCTCGCCGTCGGCGGCGCCTACCCCGCCGACCCCGACCGCGCCGACGCCCTCGAAGCCGCCGTCGAACGCACCCGCGCCGCCGCCGACGCTGCCGGGATCGTCCCCGCCATCCACTCGCTCGACGGCGCCACCGCCAAGCGCCGCCTCGACGCCGGATTCCGCATGGTCACCATCGCCTCCGACCTCACCCACCTCGAAGCCGCCGCCCGCGCCCACCTCGCCGCGGCGAAGGCGTGACGCCGATGCAGCACACCGGGTCCGCGGTCGCCGTGATCGCCGACGACGCCACCGGCGCCGCCGACGCGGCGCTGGCCTTCGCCGAGACCGGCTGGACCGCGCACCTGGAACTCGCCGGGGCCTGGACCCCCTTCGACGGCGACCACGCCGCCGCGGCGCTCTCGACCGACGCCCGTGCCGCCGCCGACGCCCGGGACCGCACCGAGCACGCCGTCCGCACCGCGGGCGCCGACCGGATCTACCTGAAGGTCGACAGCACCGGCCGCGGCACCGTCGCCGAGCAGATCGCCGGAGCCCGTGCGGCCCTTGGCAACCCGCTGACGGTGCTGAGCCCGGCGTTCCCGGCCGTGGGCCGCACCGTCGCCGCCGGACGCCTCCTGGTCGACGGCGCCGACGCCGCCGCAGGACCCGCTGGAACCGACCCTGTGACGCCCTTGAACACGAGCGACCTCACGGCCCTCGTCCCCGGCGCACGCGCAGCGGATCGGCTTGTCCCTGGTGCCACCGGCATCGTCGTCCTCGACGCCGCCGCGGACGAAGACCTCGACCGGATCGCCGCCTCCATCGCGATCCTCGAACGGCGCCAACGGGTCCTGGCCGTCGGCTCCGCGGGCCTCGCCCGCGCGCTCGCCCGCGTCTGGCACCCGGCCCCGCACGACGTCACCGTCCCGCCCCAGCCGACCGACCTCGTCGTGGTCTCCTCCCTCAACCCGGCCACCCGCGCCCAGATCACGCACGCCGTGCGGCGCGGCATCGCCCACACCGTGCTCGACGTCCCGAACACCGCCGACGCCGCACTGGAAGCCGCGATCCGCGCCCTGCCCCGGCCCGCGATCGTCTCCACCAGCGCCTTCCGCGACCCCGAAGGCGCCCAGCACCTCGCACACCGCCTCGGCACCGCCGCCGCCCGCGCCGTGCAGGCGACCGAGCCGGGCACGGTCGGCCTCGTCGGCGGCGACGGGGCCGCCGCAGTGCTCACCGCACTCGGCGCGCCGCGCGCCCTCGTCGCCGGGCGCATCGCCCCCGGCGTCCCCCTCCTGCGCCTGCCCGGCCTCGACGTCTGGACGAAAGCGGGCGGCTTCGGCCCGCCCGGCCTGCTCACCGACCTCATCCAGCCCGCACACTGACACACAGGAGACCAGCCACCATGGACATTCCCCGCCTCGCCGTCACCCAAGGCGACGTCGCCGGCATCGGCCCCGAGATCATCGCCCGCGCGCTCCTCGAACATCCTGACCTGCGAGAGCGCTGCGCCCCGGTCGTCATCGGCGACGCCGACGCGATGCGCCGCGGCGCACGCCTCGCGGGCCTCGACCCCGACACGGTCGCCGTCATCGCCGACCCCGCGGACGCGACCAACGACCCCGGCCTGATCGAACTCGTCCAGACCGGTCCCTCCCTCGGCGACATCCCTCTCGGCGAACTCTCGGCCGCCGCCGGGGACGGCGCGCACCGGTTCGTCGTGCGCGCCTGCGACCTCGCCAAGGAAGGCAAAGTGGACGGCATCGTCACACCGCCGCTCAACAAGGCCGCCATGCACCTCGGCGGCCACCCCTACCCCGGCCACACCGAGCTCCTCGCCCACGAGTTCGGCGTGCAGAACTTCTCGCTCGTCCTCGGCGCGGGGGACCTCTACCTGTTCCATCTCACCACGCACGTCTCACTGCGCCAGGCGATCGAGGACATCACGCCGCAGCGCACCGACAACGTGATCGCCCTCGCCGCCGCCTTCGGCAAGGCCCTCGGCCGCGAGCACCCGCGCATCGGCCTCGCCGGGCTCAACCCGCACGCGGGGGAGAACCGCCTCTTCGGCGACGAGGACGCCGACGTCCTCGCGCCCGCCGTCGCCCGCGCCCGGGACCGCGGCATCGACGCCCACGGCCCCATCGCCGCCGACGCCCTCATTCCCCAAGCGGTGCGCGGCAAGTGGAACCTCGTCATCGCCTGCTACCACGACCAGGGTCACGCCCCCTTCAAAGCGGTCTACGGCGACGACGGCGTCAACATCACCGTCGGCCTGCCGGTCGTGCGCGTCTCCGTCGACCACGGCACCGCCTTCGACATCGCGGGCAAGGGCATCGCCCGCGAAGGCTCCCTCGTCCTCGCCATCGAGCGCGCCGCCGAACTCGCGCCCGGCTGGCACCACGTGTGGGACCAGGCGCGGCAGGTGGACCTGCAAGCCTGACGAACCGGACTAGAGTCGGCGGTATGGACACCACCCAGCGCCCGCCCCTGACCATCGCCCTCGCCCAGCCCGACCTGGTGCCCGGCGACGTCGAAGGCAACGCCGCGGCGCACGCCGCCGCGATCCGCGCGGCCGGCGCCCGCGTCGTCGTCTTCCCCGAGCTGTCCCTCTCGTCCTACGCCATGGCCGCCCCGACCGTGTCCCTTGAGGACCCATCGCTCGGCGCGATCGCGGAGGCGTGCAAGGAGACCGGCTCGATCGCACTCGTCGGAGCGCCGCTCGCCGAGGACGGCGAGGAGCACATCACGATGGTCCGCTTCGACGCCGACGGCCCGGAAGTCCTGTACCGCAAGATGTTCCCGGGCGGACCCGAGCAGGAGCGGTTCACGCCCGGGTCCGCGCCCGCGGTCGCGGAGGTCGACGGCTGGCGCCTGGGCCTGTCGATCTGCCGGGACTTCGCGATGGACGCGCACATCGAGGCCACGGCGGCGCTCGGCATCGATGCGTACGTCGGCGGCAACCTCCACGACGAGGAGGGCGCCGCCCGCCGCGACGCCCGCATCCCGAAGCTCGCCGCCGACTACGGCGTCTGGGTCGCCATGGCCTGCTTCGCCGGTCCCGGCAGCGACTACCCCGACGCCTCCGGCGGGTCGGCCGTGTGGGGCCCGGACGGCGACGTCGTCGCCCGGGCCGACGACCGGCCGGGCCGCATCGTCACCGCGACCCTCACCTAGGGCTCGTGTAGCGGTCGAGCGTCCGCAGCACCTCCGAGGCCGTCACCGCGTCGATCGCGGTCGGGTGCTCCCGCACCGCGACCGACGCGTCGTAGTCCACCGTGGACGACAGGTGCACGGTCTTGACCGCCTGGTCGGGCTGGTCGGCGTCGACGGTCCCCAGGTAGGCGTCGAAGCCCGACTCCAGGACCAGCACGACGTACCCGCCGCCGGGCAGCGGCAGGTGCACGCCCGGCTCGACCCACAGGTTGTTCGCGGGTCCGGTGTGCCAGCCCGCCTTCGTCAGCGCGAACACGCGCCCGACGCTGATCGACCTGCCCGTGAACCGCTCCAGGCGCCCGGTCCGCAGCTCCTCCTCCGTGAAGGCCATGACCTGGCGGCCGAGTTGCTCGAACGGTTGCAGCACCTCGTAGTCGGCGAACACCTGGGTCCAGGCCGCGAGCGCGTCGCCGAGCGCCGCCGGGTGCGCGAGGCGGATCCGCGCACCTTCGGGGATCGCGACCGTCTCCTCCTCGACGTCCGCGTAGGTGCCGTCCTCGGCGATCCGGAACGCCAGGGCCCCTTCAGCGGTCACCGCCTCCCACACCAGGCGCCGCGCGAGGTGGCGCAGGAGCGGGTGGTCGGCGAAGAACTCCAGGAACTGCGGCCCGGTCCAGGTCCGCTGCGCGGCCATGGCGCGTTCGAGCCGCCGCACCTGCTCCTCGGCGACCTTCTTCACGTCCCGCTTCAAGTGCGCGAACCGCTGGTACGCCTCGTCGGCGACCGCCGCGTCGTCCTGCTTGCCGGGCTTGGGGAGCCGCGCGAGGCGCTTCCCGTCGCCGTCGATCGCGCAGGGGACCAGGCGCTCGTCGAAGCCCACGGTGAACCGCCGCGGCCCGTAGTCGAGGACGAGGCCGCCGCCGAGCCCGAAGTCGGGCACGAGCCGGTCGGCGAGCTGCTCGGGGCTGAGGCCGAGCCGGCCGGCGACGAGGTCGATCTGGCGCACGGCCTCCTGCTTCAACGGGCGGAACGCGACCTTCCGGGAGATCGCGTAGAGGGCCCGCAGCGCCGTCTCGGTCCCGATGGCGCTCAGGCGTTCGAGTCCCGCTACGGCCCGCTTGTGCTGGCCCTGGCCGGGCCAGCGCCGGATGAGCGCTTCGAGCCGCGCCACGGTCTCGTCGTCGGCGAAGTGCGCGAGCTGCGAGAACGCCCACGAGTCCTTCGCGGGCGCCCCTGCTGCCGTCCACAGCTCGAACACGGCCCACGAGAACGCGGTGAGCGAGGCGGCGTCGCAGGCTTCCGCAACGGCGGCGACCCCGGCGTACGGGACCTCGGGGGAGTCGAGGGCCAGGACCGTGAGCAGGTGCCGCACCGCTTCGGCGGGCAGCGCGACCTCTTGTCCCTTGAGGAGCACTTGCGGGAGGAGTGCCGGTGCGGCCCAGGCGGCCTGCTTGGGGATCGTGGCGTCGAGGGGGTCGAGCGGGTCGGTGGCGATGAGCGCGCCGATGGCGTTCGAGGCGGCCTCTCCGTACGCCTTCGCCGCGGCGGCGATGGGTTCGGCGCCGTGCTCGGCGATGAGGTAGCGCAGGGCGGCGGTGGCGGCCTTGCGCGCGGGCTTGTCGCTTCCAAGAGCATCCGGGATGAGCAGGTGCGGGGCGGCGTCGGCGTGCCGTGAGAGCCACTGCTTCGCGATGGGCGCCAGCGACTTCGAGCGCGAGATCCAGTCGGCGGCGAGGCGTGCGGCCTCCAGGCTGCGGATCGGCACCAGCGCCTCGGCCATGGCGGTGCGGCCCTTGACGAGCGGCACGATCCGGTCGGCGACGCGGGCGTCGAAGCGGGCGAGCATCCGCTGGAGCTCGATGAGGAAGACGTCCTTGGCCCGGCCGTCCCAGCGGTCGAGCAGTATTTCGGCGGCGTCCGTCCGCGCCCAGGCGAGGAACAGGAGCGGCCGGTCGAGCTTGCCGTTCTGCTCAAGGCGGGCGAGGAGCCGCTGCACTTCCTCCTCGTCCATGCCGCCGTCGCCGTCCTCCTCGCGGAGGGCGGCCCAGCGGTGCCGCTCGTCCTCGTCGGCCCACACGACCGCGGTCGCGGCTTCCGGCTCCAGCCCTGCGACGACGACCGGCTTGGGCCGCTTGGCCTTCCACGGCGGCGAGGCCAACAGCGGCGGCAGCGCGTCGAGGTCCGCCTCCGGGGCCCGGTCGCCGGTCGCGACGAGCCCGCCGACCGCCTCGCGGGTCGCGGCGTCCGCGGTCTCCAGTGCGGTCCGCATCGCCTCCGACGAGCCGACGAGGCCGCCGAGGAGGCGGCGCCGCTCGTCGTCGGCGTCCTGGGCGCAGAGCGCGACGGCCCGGAGGGTCCGCTGCGGGAACCGCTCGGCGGTCGCCATCGCGACCGTGAGCGCGCCGGGCCGGTGGAGCCGGTCGATGAGCTGCGCGGTCGCCTCGTCGGCGGGGAGCAGGCCGATCGCGGTCATGAGGGCCGCGCGGGCGGGCTTCGAGAGGCGCTCGAACCAGACGTCGATCTGGTTGATGAGCAGGGGGATCGCCTCGGTGCCGACGCCCGCGATGAGCGGGGCGAGGCTGCGCTCGTCGGCGGTGGTGAGGCCGCGGCGCTGCGTGAGGTGGTAGTCGCGGGGGTCGGCGGCGATGTGCCAGGCCATCCAGTCGTCGGCGCGGCGGCGCTCGAAGTATCCGGTCATCTCGGTGACCGCCGCCTCGACCCAGGCGGCCTCGGTGGGCATGAGCAGGGCCGCGCCGACGATGCGCTGCGGGTCGGTCCTGAACTGCGCGACCGTGTCGACGGCGACCTCGTACTCCTCGTCGCTCGCCGCTGCGAGGAGCGCCCGGATGCGGTGGGCCGCGGGCTCGGCGCCCCGCCAGCCCTCGGGCTCGACCCATTCCAGGTACGTGTCCAGGTGCGCGTCGGTGATCGACCGGTCGTCCTTGGCGTAGGTCCGGTTGTAGACCGTCGCGGATTCGAGGACCGCGGCCGCCGCGAAGCCGAGGCCGTGCCGGGCGACCCAGGCGTCGAGGTGCCGGAGCCGGTCGGCGGCCGTGACGGTCTGCGTCCCGGTGGCGTCCATGAGGTGCATGAGCGCGGCCGCGCCGACGGGGTCGAACCGGCCCTGGAGGTACGCGCGGATCGCGTCCCGGTACGCGGCGTTCCGCTCGATGCCCTGCTCGATGTGCGCCCAGTTGTCGGCGATGCGCCGCTCGACGTCCTGGGGCGCGGCGGTGTCGAGCTCCACGGGGGCCGCCTGGTCCCTGCCGCGCCTGGGCATCACGTGCCGCGCCCACTTCGGGGGCAGGACGAGCCGGTCTTCGCTGGGGGGATTCGTCATGCCGTGCAGCCTAAAGGGACCGGCCGACAGTCACCCCGGCCGGTCGACGCTCACTTTTCGGGCACGAACGCTTGCAGCGCACTGGGATCGGCCAGCGCGCCCGGTGCGACGGCCTGGTCGACCGGCACGCCTTGCAGGATCCGCTTCACCGGCACCTCGATCTTCTTGCCGGTGACGGTGCGCGGGATCTTCGGGACCGCGATCACCTCGTCGGGCAGGTGCCGCGGCGACAGCTCGGTGCGGATCGCGGTCGCGATGGCGCGCTTGAGGTCCGCGTCGACCTCGACGCTCGCCTCCACGAACACGAGCAGCCGGTCCTCCTCGTCCAGGTGCACCACAAGGGAGTCGGTGACGCCGGGGACGGCCTCCACGACGGCGTAGAACTCGGCGGTCCCCATGCGCACGCCGCCGCGGTTCAGCGTGGCGTCGGAGCGCCCGGAGATGACCGCCGAGCCGCGCTCGGTGATCGTGATCCAGTCGCCGTGGCGCCACACGCCCGGGTACCGGTCGAAGTACGTCTCGCGGTACCGCTCGTCGTCCCGGTCGCCCCACAGCCCCACCGGCATCGACGGCATCGGCGAGGCGATCACCAGCTCGCCTTCGCGGCCGATCCCGGGCGTCCCGTCGGGCGCGAAGGACTGCACGTCCGCGCCGAGGCACCGGCACGACAGCTCGCCGCGCCACACCGGCACGTTCGGCGCGCCGCCGACGAACCCGGTGCACAGGTCCGTGCCGCCCGACAGCGACTGGAGCTGCGCGGTCGCGCTGACCGCCTCGACCACGTAGTCGAACCCGGCCGCCGGGAGCGGCGCCCCGGTCGAGCCGATCCCCTTGAGCCGCGACAGGTCCGCGACCTCCTTGGGGACGACGCCGCGGTCGCGGCAGGCCATGAGGAACGGCGCGCTCGTCCCGAAGTACGTCGCCCCGGACTCCTCGGCGAGGCGCCACAGGCCCTCCAGGTCCGGCGCCCCGTCGAACAGGACCACCCCGGCGCCCACGAGCGGCGCCGACGCCAAGTAGTTCCACATCATCCACCCCGTGGTGGAGTACCAGAAGAACCGGTCGCCGGGCCCGAGGTCGTGGTGCAGGCCGTGCATCTTCGCGTGTTCGAGCGCGATCCCGCCGTGGCCGTGGACGATCGCCTTCGGCAGGCCCGTGGTCCCCGACGAGTACAGGATGTACAACGGATGTGAGAACGGCACCTGCTCGAACGCCAGATCGCCGTCGCCTCCGAAGTCCTCCCACCGCTCGCCGGTGCTGAACCCTTCGTCCAGATAGGAGAACGTGACGAGCCGCTCCGGTGCCAGCGCCGCTACGACCTGCGCGATCTCCTGGTCCCTGCGGATCGTCTTGGCGCCGTAGCGGTATCCGTCGGTGACGAACAGGATCTTCGGCTCGACCTGCTTGAGCCGGTCCACGACCGCCCGCGCCCCGAACTCCGGTGCGCACGAGGAGAACACCGCGCCGATCGACGCGGAAGCGAGCATGAGCGCGTACGTCTCGGGCACGTTCGGCATCCACGCCGCCACACGGTCCCCGCGCCCGACCCCCGCCGCGACCAGGCCCGCGCGCAGCCGCGCGACCGCCGACCGCAGGTCGGCGAGCGTCCAGTCGACCGGCCCGCGCGTGTCCGAGTACGCCGTCACCGCGACATCGTCCGCACCCATCCCCGGCGCCGCGAGCACCGCCTGCGCGTAGTTCAGCCGCTCGTCGGGGAACCACATCGCGCCCGGCATCCCGGCCGAGGCGAGCACCCGGTCCTCCGCGACCGGCCCGCCGAGCCCGAAGTGCTCCCACACCCCGCCCCAGAACAGGCCCGGCCGCTCCACCGAGCACCGCCACAGGTCGTCGTACGCGGTCAGGTCAGTGCCCGCCCGCCCGGACAGCCACTTCCCGAACACCTCGATGTTCGCGGTCCCCTCAGTCCCGGGCCGCCACAGCACCTCGCCGGTCACACGTTCCTCCTCGAATCTGCGCCTGAGCCAGTCTGCCCGACGCACGCCTCCACGGCAGTGGGGGCGGGCCACATACCGCCGCCCGTCCGCATGGGCGCCGGAACCATGGACCCGGCGGCCCCGGGCCCCTAGGATCGGCCCATGGGTATCCACCACGAATCCACCGTCATCCTCGCCGCCGCACGCACCCCGATCGGGCGCTTCGGCGGGAGCCTCGCCGACGTCCCCGCCACCGCGCTGGCCGGCGCCGCGATCCGCGCCGCCCTCGACCGCGCGGGCGTCGACCCCGCCCGCATCGGCCAAGTCATCCTCGGCCACGTCCTGCCCGCCGGGTGCGGCCAGAACCCCGCCCGCCAGGCCGCCGTCGCCGCGGGCATCCCCATGCACGTGCCGAGCCTGTCGGTCAACAAGGTCTGCCTCTCCGGCATGACCGCGGTCGGCCTCGCCGACGCGCTCCTGCGCACGGGCGCATGCGAATTCGTCGTCGCGGGCGGCATGGAGTCCATGACCCGCGCCCCGCACCTGCTCCCCGGCTCGCGCCGCGGCTTCAAGTACGGCGACGTCACGATGCTCGACCACACCGCGTTCGACGGCCTCACCGACGCCTACGACGGCGTCTCCATGGGCGAGTCCACCGAGCGCCACGCCCAGCGCCTCGGCCTGGCCCGCGCCGACCAGGACGCGTTCGCGCTCGCCTCGCAGCAGAAGGCCGCCAAGGGCGCCGACGCCCGCGCCGCCGAGATCACCCCCGTCGACACCGGCAAGGCGATCGTGGAGGCCGACGAGGGCCCGCGACCGCAGACCACCCTCGACGGCCTCGCCGCGCTCCGCCCCGCGTTCACCCCCGACGGGTCCCTGACCGCCGGGAACTCCTCCCCGATGAACGACGGCGCCGTCGCGCTCGTCCTCACCACCCGCGCCAACGCCGAGCGCCTCGGCCTCGACTGGGAGTCCGAGATCCTCGCGTACGCCACCGTCGCCGGGCCGGACAACTCGCTGCTCCTCCAGCCGTCGCACGCGATCCAGGCCGCCGCCGCGCAGGCCGGGACCGCCGTGACCGACTTCGAAGCCGTCGAGATCAACGAGGCGTTCGCGGCCGTGGCCCTCGCCTCCGTCAGCGAACTTGGCATCGACCCCGAGCGCGTCAACCGCGACGGCGGCGCCATCGCCCTCGGCCACCCGCTCGGCGCCTCGGGCGCCCGCCTTGTGCAGACCCTCTCGCGCCAGCTCCCCAGCGGGGCGGTCGGCGCGGCCGGGCTCTGCGGCGGCGGCGGTCAGGGGGACGCGGTCGTGCTGCGCCGCAGGTAGTCAGCGCGGACCGGACAGCCGGTGGACCCGCAGCGCGAGCTGCACCTCCAGCGACCTGGCGGGGGAGTTCCAGTCCCGCCCCAGGACCGCCGCGACCCGGTCGAGCCTTTGCGACACGGTGTTGACGTGGACGTTCAACGCCGCCTTGGTCTTCGCGAGGTGCCCGCCCGCGGCGAAGTACGCCTCCAGGGTCCCCACGAGGTCGGTGCCGCGCCTGCGGTCGTAGTCCAGGAGCGGGCCGATGGTCCGCTCCACGAACGCGCCGGTGCCGGCCTCGCCGAGCAGCACCCCGATGAACCCGAGCTGCTCCATGCACGCGCCCTCGCCGCGGCGGCCCAGCGTCAGCATCGCCTCGGTGCACCGCACGGCCTCGGAGTACGCCTCCGGGAGCCGTTCCAAGTCGTCGACGCATCCTGATGCGCCGACGGTGACGCGCTGGCCCGCGCTCCGCGCGAACGAGGCGGCGAGCTTCGCGGCCCGCTCCCCGGGGTCGTCGGCGGGCAGCAGCAGCACCGGGCGGCCGTCGCGGCCCCCGGCGAGCCCGCCTTCGGCGCGCGCGAACCGCTTCGCCTCCGAGGCGAGGCGCGGCTGCACGGCGCCGTCGAGGACGAACACCGCGTGCGGGCGGGCCAGGTCGATCCCGAGCTTCCCGGCGCGCAGCCGCAGGCTCGACCCGCCGGAGCGGCGCCTGCCCGCGTCGGTGAGCAGGTCGTCGAGCAGTTCCCCACGCACCAGGTCCTCGGCGTCGGCGACGGACCGGCGCAGGAGGAGCAGCAGCGCGGTCACCAGCGAGGCCCGCTCGAACAGCTGCCGGTCGGCCTCCGCCAGGTCCGCGCGCCCGCCGAGCACGATGGAGCCCAGCGGTTCCGGGCCCGCCATGACCGCGCACACCCACAGGCCCTCCGCGAGGACCGCGCTGCGCGACGCCTGCGAGCCGTCCACGCCCTCGGCGACGAACCGCACCGCGCCGTCCCCGGCCCGCGCCAGCTCCGTCCCCTCGGCGTCGTAGATCCCGATCGGGCCCGCGAACAGCTCCGCGGTCTGCGACGCGAGGTCGCCGACGTCCCCGCCGGAGAGCACCAGGCCCGTGAGCCGGTCGTGCGCGTCGGCGGCCCGCCGCAGCGCCCCGTTCAGCCGCGCCGAGGTCTCCGCGGCCCGGCTCCGCTCCCGCAGCGCCTGCCGGGCCTCCTCCAGCTGCCGGACGCTCTCGATCGCCACGGCCGCGTGGTTCGCCAGCGACACGAGCATCGCCACGTCGTCGGGCGCGAACCCGCGCGGCGCCCGATCCGCGGCGAACAGCACCCCGATGACCTGCTCGCCCACCCGCATCGGCACGCCCACGATCCCGTGGACGCCCTCCTCGGTGACGGCCGTGTCGATCCGGTCGGTGTGGTTGAACCGCGAGTCCACCCGGTAGTCGGTGCTCGCGTACGGCAGCGCCGTCTCCGCGACCAGGCCCCCGAGGCCCTCGCCCATGCCCAGGCGCAGCTGCTGGAACTTCGCCGACACCGACCCGTCGGTGACCCGCATGTACGTGTCGCCCGCCTCCGGGTCCCGCAGTGCGATGTACGACAGGTCCGCGGCCAGCAGGGTCCGGGCCCGGTGGACGATCGCCCGCAGCACCGAGTCGAGGTTCCGCAGCGCCGCGAGGTCCCCGGCCGTGTCGAACAGGGCCGCCAGCTCGGCCTCCCGGCGGCGGCGCTGCGCGAGCGTCCCGCGGACGCGCCGCACCGACTCCGTCGCCTCCTCCACGGCCGCGACGGCGGCGGCCGAGGCCCGGGACCGCTTCAGGTCCCGGGCCGGGGCCGCGAGCTCGTCGTCCGAGACGTCCGCGCCGATGAGCCCGATCAGCCGCAGCAGCGCGGCCGCCGCGGGGTCGACGCCTTCGGACACGGGAGCCTCTCTCAAATCGGGGACGGGGGAAGCCTAATCCCTGATGCCGCTGGTCAGATCGCGTCCCCGCGTCTCGCGGACGACGGCCGCCGTGATCGCGGTGACCACCGCCGCCGCGCACAGGTACGCCGACACCGGCGTCGACGAGCCGTACTCGCTCAGCAGCTTCACCGCGATGATCGGCGCCAGCGCCCCGGCCACGATCGACGCGAGCTGCGATCCGATCGCCGCGCCCGAGTAGCGGACCTTCGTGTCGAACAGCTCCGACACGAACGCGGCCTGCGGGCCGTACATCGCGCCGTGGAACAGCAGGCCCACCGTCACCGACAGCGTCACGACCCCGAACTCGCCGGAGTCGACCAGCCCGAAGAACACGAACGCCCACACGGCCATCCCGGCCGCGCCGACGAGCGTCACCGCGCGCCGCCCGATCCGGTCCGACAGGGCGCCCCACAGCGGGATCGTCACCAAGTGGATCGCCGACCCGATGAGCACCGCGTTCAGCGCGAGGCTGCGCGACAGCTCCAGCTGCACCGTGACGTACACGAGCACGAACGCGGTGAGGATGTAGTACGAGACGTTCTCGCCGAAGCGCAGCCCGATCGCGCCGAGCACCTCGCGCCAGCCCGTGCGGAACACCTCCACGATCGGCGGCCTCTCCTTGACGCCGCTCGCGGCCCGCTCGGCCTGGGCCTGGAGGAACACCGGGGACTCCGACACGGAGATGCGGATCCACAGGCCGATGACGACCAGGACCCCCGAGAGCAGGAACGGGACCCGCCAGCCCCAGTCGAGGAAGGCCTCCTCGGACTGGACGACCGCCAGGAACGCCAGCACGCCGGTGGCGAGCAGGTTCCCGCCGGGCGCCCCGGCCTGCGGCCACGACGCCCAGAACCCGCGGTGCCGCGCGCCGCCGTGCTCGGAGACGATGAGGACCGCCCCGCCCCACTCGCCGCCCAGCGCGAAGCCCTGGACCAGGCGCAGCAGCGTCAGGAGGATCGGCGCGGCGACGCCGATCTGCGCGTAGACCGGCAGCAGGCCCATCGCGAACGTCGCGCCGCCCATGAGCAGCAGGCTGAGCACGAGGAGCTTCTTGCGGCCCAAGCGGTCGCCGTAGTGGCCGAAGACGAGGCCGCCGAGCGGCCGGGCGAGGAACCCGATGGCGTAGCTGGCGAACGCGATGAGCGTGCCCGTCAGCGGGTCGTGGGTGGGGAAGAACGCGGTGTTGAACACCAGCGCGGCGGCCGAGCCGTACAGGAAGAAGTCGTACCACTCGACGGTGGTGCCGACCAGGCTGGCGGTGACGATGCGGCCTATGCCGTTGCGGCGCTTGACTGGTGTTGCGGTGAGGGCTGGGTCGGTCATGGGCGGTGCCTGTTCTCTAGAGGGGACATGTCGGGGCTAGGTGGCGGTCCAGCCGCCGTCGAGCGTGAGGGAGGACCCGGTGACGAAGCCGGAGCCGGGGCCGCACAGCCACAGGACCGCGGCCGCGACCTCTCCGGGCTCCAGCAGGCGCTTCACGGGGGTCCGGTCGAGGAGCACGGTCGCGAGCGGGTCCTCGGCGCCCGCGGCCGCGAGGTCGTCGAGCTGGCGCTCCACCAGCGGGGTGCGCACGTAGCCGGGGTTGACGCAGTTGCTGGTGACCCCGTGGGGCGCGCCCTCGATCGCGGCGACCTTGCTCAGGCCCTCCAGGGCGTGCTTGGCCGCGACGTACCCGGCCTTGTTCGCGCTGGCGCGCAGGCCGTGGACGCTGGAGACGTTGACGATCCGGCCCCAGCCCCGCTTCTGCATGTGCGGCAGGCACTGCTGCATGAGCTGGAGCGGCGCGGTCACCATGACGCGCTGCATGAGGTCGAACCGGTCGAGCGGGAACGCCGCGAGCGGGGCGACGTGCTGGAACCCGGCGTTGTTGACCAGGACGTCCACGTCGTGCGGCAGCGCGGCGACCGCCCCGGGGTCGGCCAGGTCGGCGACGTGCGCCGTCCCGCCGACCGCCGCGGCGACCGCGTGTACGGCCTCGGCGTCGCGGTCCACGGCGTGCACCGCGGCCCCGGCCGCGGCGAGCGCGGCCGCGCAGGCCCGCCCGATCCCCGACCCGGCCCCGGTCACCAGCGCCGTCCGTCCACTCAAGACCGGACTCGCGCCCGCGGCCGGGCCTTCCCCAACGGGTGTTACGGTATTCATGCCGGTAAATGCTATGGACGCAGCGGCCCCGGGACCATGTCGATCAGTCCCACAATTCCGCCCCGACCCGTGTGGCCGACCCACGCCTAGCGCTCCGGGTGCAGACCCTTCCCCGCCCCCGCGATCGATCCGGATCGATCAGCGCCGCAAGCGGACGGGCGGAGCACTCTCGCTGAAGGCGTTGCTCAGGGCGACCCGACCGCGGTCCGCTCCCGCGCGGGCTCGGTCGTCGCCAGTCCCGCCGCCACCGCCGCGGCGGCGAACACCGCCCCGGTCAGGGCGATGGCCCCAGCCCCGGCGTGCGCGAGCGTCAGGCCCCCGAGCGAGGACCCGAGGGCGATCCCCACGTTGAACGCCACCGAGTTCGCCGCCGAGGCGGTGTCGGTGCTCCCCGGAGCGAACTCCATGACCCGGTTCTGGAGCGCCGGACTGAACATCCCCATCGACACGCCCGTCAGCACGATCGCGGTCCCGGTCACCAGCGGGCTCGCCCCGAACACCCACATCGCCGTGAAGATCCCCGTCAGCAGCACCAGCGGCAGCACCACCGCCAGCCGCTGGGACCGGTCCGAGAGCACCCCGCCCGCCGCGATGCCCCCGAAGTCCGCGACGCCCCGCACCAGCAGCAGCGGCCCGAGCATCGCAGGCGCCATGCCCGCGACCGCGGTGATGACCTCCGAGGTGTACGTGTAGACCGCGAAGAACCCCGCCACCGACAGCACCGTCGTCGCCAGGACCAGCGCGAACCGCTTGGCGTCCGGCACCGTGCCGCGCCCGGCGTGCTCGTTGCGGGTCGGCTTCGCGGGGAGCGCCGCGAACAGGACCGCGAGGGCGACCAGGCCCGTGGCCGCGAGCGCGAGGAACGCGGCCTGCCATCCGGCGCGCTGGCCGAGCCAGGTCGCGGCGGGCACGCCGAGCATCGGGCCGATTGAGCCGCCGGTGTAGACGACGGCGAGGACGCGGCCGCGGACGTGCGCGGGGAACATCCCGGCGGCGACTGGTCCGACGACGCCCCAGAACACGGCCTGAGCGAGGGCCGTCGCGACCCGGGCCGCGAACAGCATCCCGTACTCGGTGGCGGCGGCGGAAGCGGCGGTGGCGACGACCATGACGGCCATGAGCGTCAGCAGCAGCGGTCGCCGCGGGACGCGCGCCACGAGCTTCACCAGCGGGAGCGTGACGACCGCGACGGTGACGCTGTACCCGGTGACGAGCAGGCCGACCTGGGAGAGCGACACGTCCAGGTCGGCGGCGACCTCGCCGAGGAGCCCGACGGGCGCCGTCTCGACGGTGACGTAGCAGAACGCGGCGACGGCGAGCGCGATGAGCGCCGCCGTCGACCTCCGGTCGCCGAAGGCCGAAGTGGACGAAGACGGTCCGGGCACGGGGGCACCTCGTTCGCGGGGGGCTGCGCGGGGCGGCAGCGCTGCGGGCAGGGGGAACCGGCCCTGCCGTGAGGCGCCGGCGAGGCCGTCGGAAGCCTACTCCTCGCGGCCGCCGGACATCGAGCCGTTTCCCGGGGCCCGGAACGGCCTCAGTGGGTGCGGTACTCCAGCTGCGTGAACGTCGCCGACCACCACGACCCGGGGTCGGCGAAGGCGTCGGGGTCGACGCGGGAGAGCTTGCTGCGGAGGACCGCGGCGCGGCGGGCCCGGCCCGCGCGGCCGGTGTCCTCGTCCACGAACTGCGCGAACCGGAACAGGAACTCGCTCAGGGCCTTGAAACTGGCGTTGACGAGTTCGAGCGTGCCGTCCTTGACGCCGAGCATGACGATCCGGCCGGTCGCCGTGTCGAAGCAGAACAGGGTCGCCTCCGGGTCGGCGGGCACCGCGCCCACGACCACCACTTGCATCGTGCCGCCCGAGCCGCGCCGCAGGTCCATGTCGTCGAACAGCCCGAACCGGCCCGTCAGGAACGAGGTGAACACCGCGGACATGTTCACCGGGATCAGGTCGGTGTCAGGATAGGACGCGGCGGGCGCGGCGAACTCGCGCATCCACCGGCTCCGCGGGAACCGGACCACGTTGTCCGCGCCCCAGACCCGCACGTACTCCCGCTGGTCGCGCATGCCGCTACTCCCCGGCGAGGCCGGTCTCGCGCAGGTACGCGAACCACGGGTCCTCGTCCCACCACGCGGTGCGCTGCCGCTCCTTCGGGCCGTGCAGCCCGGCGTACCCCGGGCCCATCGCCACGGTGTCGGCGAACTCGGTCGCCGACCCGCACTCGACGAGCACCCCGGAGTCCCAGCCGCGCTCGAAGTAGTTGAACCAGTAGACGATCACGGCCCCCGAGTCCAGGTCGAGGAGCACCGCGTCCTCGCCGACGTCTCCGATCCGCAGGCGCCTGCGGCCGTCGATCGGCTCCCCGTACGCGTCGATCGCGTCCATCGGGCCGAACGCGGCCTCCGGCAGGAACAGGATCTCCCCGAACCGGGCCGGGCCCGCCGCCAGGTACAGGTCCGCGAGGCCCCCCGGGTACGCGCCCGCGAGCGCGACGGGCTCGCCGAGCCGCAGCGGCGGCGCGTTGTACCGGCCCGCGTCGTCCTCCCAGCGGCGCGCCAGCTCCGCGTCGGCGCCGCGTTCGCGCAGCCCGTCGATCTTCGCCCGCATCGACTCCAGATGACCCATCGGACCCTCCTCACGGCTTGGGACTGTACTTGTCGTGGACGATGTTGATCTGGACCGGCTCGCCGTTCGGCACCTGCGCGAGCTGCTGCCGGAGCTGCCCGCCCATGCCGTGGTTGGTCGCCGAGTCGATGGCCCACATGTTGTCCGGGCTGTCCTCGCCGCCGAGCTGGAGGTCCTGCGCGTGGTCGACCTGCTGCCCGTCGAGCTCGGCGAGCCGCCGGTCCAGGTCGGCCTGGTCGGTGGCCTGCTCGAACGCCTCGCGCTCCTTGCCGGCGCGCCACGCGTCGGTCTTGTCCGAGCGCAGGTCGGCCGTGTCGGGGGTCTTGACGAGCTTCCCCTCGTCGCCGAGGTTCTTCAGGTGGTTGGCCTTCGCCTCGAAGTCCGAGCGGTCCCACCCCTCGTGCATGCGCAGGGTGACCGTCCACTTCCCGGTCTTCGGGTCCTTCACGGGCTTGGGGAGGTCCTGGGCGAACCCGCGCGTGTAGGTCGGCGCCTGCTTCACGCGGTCCGGGTCGAGCGTGATGTCCTTCCCCTTGGCGTCCTTGCGGGTCCGGCCCGCCGGGAGCCGGTCGGGGCCCTTCGGCGCGCCCGGCGCCTTCGGCCGCGCCGTGGTCCCGGTGGCGACCTTCTTCAGGCTCGCCTGCCGCGCCCGCACCGTGGCGCCCGTCGCGTGGCGGCTGCGCCGGGTCGGATCGGTGTCGGCCCCGGAGCCCTTGCGGCGCTTGCCCTCGGCGTCCGCGCCGCCGCCTTTGGGGCGCTTCCCGTTGGCGCCGTGCGGCGTGTTCACGTGCGGCGTGCGGGTCTTCTTGTGGAAGCCCAGCGCGAGGACGAAGGCGAGGAGGATCAGTCGGCGCATGTCGGACCTACCCGTCGATGAGTGCGCGGAGGTTCATCAGGCTGGTGACGAGGAGGCTCAGCCACCCGTAGACCCGCGCGACCCACTTGACGATCGCGGCGGTCGCCTGGGCCATGACCACGGGCGTCGCCAGGCCGAGCGTGAACACCTCCTCGGCGATCCACAGGCACAGCCGCCCGATGCAGTCGGCGATGAACCCGCGCACCAGCTCCCGCACCGTCGTCACGAGCGCCCCCGCGCCCCGCGTCGCCGCGCCCATCGCCTCGGCGGTCCCGCTCGCGCCGAAGAGGACGTCGACGTTCTCGGCGACCATCGCCCGGTACGCCTCGGCGGCCGTGTCGTGCCACCCGGTGATGTCGGACTCCGCGGCCGACTTCAGGGCGTCCCCGATGGAGGCGAGCTCCGCGGCCATGTTGTCCCAGGTGATCGCATGCGTCTCGATGGTCTCCGGGTCCCCGGTGACCGCGTCGAGCGCCTCCTTCAGCGGCTGGATCTGCTCGATCGCCCACTCCACGCCCATCGACAGGAGGCTCCCGAACGGGTCGATCGCGAACGACGCCAGGTTGAGCGCCCCGCCGGTGAGCGTCAGCCCCGCCGCGACCCACTCGCCGCTGAGGATCTGGACCGTGAGGTCGTGCACGTCCTCGGCGACCGAGAGCCCGGTGAGGATGCTCCGCTGCTGCGTCGGATCGATGTCCGCCTTCGTGGCGATGAGCGGGTTCGCGTCGTTCACGGCTCCACCGGCCCCGCCGTGGAGCTGTTGATCGCCTTGAACACGCTGGCGTTCTGCTTGTCGGCGTCCTCGTATTCGTCGGCGCTGTCGGACACCGCGCCCGCGAGGCTCGCGACGTTGAACGCGATCTCCCGGACCAGCTCCTCCTGCGCCGCATGGCGCTCGTGGAGGATCGACGGGAAGAACGCGCACAGCGCGCCGTACGCGTCCTCGCCGCCGGAGATGTGCGCGCTGGCGCCCTGCACGGCCTGGAACCGCTCGTGGATGCCGCGCAGGTGGACCGCGTGGGTGTGCAGCTCGTCGATCTGCACCTGGAGCCGCCCCATGGTCACCGCTCCCCGGGCTCGTCGATCCGTTCGAGGCGCCGCTCGTACCCGGCCATGAGGGCCCTCCCGGTGGCGGACCCGGACCCGACGCTGTCGGCGACGACCTCCTTGGCGGCCTCGGCGAGCTTCGCCTGCGCCTTCCGGTAGACCTCCATGACGGCGTCCTCGGTGAAGTGCGCGGACTGCTTCTGGACCCGGTGGGAGAGTTCGATCCTCGTCATCATCCCGTCGGCGTCGACGGTGATCGTGACGGTCCCGTTGTCGTCGGAGGCGGTGGCGGTGAGCGCCTGCAGCCGCTCGCTCGCGGCGAGCGCGTTCGCCGCGGCGGCGTCGGCCCGCGCCTTCCAGTCCTCGACGCGCCGCATCGCGTCCTCGGGGTCCAGGCTGAGGAGGGGGTTGTCCATGGCGTCTCCTTGACCAGGGGCTTCACTCGACGGGGGAGTGAACGGGCGGGCCCCTCACTGGACGATATGCCAGCGGGGCCAGCCCCGGTTCCTCCGTTTCCACCGGCTCCGGAGGGCACAAGGGACAGATCAGGTACAGGTGGACTCCCGTACCGAGCGCGATCGCGAATTGGTCCGTTCAGACGATAAGGGACTCACCCTTTCGGACGAACCGGTTCGGGTGCGGCTCAGACCAGGTCGGCGTCGTGCGCCAGCAGCGCGATCTGCGTCCGGTTGTCCAGGCCGAGCTTGGCGAGGATGCTGGAGACGTGCGACTTCACCGTCGTGACGCTCATGTCGAGGTTCCCGGCGATCTCCGCGTTCGACTCGCCGAACCCGACCGCGACGGCCACGTCGTGTTCGCGGGGCGTCAGGGCCGCGAGCCGCTCGCGGGCCCGCTCGTACGCGCCCGCCTGCGTCACCGAGCGCTCCATGAGCCGCCGGGTGATCCGCGGCGACAGGATCGGCTCCCCGGCCGCGACGTTCGCTATGGCCTCGGCGATCCGGGCCGGCGGCGTGTCCTTGAGGAGGTACCCGCTCGCGCCCGCGCGCAGCGCGTGGAGGAGGTTCTCGTCGGTGTCGAACGTGGTCAGCACGACCACCTCCGGCGGATTCGGCAGCGCGCGCAGCCGCCGGGTCGCGGCGATCCCGTCGACGTGCGGCATCTGGAGGTCCATGAGGACCACGTCGGGGGAGTGGGCCTCGACCGCGGCGAGCGCCTCGCGCCCGTCGCCCGCCTCGCCGACTACGCGGAGGTCGCCGACGCCGTCGAGCATCATGGACAGCCCGGCCCGGACCAGGGCGTCGTCGTCGACGAGGAGCACGCGGATCACGTCGGCCATGGTAGCCGGGCCCGCAGCTCGAACCTCCCGCCGACTGCGGAGTGGTCGAGCGTCCCGCCCGCCAGCCGCACGCGCTCGGTGAGCCCGACCAGGCCGAGCCCGCTCCCTGGCACGGCCGGACCCGTCCCCGCCGGAGGCAGCGGGTTCCCGACCGCGACCACCAGCTCGCCGCCCGGCGCGCCCTCCAGCGACACGTCCGCGGGGAGCCCGGCGGCGTGCTTGCGCGCGTTCGTCAGCCCCTCCTGGACGACGCGGAACGCCGTGCGCCCCACCGTCGGCGGCGGCACCGCGCCGCCGAGCCCGTCGCCGACCTCCACGACCTGCCCGGCCGCCCGCGCGTCCGCGAGCAGCCCCTCCAGGGCCTCCAAGGTCGGCTGCACCCCCGTCGCACCCTCGTCCTCGCGCAGCAGCCCGATGACCTCCCGCAGCTCTTCGAGTGCCTGGTGGACGCCGTCGCGGACCACGCCCGCGGCGAGCGCGATCTTCTCCGGCGGCGCGTCGGGCCGGAACTCCAGCGCCCCCGCGTGCGTCGCCACCAGTGACAACCGGTTCGCGAGCACGTCGTGCATCTCCCGCGCCAGGCCCCGCCGCTCCGCGGCCCGCGCCTCCGCGACCCGCCGCCCCTGCTCGGCCTCGGCGCGCCGGGCGCGCTCGCGCAGCGAGATCACCAGGTCCCGGTGCGAGCGCGCGAGCGTCCCCCAGCCCAGCAGCGCCCCGTACGCCACGGTCACCAGCAGTGCCCACCAGTCGAACCCCAAGGCCGCGTTGGGATGCCAGATCCACTGGAGGAGGTGTGCCGCGATCCCCGCGAGCGACACCGCGACCGCGGTGCGGAACCGCGTGCGCCACGCGACCTGGAGCGCCCCCACGGTCGCCGCGGTCGTCGCCATCGGCGACACCACCGCGAGCACCGTCGCCGCCAGCGCGCCGGTCACCGGCCGCCACAGCTGCCCCATCGCCGCCGCCCACGCGAGCACCGCGACCGCGTACTCCAGCGGCCCGACGGAGGGCCGGGACAGCAGCGACAGCGCGGTCAGCAGGCCGACGCCCGCGCCCATGGAGGCGATTTCGACGGGGCGCGGCGCACGGCGATGGATCACCGGCACATGCTAGCCACCGCCCCCGCCGGGCCGTCACCTCCGAAAGTAGGAGGCGCCCCGTCCCTCCGCAGGGACCCCCGCGGCCCCCCGACCGAGGCGCCGGGCCCGCCTCCCGGGCGAGACTCGTCGGCATGAACCGCAACGCCCGCCGACTCCTCGTCGTCATCGCCGCCGCCGCGGCCGCCCTCCTCGTCTGGGTCGTCGCGGCCCCGCTCGCCGGAGTGGACCTCACCGTCCCGCAAGGGAACACGGACATCACCGTAAGCCCGGTCCTCGTCATCGCCGCCGCACTCGCGGCGGGCCTCGCCGGGTGGGGCCTCCTCGCCCTCCTCGAACGCGCCACCGCCCGCGGCACCCGCATCTGGACGATCGTCGCGGTCGTCTTCCTCGCCCTCTCCCTCCTCGGCCCGCTCGGCGCCGCTGACGCCGCAGCCGTCGCGAGCCTCCTGTGCATGCACCTCGCCGTCGGCGCGGTCGTCATCACCGGGCTGGCGCGCCGATGAGCGTCCCCTGGGGCTACCTGATCGGCCTCGCGGTCCTCGCCCTCCCCGCGGTCCCCGTCCCCCGCCTGCCCGAGCGCCTCGGCACGGTCTGGTACTTCGTCTGCCTGGCCGTCAACGAACTCCCGCTCCTCGTGATCGCGTTCTTCATCGCCGACACCGCCCTCGCGGCCTCCCAAGGGGACCTCGCGAACCCGGTCGCCGCCGTGGCCGCCGTCCTCGCCGGGGCCTGCGTCGCCCTCGCCGCCTGGCGCGGCCTCCGCACTCCGCACGCCCTCCGCAAGGCCCTCGGCGCGGCCTACACCCCGCGCCGCACCAGCCTCGCCCGCCTGCTCAGCCCCTTCGCGATCCGGCCCCGCACCGTGGAGCGCATCGCGGACCTCGCCTACGGCCCCGCCGGGAAGCGCCACCTCCTCGACCTCTACCGGCACCGCTCGCACCCGGCCGACGCCCCCGTCCTCGTCCACTTCCACGGCGGCCACTACGAGACGGGCCGCAAGAACACCCAGTCCCGCCCGCTCCTCCACCGCCTTGCCGCAAACGGCTGGATCTGCATCAGCGCCAACTACCGGCTCCGCCCCGACGCGGGCTACGAGGACCACGTCACCGACGTCAAGCGCGTCATCTCCTGGATCCGCGAGCACGGCCCCGAGTGGGGCGCCGACCCCGACCGCATCGTCCTCTCCGGGTCCTCCGCGGGCGCCCACATGTCCGCGCTGGCCGCCCTCACCCCCGGCGACCCGGCGTTCCAGCCGGGCTTCGAGGGCGTCGACACGACCGTGGCCGCCGTGGTGGGCCTGAACGGCTACTGGGGCCGGTACTTCGGGAACGAGCCCGGTTCGGCCCCGCTCGACCGCGCGCACGCCGGCGCCCCGCCGTTCCTCATCGTCCACGGCGACCACGACACGCTCGTGCACGTCGCGGACGTGCGCCGCTTCGCCGCCGACCTGCGCGCGGTCACCGGCCGCGTCGTGTACGCGGAGCTGCCGGGCGCGCACCACGGCTTCGACCTGTTCCACTCGCCGCGCTTCGAGGCGGTCGTGGACGCGGTCGAGCAGTTCGCGACCGCGGCCGTCGCGGAAGCGGTCAGGCGCGCGTGAACGTCAGGTGCGTGGTGTTCGACGGGCTGGAGGTCGCCTCGACCTTGTAGTCGCGCTCGACGGCTTCGAGCCCGTCCCACAGGCGCACGCCCCGGCCGAGCACGATCGGGACGACCGCGACGTGCATGTAGTCGATGAGCCCCGCGGTGAGGAAGTCCCGGATCACCGTGGCGCCGCCGCCGATCCGCACGTCCAGACCGCCCGCGGCCTCCTTCGCGGCGGCGAGCGCCTCCGCGGGGGAGGCGTCGAGGAAGTGGAACACCGTGCCGCCCTCCATCTCGATCGGGGGCCGCACGTGGTGGGTGAGGACGAAGACCGGGGAGTGGAACGGCGGGTTCGGGCCCCACGCGCCCCGCCAGTCCGAGTCCTCGTGCCAGCCGGGGAAGCCGAACTTCCCGGCGCCCATGATCTCGGCGCCGATCCCCGGGTCGTGCTGGCGCACGAAGGCGTCGTCGACGCCGCCGCTGCCGCCCTCCTCCCACCACCTGGTGGCGAACATCCACTCGTGCAGGCGCTCCCCGGCGTGTCCGAAGTAGGCGTCGCGGCTCGTGCCCTCCCCGGTGCCGAAGCCGTCGAGCGAGACGGAGAAGTTGTGGACTCGGGCGAGTGACATGGCTGCTCCTCTGCTCAGGGGGCCGCATCGGCGCGGCCCCGTACCGATCCTGCCAATACGGGGCCGCGTTGTCCAACAGGTCAGGCCCCGGGGCGGATCTGGAGTTTGCGGCCCGCGCCGCGGCGGAAGCGGTCGACCGCGTCGGCGTAGCCGTCGAGGCCGAACGAGTGGGAGATCATCACCTCGGGGTCGATCACCTTGCGGGCCAGGAGCTCCACGGCCCGGCCGAAGCTGTGCAGCACCGCCATCGACCCGACGACGGTGATCTCGTCCTTGTAGACCCGGAACGGCGAGAACGAGGCCGTCGCCTGCTCGGGGGCGACGCCGAACACCTGGAACGTGCCGCCCTTGCGGACCCGGGTGAGGCCGTCCTCGATGGCGGGGACCGCGCCGGTGCAGTCGACGACGACCTCCCAGCCCTCGGGCCGGTCGAGGTCGTCGGCCGACGTCGCGGTCCGGTCCGCGGCGAGGCGCTCCGCGACCCCGAGGCGGTCGGCGTTGATGTCGACCACCTCCACGCTCGCGGCGCCCGCGAACCGCGCGAGCTGGGCCATCATGAGGCCCATGGTGCCCGCGCCGTACACGAGGTAGTGCTCCCCGACGCGGCCGGGCAGCAGGTCGAAGCCGTGGACGGCGCACGACAGCGGCTCGATGAGCGGCGCGTGCTCCAGCTCCACGCCCTCGGGGATCGGGTAGCAGTTCCCTTCGGGCACGGCGCAGTACTCCGCGGTCGCTCCCGGGGTCCGGATGACCCCCATGGCGTTGTACCGCTCGCAGAGGTTCCCGCGCCCGATCCGGCAGTAGTGGCACTCCCCGCAGAACAGATTGGGGTCCACGGCGACCCGGTCGCCGACCGCGAGCTTCTCGACCGCGGACCCCGCGGCGACCACGGTCCCCGCGAACTCGTGGCCCGGGATGATCGGGTACTCCGAGCCCTCCAGGTCCCCGTCCAGCACATGGAGGTCGGTGCCGCAGATGCCGACGCCCGACACCTCCAGCACCACGTCCCGCGGCCCCGGCGCCGGGTCCTCCACAGTGGTCGTATTGATCGTTCCGGGCTTCTCGATGACGACGGCGCGCATCACTTCACGGCTCCCATGGTGAGGCCGCGGACCAGCCATTTCTGCGCGATCCAGCCGGCGAGGATCACCGGCAGCGCGGCCATGGTCGCGGCGGCGGACAGGCGGGCGAGGAACAGGCCCTCGCTGGTGATGAACCCGGTCAGGAACACCGGCACGGTGGCCGCCCGGGTCGAGGTGAGGCTCACGGCGAAGAAGAACTCGTTCCACGCGAAGATGAAGCAGATCAGCGCGGTCGCGGCCAGGCCCGGCGCGATCATTGGGAGGATGATCCGCCGCACCTCCGTGAGGAACCCGGCGCCGTCGATCTTCGCGGCCTCCAGGACCGCCGTCGGCAGCTCCAGCAGGAACGAGCGGATCATCCACACCGCGATCGGCAGGTTCATCGCCGTGTACACCAGCGCGAGCATCGTGACGTTGTCGAGCACGCCCGCATTGCTCGCGATGATGTACAGCGGCAGGATGATCGCCGCAGGGGGCATCATCCGCGTCGAGATGAAGAAGAACAGCGAGTCGCGCCAGCCGGGGACCGGCCGCAGCGACAGCGCGTACGCCGCGGGCGTCGCCAGCGCGAGCACCAGCAGCGTCGACCCGATCGACGCCATGAGCGAGTTCAGCAGGTACGGGGTGAAGTCGCGCCCGAGGATCGCCTCGAACTGGTCCATCGCGGGCGCGAACAGGAACGTCGGCGGGTCGGTGCTCGCCTGGGCCTCCTGCTTGAAGCCCGAGGCGAACATCCACAGCACCGGGAAGAAGAACACCAGGGCGGCGGCCCAGGCGAGCACGCCGACCAGCACGTTCCCCTTGCGGCGGGATCGCTTCGCGGACATCTCAGCGCTCCTCTCGGAACAGGCTGGAGATGACCCGCAGCGCGAACGTGGCGATGAGGATCGTGCAGCACACGACCACGACGCCCGCCGCGGCCGCCTCGCCGACCTCGAAGGCGCGGAAGGTCACCTGGTAGATGAAGTACGGCAGGTTCGTGGTGGCCTGGCCCGGCCCGCCCTGCGTGATGAGGTAGATCGGGTCGAACGTGTTCACGATGAAGATCGACCCCAGCAGCAGCCCCAGCTCGATGAACCGGCGCAGGTGCGGGAAGGTGATGCGGCGGAACGTCTGGAGCGCGTTCGCGCCGTCCACTTTCGCCGCCTCCAGGATCTCCGGGTCCTGGCTCTGGAGCCCGGCGAGCACGATGAGCATCATGAACGGCGTCCACTGCCACGTCAGCATCAGGATCAGCGAGAACATCGGGTGCTCCGACACCCAGTCGACGCGTTCGACCCCGAACGGCGACAGCACCCAGTTGAGGATGCCGAACAGCGGGTTGAACATCGCATGCTTCCAGATCAGCGCCGCCGCGGCGGGCATCACCAGGAACGGCGTGATGAGCAGCGTCCGGACCACGTTGCGGCCCAGGAACTTCTGGTCCAGGAGCACCGCGAGCGCGGTCCCCAGGGCCATCGCCAGCAGCACCACGCTCGCGGTCAGGACCACCGTGTTGAGCACGGCGCCCCTGAAGTGCGCGTCGCCGACGACGGCCGCGTAGTTGTCGAGCCCGGCGAACGCGGTCTCGCCGGGGCGCAGCAGGTTCCGCGACTGGAGGCTGTAGTAGACGGTCACCAGCATCGGCAGCTGCGTGAGCACCAGGACCAGCAGCAGCGCGGGCAGGAGCGGTTCCCGGCGGCTCCAGCGCTCGCCGAACGGCATCTTCTGCGGGCCCGGCCCGCGGCGCCTGCGCGCCGGGGCCGGGGTCACGACGGCGGTCATCTCATCAACCGCCCTGGTACCCACCGGTCTGCGCGGTCTCCTCCGCGTACTGCTGGGCCTTCTCCAGGGCCTCCTCGACCGTCTGGTTCCCGGCGATCGCCGCCGAGACCTCCTGGCCGACCCTGGTCCCGAGGTCCTGGAACTCCGGGATGGTGATGTACTGGACGCCCGCCCAGTTCTGCTCGTACAGGCCGGGCTTCGTCACGTTCACGTTCGCGATCTGATCCAATGTGGGCTGCGCGTAGGCCGCCGCGGCCTCCTGGTACTCCGGGATCTCGTACGTCGACGCGCGGCTCCCCGGCGGGACGCGGGTCCAGCCCAGCTCCTCGCCGACCAGCGAGATGTACTCCTTCGAGGTCGCCCAGGACATGAAGTCCCAGGCCGCGTCCTTGTTCTGCGAGGTCTCCGGCAGTGCGAGGTTCCACGCCCACAGCCACCCCGAGTGCTCGGTCTCCATCACCGGCGCGGGCGCGTACCCCATGAGCCCGGCCGCGTCCGAGGACTCCGGGTCCTCCAGGACCGAGGCGCCGACCGTGGCGTCGAACCACATGGCCGCGTTGCCCTGGCTCGTGGCCGTCAGGCACTCCGAGAACCCGGCGTTCGCCGCCCCGTCCTCGCCGTAGTCCCGCACCAGGTCCACATAGAACTGCACGGCCGCCGCGGTCTCGGGGCTGGTCAGCTGCGCGTTCCAGTCCTCGTCGTACCAGCGGCCCCCGAACGTGTGGATGATCGTGTTCAGCGGCGCGAGGTTCTCGCCCCAGCCCGCCAGGCCCCGCAGGCAGATCCCGGCCACGTCGTTCTCCGGGTCGTCGAGCTGCGCGGCCAGGTCCGCGACCTCCGTCCACGTCGGATTCGCGGGCATAGTGAGGCCCGCGGCCTCGAAGAGGTCCTTGCGGTACATCAGGAACGACGACTCGCCGTAGAACGGCACCGCATACAGGCCCTCCTCATAGGTCACGGCCTCGCGGATCGGGGCCAGCAGGTCGTCCACGTCGTACTCGGGGTCGGACGCGTACTCGTCCAGCGGTGCGAGCCAGCCGTTCTCCGCCCAGATCGGCGTCTCGTACGTGCCGATCGTGACGATGTCGTACTGGCCCGACTCCGTCGCGATGTCCTGCGTGACCTTGTCGCGCAGCTCGTTCTCGGGGAGGATCACGAACTGCACGTCGATGCCGGTCTCCTCCTCGAAGACCGACGAGAGCTGCTCGATGTCCTGCATCTGGGGGTTGGCGACCGTGGCGATGGTGATGGTCTTCGCGTCGTCGCCGCCGCCTCCCGCGCCGGAGCAGGCGCTGGCGGCCAGGACCGTCGCGAGTCCGGCGGCGACGGCGTATCGGGTGCGTACTGAGGGTTGCATCGGGGGACCTCCTCGTCCTCGATGTGGGTGGTGCACTTGCGGTCAGGCCGAGGCGGGGATCTCCCCGGATTCCCTCGGCACGAGGCGGACCGGGACGGTGGTCCGGCGGAACGGGGCGCCCGGCTCGTCGAGGCGTTCGAAGAGCAGGCGGGCGGCGGTGGCGCCGAGGGCCGCGGTGTCCTGCGCGATCACGGTGAGCGCGGGCCGCAGCAGGTCGGCGAGTTCGACGTCGTCGAACGCGATGCAGGCGACGCGGTCGCGAATGCCGAGCTCCTGCAGGGCGTGGACGGCGCCGATGGCGGCGAGGTTGTTGCCGCACACGAGGGCGGTGGGGGCCGGGTCGAGCCCGAAGACCTCGACGGCGGCGTCGCGGGCCTGGCGCGGATCGCGCAGGCCGGTGCGGATGTAGCGCTTGTCGGCCCCGCCGTGCAGGGACTCCATCGCGGCCTTGAAGCCCGCGAGGCGCTGCGCGGCGGTGTAGACCGACTGCCGGTCGCCGAGGAACGCGATCCGCTCGTGGCCGCGCGCGGCGAGGTGCCGCACGGCCGCGGCGGTGCCCTCGGCGTTCTCGGAGACCACCGCGTCGGCCTTGAACCGCTTCCCGGGCCGGTCCACGAACACGACCGGGACGCCGTGCGCCCGCTCGTACTCCAGATAGGACTGGTCGGCGCCGGAGGGGACGATGATGAGGCCGTCGACCAGGCGCGACCCGAACTCCTGCACGAGCGTGCGCTCCCGGGCGGGGTCGCCGTCGCTGGAGCCGACCAGGACCAGGTGCGAGCGCGCGGCGGCGTAGTCCTGGATGGCGCGGGTGACGCTGGAGGCGAAGGGGTTCGCGAGGTCCTCGACGACGAGCCCGATCGAGGCGGTGCGGCGGTCGCGGCGGCGGATGCTGGAGGCGATCGTGTTGCGCCGGTAGCCGAGCGACTCGACGGCCTTGAGGACGCGGTCCCTGGTCTCGGGGCGCACGCCCGGCTCGTCGTTGAGGACGCGCGAGACGGTCTTGATGCCGACCTCGGCGAGCAGCGCGACGTCCTTGATCGTCGGGGCCCTCCGGTCGGGCGGCTCGTCCGTTCGCGCCATGTCGATCCTTCGCGGTCGTCTGCGAGAATCGGTGACAACGTTGGCGACAACGTTGTCACCGGAGACTCGAAAGTAGCATGACTCACATTTGGAGTCAATCTCCCGTGCGGACCGCGAGAACCCAAGGAGGAAACCAGTGTTGACCGTCGTCGGCGAAGCCCTCATGGACCTGGTGCGACCCCCGGGCCCGGCGGCCCCGCCCGCCGAGCACCCGGGCGGCTCGCCCGCCAACGTCGCGCTCGGCACCGCGCGCCTGGGCCTGCCCACGACGCTCCTCACCCAGCTCGGCCCCGACCCGCGCGGCGAGGCGATCCGCCGCCACCTGGCGTCCGCGGGCGTCGCCGTCCGGACCGTGAGCGACGCGCCGACGAGCACCGCGACCGCGGTCCTCGACGAGCGCGGCGCTGCCCGCTACGAGTTCGACATCGACTGGGCCCCCACGCGGCCGCTCACCCTGCCGCCGGGCTCGACCTGCCTCCACACCGGCTCCCTGGCGACCGCGCTCGAACCGGGCGCCGCCGCGGTGGAAGCGCTCCTGGCCGCCACGGATGCCGTGATCAGCTACGACCCGAACGTGCGCCCGACCCTCATGGGCCCGCCCGACGAGGCCCGGCAGCGGATCGAGCGCCTCGTGGCCCTCGCCGACGTCGTCAAGGCCAGCGACGAGGACCTCGCCTGGCTCTACCCCGGCGCGTCGCCCGCGGAGGTCGTCAAGTCCTGGCGCGGCCTCGGCCCCGCCATGGTCGTGGCGACCCTCGGCGCCGGCGGCGCCTACGCGGTCACCGCCTCCGCCGAGCACCACTGCCCGGCCCGCCCGATCACCGTGGCCGACACCGTCGGCGCGGGGGACGCGTTCACCTCGGGCATGCTCTGGCGCCTCGAAACCCTCGGCCTCCTCGCCGACCGCGAGGCACTGCGCCGCATGGGATCAGCCCACCTCGCAACCGTCCTCGACACCGCCGTCACGGCCTCAGCGATCACTTGCACCCGCAGCGGCGCCGAACCCCCGACCCGCGAAGAGCTCGAATCGTTCACCGCCTGACCCGCGCGGGCCTCACTCACCCGGTGAAGTCCGCGTACGCGCTGGAGACGTCCACCGCCTCGATCGTCGTCATCTCCGCGGCGCTCGGGGTGCCGCTGTCGCCGTAGCCGCGGAGGAGCCGCAGATCGCGCTGCGCGGCGGCCTTGCGCGACAGCTCTCGTGCGAACCGCCCGTTCCCCAGCTCGTCGACCCGTCCCGAACTCGCCGCCCGCGTGAACGAGACCAGCAGGGCCCGTTCCGCCTCCGCGGTGAGCGTCTCCCCGCCGGCGCCGAGCACCGAGGCCGCGATCGCAGCGAGCTCCTCCGCCGAATACGTCGGGAAGTCGACCACCGTAGAGAACCGCGACCGCAGGCCCGGGTTCGCGTCGAGCAGCTCCCGGATCTCCCCGGTGTACCCGGCGAGGACGATGACGAGCTCGTCGCGCCGGTTCTCGGCCGCGGTCAGGATCTCCTGGAGCGCCTCGTCCCCGAACGCGTCCTGATCGCCCGCATACCCCTTGCCCGCGAGCGAGTACGCCTCGTCGATGAACAGCACGCCGCCGACGGCCTTCTCGATCCGCTTGCGGGTCTTGATCGCGGTCTGCCCCAGGAAGCCCGCCACGAGGTCCGCGCGCTGCGTCTCGACGACCCTCCCGTGCTCCAGCAGCCCGAGTCCCGCCAGGATCTCGCCCATGATGCGCGCGACGGTGGTCTTGCCCGTCCCGGGCGGGCCGGTGAACACGAAATGGTGGGGCCGGGCGCCGCCCGGCAGCCCGCGCTCGCGGCGCAGCGACGCCATGCGGAACTGGGCCTTGAGCGCTTCGATCTGGGACTTGACCGGCTCCAGCCCGATCATCGCGTCAAGTTGCGCCGCAGCGTCTTCCAGCAGCGCCGTCCGGCGCCCGGCGTCGTCCGCCGGACGGTCCGCCTCCTCGTCGAAGTCGAGCTCGACCCGCTTGGCCGCCCCCACCGCCCGCGCCCGCTCGGCGAACCGCTCGTTGTCCGGCGCGAGCCGGAACGCCCGCTGGTACGCCTGGGCGGCGTCCGCGGTCTGCCCCAGGGACTCCAGCGCCGCGCCCCGCACGAACATCACGTGCGCGACGTACTCCGGATCCTCCAATGCGCCGGGCACCGTGTCGAGCACGTCGAGCGCCTCATGCGGGACGCCGAGGTTCACCAGCGACACGGCGACGTAGAACCGGGCCTCGTCGCGCAGCCGCGGGGCCTCGATCCCCTCGGCGGCCTTGAGCGTCGCGGTCCAGTCGTCCCGCTCGAAGCAGCAGCGGGCCTTCAGCAGCCGCGCACGGTCCTCAAGGGCGTGCTCCTGCTCCTCGGCCCGGTCGAGCTGCTCCGCCGCGAGCTCCAGCTCCCCGTCGTCGATCAGCGCCGCCACGTACGCGAGCCACGCATGGTACGCCCGCGCGATCCGGTGCTCCACGAACCGCCCCAACCGGAACGAGGACTCCAGCGGCCGTCCGGCCGCCTCCTGGAGCAGACCCATCCGCTGCCGGTGCTCCAGCATGCCGAGCAGCGCCTCGGTCCGCCGCTCGCCCGAGGCGTGCAGGCCGAGCCACGCGTCCGCGTTCGAGGGCGCGTAGTCGAGGACGTACTCGAAGCAGTCGGAGGCCCTGACCTTGTCTCCCGCATCGAGGAATTCGACGCCCCGCAGCCAGGTGTCGAGCACGGAAACCGTTGCGCCGGAGGGGGACATGCAAGCTCCAAGCCGAGGGGACACCGGGACCCGGCCCAGTCTATCGACGCCTGGGGTCCCGCGCACCCGCGTCGACCGGCAGCCTTCCGGCAGTTCTCCGGCACCGATCCCGTCGGCGGGCTCCGGTGCTAGCGGTCCCCTTCGCCGGCGGACTCCGTGCGGGGGACCAGCCGCTGGCCCATGACCAGGAACCGGGCCGGACCCTCATCGGCGCCGGTGAACTCGACGTACCCGGCGCCCGCGTTGTGGAACAGCCCGCGGCCGACCTCGCTGAGCCGCAGCTTCATCGGCTCGACCGGGAGGCCGACGCGCTCGAACATGAGGGCGGCGTCGCCGAGCGACTCGCCGACCGCGTCGAGCCCGCCGTCCGCCGCGGCGACCGTGATCCGCTGCGTACTGTTCGCGTACACGCCCGCGCACCGGTCGAGTGCGGTCCCCGCTTCGGCCGGCTCCAGGTCCGGTCCGGACAGCGCGACCCCGGACGCCTGCTCCACGAGCGGGTGCACGAGCCCCCGCATGAGCGACTTCCCTCTGCCGCCGTTGGAGACCAGTGCGACGGCCATGCGCTGGCCGGGCACGACGTACAGCACCGCGTCGCATCCGAGCGCACCGCCGCCGTGGCCGACGACCGCGCCGCCGCCGTAGATCTCCCAGCCGAGGCCGACCTGCTTGGGCACGACCGGGCTCGCCGGGATCGCGACGCGTCCGGTGCGCATCGCACGCGCCGAATCGGCGGACAGGACGTTCCCGCCATCCCCGGCGTGCATGCGGCCGAATGACAGGAGGCCCCGCGCCGACATCGCGAGCCGGTTCCCCGCTGCGGGGTTCGACGCGGGCATGCTCGCCCATGCCTTGAGGGGCCAGGGGCCCCGGTCGTCTTGCCGCACATGGCCGATGGCGGTGTTGAACCCGAGCGCGTCGTTCGGCCCGAACGCGAGGTCCTCGACCCCGAGCGGCTCGGCGAGCTGCTCGCGCAGCGCCTCGGCGAACGTCGTGCCGCGCAGGACCTCCACGAGCCTGCCGAGCACGGCCATCCCCGCGCTGCAATACGAGTACCCGGCGCCGGGCGCGCGCTCCTGCGGCAGCCGCGGCACCTCGTCCTCGACCAGCCGTCGCAGCGCGTCGTCGTCCTCAGTGGTCGCCGCCCACAGGTCGCCCTCGAACCCTCCCGTGTGCGTGAGCAGGTGCGCGATGGTGATCCCTTCGCTCGCAACGGGATCGGCGGTGCGGAACTGCGGGAGATGCGCCCGGACCGGGTCGTCGAGCGCGATGCGGCCCTCGTCGACGAGCTGCATGACGAGCGTCGCGGTCCAGACCTTCGTGACCGACTGGATCTGGAAGACCGCGTCGGGCGTCACCGCGATCCCGGTGCGGCGGTTGACGACCCCGGTCACCGCCTCGGCGGTCTCGTCGCCGATCGCGACGGCCACCGCGGCGCCCGGCACATCGTGCTCGCGGGCGAGGCGGTCCAGGTCGTCCTGGAGTTGTGCGCGGACTTCAGTGATCGAGAGCAACGGTTCCTCCTGCATGCCCGGTGACGGCGCGGCCCGCGCCGATGAGGATCAGGACCGCGACGGCGGCGAACACCGTGTTCCCGACCAGGTCCAGTGTCGCCGATCCGGGCGTCTCGGGCTGGACCGGGAACGCGGTCCACGCATAGGTCAAGGTCGCGCCCGCGGCGAGGGCGAAGACGTGCACCGGACTCCAGCCGTCCATCCTGGACCACCGCAGCGCCAGGACCGTTCCGGCGACGGCGACGACGCACCACACCGCCACGTTCACCCACTCGTACCAGTCGGCCGTCACCAGGTTCGCCGGCCCCCAGAACGCGCTGGTGCCGATGAGCGAGGCGGCCCCCACGGCCCACGGCGACGGCGCAGGGCCCGGCAGCGGCGGGCGCGGGTCGCGGCCGACCCGGAACGCGAGCACGATGAGCGCCGCGATGACGACGCCGATCGAGGCGAACTGGAGCTGCGAGGCCATGAAGTCCTCCTCCGCGAGCGTCCCCCAGAACACGAGGTTGACGCCGCCCAGGTAGACCAGCGCGGTCATGATGAACCCGGGGACGCCCAGCCACGGCTCCGTGCGCCGGTCGGGCACGAACGCCTCCACGATCGCGATCGGCACGCAGATGCTCCAGACCGTGTGGAGCGCCAGGATCGTCACCGTCAGCTCCACGTTCATGCCGATCGCCGGGAGGTACGACTCCCCGTGCAGCAGATCGTGTCCCGCGTACGCGTCGTTCCACAGGAGCTGGTCGACCGGGCCCTCCTCGACGAGCGCGTACGCCGCCGCGAGGAGCACCATCGTCGGCCATCCGCGCCCGGCCCGCCGCGCGGTCTCGCGGATGAGCAGCGCCCCGCCGCCGTACAGCGGCGCGAGCAGCAGCGCGAGGCCGAACTCCGAGATCGCCAGGTTCCCGAGCAGCAGCTCCCCGACGAACGGCGCCAGCACGAACAGCCCCAGCGCGGGCGCGATGCGCCGCCGCAGGCGAGGTTTCGACACGGTTCCTCCCATAGTCGCCGCATCGTATCCCGGCCCGGCTCCGGCGACCCGCTTCAATCCCCGGAGCTGCGCCGCAGCAGCGGGGGATTGAGCAGGGCAGCGTCTCCGCGGCGGTACAGCCGTGCCGGGCGGCCCGCGCCGCCCTCGGTGGAACCGCCCGTGGGGGAGACGAACCCGGGGGTCGAGGTCGCCTTGCGGTGGAAGTTCCGCGGGTCGATGGCCTCGCCCCAGACCGCCTCGTAGACCTGCCGCAGCGCCGCGATCGTGAACTCCGGCGGGCAGAACGCCGCCGCGAGCGGCGTGTACTCCAGTTTGGAGCGGGCACGCTCGATGCCATCGGCGAGGATCCGGTCGTGGTCGAACGCGAGCCCCAGGTCCCCGACCGGCCGCCACTCCGCCTCCGCCGCATCGGTGCCCGCCGTCGGCACGGGCAGGTCCGGCAGCAGCGCCAGGTACGCCACCGTCACCACCCGCCCGCGCGGATCGCGGTCGGGCGCACCGTAACTCGCGAGCTGCTCCAGATGCCCGCCCGCGTCCGCGAGGCCCGTCTCCTCCGCCAGCTCCCGCCGCGCCGCCGACCCCAGGTCCTCGTCTTCGAGCACGAACCCGCCCGGCAGCGCCCACTTCCCTTGGTACGGCTCGATCCCGCGCCGCACCAGCAGCACGTGCAGGCCGCCCTCCCTGACCGTGAGCACTACCAGATCGACCGTGACCGCGAACACCGGATAACTCATTCTCACCACCTTGACGATAACCTAGCACGAGGATTATCGTCATGATGACGAGAAAAGGAGGCCCACCCCATGGCCGATGTCACCAACCGCCTGTTCCTGCGCCACCTGCGCGGCACCCCCACCGTCTGGGTCCGCTTCCAGAAGCGCGGCCGCGCCGTCAAGGAGGGGACCGGCCAGTCGTTCTGGTACCGGCCCCTCACCGCCGTCCTCTCCGAAGTCCCCGTCGACGACCGCGAACTGCCCCTGATGTTCCACGCCCGCACCGCCGACTTCGCCGACGTCACCGTCCAGGCCACCGTCACCTACCGCATCGCCGACCCCGCGCTGGCCGCCGCCCGCCTCGACTTCTCCGTCGACCCCTACGGCGGCCAGGCCCGCGCCCGCCCCCTCGACCAGGTCGCGACCCTCCTCACCGAGCTCGCCCAGCAGCCCGCCCTCGACCTGCTCGCCCGGGTCCCGCTGGCCGACGCGCTCACCGTCGCCATCACCGAGGTCCGCGAGGCCGTGGCCGCCGCGCTCTCCGACGACGCGCGCCTGGGGGACGTCGGCGTCGCGGTCGTCAGCGCCCGCGTGGTGGCGATCCGGCCCGAGCCCGAGATGGAGCGCTCGCTCCAGACCCCCACCCGCGAAGCGGTGCAGCAGGACGCGGACAAGGCCACGTACGCCCGCCGCGCCCAGGCCGTCGAGCAGGAGCGGGCCATCGCCGAGAACGAGCTCCAGAACAAGATCGAGCTGGCCCGCCGCGAGCAGCAGCTCGTGGAGCAGAAGGGCGCCAACGACCGGCGCCGCGCCGAGCTCACCGCCGCCGCCGAACTCGCCTCGGCCCAAGGCGAAGCGGAGAAGGCCCGCACCCTCGCCGCGGCCCAGGCCGACCGGGTCCGCGAGGTCGGCGCCGCCGAAGCCGACGCCGAGGCCGCCCGCATGGCGATCTACCGCGACCTGCCCACCGGCGTCCTCCACGCCCTCGCGATGCGCGACCTCGCCGGGCAGCTCCCCGCGATCGGCCAGCTGACCGTCACGCCCGACCTGCTCACCGGCGCCATCGCCCGGCTCGCGGACGGTCGGCAGTGAGCGCCACGCTCGCGCCGCGCGTGGTCGTCGTCAGCCGCCGCAGCGAACTCGACGAGCTCCTGGCCCGCCACGGCACCCGCGCCGCCGCCGACCACTTCCTGCGCCAGCGCGGCCGCGACCTCCAGGAGGCCACCGCCCGCCACGAGGCCCTGCAAACCGCGCTCACCACAGTGGACGCGGCGGTCCCGGCCGACTGGCGGCGCGGCCGCGTCGACCGCGACGACCTGCCGCGGTTCCTGTTCGCGCCCGAGGACATCGTGGTCGCGGTCGGCCAGGACGGCCTCGTCGCGAACGTCGCGAAGTACCTGTCCGGCCAGCCCGTGATCGGCGTCGACCCCGAGCCGGGACGCAACCGCGGCGTCCTCGTCCAGTTCCGGGCCGCGTCGGTCGCCAAGGCGCTCCAGGCGGTCGCCGCCGGGACGGCGGCGTCCCGCAGGCTCACGATGGTCGCCGCCCGGCTCGACGACGGCCAGCAGCTCGCGGGCCTCAACGAGGTCTACGCCGGGCACGCCGCCCACCAGTCCGCGCGCTACCGCCTCGTGGACGCGGCGGGGCGCGGCGAGCGCCAGTCCTCCTCGGGCGTGCTCGTCGGGACCGGCACCGGCGCCACCGGCTGGACTGCTTCCGTTGCGGCCGAACGGGACCGGCGCGAGATCCTGCCCGGCCCGGAGGCGCCGTCCCTGTCCTGGTTCGTGCGGGAGGCGTGGCCCTCGCCCGCCACCGGCACCGCGCTCACCGCGGGCGTCCTGGGCACGGGGGAGGAGCTGCGGCTCGTGTGCGAGAGCGAGCGGCTCGTGGTCTTCGCCGACGGCGTCGAGTCCGACCACCTCACCGTGGCCTGGGGCCAGCAGATCACGATCGGCCTCGCCGACCGCCGCCTGCACCTGGTCGTGCCCGGATAGCGACGGGATCGTCGCATCAGGTTACGGCCCAGTGGATTCGGACGCTACCGTATGCCGATGAACCGATTCGAAGGCAAAGTCGCCGTCATCACCGGTGGAGCGAAGGGGATCGGGGCGGCCTGCGCGGCGCGCCTCGCGGCCGAAGGCGCGGCGGTCTACGTCGCCGACGTGGACGAGGAGGCGGGGGAGCGGATCGCCCGCGAGACGAGCGGGGTCCGCTTCCACCGCGCCGACGCCTCCAGCGCCGCCGACTGGACCGCCCTGCACGACAAGGTGATCAGCGCCCACGGCCGCCTCGACGTGCTCGTCTCGAACGCCTTCGCGAGCGTCAACGGAGCGCCCCACGAGCTGTCCGAGCCGGACTGGGACCGCACGCACGACGTCACCCTCAAGGCCGCCTACCTCGGCGTCAAAGCCTGCATCGGGCCGCTGCGGGAGGCCCGCGGCGCGGTCGTGGCGGTCTCCTCGGTCCACGCCCACCGGTCGCTCAAGGGCTACACCGCCTACGCCGCGGCCAAAGGCGGGCTCAACGCCCTCGTCAGGCAGCTCGCCGTCGAGTACGCCCCGCACGTCAGGTGCAACTCGGTCTCGCCCGGCCCGATCCGCACCACCCACTGGGCCGACACTTCGGAGGAGGACATCGTCCGGGCCGGCGACGCGACGCTCGTCGGCCGGGTCGGCCGCGCCGACGAGGTCGCCACCGCCGTCGCCTACCTCGCCTCCGACGAGGCCGGCTACATCACCGGCGTCGACCTGCCCGTCGACGGCGGCTGGCTCACCCTCAAGCACGCGCTCTGACCCGGCGGACGGGACCGCCATCCAAGGCGGTCCCGTTCCGGTCCGCGCGTTGACATCGATCAGTTAGTTAGTTAACCTGACTATTTATGACGGCCCTTCATGTCCGTCGCTGATCGAGAGGACCTTGATGAAGATCGCCGTGGTCGGTGGCGGATCCACCTACACCCCCGAGCTCGCCGAAGGCTTCGGCGCCAACGCCGTCGCGCTCGGCATCGACGAAGTGGCGCTGGTGGACCCGGCCGCGGACAAGCTGGAGGTCATCGGCCCGCTGGTGCGGCGCATCATGCGCCGGCACGGGTCCGGCGCGAAGGTCGAGTGGACGACCGACCTCGACCGCGGCGTCGAGGGCGCCGCGATCGTGCTGCTCCAGCTGCGCGTCGGCGGTCAGCGGGCCCGGATCGAGGACGAGGCGTTCCCGCTCGAATGCGGCTGCGTCGGCCAGGAGACCACCGGCGCGGGCGGCCTCGCGAAGGCCCTGCGCACCATCCCCGTCGCGCTCGGGATCGCCGACCGCGTCCGCGAACTCGCCGCCCCCGGCGCGTGGATCGTCGACTTCACCAACCCCGTCGGCATGGTCACCCGCGCGCTCCTCGACGCGGGCCACCGCGCGATCGGCCTGTGCAACGTCGCGATCGGCTTCCAGCGCCGCTTCGCCGGGCTCCTCGGCCGCGCCCCCGAGGACGTCGTCCTCGACCACGTCGGCCTCAACCACCTCACCTGGGAGACCGGCGTCCGCGTCGACGGCCGCGACGTCCTCCCCGGCCTCCTCGACGAGCACCGAGACGAGATCGCCGACGAAGTGGACCTCCCGGCCGCGGTCTTCGCCGACGGTCGCGTGCCCTCCTACTACCTGCACTACTTCTACGCCCACGACACGGAAGTGGAGCGGCTGCGCACCGCCCCCTCGCGCGGGCGGGAGGTCGCCCGCATCGAGGCCGAACTCTGGAAGATCTACGAGGACGACACCCTCGACCGCAAGCCCGACCTGCTCTCGCAGCGCGGCGGCGCCTACTACTCCGAGGCCGCCGTGGCGCTCATGCGCTCGCTGCTCACCCGGGACGGCGGCGTCCACGCGGTGAACGTCCGCAACCGCGGATTCCTGCCGTACCTGCCCGACGAGGCCGTCATCGAGGTCTCGGCCCGCGTCGGCGCCGACATCGCGCCCGTCGACGCGGCCCCGCTCGGGCCGCGCCAGCGCGGCCTCGTCGCGGCCGTCGCCGCCTACGAGGAACTGGGCGTCCAGGCCGCGGTCCGCGGCGGCGAGCGCCGCGTCTACGAAGCGCTGCTCGCGCACCCCCTCGTCGGCCAGCACGACCTCGCGGAGGGCCTGACGGCCCGCCTCATCGCCACCGGGCGGGACCACCTCCCTTGGGCCTGAACGCGGACCGCGCCTTCATCGCGGTGGACGGCGGGAACTCCAAGACCGACGCGGTCGCCGCGACCGCAGACGGCCGCGTCCACGCCTACGTGCGCACCGGCACCTCCTCGCCGCACCGGCTCGGCTACCGGGAGGCTGTGGACCTGCTGGGCAAGCTCATCGACACCGTCCGCGCCGAAGCCCGGTGGGGGAGTGAAGTACCGCTCGCGCGGGTCGACGCCCTCCTTGCGGGCGTGGACCTCCCGGTAGAGGTCGAGCGGCTGAACGCCGACGCCCGCTCGCGCGGCTGGGCCGACGAGGTGGTGCTCGACAACGACGTGTTCGCGCTGCTGCGGGCCGGGACGAGCGACCGGAACGCCGTCGCCGTCATCTGCGGGGCGGGCATGAACAGCGTGGGGCGCAACGCGTCCGACGAGTGGTCGCGGTTCCCGGCGCTCGGGCCGACCACGGGCGACTGGGGCGGCGGCGAGGACCTCGGGGACGCCGTGCTCTTCCACGCCGCCCGCGCCGAGGACGGCCGCGGCCCCGCCACGGCCCTGTGCGCGGCCGTGCGCGCGCACTTCGGGACCGGCACCGCCGAGGACGCCGCGATCGGCCTGCACTTCGGCCGCTTTCCCCGGGACATGGTCCACGGGCTCGTACCGCGCCTGTTCGCGGCCGCCGACGCCGGGGACGCCGTCGCAGAGTCCGTCGTGGAGCGCCAGGCGGCCGAGATCACCGCGATGGTCCGCGTCGCGGCCCGCAGGCTCGGACTCGGCAAGGGGCCGTTCACGATCGTGGGCGGCGGCGGGGTCCTCGCGGCCGCGCCCGCGGCTCTGCACCGGCACTTGGCGCCGATCCTGGAGGCGGAGTTCCCGCTCGCGTCCTACACCGGCCTCGACCGCCCGCCGGTGCTCGGCGCCGCGTGGACCGCGCTCGACGCGCTCACCGGCGCGACCGACACCGCGGCCCACCGCAGGCTCGCCGCCGGCATCGCCGCGATGGAGCCCGTCCGCGTCGCCTACTGAGCCTCCGGGAGGGCCGCGTCGAGCACGCGGCCCTTCAGGTCGGCGTACGCCAGGTCCAGGACCCCGATCGCGACGGCGTCGCCGTACACCGCCGACGGCAGGATCCGCTCGGCCAGCGAGGCGTTCGCGCGCCGCACCGACTCCACGAAGGTCTCGCCGCCCGCCCGCGCGATCTCGCCGCCGAGGACCAGGCTCGGCGGGTCGAACAGGCACGTGAGCAGGTGCAGCGCCCCGGCGACCCGCTTGGCGTAGGCGTCCATGAACGCCTGGGCGCCCACCTTGACGGCCGCGGTCATGACCGAGGCGGCGTCGGCGCCCGCGACGCCGTGCTCGCGGCCCAGGGCGAGGACGGCGGGGGCGCCGATCCAGTCCTGGTAGGTCGGGTCGTCGGGGCCGGTCCGGTCGGGGAAGACGGGCACGTACCCGAGTTCGCCCGCGGCGCCGCGGGCGCCGACGACGAGGCCGTGCGCCAGGTCGATCCCGGTGCCGATGCCCTCGCGGCCCAGCCACAGCAGGACCAGGCCGCCGGAGACGGCCGGGTTGCGGCGCTCGGCGACGGTGGCGGCGTTGACGTCGTTGTGGATCGTCACCGGGCAGTCCATGAACGACTCCAGGGACGCGCCGAGCCGCACGTCGGGGGCGCCGGGGAGGTCGGCGTACCCGATGGTGTCGGTGACGGCGTCGTAGGCGCCGGGGACGGCGAGGTGGACGACGGCGACGCGGTCCAGGGCGATCCCCGCGTCGTCGGCGGTGCGGCGCAGCATGCGCTGGACCGCGGTGTCGACGGGGACCTCGTTGAAGTCGAAGGTGCGGGTCGACGAGGTCCGTTCGCGCCCTTTGAGGTCGCGGATCGCGACGGTGACGCCGTCGGGCTCGTGGAGGGTCGCGGCCGCGGCGAACGCGTGGTCGGCGTTCACGGAGTACACCTCGGCCCGGGGCCCGACCTGCCTGGCGGTGGTGCGCCCCTGGGTGACCGCGAGCCCGGACTCGGCCAGCCGCAGCATCACCTGCGAGGCCGTGGGCTTGGCCAGGCCGGTGAGCTTGCGCAGCTCCACGCGGGTGAGCGTGTCGTTCTCAAGCAGGTGGTAGAGCGCGGCGCGCTCGTTGATGGTGCGCAGCAGGTGGGAGGAGCCGGAGGGGACGGGCGGGTCCGTGTTCGTTCGCATGGGCGTCCTTCGTCGCTGATGGCCGGCCGCGGGAAGTTCTGTTCGCGTCGATGTTGACCCCGGGGCCCGCTGAGTATACTATCGGCGCTTATAAGTTAGTAACCTTATCTAACTATTAAGCTCGATGCACCCCCGAGACTCCTCACCGTCACCCCGAGCAAGGGACACCGCCATGACGCACCGCCCCGGCCGCCCGAGCCGCCGCACCGTCCTCCAGACCTCCGCCGCCCTCGGCGCGGCCGCCGCCCTCGCCGCCTGCACCGGGACCGGCGGCGGCGACGCCCGCGCGACCACCCTCTACACCGCCGGGCTCCAGGACGGCGCCCCCACCAACTTCAACCCCCTCGGCTGGACCGCCTCCTGGCCCGTCGGCAACTACGCCGTCCACCTCTACGAGACGCTCTTCAACTTCAACCTCCTCACCGGCGAGTCCGAACCGCTCCTCGCCTCCGGCATCGCCTGGGACGGCGACACCGGCGCCGTGACCCTCCACGAGGGCACGACCTGGCACGACGGCAAGCCGCTCACCAGCGCCGACGTGATCGCCACCTTCGGCCTCGCCGACCGCAACGAGGGCATCGCCTACGGCGACATCTGGTCCTACGTGGACGCCATCGAGGCGCCCGACGACCGCACCGTCGTGTTCACCCTCAACGCCGAACGCCCCCAGCGCCTCCGGCTCATGGACCTGCTCTGCTTCACGTACATCCTCCCCGCGCACGTGTGGGCCGAGGTCCCCGACGCCGAGCTCACCGAGCACCCCAACACCGAGCCCGTCGGCTCCGGCCCCTACACCCTCGACTCCTACTCCCACCAGGACGTCACCCTCGCCCTCCACCCCGACTACTGGGGCGCCGAGATCCACGGCAGACCCGTCCCGCAGCAGGTCGTCCACGCGATCTACGAAGGCAACGACGCCGCCAACCTGTCCTTCCAGAACGGCGACATCGACCTCTCCGCGTACTTCCTGCCCCGCGTCAACGAGCTCTGGGAGGACCGCGGCCTGCCCGTCAAGACCTGGCAGAGCGACGCCCCCTACCACCTGCCCGGCTCCATCCCGATGCTCATCATCAACACCACGACCGGCCCCCTCGCCGACGCCCGCGTCCGCCGCGCGCTCGCCCACGCCATCGACTACGCCAAGATCGCCGAGTCCGCCATGGCCGGGATGAGCGACCCCGCACAGGCCAGCGTCATCCTCCCCGAAGGCGCCGAGAGCGTCCACTTCAACGCCGAGGCCGCCGCCGCGGGCTGGTCCTACGACCCCGACGAGGCCGCCCGCATCCTCGAACAGGAGGTCGGCGCGGCCAAAGGAGACGACGGGATCTACGTCCTCCCCGACGGGACCCGCCTCGGCCCGTTCAAGGCCGCCACCCCGCAGGGCTGGACCGACTGGAACGCCGCCCTCGACATCGTCGCCACCACCGCCACCGCCGCCGGGATCGACGTCGCCACCGAGTTCAGCGACTTCACCGAGGTCAACGACAACCTCGGCAACGGCGCCTTCGACATGGTCCTGTGGTACGTCTCCGACGTCGCCCCCTCCAGCCCCTGGTCGCGCATCCGCGACCTCATCGACGACCGCGACGTCCCGCCCGTCGGCGAGATGGCCTTCTGGAACTTCGGGCGCTTCCACCACGACGCCGTCCCCGCGCTCCTCGACGAGGCCGCCACCGCCGCCGACGCCGCGGCCGCCACCGCCGCCTATACCCAGCTCGACGACATCATCCGCGCCGAGGCCCCCGCCATCCCGCTCATGTACCGCCCCTTGGAGTTCTACCAGTTCAGCGAGAAGAACTGGACCGGCTTCCCCACGAAGGACGACCCGTACTGCGCGCCCATGCAGGGCATGACCGGCATCCAGATCCTCTCCAAGATCAAGCCCGCCGAGTCCTAGGACATGACCCTCCTCCGCCACATCCTCGCCAAGCTGGGCTGGTACGCCGCGGCCTTCGCCGCGGCGCTGGCGCTCAACTTCTTCCTGCCGCGCCTGCTCCCCGGCAACCCCGTCGACACGCTCATCGGCCAGGCCCTGCGCGGCCACGCCTCCTCCGAGACCAAGCAGCGCGTCTACGAGACCTACATCGCCGAGTTCGGGCTCGACCAGAACCTGTGGACGCAGTTCCTCACGTACATCGGGAAGACCGTGCAAGGGGACTTCGGGACCTCGTTCAGCCGCTACCCGGCCGACGTGGCCGCGATGGTCGCCGACGCCCTGCCGTGGACCATCGCACTCCAGCTCCCCGCGGTCCTCCTCGGCTGGCTCATCGGCAACCTCGTCGGCGCCGTCGCCGCCTACCGGCGCGGCGGCTTCGACCGGAGCGTCTACCTCTCCAGCCTGTTCCTCACCGCCGCGCCCTACTACTGCCTCGCGGTCCTGCTGCTCTACGGCCTCGCCGTGGCGCTCCCGCTGTTCCCCGCCGGCGGCGGCTGGTCCTTCGGCCTCAAGCCCGAGTGGACCGGCCTGTTCGCGGCCGACGCGGTCTCGCACTGGTTCCTGCCGTTCCTGTCCCTGCTGCTGGTGTTCATCGGCGGGCAGGCCATCGGCATGCGGTCCATGGCCGTGTACGAAGTGGACGCCGACTACGTGCGGTTCGCCGAGAGCTTCGGCCTCGCCGACCGCAAGATCATCGGCTACATCTTCCGCAACGGGATGCTCCCGCAGGTCACCGGCCTCGCGCTCGCCATCGGCACGCTCGTCGGCGGCGCGCTCCTCACCGAGATCGTGTTCTCCTACCCGGGGATCGGAACGCTCCTGTACGAAGCGATCCTCAACAAGGACTACCCGGTCATCCAGGCCGTGACGCTCCTCGTCCTCGTCGTCGTGCTCGTCGCGAACTTCCTCGTCGACGTCCTCTACGGCCTCATCGACCCGCGCATCCGCGCCGCTGAAAGGGGCGAACGGTGAAGGCGCTCAAGGCACTCCCGCCGCGGTTCCACGCCGCCGCCGCGGTCTTCCTGCTCATCGCCGCCGCCGGCCTCATCGGGCCCCTCGCGGCCCCGGCCGGGCCCGGCGACCTCCTCGGCCCGTCCTTCCAGCCGCCCGGCGCCGACTTCCTCCTCGGCACCGACCACCTCGGCCGGTCCGTGGGGATCCAGCTCGTCCACGGCATCCGCACGTCCCTCTACATCGGGCTCCTCGCGGGGATCGCCGGGACCGTCCTCGGCGTCCTCATCGGCACCCTCGCGGGATACCGCGGCGGCCTCGCCGACGAGATCCTCATGGGGCTCACCAACATCATGATCACCGTCCCCGCGATCATCGTGCTCCTGCTGCTCTCCATCAGCCTCGACACCCGCTCGGTCACCGTCATGGGCGCCTGCATCGGCGCGGTCTCCTGGCCCTGGACCGCCCGCGCCGTCCGCTCCCAGATCGCCAGCCTCCGGCAGCGCGAACACGTCGACATCGCGCGCCTCTCCGGCTCGCGCACCTGGCGGATCATCGCCGTCGAGCTCCTGCCGTACATGATGTCCTACATCGTCATGGCCTTCGTCATCCAGCTCTACGGCGCGATCCTCGCCGAAGCGGCCCTGAGCCTCCTCGGCCTCGGCCCCTCCGGCACCGCCTCCCTCGGCGTCATGCTCCACTGGGCCATCGCCTGGGAGTCCATCCGCGGCGGCCAGTGGTGGGTCTTCCTCACCCCCACCGTGTTCATCACCGCGATCACCTTCTCCCTCCTGCTCGTCCAGTCCAGCCTCGACACGGTCTTCAACCCGCGGCTGCGCGCCGGAAAGGCGGCCCGATGACCCTCGCGAGCCTCACCAACCTCACCGCCCACTACGACGCCGGCGAAGGGAGGTTCCACGCCCTCGACGACGTCGGCCTCGACGTCGAGTCGGGCCGGATCCTCGGCGTCGTCGGCGAATCCGGGTGCGGCAAGTCCACGATGGCCTCCGTGCTCTCCCTCAACCCCGCCCCGTCCCTGCGCGTCACCTCCGGGACCCTCGCCGTCGGCGGGAAGGACGTCGACCTCACCGACCCCGCCTCCCACCGGCCCCTGCGCGGCGGCACCGTCGCCCTCCTGCCGCAGGGCGCCCTCAACGCCCTCAACCCGACCCGCCGCGTCGGGGCCCTCGCACACGACATCCTCGCCGCGGGGGACCGGCGCATCAAGCGCTCGGAATCGCTGCGGCGCACCGCCGCCCGCCTCGAAGCCCTCGAACTCCCGCCGCGCGTCCTGCGCGCCTACCCGCACCAGCTCTCCGGCGGGATGCGCCAGCGGGTCGTGACCGCGCTGGCGACGCTGCGGAACCCGCGGCTGCTCGTCGCCGACGAGCCGTCGTCGGCGCTCGACGTGTCCTCGCAGCGGCTCCTGGTGGACCTGTTGCGGCGCCTGGTATCCGACGGCCTCGTGGAGGGCATCGTGTTCATCACCCACGACGTGGCGCTCCTGTCGGAGCTGGCCGACCGGATCGCCGTCATGTACGCGGGCCGCGTCGTGGAGGAGGCCCCCGCGCGGGACCTCGTGGCGTCGCCGCGCCACCCGTACTCGCAGGCGCTGCTCGCGTCGGTCCTGGTGCCCGAGCCGGGGACGCGGGGCCGGCGCCTCGCGGGGATCCCCGGTTCGCCGCCGGACCTGCGGGCGCCGATCGCGGGCTGCCCGTTCGCGCCCCGCTGCGAGCACGCCATGGACAAGTGCACCGCCGAGCGTCCGCCGCGGCTCGTGACCGGGCCGCGCGACGACTCCTGCTGGCGCAATGCCGAATCGGAGGAGGCGGTCGATGCCGCATGACGAGCTGCTGCGCACCGAGGGCCTGGCGAAGGTCTTCGGGCGCGGGAAGGACGAGGTCCGGGCCGTCGACGGCGTGGACCTGCGCCTCGCCGCGGGCGAGGTCACGGCCCTGGTGGGTCAGAGCGGCTCGGGGAAGAGCACGCTCGGGCGGCTGCTGCTGTGCCTGACGGACCCGAGCGCGGGCCGGGTCGTCTTCGACGACCGGGACGTGACGGCGGTGCGCGGCGCCGGGCGCCGCGACTACTGGCGCGAGGTCCAGGCGGTGTTCCAGGACCCGTTCGCGGCGTTCCACCAGTACCGGCGGGTGGAGGCGACGCTCGCGACCGCGTTGCAGCTCTTGCCCTCCGGGACCGACGGCCGGTCGCTCATGGAGGCGTCGCTCGCCTCGGTGGGCCTCGACGCGGCCGAGACGCTCGCGAAGCGCCCGCACGAGCTGTCGGGCGGCCAGCGCCAGCGGGTCATGCTGGCGCGGGCGCTCATGCTGCGCCCGCGGCTGCTCATCGCCGACGAGGCGACGTCCATGCTGGACGCGTCGGTCCGCGTCACGGTCCTCAACCTCCTCGCGGACCTGCGCGACGAGCGGGGGATGACGGTGCTGTTCGTGACGCACGACCTGGGGCCGGCGTACTACCTGGCGGACCGGATCGCGGTGATGCACCGCGGCCGTATCGTGGAGGCGGGCCCGGCCGAGCGGATCGTGGCGGAGCCCGAGCACCCGTACACGCGGTCGCTGCTGGCGGACGTGCCGAAGCTGCACCGGGGCGCTTAGCGCGCGGGGCCGCGAAACCGACAATATTGGTCGAAGTCAATCTATTGACTCGAAATCGCGGTCCCCGTAAGCTCATCAATAGATAGTAATACTGCCTAACTATTGAGGAGGAGTCCATGGCGCTCCCACCCCGCCGCAAGCGGCTGCTCGGCCTGCTCGCGGCCCTCGCCGCCGTCGCGGTCATCACCCCGCTCGGCATCGGCGCGGCCTCCGGCGACGACCACGACGACCCGGCCGCGGACCCCGGCACCGAGGCCGTCGCCGGCCCTGCCGCCGAGCACGGGCAGCTGTCCGTGTGCGGCACGACCCTGTGCGACGCGTCCGGGAACCCGGTCCAGCTGCGCGGCATGAGCACCCACGGCCTCCAGTGGTACTCGCAGTGCCTCAACGACGCGTCCCTGGACGCCCTCGCCTACGACTGGGAGGCCGACATCGTGCGCCTCTCGATGTACATCCAGGAGGACGGGTACGAGACCGACCCCGCGGGCTTCACCGCCCGCATGCACGAGCTGATCGACGAGGTCACCGCCCGCGGGCAGTACGTCATCGTCGACTGGCACATGCTCGACCCCGGCGATCCGAACTACAACCTGGAGCGCGCCGAGACGTTCTTCGCCGAGATCGCGCGCGAGCACGGCGACCAGGACAACATCTTCTACGAGGTCGCCAACGAGCCCAACGGGGTCGCGTGGTCGGCGATCAAGTCCTACCACGAGTCGATCATCCCGGTGATCCGCCAGTACGACGACGACGCCGTGATCATCCTCGGCACCCCCGACTGGTCCTCGCTGGGCCTGTCCGGCGACGGCGGCCCGCAGGACGTCATCGACGACCAGGTGGACGCCGAGAACGTCATGTACACGTTCCACTTCTACGCCGCCTCGCACGACGACTACTACCTCGACGGGCTCGCCGGCGCGGCCGACGAGATCCCGGTGTTCGTGACCGAATTCGGCACCCAGGAGTACACCGGGGACGGCCCGAACGACTTCGCGATGACCCAGCGGTACCTGGACCTCATGGCGGACAAGGGGATCAGCTGGGTCAACTGGAACTACTCCGACGACGAGCGCTCCGGCGCCGCGTTCGAGCCCGGCACCTGCCCCGGCGGGCCCTTCACCGGGGACTCCGGGAACCTCAAGGAGGCGGGCGCCTGGATCCGGGACCGGATCAGGGAGGGCTGACCGCACGCCCGGTCCACCGGGGGAGTCGAGGCCGTCGAATATATCGACGGACTTGACTCCCTCAATTTGTTACCGGTACCATTCAAGCGCGATGTGATCGCTCACAGGGGATCTCGCCGCAGTCCCGGGCGCGGACCCCCACTCCTCACGTCCCGAAAGGCACCCTCACATGACCGCACGCCGGACCGTCCTCACCGCAGGACTCGCCGCCGCCTTCGCCGCCGCGCTCCCCGCCTCCTCGGCGCACGCGCAGACGTACGGCGCCTACGCGATGGCCTACTTCAAGGAGTCGCCGAACTCCACCGACGACTCCTACGCGCTCCACCTCGCCGTCAGCACCGACGGCCTGAACTGGACGCCCCTGAACCAGAACCAGCCCGTCGCCGTCCCCACCGCCGGGATGCAGGGCCTGCGCGACCCGTTCCTCCTCCGCAAGCAGGACGGCACCTTCACCGTCCTCGCCACCGACCTCAAAGGCCGCGTGTTCAACCTGAACAACCAGTACATCCACGTCTGGGACTCGGCGGACCTGCGCAGCTTCACCGGCTACCGCCGCGTCAAGCTCCACAGCCTCGCCACCCACTCGTGGGCGCCGACCGCGTTCTGGGACCCCGCGCGCGGCCAGTACGGCGTCGTCTACTCCGCGAACAACGGCACGCGCGACGTGCTTCTCGTCAACTACACCACCGACTTCGTGAACATGGGCGCCGCGCAGGTCTACTTCGACCCCGGATTCAACGTCCTCGACGGCGACGTCCTGCGCCACGGCGGCGCGTTCTACCTCGCGTACAAGAACCTCGCCGACGGCAACCTCTACGTCTCCCGGTCCGCCACGGGCGCGCCGAACTCGTACACGACCCTCACCGGCGGACTCCGGCAGGGCTCGGCGATCGAGGCGCCGATCCTCGTGGCCGCCAACACCGGAAGCGCCTTCTGGCTGTGGGGCGACTCCTTCTCGCCCTCCAACGCCGTGTTCTACGCCTGGCAGTCGGGCGACATCGCGGGCAACTCCTGGACCGCTCTCGACCAGCGGAACTACACCGCGCCCATGAGCTCCAAGCACGCCGGGATCGTCCCGATCACCGCCGCCGAGCGCACCGCGCTCCTGTCCCGCTGGGGCGCACCGAACTGGAACCGCCTCAAGTCCTACAACTTCCCCGACCGCTACGTGCGCCACGCGAGCAACGTCGGCCGCATCGACCCGTTCCCGATGGAGCCGCCCGCAGACCAGCAGTGGCGTCTCGTCCCCGGCCTCGCCGACGCCGCGGGCGTCTCCTTCGAGTCCGTGAACTACCCCGGCCGCTACCTGCGCCACGCCGACTACGCGATCCAGCTCGCCGCGAGGGACGGCTCCGCGCTGTTCGACCAGGACGCGACCTTCCACCGCACCGCCGGGCTCGCCGACGGCGCCTGGGCCTCGTTCCGGTCCCACAACTTCCCCGACCGGTACCTGCGCCACTCCGGGTACGTGCTGCGCATCGACCCGCTCTCCTCCGGCTCGGCGCTCGCCGACCGCCGGGACGCCACCTTCCAAGTGACCTATTAGGAGGCGATCGGCATGTCCCGCACGCGGCGCCTCCCGGCGCTCCTCCTCACCCTGCTGGCCCTCCTCGCCTCCCTCACCGTCGCCGTCCCCGCCGCGCAGGCCCAGACCGCGACGTTCACCAACCCGCTCAACAGCTCCGGACCCGACCCCTGGATGACCTACTACCAGGGGAACTACTACCTCATGACGACCCCGTGGAACGGCCCGATCACCATGCGCCGGGCCGCCACCGTCGAAGGGCTCAAGCACGCCGCGGCCGTCCCGGTCTACAACGACTTCCCGGCCGGGCGGGACAAGAACGTGTGGGCCCCCGAGTTCCACCTCATCAACGGACCCAACGGCCCCCGCTGGTACCTCTACTACTCCGCGGGCGCGGGCGGCATCGAGGACCAGCGCGTCCACGTCGCCGAGAGCGCCGGGACCGACCCGATGGGGCCCTACACCTACAAGGGCATGATCTTCGGGGCGCAGAACTGGTGGGGGATCGACGGCAGCGTCGTCACCATCGGCTCCCAGCGGTACTTCCTGTGGTCCGGGGTGCCGGGCCAGTGGACCGGCAGCGACCCGAGCATCTACATCGCGGCCATGACGAGTCCGTGGACGCTCTCGACGCAGCGGACCGCCATCTCGACCCCGCAACTGAGCTGGGAGACGCAGGGCACGCCGATGAACGAGGGTCCGGTGGCGCTGCAGCACAACGGCCGCACGTTCGTCGTCTACTCCGCCAGCGCCTGCCAGGGCCCCGACTACAAGCTGGGGCTCCTGGAGCTGACCGGCACCAACCCGCTCAGCGCCTCGGCCTGGACCAAAAAATCCCAGCCGGTGTTCCAGCGCAGCGACGCGAACGGCGTCTACGGGCCCGGCCACAACGGGTTCTTCACCTCGCCCGACGGCACGGAGCACTGGATCGTCTACCACGCGAACACCTCCGCGTCCCAGGGCTGCGGCGGCACCCGGACCACCCGCATCCAGGAGTTCTCCTGGAACGCCGACGGGACGCCGAACCTCGGCACCCCCGTCTCCGTGAGCACCGTGCTGCCCGTGCCCTCCGGCGAGACCGTGGGCGCCTACAACCGGCTCCAGTCGTACAACTTCCCGACCAGATACGTGCGGCACGCCGACTTCGACGTCAGGATCGACCCGTCCGTCTCCCCGGCGCAGGACGGCCAGTTCCGCCTCGTCACCGGCCTCGCCGGGACCGCCACGGTCTCCTTCGAGTCGGTGAACTACCCCGGCTACTACCTGCGGCACAGCTCATACGACCTGGTCCTGGCCCCGAACGACGGGACCGCCCAGTTCGCCGCCGACGCGACGTTCCGCCGCACCGCGGGCCTCGCCGACGCGTCCGCGGCGTCGTTCCAGTCCTACAACTTCCCCGACCGCTACCTCCGCCACTACGACTACCTGCTGCGGATCGACCCGATCACCACGGCGACCGCACGGGCCGACGCCACGTTCCGCATCACGTCCTGAAAAACGCGTTGACAGGACCCGGCCGCGGTTCCTACCGTGGTCGGGTCCGCACCAGGGCGGACGTCGACCGGGCCTCAGGCCCTAGAGGGACGTGTCCATGACCCGCATCGAGCCGAGCGCGCCTCGCTGCTCCGCTTAGCCACCGAGGCCGCTCGGCCTGCTCTTGCTGTCTTTTCTGTTCTTCCCAGCAAGGAGCTCCGGGTGTCCAACACCGCCAATACCCTCAAGATCCACACCTTCACCTGCGCTTGGTGCGGCCTGACCGCCACCAAGACCGCGAGCGACGGCTCGCTGCGCAACCACTGCCCGTCCTGCCTGCACTCGCAGCACGTCTCCGACCACGTCGAAGGCGGCCCGAGCGAGTGCGAGGGCCGGATGAGCCCGATCGCCATCGCGGTGCTCCGCACCGGCGACTGGATGCTCATCCACCGGTGCGTGCGCTGCGACGAGCTCACCTCGAACCCGGTGTGCGCCGACGACAACCAGCTCATCCTCATGCGCATGGCGGTCCGCCCGCTCGCGCAGCCGCCGTTCCCGCTCGAAGCGCTCGGCAGTCTGTAGGGGTGTGAGCGACCATGCCTCGACGAACCCGACCGCGCGGGCACGACGACCGCCGGAGCCAGCGCCGCAAGGACGTCCTGCACGAGGCCGGCGGCCACCGTGCGAACGACTTCCGCTGCGTGGGCTGCCGACTCGACGTCTCACTGCACGCGCCGGGGACCGCGCACCGCAACCACTGCCCGCAGTGCCTCGCCAGCCTCCACGTGGACCGCCGCATCCCCGGCGACCGCGCCTCGGAGTGCCGGGGCCGCATGGAGGCGGTCGCGGTCTTCACGCGCCCTGACGGCGAGTGGATGATCGTGCACCAGTGCCTCTCGTGCGGGGAGCTGAGCTCGAACCGCATCGCGGGCGACGACAACGCGGTGGCCTTGGTGCGCTTGGCACTGCGGCCGCTGCACGACACCGACAGGGCCAGCCGGACCCTGATCAACCTCTAGCAGTCGGGGCGCCGGCTCCGGTCGGCGCCCCGCTATTCGTAACCGAGTTCCCGCATGGCCGCGGCGTTGTCCGGCTGCGCCCAGAACAGGTCATGCAGGTCCTGCGGGAGCTCGCTCTCGTGCGTTCCCGTCGCGCCCGAGCGGAAGAACGCCGGATCGTGCGCCTGGAGCTCCGCGAACGACGGGATCTCAGCGCCTGCGGCCGGCACCAGCTCGGGGGCGGCCGCGCCGACCGCCTTGCGCACCACCGCGACCGGGTCGGCGATGAGCTCCTCGAAGCGCACCCAGACCGGCGCCGGGGCCGTCGAGCGCCGCCAGGACAGCACGTTCTGCCCCCAGCCGCCCGTGCCGCCGCTCGTGCGCGTGATGATCGCGCGGGCCTCGGCTTCGAAGTCCCCGCCGTCCTTCGTGTTCAGGCGCGCCCACGAGACCGCGCTGTCGCGGCCGTCCCGCACCAGGCAGATCGCGCGGTCCTCCGCAGCGATCACGTCGTCGGTGCGCCGGCGGTGGGTCTTGACGATGTGGACCTCCGGCGAGGCGCGCATCTCCTCGAACGAGGCGGGGCGCTCCCGCGCGTCCATCAGCTCGGGGCCGATCTGCGCGGCCACGCCGTCCACGTCGTAGACGACGTAGGTCGGCACCCGGTAGATCCGTTGCAGCGCAATGCGGAAGAACGTGTTGCCCGAACGCGGGTACGAGGAGAGCCAGACGATCACCGCCAGACCCTATCCGCCCTCGCCGGGCCGGATGAGGCCGTGGTCGAACGCGAAGACCGCCGCGTGGATGCGGTCGCGCAGCCCCAGTTTCGCGAGGACCCGCTTGACGTGGGTCTTGACGGTGGCCTCGCCGACGAACAGCGCGGCCGCGATCTCGGCGTTCGAGCGGCCGCGGCCGAGCAGGAGCAGCACCTCCGTCTCGCGCTCGGTGAGCCGGTCCAGGCGCCGCCGCACCTCCGGGGCCGGCTCGACCGGCGCGTTCCGCGCGAACTCGGCGAGCAGGCGCCGCGTCACGGACGGCCCGAGCAGCGCCTCGCCCGCCGCGAGCGTGCGCACGCCCGCGATGAGCGTCTCGGGCGGGCTGCGCTTGAGCAGGAACCCGCTCGCCCCGGCGCGCACCGCCGCGAACACGTACTCGTCCAGCTCGAACGTCGTCAGCACCAGCACCTTCGGCGGATCATCAAGGGCCGCATGGATCTCGCGGGTCGCGGCGATGCCGTCCAGGACGGGCATGCGCACGTCCATGAGTACCACGTCCGGCGTCGAGTGCAGCGCCTGCCGCACGGCCTCGCGGCCGTCGGCGGCCTCGCCGACCACGGCCACGTCCTCCTGGGTCTGGAGCATCATCCGCAGGCCGACGCGCATCAGCTCGTCGTCGTCGGCGATCACCACGCGGATCATGCGGCCTCCTCCGTGAGCGGCAGCCGGGCGCGGTTGCGCCAGCCGCCCGAATCCAGCGGCCCCGACTCCCACGCGCCGCCCAGCGCCGCGACCCGCTCCCGCATCCCCGCCAGCCCGCGGCCCTGCCGCGACGACTGCGCGACGGTGCCGGACCCATTGTCGCGCACCGACACCTGCACCCAGTCCGCGCCGCGCTCGACCTCCACGACCGCGTGCGCGGGCCGGGCGTGGCGGATCACATTCGTCAGCGACTCCTGGACCACCCGCCGCACCGCCGCCGCGGCCTCGGACCCCAGACCCGCCAGCGCCTCGCCGGGGACGCGCAGCTCCGCGGTCACCTCCGCAGGGAGCGACGCCAGCAGCGCGCGCAGCGACTCCTCCAGGTCCTGATCCGCCGCGTCCGCCTCATCGGCCAGCAGCCCCAAGATCCCGTCCAGGTCGCGCATCGCCTCCCGCCCGACCCGCTCGATACTGCCCAGCACCGCGGTGATCTCCTCCCGGTCCCCGGCCAGCGCGAACCGGGCCGCGCCCGCGTGCGCGACCATCACCGTCACCGCGTGCCCGACCGCGTCGTGCAGCTCCCGCGCCATCCGCGTGCGCTCGGCCGCCCGCGCCTGCCGCACCCGCTCCGCTGCGGCTTCCCGCTCCCGCTCGATCTCGCTGCGCCGCATGGCCTCCTGCACCTCCCACCGGACCCGCCCGGCCCGGCCGACCACGACGGCGACCGCGTGCGCCACCAGCGCGGGCACGAACGCGTCCGCCACCGGGACCAGCACCACCAGGACCACGGCCACCGGAACACACGAAGATTCAATCGCGAACCGCAGCGGCCGGCTCCGCAGCACCAGCGTCAGCGCCATGGCCGTCGCCAGCGACGCGTTCGTCACCGGCAGGCCCGCCAGCGCCACGGCCGCGGTGGCCGCCGACGCCGCACACATCGCCGTCGCCGGGGCGAAGCGCCGGCCCGCGATGGCCGCGAACCACACGACCGCGGCCGCGCGTTCGAGGAGCGGCCCGTCCGCCACGGACGCCACATGGTCCGACGGGCCGATCGAGATGACCGCCGAGAGGTAGGCCACCGCCAGGTCGATGAGGATCCACAGGGGACCGCGGTCGACCCGCCGGTCAGGGCTCCAGCGTCGCAGGTTCACGCCGTCCACGGTACCGGCGCGGGGCCCCGCCGCCGTCCGCCCGCGGGGCGACCCCGCGTCCCCCTCGGAGGGGACGACATCGCTCCGCCGCAGGTGACGCGCACCAGGACCGCCCGCCCATAGCGTCGAAGCCATGAACCAAGCAACGTCCCACCGCCCCTGGCGGATCGCCGCCGCCGTCGTCCTCATCGGACTCGGCCTCGTGCTCGCCCCGTCCCTCGCCGTCCTCGCCTTCCTCGCGGGCGCCACCCTCACCGCCTCCATGCCGCTGCTCACCGCCGCCGCACTGATCGTCCTCGCCGCCGTCGCCTGGACCCTCACCTGGACCGCCGGACGCCTCGCGTTCCCGGCCCGCCGCCGCCTCACCGCCGCCGTCCTCGCGCTGGCCCTCACCGCCGCCGCCGGGGCCGCCGCGGCCACGACCCTGTTCCGCCCCTTGGACATCGACCTGCCCGCCGGGACGCCCGCGGGGGAGTACTGGGACCTGCCGACTGGCTCGCGCATCGCGTACGACCACGTGCCCGCCGCGGGCGAGGCCCGCAACCAGACCGTGGTGCGCCTCCACGGCGGCCCCGGCACGCCCGGCGACGGCCCCGACGACCTCGACCGCGCCCTCGCCGCATCCGGCTTCGACGTCTACGTCTACGACCAGGCCGGCTCCGGCCGCTCCGAACGCCTCGACCCCGCCGACTACACCGTCGCCCGCCAGGTCGCCGACCTCGAAGCGATCCGCGGCGAGATCGGCGCCGACCGGCTCGTCCTCATCGGCGGCTCCTGGGGCGGCACCCTCGCCGCCGCCTACGCCGCCGCGCACCCCGACCACGTGGACCGCCTCGTCTTCACCTCGCCCGGCGCGCTGTGGGCCCCCGAATGGGAGGGCCAGGACGAGGGCGACCTGTGGGACCGGCTCACCCCCGAGCAGAACCGCGAGATGACCGAGTTCGAATCCTCCGGCGGCGTGCGCCTCCTGACCTGGTCGCTCCTCATGGAGGACAACCCCGCCGCCGCCCGCGCGCTCATCCCCGACGCCGAGATCGACGCGGTCTTCGCGCGCCTGCTGTCGATCGTCGGCTCCGCCACCAGCTGCGAGCCCGGCGGCGCGATCGACATCCCCGACGCCGTCCCCGGCTTCTACGCCAACCAGCTCATCGCCGCCGACCAGCTCCGCACCCCCGACCCGCGCCCGGCCCTCGCCGGCCTCGACGCCCCTGCACTGGTCCTGCGGGGCGAATGCGACTACAAGCGCTGGGAGATCACCCGCGAGTACCGCGACGCCATCCCCGGCGCCGAACTCGTCTACTTCGAAGGCGCGGGCCACTCGATCGAAACCGACCGCCCCGACCTCTACATCGACACCGTCACCGCGTTCCTCACGGGAGCGGAACTGCCGCTCCCGGCCTACACCGGCGACGCCGACCCCGCCGCATGAGGACAGGCGGACCCGGCCGGGAAGCCCGGCCGGGTCCGCCGCTCCCTACTGGACGCCCCAGTCCTCCAGGACGTCGTCGATGGCGCCGTTGAAGTCCGCCACCTCGGCGTACACGCCCGGCTGTCCCGCCACGGCGCACTCGTAGCCCCAGCTGACGATGCCGGCGAGGACGAGTTCGCCGTCCCGGTCGGCCATGAGGGGGCCGCCGGAGTCGCCGTCGCACGAGTCGACGCCGCCGTTCTCCAGGTCGCCCGCGCAGAGCATCGTCTGCGCGTCGACCTCGCCGGGGTAGGCGGCCTGGCAGTCGGCGTCGGTCACGAACGGGACCTCGACCCACTGGGCCGCGGTCGGGTACGTGTCGTCGCCGAGGTTGCCCCAGCCCGCGGTCTCCAGCACGTCGTAGACCTCGGGGTCGGCGGCGAGGCCGATCGGCTCGACGTCGAGCTCCTCCTCGAGCAGCAGGAGCGCCCAGTCGTTCGCGAACTCGACTGGCTCGTTCCAGTCGTGCGCGAGGTGGATCTCCGCCACGTCGGCCTCGTCGAGGTCCGGCGATTCGAGGTCGACGGAACCGGCGAGGACGGTGATGTCCACGGCGTTCTTCTCCTCGACGCAGTGCGCCGCGGTCAGGACCACGTTCGGCGCGATGACCGAGCCGCCGCAGAAGTGCTCCGCGGCGGGCTCGCCAGGCAGCTCGTCGCCGATGCTGACGAGCCACGGGTACTGGCCCTCGGACGCGGGCCCGCCGCCGACGATCTGCGCCTCGAAGCCGCCTTCGGGCGACTCGACGGCGTTGGCGGCGATGCCGCCCCAGACCAGCGCGACGGCGCCGAGGCCCGCGGCGGCGCCGACGCCCGCCCGGACCAGGTGCTTCCTCTTGAACTCCACGGTGAACCTTTCGGGGTGGATGCGAGGGTCGGGCCGAATGGCCCGCCTCGCAGGAAAATATCCGGATCGTCCCGGGACCCCTCCCGGCCGGATTCGCGCGTCGGCGAGAATCGCCCGATGAGCGAACAGGTCCACACCCGCACCGGCCTCGCCGCCGACCTCCGCCGGATCGGCCTCGCCGACGGCGACGCCGTCATGGCCCACGCGGCGTTCAAGCAGGTCGGCACCGTCCTCGGCGGCCCCGACACCCTCGTGGACGCGATCCTCGACGCCGTGGGCCCCAAGGGGACCCTGCTGTCCTACCAGGACTGGGAGCCCGGCGTCGAGGTGTGGGACGACGACGGGCGCGTCCTCGACGAGTACCGCGACCACGTGCCGCCCTACGACCCGGCGACCGCCCGCCCCGCGCGGTACATCGGGCTCCTCGCCGCCACGGTCGGCTCCCGCCGCGGCGTGCGCCGCAGCCGCAACCCCGGCGCGGCCGTCGCCGCGCTCGGCGCCCGCGCCGAGGAGTTCACCGCCGACCACCCGTACGACTACGGCTACGGCGAGGGCTCCCCGTTCGCGCGCCTCGTCGCCGCGGGCGGGAAGGTGCTCATGCTCGGCGCGCCCCTCGACACCATGACGCTGCTGCACCACGCCGAGCATCTCGCCGACCTGCCCGGCAAGCGCCGCATCAGGATCGAGTACCCGCTCGCCACGGCCCACGGCACCGAGTGGCGCACCGTCGAGGAGTACGACACGGGCGACCCGGTCGTGACCGGGCCGCCCGAGGACTACTTCAAGGACATCGTGGAGGACTTCCTCGCCACGGGGCAAGGGACCCGTGGCACCGTCGGCGGGGCCGCCAGCGTCCTCGTGGACGCGGCCGCGATCGTGCCGTTCGCCGTCGCCTGGATGGAGGAGCGGTACGGGGCCTAGAACTCCAGCGGGCCCAGCGACGGCTCCGCGACGAACCGCAGCACCGCTTCGGGTGCGCCGTCGAGTTCGAGGAGCACCGCCTCGTTGCGGCCCGGCCGCAGCACCGGGCCGGGCACGTACAGGGTCCGCTGCGGGCCGCGGGACCAGTAGCGGCCCAGGCAGAACCCGTTGATCCAGGCGATGCCCTTGCCGAGGGCCGAGGTGTCGAGGAACCGGTCCGCGGTCTCGTCCACGGCGAACTCGGCGTGCGCGAACCGCAAACCCGGGACGGCCGGGGCCGCCTCGCCCGCGCCCGCCGCCAGAACGAGCAGGTCCGCCTCGCCGATCGCGCGGGTCGTCCAGTCCGACAACGGCTTCCCGCCGAGGCTCACGCCGCCGACGAGGCCCTTGTCCTCGCCGAGGCGCGGCCCGTAGTTGACGCGGCCCTGGTTCTCCACCAGCAGCCGCAGCGACTCGCGGACCGGCGGGATCGCCAGCGCCCGCTGGTGCAGCTCGCGGGACAGCACCCCCACGGTGACACCGTCGACCACGACGTGGACGCGGTCGCGCACCTCGCCGACGACGAGGACGCCCGCGTCGGCGGCGAACCGCTTCTCGTGCAGGAGGAACGCCGCGTCGTGGCGGGCCTGCGCGAACGACGGGACCTCAGTGGACTCGATGGAGTCGAGCGCTTCGGCCGCGGCCAGGATCGGGGCGCCGACGAGGAGCGGGGCCTCGCCGGTCGGCGCGGGCGCGGCTTCGTCCGGAACCTCTTGGGGCAGTTCGGTGTAGCGGCCGATGACCTCGCGGAACGCCCAGTACTTCGCGGTGGGGCGGCCCGCCTCGTCCAGGGGCGCGTCGTAGTCGTAGCTGGTGGTGATGGGCATGTACGTGCCCTTGTCGTTGGCGCCGCTGGTGAGCCCGAAGTTGGTGCCGCCGTGGAACATGTACAGGTTCACCGAGGCGCCGCGGCCCAGGAGCACGTCGAGGTCGGCGGCGGCGTCGGCGGCCGTCGTGGTGTGGTGGTGGGTGCCCCAGGAGTCGAACCAGCCGTCCCAGTACTCCGAGGACATGAGCGGCCCGGTCGGCTGGTGCGCGCGCAGGGTGTCGAGGCGCTCGTCGGAGCGGGACCCGAAGGACGCGGTCATGTGCAGGCCCGGCAGGGACCCGCGCTTGAGCATCCACGGCTGCGGCTGGTCCACTGTGGTCAGCGGGACGGTGATCCCGTTGTCGCGGAACATGCCCGTGAGGGTCTCCAGGTACGCCGTGTCGTCGCCGTAGGCGCCGTACTCGTTCTCGACCTGCATGAGGATCACGGGCCCGCCCGCGTCGATCTGGAGCGGGGCCACGATCGCGCACACGCGCCGCAGGTACTCCTCGATCGCGGCGAGGAACTTCGGCTCGCCGCGGCGCACGCCGACTTCGGGGTCGGCGAACAGCCAGGCAGGGAGGCCGCCGTTGTCGAACTCGGCGCAGATGTAGGGGCCGGGCCGCACGATCGCGTGCATGCCCTCGGCGGCGACCGCTTCGAGGAAGCGGCGCAGGTCGAGGCGCCCCTCCTCGGTCCAGGAGCCGGGCTCGACGGCGTGGAGGCTCCACGGCACGTACGTCTCGACGGTGTTCAGGCCCATGAGGCGGGCCTTGCGGATGCGGTCGGTCCAGTGGTCGGGGTGGACCCGGAAGTAGTGGACCGCGCCCGAGAGCACGCGGCGGGGCTCGCCGTCGAGCAGGAAGTCGTGCTCGCCGATCGCGAAGCGGCTCATGGGCGGGTCCCTCTCTCGGAGTATTTACAGCCATCGGAAAAAGTACTCGCATCTCTCGGGCCCGCCGTCGGCCGGTCCCGCGCGCGGTGAGGTAGCCCCCTTCCATGGGCCCGCCGGGCCGGGCGCCGTTCGCATAGGATTGGCGCACTACGCGTGGGAAGGGCGGGCATGTCGACGTTTCGAGGGGCGCGGCAGCCGACCATCAAAGAGGTCGCGAGCCGCGCCGGGGTGAGTCCGATGACCGTCTCGCGCACGCTCGCCGGGGGCCGGAACGTGCGGCCCGACGTGCAGGAGCGCGTCATGGAGGCCGTCAAGGAGCTCGGCTACTACCGCAACGAGAACGCCCGGAGCCTGCGCCCGGGCCAGCCGAGCGGGCTCGTCGGCGTCGCCATCACCAACCTCGCGAACCCCTACTACGGCAACTTCGCGCTGGGCGTCGAGGAGGTCGCCGCCGAGCACGGGCGGCGCATCCTCCTGGGGAACACCGGCGAGGACGACGCGCGCGAGCGCCAGCTCGTCTCCGACTTCATCGGCCGCCAGGTGGACGGCCTCATCCTGGTCCCGACCAGCGGCGACGCCGAGCACCTGCGGCCCGAGCGGCTCGGGGACGTGCCGCTGGTGCTCGCCTCCCGGCGCGTGCCGGGCCTCGACGTCGACACGGTCCTCCTCGACGACGTCGGCGGCGCCTACCGCGGCACGCTCTCGCTCCTCGACGCCGGGCACACCCGCATCGGGTTCCTCGGGAACCGCAGCTCGGTGTTCACCGGCGAGCGCCGCTACCGCGGCTACGAGCGGGCGATGCTGGAGCGCGGCGTGCCGATCGACCCGCGGATCGTCTTCCGCGACCAGCAGGACGTGGCCGCGGCGACCCGCGCCGCCAAGGCCATGTTCGACGCCGCCGACCCGCCCACGGCGGTCTTCAGCGCCAACAACCGGAACACGATCGGCGCGATCCGCGAGATCGGCCGCCGCATCCGCGACGGCGAGCCGCTGCACCCGGCGGTCGTCAGCTTCGACGACTTCGAGCTCTCCGAGCTCATGCCCGTGCCCGTCACGGTGATCGACCACGACGCGCGCCTGCTCGGCCGCGAGGCCGCCACGCTGCTGTTCTCCCGCCTCGACGGCACCGCCGAGGACGGCCCGAGGACCGTGGAACTGCCCGTCTCGATCGAATTCCCCTGATCTCCCCGCGCGTCACACCCGCCACATCCGACCGGGTTGCACATCGCCGCGCTATGTTGGTAACGTTACCAACCGCGGGGCCGTCGCAAGGCCCCTGACACGAGCTGACGAGGAGGCGGGCGATGGAGCTCTGCATCGACTTCGGCGGTTCCGAGATCAAACTCGGCGCCGTCGACAACGGTGCCCCCGTCCGCACCGCCGTCGTCCCGGTCGGCGACGGGGACCTCGAAGCGGCCGCTGCCGCCGCGAGGGACCTCGTCGAAGGACTCTCCCCGGGAGCGGTCGGCATCGCGGTCCCCGGAGTGGTGGACCGCGCCGCCGGCCGCATGGTCAAAGCCCACGACAAGCACCCGCGGCTCGACGGCCTCGACCTGGTCGCCTGGGCCCGCGACGCGTTCGGGCTCCCCGCGGTCGTCGAGAACGACGCCCGCGCCGCGCTCGTCGGCGAGACCGCCACCGGCTCCGCCGCAGGTGCGCGCGACGCGGTCCTCATGACCCTCGGCACCGGCATCGGCACCGCCGCGATCATGGACGGCGTGCTCCTGCGCGGCGCCCACGACCACGCGGGCATCCTCGGCGGCCACCTCACCCTCGACCTCGACGCCGGACTCTGCAACTGCGGCAACGTCGGGTGCGCCGAGTCCATCGCCGGGGCCTGGGCCATCCGCCGCGACCTCGCCGCCCGCGGCGACGCCGTCGCCGACGTCCGCGAGATGTTCGCCGCCGCCGCAGCGGGCGACGCCGCGGCCGCCGCCGTCCGCGACCGCGCGATCCGGGCCTGGGGCGCCACCGCCGTCTCCCTGTGCCACGCCTACGACCCCGACGTGGTGATCCTGTCCGGCGGGATCATGCGCGCCGGCGAGGCCGTCGCCGCCCCCGTCGCGGCCTACGTGCGCGAGCACCTCTGGACCAGCTCGCACCGCCCGGCCTTCACCGTCCCCGACCGACCCGACCTCTCGGTGCTGCGCGGACTCGCCGTCCTCGCCGCCGGAACCCATTCCTGAAGGAGCGCACGTGCCTACCGCCAGCCCGTCCGAGACCGTCGGACGCTACGACAAGCAGCCGACCGTGCCGCTGCCGGCCGACGCCCGCGTCCTCACCGGCGCGGACGGCTGGGCCGCCGCCGCCGAGGTCGCGACCGCGCGCGCCGCCGGGCGCGCCCCGCTGCTCGCCGTCGACGCGTACCCGGGCGCGGACCTCCCGCTCATCAAAGACGCCATCGCCGCGGCCCTCCCGGACTGGACCGTCGTCGACGTCGAGGACGCCGCCGCCCTCCCCATCGAGGTCATCGACGACCGGATCGCCGACAACCTCACCGACGACCGCGTCTTCGGCGTCCTCTCCCACGCCAACGTGACCGCGTTCTACGACACCGAGCGGCTCGACAAGCTCGCCGTCGAAGCCGACGGCGACGACCGGCCCCTGGTGCTCGTCGGCTGGGGCGCCGACCTCGTCGCCCGCCGCACCGGAGCCCCCTACGCGCTCGTCCTCGCCGACATGGCCCGCTGGGAGATCCAGCTGCGCCAGCGCGAAGGCGCCACCAACTGGCGCGCCCAGAACCCCGCCGAGGACCGCCTCCGCAAGTACAAGCGAGGCTTCTTCGTCGAATGGCGCGCCGCCGACCGCCACAAGCGCACCATGTTCGACCGCGTCGACTTCGTCCTGGACGCCAACGCCATCGGCGCCGCCCACGCCGACCCCCGCCCTGCCGGGATGGTCACCGGCGACGCGTTCCGCGCCGCCGTCGCGGGCGCCGCGCAGCGGCCCTTCCGCGTCGTCCCCTTCTTCGACCCCGGCGTGTGGGGCGGCCAGTGGATGAAGGAGAAGCTCGACCTCGACCCGTCCCAGCCGAACTACGCCTGGTGCTTCGACTGCGTCCCCGAGGAGAACTCCCTGCTCCTCGAAGACGCCGACGGCGCGGTCGTCGAGATCCCGTCCCTCGACCTCGTGTTCACCCAGCCGAAGGCCCTCCTGGGGGAGCGGACCTACGCGCGCTTCGGCGCCGAGTTCCCCATCCGCTTCGACTTCCTCGACACCATGGGCGGCGGCAACCTCTCCCTCCAGGTCCACCCCCTCACCGACTACATCCAGCAGACCTTCGGGATGCACTACACGCAGGACGAGTCGTACTACCTGCTCGACGCGGGCGACGACGCCGTCGTCTACCTCGGCGTCAAGGACGGCGTCGACCGCGACGCGATGCTGGAGGACCTGCGCGCCGCCGAAACGGGCGAGCGCCCGTTCGAAGCCGAGAAGTACGTCAACGCCTTCCCCGCGAAGAAGCACGACCACTTCCTCATCCCCGCGGGCACCATCCACTCCTCCGGCGCGAACTCGATGGTCCTCGAAATCTCCGCGACCCCGTTCATCTTCACCTTCAAGCTCTGGGACTGGGGCCGCGTCGGCCTCGACGGCATCCCCCGCCCCGTCCACCTCGACCACGGCGAGCGCAACCTCGTCTGGGAACGCGACACCGCCTGGACCGAGTCGAACCTCGTCAATCAGGGCGAGCTCATCGCCCGCATCGGCGACACCGTCGAGGAGCGCACCGGCCTCCACGAGCTGGAGTTCATCGAGGTCCGCCGCCACTGGTTCTCCGACGAGGTCCTGCACGACACCGAGGGCACCGTCAACGTCCTCAACCTCGTCGAAGGCGACGAAGTCGAAGTCGCCTCGCCCACCGGGGCGTTCGCGCCCTACACCGTCCACTACGCCGAGACCTTCATCGTCCCGGCCGCCGTGGGCCCGTACCTCATCCGGCGGTCGGCGCGTTCGCGCAGCGACCGGTTCGGAACCGTGAAAGCCTCGGTCCGCGGCACCCGCACCGGCGAGGCGTAGCCCGTTCACCCCTTGAGAACAAAGGAGTTCACCATGAGATCCAAGCGGATCCCTCTCACCATCGCGGCGGCCGCCGCGGCGAGCCTCGTGCTCGCCTCCTGCGGCGGCGGCGCGGACGACGACGGCGCCACCACCGGCACCCTCGACTTCTACACCAACAAGGCCGCGTGGGAGCCCGACTTCGACGAGCTCAACGCCACCAGCGAATCCGGCGCCGACATCACCCTGAACACCACCGGGTACTCCGACGCCGACCAGTACGACGCGTTCATCAAGCAGTCGTTCCGCACCGACAAGAGCCCCGGCCTGTTCACCTGGCAGACCGGCCCCTCGCTCACCGAGCTCGTCGACGAGGGCCTCATCGCCCAGACCACCGACATCTGGACCAAGGCCGTCGACGAGGGCTGGGTCTCCGAGGACCTGCGCGACTCGTACACCTTCGACGGCGAGCAGTACTGCGTGCCCATGAACATCGCCTACTGGGTCATGTACTACAACAAGAACATCTTCGAAGAGCAGGGCCTCGAAGAGCCCACCACCTGGGCCGAACTCGACGCCATCGCCTCGCAGCTCTCGGACGCCGGGATCACCCCGTACTACCAGACCAGCACGCTGTTCACGTTCCAGTGGTTCCAGCAGCTCGTCGCGGGCACCGACCCCGAGCTCTACAACGGACTCGCCACCGGCGAGGTCAAGTACACCGACCCCGAGATCGTCGACATCATGAACACCTGGCTCGACCAGGAGGAGGCCGGCTGGTTCTCCGACGCCGGCTCCACCGTCGACCCGGCCGTCGGCCTCAAGCAGGGCGACTTCGCGATGATCAACTTCGGGTCCTTCTTCAACGGCTCCCTCGACGGCGCCGGCATGGTCTCCGGCGAGGACTACGACATGTTCGTGATCCCCGCGGTCAACGGCGACCTGGAGAAGACCCCCGTCGCCGTCGAGTCCGGCCCGCTCTGCGTCGCCGAGAACTCCTCGCAGAAGACCCTCGGCCTCACCTACTCCGAGTGGTGGATGTCGCCCGACGCGCAGACCGCCTGGAGCGAGGCCCGCGGCGACGTCGCGTTCAACCCGCAGGCCACCGTCGCCGACCCGATGCTCGAAGACCTCGGCACCACCGTCTCCGGCGACGGCTACGAACTCTACGACCGCTACTACGAGGCCACGCCCACGCCGATCCTCACCGTCGCGCTCGAACAGTTCGGCGCCTTCATCGCCAACCCGTCCGACCCGCTCCCGTACCTGGAGGCCATCCAGGCCGAGGCCGACGACTACTGGGCAGACCAGGGATAGCACCTCGATGACGACCGACAAGACCCTCAGCCCGCAGGCCCTGCGCCAGCGCGACCAGTACCGCTGGTCGGCCCTCGGGTTCATCGCCCCGGGCGTGCTCCTCGTGGCGGTGCTCCTGTACCTGCCGCTGCTGTGGACGACCTTCCTCAGCCTCACCGAGTACAACGGCCTGGGCGACCCCGAATGGATCGGCGTCGAGAACTACGTCGAGATGTTCGACGACCCCGAATTCCTCGGCTCCGTGCTCAACACGCTGCTGTGGGTCGGCGGGACGCTCCTCGTCCCGGTGGGCATCGGGCTGGGGGTCGCCCTGCTCACCTGGAACCTCAAGGGCGGCACCTGGCTGCGCCTGCCGTTCCTCATCCCGTACGCGCTCTCGGGGATCGGCGTCGGCGTCATCTGGTCGTTCATCCTGTCCGGCGGCGGCGCCCTCGACCAGGCGCTGGCCGCCTTCGGGGTCGACGACACGCCGCGCTGGCTCGTCGACGCCCCGCTCAACACGGTCGTGATGATCCTCGCGACCGCGTGGCAGGGCGTCGGCGTGAACGCCCTGCTGTTCACGATCGGCCTCCAGTCGATCCCGCGCGAGCCGCTCGAAGCGGCGCGCATGGACGGCGCGAACGGGATGCGGCTGTTCCGGTCCATCCTGTGGCCGATGCTGCGGCCGCTCACCGCGGTCGTCGTGGGCCTGTCGATCGTCGCGTCGCTGAAGACCTTCGACATCGTGCAGGGCATGACGAAGGGCGGTCCGGGCCGCGACTCCGAGACGCTCGCGCTGACGATGTACAAGGAGACCTTCGTGAACAGCGACTACGGCCTGGGCTCGGCGATCGCCGTGTTCCTCACCGTGGTCACCCTCATCGCGTCCATCCTCTACCTGCGCCAGCAGCTGTCCAGCAAGCACGGGGTCTGAGCAATGTCACGAGTCGTCCGCACCGCCGTCCTCGCCGTCCTCGGCCTGTTCTGGCTGCTCCCGGTCTACCTGCTGCTGGTCAACGCCGCGAAGTCCCCGGAGGCGTTCACGACCAAGGAGTCGTGGCTGCCCACGGACTTCTCCCTGTTCGGGAACATCGCCGAGGCCATGCGGCTCTCCGGCCTCGCCGAGAGCGCCGCGAGCACGCTCCTGTACGCGGTGGTCTCGCCCGCGATCGCCGTCCTCGTCGGCGCGGCCGCCGGGTTCGCGATCGTCGCGCTGCGCCTCAAGCACGGGTTCGCGTGGTTCGTCGCGATCTTCGGCGGCACCGTGTTCCCCCTCCAGATGATCCTGCTGCCGCTGTTCGACGCGTACTCGCGGACCGGCCTGTTCGATACCCAGACGGGTATGATCGCGGTGTACACGGCGATCTCGATCCCGTTCTCGGCGTTCGTGATGCGCAACTTCTTCAGCGGCATCGCGCACAACGTGTTCGAGGCGGCCGTCATCGACGGGGCCTCGACCTGGCGGATCTTCGCCCGCGTCTACCTGCCGATGGCGTCGAGCGCCCTCGTGGCGATCTTCATCCTCCAGGCCACGTTCATCTGGAACGACTTCCTGCTGGGCCTCGTGCTCAGCCAGTCGGACACGGTGCGGCCCATCGTGACCAGCCTCGCGGGCATGCAGAGCACGTACGGCGGGGCGCAGATGTCCACGGTGCTCGCGGGCGGCCTGCTCGTCTCGCTGCCCACGGTGGTCCTGTTCCTCTTCACGCAGAAGTTCTTCGCCCGCGGCCTCGCGCTCGGGCAGTACTAGGAGCCTCCATGCGCCACATACCCACAGTGGACGACCTCGCCGCCGACCCGGTGACGCACCACTACGACGACATGATCGCCCCCAGCGGCCTGACGAACCTCCTCGGCACCGTCCGCGTCGACCACGACCTCACCGCGGTCTCGGCCGTCACGTTCCCGCCGGTCTCCCAGGGCCTCACCAGGACCGCCGCCTCCTTCGTGGACGGACGCCTGGTGGAGTCCTACGGCGCCCCCATCACCCACGAGTGGCGCCCCGACCGGGTCCGCCGCTCCGTGTCCCTCCCGGGCCTGGACCTGACCACTGTCACGGTCTGCGCCCCGGGGGAGACCGGGATCGCGATCGACGTGCGCGCCACGAACACCGGCGACGCGCCGCGCACGGTCGCCGTCACGCTCTCGCTCGCCGCGGGCGCCGCCCGCTCCGCCGACGCCTGGCTCGACGCCGTGGCCCCCGAGGAGCGCAACCGCGCCGCCGCCGAGACCTCCCGCCTGGTCTTCCGCAACGGCGCGGGCACCGCCTGGAGCGTCCAGGGCGTCGACGCCGACGCCGAGGTCCGCCTCTCCGGGATCGCCCCCGCCGCAGGCGAACACGAGGTCGGCATCGGCGGCATCGAACGCGGCGGCGAGATCACCGTCCGCCTCGACCTCGCCCCCGGCGGGACCGGCCGCTTCGGGTACGTCCACACCGTCGGCGCCACCGAGACCGAAGCGGCCGAGGCGTTCGCGCGCATCGCCGCCGACGTCCCCGGCTCCGTCGCGGACGCCGAGACCTACTGGGACCACCAGCTCGCCGCCGCCTTCACCCCCGGCAACGACGAGTTCTCCGGCCACCTCCCGGTCCTGGAGACCACCTCCGAGCCGCTGCGGCGCCTCTACTGGTGGGGCGTGCTCGGCACGATCTGGTTCCGCCGCGACTTCAAGGACAACGTCCTCGGCCGCAGCTACGACACCCTCATGCCCAACTACTGGGCGACGACCACGTTCATCTGGGACTACTCCCTCTCCTCGATCACCCACGCGCTCCTCGACCCCGCGGTCATGCGCCGCCAGGTCGAGCACTGGATCGCCTCCGACATCCACACCCACTTCGGGACCTCCTCGCTCACCGGCGGGCCCGTCGGGCGCTGGTACTCCGTCAACGACTACGCGATGACCCGCCTCGTCCACGACTACCTCCGCTTCACCGGCGACACCGCGCTCCTGGACGCCGCACCGGGCGGGCGCACGGTCGCCGAGCACCTCCACGACTGGGCCCACGCCTGGCAGGGCCTGCGCGGCGCCTCGCCGCTCGCCGACTACGGCGAGATCGACAACCTCCTCGAATGCGTCAGCTCCTACACCCACGAGGTCGCGAGCCTGAACGCCGCCAACGTCTGGAACCTCCGCACCCTCGCCGAGATCCTCACGGCCCGAGGCGATGCCGACGGGGCCGCGGCCCTCCGCGAAGAGGCCGCCGCACTTGTCAAGGAAGTCGCCGACCTCTACGTCCCCGGCAGCGGCCACTTCGCCGCCCGCCAGCCCGACGGCACCCGCGTGCCGGTCCGCCACGTCTACGACTTCTCCGTCGTCGGCACCACCATCGCCGCAGACCTCGACGACCAGGTCCGCCGCGAGATGGTCGACTTCTTCCAGCGCGAGCTGCGCACCGAGGTCTGGCTCCGGTCACTGTCCCCTTGGGACTCCGACGCGAGCTTCAGTCCCCGCCCCGACCACCAGTGGAACGGCGCCTACCCGGCGTGGCCCGCCGACGCCGCCCGTTCGCTCGTGGCCCTGGGCGAACCGCAGGCCGCCATCGACTGGATCCCCGGGCTCGCGCGCTCCGCGAACCAGGGCCCGCCCGGACAGGCGCACTTCACCGAAGAGGCGATGCCCGCGGTCAACGGCGGCGCCCGCAAGGCCCCGCCGCAGCTCCCGTACATCATCGACTGGGCCTGCTCCTCGGCCGGATCGTATGTGGCCCTGGTGATCGAGTCGTTCTTCGGCGTCGACCCGGCCGTCGGCTCGACCGACCTCGACACCTCGCGGGCGTGCATCGCCGACCTCGACCCGGACGCGGTCCTGCGCGGCCTGCGCATCGGGGACCGGCTCGTGGACGTCCGCGCCGACGGCAGGGTCATCGACGCATGACCTTGCAGCGCATCGCGATCACCCCGGCGATGGTGCGCGGCGCCGTGGAGCTGGAGGAGACCGGCCGCGGCCTCCTCCCGCACCGGCTCCCGCGCTGGGCCCGCCGCCAGATCCCCGACCGGTTCATGGTCCAGACCAGCGCGGAGAGCGCGGGCGTGCGCCTCGCCCTCCGCACCGCCGCCGACGTGATCGAACTCGACGTGCAGGCCCGCCGCATCGCCGACGACGCCGAAGCGCCCATGCCGCCGAGCGTCTACGAACTCACCGAGCGCGGCGCGGTCGTCGCCACCGCCGCCGTCCCGGTCGGCTCCCGCTTCGTCTTCACCTTCGACCGCCCCTACGGCGAGGTCGCCCCCGGCCCCGACGCCACGGCCCGCTTCACAGGGCTCGGCACGGGAACCGAACGCGACCTCGAACTCTGGCTCCCGTACTACGACGCCGTCGAGCTCCTCGAACTCCGCGCCGACGCCCCCGTTGCGGCGCAACCGGATTCGGGCGCGCTCCGCTGGGTCCACCACGGCTCCAGCATCAGCCACGGCTACCGCGCCGACACCACCACGGGCACCTGGCCCGCGGTCGCCGCGCTCCGCGCGGGCGCCTACCTCACCAACCTCGCGTTCAGCGGGAACGCGATGCTCGACCCGTTCACCGCCCGGACCCTCCGCGACACCCCCGCCGACCTCATCACCCTGAAGATCGGCATCAACCTCGTCAACGGCGACGTGATGCGCATGCGCGCGTTCCGGCCCGCCGTGGACGGCTTCCTCGACACGATCCGCGAAGGCCATCCCGCGACCCCGATCGTCCTGGTCTCCCCGATCTGGTGCGCGCCAGTGGAGACCGCGGCCGGGCCCACGATCCAGGACCCCGACCGCGCCGAGGAGTGGTCGATCGCCGGAGGCACCGAAGCGGACGTGCTCACCGGCCACCTGTCCCTCCAGGCGATCCGCGCCGAACTCGCGGCCATCGTGGACCGGCGCCAGGACGACGACCACCGCCTCCACTACCTCGACGGCCTGTCGCTCTACGGCGAAACCGACGCCGCCGCCATGCCGCTCCCCGACAACCTCCACCCCGGACCCGACGTGCAGCGGCTCATCGGCGAGCGCTTCGCCGACCGCGTGCTCATCGAGTTCACCCCCGAACTGCAAAGGAGCAGTACATGACCAACCGACCGACAACCGTGGCCGCCGCGGTCCTCACCGGGCTCGCCGTCGCCGCGGTCCCGACCGCCGCGCAGGCCGCGACCGCCTGCGCGACCACCGCTTCCGCCAGCGTCAACGAGGAGCTCACGGAGCTGTTCGGCACCTACGGCGACACCGCCGGTCGCTGGACCGGCGCCGACTCCGCCTACAGCGTCCCGCTGCCCGACGGCTCGACCGCGTGGCTGTACTCCGACACGTTCATGGGCGAGGTGAACGACGACCTGTCCCGGCCGCTCGACTCGCCGTTCCTGCACAACTCGATCATCGTCGACGACGGCGGGGACCTCACCACCGTCACCGGCGGCACCGAGGCCGCGCCGGAGTCCCTCGTGAAGGTCCCCGGCGGCGACGAGACGCAGAACTGGTACTGGTTCGGCGACGGCACGGTCGAAGGCGACACCCTCCAGGTGATGCTCCTCGAATTCGTCAAGACCGGCACCGGCGTCTTCGACTTCGCATTCGCGGGCAACGCCGTCGCGAGCTTCGACACGGCCGACATGAGCCTCACCGCGATCACCGACCTCCCCGAGTCCGACGTCAACTGGGGCTCGGCGATCTACGAGGACGGCGGCTACACATACGTGTTCGGCGTCGAGGACAACCAGGCGCAGAAGTACGCCCACCTCGCCCGCGTCCCCTCCGGCGACCTGACCACTGCGCCGTGGGAGTACTACGCGGACGGGACCTGGTCCACCGACCCGACCGGTTCCTCCCGCATCCTCGAAGGCGTCTCCAACGAGTTCAGCGTGAGCATGTTCCAAGGCAAGTTCACGCTCGTCACCGGCGACGCGACGCAGCCGCTGAGCGCCGACATCGTCATGTACCGCGCCGACGACCTCGCGGGCCCGTACACCGGCAAGACCGTCCTGTACTCCACCCCCGAGACCGGCGGGAACGTCTTCACCTACAACGCGAAGGCCCACCCGCAGCTCGGCGACCGCGACACCCTGCTGGTCACCTACAACGTGAACAGCTTCGAGGGCGACGACCTCTACGCGGACGCCCACCTGTACCGCCCCCGCTACATCGACGTCGACCTGGTGATCCCGGGCCGGCGGCGATAAGCAGACGGGCCGCCCGGCACACCCCCGGGCGGCCCCGTCCCCTTCCCGAGCCCGATTCGCGCATTCCGCCGCACCGGCCCTCTGTCCGGAGTAGACAGGAGCGAAAAGGGACGGCCCGCCGCGCGCGAGGCCGCTGGGGTGAGGAGACGGCCATGGCCGACGACGACGGCAGGCTCGCCTGGGCGACCGCGGGCGCGGTGGCGGCCGGCGCGCTGATGATCACCGTGGGCCTGTTCCAGGTCTTCGAGGGCATCGCCGCGGTCGCGCACGACGAGCTCTTCCTCGGCCTCAAGGACTACACGTTCGCGATCGACACGACCGGCTGGGGCTGGATCCACATCGTGCTCGGCGCGCTCGTTGGCCTCGCCGGGATCTTCGTGCTCGCGGGCCGCTCGTGGGCGTACGGCGTGGGCATCGGCCTCGCCGCGGTCTCGGCGCTGAACCAGTTCTTCTTCCTGCCGTACTACCCGCTGTGGGCGCTGCTCATCATCGCGTTCAACGTCTTCGTGATCTGGGCCCTCGCAGTGGTCCTCGCCGAGGTCAACTCCGGGCCCTGATTACGCTCTTCTCATGACCGAGCGACGGGCCGCGCCCACCAGCCATGACGTGGCCCGGCTCGCGGGCGTCTCGCAGAGCACCGTCTCCTATGTGATGACCGGGAAGCGCTCGATCTCGCCCGAGACCCGCGAACGGGTCCTCGCCGCGATCGAGCAGCTCACGTACCAGCCGAACGCCGGGGCCCGCGCGCTGCGCGGCCAGCGCACGCAGGTCATCGCCCTCATGGTCCGCCTCGGCGAGCACGCCGACCCGCGCGACACCGTCCCGTACATCGACGCGGTCGTGGCGGCCGCGCGCGAAAGGGACCACGACGTGGTCCTGGTGACCGGCGACGAAGGTCCGGCGGCGCTGACCCGCATGGCCGGGCGGCGCAACTGCGACGCGTTCGTGCTCATGGACATCCGCGCCGACGACGACCGGATCGCCACCGCAGCGGCCCTGGAGCAGCCGGTGGTCCTCATCGGCACGCCCGCCGACCGGGCCGGGCTCGACGCCGTCGACTACGACGTGCCGCGCGCGGCGGCGATGCTCGTCGACGAGCTCGCCGACACCGGCCACCGGCACGCGGTGCTCCTCGGAGAGAGCGCCCTGCCGGGGGAGTACTGGTTCGTCAGCGCCTTCCACGACGCGTGCCGCGCGCGGGCGGCTGAACGCGGCCTTGACTTCGCGGTGGTCGACCCGCCGCGGCCCGGCTGGGCCGGGGTCGAGGCGGCCGCGCCGCGGCTCCTCGCGGACCGCGGCGACCGGCTCGGCCTCATCGCCCGCACCCCGCAGGCCACTGAGCGGCTGCTCCTGCTGGCCCGCTTCCACGGGCTGCGCCCCGGCGAGGACGTGTCCGTGGTGGGCCTGTGCCCGGACGCCGCGGCCGAGGCGCTCGACCCGCCCGCGACGAGCGTGTCGACGCAGGCCCGCGAGGTCTCGCGCAAGGCCGTCGAGCTGCTGTTCGCCCGCATCGACGGCACCGCGGCGGATTCGGCCCTGCATCTGGTGGCCCCGGGCGAGCTGCGGCGGCGGGGGAGCACCGCGGTCTTCGAGTGACGCCGTCGGCGTCGACCGGCCTCGACTGCTATCGTCGATACGTATCGATAACCCGATCGAAAGGCCGCCCCCGTGCCCGCTGACTTCCCCCTCCGCCTCGACTTCGGCGGCGGCCACGCCGACCTCGACCCCGCCACGGGCGCCCCGCTCCAGTTCACCGACGGCGCCGACCCGGCCCGCCGCTTCCTCCTCGACCCCGCCGACGCGCCCTGGCACTCGATCGAACACCAATGGGGCTCAGGGCATCTGACCACCGACCGCGGCGGCTACCGCTGGCACTCGCCCGCGACGTCGACCGCCGTCGAAGGCGGCTTCGAGTCGGAGCACCCGCTCGCCGAGGGCCTGCGCGTCACCGTGCGGCGCTGGACCGACGGCGACCGGCTCCGCGAGCGCTACACCGTCGCCAACGACGGCCCCGAGCCGCTCGCGATCACCGGCCTCGGCATCCAGACCCCCTTCGGCGACGTCTACGGCGCCGCCCGGGACGCCCTCGACCGCGCCGTCCACGCCCACCTGTTCACCGGCGGGACCTGGGCGTGGGCCCTCGCGCAGCCCATGTCGGGCACCGGTCGCAGCCTCGGCCTCATCGTGCGCGAGGGCGCCGTCCGCGCCTACTCGATCGAGTCGCGCAACCCCGCCTCGTACTCGAACATCCGCGGCCACATCGCGCTCCTCGCCACCGACCGCGCCCGCAACCCCGCGGCCTTCGGCGGCCAGCCCGAACTCGCGGTCGCCCCCGGCGGCTCCCTCGCCCTCGAATGGGAACTCGGCTGGTACGACACGATCGCCGACTTCCTCGCCGCCACCGACGCACCCGCCCGCTTCTCCTCCTGCACCGCGCAGACCGGCGAGGCGATCACCGTCGAAGCCGACGAGGTCGCCAGCCCCGACGCCACAGTCGTGCAGACGGGTGAGCGCCGCTGGACCGTCACCGCCGACCGCCACGGCCCCGCCACCGTCGACATCGGCGGCGCCCGCACGGAGGTCTTCTTCCACGACGACCTCGAAACCGTCGTGCGCCGCCGCGTCGACTACATCGCGCGCCACCAGATCGCGCGCGAACGCCCCGGCCTCCTCGCGCACGCCTTCGTCCCGGTCGACGTGCGCACCAAGACCACCCACTCCACCAACGCCTGGCAGGACTGGACCGACGGCTCCGAACGGGTCGCCATGCCGCTGCTTCTCCAGCTCGCGGCCCTCCGCGGCTGGGCCGACCCGACCGAGGTCGGGCCGCTCCTCGACGGCTGGGCCGAGTTCGCCGCCCGCCACCTCCTCGACGCCGACGCCACCCCGACCCGCGGCAGCCAGGTCGGCCGGGTGCCGCGCCTGTACGACGCGCCGTGGCTCGCCCGGTTCTTCCTCGACCGCCACCGCCTCACCGGCGACCCCGCCGCGCTCGACCTCGCCGCGTGCATCATCGAACGCAACTTCGCCCTCGGCGGCACCGCGCACCTGTCGATCACCCTGTCCGAGACCACCGTCGCCATCGCGGAAGCCCTCGGCGACACCCCGCGCGCCGCCGCCCTGCGCGAGGGCCTCATCGCGAGCGCCCGCCACTTCACCGGCCTCGGCCGGAACCTCCCGGCCCACGAGGTCAACTACGAGCAGTCCATCGTCGCCCCGCTCGTCGACCTCCTCACGGCCGCATACGGACTCACCGGCGAATCCGAATTCCTCGACGCGGCCGCCGAGCGCCTCCCGTGGCTCCTCGCCTTCGGCGGCCCGCAGCCCCACGCCCGCCTCCACGGCGTCGCGATCCGCCACTGGGACGGCTACTGGTTCGGCATCGAGCGCCTCTGGGGCGACGTCTTCCCCCACCACTGGAGCGCCCTCACCGCCGCCACTCTCCGCCGCCTCCCCGCGTCCCTGCGCACCGCCGACACCGACCGCCTCGCCGCCGCGATTGAAGGCGCCAACATGGCGAACCAGTTCGCCGACGGCTCCGCGACCTGCGCGTTCGTCATGCCCTCAACAGTCGACGGCCGCGCCGCCCACCTGGACGACCCCCTCGCCAACGACCAGGACTGGCACCTGGTGCTCCGGCTCCGCACGCTTGATGAGACGTGACGTCTCGAAAACCTGAACGATTTCCTAGACGCTGCGTCTCGGCAACGGTAGTCTGGGGTCCATGACCAACGCGACCCGGACCGCGAGCGGCCGCAAGCGCAACGAAGAGGCGCGGCTCGCGATCCTCACCGCCGCTTACGAACTCACGGCCGAAGCGGGCTACCCCGACCTCACGGTCGAGGGGATCGCCGCCCGCGCCGGAGCGGGCAAGCAGACCGTGTACCGCTGGTGGCCGACCAAGGCCGACATCCTGCTGGAAGCCTTGGCGCTCAAAGCGGACCTCAAGGTGTCGACCGCCGACCAGGGCTCGTTCCGGGCCGAGCTGGACACGTTCCTGCGCGACTCCGCGACCCTGCTGGCGTTCCCCGGCGTCGTCCCCGTGCTCCGGTCGCTCATGGCCGAGGCCCAGCGCGACGCCGACTTCCGCCGCCGCTTCCAGGACGGCTTCCTGACCAGGCGCCGGGCCGCGCTGGAGACCATCGTCGACCGGGCCGCGGCCCGCGGCGACAAGCCCCCGCACCTGACGGCCGACCTCGCCGCCGACGTGGTGTTCGGGATCGTCTGGTACCGGGTCCTCGCCACCGAACGCCTCCTCGAAGACGAGGACGTCACCGCGATCCGACGACTGCTGACCGACCGCTCAGGCAAGGAGTAGGACATGACCGCTCGCACCATCGTGCTCACCGGCGCCACCGACGGACTGGGCCGCGCGCTCGCCGCCGAACTCGCCCGCAACTCCGCGAACACCCTCATCCTCCACGGACGCAGCCGGTCCCGCCTCGACGACCTCACCGCCGACCTCGCCGACGCCCCCGCGACCATCCGCACCGTCCGGGCCGACCTCGCCGACCTCGCGCAGGTCCACCGCCTCGCCGACGACATCGAGGGCCTGACCGACCGCGTCTCGGTCCTGGTCAACAACGCCGGGGTCGGCGGTGGCGAACCCGACGGCAACGACCGGCGCCTCAGCGCCGACGGCTACGAACTGCGCTTCGCCGTCAACCACCTCGCCGCGTTCGCACTGACGCAGCGCCTGCTGCCCCTGCTCGACCGCGGCGCCCCGGCGCGGATCGTCAACGTCGCCTCCATCGGCCAGGCCCCCATCGACTTCGACGACCCGTTCATCGAGCACGACTACTCCGGCGTGCGCGCCTACGGCCAGTCGAAACTCGCGATGATCACCACCGGCTTCGTCCTCGCCGAACGCCTGGACCCGCAGCGCGTCACCGTCAACAGCCTGCACCCGGCCACCTTCATGCCGACCAAGATGGTCCTCCAGTCGGTCGGCCACAGCATCGACTCCCTGGAGACCGGCATCCACGCGACCCTGCGCCTCATCGACAGCCCCGACCTCGACGGCGTCACCGGGCAGTTCTTCGACCGCACCAAACCCGCGCGGGCGCACGCCGACGCCTACGACCCGAGCGTCAAACAGCGCCTGTGGGACCTGAGCACCGAGCTCACCGAGAAGCCCCGAGGCTAGGCGTTCTCCTTGCGCCGCACCAGCTCCTCGATCCAGATCGGCGCGTACGGGGACGTGCAGTTCGGGGGCGTCGGGTAGTCCTTGAGGACTTCCAGGCGCTCGCCGATCGCGATCGCCCGCGCCCGGTGCCTGGCGTGGTCGATGCCGATCTGGGCGAGGCAGTGGTTCATGGCCCACTGCAACCGGTCCGGCGCGTCCTTCATCTCCGCTTCGATCACGTCGAGCAGGCCCGGCAGGTCGAGGCCGTCGGGTCGCTTCGCGACCCGCTCGGTGGTGAGCGCCCAGCCCGCGCTGGCGACGACGGGGTCCGGGTCGTCCAGCCAGGCGAGGCGCAGCTCCTCGGCGTGCGGGCTCTTCTTGACGACGTAGTTGACGAGCCAGTCGTGGACCTTCGGGCCGTTGGCCTCGCGCAGCATCGCGTCGAGCTCGTCGCGGCCGAACGCCTTCGGGCGGCAGACGAGCAGCGCGAGGAGCCGGGCGGCGGTGTCGCCGGTGGCCCACAGGTCCACGGCCAGGTCCTGCTGGGTCTTGAGCCGCTTGGCGACGGCGCGGAGCTTCGTCAGGTTGACGCCGTGGTCGTCGCCGTGCTTGGCGTTGACGGCCCGCGCCTTCGGTTCGTCGAGCGCGGCCAGTTCGGCCATGACCTCGGATGTCGTCGCGTCCATGGCCCGATCCTATGGCGCGAGGACGGCCATGGCCGCGTTGTGGCCGGGGATCCCGCTCACCCCGCCGCCGCGCACCGCGCCCGCCCCGCAGAGCAGGACGTTCGCGTGCGCGGTCTCGACGCCCCACCGCCCCTGCTCGGCGCCGGTCCGGAAGGGCCAGGACAGGTCGCGGTGGAAGATGTTCCCGCCCGGGAGCCGCAGGTCCGCTTCGAGGTCGACGGGGGTCTTCGCCTCGATGCACGGCTCGCCGTTCGCGTCCTCGGCGAGGCAGTCGGCGAGCGGCTCGGCCAGGTACGCGTCGAGCTGCGCGACGGTGGCCTCCAGGAGTGCGGCCTTCGCCTCCTTGTTCGCACTGTCGTTGTCGGCACTGCCGCGGAACAGGCGCGCGGGCGCGTGCAGGCCGAACAGCGTCAGCGTCTGGAACCCCTGCTCCACCAGGTCCGCGCCGAGGATCGACGGGTCGGAGAGCGAATGGCAGTAGATCTCCGAAGGCGGCCGCGACGGCAGCGACCCGGCCGCGGCCTGCACGTACGCCGCTTCGAGCTCGTCGAACGACTCCGCGACGTGGAACGTGCCCGCGAACGCCTCGCGCGGATCGGTGTCGGCGTCCCGCAGCCGCGGCAGCCGCTTGAGCAGCATGTTCACCTTCAACTGCGCGCCTTCGGCGGGCTCGGGCGCCGGGTCGCCGAGGAGCGCGGCCAACGCCTCGGGGGAGGCGTTGACGAGCACGTGCCGCGCCTCCACGGTCCCGGTGCCTTCGGCGGTCGTGAACGCCACTTCGGCGCGGGCGCCGTCGGTCGCGATCGCGGTCGCCTCGTGGCCGGTGCGGATCTCCGCGCCCGCCGCCCGCGCCGCCGCGGCGAGCTCGTCGGTGAACGCGCCCATGCCGCCGACGGGGACGTCCCAGTCGCCCGTGCCGCCGCCGATGACGTGGTACAGGAACGTGCGGTTCTGCCGCAGGTCCTGCGCCCACGCGGAGGTGAACGTGCCGATGAGGCCGTCGGTGAGGACCACGCCGCGCACGAGGTCGTCGCGGAACGCGTCCTGGATCGTCTCGCCGAGGGGCGCCTCGAAGAACATGCGCCAGATCCGGTCGTCGCCGATGCGCCGGCGCAGTTCGGTTTCGGAGACGAGGGGTTCGGTGAGCGTGGGGAATACCCGCTCGGCCACTTTGGCCGCGTCGGCGTAGAACGCCTGCCACGCCTCGTATTCGGCGTCGGAGCCGGTGAGGTGCTTGAACGAGTCGCGGTTGCGGGCGGCGTCCCTGGTGACGAGCAGGCCGGTGTCGCGGCCGCCGCGCACCGCGGGCGTGTAGGAGGAGACGTGGCGCTTGCGCACCTGGAACCGCAGGCCGAGGTCGTCGACGATCTTGCGCGGCAGGAGGCTCACGAGGTAGGAGTAGCGCGAGAGGCGCGCGTCGACGCCGGGGAACGCGGGGGCGGAGATCGCGGCGCCTCCGGTGCGGCCCAGGCGTTCCAGGACGAGGACGCGCTTTCCGGCGCGGGCGAGGTAGGCCGCGGAGACGAGGCCGTTGTGGCCGCCGCCGACGATGACGGCGTCGTAGGACCGGTGCTGAGGCATGTCCCTTCCTAGCACGGTTTCCGTTGCAGCGGTTCCGGGAACTTTGTATCCGCATCATGTCCCCCTATAGTGGGACGTACCGACGCGAAAAGGGGGTAAGTCAATGGGCTTGCTGGACAAGTTCAACGAGCTGAAGGACATGGTGACCGGCGCGGTCGAGGAGGCCAAGGGGCAGGCCGGGGAGATGGCGGGCGACGCGACCGGCGAAGCGGGCGCGGCGTTCGAGGAGTACGTCCCGGACGCGGCGCAGCAGGCCGGTGAGGCCGCCCAAGGGGCGGGCGACGCCGCGCAGGACGCCCAGGACCAGGCGCAGGGCGCCGTCGAGGACTTCCGCAACGAGCACGGACTCTAAAGCGCCCGTAGCGGAGTGAGACAGGGAGCGGTGCCCCGGCCTCGGCCGGGGCACCGCTTCATCCTTTGAGGCCGGTGTGGGCGAGGCCCTCGACGAACTGGCGCTGGGCCACCACGAAGACGATGAGCACCGGCAGCGCCGAGAGCGTCGCCGCGGACAGTTGCACGTCCCACATGGGGCCGCCGTAGGCGTCGGTGAACTGCGTGAGCGCCTGCGGGAGCGTGAACTTCTCGGGTGTCGACAGGAACACGACGGGCTCCAGGTACAGGTTCCAGCTGTGCAGGAACGAGAAGATCGCGACCGCGCCGAGCGCCGGGCGCGACAGCGGCAGCGCGATCCGCCAGTACAGGCCGAGGCGCCCGAGGCCGTCCATGCGCCCGGCCTCCTCGATCTCGCCGGGCAGCGCGATGAAGAACTGCCGCATGATGAGCGTGGCGAGGACGCTCGGCGCGCCGAAGATCGGCACGAGGATCAGCGGCCAGTGCGTGTCGACCATGCCGAGCCCGTTGAACAGCTGGAACAGCGGGACGATGGTGACCTCGCTGGGAATGAGCAGGCCCACGAGGACCACCAGGAACAGCGGGTTGTGGCCGGGGAAGCGGATGCGCGCGAACGCGTACCCGGCGAGCGACGACACCGTGAGCGTCCCGATCGTGACGACCGCCGCGATGTACATGCTGTTCCAGTACTGGGCGGCGAACGGCGCGAACTCGAAGACGCGGGCGTACGCCGACAGGCTCGGGTCCGCGGGCAGCAGCGTCGGCGGGAACGCGAAGATCTCGTTGGCGGACTTGAGGCTCGACGTGACCATCCACCAGGTGGGGAACACGAACGGGACGGCGAGCACGCACAGCAGCGCGTAGAGGACGAGCTTCGCGCGCCGCGAGGGTCCGGTCCTCAGTCGTTCAGTCCTCATGGACGACCCACTTCCTGCGCATCTGCCACTGGATCACGGTGAGCACCAGGACGATCGCGAACAGCAGGACCGAGAGGGTCGCGCCGTAGCCGAAGTCGTGGAACTGGAAGGCGTTCTGGTACAGGTAGTAGACGAGCACCGTGGTGGAGGTGCCCGGTCCGCCGCTGGTGAGCACGTCGATCTGGGCGAACACCTGGAGCGAGCCGACGACGGTGATGATCGAGGTGAGCAGGATCGTCGGGCTGATCATCGGCATCGTGATGCGCCGGAACCGGGTCCACGCGCCCGCGCCGTCGATCGTGGACGCCTCGTACAGCTCCTTCGGCACGCCCTGGAGCGCGGCGAGGAACAGGACCATGTTGAGCCCCACGTTCTTCAGCACCTGCACGACCACGACCGAGACCATCGCGGTGGTCTCGCCGCGCAGCCAGTTCGGGCCCTCGGCGCCGAACACGGACAGCAGGCCGTTGACGCCGCCGTCGTCCTGGAGCAGGAACCGCCACACGATCGTCCACGCCACCAAGGTGACCGCGACCGGGGAGAAGAAGATCGTGCGGAACACGATCGTGCCCGCCAGCTTCTGGTTGAGCAGGATCGCGAGCACCAGCGCGAGGCTCAGGTTGAGCGCGACCAGGCCGACCGAGAACGCGGCGGTCGCGCCGAGGACGCCCGGCAGCGCCGGGTCCTGCGCGAGGCGCTCGTAGTTCTCGCCGCCGGTCCACGTGAAGCCCCCGGCGAGCACGTTCCAGTCGTGGAAGCTGTACCAGAACATCAGGCCCAGCGGCAGCAGCACGAACAGGAGCGTCCCGGCCAGCTGCGGGGCGGTGAACAGGAATCCGGCAAGGTGGTCGCGGCGCCGCGCCGTCCACCATCCGGGCCGGCCCGGCCGGGACTGCTCCCGGCCGGGCGGCGCGTCGGTCTTCACCGCGGTCATTGCGCCAGCAGCGGGTCGATGGCGGTGCACAGCTCCGCGAGGACGCCCGCGACGTCCGCGTCGGCGGTCCACAGCGGGTCGAGCGCGGCGCGCACGGCCTGGTCGAGCTGGGCCTGGCCGGTGTGGCTGGGCTTGACGACGCCGCTGTCGATCCGGTCGATGACCACGGCCTGGAGCTGCTCGGGGGTGAGCAGCGGGTTGGCCTGGCCGAGGACCTCGGCGGTCAGCTGCGACTCGCGCGGCGGCGGGAAGTACTGGGCGAGCTTCACGGAGTTCTCCGGGTTCGTCATGTACGCGAGGAAGTCGGCGGCCTCCTCGGGGTGCGGCGCGACGGTGAGGACGCCGAGGCCGCCCTGCCCGATCACGGAGTACTCGCCCGCGGGCCCGGCCGGGAGCGGCACGAGGTCCCACCCGAACTCGGCCTCCGCGAGGAGCCCGGCGCGGGAGATCTGCGTGACGGTCATGGCCGCCTCGCCCGCGAAGAAGTCCGCGGTGGTGCCCGGTCCGGGCATGGCCTCCTGCTCGAACACGGCGTCGTGCATGAACGTGAGCGCCTCGGTCATCTCCGGGTCGTCGAAGCCGCAGTCGGCGCCGTCGGCGCTCCAGGCCTGGGCGCCCCAGCCGGTCCACAGCGTCGAGAGGTTGTCCCAGCCGGAGTAGTCGAAGTCGCGGATGACGAGCCCGTCCGTGCCGGTGGCGGCGTGGACGGCCGCCCCGGCCTCGATCACGCGCTCCCAGGTCCACTCGCCGTTCGCGATGAGCTCGGCGGCGGTGGGCTGCCCGGCCTCGGCGAGGAGGTCGTTGTTGACGAAGACGCCGAACGGCGAGGTCGAGAACGGGTACGCGTACAGCTCGTCGTCCTCGCGCCACAGCTCCGTGGCCGCGGGGATCAGGTCGTCGTACTCGTATCCTTCGGTGCCCGAGAGGGTCTCGCTCAGTGGCACGAGGGCGCCGCTGGAGACGAAGTCGGGCGCGGAGTTCTCCAGGATCCACGCCAGGTCGGGGGCGTTGTCCCCGGCGATCTGCGTGGTCAGCGTGCTCGTGTACCCCTCGAACGGGAGCGGGTCGAACTCGATCGCCTCCACATCGGGGTGGTCGGCGATGTAGGCGTCGGCGATCTCGTTGAGCATTGCGAGGTGGTCCTCGCTCGCGGACCACGTGGTCATGCGCAGCGTGACCGGCCCGTCGTCGCCTCCGCCTCCGCAGGCGGCGAGGACGAGCGGCGCCGCCGCCGCGGCGGCGAGCAGTAGGCGTCCGTGCTTCATAAGGGGTTCTTCCTTTCCGTTGACGGCATTGTCATCAGGGGTTTCGCAGTAGTGAGGTCAGTAAGGGGCGATGTCGGGCCAGCGCAGTTCGAAGCCCTGCGCGGTGAGCCGGTCCTGGAACTCGGCGAGCAGCGCCGGGTCGGCCCCGACGGCGCGCGGCGGCAGGCCGCGCTCGAAGCTGAAGGCCGCGAGGGCCCCGGCGGCCTCGCCGATGTTCCATTCGACCGGGTGCAGCCGGTAGCAGCCGTTGGTGATGTGGGTCGTGCCGAGGTTCTTCCCGGCGGGGAGGAGGTTGTCGACCCGCACCGGCAGGAGTGCGCCGAGCGGGATCTCGAACGGGCAGGAGGCGACGTCGATGTAGTTGTCGCCCCCGGTGGAGGGGTGGAGGTCGATGCGGTACATGCCGATCCCGACACTGTCGTGATAGGACACCGCGCCCTTGTCGCCGCGCACCGCCGCCGACAGGTCCTGCTCGACCACGGTGTACTCGGCCTTGATGCGCCGCGACTCGCGGTGGTAGGGTGCCTGGGCGAGGCCGTCGGCCGAGCCGGTCACGTCCCCGCGCAGCCGCAGCCCCGGCCAGCCCGCGCCGCCGTCGGCGCGCGGCGCCTCGGTCTGGAGCCAGTACAGGACGGACCTGGAGAGGTCCCTCGCGCGCTCCAGATGCACTGCGGCGTCGGGGTTGTCGATGATCGGGGCCAGGAAGTAGTCGATCATCGGCCAGTTCACGAGCGTGATGTCGCTGGCGTACGCGCCGGGCGTGAAGTTCCGGCGGGCGGCGATCCGGCGGAACGTCCACAGGTTCATGTCGCCGCCGCCGAGCCGCTGGTCGCCGACGACGGACAGGGGGTCGTCGTCGGGATTGGGCTCGAACGTGCGCTCCGCGGGTTCGAGGGTGCGCGGGTGCGGGGCCCGGAACCCCAGCAGGTTCCCGCCCCAGAAGTCGGTGCGGAAGCCCCGCCAGAAGTCGTAGTCCTCCGGCCTGTCGATGGTGTGGTCCCCGTCGACGTGGTCCACCGCGAAGCACACCGACACGGCCTGCATGTTGTCCGGCTGCGCCTCGTCGGGCGCGCTCGGCTCCCCGGTGTCCTTCCCCGACTCGAACCCGGTGACGTACTCGGTGCCGGTGAGCGGCAGCAGCTCCCCGGTCTCGGTGGCGTCCAGCACGAACGGCGCGGCCACGGTGAGCCGCTCGCCGGTGTCCCGATGAGCGAGCTCGACGGCCTCCACCCTGTCGCCGTCCACGGCCGCCGCCACGGGCCGGTACGGCTGGAGGAGCCGCAGCGCCCCCGAGCCGATGTAGGGCGCGAGCATCGACTCCAGGACCGCCACGGCGACGCGGGGCTCGTGGCACAGGCGGCTGACGTGCCCGCCGCCCGGGTTCAGGTCCCGCTTCGCGCGGGCCGCCTCCGTGAGCGGGTAGTGGCGCCGGTAGTACTCCCTGATCCCGTCCCGCAGCCGCCGGTACGAGGCGGTGACGCCGAACTGCTCCACCCAGGACGACTCGTCCGGGGGCACGGCCTGGCTCGTCAGCTGCCCGCCGATCCAGTCGTACTCCTCGGTGAGGATGACGCGCCGCCCGGCGCGCAGCGCGGCCAGCGCGGCGGCGACGCCGCCGAGACCACCGCCCACGACGAGGATGTCGGCCTGGAGTTCGTTCGCCTGCTTCAAGAGTGGTTCCTTCCGGTGGGGGCCGGCGCGAGGGTCGCGCCGTCGTGCAGTTCGCACGGGAGCAGCCGCTGCACGTTCTCCTCGGTGCCGCCGAGCAGCCCGAGGAACACGTCGAGGGCCTGGCGGCCCATCTCGCGGCGGGGGATGGTGAAGCCGGTGACGTCGAGGTCGATCGACACCGGCCGGGTCGGGTCGCCGAGCGCCACCACGGACAGGTCGCCCGGGACGTCCAGCCCGCGGCCCGCGGCCCACGCGGTGACGGCCGGGACGTCGGCGGGCTCTTCGAGGAACACCGCGGTCACGCCTTCGTCCACGGCCGCGTCGAGCTTCTCGCCCGCGGCCGCGGGGATGCGGCCGTACGCGACCCCGGCCTTCGCCGCCGCCGCGCGGAACCCGCGCAGCCGGTCCGCATAGGACTCCGGGCCCTCGCCGCGGCCCACGTACGCGATCTTCCTGTGCCCCAGCTCGGCCGCGCGCGCCACGAGCGCCGCCGTCGCGGCCGGGTAGTCGGCGCCCACGTACGGCACCGGCCCGCCCGCGTCGTCCCGGCGACCCACCGACACGAACGGGATCCCTTCGGCCACAAGCCGTTCCAGGTCCCCCCGGTCGACCTCCTGCCCGAGCAGCACGCACCCGTCGGCGAGCCTGATCCGGCTCCCTTCGGCGAACATGCGGCGCCGGCCCCCGTCCACGGGCGCGCTGGTGAGCAGCAGCAGGTCGCAGCCGAGCCGCTCGGCCTGCTCCTCCAGGCCCAGCAGGAACGGGTGGAAGAAGTCCCTTGCGCCCGAAGGGAACACCGGCTCGTACGTGAACACGCCGATGATCCGGTTGTAGTGGTCGGCGAGGCGCCGCGCGATCGGGTCGGCCACGTAGCCGGTCTCGCGGATCGCGTCGAGCACGCGCTGGCGGGTGTCGGCGGCGATCCTGACGCCGCCGTCGAGGCGGTTGTTGAGCACCAGTGAGACGGTGGCCTGGCTGACGCCGGAGAGGCGGGCGATGTCGCGCTGCGTCACGCGGCGGCGGGGTCCGGTCACGGCGGGGCCTTTCTCGACGGGCATATAATGCGTATAACCACAGGTGCGTGTGATCATGTTGCACGCCGATTTTGGGACCGTCAAGATGATAATACGTATTATCATCTTGACTGCCGTTCACCGCAGAACGGACACTCGTCCTCCAGAGGCCCGCCGCGGTGCCCCTGCACCGCCCGAGCGCGGCGCGACCGCGCGGGCCGGACAGGAGTGCGTCATGGGTTCCGAACCGCGACCCGCCTTCGGGCGCCGCGGCCTGCTGCTGGGGGCCGCCGCCCTCGGCACGACCGCGGCGATCGGCGCCGCCGCCCCCGCCGCGGCCGCCGTCCCCGGCTTCCCGACCTTCACCCGCCTCGGTGCGGCGCTGGACAAGTCCGCGCTGAGCTACGCGCCCGCGCGCAAGGAGATCATCTTCCCGTCGATCAGGCACGTCGCCGGGAAGGTCGCCAACCCCCTGGGCAACTGGTACATGTACTACGCGCCGCACGACGACCCGGGCGGCATCTGCCTCGCCTACGCCGACTCCCTCGCCGGGCCCTGGAAGGAGTACTCGGCCAACCCGATCATCGACCGGAACTGGAACGGGCACTTCTCGGTCCCGCACGTCTCCAGCCCGCACGCGCACTGGAACGCCGCCGACGGGAAGATGTACCTGTACTTCCACGGCGACAACCGCACCACCCGCGTCGCCACCTCCACCGACGGCCGCTCGTTCACCTACGTCGGCACGGTCCTGCACACCTCGATGCTCCCGTCGAACGTCACCGAGGCGTCCTACGCGCGGGTCTTCCCGCACCCGACCCAGTCGGGCGTGTTCATCATGCTGTTCATGGGGAACCAGTCCGGGACCCGCAAGATCTTCATCGGCTGGTCGCACTCGCTGACCTCGGGCTGGCAGTTCAAGCAGCAGCCGCTCATCTCTCCCGGAGCGGGGGAGGAGGGGCAGATCTCGGGCGCCCACTACTGGGGCCGCAACGGCGGCGGCCACGTCGTCTACCACGGCGGCGACGGCCGCATCCGCGTCGCCTACGTGGGCACCGGCTTCGACCGCGAGGAGCACCTCGGCGTCCTGTACACCGAGCCGCAGGCCACCCGCGCGGCCGCCCCGAGCTTCGCCGAAGAGGGCGGGCGCCTCTACATGTTCTACGAGGCCGGGGCCCGCGGGAACACGAACATCGCCATCGCCCGCACCTGACCGGTCCCCTGACCGCCGCCCCGCCGGGCGTCCCCGCACCGGACGCCCGGCGGGTAGGTTTGCCGGAGCAACGGCGACACGAAGGGGGACCCATGGGACAGGACCTGGGCGCGATCGGCTTCACCACCAACGACGGCGCGGCGGCGACGCTCGCCGACCACCTCGGCGAGGTGGTCCTGGTCGTCAACACCGCCTCGAAATGCGGCCTCACCCCGCAGTACGAGGGACTCCAGGCCGCGTACGAGGAGTACCGCGACCGCGGCTTCACCGTGGTCGGCTTCCCCGCGAACGACTTCATGGGCCAGGAGCCCGGCACCGACGAGGAGATCGCCGAGTTCTGCTCGGTCAACTACGCGGTCACGTTCCCGCTCATGGCGAAGATCAGCGTCGCGGGCGAGACCCGCCACCCGCTCTACACCGAGCTCATCGCCCGCCGCCCCGTGATCGAGGGCAACACCGACGCCGACCCCGAGATCCAGTGGAACTTCGAGAAGTTCCTCCTCGGCCGCGACGGCGAGGTCGCCGCCCGCTTCGCCCCCACGGTCACCCCCGACGACCCGGCCCTCCGCAAGGCCATCGAGACCGAACTCCAGCGCTAGCCGCCCATCGGTCGACCTCGGCCGCTCGTTCGAGCAAGGGGCGGCCGTCTTCCGACCGGACCTCGGGCCAGGTCGCACGGCCCGCCGTTCGGTCGGCGGCGCTTCGCCTCAGGGGCGGGCCACCAGGCCCGCCTCGTAGGCGAGGATCGCGGCCTGGACCCGGTTGCGGAGGCCGAGCCGGGTGAAGATCGCGGTCATGTGGCCCTTGACCGTGCCCTCAGACATATAGAGCCGCTTGCCGATCTCGTGGTTGGACAAGCCCTCGCCGAGCAGTCCGAGCACCTCCTGCTCCCGCGGGGTCAGGCCCGCGATCCGCTCCTTCGCCGGGGTCGGCCGGGCGAAGCCCGCCGCGCCCATCTTCGCGATGACCCGGTGGGCGATCCTGGGGGAGAGGTACGCCGCGCCGTCGGCGACGGCCTTGATCCCGAAGATCAGCTCCCGGGGGTCGGCCGCCTTGAGCATGAACCCGCTCGCGCCCTCCCCGAGCGCGCGCATCACGTAGTCGTCCTCGTCGAACGTGGTCAGCATGACCACCGCGGTTCCCGCTGCGACGCTGCGGATCTCGGTCGCCGCCGAGAGCCCGTCGAGCCGCGGCATGCGGATGTCGAGGACCGCCACGTCGGGCCGGTGCGCCCGGACCATCTCGACGGCCTCGGCGCCGTCACCGGCCTCCGCGACCACCTCGATCCCCGGGTCGCTCGCCAGGATCGCGGCGACCCCGGCCCGGATCATGGCCTCGTCGTCGGCCAGCAGCACTCTGATCATCGATTCCCCTCCAACGGGATCCGGGCCTCGACGGCGAACCCGCCGCCGCGCCGCCCCGCACTGAACGACCCGCCCAGCAGCCGCACCCGCCCGGCCAGCGCCGCCAGCCCCGAGCCCCCGGGCTCCAGCCGCGGCGCCGCCGCGCCGCCCGAGTCCGACACCCGCACGAGCACCTCCGCGACCTCCCGCTCAACCAGCACCGCGACCGCCGCACCCGGAGCGTGCTTGGCGGCGTTGGTCAACGCCTCCTGCACGATCCGGTACACGGCCCGGTCCACGAGCGGCCCGAACGCCTCGGCGCCGCCTTCGAGCCGCACCTCAAGTCCGGCTTCAGCCGACCGCGCCACGAGGTCCCGCACCGGCTCGTCGACCGGGGCGACCGGCGCGGCCTCTTCTCGCAGCATGCCCAGGGACTGCCGGAGCCGGTCGGTGGCCTCGACCGCGTTGGCGCGCAGCGCGGCCGCGGCCTCCCGCCCGGCTTCGGACAGGTCCGGCGACAGTTCCAGGGCCCCGGCCCGCAGGGCGATGAGCGCGAGGTCGTGGCCGACCGAGTCGTGCAGGTCGGCGGCGATCCGGGCCCGCTCCAGGGCCTGGGCCCGCTCGGCCACGAGGTCGCGCTCGTGTTCGAGCCGCGCGGCCCGCTCCCGCTCGGCTTCGAGCAGTTCGACCTGCTGGCGGCGGTACCGGCCGCCGAACCACGGCAGCATCACGAACGCCCCCAGGACCAGGAACGCCGTGACGCCGTTGCCGCGGTCGACGATCATGACCGGCACCGTCAGCGCCGCGGCCGCGAGCAGCAGGGGCGCGCCGTACCGGAAGTCGAGGCGCCGCCCGTGCAGGTACGCGAGCAGGGCCAGCACCACGAAGACCGCCTGCCGCCATGCCGGGAGCTGCACGGTGTCGATCCCGTTCACCATCGCCGCGGCCGCGATGAGCGCCAGCCCTGCCCCGTACATCACGCCGCCGAGACTACCGACTTGAGCCGCACCGCCCGCGCGACCGCGACGGCGATCCCCGCCACGGCCGCGGCCAGGAGCGTCAGCGTGAGCGGCAGCGCGAAGTAGAACATCTGGTTCCACGGGATGGTGCGCCCACCCGAGATGAACGAGACGCCCGCCGGGAAGCCCGCGAACACGACCGCGGGGACGAGCACCGGCACCATCCGCAGCGCGGTCCGCCACGCCTTGCGCCCGGCCCGCTTCCCGGCCCAGCGGCGCGAGCGCACCACCCCGAGGACCCCGAGCCCGATCGCGGCCAGCGTCGCGAGCAGCAGCACCAGGTCGTAGACCTGCCCGCTGCTGGAAGGCTCCGCCGGGGTCCCGCCTTCGGTGATCGCGGCCAGGCCCTCCATGGCGCTCCAGGTGACGTCGCTGAGACCCGCGCCGGTGCTCATCACCGCGATCCCGTACCCGGTCTCGGGACTGATCCACTCGACCGCGTTGTAGGTCATGAGGTTCCCCGAGTGGGCCAGCGTCCCGTCGGACTCGACGCTCCAGCCCATCCCGTAGTCCTGGACGTCCGAGGCGGTGTGCATCGCGTCGAGCCCTGCGGCGCTGACGAGCTGCGTGCCCTCGCCGTTCTGGCTGATGAGCCACTTCCCCATGTCGGCGGCGCTGGTGATGATGCCGCCGCTGCCGGAGTCGTCGAGGAACCCGGGGGCCTCCTCGCGGGGGATCCAGACGCCGTACAGGGAGTTGTAGCCGAGGCCGGGCATGACGTCCTCGTCGCGGGTCGCGCTGTCCTCCATCCCGAGCGGCGTGAAGACCCGTTCGCGCATGAATTCGGCGAACGACTTCCCGGAGGCGACCTCGACGAGGCGGGCCGCGACGTTGAGGTTCGCGTTGCAGTAGGCCCAGTCGGTGCCAGGGTCGGCGGCGAGCGAGTCGTCGGCGAGGCGGGACACGTAGTCCTCCAAGGAGGCCGCGTCCTCAAGCTCGACGACGTCGATGCTCGTGTCACTGAACCCGGAGGTCTGGTCGAGGAGCTGGCGGACCGTCACCTCCCCGGCCCGCGGGTCGGCCATCTCGAATCCGGGGAGCTGGTCGGCGACGGGGGCGTCGAGGTCGATCGCGCCTTCCTCGACGAGGATCATGACGGCCATGGCGGTGAAGGACTTCGACACCGAGGCGACGCGCATCGGCGTGTGCTCGGTGACCGGGTCGCCGTTCGAGTCCTCCCCGTACCCGGCGGCGAAGACGGTCTCCCCGCCGCGCGTGACGACCGCGGACAGGCCCGGCACGTCGGTGGCCTCGACGAGGTCGGTCAGGTAGGCGTCGTACGCCTCTGGGTCGGGGGCGGTCTCGGCGTGCGCCGGGGAGGCCGGCGCGGCGGCCACTGCGGCGGCCGCGAATGCGGCGCCGATCAGCTTGAGGACCTTGGGTTTCACGTGGGTGGCTCCGTTCTGGACGAGTACCCGGTGAACGTTATTGCGGCCCTGACCTGCTGCCATCGGAAGAAAGTCCGGATCCGCCCCTGACGAAAGTCAGGGGTCGGCCGGTCACTCGCGGCCCGCCATGACAGCGTTTGCGAGGGATGTCCGCAATCGTCCCACCATGCAAGAACTCCTACCCCCCGGATGGGGTCGCTGGTATGGTCGAGCCATGCGAACCGCCGCACGACTCACCCGGCGGCGCGCCATCGACCAGATGGGCGCCGCGAGCGCCCTCTGTCGACCTCTGATGCGCTAGCCGGACGCGCGCTCAGCGCCGCCCGGCCGATCCCCGCCTCCCATGCGGACCCACCATTTCCGATCACGCGATGCCCGCACCCCGTCCCCACCGGACGGCCCCCGGGCCAGCCATCGACGAGGGAACACCGAGCCCATGCAGCACCGACCCGACCACGCGTTCAAGATGCGACACCCGTACCGCCGCAGGATCATCGCGGCCGCCGCCCTCGCATTGGCGGTCGCCGGACTCACCGCCGGCGTCGCCGACCACGCCACCGCCGCGACCCAGGACACCGCGGGCGACCACCTCGAACGACCGAGATAGCCGCCGGCTCACGAACCCGAGGCCTCCGTCTGGTGGGACGGGGGCCTTTCCTTGTGCACCGCGGCCGCGTCGCTCGGGTAGATTGGCAACGCAGGTTTACCGGTACACATCCAACGAGGGGCCCGATGCACGCCTTCCCGCTCACCCGAGTCACGCTGCTGGACGGCCCGTTCAAGCACGCCCTCCGCGCCGACCTCGCCTACGTCCTCGCCATGGACCCCGACCGCCTCCTCGCCCCGTTCCTGCGCGAAGCCGGGCTCGAACCCGCCGCCCCCAGCTACGGCAACTGGGAGGACTCCGGCCTCGACGGGCACATCGGCGGCCACTACCTCTCCGCGCTCGCCCTCCTCGCCGTCGCCACCGGCGAGCCCGAGCCCCGGGAGCGCCTGGACCGCATGGTCGCCGAACTCGCCCGCGCCCAGGACCACCTCGGCACCGGCTACGTCGGCGGCGTCCCCGGCGGCGCCGCGCTCTTCGAAGGGCTCCGCAACGGCGAAGGCGTGGGCACGCTCGGCTCCAGCGACCACTGGGTCCCCTGGTACAACCTGCACAAGACCTTCGCGGGCCTCATCGACGCCCACACCCTCCTCGGCCACGACAAGGCGCTCCACATCGTGCTGCGCCTCGCGGACTGGTGGCTCGACATCGCCGCCACCATCGGCGACGACGCGTTCGAGACCATGCTCGACACCGAGTTCGGCGGCATGAACGAGGCCTACGCCGACCTCGCCGCCATCACCGGCCGCACCGACTACGCCGACATGGCCCGCCGCTTCTCCCACCGCGCGATCCTGGACCCGCTCCTGGAGCGCCGCGACGACCTCACCGGCCGCCACGCCAACACCCAGATCCCCAAGGCCGTCGGCTACGCCGCCACCGCCGCCGTCACCGGTGACACCGACCTCGAAGCCGCCTCACGGTACTTCTGGCACCAGGTCGTCGAGCACCGCTCGGTCGCCCTGGGCGGCAACTCCGTCCGCGAGCACTTCCACGCCGCCGACGACTTCGCCGCCATGATCGAGGACCGCGAAGGCCCCGAGACCTGCAACACCTACAACATGCTCAAGCTGACCCGCCGCCTCGCCGCGGCGGGCCTCGAACCCGCCCACTTCGACTTCGCCGAGCGCGCCGTCTACAACCACCAGCTCGCCTCCCAGCACCCCGGCCACGGCGGCCTCGTCTACTTCACCTCCATGCGCCCGGGCCACTACCGCGTCTACTCCCAGCCGGAGACGAGCATGTGGTGCTGCGTCGGCACCGGCATCGAAGCCCAGGCCAAGTACGGCGAACTCGTCTTCGGCGAGCACGACGGCGCGCTGGCGGTCAACCTGTACCTCCCCGCGCGGCTCGACGCGCCCGAGTTCGGCGGCCGCGTCCGCATCGAGACCGCCTTCCCCGCAGAGGAAGCCGTCACCGTCGTCCTCGACCTGGACGAGCCGCGCGCGTTCGCGCTCCGCCTGCGCGTGCCCGGCTGGTCCGACGGCCTCGCCGACCTCGCGGTCAACGGCAAAGCAGTGCAAGCCGAAACCGTCCCGGGCGCCGTCCTCATCGAGCGGACCTGGCAGCCCGGCGACACCGTCGCCTTCCGGCTCCCGCTGCGGCTCAGCGCCGAACGGCTCCCCGACGGCTCGCCCTGGCAGGCTTACTTCGCCGGTCCCGTGCTCCTCGCCGCCCGCAACGGCGACAGCCGCCTGGACGGCCTCCTCGCCGACGACTCCCGCATGGGCCACGTCGCCCACGGTCCGCTCATGAGCCTCGGCGACGTGCCGATCGTCCCCGACCTGCCCGCCGCCGACGTCCTCGAACCCGAAGGGCCGCTCCGCTACCGGCTCGCCACGGCCGACCCGGCCGGCACCGTGGAACTGGAGCCGTTCCTCGGGCTCCACGACGCCCGGTACACCGTCTACTGGCCCGTCGCCGAGCCCGCGCGGATCGCCGAGCGCCGCGCCGCCCTCGCCGCCGCCGACCGCGACTCCCTGGCGCTCGACCGCACCACGGTCGACAAGGTCGCGTTCGGCGAGCAGCAGCCCGAGAGCGACCACGCCTTCCGCGGCCGGGACACGCAGGTCCACACCACCGCCGACGGCCGCCGCTCCCGCTCGACCACCGCGTCGATGGCCGTCACCTTCAAGGACCCGCAGGCCCAGGCCCAAGGGCTCCGCATCGGCTTCCGCCTCGACGGCCCCGCCGCCGTCGCGATCCGCCTCGGCGGCGTCCTCGTCGCCGAAGAGCGCTGGGACGGCGGCGGCGAGGCCTTCGACCTCGACTACCCCGTCCCCCGCGAGCTCGCGGCCGAGCCGCGCCCAGCCGCGCTCGACCTCGAACTCGCCGCCCTCGACGGCCTCCCGACCCCCGCGGTCACCACGGCCCGCCTGACGCGCTGGGCCGCGCCTTAGCGCTCGTACTCGGCCGGGTCGTACACGGGCGCGGGCAGCGCGGCGGTGAGTTCGACGAGGTCCTCCAGGGAGAGGTCCTCGATCTCGCCCTGGAAGCCGGTGGTGAGCGTGACCGCCCATCCCGCGGGGTCGAAGGCCACGATCTCGTAGGAATGGTGATCGCCGACGCTGAAGACGCCGGTGGCGACGGTGCGGCCGTCGACTTCGGTCTCCTCGCAGTCGTCGTCCTTGTCGCCTTCGCAGCTCAGCAGGTACGGCTCGGGTCCGGTAGTCTCCGGCGCCAGGCCGGGGAGCCAGCCCCCCGGGAGCGTGTACGTGACGTCGACGCCGACCGGGACATCGGCCTCGTCGGCGATCGGCAGTGTGAAGGCGCCTTCGTAGACGCGCAGGACCGACCCTTCGGCGTCCCCGCGTTGGCCTGCCGCCGCATCGTGCTGCTCGACCCCCGGGTGCAGCGCGTCGAGCTTGTCCTCGACCTCGTCCATGGTGGATTTCGCGTCGTCGTGGGCCTCGAATGGCCACGACCCGTCCCGGGGCCAGCCGGGCGGGATGTCCAGCAGCTCGTCGACCGGCACGAGTTCGCTGGTGTCGTACTCGATCTGCGGCATCGCGAGCATCGCGTCCTTGAGGTCCTCGACGTCCATCTCGCGGCCCTGGTCCTCGCAGTCGAGGTCCCATGAGGACCGCAGTGCGGAGCCGTTGGGGTACACGACGGCGGCCTCCAAGGCGCAGCCGTGGTCGGCGACCATGAGGGTGCGGCCGTCGTCGAGCTCCTCGGTGGTGAACTCGGGCGCCTCGCCGGTCCAGGACGCCTCGTCGGAGATGAGGTGCTGCGGGAACGCGACGTCGCCGGTCGGCCCGGGCTCGGCGGTCCAGCCGCCCGGAGCGAGCGCGTTCACGGTGAACGAGGACCGCTCGGCCTCCTCGTCGCCGTCGCGGGAGACGAGGCCGCGCAGGTAGACCTGGCCGGAGTTGCCGGTGTCGGTCCAGGGTCCGAACTGGAGCGGCAGGTCGTGGTAGCCGAGTTCGCTGAGCGCGCCGTAGTAGCCGGTGCCCTCGCCCATCGCGTCCCGGATCTCGTCGTCGGAGGGCCGGTCGTATTCGAGCTGGTCCTCATCGAGGAAACCGGAGTCGACCGCGAGGTCGCCGAAGGCGTCGCGCAGGGCCTCGTCGAGTTCCGGCTGGCGCCGGTCCCAGGTGTCGGCGGCCGGGCCGAGGTACCCGGCCATCGCCGGGTCGAAGCCGAGCGGGGCCCCGGCCGGGAACTCCTGGCGGCCGGGGACGCCGCCCAGGGAGAAGACGAGGACGGCCGCCAGGCAGGCGATCGCGGCGGTCGCGGAGCCGAGGGCGGCGCGGGAGCGGCGGCGGGCGCGGTAGCCCGCCTTCACGACCGCGTCGAGGTCGAGGGGCGCGTCTTCGGCGCCGGTGTCGGGGCGGGCCCGCCGGAGCAGGGTCGCGGTGTCGTCGTGCTGGTCCATCGGTTGCACTTCCCTTCGTTCAGGCCCTGACGGGTTCGGATTCGGATTCGGCGAGGAGGCCGCGCATCTTCGCGAGGCCCTTCGCGCACTGGCTCTTCACGGTCCCGGTGGTGCACCCCATGGCCGCGGCGGTGTCCTCGATGGACAGGTCCTCCCAGTAGCGGAGCACGAGCGTCGCCCGCTGGCGCGGCGGCAGCCGGTCGAGCGCCGCGACGACCGCGAGCCGCTCGTCCACGCCCTCCTGCGGGTGGTCGGCAGGCAGGTCGGGGAGGTCGTCTCCGATGCGCTCGCGCCTGACCCAGGCGAGGCGCCGGTGGGACAGGTAGGTGTTGACGACGATCTTGCGCACGTACGCGGGGGCACCGACCGGGTCGACGCGCCGCCACACCGCGAACGCCTTCGCGAGGGCCTTCTGCACGATGTCGTCGGCCTCGAACCAGTCGCCCGACAGCAGGTACGCCTGCCTGCGCAGGTTGCCGCGATGGGCCGAGGCGAACGACCGGAACTCGGCCTCTTGCTGCTCCTTGCTCTTCACTGGGCCTCTCTCGAACGACGGGTGCGGGCGGGCCGGGCCCCGTCGCGGTGGTGGATGCGGGGGCCCCTGCGATGTACATAGGCGGGCGGGGGCGCGCGGGGTTGCCCGGAATCGCGACGTGTTCCAGGTCTCCGTCCCGGGCTGTCACACTCGGGACGGCTGCCCCGTCATAGTTTCGGACACAGTCGACCGAAGGAAGGGAACGAGACGATGGACATGCAGCGTGAGGCGGACGGGACGGCGATCCGGGGGCTGTTCGGATCGATCGTGGAGGGGTTGCGCGCCAAGGACCTCGACGCGATCGGGCGGCTGTACTCGGAGGACGTCGTGTCCTTCGACGTCGAGCCGCCGCTCCAGCACGTCGGGATCGACGCGAAGCTGAAGAACTGGGCGAACGTCTTCGCCGTGTTCGCCGAAGTGGACTACGAGCTGCGGGACCTGCGGCTCACCGTGGACGAGTCGATCGCGTTCGCGCACGGCTTCGGGCGGCTCAGCGGGAAGCTGAAGAACGGCGCCGTCGCCGAGGGCATGTGGGTGCGGGCGACGTTCTGCCTCGCGAAGTCGGCGGAGGAGTGGCGGATCGTGCACGACCAGGTGTCGGTGCCGTTCGACATCGCCACCGGCAAGGGAGTGGCCGACTTGGAGCCGTAGGGGAGTCGCCGAACCGGCTCAGTGCCCGGCCCACTGCCATTCGAGGATCTGCGCCCGCATGAGACGGGCCGCGGCGGACAGGCGGTCGCCGTCGGTCCAGTGGAGACTGAGGGTGCGGTGGCAGTGAGGGTCGTCGATGGCCGCCCACGCGACCTCCGGGGTCGTCCAGGTGACGCGGGCGATCGCGGGGAACAGGCACACGCCGATGCCGGAGCTGACGAGCACGAACGTGGCGGCGGTCTCGTCGGTCTCGCAGACGATCCGCGGCTCGCGGTTGCGGTCGGCGAACAGCCGGTCGAGGAGGCGGCGCTGCCATAGACCGGGCCGGGTCGTGACGAACGGCTCGTCGGCGAGGTCGTCGGGGGACACGCGCCCCGCGGAGGCGAGGCGGTGGCCGGGCGGGGTCGCGAGCCAGACCGGTTCGACCGCGACCACGGCCGACTCGGTGCCGGGAGCGGCGACCGGCTGCGAGGCCAGGCACAGGTCCACCTCCTGCGCGAGCAGGGCCCGCTCCATCTCGGCGGGCGCCATCTGATGGAGGTGCAGCTCGACCTCGGGGTGCGCGGCGGTGAACGCCGCGATCGGGCCGGTCAGCGGCAGGAACGTCTCCGAGGCCAGGCGCACGCTGCCCGCGCCGCCGCTGAGGGACTCGGCGACCGCGCGGCGCCCGGCCTCCAGTTCGCCGACGGCCCGCTCGACGTGGTCGCGGAAGAGGCGGCCGGTGTCGTTGAGCTGCAAGCGACCCGCGCGGTCGAACAGGGGCGCGCCGAGCTCGGCTTCGAGGCGGGCGATGCTCCGGCTCAACGAAGGCTGGGCCACGCGCAGCTCGGCGGCGGCGCCGCTGAGGTGCTCCAGGCGGGCGACCGCCAGGAACTGGCGCAGGGTGTTCAGGTCCACGAGTGCTCCTCATGCCGTTCGAATCATAACATCATAGCGATATTGGTCTTTGAAGTATTAACCGCATCGTCATAACGTTGGCGGCATGCAACGAGAACTGACGATCGACGCCCCGGCCGCGGCCCCCGCGACGCCGGAGCCGCCGGCGGAGCGGACCGCGGCCAGCGGCTGGGTCCTGCGGGGCGTGTCGACCGCGTACCTGGTCGCCGGGTTCGCGCAGCCGGTGTTCGCCGGGGTGTACCTGAGCGGCGACTTCGACGGCCTCGCCTGGCACATGCGCGGCGCGGACCTGGTGTCCTACATAGCGATCGCACACCTCGTCACCGCAGGCGTCGTGTGGGCGAGAGCGCGCCGGGCCTGGCCGTTCTGGGCCTCGCTGGCGCTCGTGACGGGCGTGACCGCGCAGTACTTCGCGGGGATGTGGGGCGAGCTGTGGCTGCACTTCCCGCTCGGCGTGGCCCTGGTCGCCGGGATCGCCGGGATGTTCGCGGCGGTGTGGCGGCGCCCGCTTCCCAGGCGCCGCAAGGAGGTCCGGTCCGATGGGTGAGTGGAGCCTGCCGGTCTCGCGGCGCCGGGCGCTGGCGATCGGCGCCGGGATCGGGGCGGTCGCCGCGGGCGGGCTGGCCCTGTCCGCCGGGTGGGCCCGCCGCCCCGCCGAGACCGGGGACCAGCTGCGCAGCGCCGTGCCGCTGCCCGAGCCGTTCACGGTGCCGCTGCCGGTCCCACCCGTGCTCGCGCCCGTCGAGTCCACTGCGGACGGCGACCGGTACGAAATGGTGCAGCAGGAGATCGACGCGGAGATCATCCCCGGGTTCGCGACGCGGCTGTGGACCTACGACGGCGTCTTCCCCGGCCCGACGATCGAGTCGCGGCGCGGAAGGCACACCACTGTCCTGCACCGCAACGAACTCCCGGTCCCCACGGTGCTCCACCTCCACGGCGGCCGCACCCCCGCGGCCTCCGACGGCTACCCGACCGACCTCGTGCTCCCCGACGCCTGGACCGGCCACGCGGGACACAGCATGGCCGACGACCGCGCCGCGGTGTCGAACGTGCAGCGCGAGTACGGGTTCCCGCTCGACCAGCGCGCGGCGATGCTCTGGTACCACGACCACCGCATGGACTTCACCGCCCCGGCGATCTGGCGCGGCCTCGCCGGGCTCCACTTCGTGCGCGACGACGTGGAGGACGCCCTCGACCTGCCGCGCGGCGACCGTGAACTGCCGCTCATGATCGCCGACCGGGCCTTCGACGAGGACGGCCAGCTCGCCTACCCCGCAGTCGACCCGAGCCTCACCGGCGAGCACGGCGTCACCGGGCCCTACCTCGCCGGAGTCCTCGGAGACGTGGTCCTCGTCAACGGCGCGCCCTGGCCCGAGCACGAGGTGGACACCGGCCTGTACCGGCTGCGGGTCCTCAACGGCTCCAACGCGAGGCACTACGAGCTCGAAGCCGTGGCCGACGACGGCGGCACCGTGCCGCTGGTGCAGATCGGCGCCGACCAGGGCCTCCTCGCCGCGCCCGTACGCCACGAGCGGCTGCCGATCGCGCCCGCCGAACGCTACGACCTGCTCGTCGACTTCGGCGGCCTGCCCGTCGGTTCGACTGTGCGCCTGCGGAACCGGCTCGGGAGCGGCGGCACCGCCGACATCATGCGGTTCCGCATCGCCCGCGAAGGCGCCGCCGCCGCGATCCCCGAGACCCTCGCCGACGACCTCCCCGAGTGGGATCGTTCGGAGGCGGCCGTGGTCCGCGACCTCGCGTTCCGGGCGGGCCGCATGGACGACGGGCGGCACGGCTGGCTCATCGACGGCCTCCCGTTCGACCCGGCCCGCACCGACGTCACGGCCCGCCTCGGCGACGTCGAGGTGTGGCGGCTCGTCGCCGACGTGCACCACCCCGTCCACCTGCACCTCGTGGGCTTCCGGGTCCTCTCGCGCGGCGGCGGGGCGCCGCTGGCGCACGACGCCGGGCTCAAGGACACGATCTCGCTGCGCCCCGGCGAGTCGGCCGAGATCATCACCCGCTTCGACGGCTACCGGGGCCGGTACCTCTTCCACTGCCACAACGCCGAGCACGAGGACATGGGCATGATGGCGAACCTGGAGATCGTCTGACCCGGACCCAGGGGCGGCACCGGCACCGCCTGAGCCACCACCCGAACCGGGACGCCGCCCCGCGCGGCGCCCCGGTTTTCCCGTTTGCCGCAACCGTTCCCGCATGCGAGGATCGGCGGATGTCCGACGCTGAACCGACCGACCGCATCGGCCTGCTCCGCTGGCAGTTCGACCTCACCTGGGCCCTGTTCGAGTACCACCTCGAACGCCTCGAAGACGAGGACTTCCTCTGGGAGCCCGCCGCCGAGACCTGGACCCTCCACCCCGTCGCCGACGGCTGGGAGCCCGACTGGGCCGACACCGAGCCCGACCCCGTCCCGGTCCCCACCATCGCCTGGCTCACCTGGCACATCGGCTGGTGGTGGACCACCGCCACCGCGCACGTCCGGGGCCGCGCCCCGCGCGACCGCGCCGACGTCAAATGGCCCGGCCCCGCCGCCGGCGCCGAATGGCTCCGCGGCCACCGCGACGACTGGCTCGCGGCCCTCGACGCCCTCGCCGACGCCGACCTCGACGCGCCCTCCGCGTACCCCTGGCCCGGCGACGCCGGACTCACCGTCGCCCACCTCGCGGCCTGGGTCAACGCCGAGCTCATGAAGAACGCCGCCGAGATCGGCCAGCTCCGCCTCGTCCGCGCCGCCGCCTGAATCCGTGGGGCGGATGGCACACTCTGGGGATTCTGGGGAGCCCGCGCCCTCGTAGAGTCGTCATCAGCAACCCAGCGACACATTCAAGCGGAGGATGAGCACCATGAGCGAATACGACGTGACCCCGGACGAGACCGACGCCGGCGTCGAGGACGAGTACACGACCGAGGACGAGAGTCTCGGCGGCCTCCCCGGCGTCACGGTCGAGGAGACCTTCGACCTCGACGGCGACGGCTACGCCGACAGCACCATCACCGCCGACGGCGTCACCTACATCGACTCGGACGGCGACGGCCAGGCCGACGGCATCGCGGTCGACTACGACGGCGACGGCGTCTCCGACGAGCTCCTCGTCGACATGGACGGCGACGGCAGCTTCGAGACCGCCGTCTACGACACCGACGGCGACGGCGTCGCCGACACCTTCGAGTCCGACACGGACGGCGACGGCGTCGTGGACCAGGTCTCCTACGACACCGACGGCGACGGCTACGTCAACCAGGTCGTCACGGACACGAACGGCGACGGCTACGCCGACGTCGTGGCCACCGACTACGACGGCGACGGCCTCGTCGACGAGATCGAGATCGACTCGGACGGCGACGGCGCCTCGGACACGACCCTCATCGACTCCGACGGCGACGGCTTCCTCGACACCGTCTACACCGAGACCACCCCCGAGGGCGACTCCTTCCAGTCCCAGACCGGGCAGGTCATCTAACCCTTCCGGCCACGCGCCGGAACCGCTTGAATCCCGGGGGCCGCACCCGCGGCCCCCGGGGCCCGCCGAGAGGACCCGAATTGATCCCCGACCCCACCGTCCTGCACCCGATGGCCGGACAGCCGCGCGTCGTGTTCCTGAAGCCGCTCATCGAATCCGAGAAGATCGAGGTCGGCGACTACACGTACTACGACGACCCCGACGCGGCCACGGAGTTCGAGGAGCGGAACGTCCTCTACGCGTACGGCCCGGAGAAGCTGCGCATCGGCCGGTACTGCGCGCTGGCGACGGGCACGCGGTTCATCATGGCCGGGGCCGACCACCCGATGGTCGGGGTCTCGACGTTCCCGTTCGCGATCTTCGGCGGCGACTGGACCGAGTCGACGCTCGACATCGTCATGAACGTGGAGAGCCGCGGCGACACCACCGTCGGCAACGACGTCTGGCTGGGCTACAACACCACCGTGATGCCCGGCGTGACCATCGGCGACGGCGCGATCATCGCGAGCGGCGCCGTCGTCACCGCCGACGTCCCGCCTTACACCATCGTGGGCGGCAACCCCGCCAAGCCGATCCGCAAGCGGTTCAGCGACGAGGAGATCGAGCTGCTGCTGCGCGCCGCGTGGTGGGACTGGCCCGTCGAGCTCGTCACCGAGCACGCCCGCACGATCATGTCGGGCACGCCCGCCGACGTCTTCGCGATCGCCGAGGCGAACGGCCTCACCTGACGTTCGCCAGTAGATCCGCGATGACCTCGTAGCCGCGATCGCGCGCATGGTCGAGTGCGGTGCGGCCGTTGCGGTCCCGGATCGCGGCGTCCGCGCCCGCGTCGAGGAGCAGCGCGACGATCTCCTGGTGCGGCTCGCCGCCGTCGCCGAGCGCGACGGCTTCGAGCAGCGCCGTCCAGCCGTTGTAGTTGACGCGGTCGACGACCGCGGCGATGTCCGTGGCCGCCAGGACCTCCCGCACGTAGTCGGCGTGGCCGCGCTCCGCGGCCGGGTGCAGCGGGCTGCCGCCGCGCCGGTTCGGGACCTCCAGGTCCGGGGCCGCCGGGAGGATCGCCCGCATCATCGCGACCGACCCGGTGACGCCGCACGTCACCCACGGCGTGTCCCCGAGGTCGTCGCGCGCGTCCGGGTCCGCGCCATGCGCGACGAGGACCCGCGCCGCTTCGACCCGGTCGGCGAGCGCCGCGAGCATGAGCGGCCCGCGACCCTCCTCGTCGCGCACCTCGACTTCCGCGCCCAGGCCCAGCAGCCGGGCCGCCTCGTCGGCGTCCCCGGCGTCGGCGGCTGCCAGCAGCCCGCGGTTCCAGTCCTCGACGTCCCCGGGTGCGGGCCGCGCGGAGCGCCGCGTCTCCTCGACCGACCGATGGCGCGGCTCGGGGACCAGCGCGCAGGCCGCCAGCGAACCGGCTCCGGCCGCGAGCACGAGCCTGCGCCCGATCCCCTTGCGCGCCTTCACTAGCTGTCCAGGTCTTCGAGGGCCGCGAGGCCGGCGAGGGCGATCTCCTCGTCGATGTCGCCGCTGGGGGCGCCGCCGACGCCGATGCCCGCGATCGGGGCGCCGTCGTAGGTCACGGGCACGCCGCCCGCGAGGAACAGAGTCCCGGGGATGTCGGCGATCGTGGCGCCGTTGCCCTTGGCCGCGTTCGTCAGGTCGCTGGTGGCCTGGCCCCACGACACCGCGGTGTACGCCTTGGCCTCGGCCGAGTCGGGGCTCTGCGGGCCCGCGCCGTCGCCCTTGACCATGGCGATCGTGTTGCCGTTGCGGTCGACGATCGCGACGGTGACGCGCTGGTCGAGCTCGGCGGCCTTGTCCTGGGCGGCGTCGAGGACGGCGAGGGCCGCTTCGTGGGTGAGGGCGTTCGCGCCGCGAACGCCGCCGTCCTGGACCTCGGCGACCGCGACGGCCTCGATCGGCTCGGCCTCGGCGACCGGCGCGGCGTAGGCGCTCGCGCCGACGATGCCGCCGACGACGGCGAGTCCGGCCACGGCCCCGACGGCCAGGCGCTTGCGGAGGTTGATCGCGTTCATTGGTGCTCCTTCGGTTCTCGCGGCGGCGGTTCCGCCGCGGCACTCGGCCAAGTCTTCGGCCGCGGGCACCCTGGTGCATCGAGCGGCGGTTCTATCCCGTCTCCATCCTTTGATCGATGCGGCCGTCGGACCCGCCGGGCATCCTTGCAGCGAAGCGCCCGCGGCCGGGCGCGCGCGGGCCTACGCTGGCCCCCGGGGAGGAGGAAGGGGCCGTGGGAGAGCGCTCCTGGCTGAACGGCGCTATGCACGCCGGGTTCTTCCTGCTGCTCGCCGCCTCCGCCGCGCGCGTGGTCGCCCGGCACGAGCTCACCGACCGGCTGACGGTCGCGGCCCTCGCGGTGGCCGCGCTCCTCGCGCTGCTCTACGGCGCGGGCGTGGTCCTGTGGCGGCGGCTCGGGCCCGCACTGCCGGTGTGGCTCGGCCTCGTCATCGGCGTGGCCGTCGCGCTGGTGCTCCTGGCGCCCTCGTTCGCGTGGTGCGCCGTCCCCCTGTACTTCCTGTGCCTGCGGCTGCTCCCGACCATCGGCGTCGTCAACGCCGCAGTGCTGCTCACCGCGGCCGTCGTCGTCGGGCAACTGCGCATCGCGAAGGTGGCCGACCCGAGCCTGGTGCTCGCGCCGATCGGCATCGCCGCCGTCATCACCGCCGTGTTCTGGGCCCTCCAGTACGAGATCCGGCAGCGCCAGCGCCTCATCGACGACCTCGTGGCCGCCCGCGACTCCCTCGCGGCCTCCCAGCTGCGCGCCGGGGCGCTCGAAGAGCGCGGCCGCCTCGCCCGCGAGATCCACGACACGCTCGCGCAGGGGCTCTCCAGCATCAGCATGCTGCTCCAGGCCGCCGACCGGTCCTGGGGCACCGACCGTTCCCGGGCCCTCGCCGCTCAAGCCGCCGCGGTCGCCGACGAGAACCTGGCCGAGGCCCGCCGCTTCGTCCGCGACCTCACCCCCGCGCGGCTCGAAGGCCGCAGCCTCGCCGACGCGCTCCGCGACCTGTGCGCCGACACCGAGCGCCGCGCGGGCCTGCGCACCGTCTTCCGCGAGGAGGGCGAGCCCGCCGGGACCGGCGAGGCCGCCGCCGCGGTCCTCCTGCGCGTCGCCCAAGGGGCGCTTGCCAACACCGTCGAGCACTCGGCCGCCTCCGAAGCGGTCGTGACGCTCTCGCACCTGGGCGACGCCGTCGCCCTCGACGTGCGCGACGACGGCCGCGGCTTCGACCCCGACGACCTCGACCCTGACGGCGCCGCCGCGTCCGGCCGCGGGTTCGGCCTGCCGGGAATGCGCGAGCGCCTCGCGCGGGTAGGCGGGAGCCTCGCGGTCGAGTCCCGTCCCGGCGAGGGCACCGCGCTCGCCGCGTCCGTCCCGCTCGGTGAGGAGCCGTGATGCGCCTGTTCCTGGTCGACGACCACCCCGTGGTCCGGGCGGGCCTGGCCGCGCTGGTCGACGGCGAGCCCGACATGGAGGTCGTCGGGGAGGCCGCCGACGCGGCCGCCGCGCTGCGCGGCATCCGCGGGTGCGCGCCCGACGTGGTGCTCATGGACCTCCAGCTCGGCGGCGGCCCCGACGGGTTCGCCGTCGCCGAGGAGGTCGCGAGGCTCCCCGACGCTCCGCGGGTGCTCGTCCTGACCACGTACGAGTCGGACGCCGACGTGCGCCGCGCCGTCGCGGCCGGCGCCACCGGGTACCTGCTCAAGGCCTGCCCGCCCGAGGAGCTGTTCGCGGCGATCCGCGCGGCCGCCCGCGGGGAGTCGTCCCTGTCGCCCAAGGTCGCCGCGCGCGTGATGGACCAGGCCAGGTCCGGTCGCCCGGCGCTGACGGCCCGCGAGTCCGAGATCGTGGGCCTCCTCGCCGAGGGCCTGGGGAACCGGCAGATCGCGCAGCGCCTGTTCGTCACCGAGGCCACCGTCAAGACCCACCTGGTCCACATCTTCGCGAAGCTCGGCGTGGACTCGCGGACCGCGGCCGTCGCTGCCGCCGTCCAGCAGGGTCTGATCCGGCGCTGACCTGGGATTCGGTTCGTGTCCCTGACATGGGCACCCTGCCGTTATACGCTCGGGTGACGATCGGGGGCGGTGGCCGACGTGGCACCAGGACAGCACGATTCGGGGCGCGCGGACTACCGCGGACTCGCCCCGCTCTTCACGGAAATGGCCGGACTTGAAGCGGACGACCCGCGCCGCGCGGAGCTCCGCGAGCGGCTGATCACCGGGCACCTGCCGCTCGCCGAGCACATCGCGCAGCGCTTCTCCGGCAAGGGCATCGTCAAGGACGACCTCCTCCAGGTCGCATCGATCGGGCTCATCCACGCCGTCGACCGCTTCGACCCGTCCCTCGGCAGCGAGTTCCTGTCGTACGCCGTCCCCACGATGATGGGGGAGGTGCGGCGCTGCTTCCGCGACACCGCGTGGCCGATGCGCGTGCCGCGCCGCCTCCAGGAGCTGCGCCTCGCCATCAACCGGGCCGCCGGGGACCTCGCGCAGGAGCTGGGTCGCCCCGCCACGTGCGCCGACCTCGCCGCGCATCTCGGGCTCACCGAGGCGGAGGTGGACGAGGGGCTCGAAGCGCGCCAGGCGTACTGGTCGGTCTCGCTCGACGAGCCCGAGTACCGCGACCCGGGCCGTGCGCCGCTGTGCGAGACCATCGGCGCCGAGGACGTCGCGCTCGCACTCGTGGAGGACCACGAGGCGCTGCTGCCGCTGCTGTCCGACCTGCCCGAGCGCGAGCGCCGCATCCTGGCGCTGCGGTTCTTCGAGGAGAAGACCCAGGCCCAGATCGGCGAGGAGATCGGCATCTCGCAGATGCACGTCTCGCGGCTCCTCAAAGGCGTGCTCGAAGAGCTCCGGGAGCGGCTGGAGACCGCGCCGCGGTGAACGCTGAAGATCGGAAGTTTCAGCGGACTTCCGGCCTTTTAAATCGAAACATTTCGATGTATTGTGATCGGGAACATTTGGAACTTCCAACCTCCTGGAGGAACGATGGCATCCCGCTCCGACGACGCCCGCGCCCCGCGCCTGGGCCGCCGCTCCCTGCTCACACTGGGAGCGCTTCCGATCATCGGCGCCCCCCTCGTCGCCGACGCGGCCTCCGCGCAGACCACGGTCCTCATCCAGCCCTCCATCGGGCAGCAGACGATCCAGGGCTTCGGGGGGATGAACCACACGGTGTGGATCAGCGACCTCACCGCGGCCCAGCGGGACACGGCGTTCGGCAACGGCGCGGGGCAGCTCGGCTTCTCGATCCTGCGCATCCCCGTCCACGAGGACCGCAGCAACTGGAGCCGCGAGGTCGCCACCGCCCAGCGCGCGGTCGCCCTGGGCGCCAAGGTGCTCGCCTCCCCGTGGAACCCGCCCGCGTCCATGACCGAGACCTTCTCGGGCGGCAAGCGCCTGCGCTACGACCAGTACGGGGCCTACGCCCAGCACCTCAACGACTTCGTCGTCTTCATGCGCAACAACGGGGTCGAGCTCTACGCGATCTCCGTCCAGAACGAGCCGGACTACGCGCACGACTGGACCGCGTGGACCGCGGCCGAGATCGTCCGCTTCCTCAAGGAGAACTCCGGGGTCATCAGCACCCGCGTGATGGCGCCGGAGTCATTCCAGTACCGCAAGAACCTCTCCGACCCGATCCTCAACGACGCCGCCGCGCTCGCCAACATGGACATCCTCGGCGCGCACCTGTACGGGACGCAGCCCGCGGACTTCCCCTACCCGCTGTTCCAGCAGAAGGGTGCGGGCAAGGAGCTGTGGATGTCGGAGGTGTACTACCCCAACTCCAGCGACTCGGCCGACCTGTGGCCCGGCGCCCTCGACGTGGGCGAGCACGTGCACCGCGCGCTGGTGAACGGCCGCTTCCAGGCCTACATCTGGTGGTACATCCGCCGCGGGTACGGGCCGATGCGCGAGGACGGCCAGATCAGCAAGCGCGGCGCCAACCTCGCCCACTACTCGAAGTGGGTCCGGCCGGGCTACCAGCGGATCACCGCGACCGCGAACCCGCAGTCGGGCGTCTACATCTCCGCGTTCAAGAGCGGGTCCAGGATCGTCATCGTCGCCGTCAACAAGAACGCCTCGGCCGTGTACCTCCCCTTCACCCTCGAAGGCGGCGGCACGGGCTCCTTCGCGACCTGGGTGACCACGTCGAGCCAGACCCTCGCGGCCTCCAACGCGGTCCCGATGACCAACGGCTCCTTCGGCTCCCAGCTCCCCGCGCAGAGCATCCGCACCTACGTCCTGAACTAGTCCCCGCGCGCGAGCACCGCCAGGTACTCGTGGTGCCCGCGGAGCATCCCGGCGTCTCCGGCATGGTCGGCGGCGAGGTCCAGCGCCTCGCCGCCGGCCACGATGGCCTTGAGGACCAGTCCGGTCCCTTCGAGGAGCAGCATCAGGTCCGCGGGGCTGTAGCAGCGCAGCCGCTGGGTGATCACCCGCTCGGGCTCGGCCGCGTCCCACCACGAGTCGACCGCGACGGCCGCGACCGGGTCGTACGCCATGCGCTGGCGCAGCTCGTGCCGGTAGCCCCGCTCGGGCGCCGGGTGGAGGGCCTCGGTGTCGCCGTCCCAGCGGGCCCAGACGAGGGGGTTGCACACGTCGACGAGCGCGTTCCCTTCGGGTGCGAGCCATCCGGCGATGCGGCGCAGGAGCCTGCGCTGGTCCGCGTCGGTGCCGATGCCGAACCCGTTCCAGTACGTGACGGCGTCGAACGGCCCTGCGACGGCGACGTCGTAGAAGTCCCCGCGCACGACCTCCAGCCGCCCGCCGCTCCGGGCGGCATGGGCCTCGGCGTAGTCGGCGCGGTCGCTCAGCTCGACGGCCGCGACCCGGTGGCCCGCTTCGGCGAACGCCGCCGCGGTGTTCCCGTAGCCGCACCCGAGTTCGAGGACCCGGTGCGGGCCCGGCCCGCAGATCGCCTCGAACCGCGCGACCCTCGCGCGGTCGCGCTCGCCCACCGCCGATTCGGCCTCGCCCCACCACCGGCCGGTGCGCGAGTAGAAGTCCTTCGCCCATTCCATGAGGCGAGGTTAGGAAGCCCTGGGCTGCAAGGCAAGCGCTTATCGACTCAGGCGAGGTCCACGGGCCGGACGCTGAGCTTCTCGGCGATCCGGGCGAGGGCGGCGTGGTCGTCGGCGTCGAGGAGGTCGAGCGCGGCCTCGCGGACGGCCCGCACGTGGACGGGCGCGGCGGCCTGGACGAGCCCGTACCCCGCATCGGTGAGGGCCGCGATCGTGTAGCGGCCGTCCTCGGGGTCGGGCGAGCGCTCCATCCAGCCGCGCTGCTCGAAGCGCTTGACCACGTTGGACAGGCGCGAGAGCGAGCCGTTCGCCAGGAACGCCAGCTCGCTCATGCGCAGGCGCCGCCCGGGGGCCTCGGAGACGTGGCTGAGGACCAGGTACTCGAAGAGGGTCAGCCCGCACTCCTTGTGGAGCGGGCCTTCGAGGCGCGGCGGGAGCATGTAGACGAGCGAGACGAGCCCGGTCCAGGCGTCCTTCTCGGCCGGGTCGAGCCAGCGGACCTGCTCGGACGCGGCGGTTCGGGGAGTCTCGGCCATGGCCGCAGTCTAACCGGCGGCCGTGACTTCACGCTTGAAGTCAAACCTGCTACGATGACTTCAAGCATGAAGTCAATCGGAAGGGGTCGCCATGAGCGAGCCGCAGTTCTTCATCACCCCCGGGGCCGGCGAGAAGCTGCACGGGATGCTCGGCTACAGCCAGGCCGTGCGCATCGGCGACCGCGTCGAGATCTCGGGCCAGGGCGGCTGGAACGACGACCTCGAATTCCCCGAGGACCTCGAAGATGAGATCGTGCGCGCCTTCGACAATGTCGAGCGCGTCCTCGCCGCGGCGGGCGCCACCTGGGCCGACGTGGTCCACGTGAACTCCTACCACCTGCCCGACGACCCCGCGTACATCGGCGAGCGCCCCGGCCGCGTCATGGCCGAGCAGTTCCGCAAGCGTATGAACGGGCGCGCCCCGATCTGGACCGAGCTCGGCGTCGCCGCCCTCGGCGCCCCCGGGATGCGCGTGGAGATCCGGGTGACCGCGGTCGTCGCTTAGCCCGCGAAGGTCCGGCGGTACGCGCTCGGCGTGACCCCAAGGGCCGCTTGAAAGTGCAGGCGCAGCGACGAGGCCGAGCCGAACCCGGCGCCGGCCGCCACGCGGTCGATCGGCTCGTCGCTGCGCTCCAGCAGGTGCCGCGCCCGCTCCAGGCGCTGGTGCAGGAGCCACCGCTGCGGCGACGTGCCGACCTCCTCGCGGAAGCGCCGCGTGAACGTGCGGACGCTCATCGCCTCGCACTCGGCGAGCTGCCGCAGCGTCAGCGGCTCGTGGAGGCGGGCGAGCGCCCACTCCCGCGCCCGCCCCGTCGAGGCCGACCCCGCCTCGGGTACCGGCCGCTCGATGTACTGGGCCTGGCCGCCGTCGCGGTGCGGCGGCACCACGGCCCGCCGCGCCACCCGGTTCGCCACGGCCACACCGAAATCGAGCCGCGTCATGTGCAGGCACAGGTCGAACCCGGAGGCCACGCCCGCCGAAGTGAGCACGCGCCCGTCCTCGGTGTACAGCACCTCCGGCTCCAGCCGCACCTTCGGATAGAGCCGCCGGAACCGCTCGGCCGCGTCCCAGTGCGTCGTCGCCGACCGCCCGTCGAGCATCCCCGCCGCGGCGAGCACGAACGACCCCGTGCAGATCGACGCGATCCGCGCCTCCGGCCGGATGCGCTCCAGCGCCGCGGCCACGTCGGCAGGCAGCCGCCCCGCCGTCCACGACTCGTCCGACTCGTGCGCCGAGGGCACCACGACCGTGTCGGCCTCCGCGAGCGCCTCCGGCCCGTGCTTGACGTTCACGGTGACGTCGGCGTCGGTGCGGATCTCGCCCGGCTCGGGCGCGCAGGTGACGACCTCGTACAGGTGCTCCCCGCCGGACTTCGCGGAGCCGAACACGCGGTGCGGGATGCCCAGCTCGACGGGGAGGAGCCCGTGCCGGACCAGGACCGCCACGCGGTGCCGCCCGGGATGCCGAAAGACGCTCATGGCCCGATCTTCGCACATGTTGGCCTGCGGGCCACTGGCCGCCCGGCCGCGGCTCGGCGAAGCTGTATCCATGTCCATCGCAGCCCCGGAAACCCCCGAGCAGACCAGACGCCGCACCGTCCACCGCGCGTGGTGGGTCGCCGCCGTCAGCTTCGTCGCCCTCGTCGGCGCGGCCGCCTTCCGCGCCACCCCGAGCGTCTTCATCGAGCCGCTCCACGCCGAGTTCGGCTGGTCCCACGGCACGATCTCCGCCGCCATCTCCGTGAACATCCTGCTCTACGGCCTGTTCTCGCCGTTCGCGTCCGCGCTCCAGGAGCGGTACGGGATCCGCCGCGTCGTGGCGATCGCCCTGGGCCTCATCGCCCTCGGCGGCGGCGCCACGGTCTTCATGACCGCGTCGTGGCAGCTGGTCCTGTGCTGGGGCTTCATCGTCGGCATCGGCACCGGGTCCATGGCGATGGCGTTCGTCGCCACGATCACCAACCGCTGGTTCATCGCCCGCCGCGGCCTCGTCAGCGGCATCCTCACCGCCGGCGGCGCGGCCGGGCAGCTCGTGTTCCTCCCGCTCGTCGGCCTCCTCGTCGAGGGCCCGGGCTGGCGCGCGGCCTCGCTCCTGGTGGCCGCCACCGCACTCGCGATGGTCCCGCTCGTCCTCCTCGTCGTGCGCGACCGGCCCGAGGACGTGGGCCTCACGCCCTTCGGCGCGGGCCCCGACTACACGACCCCCGCTCCCTCGACGCAGGGCGCGGCGAAGCGGGCCCTCGGCGGCCTGTGGCAGGCCAGCGGCTCCCGCGCGTTCTGGCTCCTGGCAGGCACGTTCGCGATCTGCGGCGCCTCCACGAACGGCCTCGTCGGTGCCCACTTCGTGCCCGCCGCCCACGACCACGGCATGCCTCTGACGGCCGCCGCGTCGCTCCTGGCGGTCATCGGTGTGGTCGACCTGATCGGCACGATCTTCTCCGGCTGGCTCACCGACCGGTTCGACCCGCGAATCCTGCTGGCGGTCTACTACGCGCTCCGCGGCCTCTCGCTGCTCGCGCTCCCGACCCTGTTCGCGGGCGACGTCAAGCCGCCGATGCTGTTCTTCATCGTCTTCTACGGCCTCGACTGGGTCGCGACGGTCCCGCCCACGATCGCGCTGTGCCGCGAGCACTTCGGCGAGGACGGCGCGGTCGTCTTCGGCTGGGTCCTCGCCTCCCACCAGGTCGGCGCGGCTCTCATCGCCTGGGGCGCGGGCTTCGTGCGCGACGCGACCGGGAACTACGACCCGGCGTGGTTCACCGCGGGAGCGCTGTGCGCGCTCGCCGCGGTGATGTCCCTCGCGATCAGACGCGTACCAGTCGCTGCAACTGCGTGACGTGTGCGGGTTCGAGTTCGTCGAGCGAGGCCACGCCGAGGAGGCGCATGGTCCGCTCGACTTCCTCGCGGAGGATGGCGATGGCGCGGTCGACGCCCTCGCGGCCTCCGGCCATGAGCCCGTAGAGGTAAGCGCGGCCGATCATGGTGTACCTGGCGCCCAGGGCCACTGAGGCGACGACGTCGGCGCCGGACATGATGCCGGTGTCCAGGTGCACCTCGATGTCGCCGCCGACCTCCTTGACCACGTGGGGGAGGAGGTGGAACGGGATCGGGGCGCGGTCGAGCTGGCGCCCGCCGTGGTTCGAGAGCGTCACGGCGTCGACGCCGAGGTCTGCGCAGCGCTTCGCGTCCGCGACGGTTTGGACGCCTTTGACGACGATTTTCCCGGGCCACTGCTCTTTGATCCACGCGAGGTCCGCGTAGTCGACCGTCGGGTCGAACATGGTGTCGAGCAGTTCGGCGATCGTCCCCGACCAGCGGTTGAGCGAGGCGAACGAGAGCGGCTCGGTGGTGAGCATGTCGAACCACCAGGCCGGGCGCGAAGCCATGTTGAAGAACGTCTTCGGGGTGATCGCGGGCGGGATCGAGAAGCCGTTGCGCTTGTCCCGCAGGCGGGCCCCGGCGACGGGCACGTCCACCGTCACCAGCAGCGTGTCGAACCCGGCCGCGGCGGCCCGCTCCACGAGGGCCATGGACCGGTCGCGGTCCTTCCACATGTACAGCTGGAACCAGTGGCGCCCTTCGGGACCGCCCGCGGCGGCGACGTCCTCGATCGGGGTCGTCCCCATCGTGGAGAGCGAGAACGGGATGCCCGCCGCGGCGGCCGCGCCTGCTCCGGCGGTCTCGCCTTCGGTGTGCATCATGCGGGTGAACCCGGTGGGGGCGATGCCGAACGGGAGTGCCGTGCGCTTCCCGAGCACGTCCCAGCCGGTGTCGACCTTCGAGACGTCGCGCAGGATCGCGGGGTGGAACTCGATGTCGGCGAACGCCTGCCGCGCCCGCGCGAGCGAGAGCTCGCCCTCGGCGGCGCCCTCGGTGTAGTCGAAGGCCGCGCGCGGGGTGCGCCGCTTGGCGATGGCGCGCAGGTCGGCGATGGTGAGCGCGGCGTTCAGACGCCGCCGCTTCGCGTTGAAGTCCGGTGTTTTGAAACGTATCAACGGCAAGAGGTCGTGGGGCCGGGGGAATTGTCGTTTCGTCATGGGAGGGCCTATCGGATGCGATGGTGAGGAGTCCGTCCGGGCCATTGTCGCCCGCCCCGAAATTGCTCCGTGACCGGACCCGTCCGCGAGCCGCTCGGCTCCGAATCGTGGTCGACCGGAGTTGACAAACCGAGCGGAGCATGATGATGTCCACAAGGGGGAATCCATCGGCCTGGGCCACAGGCGGACACCGGCGTACGGCGGTAGAGGAGGCGAGGATGCCCGCGCTCGAACAGCTGCTGCACGGCACGGCGCTGGGCGACGACGACGCGTTCGCGCGCCTCTACGACGAGGCCGCCCCGCGCGTCTACGGCCTGTGCCTGCGCGTCCTGCGCGACCCCGCGCAGGCCGAGGAGGTCGCGCAGGAGGTCCTCGTCGAAATCTGGCGCACCGCGACCCGCTTCGACCCCTCCCGCGGGTCCGCCGGCGCGTGGATCTCGACCATCGCGCACCGCCGCGCCGTCGACCGCGTCAGGTCCGCCCAGGCCTCCGGCGACCGCGAGCGCCGCGCCGCAGCCCAGTCCGAACCCGAGTACGACGCCGTCGCGGAGGCCGCCGCGACCCGCCTGGAGCACCGGCAGGTCCGCCGCTGCCTGGGGACCCTCACCGAGCTTCAGCGGCAGGCCGTCACCCTCGCCTACTACGGCGGCCACACCTACCGGCAGGTCGCGTCCCTGCTGGGCGCCGCCGTGCCCACCGTCAAGTCCCGCATCAGGGACGGCCTGCTCAAACTGCGCGACTGCCTGGAGGTGGCCCGATGAGCGCCGACGTCCACACTCTCATCGGCGCCTGGGCCGTCGACGCCCTCGACGATGACGAGCGCGCCGAAGTCGAGCACCACCTCGGCGAATGCGAATCCTGCGCCCAGGAGGCCGCCGAGCTGCGCGAGGCCGTCTGGCGTCTCTCCGACGTGACGATCGCCGACCCGCCCCCGCGGCTGCGCGCCCGCGTCCTCGCCGAGGTCGCCCGCACCCGCCAGGAGGCCCCCGAACCGCCCGCGGCCGAACCCCGCGCCGCGGCGCCGCGCCTGCGCCGCCACCGCGGGTTGCCGCGCCTGCGCCTCGCGCTCGCCGCCGGGGCCCTCGCCGCGGTCATGGCCGTCGTCGGCGGCATCGTCACCTGGTCCGTCATGCGCGACGCCGGACCGTCCCGGTCGGACCAGATCGCCGCGGTCCTCGAATCCGGGGACGCCGCGATCGGGTCGATCGCGGCCGACGGCGGCGGCAAGGTCAGCGTCGTGTACTCCGAGCAGCTCGACAAGGCCGTGGTGGTCCTCGCCGGGCTCGCCGCGATCGGCGAGGAGCGGTCCTACCAGATCTGGATGGTCGACCCCGAAGGCCAGGTCTCCGCGGGCGTCATGGACCCGGGCGACCGCTCCGCGACGATGCTCGTCGAAGGGCTCGGCGACGCCGAGCTCATCGGCGTCACCCAGGAGCCCGCAGGGGGTTCCGAGACGCCGACCCTCCCGCTGGTGGCAGGCGTCCCGCTGGAGGACTGACCCCCAGCCGACACGGGCCCGGCCGAACGGCCGGGCCCGCTTTCGCACCCGCCGGGAAAAACATCCGGAATTCTTTCCCCGCCGACCCATCCGCGGCCCGCCCGCCCCCGAATGAGGGGCATGAGACCGACCATCGCCGCCGCACTCGCCGGCATCGCCTGCGCCGCCGTCGCGGTCGCGACCGCGCAGCTCGCGGCCGCCGCCGTCGACCCCGGCAGCGCCCCGGTCGCGGCCGTCGGCGCCGCGGTGGTCGACGCGGTCCCCGAACCCGTCAAGGAGTTCGCGATCCGCACCTTCGGCGAGTACGACAAGCTCGCACTCCTGGCCGGGATCGGCACGGCGATCGCCGCGCTCGCCGCCGCGACCGGCGTCGCCGCCCGCCGTCGCCCCTGGACCGGGTACGCGGTCCTGGCCCTCCTCGGCGGGGCGGGCGCGGCAGCCGCCCTCGCCCGCCCCGCCGCCTCCCCGTCGTGGGCGGTCCCGTCCCTCGTGGGCGCCGCCTGCGGCGCGGGCGTCCTCGCGATGCTGCTCCGCGAACGCCCGGACGGCTCCGCCGCGCCCGGCCGGGCCGTCGACCGCCGGGGCGTCCTCATCGCCCTCGGCGGCGCCGGGCTGGCCGGCGCGGCGGGCTGGCGGCTCACCGGCACCTCGGACCTCGAAGACGCCCGCGCCGCGGTCGACCTGCCCGCGCCCGTCGACGTCGGGCCCGCGGGCGCCGGCCTCGACGTGGACGGCCTCACCCCCTATCTGACGCCGAACGCCGACTTCTACCGCGTCGACACCGCCCTGGTCCTGCCGCGTCTCCTCCCCGAGGACTACCGGCTCCGCATCACCGGCCGCGTCGCGAACCCCATGGAGCTGTCCTATAGAGACCTCCTGGACCGCGGTCTGGTCGAACGCGAGATCACGATCTCCTGCGTCTCCAACGAGGTCGGCGGGAACCTCGCCGGGAACGCGCGCTGGCTCGGCGTGCCGCTCGCCGACCTCCTCGCCGAGGCCGGTCCCGAACCCGGTGCGGACCAGGTGGTCTCGCGCTCGGCCGACGGCTGGACCGCGGGCACGCCGACCGCGGTCTGCACCGACGGGCGCGACGCGCTCGTGGCCGTCGGCATGAACGGCCGCCCGCTCCCGCTGGAGCACGGCTTCCCGGTGCGCATGATCGTCCCCGGCTTGTACGGGTACGTCTCGGCCACCAAGTGGCTCGTCGAGATCGAGCTGTCGTCCTTCGCGGACTTCGACGCCTACTGGGTCCGCCGCGACTGGGACGCGCAGGCGCCGGTCAAGACCTTCTCGCGCATCGACACGCCCAAGCCGCTCGCCACGGTCGCCGCCGGGCCAGTCACCGTCGCCGGGGTCGCCTGGGCCCAGCACCGCGGCATCGCCCGCGTCGAGGTCCGCGCCGACGGGGGCCCCTGGAACGAGGCCGAACTCGCGCCCGTCATCGGCGACGACACGTGGCGCCAGTGGAAGTGGACCTGGGACGCGTCTCCCGGCCGCCGCACCTTGGAGGTACGCGCCACCGACGGCGACGGCGCCGTCCAGACCGCGGAGCGGGCCGCGCCCTTCCCGAACGGTGCCACCGGATGGCACTCCATCGTCTTGAACGCCGAATGAACCGCGGGGCGCGACCGCGCCCCGAACCGACAGAGAGGCAAGACCATGAACACTCGACTGCTCACCCGTGCAGGCGCCGTGCTGGCCGCGGCCGGATGCGCCTTCGTCTTCACCGCGTGCGGCTCCGGCGACGAGACCTCGAACGAGGACGCCACGTCCAGTGCGGAGTCGGCGCAGGAGGAGACCACCGAGGAGACGCCCGTCTCCGGCGAGTTTGGCGCCGCGTGCTCCGCGGTCCCCGCCGACGGCGAGGGCTCGTTCACCGGCATGGCCGACGACCCGGTCGCGACCGCCGCGAGCAACAACCCGGTCCTGTCCACACTGGTCACCGCGGTGACCGAGGCCGGGCTCGTCGACACGCTCAACACCGCCGAGGACATCACCGTGTTCGCGCCCACGGACGACGCGTTCGCGAAGATCCCGGAGGCGGACCTCCAGGCCGTCCTGGCCGACACCGAGACGCTCACGTCGATCCTCACCTACCACGTGGTCGCCGGGCGCCTCGCGCCCGAGGACCTCGCGGGCGAGCACGCGACCCTCCAGGGCGGGAACCTGACGGTCGAGGGCTCCGGCGAGGACTTCACCGTGAACGGCGAGGCCGCCGTGGTCTGCGGCAACGTCCAGACCGCGAACGCCACCGTGTACATCATCGACACGGTCCTCATGCCCGCCCAGTGATGTCCGGGGCCCGCCGCACGGCGAGTCCCGGAGTGCAGGCCGCCCGGACCCGGTCCAAAGCGGGGCGGCCTGCTTCGAGAGACGACGGGGCCGGGCGCCCGAAAGGGGCGCCCGGCCCCGTCGTGCCGCTACCCGCAGGTCCAGGTGACGGCCTTGAGGATGTGCCAGCCGTACTCGTCCTCGCCCGCATAGACGTGGCCCGCGATGAGCGAGCCGTCGGGGCTGATCTCCACGGCGGAGTCGCCGAAGTAGTTGTCGGCGGGGTCGGTCACCCCGGGCAGCTCGACGGGCTTGCCGTCGACCTCCTGGTAGGCCGCGAACGGGTCGGTGTCGCCGACCGCGGTGCCCTCGCCGTTGATCCCCGCGGCGGTGCCCAGGCCGAGCACTTCCGCGGTGCCGTCGGCGAGGTTCCAGCGGATGCCGGTGGTGGCGTCGGGCGTGTTGAGGTAACCGCCGATCCAGCCGTCGGTGATCTGGTTGGGGTACGAGTGCGCGGTCGCCGGGTCGACGCCTTCGGGCATCGGGAGGTCCTCGCCGGTGCCGTCCGAGTGCCACACGTACGGCTTGAAGTTGCCGGTGCCGGCCTCCTCGTAGAAGCCGACGACGGTGCCGTCGGCGTCGATCGCGCGGGCCTGCCCGGAGGTCGCATTGGCGGGCAGCGCCAGCACGGCGGGCTCCTTCTCGCCGTCGCGCCAGATCACCGGCGTGTTCGGGAACTGGCCCTGGAAGCCGACGATGTCGCCGTCCTCGTTGACGCCGTAGGCGGCCCCGCCGTCCTCGGCGGGCAGTTCGGCGACCTTGCCGTCGCGGTACACGTACGGCAGCTCGACGCCGTCGAGGAAGGTCAGGCCGACGCCCAGGCCCGCGGAGTTGACGTCGGCGACCTGCTGGTCCTCGCCGGGGATCGGCACCTCGGTCATCTCGCCGTCCTGGAACAGCAGGGGGTACCGCTCGTAGCCGCCCTGCCCGGCCGGGTAGGCCCGGTAGGCGATGACGGAGCCGTCGGGGCTCATGCCGGTGACGAAGCTGAAGTACAGGCCCTTGGGCATCGGCAGCTCCTGGAGGATGCACGCCTCCGGCTGCGCGGCGGCCGCGGCCTGGGCCGGGAGGACTGCGGCGCCCGCGGCCGCGGCGAAAGCGACCGCCGAGACGGCCGCCTTGCGCCAGGGGGATTCGAAGGGGTGTCGGACGGAGTCGGTCACGTCGTGGTCCTTTCGCGTGGGGGCCCGGGGCGATGGCCCCGGGCATACCCAAGACGCCGGACGAACCGTCCTAAGTTGCACGCAAGCGCGTGAACCCCCTCAGACCTCGATGTGCGAGCCGATGATCATCGTGCGCTCGCGCGGGAGGCGGAAGTGCTCGGCGGCGTCGGCGGTGATGTGGGACGTGGCGATGAACAGGTGCTTGCGCCAGGTCGCCATCGTGCGGGCCTTGCCGGGCTTGAGCTGGATCGTCGACAGGAAGTACGTGGCCCGGTGGAGGTTGAGGCGGCGGCCCTCGGCCTGCTCGGGCTCGATCCCTTCGAGCGCGCGCGGCACGTCCGGGGTCTCCATGTAGCCGAAGCGGGCGGTCACGTGCATGACCCCGTCCCGGTCGTCGCCGAGCTGGTCGACGGTGAGCCGGTCGTCCTCGCCGACCCGCGGGACCGGCTCGGTGACCACCGAGAGGATCACGATCTGCGAGTGCCGGGCGTGGTTCTGCTCCAGGTTGGAGCGCATGGCGAGGGGCGCGGAGTGCTTGCCGCGGTCGAGGAACACGGCGGTGCCGGGGACGCGCGCGACCTTCGGCTCGCCCTCGCGGAGCTTCTCGACGAACTCCAGGAGCGAGCCCTCGCGGCTCTCGCGCTCGAACGTGACGACCTCGCGGCCCTTCTGCCAGGTGATCATGACGGTGAACGCGAGCACGCCGATGAGCAGCGGCAGCCACGCGCCGTGGATGATCTTCGTCGAGCTGGCCGACAAGAACGCCAGGTCGATCGCGAGGAGCAGGCCGCCGCCGAGCGCCAGCGCCCAGCGCGGCGCGCCCCAGCGGATGCGCGCGACGTACAGGAACAGCAGCGACACGATGGTGATCGTCCCGATCACGGCCATGCCGTACGCGAACGCGAGCGCCTCGGAGGTGCGGAACGCGAACACCAGGACCAGCACGGACACCATGAGCAGCCAGTTGATCCACGGCACGTAGATCTGCCCGTACTGGTGCTCGGAGGTGTGTGCGATCCGCAGCCGCGGCAGGTAGCCGAGTTCGGAGGCCTGCGAGGCGACGGAGAACGCGCCGGAGATGACGGCCTGCGCGGCGATCACGGTGGCGACGGTGGTGAAGACCAGCAGCGGGATGCGCAGGAACTCGGGGGCGAGGAGGAAGAACGACCCGGCGACGTTCCCGGAGTCCTCCAGGATGAGCGCGCCCTGGCCCATGTAGTTGAGCATCACCGACGGGAAGACGACGGCGATCCAGGCGCGGGAGATGGGCTTGCGCCCGAAGTGGCCCATGTCGGCGTAGAGCGCCTCGGCGCCGGTGAAGGTGAGGATGACGGCGGCGAGCGCGAAGAACGCGACGCCGAAGTTCCCGAACACGAAGTCGATCGCGTAGGTGGGGGAGAGGGCCCGGAGGATCTCGGGGTTCCCGGCGATGCCGCCGATGCCGAAGAGCGCGAGGGTGGCGAACCAGACGGCCATGATCGGGCCGAACCAGCGGCCGATGACGTGCGTGCCGCGCTTCTGGAACGCGAACAGCAGCACGATGATGACGGCGGTCGCGGGGATGATGGCCGCTTCGAGGCCCGACGACACGGTCTTGACGCCCTCGACGGCGGAGAGGACCGAGATCGCGGGGGTGATCATGGAGTCGCCGAGGAACAGGGCCGCGCCGAAGATGCCGAGCGCGGCGAGCGCGAACGCGGCCTTGCGGCCGCGGCTGTCGACCTGGCGGCGCAGGAGGGTGATGAGCGCCATGATGCCGCCCTCGCCGTCGTTGTCGGCGCGCATCGCCAGGCCCACGTAGAAGACCGTGACGATGATCGTGACCGACCAGAAGATGAGGGAGACGATCCCGAAGACGTTCTCCGTGTTCACCGGGACCGGGTGCGGGTCGCCGGGGTTGAAGATCGTCTGGAGGGCGTAGATGGGGCTGGTCCCGATGTCGCCGTAGACGACTCCGAGTGCGCCGAGGAACAGCCCCATGCGCAGCGGCCCGCCTTTCAAGGCATGCGCGTGCGCCGGGTCGGCCGGTTCCTGGTCCAGCCTGCCCTCGCTGGTTTGAGCGGTCACGTGTGCTCCCTTCCGGTGCCGCACGCTAGCGCGAACCGGGGGCCGATTGCCCGGTCCGGAGGCCGTTGACGCGAATCCATACGCGTTCTTGACGCCCGTTGTGATGTTCCATACGCGTTCTTGACGCATGTCTGAAAGGTTTCGGACGGCGAACCGGGGGTCCGTGTCGGTCCTCGGGGGCACCATTGACGGCATGTCCCGTCGAGAGCCGAACACCGCGCCGCACCCGTCGCTCGCGCGGTTCTCCCCGGCCACCGCCTCGTGGTTCGCGCAGACGTTCGGCGACCCGACGCCCGCGCAGCAGGGTGCGTGGGAGGCGCTCGCGGAGGACCGGGACGTCCTCGTCGTGGCGCCCACCGGCTCGGGCAAGACCCTCGCCGCGTTCCTGTCGGCTCTTGACGCGCTCGCGACGGCCCCGGTGCCCGCCGAGCCCAAGGAGCGCTGCCGCGTCCTCTACATCTCGCCGCTGAAGGCCCTCGGCGTCGACGTCGAGCGCAACCTCGCCGCGCCCCGCGACGGCATCCGCGCCGAGGCCCGCCGCCTGGGCCTGCCCGAACCGGACGTGCGCACCGCGATCCGCTCGGGCGACACCCCGCAGGCCGAGCGCCGCTCGATCGCGAACCGGCCCCCCGACATCCTCATCACCACGCCCGAGTCGCTGTTCCTGATGCTCACCTCCGGCGCCCGCGACGCGCTCGCGGGCGTGGAGACCGTGATCCTCGACGAGGTCCACGCCGTCGCGGGCACCAAGCGCGGCGCGCACCTCGCGCTCTCCCTTGAGCGCCTGGACGCCCGCCTGGCCCGGCCCGCGCGCCGCATCGGCCTCTCCGCGACCGTGCGGCCCGTCGCAGAGGTCGCCCGGTTCCTCTCGCCGCGCCACGACGTGGCGATCGTGCAGCCGCCCTCCGAGAAGCGCTGGGACCTGCAAGTGGTCGTCCCCGTCGAGGACATGGCCGCGCTCGGCGACGCGCCCGTCGCGCCCACCGCGTCCGCGGCCCGCTCGGCCGGGTCCATCTGGCCGCACGTGGAGGAGCGGATCGTCGACCTCGTCGAGGCCCACCGCTCGACCATCGTCTTCGCGAACGCCCGCCGCGTCGCCGAACGGCTCTCCAACCGCCTCAACGAGATCGAGTACGAGCGCCGCCACGGCGAACCGCTGCCCGAGTCGCACGGGCCCGCCGCGGCCATGGGCGGCTCCGGGGCCGCCGCCGGGGCCCCGCCGGTCCTGTCGCGCACCCACCACGGCTCGATCTCCAAGGAGCAGCGCGCCGAAGTGGAAGGCGACCTCAAGGCCGGGCGGCTGCCCGCCGTCGTCGCCACCTCCAGCCTGGAACTGGGCATCGACATGGGCGCCGTCGACCTCGTCGTCCAGGTGGAGGCGCCCCCGTCGGTCGCCTCCGGCCTCCAGCGCGTCGGCCGCGCCGGGCACCAGGTCGGGGCGGTCTCGCGCGGCGTGTTCTTCCCGAAGGTCCGCTCCGACCTCATCCAGTCCGCGGTCGTCGCCGAGCGCATGAAGGCGGGCGCCATCGAGGCGCTCCGCGTCCCCGCCAACCCGCTCGACGTCCTCGCCCAGCAGCTCGTCGCCATGGCCGCCATGGACGAGTGGGACGTGGGCGACCTCCTCGACCTGGTCCGCCGCGCCGCCCCCTTCGCGACCCTCCCCGACTCCGCGTTCGACGCGGTCCTCGACATGCTCGCGGGCCGCTACCCCTCCGACGCGTTCGCCGAGCTGCGCCCGCGCCTGGTCTGGGACCGCAACGCGGGCACCGTCACCGGCCGCCCCGGCGCCCAGCGCCTCGCCGTCACCTCCGGCGGCACCATCCCCGACCGCGGCCTCTTCGGGGTGTTCTTGACGGGCGCCGCGACCGGACGCGGCGGCGGCCGCGTCGGCGAACTCGACGAGGAGATGGTCTACGAGTCCCGCGTCGGCGACGTCTTCACCCTCGGCACCTCCTCGTGGCGCATCGAGGAGATCACCCGCGACCGCGTCATGGTCTCGCCCGCGCCCGGCGTGCCCGGCCGCCTCCCGTTCTGGCACGGCGACGGCCTCGGCCGCCCCCTCGAACTCGGCCGCGCCCTCGGCGCATTCGTGCGCGAACTCTCCAGCATGGACGACGAGGCCGCGCACGCCCGCCTCGCCGCCGCCGGACTCGACGACTCCGCCGCCCGCAACGCCATCGCCTACCTCGCCGAGCAGCGCGAGGCCACCGGCCTCGTCCCCGACGACCGCACCGTCCTCATCGAGCGGTTCCGCGACGAGACCGGCGACTGGCGCGTCGTGATCCACTCCCCGTTCGGCGCCCAGGTCCACGCCCCCTGGGCCCTCGCCCTCGGCGAGCGCCTCCGCGACCGCCACGGCCTCGACCCGCAGCTCATGCACCACGACGACGGCATCGTCCTGCGCCTGCCCGACACCGGCGACGCCGAACCGGCCCTCCACGCCGACGACCTCGCCTTCGACCCCGCCGCGATCGGCGACACCGTCACCCGCGCCGTCTCCGGCTCCTCGCTCTTCGCCTCCCGCTTCCGCGAGGCCGCCTCCCGCGCACTCCTGCTCCCGCACCGCCAGCCCGGCAAACGCCAGCCCCTGTGGCAGCAGCGCCTGCGCTCCTCGCAGCTCCTCGAAGTCGCCGGGCGCTTCCCCACCTTCCCGATCATCCTCGAAGCCGTCCGCGAAGTCCTCCAGGACGTCTACGACGTCCCCGGCCTCACCGACCTCATGGCCGACCTCCAGACCCGGGACGTGCGCCTCGTCGAGGTCACCACCGCCGAGCCCTCCCCGTTCGCCCGGTCCCTCCTCTTCGGCTACGTCGCCCAGTTCATGTACGAGGGGGACACGCCGCTCGCCGAACGCCGCGCCGCCGCCCTCTCCCTCGACTCGCGCCTCCTCGCCGACCTCCTCGGCCAGGTCGAGCTGCGCGACCTCCTCGACCCCGGCGTCCTCGCCGACGTCGAAGCGGAGCTCCAGCGGCGCACCTACCCCGCCCGCGACGCCGAGAGCGTCGCCGACCTCCTCCGCGTCCTCGGCCCCCTCACCCCCGCCGAACTCGCCGAACGCGGCGCCGAAGCCGCCTGGGCCGAGACCCTCGAAGCCGCGGGCCGCGCGATCCGCGTCGACATCGCCGGGCACACCCATTGGGCCGCAGTCGAAGACGCCGGACGGCTCCGCGACGCCCTCGGCACCGCGATCCCCGCCGGACTCCCCGCCGCGTTCACCGAACCCGCCGACGACCCCCTCGGCGACCTTCTCGCCCGCTACGTCCGCACCCACGGCCCCTTCACCACCGCCGACGCCGCCGCCCGCTTCGGCCTCGGCGGGGCCGTCGCCGAGCGCGCCCTCCGCGACCTCGGCCTCGTGGAAGGCGAGTTCCGGCCCGGCGGCGAGCACCGCGAATGGTGCGACGCCGACGTGCTGCGCCGCCTGCGCCGCCGCTCCCTCGCCGCGCTCCGCAAGGAGCTCGAACCCGTCCCGCCCGCCGCGCTCGCCGAGTTCCTGCCGCGCTGGCAGCACGTCGGCGGCAAGTCCGCCGAGGACGACCGCCTCGAAGGCGTCGACGGCCTCGCCCGCGCGATCGAGCAGCTCCAGGGCGCGGCCGTGCCCGCCTCCGCACTGGAGTCCCTGATCCTGCCCTCGCGCGTGGCCGACTACCGCCCGGCGATGCTCGACGAGCTGACCGCCTCCGGCGAGGTCCTATGGGCCGGTGCCGGTTCGCTCCCCGGCAACGACGGCTGGATCGCGCTCTACCCGGCCGAGACCGCCCCGCTGCTCCTCCCGCCGCCCGGCGATGCACCGACCGGCCTGCACGCCGCGGTCCTCGACGCGCTCGACGGCGGCTACGGGCTCTTCTACCGCCAGCTCGCCGACCGCGTCCGCGAGCACACCGAAACGAACGACGCCGATCTCACCGCGGCCCTGTGGGACCTCGCCTGGACCGGCCGGGTCGCGAACGACACGCTCGCGCCGCTGCGCGCGCTCCTCGGCTCGGGCCGCACGGCCGGATCGACCGCACACCGGGCCCGCCGCGCGGCCCCGCGCGCCCGCTACGGTGGCGGCTGGCGCGACCTGCGCCAGCAGCAGGGCCCCGTCAGCGGCCCCACAGTGGCCGGTCGCTGGTCGCTCCTCCCCGCACCGGAACCGGACCCTACGGTGCGCGCCCACGCGCTCGCCCACACGCTGCTCGACCGGCACGGGGTCGTCACCCGCGGCGCGGTCGCGGCCGAAGGCGTCGAAGGCGGCTTCGCGAAGGTCTACCGGGTCCTGTCGGTCTTCGAGGAGTCCGGTCGCGCCCGCCGCGGCTACGTCGTCGAAGGCCTCGGCGCGGCCCAGTTCGCGATGGAAGGCGCGGTGGACCGCCTGCGAGCCATGGCGAACCGTGCCGACGGCACGGCCGTCGTCCTCGCCGCTTCCGACCCCGCGAACGCTTACGGCGCGGCCCTGCCCTGGCCCGACACCGACGGCCACAAGCCCGGCCGCAAAGCCGGGTCCCTCGTGGTCCTCGTCGGCGGCGACCTCGCCCTCTACGTCGAGCGCGGCGGCCGGACCCTCATCGCCTGGCCCGCGACCGACGCCGCGGACCTCTCGGCCGACCCGCGCCTGAGCGCCGCCGCCGCGGCCCTCGCCGACGCCGTGCGCGAAGGGCGCACCGGGCCGCTCCACATCGAACGCGTCAACGACGCCTACGCCCCCGGCTCCACGCTCGCCGCCGCGTTGCAGGAGGCGGGCTTCCACGCCACGCCGCAGGGGTTCCGGCTGCGGTCGTTAGGGACGCAGCAGCGCCAGGTCCTCGCCCCACGAGTCGAGGTCGTCGCCGAACCCTGCGGCGCGGGCCCTGCCGTCGACCTCGGCGAACAGCTCGCGCTGGCGGTCGAGCGATCCGGTCGCCGCGACGGCGCGGAGCGACTTCAGCAGTGCCGCGGTCTCCCAGTCCGGCAGCGGGAACCGCTCCAGCTCCCACTCCAGGTACCGGTTGTAGGGGCGCGGGCGCCGGTCGACCGCGAACAGGTGGTCGAGGAGGTACCCCAGGCTCTCGGTCGCGTCGAGCCGGGCGGCGAGGACGAGGTCGTCGCGGTGGTTCTTGGCCGACCGGTAGAGCAGGTTCACGTAGCCGTCGAGGCTCTCGGACGCGAGTGCGCGGGCCGCTTCGGCGCCGAGCGTCCGCTTCTCGGCGACGAGTGCGGCGATCCCGCCGTCGAGCCGGTCGAGGACGACCTTGCCGCGCGCCAGCGCGTACCTGGCGAACCCCGGCATCCCCGCGGCCCGGAACTGGGTGTGCGTGATGACCACCAGGTCGAGCTTGTCCGTTCGGTGCCCATGCAGCGCTTGCAGTTCGCTCGCGGCGCCGTCGGCGAGCACGACCCACAGGTCGTGGTCGGAGCGCTCGGAGGCGAGCCCGTCGTGGGCGTGCGATCCGATGAGGACCAGCCCGACGACCGCGGGGTCCGCGGTCGCGGTGCGAACGAACTCGTCGTACGTCAAGTCGGTCACCGGCGCCGCCCGATCCTCATCCAGTAGTCCTCGCGGCCGGTGTCGACCGGGAGCGGTTCGCCGCGGAACCCGTTGAGCCGGTTGAGCATGTACTCCATCGGGCCCGCCTGGGAAGACTGCCGGTAGAAGTCGAGGGCCCAGAGGCCGTTGACGATCACGAGGCACCGCAGCCGGTCCTCGACCGGCTCGCCCGCGAGGAGGTCGAGGTCGTGGTCGGCCTGGACGCGGGTGCTCGGCATGACCGGGGCCCACAGCACGTACCGGGCGAGCTCCCACATGGGATCGCCGTACATGGCCGCCTCCCAGTCGAAGACGCCCGCGATGCGGTCGCCTTCGACGGTGAAGTTGTCCGGGCCGAGGTCGCCGTGGACGAGCCTTCGGACCTCCGGGAGCCCGTCGGCGATGCCGAGGGCGGTCGCGGTGAGCTCCTCGGTCATCGCGATGTCGTCGAAGGAGCCGAGGGCGTTCCAGTCGGCGGGGAGCAGGGCGCGGAGCTGCGCCGCCCAGGTGGGGGCGGCCCCGTTCCCGGTGGCCGGGTCGATGGAGCCGTACCCCTCGGTCCCGGCGAGGTCGACGGCCGCGATGTCCTCGATGAGCGCCCGCACGACCGGGGCCATGCGGTGCTGGTGCGCCGCATCGGCTCCGGTGAGGTGGACGCCGCCGACACGGGCGGAGACGCACGCGTACGCGCCCTCGCCGACCGGGCCGACGTGCAGCACCTCGGGGACGGGCACCGGCGTGCCGCGCAGGCGGTCCGCGATCCAGGCGTCGCGGTCGAAGCCGTCACGGCGCGGCGCGATCCGCAGGACGAGGTCGCGGCCCCCCGCGCGGAAGCCGAACGCCTGCGAGACCTCGCCTTCGGTCAGCGGGGTCCAGTCGCCGATCGGGCCGAGGAGGTCGCGCATCGCCTGCGCGGCCTCCTCGCCGGAGAGTGCGGTCTTCACCGGCTCCACGGTAGGGCGTGGAGCCGGTCGCGCCAATCGGTTTTCCGCGTCACCAGGTGACGGGCAGTTCGCCGACGCCGTAGAAGTTCTGGTCGGTGCGCAGGGGGACCTGGGCGGCGGGGACTGCCAGGTGCAGGCCCGGGAGGCGCCGGATCAGCCGCTCGAAGGCGATGCGCATCTCGACGCGCGCGAGCTGCTGGCCGAGGCACTGGTGGACGCCGTGGCCGAACGTCATGTGGCCCTTGGCGTCCCCGGCGACGTCGAAGACGTCGGGTGCGGTGAACTGCTCGGGGTCGCGGTTGGCGGTCTGCACCGAGACGGTCATGAACTCGCCCGCCTTGATCTGCTCGCCTTCGAACTCGAAGTCCTCCCCGGCCTGGCGGATGATCCCGGTGTGGATCACGCCGACGTACCGCAGCAGCTCCTCGACGGCGTTCGCCATGAGCTCGGGCCGCTCGCGCAGGAGGTCCCACTGGTCGCGGTTCTCCAGGAGCGCCATGGTGCCGAGCCCGATCATCTTCGCGGTGGTCTCGTGTCCGGCGACGAGCAGGAGCAGCGCCATGCCGATGACCTCCTCCTCGGTCAGGTCCCGGTCGGCGGCGAGGTCGGAGAGGAGGTCGTCCTGCGGGTCGGCCCGCTTGGCGGCGACGAGGCCGGCGATGAAGCCCATGACGCGCTCGCTCGCGGCGGCCTTCTCCTCGGCGGAGACGGTCATGGTCATGATCGTGGCGGCGTCGGCGGTGAAGCGGCCCTGGTCGGACCGCGGCACGCCGAGGAGTTCGGAGATCACCAGGGCCGGCACGGGGAGCGCGAACTCGGCGACGAGGTCCGCGCCGCCGCCCGCCGCCTCCAGCGCGTCGAGCCGCTCCTCCACGATCTCGGCGACGCGCGGCTCCAGCAGCCGCATGCGGCGGACGGTGAAGACGCCGGTGAGCTTGCGGCGCAGGCGGGTGTGGTCTGCGCCGTCCATCTCGATGAACATTCCGGGCGTGACGGGCAGGTCGCCTTCGTAGTCGCCCATCGCCTCGACCTGGGGCATGGGGACGGGGACCTTGAGCGGGGCGCGCAGGCGCGACCGGAACCGGGTGTCGGCGAGGACCTTGCGGCCTAGGCGGTGGTCGGTGACGATCCACCCGAGCGTGCCGTCGGGGTGGTAGCGCAGGCGCCGCAGCGGGGCCTCCCGGTGGAGGGCCATGAGCGCGGCGGGCGGGTCGTAGCGGGTCTCGCGGTCGAGCGGGATGCCGTAGGGGACGGTGTCGTTCATCGGGGTCTCCTGACCGTGCGTCGGTGCGTTTCCACGTATAAACATAATATACGTATACACGTTTTTGATGCAAGCACTGCCGCGCATGCCTGCCCGGACTCGTGCGAGAGGGGTCCCGCCGCGGCCCGCCCATAATCGGATCCAGTACCGCCTGAGAGGAACGCCCGAGATGAGCACACCAGTCTTCCCGCCGCAGATCCTGCCGCCGTGGGTCCGCAGCCTCGCCGCGGGCGTCCCCGAGGCGCCCGACGACGCCACCGAGCCGCTGCCGCCCGCCCCGCTCGGCACCGTGTACGCCCTGGGCGAGGACGTCGGCTGGGTCGTGCCGCCGCGCCCCTTCGAGCTCCTCTTCGGACGCGACGAGGCCAACGTCAACATCCCCATGGGCGTCAAGGACAAGCGCATCTCCCGCATCCACGGCCGCCTCATCTGCCACGGCGCGGAGTGGACGATGCGCAACGAGGGCCGCCTGCCGATGCTCCTGCCCGGCGACACCATGCTCCTCGCGGGCCAGGAGCGGCTCATCGAGCACTCCTACACGCCCGTCTACATCGGCGACCTCTCGGAAGCCGTGCACTGCCTGGAGATCCGCCTCATCGGCGGCAAGCGCACCCCCGACGACGGCGCCGCCGACGACGAGACCGCCGTCCCCGGACGGCACGAGCTGAGCCCGGTCGAGCGGCTCGTCCTCACCTCACTCGCCCAGCGGTACCTGCGCGGACTGCCGCGGCCCCAGCCGGTCTCGTGGCGCCAGGTCGCCGACGACATGCGACGCACCGCCTTCGCGCAGGACCGCAGCTGGAGCGAGGGCACCGCCGCCCGTGTCGTCTCCGCGGTGCGCGAGCGCCTCTCCAGCCCCGAGTACCGGCCCCGCGTCGCCGGGCTCCTGCGCGACGAGGTCCTCGGCGAGCCGCTCGGGAACGCCTTGAACGACAACCTGATCCGCGCGCTCCTCCAGAGCGCCACGCTCGACCCGGGGGACCTCGCCGCGCTCGACGGCTAGAGCTCCTGGTAGCACATGATGTAGTAGATGACGTCGGTCGCGGGGTCCCACTGCTCGCCGTCCGGCGTGCTGTCGCTCCAGTAGTACTCGAAGTCGGTGGCCCGCGAATCCCCGCACGCCAGCCACGAGGCGTCGTCGTGGTCGGGCTGCGACGGGTTCGGGTCCTCCGGGTTCACCACGATCCGGTAGTAGTACTCGGCCGCGTCCGGCGAGTCGCAGGCGACGACCACCCACGTCTCGTCGTTGTCGGTCGTGCACTCGCCCACCAGCGGCCGCCGCTCCACCTGCTCGTCGCCGGTCACCGGCGGCGGGGCCGTCGGCTCCGCGCCCTCCTCGACCTCCTCGCCCGAGGTCTCCTCCGCGGCGACGCCGCTGCCCCCGCCGTCGCCCTCCGGGCCGAACGCCGACCACGCCAGGACCCCCGCCGCCAGCAGCAGCGACAGCACCGGCACGAGCAGGTGCAGCCAGTGCAGCCGGGCCGCGGGCGCCGACCGGACCAGCTCGGTCCGCTCGCCGGGCTCCGCGCGCAGCCGCTCCTGGATGTCCCGCAGGATCGGCAGCGCCGACCCCGCCTCGGTCACCCCCACCGTCTGCGCCAGCGCGCGCGCCAGCTCCCCGCAGGACCGGTACCGCTGCGCCGGGTCCACGTGCATCGCCTTGGCCACCACCGGGTCCAGGGCCGCCGGGAGCTGCGGGTGCAGCATCGTCACCGGCGTCAGGTCGCCCTCGCGCTGCGCCAGCTCCGCGGCGCTGTCGTCGAGGTGGTCGAACGGCCGCTGCCCGGTCAGGCAGTGGTAGAGCACCGCGCCCAGCGAGTACACGTCGCCCGCCCGCTCCGCGTCGGTCGCGGGCCGCTCCGCGGGCACGCCGGGGGCGTTCGGGTCCGCCGGGCCCGCGCTGTACACCTCCGGCGCGGTGTACCGGCGCGTGCCGATGCTCTCGCCCGCCACCGTCAGGTCCGGGCCCATGCGGTCCTTCGCGACCCCGAAGTCGCTCAAGTAGACGTGCCCCTCGGCGCCGAACAGGATGTTGGCGGGCTTGACGTCGCGGTGCACCACCCCGCGGTCGTGCGCGTAGTCCAGGGCCCGCGCCGCCTGAAGCACCACGTCCACCGCGGCCGCCAGGTCGAGGCGCTCGCGGGCCAGGCGCCGCCGCAGGTCGTCCTCGGCCCACGGCATCACCAGGTACAGCAGGTCGTCCTCGGCGGCCGACGCGCGGATCAGGTACATGATGTTCGGGTGCTCCAGCTCGGTCATCAGCTGGATCTCCCGCAGGAACCGCTGCCGGTACCCCGGATGCATCGACAGGTACCCGGCCATCGCCTTCACCGCCACCCGGCGGTGGTGCAGGCGCAGGTCCTCGGCGCGGAACACCTGGCTCAATCCGGTGGTGCTCGGCGGGTCCGCCGCCAGCCGGTACTCCGGGAGCAGCTCGCCGAGCCTGCGGCGCACGGGGGCGAACGGGTCGGAGGTCTCGTCCATAGGAACCGCCTTCGGGGGAGGAGGGCACGGAACGGGCGGCGCGAACCGGTGCAAACCGGCGCCCCCCGCAACCGCCCTCCATGAAAGCAGACCGCGCCGCCCGCCCGCGGCACCAGGTCCGGGACCCCTCCCGCGCACTTCTGGTTAGACATGTACCCGAAGGCAAGGGACGCACCGGGACCGGGAAGGAGGGCGCGCCGTGATGCTCAGCGAGGGCCAGCGGATCGCGGGCCAGTACACCGTCGAGCGGTACCTCGGCCAGGGCGCGTTCGCCGAGGTCTACCGGGTGCGCCACCGGTTCCTCGGACGCCAGGCCATGAAGGTCTTCAAGCACGTCGGCAGCCGCGACGCCGCCGAGGAGCTGCTCGAAGAGGCCGTGCTCCTCTCGCGGATCGGCCACCCGAACATCGTGCGGGTCTTCGACGCCGGGATCGCCGAGACCCCCGGCGGCCGCTCCGCGTTCTTCACCATGGAGTACGTCCCCGCCGGGAACCTGGAGCAGTACTGGGCCGCCCGCGGCGACCGGTTCACCCGGATCGGGGAGGCCGTGGACCTCCTGATCCAGATCTGCGACGGCCTCGCCGTCGCCCACGGCGAGCGCCCGCCGATCGTCCACCGCGACCTCACCCCGCAGAACGTCCTCGTCGGCTTCGACGACGACGGCCGCCCCCGCGTGCGCGTCAGCGACTTCGGGCTCGCCAAGCGCACCGACGCGTTCACCGGCCTCGCCAGCGCCCGCGGCACCCTCGCGTTCAAATCGCCTGAAGCCCTGCGCTACCGCAAAGGCGACTCCCCGGCCGGGGACGTGTGGGCCGTCGGCGCCATCGCCTACCTGCTGCTCACCGACACGCTCCCGTTCCACGACGACAGCTCCCCGGTCGCCTTCTTCGGCGTCCCCCGCGACGCCCCGCCGCCGTCCCCGCAGATCCGCAACCCCGAAGTCGACGACGAACTCGCCCGGACCGTCCTCCACGCCCTGGAGCCGAACCCCGCCCGCCGCGCCGCCGACGCGGCCGAGCTGGGACGGCTGCTCCGCGGCTGGCGCAACCCAGAAACGAGGCAATGACCATGGCTGGCAAGGCACAGGCCCCGCACGCCCGCACCGGCGCGCCCCGGCGGGAACTCGACCGCGTGCTCGCCCCGCTCGCGGGCCGGGCCCTCTACCGCGACAACGTCTTCCGCATCACCGGCCTGCCCTCCGACGCGACGCCCCGCCAGGTCCGCCGCGCCCGCGAGGAGCGCACCAACCCCTACTACGAGCCGCCCGCCGCGACCCGCGACGCGCCGCTGCCGCCCTCCACCGACCCCGACGAGGTCCACCACGCCTTCGAGGGCCTGCGCGACCCCCTCGCCCGCCTCGTCCACGAACTGCTCTGGCTCCGGCCGAATCTCGGCCCCGACCACCACCACAACGCCGCCGTCCGCACCCACTGCGCCGCCATCGAAGCCGCCGCCGCGGGCGAGGCCGCCCCCGCCCTGTGGGCCGCCGCCCTCGCCTCCTGGGACCGCGTCTTCGCCGACCGCGACACCTGGCGCTGGGCCCGCCAGCGCGTGCGCGCCATCGACGACCCCCGCCTGGACGTCGACGTCGTGACCACCCTCAAGACCCGCCTCCCCGAGCTCATCGCGGCCGTCAGCTTCGCGCTGGCCGCCGCGGCGGCGGCCGACGGCGACACTGATGCCGCCGCGCGGCACGTCGCGCACCTCGACGAGGCCGGTTTCCGCGAGGGCCCTGTCAAGCGCGCCCGCCGCGCCGCCGTCGCCCCCGCCGAGGCCCGCGTCAAGGCCGCCTGCGAAGCGGCGGTCGAGCGCGGCGACGGGGCCGGACTCAAAGCGGTCCAGGCGCTCCTGTCCGACACGGCCGAGCCGCTGCGCGTCATCGAGGCGCTCCTCGGCCGCACCGACCCGCTCTCCCGCGCCTGCCGCGACGAGGTCGCCGGGACCGCCAACCGCTGCGCCGTGGGCTACTTCAACAAGCGCCGCAAGGACAACGGCGTCTCCCGCGTCCTGGAGCGGGCCCGCACGATCGCCGCATCCGACGCGGTCGCCGCGCTCATCGACGACAACCTGGCGGTCGTCAAGACCGAGCCGATCCTCGGCACGGTCGAGCCGCTGCTGAAGCAGAACAGGATCGACGCCGCGGCCGCGCGCCTGCGCGCCTGGCACCGCTTCACGAAGGACCCCGTCCGCAAGGCCGCCCTCGCGGAGATCCTCGCCGACCCGCGCAGGCTCTGCGGCGAGATCCGGGAGGCGAACCTCGGCGGCTGCCTGTTCTTCTTCGGCGCCAAGCAGTACGGCGCCCGCGACCACCGCAGCACCACCCCGGGCGTGCGCACCCACGTCACCACCCTGTACCTGACGTTCCTGTGGATCCCCCTGGTGCCCTTGAGCGCCCACATCGTCGGGTACGACACCGCCACCTGGGGCCGGGTCTACGGCGGCCGCGTCCCTCTCAGCGGCGCCGCCCGCGTCTACCGTGTGCTGTTCCTCATCGCCGCGCCCGCGCTGATCGCCCTGCGCTTTGCCGGACCGGGCTGGGCACTGTGGACGGCGGCGATGGCTGGAGCCGTTGCGGCCGTCGCGCTCTGCGGGCGCGCGCTCTCCTTCGACGCGTGGGCCCGCAAGCAGGAGGCGGCCCGATGAGCGTCCTCGCGTCCCTGCGCCAGCGCCGGTTCCCCGCCGAGTTCCGCATCGCGCCGCCCGGTCCGGTTCCCGACGAGGCACCGGAGCCGCCCGCGGCGGCGCCGGTCCCCGCGGACCCGTCGGACCTGACCGACCGCGACCTGTGCGAGATCGTCACGCAGCTGTGGCGCACCACCCGCAAGATCGACGACCGCGGCGGCGCGGTCGACGTGCCGCGCAACCAAAGACAGGCCAACCGGCATCTGCGCCAGGCGTGGGACCGCCTGGCCGAGGCGGGCATCCGCGTCAAGGACTACGACGGGGCCCGCTTCGACCCCGGTCTCGACCTCGAAGTCATCGCCTATCAGGAGGAGCCCGGCGCCGTCGGGCAGACGGTCCTGGAGACCGTCCGGCCGGCCGTCGTGCGCGGCGGCAGGCGCATCCAGGCCCCGCAAGTGATCGTCGCAATCCCGACCAAGGAGACCGCCCATGGCGACTTACCGCGAGACCGTCGACTTCGGCATCGACCTCGGCACCACCAACAGCGCCATCGCCCGCGCCGAGGGCGCCGACGCGGTGGTGGTCCGGAACAACCGCCAGCGCGAGTTCACGCCGTCGGCCGTGTACGTGGCCGCCTCGGGGGCCGTCATCGTCGGCGACGCCGCCCGCGACCGGATCGAGGCGGACCCCGACAACGCGTGCGCGGAGTTCAAGCTCCGCATGGGCACCCGCGGCGAGCACAAGCGGTTCAAGGCCTCCGGGCGGTCCATGACCCCGGAGGACCTGTCGGCTGAAGTCCTGAAGTCCTTGCGCACCAACGTGTCCAGCACCGACGGCGACGAGGTCGAGGCCGCGGTCATCACCATCCCGGCCGCCTTCGAACTCGACCAGTGCGACGCCACTGGCCGGGCCGCGGAACTGGCGGGCCTGCGCTTCGCGCCGCTCCTCCAGGAGCCGACCGCCGCCGCCTGGGCGTACAGCGTCAACAACGCCCCGCAGAAGGCGTTCTGGCTCGTCTACGACTTCGGCGGCGGCACCTTCGACGCCTCCGTCGTGAAGGTCCAGGACGGCGAGTTCACCGTGGTCAACCACGCGGGGGACAACTTCCTCGGCGGGAAGCGGGCGGACTGGGCCCTCGTCGACGAGAGCCTGATCCCGAAGGCGCGCAGCGCGCTCGGCATCGACCTCGACCGCGAGAACCCGCGGGTGCGCGGGAACATCGCGAAGCTGAAGGCGGCCGCGGAGTTCGCGAAGATTGAGCTGTCGCGCGCCCCGTCCGCGGAGGTCTACGTGGAGCTGCGCCGCGAGGACGGGTCCACCGCCGAGTTCGCGCACGAGCTGACCCGCGACGACGTCGACCGGGTCACGCGGCCGCTCGTGGAGACCTCGATCGAGCTGTGCCGCAAGGCCCTCGCCGAGAGCCGCACCCGCGCCGCCGACATCGAGCGGGTGATCCTCGTCGGCGGCATGACCCAGGTGCCGGTGCTGCGGGAGATGCTCGCCCACCCCGTCGAGGGGCTCGGCATCCCGCTCGACCACTCGCTGGACCCGGTCACCGTGGTCGCCCGCGGCGCCGCGATCTTCGCCGGGACGCAGCGCATTCCCAAGGCCGCCAGGGCCGCCCGCCCCGTCGAGGTCGGCCAGGTGCGCCTGGACCTGGAGTTCGCGGCGGTCGGCCAGGACGTCGACCCGCTCGTGGGCGGGCGCGCCGCGGCCGATACCGAGCGCGACTGGACCGGGTGGACCGTCGAGTTCGACGACACCGAATCCGACGAGGGCTGGACCAGCGGGAAGGTCCCGCTGCGGCCCGACGGCGCGTTCAGCACCCGCCTGTTCGCGCAGGAGCGCACCAGGACCACGTTCGCGATCACCCTGCGCGACCACCGCGGCGCGGCCGTCCCGACCGACACGCCGAGCCTCACCTACCGGCACGCCGACCTCGTCGGCTCCGCGCCGACGCTGAGCCACTCGATCCGGGTCGGCTACGCGGACAACACGACCGGGGTGATCCTCGCGAAGGGCACCGAGCTCCCGGCGAGCAAGACCATCGTCGCCTACACCACCGTGGCCGTGGACCGGAGCGCCGGGACCGGCCTGATCCTGGTGCCGCTCGGCTCGGGGGAGCGGCCCCGCGCCGACCGCAACACCGTCATCGGCTCGCTCGCACTGCACCCGACCGAGGTGCGCCGCAACGTGCCCGCCGGGAGCGAGGTCGAGGTGACGGTGCGCGTGGACACGAGCTTCGCGGCGAGCGCCGTCGCCTACGTGCCCGTGCTCGACGAGGAGTTCGACATCGACATCGACCTGTCCCGCTCGACCGCGCCGGGCCTTCCCGAGCTGCGCGCCGACCGCGCCGAACTGGAGCGCCGCTACGACGGGCTGCGCGAGGACGTGTCCGACACCGACGCGCCCGAGGCCCGGAACCTGCTGCACCGCTTCGAGTCCCAGGACGCCCTCACCGAGATCGACCGGCTCCTGCGCCAGGCCGAGGTGGACCCCGACGCGACCGCGACCTGCCAGGTGCGGCTGCGCGACGCCCACACCGTCCTCGACGAGGTGGAGGAGCACCTCGAACTCCCGCGCGCCGTGGACGACGCCGAGGCAACCCGCAAGGCGGTCAGGGAGATCGTCAAGGAGGCCGGGCAGGCCGAGCACCGCACCGACCTGCGCCGCGCCGAGGCCGAACTCGACGCCGCCATCGCCGAACGCGACCTCGTGCTCGTCCGCCGCCAAGCGGAGGAGCTGCGCCACCTCGCCGTGCGCCTCCTCGACGAGACCGGGCGCCTCCCCGTGGTCGTCTTCAGCTCCCTCGAACACGAACTCGCCGACCACCCCAGCCGCGAGGTGCAGCGGCACCTCGCCGAGGGCCGGCGCCGCCTCAACGACGGCGACGTCCACCATCTCGCCGCCGTCAACGCGAAGCTCCGCCCGTACCTGCCGGACGAGGCGGCCGGACTCGGCCTCGACGGCGGGCGCAGCACTGTGCGGGGAGGCGACCGCCGATGACCGCCGCGACCACCCGCGCCGCCCTCGCCGAAGCCGCCGGGCACGCCCGCGCCGGACGCTACGACCTGGCCCGCCGGGCCCTCGAACCCGTCGGCGACGACGCGGACGCGCTCGACCTCCTCGCCCGCGTCCACGCCCAGCAGGGCGACCTCGCCGCCGCCGACGGCTACTGGGCCCGCGTGCAGGCCCTCGACCCCGCGCACGAAGGCGCCCGCGAGGGCCGCCGCCGCATCCGCCGGATCTGGTCCCGCAGGCCCAAACCCGTGGCGCGCCGCGTCGGCGCGGTCGCCGCCGTGCTCCTCCTCATCGCCGCCGGGACCGCCGCCGGGCGCCTGCTCTCCCCTGCGCCCGAAGAGGGCCGCGCCGTCGCCGACGAGCTCGACCGCCTCGCGTCCGCAGTGGACGCCCTGGAGTCGACCGGGGCCCCCGAGCCGACCGAGGCACCGTCGACCGTCTCGCCGCTGGACCCGGTCCTCGCGTCCCTCCAGGACCCCCGCTGGACCGCGACCGCCGAGGACGGCCGCGTGTCCGTGGTCCTCGACGAGTCGCTGTTCCCGGACGGCGGCACCGCCCTCCCCGACGACAGCGGCGCCCTCCTCGCCGACCTCGCCGCCGCCGTCGAGGGCTTTCACGTCACCGTGGTCGGCCACACCAACGACATCCCCACCGGCCCCGGCAGCCGCTACGACGACAACGCCGCCCTGGGCCTCGCCCGCGCGCTCGCCGCCGCGCAGGCCCTCGCCGACGCTGACGGCCCGGCCCTCGCCGACATCGGCATCGCCACCGCCGGCGACGAGGACCCGCCCTACCCCAACGACACCGAGGCCGACCGCACCAGGAACCAGACCGTCACCTTCCTCGTGACCCCTTGACCGACCGGCGGCCGACCGTGGGGCCCGGCCGCCGGTCCCAACGTGACCCCGCACACCGCCGGTCACATCGGGGCGGGCGCATCCGTCATGGCAGTGAATCCGACGAACACTAAGGAGCACGCCATGGAAGCCCGCATCGACTACTACGCCAACCCCGTCGGCGCCAAGTTCGCGAAGCACCTCACGTCCGCCGCGCGGTCGCTCGAAGCCGCCCTGCCCGAAGGCATCGGCAATCTGGTGACCATCCGCGCCAGCCAGATCAACGGCTGCGGCGTGTGCCTCGACATGCACACCAAGGACGCCGTGCACGCCGGGGAGACCGCCGTCCGCGTCGCCCTCGTCGGCGCCTGGAGGGACGCGGTGGTCTACACCGAGGCCGAGAAGGCCGCGCTCGCGCTCACCGAGGCGGGCACCCGCATCGCCGACGGCGCGGGCGTCCCCGACGACGTGTGGGACAACGCGCGCAAGCACTTCGACGACGACCAGCTCGCCGCGCTCGTCTCGCTCATCGCCTCGATCAACGCCTACAACCGGCTCAACGCCCTCACCCAGACCCCGGCGGGGAACTACACCCCCGGCCAGTGGGGTTAGCGCACTCCGGCCGGGCCGGGCCAGGGTCTGTCCGATGGATCCGGACGGCCGCTATCCGGCCCGTTCGCCCGCTCGCCGCGTTGTCGGGGCCGCTGCATACAACACCGGTATGCAGCGGCCCCTCCGCCTTGCGAGCGAACGAACGGACTCGGATACCGACTCGCCGGGATCCATCGGACAGACCCTTGACCGAGTCCGCGCCCGGCCCGGCGCGGTCGCATAGGATCGGCCGCATGAGCACTGCGCTGGTCATCGGGTTGGGCGACATGGGGGAGCGGATCGCCGCGGACCTCGCCGCGAGCGGCTTCGTACGGCGGCTGGTCATCGCCAGCCGCTCCGAGCACAACGTCAATCAGGCGGCGGCGATCATCGCCAGCGCCTCCGACTGCCTCGTCGAGCCCGCGCCGCTCGACGCGACCCGCCTCGACGAGGTGGCCGCGCTCCTCGACCGGGTCCGCCCCGACGTCGTCGTCCAGTGCGCCTCGCTGCGCAGCCCGTGGGGCCTGGCCGACCGCGGCGACCCGGCCGCGAGCGCGATCGAGGCCGCCGGGCTCGCCCTGCGCCTGCCCTACCAGGTCCCCGTGGTGCTCAACGTGATGCGCGCGGCCAAGGAGGTCGGCCTGACCGCCCCGGTCGCGAACCTGTCGCTCCCCGACGTGACCGGCCCGGTCCTGGAGCGCATCGGCCTCGCGCCCGCGCTCGGCCTCGGCAACGCCGGGATGATCCAGCGCCGCGCGAGCGCCGTCCTCCGCGCCGAGGCGGGCGGGGGCGTGCCGCCGCTGGTCCGCGTCGTCGGCCACCACTCGCAGCTCACCGGCGTCATGACCGCCGACGACCCCGGCCCCGAGGACCGCGCCCGCGTCTACCTCGGCGAGGACGGCCGCCGCGAGGACGGCCTCGCCTACCAGGCGCCCGCGATCGACCCGGGCCTGCGCTGGAACTTCCTCACCGCCGCCACCGCCCTCCCCGTGATCGAAGCGCTGCTCCCGGAATCGAAGGTCCTGCGCTGGTCGGTGCCCGCCCCGGGCGGCCTGCCCGGCGGGTACCCGGTGCGGATCGACGGCGGCGCCGTCGAACTCGACCTCCCGCCCGGGACCTCCCTTCAGGACGCCGTGGCGTTCAACGAGCGGATGGCCCGCGCCGACGGCGTCGAGCGCATCGACCCCGACGGCACGGTCCATTTCACCGACGCCGCCCGCGAAGCGGTCGCCGGCCTCGCCCCCGACCTCGCCGAACCGCTCCCGGTCGCCGACATGGAGGCCCGCGCCGTTCTCCTCGACGAGGTCCTGGGCCTCTAGACCCGGACAACCGGTCAACCGGTTGGACGTTATGGTGGATTCCGGTGCGCACGCGCCTCGATTGAGAGGAATCCACATGGGCAGGCTCGACGGGAAGACCGCATTCATCACCGGGGCCGCCAACGGGATCGGGTACGCGGTCGCGGCCCGCTTCGCGGCCGAAGGCGCGCGCGTGGCCGTCGCCGACCGCGACGCCGACGCCGCCGCGAAGGCCGTCGCGCGGATCGGCGACCGGGCCCGCGCCATCACTGTGGACATCGCCGACGAGACCGCCGTGGCCGCCGCCTTCGCCGACCTCGCCGCCGCGGGATGGGCCCCCGACACGGTCGTCGCCAACGCCGCGGTCCAGCTGCTCGGCCAGGACGCGCAGGTCGCCGACCTCGACGTGGACGTGTGGCGCCGCACGATCGACGTCAACCTCACCGGCACGTTCCTCACCGTCAAGCACGCCGTCAGGACCATGCTGAAGTACGGCGGCGGCTCGATCATCCTCACCGGCAGCCCCACCGGGCTCAGCGGCGAAGGCAACGAGTTCGCCGCCTACAGCACCTCCAAGGCCGGCATCCACGGCCTCACCCGCACCACTGCGGCCGCCTACGCCCCCAACGGCATCCGCGTGAACACCGTGGTCCCCACCTACACCGAGACCAGCCTGGTCGCCGCCCTCTCCGACGACCCCGAGGCCCGCGCCGCCATCGTCTCCCGCATACCCCTCGGCCGCCCCGGCACGCCCGCCGACGTCGAGGGGATCATGGTGTTCCTCGCCAGCGACGAGAGCGCGTTCGCCACCGGCGGCCTCTTCCCCGTCGACGGCGGCATGACGGCACTCTGACATGGACACCTGGCGCACCACCTCCGCGACCTGGACCGCCGGCCCCTGGTCCCTCGCCCGCCGCGGCGCCGAACTCGCCGACATCGCCTACCGCGGCCGCCCCGTGATGCGCGCGATCCGCGCCGTCGCCCGCGACCAGGACTGGAACACCCCGGAATGGACGGTCGACGTCCTCGCCGACGACGACACCCTCTCCCTAGGGCTCCAGGCGGGCCCGCTGTCCGGCACGCTCACGGTCCGCGGCACCGCAGACGAACTGCTCATCGAACTCGACCTCGAAGCCGCGGAATCCTTCTCCACCAACCGGACCGGCCTCGTCGCCCTCCACCCGCCGCGCCTCGCCGGGACCGCCCTGCGGGCCACGCACCCGGACGGCACCGTGGAGGACACCGCGTTCCCCGCGGCCATCAGCCCGCACCAGCCGGTCTTCGACATCGCCGCGCTGGCCTGGGAGCACGACGGCCTCGCCGTTGAGGCGGTCTTCGCGGGCGAGGTCTTCGAGATGGAGGACCAGCGCAACTGGACCGACGCCTCCTACAAGACCTACTCCCGCCCGCTGGCACTCCCGTTCCCGTACGACCTCGCGGCGGGGGAGCGAGTCCGCCAATCGGTCACCTTGCACGCCAAGGAACTCCGACCGGCCGCGCCGCTCGCCGCCGACACCCGGATCGTCCTGTCCCCCGGCGGCGCCTTCCCGGAGACCGCCCTCGGCGCCGCCACCGGGCCCGATCCCGAGCCGGTCCCCGCGCCCCTCGGCACCGCCGTCCTCGTCGAACTCGACCTGTGGACCCCGAACTGGCCCGCCGCCCTCGAACGGGCCGCCAGTGCGGGCCTGCCGCTCGACGTCCGCGTCATCGCCCGTCCCGGCGCCGACCTCGACCTCCTCGCGGCGCACCTGGTGCCGCACTGGATCGCACGGGTCGGCCTGTTCGACCCCGACTCCCATGTCACCGCGAGCCTCGACGGCCTCCGCGCCGCCCTCGACCGCGCGGGCCTCCGGCCGCCGCTCGTCGCCGGGACCCGGGCCCACTTCACCGAGCTGAACCGCAACCCGGCGGCCGCACTCCCCGACGCCGACGCGCTCACATTCAGCACCACGCCGCTCTTCCACGACCCGAGCACCGAACAGCTCCTCGAAGCGGTGGCCGTGCAGCGCACGGTCGCCCTCCAGGCCGCCGCCTCCGGCCGACCCGTCTACATCGGACCGGTCACGCTCCGACCCCGCTTCAACAACGTCGCCGCCACAGCGAGCCTCGCGTCACCCCGCACCGACCTCGCCGCGGGCTACGGCCCCGAGTTCACCGGGGCCGCCGACCGGCGCCAGACCGACGACCCGCTCGCCGCGTGGACGATCGCCGCCGCCGCGGCCCTCGCCGTCCCCGGCGTCGCGGGCCTCGCCTGGTTCGAGGAGTGGGGGACCCGCGGCATCCGTTCCGCCGCAGGCGATCCGTACCCGGTCGCCGTGGTCCTGGAGACCCTCGCCGCCATGAACCCGGGGGAGCTGCTGTGGGGCGACAGCCCCGACGGCCTCGTCTGGGCCCTCGGCTCCCGCACCGGCCCTCGCACCCGCCTCGCCGCCGCCAACCTCGACCGCGAACCGCGCGCCTTCACCGTGGCCTTCGGCTCGGAAGAACTCCGCCTCACCCTCGGCCCGCTCGGCTGGGCCGCCATCGACTGACGCGGCGCGCCGGCCCGTGCGGGCCAGCGCGCCTGTCCAGGGTCAGACCGTGGTGGTCCACCAGTCGGAGTAGTCCCAGCCGTTGGCCGAGTTCCAGCCGAGGGACCAGCGGATGCGGTGGCCTTCGGTGAAGTCCTTGTTGCAGATGGTCCACGCCTTGGCCTGGCCGAGGGTGTCGATGCACTCGCCGGTGCGGGAGCCGTCGAGGTCGTACCAGCGGAGCTTCACGGAGTAGCCGTTGGCCGCGTTGTCCTTGACCCAGAGGATGTCGCCGCCGGGCTCGACGCAGCCCTCGACGTTGGGGGTGTAGCGGCGATCGGTGCAGGTGCCGGTCCAGTCGGCGTCCACGGCGTAGTTGATCTCGTCGGCGGCCATGGCCGGGGAGGCGATCCCGAGGACCGCGATCACCGAGAGTGCAAGCGCTCCCATAAGGGCGGCGATTCGCTGCTTCATTGCATTCCTTTCCGTACGCTCTGGCTCCCGCTCCGGTCCGATTCCGGGCGGGTCGCCGGGACACGCTGCGCGGCAGGGGGATCCGCGTCACACGACGGTGCCGCCTTGAAGACGCGCGAGCGCGGCCGCCGGTTGCTCCGGTCCCGAAACTTTCTGGGATCGATCCCATCGCGCCCGGCCCGACGCACCGCCTCGCTCAGTCCCTTGCAGCGGCCGTCAAGGGTTGAGCGCCGTCCGCAGCTCGCCGAGTGCCGCGCGCATGAGCACGGCCAGGTCCTCCGGCTCGTCCGCGGCGACCCACTGCACGTGGGCCACTTTGAACACCGCGATCCCGGCCTCCGCGGCGAGGCTCGCGGCGGGCTCGGCGACGCCGCGCTCCCGCAGGCCCGCGGCGAGCGCGGCGGCGAGGGACGCGAGCTTGACCGCCTCCCGTTCGCGCAGTTCGGCGTTGGCGGCGATCACGGCGTAGCGCCGCCGCGAGAACTCGTGCCGGTCGACGAAGAACGCGGCGGTGGCATCGAGGACCGCGGCCACGGTCTCCATCGGTGTCGCCGAGTCCGGCGCGGCCGCGACCGCGTCGGTGAGCCCGGTGTAGAGCGGGCTGGCGTCGGGGAACAGGACCTCGCGCTTGTCGCTGAAGTGGCGGTAGAAGGTCCGCTCGGTGAGCCCGGCGCGCGCGGCGATCTCGGCGACGGTGACCCGCTCGAACCCGTGCTCGGTGAACAGGTCCATCGCCGCCTGTTCGAGGCGCCCCCGCGCGTTCGGTTCCCACCTTGCCATGCCGCGATCATACCGATGTCAGGATCTGACATGACCGTGCTACGTTTGATGTCAGGAACTGACATCATGGAGGTCATCTCATGCGCGTCTTCATCACCGGCGGCTCGGGCTGGATCGGCTCCGGCGCGGTCCGCGCTCTCATCGCCGAGGGACACCAGGTCACGGGTCTCGCCCGCTCCGACGACTCCGCCGCCGCGCTCGCCGCCGCCGGGGCCGCCGTGCGCCGCGGCGACATCGGCGACCTGGGCGTCCTGCGCGACGAGGCCCTCGCGGCCGACGCCGTCGTCCACCTCGCCTTCCGCCACGACATCGCGTTCTCGGGCCGCTTCGACGAGGCCGTGGACGCCGACCGCGCCGCCGCCGAGGCGATCGGCGAGGCCCTCGCCGGGACCGGCAAGGCGTTCGGCCTCGCCTCCGGCGTCCCGGTCACCGAGGGCGCCGCCGCCACCGAGGCCGACGGCCACGACCTGGGCCCGGACGCGACCGGGCCCGCGCGCCGGTACGCCATCGGCGAGTACGTGCTCGGCCTCGCCGAGCGCGGCGTCCGCTCGATGGTCTTCCGCTTCCCGATCGTCTACGGCGCGGGCGACCCCGGCTTCACCGCCACGATGGTCCAGGTCGCCCGCGACAAGGGCCTGTCCGCGTGGATCGGCGAGGGGACCAACCGCTGGTCCGGCGTCCACCGCGACGACGCCGCCGACCTCGTGCGCCTCGCCGTCGAGCAGGCCCCGGCCGGGTCCACGCTCCACGTCGTCGGCGACGAGGGCGTCGCCATCCGCGACCTCGCCGCCGTGATCGGCAAGCGGCTCGGCATCCCGACCGGCTCGGTCGCGCCCGAGGACGCCGCCGCGCACTTCGGCTGGCTCGCGGGCTTCATCGGCGCCGACCGCGCCGCCTCCAGCGAGGCCACCCGCGAACTCCTCGGCTGGAAGCCCGAGCGCCCCGGCTTCCTCGCCGACCTTGAGGAGGGCCACTACTTCTAGGCCCCGCAAGTGCGTCCACTTCCCCGAGAACCCGGATAGATCCCTCATGAGCACGCATACTGGGGTGGTTTCGGGAAGGGGAGGTGGACGCCATGCGCGCGTTGACCGTCGAGCCCGGCGTCAAGGGATCGCTGGCGCTGGGGGACATGGACGAGCCGGTACCGGGCGAAGGGGAGCTGCTCGTCGACGCCATCGCGCTCGGCGTGTGCGGCACCGACCGGGAGCTCGCCGACGGCGAGTACGGCTGGGCCCCACCGGGGGCCGACCGGCTCGTCATCGGGCACGAGTCGCTCGGGCGGGTCCGCGAGGCCCCCGAGGGGAGCGGCTTCGCTCCCGGCGACCTCGTCGTCGGGGTGGTCCGCCGCCCCGACCCCGAGCCGTGCGGTGCGTGCGCGCGGGGCCTGTTCGACAACTGCCGCAACGGGAACTACACCGAGCGCGGCATCAAGGAGATCCACGGCTACGCCAGCGAGGTGTGGACCGTGGAGGCCGACTACGCCGTCAAGCTGGACCCGTCGCTCGCCGACGTCGGGGTGCTCCTGGAGCCGATGAGCGTACTCGTCAAGGCCTGGGAGCAGATCGACAAGGTGGGCGGGCGCTCGTGGTTCGACCCGCAGTCGGTGCTCGTCACCGGCGCCGGGCCGATCGGGCTCCTCGCCGCGCTCATCGGCTCGCAGCGCGGGCTCGACGTCCACGTCCTCGACCGCGCCCCCGACGGCGCGAAGCCCGAGCTGGTCGAGTCGCTCGGCGCGACCTACCACTACGAGGGCTTCCCGAAGGCGATCGAGGCGGTCGTCCCCGACATCGTCGTGGAGGCCACCGGCTCCGAGGCGCTCGTGTTCGACGCGATGGCCGCCACCGGGAACTTCGGCGTCACCTGCCTGACGGGCGTCTCGCCCGCGGGGCGGCGCATGAACGTCGACGCGGGCAGCCTCAACCGCGACATCGTCCTGGAGAACGACGTGGTCGTCGGCTCGGTCAACGCCAACCTCGACCACTGCACGCGGGCCGCGCAACTGCTCGCCGACTCCGACCGCGACTGGCTCCGCCGCCTCATCACCAAGCGCGTCCCCTTCGGGGACTACCAGGACGCCTTCCACGCCGGTTCGGGCGAGGTGAAGGTGGTCATCGACATCGAAGACGCCTGACGCGGACACACGGGAGGGGCGGGGCCGCGGCCCCGCCCCTCGGCGTATCGGTCCGCATACGGGATTGCCTGTCGACCGGCAGGTCCGTACGATCGGGGCCATGCATAAGAAAGCGCTTGCTCAAAGCGCCGTATTGCTCGACGGGGTCCATCCCGCCCGCTCTGTCCTCCGACTCCTCACCCGCCGCCCCTGGCGCCTGACCGCCGCGTTCGCCGCGTTCGCAGTCAAGGAGGTCCCGCTATGGTTCCTGCCGGTCGTCACCGCCGCGATCATCGACCTGGTCTCCTCGGACGGGTCGGTCGGCGAGGTCCTGGGCTGGCTCGCCGTCGCCGCGGTCCTGCTAATCCAGAACTACCCCAACCACATTGTCTACACGCGCAACTTCATGACCGTGGTCCGCGACACCGGTGCCGACCTGCGCAACGCGCTCGCCGCGCGCCTCCAGAGCCTCTCGATCGGCTACTACACGCGTACGAGCGCCTCGATCGTCCAGAACAAGGTCGTGCGCGACGTCGAGAACGTCGAGCAGATGCTCCAGCAGATGACCCACCCGCTCCTGTCGTCCACGATGGTCCTCGCGGGTGCGATCACCATGACCGCCGTCGCCGTCCCTCAGTTCCTGCCGATCTACGCGCTCACCGTCCCCATCGCGATCGGCCTGCGCGCGGCCCTCAAGCGTCGCTCGCGTGCACGCAACGAGCGGTTCCGCCGCGAGATGGAGGGATTCGCCGCGCGCGTCGGTGAAATGGCATCGCTGATCCCCGTCACTCGTGCGCACGGCCTGGAGCAGACCGCGGTCTCGCGCGTCGCCTCCGGCGCCGACGGCGTGCGCCGGGCCGGGCTCCACCTCGACATGCTCAACGGGCACGTCGCCTCGATCTCCTGGGTCACCATGCAGATCCTCGGCGTCGGCTGCCTCGGCCTCGCCGCGGTCTTCGCGATCACCGGATTCCTGCCGATCAGCCCCGGCGAGGTCGTGCTCCTGTCGACGTACTTCGCGCTGCTGACGCAGGGCCTGACGAACCTGCTCATGCTCATCCCGATCGGCGCCCGCGGAATGGAGTCGGTGCGCTCGATCGCCGAAGTCCTCCAAGACCCCGACATCGAGCAGAACGAGGGCAAGCGCGCTGTCGCGACCGTCGAGGGCCGCCTCGTCCTCGACCGCGTCTCCCATCGCTATGCCGGGGCCGACACCGAAGCGGTGCAAGAGGTCTCGCTCGACATCGAGGCGGGCACCACGGTCGCGTTCGTCGGCCCCTCCGGCTCCGGCAAGTCCACCCTGTTCAATCTCGTCCTCGGGTTCGTGCGACCCACCTCCGGGCGAATCCTCCTGGACGGCACTGACATGCAGGAACTCGACTTGCGCACCGCGCGGCGCTTCACCTCCGTCGTCCCGCAGGAGTCCGTCCTGTTCGAGGGAACGATCCGCGAGAACATCGGCTACGGCATGGACGCCAGCGAGGACCGGATTACCGCGGCTCTCAAGGACGCCAACGCCTGGGAGTTCGTGGGAGACCTCCCGGACGGGCTCGACACCATAGTCGGCGAGCGCGGCGCGCGCCTGTCCGGCGGCCAGCGCCAGCGTCTCGCCATCGCCCGCGCGCTTGTGCGCGACCCGCGGATCCTGCTCCTCGACGAGGCCACCTCCGCGCTCGACCCCGAAGCCGAAGAACTGGTCAAGGAGGCCCTCGTCCGCCTGATGCGAGGCCGCACCACCCTGGTCGTGGCCCACCGGCTCTCGACCATCCGGCAGGCGGACGTCATCGTGGTCCTCGACCGCGGCCGCATTGTCGAGCAGGGTTCCCACGCCGAACTCCTCGACGCCGCCGGCCGCTACGCCGAGATGCACCTGACCCAGACCGGCACCCGCTGACACCCGGTCCCGCCGGGCGCCCGGCGGGACCGGGCACCTCTGCTCTCCTCCGTCCCTTTCGGCCCTGCAGTCCCACCGATCGGGTGAATGGCGAGGTTCTGACAAGTTCTCTGCGCGCCAGGGGTTGTGGTCCGGCGTTCGCGTCGCTATCTTTACTGTCAGTGTGACAGTTATGGGAGGCATGATGGCAGATTCCGAAGACGAATGGGAGGCGCCCCGCATCCTGGTCGCGGTGGACTTGGTCATCCTCACGCTTCGCGCTGGCGAGTTCCACGTGCTCCTCATCGAACGCGGCGTCGAACCGTTCCGAGGTCAGCAGGCGCTCCCGGGCGGATTTCTCAACAACGCAAGCGAGCACGTCTTCGACGCCGCGCTCCGCGAACTCCGCGAGGAAGCCGACCTCGACGGCACCCGCCTGCACATCGAACAGCTCGGGGCCTACGGCGCGCCAGATCGCGATCCCCGCGGACGAGTTCTTTCGGTCGCCTACCTCGCGATCGCACCTGGCCTGCCCGAACCGGTAGCCGGCACCGACGCCTCCGCGGCCTCGTGGACCCTGGTTGAGAAGATCCTCAGCGGGGACATCCGGCTCGCATTCGACCACCGGGACATCCTCGACGATGCGATCGAACGCGCTCGCTCCAAACTCGAACACACCCCGCTCGCCACAGCCTTCTGCGGTGAGATCTTCACGATCGCCGAACTGCGTCGCGTCTACGAGGCCGTCTGGGGGTCCGAGATCGATGAGCGCAACTTCTACCGGAAAGTGCAGAACGTCCCGGGTTTTATCGAACCCGTCGGCATGGACAAGCGCGTGACCAGGGGACGTCCTGCACGCGTGTTCCGAGCCGGACCGGCAACAATCCTCCACCCCCCGCTTAGTCGTCCTGAACCCGCGACCGAACTAGAGGACATGCAATGACCGACACCGACACCGTCGTCGTCTTGACGGCGCTCAACCTCGAATACCAGGCGGTCCGCCGCCACCTCGTTGACGTTGAACGCCACCGCCACAGTGCGGGCACCCGCTTCGAGGTCGGCACCATCGAGGGCACCGGAGCCCGCATCGCCCTAGCCCTCACCGGTGTGGGCAACCCGACCTCCGCCGTGCTCGCCGAACGGGCGTTCAGAGAGTTCGAACCGGCGGCCGTGCTCTTTGTCGGCGTTGCAGGCGCGCTCTGGGAATCACCGGACCTCGGAGACGTCGTCGTAGCCTCCAGGGTCTACGCCTACCACAGCACCACCGGCGCAGACAGCGGACTCAAGGCCCGCCCTCGGGCCTGGGAGACCGCACACGACCTGTACCAGCTCGCGCAGGAACTCGCTCGCAACGACGCCTGGCGCAAGCGCCTCCCGGACGACGCAGGGGCACCGAACATCACGTTCGGACCGATCGCGGCCGGCGAGATGGTGCAGTACTCCAAGCGGTCCGTCGAAGCCGAATGGATCCGCCAGCACTATAACGACGCCATGGCCATCGAGATGGAGGGCGCGGGCGTCTCTCAGGCCGGGCACCTCAACGCCGCCCCGGTCGCGATCGTGCGCGGACTGAGCGACCGAGCGGGGGCCGACAAGACCGCCGAGTCCGATCGCGAGCTCCAGCCCCGCGCGGCCGCCAACGCCGCCGCATTTGCCGTCCACCTCGCGGCGGCGCTCCTCGAAGAACGGAAGGATCCCGAGATGGCACAACGGCGAACCGGCGCCAACGCTGCTGAATCCAGCACCTCGGTCAGCAATTGGTCATCAGGGAACGTCGGCATCCAAGCCGGCAGCGTCACCGAAAGCACCGTCTGGCTGCACACGCCCCCGGCTGCCGGCCTGGTCGACCGCCTCTCGGCGCTGGCGGAGATCCGGAATCTGCTCGACGTCGCCCGTCGCCAGGGCACGGTCGACGAGGACACCTACCAAGCCGCCCGCGTCGAGCTCGACTGCGCCGAGTCCGGCCTCCGCGACATTGACGAGTCCGGCAGCAAGCAGGCGCTGCTGTCACTCAAGCGGCTCCGCGGCCTCCTGGCCGACGCGACCGAACTCTCGGCGAAGCTCGCCGTGGTGATCGATGCGGTGAGCGCCCGGTCATGAACACAGCATTCACAACCCCCGTCCCGCCCCACGTCCGCACCTCCAATACTGCGAACGGCGGCAACGTCGGAATCCAGGCGGGAGTGGTCCACAACTCCACCGTCTACATGCTCCCCGACAACGCGACGCCCGAGGATGAGTTCGAACTCGGCTGCCGTTACCTGGCGGACGGCGTTCCGCCGAAGGCCCAGGAGCACATCGGTGCCGCGCTCGCAGGCGGATTCGACAACGCCAAGGTCCGTTTCCATTGGGTCCTCGCCATGCTGAGCAAACGGTCGTTCCGCGATCTCGAACGCCACGAACGCGAACGGCTCGTGCGGCTCGGGGCGCAGGTCCTCGTCCTTCCGAAAGACCGGTACAGGGAAGCGCTCGAAGCGGTCACCGAACTGATCGTTCAGCTCAGCCGCAGGGAACCTGACATTGAATCGGCCGAGAAGCGACTGCTCCTCCTCGACACCGATCTGCTGGACGCGATTCAAGATCACCTCATCCACGTCCTGTCCGGCGCGACGCAGGACAAGCTGTGGGACCGGGCGAGGCGCCGGGCGAGGGGCGAGCAGTTCGCAGCCGATCGCCTGAACAGAATCTGGGCTTATTTCCACCCCAACCCCATTGGAGCGCGCGCCCGTCGTCCGGACGCCCCGCAGTACGCGCGTGAGGCTCGCGCCGAGGGTTACGCGGCTCTCGGCGCCGCGGCAGCGGGCGCCGCCTACCTGGCCTGGGTGCTGGGTTCGAACGCGGAGTTCATCGGCATCCTGTCGGTCTGCATTGGATCCGTCGCAGGGTACTTCGGGGTGCGGGTGGGCTACGAATGGGCCTACAACTCGTCACGGATTAGATTGGAGGACGCCAGGAACACCTCCAGCCGCGCATCGCAGCCGCTGCGAGGCGACGGGTTCGCAAGCCAGGTGGGGCATTCCTTCGACCACTATTTCGCCAAATACCGGCCGAACGGTTGGGATTACCATGAATGGCTGGCCGAGACTGATGGGGTCCGCGGCCGGCTTCGGGACGAGATCGCCGAGGTGTACCGAGAGCAGACGACGCCGATCGGGCGCGTCAACTGGCTCATCGGATACCTCGCATCGGACGTGCGGCACAGGTGGCTCGACGGCACGCTCTACGCTTATCATGAGCGGCTTCGAGTCCCATTGCTGGTCAAGGCCAAAGCCACCGCCCTGCTTGCACTCGCGACGGTGGCGACGGCGAACGTCGTGATCCGGGCAGTCCCACTCGCGCCGTTCACCGCGACAATCGCCGCCGTGGCGCTCATTGCGAGAGGTGTCTTCGCCTGCCGACTGTGGTTTCACATCAAGTCCGAAGATCGACGGGCGGTCGACGACCAGTCCGACTACAACCGTCGTCTCGAAGAGCGGACTGCCGAGTACGAGCGCTGGAACGCGAAGCTCAGGGCCACTCGACCGAACGAGACCGAGATGGAGTCCTGGCTGACCTGCGACAAGACGATGCTCATCGACCAGGCGCTCAAGCATTACCGTCTCTCATGGAGCGATGTGATCACGCATGCGGTATTCCAAAGTCCCGTGCCAAAAAGCAAACGCGCGCGGAAGCTCCGCGGTCCGTGGCGCTACTCCAAGTACCGGCTTCGGCTGTTCCTCCTCACCAACGATGGCGTCCGGGAAGTGATGAGCGAGCTCGACTTCGAGCGGGCCGCCTTCAGCGGACAGGAGCGGAACAACTTCCGCTTCGACGCGCTCTCCTCCGTGTACGTCGCCGAAGAGCCCGACGCGACTCGGACGCTCAAACTGACCTTGACCAACGGCCCCACCAGGACGATCGACGTGACCGGGCCGGAGTCAGCGGTTTCGGAGCCGCTCGATTTCGACGCCCCTGCGGACGACCCTCGCGAGGTTTTGGAACTCAACCTCGCTACCGCGGGGTTCACCCACGCTCTCCGGCTGCTCGAAGGCATCGCCGCCGAAGGCAAGGAATGGATCAGGCAGGGGGACCTGCGCGAGGCGCCCGCCGGTTGAGAGCAACGCTGAAGTGCGGGGCTGGGAGATACCCGGCCCCGCACGCGGCTCAGAGGCGGTTGCGGCGGCCTCCCGTGCGGCCTGTCAGGCGGGCCGGGATCGCGGTGCGGGAGCGGTAGAACTTCACCGGGCTGCTGCTCACGGCCTCCTTGTAGGCGACGGCGGCGCGGCCCTTGAGGTACCAGCGGCTCGGGGTGTCGTCGGGGTTGGTGAACTGGATGACCGCGTCGCCCCGGCCGAGGGAGACGGGCTGGTGGATGTAGCCGAAGCGGAACGGCTTGGGGGCCTTGCCCTTCAGTTCGCGCACGATCGACTCGGCGGTGTGGGCGCCCGAGGGGATGCCGCTCTGGCAGGTGCCGTGGATGACGCCGTAGGCCTGGCGGATCGCGGCGGCGTCGCCGATCGCGTAGATGTTCGGGTGCGAGACCGACCGCAGGGTCGCGTCGACCACGACCCGGCCGGTCGCGTCGGTCTCGATCCCGGCCTCGGCCGCGAGCGGGGGCGCTTGGACGCCGGTGGTCCACAGCGTCACGTCGCTCGGGAGCCGTTCGCCGCCGTCGAGCTCCACCGCGTCGGGGAGCACCTGGGCGACGCTGACGCCCGTGCGGACCTCGACGCCGAGCCGGTCGAGCGCCTTCAGAAGGTAGACGCGGGCCTTGGGGCCCATCATGGAGCCCGGCTCGCCGCGGCTGACCAGCCGGACCTTGAGGTCGGGGTACGCCTCGGCCGCCTCGGTGGCGGCCTCGATGCCCGTCAGGCCCGCCCCGGCCACGGTGAACACCCCGGTCGGGTTGTCGCGCAAGGCGACCGCCAGCTTCGGGTCGTCGATCGTGTACGCGTTCGGCACCTGCGGGGTGCGCGATCCGAGCGCGTACACGAGCGTGTCGTAGTGGAGGTCGCGGCCGTCGTCGAGGACGACGCGGCCCGCGGCGGTGTCGATCGCGGCGGCCCGGCCCAGCACGAACCGGACGCCCGCGGGCTCCACCAGATCGGGGATGCGGAACTCGGCGAGCTCGTGGCCCGCGGCGGCCTGGTGCTGGCGCAGACGCTCGTTGAAGCGGTCGACCGGGTTGAGGATCGTGACGCGGGCGGCCTTGGTGCGGCGGGCGACGCCGACGGCCGCCATCATGCCGGTGTACCCGGCGCCGATGATGAGGATGTCGTTCATGCCCCCAAGGACGGGCGCCGGAACGCATTCGTGAGGCGCAGTGACCTAATTCACAGAGCGCCGAGCTTCTCGGGGTTGGAGACCAGGTGGATCTCCTCGATCACGCCGTCCACGAGATAGAGCATCACGACCGCCGCCGCGGTGCCGCCGGACCGGACCACGACCGCCGGACCGCCGCTGACCTCCTCGAACGTGACGCTCGGGTCCTCCGGCATGCGCCTCGTGAACGAGATGAGCGCGTTCGCGACCAGCTCCATGCCGGTGAGCGCCCGCCGCGGGGCCGGGGCCAGGCCGCCGCCGTCGCACACGAGCACCACGTCGGGCGCGAGCGCCCCCAGGAGCGCCGCGAGGTCCCCGCCCGCGCACGCCGCCATGAACGACTCCGTGGCCCGCCGCCGCGTCGCCTCGTCGGTGTCGTACCTGCGGCGCTTGGACTCCACGTGCTCGCGGGCCCGCATCGCGGTCTGCCGCACCGACGCCTCGCTGCGGTCGACGATGCGCGCGATCTCGGCGTGCGAGTACCCGAACGCCTCCCGCAGCACGAACACGGCCCGCTCCAGCGGCGACAGCGCCTCCAGGACCAGCAGCATCGCCGACGAGACGGTGTCGGCCAGCGCCAGCCGGTCCGAGGCGTCGCCGCCCGCGGGCACCGGCTCCGGCAGCCACGGGCCCACGTACGACTCCCGCTTCGCCTGCGCGGACCGCAGCCGGTCGATCGCCAGCCGCGTGGTCACCGTGACCAGGTACGCCTCCGGGTCCTCGACCACCGCGGCGTCGACGCCGTTCCAGCGCAGCCACGCCTCCTGCACGATGTCCTCGGCGTCGGTGACCGTGCCGAGGACGCGGTACGCGACCGCTTTCAACAGTCCACGCTGCTCCTCGAACACGTCCATGCGGCCGAGACTACAAAGAGGCCGGGGCCGCGCGTCCGCGGCCCCGGCCCGTTCCTTCATGCGCCCCTTACGCGGGCAGGTTCCACACCTGCGTCCAGAGCCCGTTGCAGTCGTAGATCTGGAGGTCGGTGCCGTCGGCGGTGCCGCCCGCCGAGATGTCCAGGCACCGGCCCGACTGCGGGTTCAGCAGCGATCCGTTCGCCTGCGGCGTCCAGACCTGCGCGCCCGAGCCGTTGCACTCCCACAGCTGCACCTTCGTGCCGTTGGCCGTGCCCTGCGCGTCGACGTCGAGGCACTTGCCGAACGACCGGAGGGAGCCGTCCGAGTACCGCGACCAGTCCTGGCCCGAGGCGATCCCGCACGCGTAGATCTGCGCCCGGTTCCCGTTCGCGGCCGTGTTCGTGTCCACGTCGAGGCACTTGCCCGTCTGCGGGTTCACGACCGCGCCCGTCGCGCCCGGGACCGTGCCGATCCCGAACCGCACCTCGCACTGGTTGTTCTGGCCCAGCCAGGTCGCCGCGAGGTACAGGTAGCTCGTGCCGTCCTCCCGCGGGATCGCCGGGGTCGAGTAGCCGGGGCACGACGGCACGCCGGAGGCGTACCCGCCCGTGGGGTTCACGGTGACCGGGGCGGTCGCCTCGAACCAGTCGCCCGCGCCGAGGTTCCGGTTCGCGAACAGCACCGTCCCGGACTCGGCGAGCACGGTCTTGTTCCCGGTCGGCCCGGCCACGACGCGCTGGCCGGAGAGGAGCAGCGTCCCGTTCGGGCCGCCTGCGGGCGTCCACGAGATGTACGGGGTGTGCAGCAGCTCGCGGTCGTCGGAGGTCTGCACGAGGGTGCCGCGGTCGCCCGCCGCGCCCCAGTTCAGGCCGTCGTCGGAGTACTTGATGTAGACCTCGCACGCGTGGTCGGCGTTCGTGGCGTCGCGGCACAGCTCGTAGCTCATGACGAAGCGCCCGTCGGGCAGCTCGGCGAAGGTCTGCATGCCCGGGCGCAGCAGGTTGTCGGCCGGGAAGACCACGTCGTCCTGGATGCCGGAGCTCCAGGTCGCGCCGCCGTTGGTCGACGTGTAGTGCGCGATCTTCTGGTTGTTGGTGGCGCTGTTGGAAGGCCGCTCGTCGGAGATGAAGCACGCGAGGGTGTTGTTGTCGGCCACCAGGAACGTGGGCTCCCAGATGCCGTGGCCCCACGTGTTCGGCTCGCCGGAGGTCTGCGTGCAGTTCGACAGGTACGTCCAGGTGACGCCGCCGTTCGTGCTCTTGAAGACCTCGACCTTCTGCGCCGAGTAGTTCCCGACGTCCCAGGCGGTGCCCGCGGCGAGCAGGTCGCCCGCGTTGAGCCCGTTGATGTTCCGCGGGACCTCGAAGAGCGTGGGCGCCTCCAGGTCCCAGCCGGGGGTGTTCGAGGTGATCGTGGAGATCTGGGTCCAGCTGGCGCCGCCGTTGGTGGAGCGGTAGATCGGGAGGTTCGTCGGGGCGTTGTGGCCGCCCTTGGCGAACGTGGCGAGCATCGTCTCGTTCGACGAGCCGTCGTGTTCGAGCCCGATGGCCCGCGGGTAGCCCGCCGTGCCGCTCGGGTACGTGGTCAGGTTGGGGGAGTAGAGCACCGTGCCCGGGTACGCGGCCTGCGCCGGGGTCGCGACGAGGGCCTGCGCGCCGGCGGCCGCGAGGACCGCGGCCGCCAGCAGCACGGCCCAGCGGCGCGCCGCAGCGGCCAGCCGTCTAATCACCGTCATGGGTTGCCTCCTGTGAGTGGGTGCGCCCGCATCTTTGCAGACGTTGCAAACACCATGCCAGCAATTTGCCTACGTTGCAAGAGGGCAAATCGGGCGCCTGAGCCGCGCTCAGGCCCCAGTGGACTCCCGGACCACGAGCCGGTGCGGGGCCACGACCTCCTCGGCCGGGACCGACGGGTCGTCGATCCGGGCCGCGATGCGGCGCACCGCCTCCCGCGCGATGAACGGCGTGTCGAGCGAGACCGTGCTCAGCGAGGGCCGCGCGAACCGGCCCTCCTCGATGTCGTCGATCCCGATGACCGCCACGTCCTCGGGGACGCTCAGCCCGGCGTCGAAGACCGCGCGCATCGCGCCGACCGCGAGCAGGTCGGAGAAGCAGAAGATCGCGTCGGGCCGCGGGTCGAGCGCCATGAGCGCCGTCGCCGCCTCGTACCCGTCGGTGCGGCTGTAGTGCGGCGCCGGAGTCGCGTACGCCGCCGGGACCTCCAGGCCCGCCTCCTCAAGGGCCGCTTCGTATCCGGCGGTGCGCAGCAGCGGCGTCGAGTACTCCTCCAAAGGCTGCGCCCCGATCGCGGCGATGCGGGTCCGCCCGGCCGCCACGAGGTGCGCCACGGCGTCCCGCGCGGCCTGCACGTTGTCGATCGCCACGTGGTCGAAGCGCCCGTCGAACTCGTGCTCGCCGAGCAGCACGAGCGGCATGTGCTCGGAGCGGTGCATGTCGAGCAGCTCCGACTTCGTGACGAGCGGGCTGAAGAGGATGCCGTCGAACAGCATCGTCCGGTCGTCGCCCATGAGGAGGCGCCGCTCGCGCTCGTGGTCGTGCCCGGTCTGGTCGATCATGACGCGGTAGCCGAACTCCGCGGCCGCGTCGATCACGTCCCGGGCGAGCTCGCTGAAGTACGGTACGTCGATCTCGGGCACCACGAGCGCGAGCATCCCCGTGCGGCCGGTGCGGAGGGTGCGCGCGACGGGGTTCGCGCGGTAGTCGAGCTCCTCTATCGCGGCGAGCACGCGCTGGCGCATGCGCTCGCTGACGTGGGCGTATCCGCTCACGACGTTGGACACGGTGCGGACGGAGACCTGCGCCAGTTCGGCGACGTCGCGAAGTGTTGCCGGCATACGGCCCATCCTACCGTTTGCAACGTCGGCAAAGGGGTGCTAGGTTTTGCACACGTTGGAAAATCACACAAGGGAGTGTTCCATGCAACGCCATCTCCTCCGGCGACGCGCCCTGCTCGCGTCCGCCGGGCTCGCCGCCGCGGCCCCCGCCCTGGCCGCGTGCGGACCCGACATCGCCTCCGACGAGGAGTCGGACGCGTCCAGCCTCCTCAAGGCCCCGGACCGCACCGAAGGCGAGATCACCGTCTGGGACCGCTCCGGCGACCTGTTCGAGGTCTTCGAGGGCGCCATCGCCGCCTTCAACGCCAAGTACCCCGACATCACCGTCAACCACGTGGCCATCGACATCGACGCGAAGCTCCAGAACACGCTCATCACCGGCGCCGACGTGCCCGACGGCGTGTTCCTCGACGACGCCAAGGTCGGCGGCTTCACCGACTACCTGTGGGACCTCAGCGACGTGCTCGCCCCTTACGCCGCCGACATCGCCCCGCAGAAGCTCGACGTCAACACCGTCGCGGGCGGCGTCTACGGCGTGCCCTTCGACCTCGACCCGGGCCTGCTGTTCTACAACGCGACCGCGCTCGAAGCCGCCGGGATCGACATCGACGCCATCGCGACCTACGACGACCTGCTCCAGGCCGCCCGCGACTACCAGGCCGCCGTCCCCGGCTCGGCCCCGATCCACCTGGAGCAGTCCGCGTTCCTCGGCCAGCTCCAGCTGGAGATGTACGCGAGCCAGCTCGGCACCTCCATCGCCGACGCCGACGGGAACCTCCGCCTCGACACCCCCGAGTTCGAGCGCATCCTCACGTTCCTCGACACCGTGCGGCAGGAGGGCCTCGGCACCCGCGCCGAGTACCTGACCCCCACCGACATCGCCGAACTCGACAACGGCAACCAGGTGTTCTACCCGTGGGCCATCTGGTTCTCCTTCGCGCCGCAGCAGGTCCTCACCGAGACCACCGGTGACTGGCGCGCCGTCCAGCTCCCCGCCTGGGACGCGGGCGGCGCCCGCTCCGGCGCCATGGGCGGCTCCTCGTTCGTGCTCCCCAAGGACGGCAAGAACGCCGACCTCGCGTGGCTGTTCTACGAGTTCCTCATGTTCGACGAGGCCGGGTACACCGCCGTCTGGGGCCCCGGCGACGTCTACCCCGAAGGGCTCGCCACCTCCATCCCCAGCTACACGCCCGCCGCCGACCCCGCCAAGCCCCTCTACAGCGGGATCACCGCGCTCGGCGGCCAGGACCTGTGGACCGTCGCCACCGAGGCCGGGGCCCAGATCCCCGGCGGCACGCCCACGCCCGCCTGGTGGACCGGCGCCGTCGACTACCTCGGCAACGACCTCCAGCGGATGCTCGACGGCGACCTGACGCCCCAAGAAGTCCTCGCCCAAGCGAGCGAGGACATCCAGACGAACCTGGTCGACCGCCAGTGACGGCGCTGTCTGCTGCACCCGCGACCCGGCGCGCCCCTCGCGCCGGGCGCGGCCCGCGCCTGCGGCGCCGCCTCGCGCCGTACGTCTTCGTCCTGCCGTTCGTCGCGGTCTTCGCCGCCTTCAGCGTCTACCCGCTGTTCTTCACCGCCCGCCTGTCCTTCACCGACTGGCGCGGCACCGGCGCCGCCACCTGGGTCGGCTGGGACAACTACACGTACCTGCTCACCAACCCCGCGTTCTGGGCCTCCCTCGGCAACTCCGCGGTCCTGTGGCTCCTCATCGTGCCCGTCCAGATGGTCCTCGGCATCCTCGTCGCCGTCCTGCTCAACAACGCGAAACTGAAGCTCCGCGGCCTCTACCGCGTCGCCTTCATCGTCCCGTTCGTGACGCCGCTCGTCGCCGTGGCCCAGATCTGGGTCGTCCTGTTCGACCAGCGCTACGGCGCCGTGAACGCCTTCCTCGGCCTCTTCGGGCTCCCCGACACCGGCTGGCTCACCACCAGCGCCTGGGCCAAGCCGACCCTCGCGCTCCTGTTCCTGTGGAAGACCACCGGCTTCATCGTCATCATCCTGCTCTCGGGCCTCCAGTCGATCAACGCCTCGATCTACGAGGCCGCCGACCTCGACGGGGCCTCCAAGACCCGCCAGCTGTGGAGCATCACCGTCCCGCTCCTGCGGCGCACCATCGGCTTCGCCGTGGTCCTCCAGACCCTCGCGGTGTTCCAGATGTTCGCCGAGCCGTTCGTGGTCACCCAGGGCGGGCCGTACAACTCCACCACCACCGCGGGCTACTACCTCTACAACCACATCACCCGGGCGGACCTCGGCACCGGCGCGGCGAACTCGTTCCTCCTGGTCGTCCTCGTCATGGCGCTGTCGCTCCTGTTCGTCCGCCTGCTGCGAGCGAAGGACTGACGATGGCCGCCAACCCGGAACGCACCCGCCCGCACGTCGGCTCGCACGTGCTCCTGATGATCCTGCTCGTCGCGTTCCTCTTCCCCGTCGGCTGGGCGCTCCTGTCCGCGTTCAAGCCCGCCGACGACATCATCAGGTCCCCGCTGACGTTCGACTTCGGGACGTTCACCCTCGACAACTACACCGCGATGTTCCAGGACGTCCCCATCGGACAGGGCTTCCTCAACACCGCCGTCGTGCTGCTCTTCAAGGGCGCCGCCACCATGTTCCTCGCCCCGCTCGCGGCCTTCGCCTTCGCGAAGTACCAGTGGATCGGCAAGAACCTCGTCTTCGGCGCCGTCCTCATCACCCTCATGCTCCCCACGATCGTGCTCATCATCCCGCTGCTGCTGGAGATGAAGGAGCTCGGCTGGGTGAACACCTACCAGGCGCTCATCCTCCCCGGCGCGGTCGACGCGTTCGCGATCTTCTGGATGCGCCAGGTCATCAGCGCCGTCCCCGACGAGCTCCTCGACGCCGCCCGCGTCGACGGCTGCGGCGAGTTCGCCATCTTCTGGCGCGTCGTCGTCCCCGTCATCCGCCCCGGCCTCGCCGGCCTCGGCGTCCTCACCGTCATGAACATCTACAACGACTTCGTCTGGCCCGTGGTGGCCGCGAGCTCCGAGCGCATGGCGACCCTCCAGGTCGTGCTCTCCACCCTCGCGCAGAACATCACCGGCAACCGCATCGGCGCCGACTACGCCACGGTCACAGGCGAACTGCTCGCGGCGAGCTCCGTCGCACTCGTCCCGCTGCTGGTGCTGTTCATCCTGCTCCAGCGGCACTTCATCAACGGCATCCTCGCCGGCAGCGTGAAAGGCTGACGCATGACCCTCCCACCCGCAACCCCGCGACCGGAGTACCCGAGGCCCGACCGCGACCGCTCCGCGCGCTGGCTGAACCTCAACGGCGCCTGGGACTTCGCCGCCGACGGCTTCGCAGGCCCGATCACGGTCCCGTTCGCGTGGGAGAGCCGTGCCTCGGGGGTGCGGCGGACCTGGCTCGAACACGGCACGTACCGCCGCACCGTCACCGCACCCGCCGAATGGGCCGGGTCCCGCGTCGTCCTCTCGTTCGGGGCCGTCCACCACCACGCGGTCGTGCGCATCGACGGCACCGTGATCGGCGAGCACACCGGCGGTTACGAGTCCTTCGAGTTCGACGTCACCGACGCCCTCGCCCCCGGCGTCCCGGCCGTCCTCGAAGTCGAGGTCCACGCCCCCGCCGACAAGCGCGCCATCGCCCACGGCAAGCAGCGCTCGATCCCGCGCGACGACTACGACGGCGTCTCCTTCACGCCCACCTCCGGGATCTGGCAGACCGTGTGGCTCGAAGCCCGCGGCCGCACCTACGCCGAGTCCGTGGCCCTGCGCGGCGACAGCCTCACCGGCATCGACGTCACCGTGCGCCTCGCGGGCGACGCCCCCGCCGGGGCCGCCGCCACCGCGACCGCCGACACCGGCGAGACCGTCGCGCTGACCGCCGACGCCGACGGCATCGCCAAGGGCCGCATCGAGATCCGCGACCCGCGCCTGTGGAGCCCCGCGCACCCGCACCTCTACCGCGTCGAAGTCCGCACCGGTGAGGGGGACACCGCCGACCTCGTCGCCGCCACGACCGGCCTGCGGCACTTCGAGACCCGCGGCGAGGAGCTCCACCTCAACGGCGAGCGGATCTACCTGCGCGGCGTCCTCGACCAGGGCTACTGGCCCGACACCGGCCTCACCGCCCCCGACGCCGCCGCGCTCCTGCGCGACCTCGAACTCGCCCGCGGCCTCGGCTACAACCTCGTGCGCAAGCACCTCAAGTTCGAAGAGCCCCTGTGGCTCCACGAGGCCGACCGCACCGGCATGCTCGTGTGGGCCGAGCCCGCCTGCCCGAGCCGCTTCTCGCCCGAGGCCGCCGCCGCGTTCGAGGCCCAGCTCCCCGCCATGGTCGAACGCGACGGCAACCACCCCTCGATCGTCATCTGGGGCCTGTACAACGAGGAGTGGGGCCTCGACTGGGACATCCCCGGCAGCCCCGCCCGCGCCGAGGCCGCCGTCCACGCCTACGAGGCCCTGCGCGCCCTCGACGCGACCCGCCCCATCGTCGAGAACTCCGGCTGGTCCCACGTGCGCACCGACCTCCTCGACTGGCACTACTACGAGCCGAGCATCGCCGGATGGAAGGACGCCGTCGCGCGGCTCGCCTCCGGCGAGCAGGAGGACTTCCCGGTCCGCCTCGGCCCCGACTTCGTCGTCGACAAGTCGCTCTACGGCGGCGAGGACTTCCCGCGCGCGGGCGTCCCCATCGTCAACAGCGAGTACGGCGAGGGCTTCACCAGCCTCGAACGGGCCTGGCACCTGCGCTGGGAGACCCAGGAGCTGCGCCGCCACGACCGCTTCGCCGGGTACGTGTACACCGAGTTCGCCGACGTCGAGCACGAGGCCGCGGGACTCCTCGACGCCGACCGGCGGCCCAAGGACTGGGGCGGGGCCGTCCCCGCCGACGTCAACGCCGACACCGTGCTCGTGCTCGACCTGGTGCCCCTCGCCGCGGGCGCGGACATCGAGCCGCCCGACGCGCCCTTCGCGCTCGACGTGCACGTCTCGCATCACGGCCCCGGCGCCGCCTCCGGCACCGTCCAGGCCGCGTGGGTCCCCGCCGGGGCCCCGGTCGGCATCGCCGTCCCGCAGCCGCAGACGGCCACCGACCCGGTCAAGGCCGAGCCGTTCCGGCTCTCACCGGCCGTGACCCTCACCGTCCCGGCCCACGCCGGTCCCGGGCGCCTCCTCGTCTGGCTCGCCGACGACGAGGGCCGCACCCTCGCCCGCGCCTACCTCGACGCCGCCGAGACCGAGCCCCCGAACCGCCGCGGCGCCCGCCCCGGCGAGTTCCAGGACGCCCCGGTCCCCGGCCTCGCCTGAGACCCGATGGCCGGCGCCCCGAAAAGGGGCGCCGGCCCGGTCCGGACCCTGGGATTGCGTTGACACCCGGCCCCGGGCGACCTAGCTTGTACAGGCAAGGTTGTACCGGTAAAGCAGACCAGGCTCAAGGAGCACCCACCCGTGAATCGACCGATCGTCCGCCACGCGCCAATCGTCGGACGCGTCCCCCACCTCCTGCACGGCGGCGACTACAACCCCGACCAGTGGCTCCCCACCAAGGAGACCACCTGGAAGGAGGACATGCGGCTGGCCCGCCTCGCCGGGATCAACACCCTCTCCGTCGGCATCTTCTCCTGGGCCGCGCTCGAACCCGAAGAGGGCCGCTACGAGTTCGGCTGGCTCGACGAGATCCTCGACCTCATGGCCGAGAACGAGATCACCGCCGTTCTCGCCACCCCCACCGGCGCCCGCCCCGGGTGGATGAGCCGCAAGTACCCCGAGGTCCTGCGCGTCAACAGGGACCGCACCAAGAACCTCCACGGCGGCCGCCACAACCACTGCCTCACCTCGCCGGTCTACCGCGAGAAGACCACCGCGATCAACACCGCGCTCGCCGAGCGCTACAAGGACCACCCGGCGCTCGGCGTGTGGCACCTCTCCAACGAGTACGGCGGCGAATGCCACTGCGACCTGTGCCAGGAGCGCTTCCGCACCTACCTCCAGGGCCGCTTCGGCTCGCTCGACGAGCTGAACCAGGCGTGGTGGACCGGCTTCTGGGCCAAGACCTACACCGACTGGTCGCTCATCGAGTCGCCCTCCGAGCACGGGCGCGGCGAGCAGGACATCCACGGCCTCAACCTGGAGTGGATGCGGTTCACCACCGAGCAGTACGTGGACTTCTACCTCCACGAGACCGCCCCGCTCAAGGCGATCACCCCCGACGTGCCGCGCACGACGAACCTCATGGGCACCTACCCGGGCATCGACTACTACCGCCTCGCGCAGGTCCTCGACGTCGTCTCCTGGGACTCCTACCCCGAGTGGACCGGCACGGACAAGGACGCCGCCAAGGGCGCCCGCGCCTCCTTCCTCCACGACCTGACGCGCGGCCTCAAGGGCAAGCCGTTCATGCTCATGGAGTCCTCGCCGTCGGCCACGAACTGGCGCCCTGTCGCCAAGCTCCACCGGCCCGGCGTGCACCTGCTCCAGTCGCTCCAGGCCGTCGCGCACGGCTCGGACACGGTGCAGTACTTCCAGTTCCGCAAGGGCCGCGGCGGCTCCGAGAAGTTCCACGGCGCCGTCGTCGACCACGAGGGCACCGAGAAGACCCGCGTCTTCAAGGACGTGGCCGAGGTCGGCGCCCGCCTGGCGGAGCTCGACGGCGTCGTCGGCACCGACACGCCCGCCGACGTCGCGGTGGTCTACGACTGGCACCTGCGCTGGGCCCTGGACGACCAGAAGGGCATGCTCCAGCAGCGGACCGCCTACGAGCGCACCGTGATCGACCACTACCGGGCGTTCTGGGAGCAGGGCGTGCCCACCGACGTCATCGACTCCTCGCTCATCGCCGCCCCGGGCTACCTGGACCGCTACAAGGTCCTCGTCGCGCCGATGCTGTACATGCTGCGGCCCGGCGTGCCCGAGGCGATCGAGGCGTTCGTGCAGCGCGGCGGCACGTTCGTCGCCACGTACGCGACCGGCTACGTGGACGAGCACGACCGCACGTTCCTCGGCGGCTTCCCCGGCCCGCTCCGCGAGACCCTCGGGATCTGGGCCGAGGAGATCGACGCCCTCTACCCCGAGGACCGCAACGCGATCGAGTGGGACGGCCGGTCCTATGAGGCCGTCGAGCTCTGCGAGCTGATCCACGCCGAGACCGCCGAGCCCTTGGGCGCGTACGGCGCCGACTTCTACGCGGGCCGCCCGGCCCTGACGGTGAACCGCCGCGGCGAGGGCAAGGCGTACTTCATCGCCGCCCGCACCGGGGACGACTTCCTCGCCGACTTCTATGGCGGCCTGATCGCCGAGTCCGGTGTGGAGCGCGCCCTCGACGCCGACCTCCCGGCGGGCGTCACCGCGCAGGTCCGCACCGACGGGACCACCGACTACGTGTTCGTCCTCAACTTCACCCCGGAGGCCGTCGCGTTCGAGGCCGGCGGAGAGACCGTCGAACTCGCCGCGTTCGGCGCCAAGGTGATCGAGCGCCCGCGCGCGTAGCGACGACGCGAAGGGCCCCGCCGAGTCGCCTCGGCGGGGCCCTGTCCCTTTCCGCTAGTTGATGACCAGCTCGAACGTCGTCGTGTTGTTCCTGATGTCCTCGTGGTTCCCGCTCAGTTCGAGGCCGTTGAAGACCGCCTCGCCGACCGCCGGGCCCTGGCCCGCCTCGGGCATCTCGTTGACCCAGATGCCGATGCCGGACTTGGACTGGAACTCGTCGCCGCTGAGCTGCGCCCCGGTGATCGTGATGTCGGTGAAGACCGTGTCCGCGACCGGGAACTCAGGCTGGCTGCCGGTGTACTTGGTCTGGAACATGATCCCCGCGTAGGTCGGGTCCACGATGTCCACATCGCTCACCCTGATCCCCTGGAACACCTTGGACGCCGAGAACAGCCAGATCCCCGGGAACGTCTGCTGCCCCCAGAAGTGCCCGCCCGCCCTGACGACGGAGATGTTGTCGAAGTCCGTGGTCGGACTCGACCCGAAGCCGTCCATCGGGTACCCGAAGTCCAGCGAGCTGATCGTGATCCCCGAGTACACGAGCGTGTCCGCGATGTGGATGTCGCGGAACGTGTTCCCGGTCCCGCCGTAGACCGCCAGGCCCGCGGCCCGCCACGTCAGGATCGAGGTCAGGTTCTCGTAGACGTTCCCGCTCTGGAGCCCGCCGCCGGAGTCGGTGGCGGCGAACAGCGCGAAGCTGTCGTCGCCCGAGGCCCGCGACTCGACGTTCTGCACCAGGTTGTCGGTGCTCCCGTTCGTCATGTTGATCGCGTCGGCGAACAGGTTCCGGGCCCTGGAGTCCGTGATCCGGATTCCATCCATGTTGGAGCCCCAGAACATGCACACCTGGTGCTCGGTCCACGTGTTGTCGATCGTCATGTCCGAGACGTTCTGCCAGTCGAAGACCTTCCCGGGCCCGTCGATGCGGCTGGTGTAGTTCCCGAAGTACGCGAACCCGGAGAACGTCGAGCCGTTCGCGGTGGCCTCGGCGCGGAAGCCCACGTCGGTGTTCTCCTGGCTCTGGGGTGCGTAGAACCGGGTGTACCAGGGCCCGGCGCCGATGACCTCGACCGCCTTGCCGTACACCTGGAACTTCTGCGCCGTCGAGTAGTCGCCCGCGGGCAGGTACACGCCGTCGAGGTTCCCGGTGGTGTCCATGCGGACCTGGTCGAGCGCGTTCTGCACGGCCTGGTGCGTGAACCCGCTGGGCTCGACGTACCGCGCCGGGTCCGGGTTCGCGATCGGCGCGACCTCTTCGAGGCTGATGAAGTCGATCGCGTAGTAGGCCGCGGTGTTCGCCGCGTCCTTCTGGAGCCGGATCGTGCTCCCCGCGGGGATCACGTCGTCGAGCAGCACGTTCGCCTCGTCGTAGATGTGCCTGGCCGGACCGGAGCTCGGCGAGTTGTTCGGGCTCGCCTCGGCCCCGTACAGCCACGCGTACTTCGAGGTGAGCGTGACCGGTTGCAGGTACTGGCCGTTGACGTACAGGTTCAGCGTCGCGGTGATGCCCCCGCCGCCCGCGGCGTCGGGGATCGCGAAGCGGGTCACCAGCGTGTTCGTGTCCGCGGTGGTCGTGAACTGGACGTACTCGCCGGTCCCGTCGAGGACCACGGCCTGGCGCCCGCTGGCCTCGCCCGCGAGGTCGCCGATCTTCCGGTTGGGGGCGAGGATCTGCGCGCCGCCGCCGGGAGTCGCGTGCTCCGCTTCGTCGAGTGTGTACGGCATGTCGGCGCCGCGCCCGACCGACAGGGTCCGGCTCGCGGTGTTGTTGCCCTGCTTCACTTCATGCTCGTTGCCGTCCACGGCCACCGCGACCTCCACGGCGTACTGGCCGTCGGCCGCGGTCCACGAGCCCAGGTCGATCGCCCCGGAGCCGCCGCCCGCCGCGATGACGCCGCTGTACGAGCCGGTGAAGGTCCGTACGACCGCGCCCGTGTCGCTGTTGACGAGCTTGAGCGTGACGCCGTGCGCGCCGCTCGCCGACGCCAGGCTGCCCTGGTTCCCGATCGTCACCGAGAAGTCGACGGTGTCGCCCGCGGACGGGCTGCTCGGCGACCACGTGACCGCCGAGGCCACCAGGTCCGAGGTGGCGATGGCGCTGACCGCCAACGGGTCCGGGTGCGTGTACTCGTTGTCGGCTTCGTCGCTCTCGACCACGGTCCCGTTCGGGTCCACCGCGGCGCCCACCTCGTGGTCGCCCGCCGTCAGCGAGCCGATCGGCACGCTCACCGTCGCCGCCGCACCGGCCGCGAGGCCCGGTACCGCTGCGCTGCCGATGATCTCGCCGTCCACCGTGAGGTCCACGGCGGTCGCGGGGGAGGACACCTCGCCGGTGTTCTCCACGCGGGCCGAGAGGGTGACCGCGTCGGTCTCGCTCGGCGCGGCCGGGCTCCACGACATGGCGGTGACGGCCAGGTCCGCGGCGGGCGCGGCCTCGCCGAACACCTGGAACTCGGCGACCTGCCCGTTCGGGGCGCCCGTGTTCCCGGTGAACTGCAACCGGATCTCGCCGTACGTGCCCGAGACGGGGATGGAGACGGTGTTGCCCGAGGCCGGGTCGAACGCGTACTGCGCCGACGCCTTGATCTGCGCGAAGTCCCCGCCCGCGGCGTCGCGCGCGAGCACCGAGAACGTCTGCGTCCGCGCGCCCCAGACCGGATCGGGGTTGAGCTTCACCACGATCCGGTCGAGCTCGGCGTTGAGCCCCAACGCCACGGTGAGCGTGCTCGGGTAGGCCCCGTTCGCGCCCTCCCAGTACGTGGTGACGTCCCCGTCGTTGGCGTTCGCCGCCGCGAACGTGTGCACTGTGGAGGACGCGGTGATCGGCTTGTGCACGGCCAGCTCGCCGGTCTGCGAGGGCGCGCCGGACTCGCCGTAGACCTCGAACTCGCTGATCTGCGCGGCGGGCCAGCCGGTGTTGGCGGTGACCACGAGCCGCACGTAGCGCACGTCGGCGGCGTCGAGGTCGATACTGACGGAGTTGCCGCTGTTCGGATTGAACGTGTAGCCCTGCGCCGCGGCCAGGGTCGTGAAGCTCGACCCGTCGGCGCTGCCGCGCACCTCGATGGTCTGGGTCCGGGTCTGCCAGGCCGGGAGCGCGGGCAGTTCGAGGACCACCTCGCTCACGTCGGCGGCCGACCCGAGGTCCACCTGGATCCACTGCGGGAAGGCGCCGTTCGCGCTCTCCCAGTAGGTGCCCTGGTTGCCGTCGGCGGCGTTGGCGGCCGCATAGCCCTGCGTCTGGCTGCTGGCGGTCATCGTCCTTCCCGCCGCCAGGTTGTCGTCGCCTGCGGCCTGGACGGCCGCGGCGGGGACGAGCGCTGCCGCCGCGGCGACGACCGCAGTCGCCGCCGCGATGGCGAGGCGCATGAGTTTCATGATGACTCCTTGTTCGGGGGAGGCGCGTTCCCGGTCCACTGCAGGCGCATTCCGCGCAGCATGCAGTGGATCGACAAGCGTCGATCTCTTAGGGAGTTTGGAGGTATGAATCGGCTGGGTGAGATAGGTTTAGCGCTATACCTATTTCGTGATTCTAATCCGGAGAAATTACGCTTGTCAATACGTCGCTCTCGTCGTCCCCATGGGAGCGATGGGCAGAAATGACCGGGCCCCGGCGCCGCCTGCACGGTGGCGGTTCCGGGGCCCGGTCTGCTTTTTCAAGCGGCGCTACGCGAAGGGGTCGTCGTCCTCGTCCTCCGGGCCGCCGCCCCAGGTGTCCTCTTCCTCGGCGAGCCAGTACTTCATCTCGTGGTCCTGGTCGTCGCCGGGGCGGCCGCCGGGGGCGCCGCCGCCGACCATGCCGCCGCCGTGCGCGCCCGAAGCGCCCATGCCCTTGCCGCCGGCCGCACCGGCCGCGCCCGCGGCACCGGCGCCCATGCCGCCGCGCAGGCCCGAGCCTGCACCCGTGCCGCCGACGCCGCCGCCGCGAAGGCCCGAGCCGCCGGAGGAGCCGCCGAGGCCGCCGCCGCCCTTGAGGCCCGAGCCGCCGCCGAGGCTGCCGGGCTTGTTCCCGCCGAGCCCGCCGACGCCGCCGGGCTTGGAGCCGCCGGGGCCCGCGTTGCGGATCGAGGTGTAGCCGGGGATCTTGCCCGGCTTGGTGGTGCCGGTGGTCGAGCCGGGCTTCAGGCTGCTCGTGGGCGGGCGCAGGCTGCTGGGCACCAGGCTGGTCCCGCCGCCGTAGCCGCCCGGGATGCCGCCGCCCCCACCACTGCCGGTGAGGCCGCCGCTGCCGCCGATGCTCCCCGGAGTGGAGCCGAGGCCGCCGCCGCCCCCGGCGAGACCGCCGGAGACGTCGTCGAGGTCCGGAGGCGTGGGGGAGGAGTAGGACCCGTTGCCTCCGAGGCCGTCGAGGCCGCTGCCGCCGCTGATGCCGCCGGGAGGCGCCCCGGTGCTGCCGTAGCTGCCGAGGTTGTCGGGGTCCTGGCCGGAGTCGAACGGGTTCTCGTCGTTCAGGCCCTGGAGGTCGCTGCCGCCGCCGTAGCCGCCGGGCGGGTTCCCGGACCCGTTGATCGGGTTGCCGTTCGCGTCCAGGCCGCTCCCGTTGAGCCCGCTGCCGTTGAGGCCGCTGCCGCCGGGGGTGTCGCTGAGCTTGGTGAGGTCGGTCGGGCCGGTCTGGTTGCCCAGGCCGGAGGTGTCGACGTCGGGCATCCCGCCCGGGCCGCCGCCGTCGTCGAGCCCGTCGGAGCCGGGGAAGTCGGTGTCCGGGCCCTCGTTGAAGGTGGTCTGCTCACCGGGCTTCGAGTCGGGGGCGATCTCGGTGACCTGGGCCTCGACGTTGCTGTGCCGCTCGGTCACCTCCTCGTTGACGCGCGCGGCCTCCTCTTCGAGCTGGCTGGAGCCCTGGGTGCCGAGCGTGTCGAGCCGCTGCGTGGAGTACTCGTCCGCTTTGGACTCGGCCAGCGCCTGGCCCTTGAGGCCGTTCTCCTCGTAGTCGGGGTTGGCGGTGACGTACTCGTTCCACATGTCGTACGTCTGCTGGCGGCCCTCGCTGACCTCGTCCACGATCTGCGGGTCGAACCCGGCCAGCTCCAGGGCCGCCTTGGTCTCGTCGTTCTCGCGGATCTCGCAGTTGCGGAAGAACGGGGGGCGGATGTGGATGCGGTGGGAGCCGCAGCTGGTGCCCTCCATGTAGAACTTCGGCGCGGGGTAGACGCACGCGGTGCCGCCCTGCTGGTCGAAGATCTCCGACTGCTTGGTGTCGAGGACCTTGATGACGCCGTCGGCGCCGTCCTCGCCGCCGATGTCGTTCCCGATGGTCTTGCAGTTCTTGAGGACGGTCTCGACCTGCTCCTCGAACGCGTCGAAGTCGTCGCCCTTCCAGCCCGAGGACAGGGTGGCGAGGCCCTGCTCCAGCTTGGGCCCGACGGTCCGGAAGTCCTCGTAGAAGTCCGTCCAGGCGTCGCGGATCGTGTCGAGCGCGTAGTCCGCCTCCGGCTGGGGCCGGATGGACTTGACCATGCTCTGGATCGTCTGGCCCTCGGGGAGCATCATGGTCCCCTCGCGGGCCGCGCGGAGGTTGTTGATCTGGGAGGCCTGCGGCACGGCCGACATGAGCTTGACCCAGGCCGCCTCGGCGGGCTCCTCCACTTTGCACGTGCAGTCGCCGGTCTCGCAGGAGGGCTTGACCAGCAGGCTGTTCTGCGCAGTGGTGAACTGCGAGCCCGACTGGCCCTCCTCGATGTCCCCGTAGTCTTCCTTCTCGATCTCGGCTGCTTCGGTCATGCGCCCGTCTCGCTCTCGGCTCGCTGGAGGATGTCGGTCTGGATCTGGGTGAGGTGCTCGCCGGTGACCCAGGCGACGAGATCCTCGGTGGTGAAGGGGTACACGGCCATCGCCTCGGGGCTGGAGTCCGGGTAGAACTCGGGCGCCGACTCGTAGGCGCTCGCGCCGGGGTCGTGCAGGAAGTCCACGGACAGGTAGACGACCCAGTCGCCCTTGCGTCCGTAGGCGTCCAGGTAGGTCCGCTTCTCGGTCTCGGCGGTGATGTAGAGGCTCTCGTCCCACTCGCCCGCGAGCTCGCCCTCGGTCTCGCCGGTGTAGGCGATCCCGGCGGCGTTCTCGCGGCGCTGGGCGACGCGGTCGGCGAAGTTCGCCTCCGCCTCGGCCTCGTCGTTCCAGGGGGCGAGGCCGCCGCGGATCGCGGCGTCGCCGGTCGAGGAGTACTCGAAGGTGCCCTGGACGTCCTCGAACGTGGCGAGGTCGAACAGCCCCGCGCACCCGGCGGCCTCGGCGTCGACGCCTTCCCCGATGGCGTCGCTCTGGAGTTCGCCGTCCACGGCGGTGACGCCGAGCTGCGCTTGGAGATCGGCGAAGTCCCCGAAGACCTCGCAGCCGAGCCAGTCGCCCATGACGGCGTATGACCCGCTCGGCGCGTCTTCGTCGGTTTCGGTGCCGGTGGCCGAGCATCCGGCCAGGGCGAGGGCGGCGAGGGCCGCGGCCGCGCCGCTCATGCGTCGCGACACGCTACAGCTCGCCCTCGTAGCTGGTCATCTCGTTCACGGTGGCGTCGTCGGCCTCGTCGGACAGGTCGATGGAGTCCTGGAGGGTCTCCATCATGCCGCTCAGGGAGACGCGCAGGTTCTGGAGGTTGTCCCAAGTGGTCGAGTGGAAGGTCTCGTAGTTCGTGCGGGCCGTCGCCGAGGCGTCGAGCTGGCCGAAGGCGGGGAGCCGTCCGAGGACCTCGCCCTTCTTCAGCCGCGGGATGATGTCGTCGAGGTGGTCCAGCTGCTCCTGGATCAGGGTCTTGTACTCCTGGAGCGCTTCAGTATCGAGTGTCCGCTCAGCCATGGGGTCGCCGATCTGTGTGTCCGAAAGGGTATGAATACTCGGTATTTGATTACGGTTGTCCACCATACTGATCGACCGCCACACGGACCGCACCGGGACAGAGAGCGTTCTCTCAGCTCGGCCCCGGTGCGCCCTACTCCGGGCGCGGGCGGGGCCGGATTGGTTGGCAGGCCAATATTATGCAGTCTTTTCGGAAGTATGGGACCGGCGGGCCCTGAAGTCAACGAGGGCGATCATTCGCTCACGGTGCGGTTACCGGAACGTCATCGCCGCTTCACGGGAGAGCGCGATCCGTTCACTCCCGCGCCGCGCCCGCGAACCCGTCGAGGAGCGCGGCGAGCGCGAACTCGAAGCGCCCGTTCAGATCCGCGGCCCCGCCCTGCACCGCCGCGGCCAGCAGCGGGAACGCTTCGGCGTCGACCGCGTCCGGCCCCAGCGGATCCGGTCCGGCGCCCGCCTGCACGGCGGCCTCGCCGATCGCGAGGCCGGTGATCGCGTGGATCATCCGCAGGCCCTGCGCGGGGGAGAAGCCCGCCTCCCGCAGCGCGCCCAGGACCGCTTCCACCGTGGACATGGTGCGCGCCGTCAGGGCCGGACGGCCCGCCAGGAGCGGCACGACCTCGGGGTGCGCGAGCAGTGCGCGCCGCATCGCGAGCGCGTATCCGCGCAGCGCCTCCTGCCAAGTGCCGCCCTCGGGCCGGGCGGCGACCGCGCGCTCGACGACCCGCTCCACGAGCCCGTCGAGCAGGGCGTCCTTGTTCGGCACGTAGTGGTAGAGCGACATCGCCTCGATGTCCAGCTCGGCCGCGAGCCGCCGCATCGTCAAGGCGCCCAGGCCTTCCCGCTCGACCAGCCCGAGCGCGGCCTCCAGCACCCGCTCGCGGCTCAGGCCCGCGCGCTGCCCCCGGGTCCGCTTCGCGCCCATGTGGCTCCCGTCGCGTTGACGATTCTTACGTTGTAAGTCTAGCATTGCCCGCAGAAAACTTACGTTGTAAGAATCCGGATTCCGGGAGGAACCATGACCACCGCGACCGCCCCCGCCGACACGCGCATGCGCCGAATTCGCCTGGCGCTCTGGACCGGCCTCGCCCTCCAGCTCGCCCTCGCCGCGCTGCCGCTGCTCGACCTCGCCACCCTCGACACGATCACCGGCCACGTCGAGGCCGCCTACCCCGACTGGAGCGCCGGAGACGTCGCCCTGGACCGCAACGCCATCACCTGGTCCCTCACCGGCATCGGGGTGCTCGGCGCGATCGGCTGGCTCACCGCGCTCGCCCGCGCCCGCCGCGGCGCCCCGCGCATCGCCGTGACCGTCCTCTTCGCACTCGGGCTCCTCACCTCGCTGACCGTCCTCTCCATGGGCGGCGAGCAGTACGACCTGATCGTGCCGCTCGGCTACGGCCTCCTCGGCCTGCTGCCGGTGCTCGCCGGGCTGGCGGCTGTGGTCGCGGTGTGGCGCAAGGACCGATAGGCTGGCGGCCATGATCGTGGCCGGAGCCGAATCCCGCCCGGGCTCGGCGGCGCCGAACGAGGACCTGCTCCTCGTCGCCGACGCCTGGGCCCTCGTCCTCGACGGCATCACCCGCTACCCCGACGACGGCTGCGTCCATGACGTCCCCTGGTACACCGCCGCCCTCGCCGAGACCGTCGCCGTCCACATGTCGGGCCCGCCCCGCCCGCTCGCCGAAGTCCTCACGGCCGCAATCGAAGCGGTGAACGCCCGCCACGCACCCACCTGCGACCTCGCCAACCCCGTCACACCCGGAGCCACCGCAGCCCTCGTCCGCTCCCGCGGCGAGGCCCTCGACTGGCTCGTCCTCGGCGACTGCGCGATCACCTGGCGAGACCGGGACGGCAAGTGCCGCACCGAGACCGACGACCGCCTGGACCGCCTCGCCGACCCGCCGCGCGGGCCCGGTCGCTACCCGGTCGAGTACATCGCGCAGGTCCGCAACCGCGACAACGGGTACTGGGTCGCCGCCGCTGACCCCGGCGCGGCCGCCATGGCCTACACCGGCACCGCCGAGGGCGTCGCCGACCTTCTGCTCTGCACCGACGGCTTGACCCGCCTCGTCGAGCGCTACGGCCGCACCTGGCCCGACCTCATGGCCCTCGCCGCCGACCGCGGTGCGGGCGCCCTGCTCGACCTGGTCCGCGAAGAGGAGCGCAATGACGGCGCGCCCGCCCGCAAGCGCCACGACGACGCCACCGCCGTCCTCCTCCGCTTCGCCGACCACCCGTTTGCATCGTTGTAGAATCGCCACCGACTGAGGAGGTGCCATGGCGGTGACCCTGCGCGACGTCGCGGAACTCGCGGGCGTGTCGTTCAAGACGGTCTCGAACGTCGTCAACGGCTACCCCCACATCCGGCCGGCGACCCGCGAGAAGGTCGAGCGCGCCATCGCCCAGCTCGGCTACCAGCCCAACCTCAGCGCCCGCAGCCTGCGCTCGGGCCGCACCGACACGATCGCGCTGGCCGTCCCCGAGCTCAACCTGAGCTACTTCGCCGAGCTCGCGAGCTTCGTCATCGCCGCCGCCGAGGAAGCGGGGCTGGTGACCCTCGTCGAGCAGACCGGCGGCGACCGCGACCGCGAGCTGGCGCTCCTCCAGAGCCCCCGCCTCAACCGCACCGACGGCCTCATCCTCTCCCCGCTCGGGCTCGGCGCCGAGGACGCCGCGGCGCTGGCCGGGCCGCTCCCGGTCGTCATGCTCGGCGAGCGCACCTTCGAGTGGCCCTGCGACCACGTGACCATGCAGAACGTCGCGGCCGCCCGCGCCGCCACCGAATACCTCGTCGACTCCGGCCGCCGCCGCATCGCCGTCATCGGCGAGAACGAGGCCGAGGTCATGGGCTCGGCCCGCCTGCGCCTGCGCGGCTACCGGGAAGCCCTGGCCGCCAAAGGCATCGAATACGACGAGCGCCTGGTCGCCCGCGCGACCCTGTGGCACCGGGCCGACGGCGCGCACGCCATGCACGACCTGCTCGACCGCGGCGTCGAGTTCGACGCGGTCTTCGGCTTCAACGACACCCTGGCCCTCGGCGCGATGCGCGTCCTCCAGGAGGCGGGCCTGCGCGTCCCGCAGGACGTGGCCGTCCTCGGCTTCGACGACCTCGACGAGGCCGCGTACGCGATCCCCTCGCTCACCACCGTCGACCCCGGCCGCGAGTGGATCGCCCGCACCGCGGTCGCCACCCTGCTCGCCCGCATCAGCGCCGACGGCGCCGACGCCGAGCCGCAGACCCGCGCCGCGGACTTCTCCGTCGTGGCGCGCGAGTCGGCCTGATCCGGGCGCGGAATCCCGTTTACAACGTTGTAGAAACACCGCCCGGGTTTAGCCTGTTCTGGTGTATCCGCAGGTGGCCGCCATGATCACGAAACGGGAAAGAATCGCGCCGAGTGCCCGCGCGGCGTTGACATCCGGAGGAGGATGTTCCTACGATCCTGAAGTTACAACGTTGTAGAACGAAGGTCTCCGGCGTTGGACCACGCGCAGACAGCGCAGTCTCGCTTTGAGAGGGAACTCCGAAATGACACGCAAGCGAATCCTCGCGGGGGCCGTCGGCGCGGCGCTCGCCATCACCGGCACGGCCGCCTGCTCCGGCGGCGACGACGGCGGCCCCGTCGAGCTGACCTTCTGGCACGGGTACACCGAGGCCGACGGCGACGTCCTCCAGGGCATCGTAGACGACTTCAACGCCGCCCACGACGACGTCGAGATCAAGACCGAACTCAAGACCTGGGCCAGCATCGACGACACGCTCCTGACGGCCCTGTCGGCCGGCGAGGGCCCCGACATCGTCGCCATGCCCGCCGAGCGCCTCCCCGTCTACGCCGACAAGGGCGCGTTCGCCGAGCTCGACGACTTCTACGCCGACGAGTCCAGCAACACCGCGAACCTGAACCCGGGCGCGGTCGACATGGAGACCGTCGACGGCGTCAAGTACGGCGTGCCCACGGGCTTCGTGCCGCTCGCCGTCTACTACAACCAGGCGCTGTTCGACGCCGCGGGCGTCACCGAGTTCCCGCAGACGTGGGACGAGTGGGTCGCCACCTCGCAGCAGCTCACCGTGGACGAGGACGGCGACGGCACGCCCGAGCAGTACGGCGTCGTGCTCCCCGACCACGCCACCGTCGCGAACGGCCTGTGGCCGTCCCTGTTCTACGGCAACGGCGGCGGCATCGTCGAGGACGGCCAGGCCGTGATCGACTCGCCCGAGAACGCCGCGACCCTGGAGTTCTGGAGCAACGCCATCGTCGGCGACCAGATCTCGCCCACCGGCGTCGACGGCGTCGGCGCGGACGAGCTGTTCAGCGGCGGCCAGGCGGCGATGACCGTCGGCGGCCCGTGGATGGCCTCGATCGCCACCGAGAACAACATCGACTACGGCATCGCCGCGCTCCCGGCCGGGCCGCAGGCCCAGGCCGCCTCCGCGATCGGCGTCTCCATGGCCGTCACCGTGGACTCCTCCAGCGCGGAGCAGGAAGCCGCCGAGGAGTTCTTCTCCTTCTTCCTCAACGACGACAACTCCGTCGCCTGGTCGCTGGGCTCCGGCTGGCCGCCGCTGCGCACCGACATCCCGGCCGAGGCCGTCGCGGAGAACCCGGTCGTCGCCTCGCTCACCGAGATCGCGGGCACCGGGCAGCCGCTCCTGCCGGGCGTCGTCAACACCACCGACGTGCTCAGCGCGGTCGACGAGCTGACCCAGCAGGCGGTCGCCGGGGGCGACATCGACGCCCTGCTGGCCGAGGCGCAGACGAAGGTCCAGGAAGCGCTCGACGAATAGCGGTCCGGCGGAGGCGCGTCCCCTTGGCGCCTCCGCCGACCCTTCCCGCCTTCGTTCCGTCCGGAGAGGAAGCCATGTCCACCGAGAACCCGACCGCCCGCCGGTACCGGCCCCCGGCGCCGCTCGGCGGGCGCCGCCGCGCCACCGGCAGCCCGCTGGGCCGCAACGCGAAAGCCTGGGCGTTCCTGGCGCCCGCCCTCATCATCCTGGCACTGTTCGTCGTCTGGCCCATGATCTCGGCCCTCCGCCTGTCCTTCATGGACGCCAGCGGCTTCGGCCGCGAGGAGTTCATCGGCCTGGAGAACTACGTCACCGTCTTCACCGACCCCGACGTGCGCGACGCCGTCCTCAACACCCTGCTCTACACCGTCCTGTTCACGCCCACCGCCGTGATCGCCGCGCTCGCGCTCGCACTGCTGCTCAACAGCCCGCGCATGCCGTTCCGGTCGTTCTTCCGCACGGCCCTGTTCGTGCCGTTCGTGGTCTCCTTCGCCGTCGCGGCGTTCGCCTGGAGCTACCTCATCGACCCGCAGGTCGGCCTCCTCAACTACTGGCTGCGCGGCATGGGGATCCAGATCGGGAACGTCCTGGAAGACCCCCGGCTCGCCATGCCCGCCGTCGCGCTCGTCGCCGTCTGGAAGCTCTTCGGGTTCTACTTCGTGATCTTCCTCGCCGGGCTCCAGGACATCCCGACCTCGCTCTACGAGGCCGCCCGCATGGACGGCGCCGGGCCCTGGAACCGCTTCCGGAACGTCACGCTCCCCCTGCTGTCCAACACGATGGCGTTCGTCCTCATCTTCGCGATGATCGCCGCGCTCCAGGCCTTCGACCAGATCTACGTCATGACCGGCGGCGGCCCCTACGGCCACACGCAGACCCTCGTCATGGAGATCTACGAGTCCGGCTTCCGCAAGCTCGACCTCGGGTTCGCCTCCGCACTGTCGTACGTGCTCCTCATCGCGACCCTGCTGCTCAGCCTCGTGCAATTCCTGTTCTTCGGCCGCAAGGAAAAGGACCTGTCCTCATGAGCGCCCTCCGCCTGCGCCTGCGCGAGACCAGGCCCTCCACCGTCCTCGCCGTCATCGCGCTCGTCGTCGTCTCCGCGATCGTGCTGCTGCCCATCGCGATCATCGTCCTCACCGCGTTCAAGCCCGCGGCCGAGGTCAACGCCTACCCGCCGAGCCTCCTGCCCGACCAGTGGACCCTCGACAACCTCAAGGAGGTCACCTCCGAGCTGCCGTTCGCGCGGCTGGTCGGCAACAGCTTCCTGTTCGCCGGGGGCGTCACCGCGTTCGCGCTCGTCTTCGACTCGCTCGCCGCGTACGCCCTGGCCCGCATCGACTTCGCCGGGCGCAAGGTCCTCCTCGTGGCGATCATCGCCACCCTGATGATCCCGTTCCAGGCCACCCTGATCCCGCTCTACCAGCTCGTGGCCGACTTCGGCTGGGTCAACACCTACGCCGGGCTCATCGCGCCCCGCGCCGCCGACGCCTTCGGGATCTTCTTCCTGCGCCAGTTCTTCCTCTCCCTGCCCCGCGACGTCGACGCCGCGGCCCGCATCGACGGCGCCTCCGAGTTCCGGGTCTTCCGCTCGGTCGTGCTCCCCAACGCCGTCCCCGCCCTGCTCACCTTGGGGCTCTTCACGTTCGTCAACAACTGGAACGACCTGCTGTGGCCGCTGGTGTTCACCACCGACGCGGACATGGGCACCATCACCTCCGGCCTGACGCTCCTCACCGGACCCAGCGGCATCGTCCCCCACGGCGTGATGATGGCCGGATCGCTCATCGCGATCCTGCCGCTCGTCATCGCGTTCCTCCTCATCCAGCGCCGCTTCATCGAGAACATCGCAACGACAGGACTCAAATGACCTCCCACCCATGGCACCGCGACGGCAGGCTCCACTTCGCGGTCGGCGTCGAGGACACCTTCGTGCCGCAGTCGCGGCCCGGCGAGCGCGCGATCGACGAGTACGCGCTCACCGAGCACTACGACCGGTGGCACTCGGACCTCGCGCTGGCGGCCGACGCGGGCGCCGAGCTGGTGCGCTGGGGCGTGCCCTGGCACCGGATCGAGCCCGAGCAGGGCCGGTGGGACTGGGGCTGGCTCGACGCCGTGATGGACCGCTTCGCGGAGCTGCGGCTGCGGCCCGTCGTGGACCTCATGCACTACGGGACGCCGCTGTGGATGGAGCAGCAGTTCGCGAACCCCGACTACCCGAAGCGGGTCGCCGAGTACGCCGCCGCGGTCGCCGAACGCTATGCGCACCTTGGCGTCACGGACTACACGCCGGTGAACGAGCCGATGATCCACGCGCTGTTCACGGGGGAGTACGCGTACTGGCCGCCGTACCTCTCGGGCCCGGAGGGTCTGAGCGCCATGGTCGGGCAGCTCGCGCGCGGGTTCGTGCAGACCCAGCGCGCGGTGGGCGACGTCCTCGACGGCGCCGTGTTCGTCCACGTGGACGCGGGGATGCGCTTCACCGGCGACACCGACGCGCCCGAGCACCGCGAGCACGCCGCGCGCCTCAAGGAGCAGGTGTTCCTGGTGGAGGACCTGGTGACCGGCCGCGTCGGCGACGCGCACCCGCTCGCGCCGTTCCTGCGCGGCCACGGCTGGAGCGACGCCGACTTCGCGTGGTTCGCCGAGGCGCCCGTGCGCCCCGATGTCGTGGGCGTCAACTACTACCCGCTGCACTCCACGGAGGTCTTCGAGGCGGGCGTCTTCCACACCGGCGGCTTCCCCGACCCGCGGCCCGTCCAGGACGACGGCACCGCGGGCCTCGCCGAGCTGCTGCGCGGCGCCGCCGAGCGGTACGGCGCCCCGGTGATGCTCACCGAGACCTGCGTGACCGGCACCGTCGAGGCCCGGCTGGCCTGGCTCGACGAATCGGTCGCGGCACTGCACGACCTGCGGTCGTCCGGTGTGGACGTCGTCGGGTACACATGGTGGCCGCTGTTCGACATGTACGAGTGGACCTACCGCCACTCGGAGGCCCCGCGCGAGGCCCACCGGCTCACCATGGGCCTGTGGGAGCTCCGGGAGCGCGAGGGGGGCCTGGCGCGCGTGCGCACCGCCATCGCCGACCGGTTCCGGTTCCATGCGCAAGCGGCGCAAAGAAACTGAGATAATTCGGCGTCCCTGTGCATAGTCCCGTGGGAGGCGGGTAGTCGCCTGTCGGAAGGACTTGCGTCCAGGGGACGAGGCCGTCGACCCGGCACCGGGGGGATTCGGGTCGGCGGCCTCACGCAACCGCGAGGAGCCCCACGGCGACCGCCGCGACCCCCAGCCCCGCGAGTTGACTGCGCTGCAACCGCTCCCCGAGGACGCGCCGCGCGAGCAGGACCGTCCCGGCCGGGTACAGCGCCACGATCACCGCCACCACCGCGAGGTCGCCGCCGCGCGCGGCCAGCAGGAACAGCAGGTTCGCGATCGAGTCCAGCGCGCCCGCCGTCGCCGACAGCGCGTATGCGGGCTTCTCGTCCCCGAGCCGCCGGTGCAGCAGCGCCGCGGCCGACAGCGTCAGCGCCGACGCCACGGCGCGGCCCGCGATGAGCGGCGCGACCCCGCTGTCGGCGGGCGCCTGGTGCAGGAACACCAGTTGCAGCGCGATGGCCGCCCCCGCGCCGACCGCGAGCAGCAGCGCTTTCCTTGCGGGCCTTGCCGACCGCGCGCCGGGCCCGGCGCTCACCAGCACCACCGCGGCCAGCGCCAGCGGCAGCCCGGCCAGGCCCGCCGCGCCCAGGTGCTCGCCCTGGACCAGGCCCACCGCGACCGGGAGCATCGCCGAGACGAGCGCGGTGACCGGCGACAGGACGTTCATCGGCCCGATCGCGAGCGTCCGGTACAGCAGCAGGAACGCCGCCGCCGAGGCGACGCCCGAGGCCGCGCCCCACCCCAGGCTCGCCGGAGTGAACGTCGCGCCGAGCAGCGGCCACAGCGCCAGCTCCACGACCAGGCTCGCCGGGGCCGCCACCATCACCGTGCGCAGCACGTGCGCCTTCCGCGCGCCCAGCCCGCCGAGGAAGTCGGCGGCGCCGTAGGCGAGGGAACTGCCCAGCGCGAGCACGAGTGCGATCAAGGCGACCTCCGGGTTGTACTATCTAAACGACCGGAACGAATACTAGACCGACCGTCGCGGTTCATCAAACCGACCGCACCGACCATTCGAGCGAGGAACGCCACATGGCCGAGGCCGACGCCGCGCTGCGCACCGTCGCGCACAACGTCAAGACCGCCCGCACCCGCGCCGGGCTCTCCCTCGACGAGCTCGGCCGCCGCGCCCAGGTCAGCAAGGGCGCCCTCGTCGCCCTCGAAAAGGCCCAAGGGAACCCCAACCTCGCCACCCTCGTGCGCCTCGCCGACACCCTCGGCCTGTCCGTCTCCGCGCTCATGCAAGGGCCCCAAGCCGACCGCGTGCGCATCGCCGACGCCGCCGACACCGCGCCCCTCTGGACCGGCGCCCACGGCGGCGAGGCCCGCCTCATGCTCACCACCCCCGGCCCCGCCCCCGTCGAGGTCTGGCGCTGGCGCCTCGAACCCGGCGACGCCTACCCCAGCCACCCCCACCAGGCCGGCGTCCACGAGACCGTCAACGTCCTCACCGGCGAGATGACCCTCGTCCTCGACGGCGCCGAGCACCCCCTCCGCGCGGGCCAGACCGCCGCGTTCCCCGCCGACGCCCCCCACGCCTACCTCGGCGCCGGAACCGGGACCTGCACGCTCCTCATGACCGTCCACCTCCCTCCGGGGCCCGCCTCCGCCCCGGCCGCTCTCGATGGCAGCATTGGGGAGTGATCAACTTGCCGCAACTCGGCGGCGCCGGGGCCCCGGCCGAGACCACCGACACGGCGACGCACGAGGCCGCCGCGCCCGACGTCCCGTGGACGACGATCGTGCACAACGACCCCGTCAACCTCATGAGCTACGTGTCGTACGTCTTCCGCACCTACTTCGGCTACACCGAGTCCATGGCCGAGAAGCTCATGCTCGACGTCCACAACAAGGGCCGCGCCGCCGTCTCCAGCGGCAGCCGCGAGGAGATGGAGCGCGACGTCCACGCCATGCACGGCTACGGCCTCTGGGCCACCCTGACGCAGGACAAGTGATGCAGGGCTTCGAACCGTTCCCCGGCGGCGCCGCGATCCGCCTCGGCGACGCCGAGACGAGCATCCTCCGCGGCCTCGCCGACCAGCTCACCGACCTCCTCGCCACCCGCGGCGAGCCCGCCGACGACCCGATCGCCGCGATCTTCGAACCCGGCCCGAGCCAGCCGCCCGCCGACCCCGTCCTGGCCCGGCTCTTCCCCGACGCCTACGACGGCCACAGCGAGTACGCCGCCGAGTTCCGCCGCTTCACCGAGAACGACCTCCTCGCCCGCAAGCGGGCCGACGCCCGCGCCCTCGTCGCCGACATCGACGCCCTCGGCCCCGGCGGCGGCGTCCTCAGCCTCGACGCCGACGACTGCCGCCACTGGCTCGGCGCCCTCAACGACCTGCGCCTGGCGCTGGCCGTGCGGCTCGGCATCGAGACCGAGGAGGACGCGGACGCGCTGTTCGACCTGCCCGAGGACGACGACCGGGTGCCCACGGTGATCGTCTACTCCTGGCTCAACCTCCTCCAGGACACGCTGGTCGAGACGATGATGCCCTAGGCCCGTCCCAGATCCCGGACCAAGATTGCTTTAAACCTATCGAAGACGTAGGATTCGCAGGCTGCCCCCTATGCCCGAGCCGAATCCAGGGAGTGACCGCCCGATGCGCCGACTCTTCAGCTTCCCGAACCCGGTGAACGAGGTCGCCGCGCGCCTCGTCGCCGCGGGAGTCGTCCTCATGGGCGTCGCCGCGCTGGTCTTCCAGGCCGAGTGGCTCGTCGTGGTCATCGCCCTGGGCTTCATCGCCCGCGTCGCCACCGGCCCCACCCTGAGCGTCCTCGGCCAGCTCGTCACCCGCGTGATCGTCCCGCGCCTCCCGGTCGAGCCCAAGCCCGTCCCGGGCCCGCCCAAGCGCTTCGCGCAGGGCATCGGCGTCGCCTTCTCGGTGACTTCCGCGCTTCTGCTCCTCGTCTTCGACGCCGACCTCGCGGGCTGGATCGTCCTCGCCGCCCTCGCCGCGGCCGCGACCCTCGAATCCGCCCTCGGGTTCTGCCTCGGCTGCAAGATGTTCGCCCTCCTGACGAAGGCCGGCCTCATCCCCGCCTCGGTCTGCGAAGCCTGCAACGACATCACCGCCCGCACCGAAGCGAACCTCCGCCGCAAGGCCGCGGCCGTCTGACGCCGGTCCTAACCGCCGATGGTGCTGAACACCTTCGGCCACCAGGCCCCTTCCTCGAACGCCCGCTCGTCTACCGCGCGGAGGGTGAACCGCATGCCCTGGTTGAAGACCGCCCTCGCGTCCCGGGCGCCGGTCGCCTCGACGGCCGCGCCGATCCGGCGCAGGAACTCCACGAACCACCGGTAGTTCGAGTTCACCCCGCGGACGGCCGTGTTCGCGGCGTCGAACTGGAGGACCTCGGCGGTCCCCGGATCGAGCACGTACAGGAGGCCCGACCCCGGCCCGACGGCGCCGAGCACGATGAACCGCACGTCGAGATCGGTGCCGTCGGCGCTGAGCCGGATCTGGTCGAACACCTTGAGGCCGTCGGGGAGCTCGGTCGAGAACACTTCGGGGAGGCTCTCGGGGACGTCGAGGTCGTCGGGGAGCGACGCCGCCGGAATCCCCTTCGCGATCCAGGCGTCGCGCGGGTACTTCATCGCACGCTCACCTCAGGGTTCCTTCGAGCTGCATGAGGGCGATCGACCACCAGGACTCCCGGTCGGCGAGGGCCGCGGGGTCGACGGCGTGGAGGGCGGCGCGCAGGGCCTTGGCCCGCGCCGGCCGCCCGGCGGCGCCGGAGTCCGCGTCCACGAACCGCGCGAAGTGGTACAGGAACTCGGTCAGGGCCTTGAACGTGGAGTTGACGAGTTCGAGCGTGCCCTCCGCGACTCCGAGGAGCAGGACGCGCCCAGAGGCGGTGTCGAAGCAGAACAGCATGTTGTCCCGGTCGGAGGGGACGCCGCCGATCACCTTGAGCTGCAACGCGCCGTCGCCGCCGAGGTTGACCGTGTCGTAGAGCTCGAACCTGCCGGTGAGGTAGGCCGTGTACACGGCCGACATCTCCACGGGGAGGAAGTCCACGTCGGGGTAGGCGGCCGCCGGGGCCGCGAACTCCCGCATCCACTGGTCCCGCGGGAAGCGGATGATGTTGTCGGGCTCCCACGCCCGCACGTACGCGTCGCGGTCGGTCACTGCCCCTCCTCGACGAATCCGGCCTCGACCAGGTACAGGTACCAGGGGTCGGTCTCCCACCATGGCTCGCGCTGCCTGTCCACGGGGCCGCGGATCTCCTTGTGGCGCGGGCCGATCGCCACCGTGTCGATGAACTCGGGGACGTCGGCGCAGGTGAGCACCGCGGGGGAGTCCCAGCCGTACTTGAAGTACGAGCCGACGTACACCATGACCTCGCCGGACTCCGCGTCCATGAGGAGGGCGTCCTCGTAGCCGATGTCGCCGATCCGCACCCACTGCCGGTCGTCGATCGGCTCGCCGGCCGCGTCGACGGGCCGCTGGGGGGCGATCTGGTCCTCGGGCCTGACGTCGACCCCGCCGAAGCTCGCCGCGGCCGTCAGCCGGTAGAAGTCGCCCAGGCCGCCGGGCCACTCCCGCGCCGGCTCGGCGCCCTCCGCGATCTCCACGACGACGTAGGTCGCGTACGGCGGGTCCTCGTCGGCGTCCTCCCAGCGGCGTTCGAGCTCCTCGACCGCCCCGGTCGAGCGCAGCTGCCCGATCTTGCGCGCCATCGCGTCGGGGTGGTCCATATCGCGCCTCACTTACACGGAGTATCGGCGCAGAAGGTCCCGCTGGTAGTCGAGGACGGCCTGCTCCCTGTCGGTTGTCTCGGTGGGCTCGCCGACCACGATGCCCGGTTCGGAGTACCTGGTGTAGTCGGCCTGGTAGCAGTGGTCGAAGATGACGACGAGCCGCTGCGGGGTGAGTTCGGGGCCGGTCTCGGCGAAGCACAGGTAGTAACTCATGAGGAGGTCCGACGCCCCGGGCTCGGCCGACTCCTGGATCGCCTCGTCCATCCCTTCGAGCAGCGCGTCGTCGGTCGGCGCGATCGCCAGCCCCGCGTTCACCGCGGCCCGGACCGCGGCGCCCGCCCGGGCGACGAGGTCGGCCACGACCGGATCGCCGATCGGTGTCGCGAAGTTCCCGACCGTCCACTGCAAGTGCTCGGCGGCGATCGCGAGCCGACGCGCGGGGGACATGGCCGCGAAGATCGCCTCGAACCGCCCGATCTCGTTCAACGGGAATGGCATGTGGGTCCTCTCTACCAGCCGACCAGGCTGCCGCCGGGATCGGCGTCGCTGTCAGCGCGGCAGTCCTGCTTCGTCTTGTTGTTCGGATTGTCGTCGCAAGGCGCCTTGCCTGGGGAGAACCGTACCGGGTCCTGCGGCAGGCTGCGATAGGGTTCAAGGTCGCCGTGTCCGGCGGCCTCGGCCTTCCTCCGCTCGGCGAGCGCGTTGAGCATCTGCTGTTCGGCGTGGTTCTTGCCGTCCTGGCGGATGTCGTCGCCGGAGACGCGGTTGTACCCCATCTCCTCTGCCTTCATGCGGAGGTAGGCGTCGGTCTTGGCGTTGGCGCCGTTCGTGGTGTAGTAGAGGTTTCCGTTGGCGTCCTGCGCGGTCGCCACGGTGAACCATTTCTTCGCCGACGGCCCGTAGAGGTCGACGAGCAGGCCTTCGAGGGTCTCGGCGTCCTGACGGAGCTCCTGGTCCGTCTTGTGCGGGATGTTGTTGTTGTGATCAGTGGTGACCTCCACCTGCTTCTCGACGTTCGAAGGGTCGACGCGCTGCACAGAGACGCGCGCGTCCAGGACCCGGGTTCTCGTGTCGACCTGCGCGCTGGTCTGGCCGGTGGAGCTCAGCCGATGGAACTTCCGCTTGCCTTTGCGGACGTGCAGGCCGAGGAGCGCGAGGAGCAGCGGGAGGACGACTGCTCGGCGGAGTGTGTGTCGCATGCGGGGTTCCTCATCCGAACAGGAGGTCGCGGAGGGCGGAGATGGAGTCGATGAGGCCGGTGATCCAGCCGAAGATCTTGCCGACCCATTCGGTGATGCGCATGACGGCCTTGGGGATGACCCAGGCGGCGCCGATACCGACGGTGAAGGCGACTTCGGCGGCCCAGGCGATGAGGGAGCCGATGCATTCGGCGACGAAGTCGCGCACGAACTCGCGGACCATGGACACGAGCTGCCCTGCGCCCCGTGTCGCCGTCGCCATGGAGAGGGCGGTGCCGCCGACGCAGGCGAGCACGTCGACGTTGGCGTCGGCCTTGTCGCGGTAGGCGTCGGATGCCGCGCCGTCCCAGGACTCGACCTCGGCGATCGCCGCGTCGAGTTGCGCGGACATATCGAAGCACTCGTTCGCAACATTGTCCCAGGTCATCGCGTGGGACTCGACGAGCGTGGGGTTGCCCGCGAGCATGTCGAGGGCATCCTGGAGGGGCTGGACGTGCTCGATGAGCCAACCGACGCCCGCGGATGCGAGGGTGCCGATGGGATCGACGACTGCGCCGACGGTCTCCAGCGCCACGCCGAGTCCTGCTACGGAGGCGTCGATCCAGGAGCCGGAGTCGATGGCCATCGCCAGACCCGCATAGGACTCGACGATTCCTGCGCCTGCGAGACCCGCGCCCGGCTGCGCGGGCACGTCGCCTTCGGTGGCAACGAGGTCGTTCAAGGGGTCGCCTCCGTTGTTCAGAGAGAGTTCTGGATGTCGCGGTGGGCCGCGGCCACATCCTCGTCTGCACTGTCGTAGCTGTCCGCGGTGGTGCGCAGCGCCTCGGCGAGCAGCTCTAGGTTCTCCCGGGCCATAGTGGTGAGTTCCTTCTGCTCGTCCTGGCGCCCCTGCAAGATCGGGGGCAGGAACTGGCAGATGATCCCGTACGCCTCGTTGTCCTGTGCGATGGTGTCGATCGCGGAGAGAATCGAGTCGAATCGCTCGCGCACGGCGTCGATACTGACCGCATGGGTGCGCAGGTCGTCGGAGACGACTTCGAAGTGGTCGCTCACTGCTGCTCCTCCTCCTCGGGCTCCGGGAACCGCATCTTGATGGAGTCGACGAGGGCCCGCGCGGTGGGGGAGGACTCGGAGAGGCGCTCGTTGACGGCGGCCTTGGCGGCTTCGAGGAGGTTCTGCCCCGCGGCCTGGTACGCCTCCATGAACTGGCGTTCGGCGTGGCGCAGTTGCATGCGCTGCATCTCAGTGGAGAACTGGACGCCGATGACGGCCCCGGCGGAGTTCAGCTTGACGGCCACGACCCCGTTGCGGTCCATGCCGATCGCGGTCAGCTCCTGGACGGCCTCGGAGGCCGCGACGGCGTCGGCCGCCATCTTGTCGGCTTTCTCCTTCCAGTCGGCGAGCGCCGCGCGCGCATCGTCCGGACTGGAGATGTTCGCGTAAGGGTTGTCCATTGCTGCTCCGATCCGGTTGGGGGCCCAACACAGAAATATAAGCCTTCTTCACCTTCGGTGGGGAACCGGGCGTGGCGCAACGGAATCAATGAGTGCTATTGGGACTGGAGTGTCGGAAGGGGTGGATGGCTTGGCATGAATTGGGGATAAAACGATGTTCGCGGCCTCAGTCGGCCGGGAGGTGCCGCGACACGATGCCCGCGGCCGCCTTGACGGGCACGGCGCCGTAGGCGAGGCCGCGGTCCGGGCCGAGGCGGGTGGCGCAGAAGGCGTCGGCGACTTCGGCGGGGGCGTGGGCGATGAGGAGGGACGCCTGGAGGGCGAGGCCCAGGTCCTCGGTGAGGCGCCGGGCGGAGCTCTGGTCCGCTCCGGACATGAGGAGGCGCTTGACGCCGTCGAGGTGGGTGGCGAGGCGGGCGTCCGCCGCCGCGGCCGGTTCGACCTCGGCGAGGAACGCCTCCGCGGACTGCGGCGAGGTCGAGAGGGCCCGGAGCACGTCGAGGCAGATGACGTTGCCCGATCCCTCCCAGATGGACAGCAGCGGCTGCTCGCGGTAGCGGCGCGCGAGCGGCGCCTCCTCGATGTACCCGTTGCCGCCCAGGCATTCCAGGGCCTCGGCGGCGTGGCCGGGGCCGCGCTTGCACACCCAGTACTTGGCGACGGCGGTGGCGAGGCGGCGGAACGCGGCGTCGCCGGGGGTGTCGTAGGCCGACGCGAGGCGCATCATGACCGCGGTGGCGGCCTCCGACTCGACGCAGAGGTCCGCGAGGACCTGCGTCATGAGCGGCTGGTCGACCAGCCGCGCGCCGAACGCACTCCGGTGGGCCGCATGCCAGGTCGCCTCGGACACGGACTGCCGCATCCCCGCGGCGGTGGCGATGACGCAGTCGAGGCGGGTGTGGTTGACCATCTCGATGATCACGGAGACGCCGCGGCCCTCCTCGCCCACGCGGTGCGCGAGGGCGTCGTGGAATTCGATCTCCGCGGAGGCGTTGGACCGGTTGCCGAGCTTGTCCTTCAAGCGCTGCAAGCGGATCGCGTTCAAAGTCCCGTCGGGCAGCACGCGGGGGAGCAGGAAGCAGGTGAGCCCGCCGGGCGCCTGGGCGAGGACCAGGAACGCGTCGTTCATCGGCGCCGAGCAGAACCACTTGTGCCCGCGCAGCGCGTACACGCCGTCCGCGGTCGGCGTCGCCCGCGTCGTGTTCGCGCGCACGTCGGAGCCGCCCTGCTTCTCGGTCATCGCCATGCCGACGAGGACGCCCGCCTTGTCGGCGGCGGGCCGCAGCCCGAAATCATAAGTGCGCGAGGTGATCCGCGGTTCCCACTCGGCGGCGAGCGCGGGTTCGGCGCGCAGGGCCGGGACGGCCGCATAGGTCATCGAGATCGGGCAGCAGTGCCCCGGTTCGATCTGCGCGAGCAGGGAGAGGATCACGGCGCGGGCGGCGTGCGCGCCCGGTCGCGTTTCGGCCCAGGGCATCGCGTGGGCGCCGTGCTCGACGGCCAGGCCCATGAAGCGGTGCCAGGAGGGGTGGAAGTCGACCTCGTCGGCGCGGTTGCCGTACCGGTCGTGGGTGCGCAGCACGGGCGGGTAGCGGTGCGCCTCCTCGGCCCAGCGGGCCGCTTCGGCGCTCGCGAGGACCTCGCCGAGCGCCCGCGCGTCGTCGCCGATCCAGGCCGCGCCCGTGCGCGCCGCGGCCTCGACGAGTGGCCGGTTGGCGTCGAAGAGGTTGCGGCCCACCAGGGGCGGGGGCTGGTTGACGACGGTGTGGGTCTCGGTCATGGCGCGCTCCAGGCTCGGCGGTTCCCACATGGTAGTTCGGCGGCCGGGCCCGGGGCTCGGCCGCCGCGGCTCGTCCGTCTAGTAGGGACCGACCGGGAGGCGCCGCGCCGAGAGCGCGGAGGTCTCCGGGAAGTCGAGGTTCGGGCAGCTCAGGCCCTGCTCCGGCTTTTCGCGGTCGACGAAGTACGCGTTCACGGCGTCGTCGACGCAGGCCGAGAACCCGCCGTAGATGGTGTGGAAGTAGCCCTCGTAGGTGATGAGGTGCCCGTCGGCCTGGTCGGCCGCGGCCAGCGTCCACGGGTAGACCGTGGCCGGGTCGTGCTCGTTGCCGATGAAGACGATCGGCGGCGCGGAGCGGGGGATGTCGAGCTCGTCGCGCTCGTTGGTGTAGTCGATGTCCGAGCCGATGCAGGTGAGCGCGTGCTGGTTGTACGGCGTCCACTCGACGTTCGGCGAGTCCGCGGCGAGGTCGCCCAGGAGCGACTCGAACTCGTCGTAGTCCTCGATCTCCCAGCCCCAGTCCTGGCACCAGGCGGGGTAGTAGAGGTACTCGAACAGCTCGGGCTCCTCCTGGAGCAGCCCGGGCTCGGAGGGCAGCACGGCGCCGTCGCGCATGGCCTCGTACTCGATCGCGAGGGTCGGCCAGGCCTGCGGGTAGTTGGCGGTGAAGGTGTAGAGCTCCGACAGCGTGATGAAGTCGAGCGGCAGGCCCTCGTACGGGTCGATGAGCTCTCCGGCCCGCGCCTTGTCCTTGATCCCGGCGTAGACGGTCTCGACGTCCTCGCCGTAGAGCGCGCACTCGGGGGTCGACTCGCACCAGGCGGCGAACTCGGTGAAGTTCTGCTCGACGGCCGCGGTCTCGGTCCGCATGAAGTCCCAAGTGGACTCCAGGCTGTGGTCCATGTTGCCGTCCAGGACCATCGTGCGGATGTTCCGCGGGTACTGCTCGGCGTACTGCTGGCCCATGATGGTGCCGTACGAGTAGCCGAGGTAGTTGAGCTTGCCCTCGCCGAGCGCCCGGCGGATGCGCTCCATGTCCTCCACGGTCTCAAGGTTCGAGACGTGGTCGAACAGGCGGCCGGTGTGCTCGCGGCAGTCCTCGGTGAGCGCGGCGTTGGCGTCCTCGCGGGCCTCCCAGCTGGCCTGGTCGGTGGGGAACGGCGCCTCGACGGCGTCGAGGAGCGCGTCCTCGCTGCACAGCACCTGCGTGCTGGTGTTGATCCCGCGCGGGTCGAACCCGACGATGTCGAACCGCTCGGCGGCCTCGCCGGTGAGCGGGCTGCCGTTCATGATGGACCCGGCGCCGGAGCCGCCCGGCCCGCCCGGGTCCATGAGGATCGTGCCGATCTTCTCGTCGGGGTTCAGGGCCTCGCGCTTGGCGAGGCCGATCTCGATGGTGCCGCGCCAGGGCCGGTCGTAGTCGAGCGGCACCTTGATCTGGGCGCACTCGACGGGTTCGGCCGGGTCGACCTCGGGGCACGGGCCCCAGTCGATGCCGCTGCGGTTCGCGTTGGCGGCCAGCGGGGACGCGGCGAGGAGGGTGAGCGTGAGCGCGGCGGCCGAAGCGGCCGCCGCGAGGATGCGGGTGCGTGGTCTCAAGCCGGAGTTCCTTCCGATCGAGGGGGTCCGAGAGCGTGGTTCGCTCGGTTCCTCTCAGGATTGTAAGGAACGCACCGAATTGTCGGGGCCCGCAGTCGACATCCCTTTAGTCCGTCAAAGCCCTTGCGTCCCAACACTCACGGCAGCAGCATCCGCTCCAGATGGGACTTCAGCTCCGCGTCGATGTCCACCGACGCCGGGTCGTAGAGCCACTGCACCTGGAGCCCGTCCCACAGGGCCACGAACCAGGCGGCCTCGCGGTGCGGGTCGCGGTCGGCGCCGATCTGCCCGCTGTCCTTCAGCATCGCGAACACGGACGCGAAGTGCGCCACGACCCACTCGAATCGCCGCTTGAAGTACCCGTGCGCCGGGTGCGCGAGCGCGGTCGCCTCGCCCGACAGGACCGTGTACAGCTCGATGAGGCCCGGCCGGGCGGCGTCGCCGCGCGCGCCCTCCACGACCTCGCGCAGGAACGCCCTGGGCGCCAAGGGCTCCCGGATGCGCTCGTTGACGCGCTCGTCGCGGCGGGTGAGGACCGCGGTCAGCAGCGCGTCCTTCGACCCGAAGTGGTGCAGGAGCGTCGACTTGGAGGAGCCGACCCGGGACGCGATGTCGCTCAAGGAGGTCGAGGAGAACCCGCGCTCGGCGAACAGCTCGGTGGCCGAGTCGAGGATCTTCGCGCGCCGCTCGCGCCCCGGCGCGTACCCCGACGCCTCGGCCTCCGGGCCGTCGAGGACCGGCACGGCCATGCCCGCCTCCGCGTCCGGCGCTTCGGCCGAGAGGTCGCCGCCGGGCCCGGCGGGCCGCGCGTAGTACGCCTCCAGCTCGGTCGGCACGTCGAGGCCGTCGAGGTACAGGGACATGATCTGGAGCCCGTCCCACACGGCGATGAGCGCCGAGTCCACAGTGTGCTCGCCGTGGCTGAGGGTCCGCAGCTGCGCGTAGCGGCGCCGCACGTGCTCGTGGGCCGGATGCGAGGCCGAGGCCGCGTCGCCGGTGAGGGCCGCGAACAGCTCCACGTACCCGGTGGTCTCGGCGTTCCGGCGGGCCAGCGCCGGGACCGCGGTCTGCGGCGGCAGGTCGGCGTGGGCCGCGTACCAGTCCTGGTTGGCGTCCTCCCAGCGCCCGAGCAGCGCCAGGAGCAGCTCGTCCTTCGAGGCGAAGTAGCGCAGGAGCGAGGCGTGCGAGATCCCGGCCTTCGCGGCGATGCCGCGCAGCGAGACGCCGCCGAACCCCTCGGCGGCGAACAGGTCGCGGGCCGCGTCGAGCAGCTCCTCGCGGCGGGCGAGGCCGGGCGCGTAGCGGCGCACTTCGGGCACGCGGGCTCCTTTCGGGCAGTACCGCCTGGAAGCGGCACGGATGCGCCGCGCCGCCAAGCCTATACGTCCTTGAGGAAATTCCGAGGCCAAAAAGCTAACCAGTCGGTCAGGATTCGAGCTACAGTCCAGTCAGCGGGGGCGACGGCGCCCCCTCTGGAGAAAGGTCCCCCGATGACGACGATGTCACCTACGGCCGCCGAAGCGCCCCTCGCTCCCGCCCGTGAACCGCGCTCGTACCCCTTCGCGCTCGCCGGAGCCAACTTCGGGCTCTACGTCGCGCTCCTGACCCCGGTCATGGTCTCCATGGCCTTCAAGGTCCAGCACCTCACCGCCACGCCCGGGGAGGCCGCCTCCTCGCTCGGCCTGGTCCTCGGCGTCGGCGCGTTCTTCGCCCTCGTCGCCAACCCCCTGGTCGGCCGCCTGTCCGACCGCACGACCTCCCGCTTCGGCATGCGCCGCCCCTGGATCCTCGGCGGCGTCGCCACCGGCTTCCTCGCCCTCGCGCTCATCGGCGCCGCCCAGTCGGTGTGGCTCGTCCTCCTCGGCTGGTGCGTCGCCCAGGCCGCCCTGAACGCGGTCATGGCCGCCGCCAACGCCACCCTCCCCGACCAGGTCCCGGCCGAGCGCCGCGGCAAGACCTCCGGGATCGTCGGCATCACCACTCCGCTGGGCATCCTCGGCGGCTCGTTCCTGGTGAACTTCATCGACGGCGACTTCGCCCGCTTCACCGTCCCGGCCGTCCTCGCCGTCGTCCTCTGCACCCTCTTCGCGCTGACCCTCAAGGACCGCGTGCTCACCGAGAAGCCCGCCCAGCGCCTCACCTTCGGCCAGTTCCTCGGCTCGTTCGTGTTCAACCCGGTCAAGCACCCCGACTTCGGCTGGACCTGGCTCACCAAGTTCCTCGTCATGTTCGGGTACGCCGGGATCGCCGCCTACCTGCCGTACTACCTCACCGAGAGCTTCCACCTCAGCGAGTCCGAGGCCGTCTCGACGATCCTGCTCGCCAACATCGCCTCGATGGTCATGATGGCCCTGTCCAGCCCCATCGGCGGGATCATCTCGGACCGCCTCGGCAGGCGCCGCGCCCCCGTCGCCTTCGCCGGGGTCGTCATGGCACTCGGCCTCGCGATCCTCGCGTTCGCCCCGAACACCGGCGTCGTGATCCTCGCCCAGGGCGTGATCGGCCTCGGCGCGGGCGCGTTCTTCTCCGTCGACCTCGCGCTCGCCACCCAGGTCCTGCCCAACCCCGACGACACCGCGAAGGACCTCGGCGTCCTCAACATCGCCAACGCCCTGCCGCAGTCGATCGCCCCGGCCATCGCCCCCGCGATCCTCGCCGTCGGCGGCGCGACCCCTCTCGGCGGCTACCCGTTCTGGTACCTGTTCGGCGCGGTCGTCGCGCTGGCGGGCGCCGTCCTGGTCTACCGCATCAAAGCCGTGAAGTAGGAAGGGAAACCGCAATGTCCGATATAGACACCCGCTACCGGGACGCCGCGCTGCCCGTGGAGGACCGCGTCGAGATCCTCCTCTCCCAGATGACCCTGGAGGAGAAGGCCGGGCTGTGCTTCCACACCATGATCGTCCCCAGCCAGGACGGCGAGCTGGCCGGACCCGACCCGATGTTCGGCGGGCCGTCCAACGAGGAGTACGTGAACGGGCTCCTGATGAACCACTTCAACCTCCTCGGCGGCATGCCCTCCGCGCGCCTCGGCGCGCGCTGGCACAACCGCCTCCAGGAGGCGGCCCTGAAGACCCGCCTGGGCATCCCGGTCACCATCTCGACCGACCCGCGGCACGCCTTCAGCGACAACCCCCTGGCCGCGTTGGCCTCCGGCGCGTTCTCGCAGTGGCCCGACATGCTCGGCTTCGGCGCCCTCGGCGACGAGGGCCTGGTGGAGCGCTTCGGCGACATCGCCCGCCGCGAGTACACGGCCGTGGGCATCCGCGTGGCCCTGCACCCGCAGATCGACATCGCCACGGACTCGCGCTGGGCCCGCCAGCTCAACACCTTCGGCGAGGACCCGGCCACCGTCGCGCGCCTCGGCGCCGCCTACATCCGCGGCTTCCAGGGCCCCGAGCTCGGCCCGGAGTCCGTGGCCGCCATGGCGAAGCACTTCCCCGGCGGCGGCCCGCAGAAGGACGGCGAGGACCCGCACTTCCAGTACGGGCGCGAGCAGGTCTACCCCGGCGGGCGCTTCGAGACCCACCTGGGGCCGTTCGAGGCCGCGTTCGCGGCGAAGGTCTCGCAGATCATGCCGTACTACGGGATGCCCGTGGGCACCGAGTACGAGGAGGTCGGCTTCGGCTTCAACAAGTCCGTCATCACCGGGCTCCTGCGCGAGCGGTACGGCTTCGACGGGATCGTCTGCACCGACTGGGGCCTCATCTCCGATTCGGAGATCATGGGCCAGCCGTTCCCGGCCCGCGCCTGGGGCGTCGAGCACCTGAGCCCGCGCGAGCGGATGGTCAAGATCCTCGACGCGGGCGCCGACCAGTTCGGCGGCGAAGCGATCCCCGACCTCCTGGTCGACATCGTCAAGGCCGGGGAAGTGAGCGAGGAGCGCCTCGACGTGTCCGCGCGCCGCCTCCTGCGCGAGAAGTTCGTGCTCGGCCTGTTCGACCGGCCGTTCGTCGACGAGGACGAGGCCGAGCGCATCGTCGGCTCGCCCGAGTTCGCCGCCGCCGGGGAGGCCGCCCAGCGCGCCTCCGTGACGCTGCTGACCAACGACGGCATCCTGCCGCTCCCTAAGGGCCGCAAGCTGTACGTCGAAGGGATCGACCCCGAGACCGCCGCCGCGTACGGCACCGTCGTCGCCACCCCCGAGGAGGCCGACGCCGCCGTCATCCGGCTCCAGGCGCCCTTCGAGGAGCGCGGCACCGTGTTCGAGAACTTCTTCCACGCCGGGTCGCTCGACTTCCCGGACGAGACCCTCGCGCACCTCGCGAAGGTCGCCGCCGCCGTCCCCACCGTGGTGGACGTCTTCCTCGACCGGCCCGCGATCCTCGGCCCCGTCGCCGACACCGCCGCCGCCCTCACCGCCACCTACGGCACCGGCGCGGCGGCCCTCCTCGACGTCCTCACCGGAAAGGACCGGCCGCGCGGGAGGCTCCCGTTCGACGTCCCGTCCTCCACCGAAGCCGTCGCCGCCAGCCGCCCCGACGTGCCCTTCGACACGAAGGACCCGCGCTTCCGCTTCGGCCACGGCCTCTCCTACTAGTCGAGTTCGCGGCATGCGGGGACCGTGTGCTACGGTTCCCGCATGTCCGCCGTCCGCTGGTATCAGCGCTTTACGCAGGCTCCGGGTGGAGCCCGCGGTCACTTGCGCTGACCACACGGACACCCGGAGCCACGCGGCAGAGACATCCGTCTCTGCCGTTCGTCGTTGAGGCGGGCCGGCACCGGGCAGCTCTGAGTGGATTCCCACCCGCCTCTGCACACCAGAGGAGACTTCCGCTCGATGAGCACGCCTGCCGAACACACCACCGGCGACGCCCCGCAGACCAGCGACCTGCGCATCCGCGGCTTCCAGCCGCTCGTCGCCCCGGCCGTCCTCCGCGGCGAGCTGCCGCTGGGACCCGACCGCGCCGCCCTCGTCGCCGACAGCCGCGCCGCCGTCAAGGACGTCCTCGCCGGCGACGACGACCGGCTCCTCCTCGTCGTCGGCCCCTGCTCGGTCCACGACCCGGCCGCCGCCCGCGACTACGCGCAGCGCCTCGCCGCCGCCGCGGCCCCGCTCGCGGACGACCTGCTCGTCGTGATGCGCGTGTACTTCGAGAAGCCCCGCACCACCGTCGGCTGGAAGGGCCTCATCAACGACCCGCACCTCAACGGCACCCACGACATCGCGACCGGCCTGCGCCTCGCCCGCCAGGTCCTCCTCGACGTCCTCGATACGGGCCTGCCGGTCGGCTGCGAGTTCCTGGAGCCGCTGAGCCCGCAGCACATCGCCGACGCCGTCTCGTGGGGCGCGATCGGCGCGCGCACCACCGAGTCGCAGGTGCACCGCCAGCTCGCCTCCGGGCTGTCGATGCCCATCGGCTTCAAGAACTCCACCGACGGCGACCTCGGCGGCGCGATCGACGGCTGCCGCTCGGCCGCCGGGGAGCACACGTTCTTCGGCGTCGACGAGGACGGCCGCGCCTCCATCGTCTCCACCAGCGGCAACCCCGACTGCCACATCATCCTGCGCGGCGGGCGCGGCGGCCCGAACTACGGACCCGCCGACGTGCGCGACGCGCTGGCGCTCCTCGCCAAGCACGGCATGACCGAGTCGCTCGTGGTCGACGCCAGCCACGCCAACTCCGGCAAGGACCACGTGCGCCAGGCCGAGGTCGTGCGCGAGGTCGGCGACCGGATCGCCGCGGGGGAGCGGGGCATCGCGGGCGTCATGATCGAGAGCTTCATCGAGCCGGGCCGCCAGGAGCCCGCCCCGCTCGACACGCTCGTCTACGGCAAGTCCGTCACCGACGCCTGCATCGGCTGGGACGAGACCGAGCGGCTGCTGAACGAACTGGCCGCCGCGGTCCGCGCCGGCCGCGAGCACCGCGCCTGAGAAACGACGAACGGCGCGCCCGGTACCGGGCGCGCCGTTCACTCCGCGTCGGGGTTGATCACCTGGTACAGGGCGTGGTCCTGCCAGCGCCCGGCGATCCTGAGGTACGAGGGCGCGAGCCCGTACCGCACGAACCCGTTGCGCTCCAGCACTTTCTGCGACCCGGTGTTGTGGACGAGGGTCTCGCCCTGGATGCGGTGGAGCCCGAGCTCGCCGAACGCCACGCCCTTCGCGAGCCGCACGGCCTCAGTGGCGATGCCTTTCCCGTTGGCGCGCTTGTCGACCCAGTACGCGATGCTGCACGACTGGAACGCGCCGAGAATGATCGAGTTGAGCTGCACCTGCCCGGTGATCCGGCCGTCGTCGAGGATGACGAGGCTCCGCCCGGTCCCGATCTCCGCGCCCGCGATCGCATTGGCGATCACCTCGGCCGTGCCGCGCTCCGTGAAGTGCTCGTCCGACCGCAGCGGCTCCCACGGCGCCAGGTGGTCGCGGTTCTCGCGCCGCAGCTCCGCGACGGCGGCGGCGTCGCTCAGATGCACGGGCCGGATCGAGATCATGCGGACGGCTCCTAGCGCTGGGGCGGGTATCCGGGCGGGGGCTGCTGCCACTGGCCGGGCTGCTGCGGGTACTGCTGGGGCTGTTGGCCCGGTTGAGGGTACTGCTGCTGCGGGTAGGCGCCGGGCGGCGGGTACTGGCCGGGCTGCTGGGGGTAGGCGGCCTGCTGGGGGTACTGGCCGGGCTGGGGCTGGTGCATGGCGACGGCCGGGTTCTGGCGGCCGCGGGCGATCTGGACGACGGTGAAGACGCCGAAGGCGGCCATGCCGACGCCGACGATGAGCAGGATGACGCCGGTGCCCTTGTTGTCGCTGCGCTGCTCCTCGATCGTGCGGTCGGTCGAGCTGCCGTCGTCGTACGTGGTGCAGATGTCGCCTTCGGCCATCGTCTGGCCGCCGCAGTCCACCTCGTCGGAGGTGGTCATCGTGATGCCGCCGTAGAACATGAACGGGGCCATGATGAGCGCGATGATGCCGTAGAACTTGGTCCTGCCGGACACGGGTGCTCCTCGCAGGGGTAGGGAAATGGACGAGGGCGACCCTATACGCCCGGTGCAAGAATTCTAGTACTAGAATAGCGGCATGGACGCCCTCACCGACGCCGAGCTGACCATCCTCGGCCTGCTCGTGGAGCACCCGCGCCACGGCTACGAGCTGGAGCACGTCATCGAGGAGCGCGGGGTGCGCAACTGGACCGCGCTCGGGTTCTCCTCGATCTACTACGTGCTCGACAAGCTCGCCAAGCGCGGCCTCATCGAGGCGATGGGCCCGCGCGCCTCGGCGAAGTCGCGGGTCCCCTTCGCGGCCACCGAGGCCGGGCGCGCGCAGTGCGCCGCCGCCACCCGCGAGGCGCTCGCGGAGCCCTCGCCCGTGCGCGCCCGCGTGCTCGTGGCGATGGCGAACAGCGCCGCGCTCCCGGACGCCGATGTCGCCGCGGGCCTGGCCGAGCGCCGCGCGGCCCTGCGCGAGCGACTCGCCGAACTGCGCGCGATCCGCGCCGCGCAGGAGCCGCTCCCCGTCGCCGCCCGCGGGATCTTCGACTACAGCGAGGCGATGCTCGAAGCCGAGATCGCCTGGGCCGACACCACATTGACGACCTACGACCAGGAGACCGCCATGGAGAAGTACGACGTCAAGCAGGCCCGCAAGGACCTCTACGCCCCCTCGGCGAAGGACTTCGCCGTGGTCGAGGTGCCCGAACTGCGCTACCTCGCGGTCGACGGCCACGGCGACCCGAACGCCGACACCGCCTACAGCGACGCCGTCGAAGCCCTCTACAGCACCGCCTACACCCTCAAGTTCGCGAGCAAGGCCGACGGCCGCGACTTCACCGTCGGCCCCCTCGAAGGACTCTGGCGCGCCGACGACCTCTCCGCGTTCGTGGAGCGCCGCAAGGAGGACTGGGCCTGGACGATGCTCATCAGCCTCCCCGAATGGATCACCGACGACCAGGTCAAAGCGGCGGTCGCCAAGGCCGCCGAGAAGAAGGACAACCCGGCCCTCGCGAAGCTCCGCGTCCTCACCCTGAACGAGGGCGCCAGCGTCCAGATCCTCCACCGCGGCCCCTACGACGACGAGGCCCCCACCCTCGACCGACTCCACAACGCCTACATGCCCGCGAACGGTCTCGCCTTCAACGGCGACCACCACGAGATCTACCTCAACGACCCCCGCCGCACCGAGCCCGCCAAGCTCAAAACGGTGCTGCGCCAACCGGTCCGCCCGGTCTAGGACTCCTCGGTCCGGTAGACGCGGAAGCCCCGGGACTCGTAGTTGCGGAGGGCCACGGGGGAGTCGTCGGTGCAGGTGTGACCCCAGACCCGCTGCGGGGATTCGATTGCGGGCCAGCGGGTGTGGAGCGTCCAGGCTTTGGCGATGGCTTCGGTGAGGAGGTGGCCGCCGAAGCCCTTGCCGATGAAGTCGGGGAGCAGGCCGAAGTAGGCGAGTTCGACGTCATGCGGGTTGGTGCCGTCGAGTTCGGCGAAGCCGATCGGGGTGCCGCGCACGCAGCCGACCCAGGTCTCGACGCCGGGGCGGTCCAAGTAGGCGCGCCATTCGGCCTCGGACCAGACGAGGCGGTCCGTCCAGTTCCAGTCGCCGCCGACGGCCGTGTAGAGGAACCGGCTGAACGCGGTGCTCGGGATCTCGGCGCGCACCAGGGAGACCGGCTCGGCCGGGGCCTTCGCCGGGTTGAGGCCGGCGCGGTCGCGCATCTCGAAGTACCAGGTGGTCAATGTCATGCGGTCCCTTTCTCGCGGTCGCCGGATGATCGCACATGCGAGGATCGGGAACCGTGACCGCCCTACCGCACGACGCCCTCGCCTGGACCGCGCTCGCGGTCGGCGCGCTCTTCATCGGCTTCGCGAAGGCGGGGATCAGCGGCACCTCCTCGATCGCGATCGTGCTCTTCGCGGCCGTCATGCCCGCCAAGGAGTCGACCGGGGCGATGCTCCTGTGCCTCATCCTCGGCGACCTCTTCGCGATCCGCTACTACTCCCGCCACGTCGAGTGGCGCATCCTCGCCCGGCTCGCCCCGTGGACCGTCATCGGGGTCGTCGCGGGCGCGCTGGTCCTCGACGCCGTGAACGACGCGGTCGTGCGCCCGCTCATCGGTGTCATCCTCCTGGCGCTCCTCGGCCTCCAGCTCGCCATGAAGTACGCCCGCCGCGGCAAGGACGACGCCCCCGAGCTCCCGCCGCTCCTTCGCCACGGCGCGTCGGCCGCAACAGGGACGGCCGCGGGCGCGGCCACGATGCTCGCGAACGCCGCCGGGCCGGTCATGGTCCTCTACCTGTTCCTCGCCGGGTTCTCGAAGCTCCAGTTCCTGGGGACGATGGCCTGGTTCTTCCTGGCGGTCAACCTCTTCAAGGTCCCGTTCAGCGTGGGCCTGGGCATCATCGACTGGGGCACCGCGCTCCTCGCCGCCTGCCTCCTCCCGGCCGTGGCCGTCGGCGCGCTGGCGGGCCGGGCGGTCGTCAAGCGGGTCGAGCAGCGACAGTTCGAGATCGCGACGCTCGCGATGACCGCGGTCGGCGCGGCGCTCCTCATCGTGTGAGGCGGCCCGCCGCGGCCTGGAGCGCGGCGGCGAACGCCGCGGTCGCGGGCGGGTCCGGCGGCTCGCCGTAGGTGAGAAGGTGGATGCGTCGGCGGAAGCCGGGGATCTCGGTCGCCTGCACGCCCTCGCGGTGGTGGGTGCGCAGCGCCAGGCCCGGGTTCGCGGTCACGCCCAGTCCCGCGGCGATGAGGGCGTGCTGGACGACGATGTCGTCGCTGGTGTACGCGATGTCGGGCGTGAAGCCGACCGCCGCGCAGGCGTCCAGGAGCTCCTTGCGGCACCGCGGGCAGCCGCCGATCCAGGCGGAGTCGCGATTGCCGAGCAGCGTCTGGTCGGGTTCGACGCTGGTCAGGTACATCGGGTCGTCGAAGAGGTGCACGCCGCGCACGTCAGCGGGGAGGTCGTCGTCGTAGCGGAAGACGATCGCGGCGTCGACCTCGCCGTCGCGCAGCAGCCCCAGCGAGATCTCCGGATGGGCCTCGACCAGGTTGACCTCGATCCCGGCGTGTTCGCGGCGCATCGCGGCCACGGCCTCGGGGACGATGGTGCTCAGCACCGACTGGAACCCGGCGAGCCGCACCCGCCCGGTCCGCAGGCCGACCATCGCTTCGAGCTCGGCCTCGGCGGCGTCGACGCGGCCGATGATCTCGCTCGCCCGCCGGGCGAGCATCTCGCCTTCGGGAGTGAGCCGGATGCCGCGGCCGACGCGCTGGACGAGCCGCGCGCCGGTCTCGGCCTCCAGCCGGGCGAGGTGGTGGCTCACCGAGGGCTGCGCGTAGTGGAGGTGCTTGGCGGCCTTGGTGACCGAGCCGTGCGCGGCCACCGCCGCGAGGACCCGGAGCCGCACGATATCGAGCATTCATCAATCCTATCGATCGGTTTCCTCAGAATCCGGCATTGGACTGATGGAACGATCCGGGGGAGGCTGGAGCCATGACCACCACGATGATCACCACGCCCGGCCTGGCCGACGTCACCACCGGTATCCGGTACGCGCTCCGCAGCGCCGCCGACTGGACCGACGCGGCCCGCCTCGTCGCCGACGAACTCCGCGGCCGCCTCCCCGACATCGCCGTCCTCACTCCCGAGCAGCGCCTCGGCGACCCGGACAAGCCGACCGGCCACCTCCTCCACGCCGAGCCCGACGGGAGCTTCTCCGTCACCGCCGTCGTCTGGCGGCCCGGCCAGGCCACCCGCATCCACGACCACATCACCTGGTGCGTGGTCGGCGTCCTCCAGGGCGTCGAGCACGAAGAGCTCTTCGACGCCGACCTCAATCCCGTCGGCGTCAACGACAACCGCCCCGGCGAGGTCACCGGCTTCGCCCCTCCCGGCGACATCCACCGGATCGTCAACTCCGGCACCGAGACCGCGATCTCGCTGCACGTCTACGGCACCGACCTCAGCCGGGTCGGCAGCAGCGCCCGCCGCTACTACGAGCCCGCGAACGCGGAGAACTGAGGCATCCCATGGCGACTCGCCAACTCATCGTCCAGCAGTGGACCACCGTCGACAACATCGTCGCCGAGGAGGACGGCGGGCTCAGCTTCGTCTCCGGAGAGCCCTTCGACGACGACGTCCAGAGCCCGTTCAAGGACAGCGTGATGGGGCTGATCGACTCCGTCGACACGCTGATCCTCGGCGCGAACACCTACAACATGTCCAAGGGCTACTGGCCGTACGCCGAGGACCAGGGCGAGTACGGGCGCAAGCTCAACGCCCTCACCAAGTACGTCGCCTCGTCCACACTGGAGGAAGCGCCGTGGGGCGGCTTCCCCGCCGCGACCGTCACCCGCGACGCGGCCGCCACGATCCGCGAACTCAAGCAGCAGGACGGGAAGCACCTCTGGCTGTGGGGGAGCCTGACGCTCATGCGCTCGCTCATGGACGAGGGCGTGGTCGACCGGTTCCGGCTGATGGTCTGCCCGGCCTCCCGCGGCAAGGGCACCCGCCTGTTCGAGGACCGGCACGACCTGGAGCTGATCGAGGCGGCCGGGTTCGACAACGGCGTAGTCGTGCTGGACTACGCGGTCAAGCAGTGAACGAGGCAGGAGACTTCCCATGAGCGACAACGCCACCGCCCAACGGGCGACCCGACTGCTCACGCGGCCGTACACGATCAACGGGCTCGACCTGCGCAACCGCGTCGTCATGGCGCCGATGACCAGGGGCCAGTCGCCCGGCGGCGTGCCCGGCGAGAACGTCGCCGCCTACTACGCCCGCCGCGCCGCGGGCGGGGTCGGGCTCATCGTCACCGAAGGGACCTACGTCGGGCACGCCTCGACCTGGGCCAGCGACAGCGTGCCGCGGTTCCACGGCGAAGCGCCGCTCGCGGGCTGGCGGCGGGTCGCCGAGGCCGTCCACGCGGCGGGCGGCCGGATCTTCCCGCAGCTGTGGCACGTCGGCGCCGACCGGGACCCCGGCACCGGGCCGGTGCCCGACGCCGACGTCCTCAGCCCCTCCGGCCTCGGCACCGACGGCGAGCCGAAGGGCCGCGCGATGACCCGGGCCGACATCGACGCGGTGATCGCGGCCTACGCCGAGAGCGCCGCCGCCGCAGAGCGCCTCGGCTTCGACGGCGTCGAAATCCACGGGGCCCACGGGTATCTCATCGACGAGTTCCTGTGGGCGCACACGAACCGGCGCACCGACGCCTACGGCGGCGACCTGTCCTCGCGCGCCCGCTTCGCCGCCGAGACCGTCGCGGCCGTCCGTGCCGCCGTCTCCCCGGATTTCCCGGTGAACTTCCGCTTCTCCCAATGGAAGGGCGGCGCCTACGACGCCAAGCTCGCCGCCAGCCCTATCGAACTCGAACAGCTCCTCGCGCCGCTCGCCGACGCCGGAGTCGACGCGTTCCACGCCTCCACCCGCCGCTACTGGCTCCCCGAGTTCGACGGCAGCGACCTCAACCTGGCGGGATGGACGAAGAAGCTCACCGGCAAACCCGTGATCTCCGTCGGCTCGGTGGGCCTCGACAAGGAGTTCATGGGCCCGGAGGGCATGGCGTTCACGCCCGGCACCACCGGCATCGACCGGCTCCTCGACCGTATGGAGCACGACGAGTTCGACCTGATCGCCGTGGGCCGCAGCCTCATCGCCGACCCCGACTGGCCGCGCCGCATCACCAGGGGCGAGCCCACCAACCCGTTCACCGCCGGACTCCTCGGCTCCCTCGCCTGAGGCCGCTGGGCCCGATCGGGGACTCCCGGCGAAATGCCAGCTCGGAAGGGTTGGAACGGGATTGGTAGCATCGCGAAATGACCTCCTCCGGACAAAAGCGCGCTGAACCGACCAAGCAGCGCGGCTGGCTCGCGGCGAACTACAGCATTCCGGCGCGGATCGTGACGGTGGTCGGGGTGCTCGCGAGTGCGTGGGGCCTGGCGGCCGCGGTCGGCGACACCGAGGGGGAGAACCCCGTCAGCTGGCTCATGTTCATCGGCCCCGCGCTCGCGGGCGCGTTCCCCACGATCGAACTCGCGTGGCGCCGCGACCGGGACCTGTCGATGGCGACGGTCAAGCCGCGCTGGTTCGTGTTCCCGCTGTTCGGGGCGCTCGGGGCCGTGATCGTCATGGGCGTCACCGAGATCGTCATGCGCGCCTCGGGCGCGGTCGCCGCCGCGCAGGCGCAGAACAAGTGGCACTACTGGTTCGCCGAGGACGGGCCGTCCGCGCCCTCGATCGCGTTCGGCCTGCTCGGGTACGTCGCCGGGCTGCTGCTCGCCGTCGCCGTCTACGTCGTGGTGCTGTGGCCGCTCCAGATCCTCCTGCGCCCGCACCAGGCGATCGACGAGAACATGATGGACACCTCGGAGGAGAACTTCCGCCGCAACCGCGCGGCCCTGGCCCTCATGCCGATCATCGTGGTCGTCGCCGTCGTGATCGCCATCGGCCTGACGTCGGAGAACACCGTGCTCGCGGTGGTGGCGATCGCGGTCGAAGTCGGCCTGGTCGTCGCCGGGATGGCGCTTCAGCGGGTCGACAGGAAACGGCGGGCCGCGGCCGGCGTCGGCACAGGCGTCGAGATCGGGCGGAAGCGCTCCTAGCCCCTGGCGAGCTTCTTCGCGTAGGCCACGTCGTGCTCGCGGGTGTCCGTCTCGGTCACGAGCGGGATGTCCTTGAGCAGGGGTGTGCGGGCGGCCGCACGGAGTCCCTTGTCTCCCAAGAGGCCCTCGCCGAGCGTCGCGTGGCGGTCGCGGCGGGAGCCCTGCGGGTCGCGGCTGTCGTTGTAGTGGACGAGGCCGATCCGGTTCGGGCCGATGTCGTCGGTGAGTTTGCGGAGGGACGCGGCGAGCGCCCGGGCGTTCGCGAGCGGTTCGCCCGCGGCGTGGAGGTGGCAGGTGTCGAGGCACAGGCCGACCTCCTTGATGCCAACGGCGTCAAGGTATTCGGCGGTGGTCTCGAAGGTGTGGGCCATCGCGTTCGAGGCGCCCGCGGTCGGCTCCACGAGGAGTCGCACCGAGTCGGGGGCGTTGTCGAGGACCGCCCGGTACGCGGGGCCGATCCGGCGGAGGGCCGCGTCCCGGTCGCCGTCTTTCGAGGAGCCCGCGTGGACCACCACGCCCACCGCGCCGAGCTTCGCGGATTCGACCAGCGCCGCCCGCAGGTGCTCGACGGACTTCTGAAGCGCGTCCTTGTCCGGGGACGCCAGGTTGAGCAGATACGAGGCGTGGACGTACACCGGGAGCTTCCGCTCCGCGCACTCGTTGCGGAAGCGCTCGGCCAGCGACGCCTCGACCCGCGGGAGCGCCCACCCGCGCGGGGAGCCGATGAAGATCTGGATGACCTCTGCGCCGATCGCGTCGGCCTCGGCCAGGCCCTTCTTGACCAGGCCCCCGCCGACCGGCACGTGCGCGCCGATCGGCCGCTTCTTGGCTGCCACCGCTCTGTCCCCCTTCGTCGCCCCACATTGTTCCGCATCGGGGGCGCGGGCGGCGGGGGTTCCCCGGTCAGCGCCAGACGACGCGCAGGTTGTCGCGGTGGCCGAGGCGTTCGAGGTTGACGGCGAGGGCGTCGCGGAGGTTGGAGAGGGACGCGCCGTCGTCGGCGGTCACGAGGAGCGAGAGGGACTCGGGGCCGAAGTTGAGGAGGCCCTCGCCGATGCCGAAGTGGAGCCGGTAGCCGCCGGGCAGCGGCTCGACGGGGACCTTGCGGCCCAAGTGCTCCGCGAGGAGGTCGGCGTAGCTGGCCGATCGCTGGGTCGCGACCTCGGCTGTGGAGGCCAGCAGGCCGCCCTGGTCGTTGCGGATGGTGGTCGTCTCGATCATGCGTTCCCCTCCGAGAACTGCGTTCCGTTGCCCCGTCCCGTCGCCGTTCGGGTACTCCCGCAGGCTAATCACCGGGAGGCCTATTTGTCAATGACGACAACAAATCCAGCGAGGGGCCAGGTTGACACAGGTGTTATCGATAAATATATTGATATCAATGTGACCGTGCACATACTCCAGATAGGAGCACTCTATGCCGTCCTCACCTCTGAGTCGACGCCGCCTCTTCCAAGCGGCCGGAGCGGCCGCCGTCGCGACCGCCGTGGCCGCTCCCGGCACCGCCCACGCCGCCGTCGCCCCCGTGCGCACCGACATCGGGAACCTCGCGCAGCCCTTCGCACTCGGCCGCGTCAAACTCAATGCCGGGCGCTGGCTCGACAACCAGAACCGCACCCTCTCATACCTCCGCGACGTCGACGTCAACCGCCTCCTCTACAACTTCCGCGCCAACCACGGCCTCTCCACCGGCGGCGCCGCCGCCAACGGCGGCTGGGACGCCCCCGACTTCCCCTTCCGCACCCACATGCAGGGCCACTTCCTCACCGCCTGGGCCCAGGCCTGGGCCGTCCTCGGCGACACCACCTGCCGCGACAAGGCCAACACCATGGTCGCCGAACTCGCCAAGTGCCAGGCCAACAACGCCGCCAAGGGGTTCGCCGCCGGATACCTCTGCGGCTTCCCCGAATCCGACTTCACCGCCCTCGAAAACGGCACCCTCTCCAACGGCAACGTGCCCTACTACGTGATCCACAAAACCCTCGCCGGGCTCCTCGACGTCTGGCGCCTGATCGAGAACACCCAGGCCCGGGACGTGCTCCTCGCCTTCGCCGGATGGGTCGACACCCGCACCGCCCGCCTCACCACCACGCAGATGCAGAACGTGCTGCGCACCGAGTTCGGCGGCATGAACGCCGTCCTCGCCGACCTCTACCAGCAGACGGGCACCGCGCGCTGGCTCACCGCCGCCCAGCGCTTCGACCACGCCTCGGTGTTCGACCCGCTCGCGAACGGCACCGACGCGCTCAACGGCCTGCACGCGAACACCCAGGTGCCCAAGGCGATCGGCGCCGCCCGCGAGTACAAGGCCACCGGCACCACCCGCTACCGGAACATCGCGGACAACTTTTGGTCGATCGTCACCAGCGCCCACACGTACGCCATCGGAGGGAACTCCGAGGCCGAGCACTTCCGCCCGGCGAACGCCATCGCGTCCTACCTGGACACCGACACCTGCGAGGGCTGCAACTCCTACAACATGCTCAAGCTGACCCGCGAACTGTGGCAGCTCGACCCCGAGGACGCCTCCTACTTCGACTTCTACGAGCGCGCCCTCCTCAACCACCTCATCGGCTGGCAGGACCCCGGCAGCGCCCACGGCCACATCACCTACTTCACGCCCCTGAAAGCGGGCGGGCGCCGCGGCGTCGGCCCGGCCTGGGGCGGCGGCACCTGGTCGACCGACTACAACTCGTTCTGGTGCTGCCAGGGCACCGGCATCGAGACCTTCACCAAGCTCATGGACTCGGTGTACTGGTACGCGGGAACCACCTTGTGGGTCAACCTCTTCACCCCCTCCACCCTCACCTGGTCCGAGCGCGGCATCACCGTCGCCCAGTCCACGACCTACCCCGTCTCCGACACGACCACCCTCACCGTCACCGGCTCCACCAGCGGCTCCTGGACGATGCGCCTGCGCATCCCCGCCTGGACGCAAGGCGCGACCGTGGCCGTCAACGGCGCCGTCCAGAGCATCGACACCACCCCCGGCACGTACGCCGCCCTCACCCGCACCTGGGCCTCCGGCGACACGGTGACCCTCAAGCTCCCCATGCGGCTCGTCGTCGAGCCCTCGAATGACAACGCTGAAGTCGCTGCCGCGATCTACGGCCCCACCGTCCTCTCCGGCAACTACGGGTCCACGACCCTGAGCGCCCTCCCGGTCCTCGAACCCGAGTCGATCCAGCGCACGAGCACCTCATCGCTCGCCTTCACCGCGACCGCCAACGGCGCCACCGTGAACCTCGGCCCGTTCTACGACGCCCACGGCCACAACTACACCGTCTACTGGAACACCGGCGGCGGTAGCACCGACGCACCCGCCTACAAGCTGTACAACGCCAACTCGAACCTCGTCCTCGGCGTGCGCGACATGTCCACCGCCGACGGCGGCCTCGCCGTGCAGTGGAACGACACCAGCACCGCCGACCACTTCTGGGAGCTGGTCGTCTCCGGCTCGGCCCTGAAGATCCGCAACCGCAACAGCGGCAAGGTCCTCGGCATCCAGGACATGTCCACCGCCGACAACGCCGCGGCCCTCCAGTGGGCCGACAACGGCACCGCCGACCACCTCTGGACCCCCGTCGACCAGGGCGACGGCACCCACAAGCTCCGCAACTCCAACAGCTCCAAGCTCCTCGGCATCTCCGGCGCCTCCACCGCCGCCGGGGCCCAGGCCGTGCAGGCGCCCGACGACGGCACCGCCGACAACCGCTGGCGCTTCGTCCCCGCCGGGGCCCGCCGCATCCAGAACGTCAACAGCGGCCTGGTCATCGGTGTCCAGAACATGTCCACCGCCAACGGCGGCCTCGCGATCCAGTGGGCCGACAGCGGCACCGCCGACCACCTGTGGACCGCGGTCCTCGACACCGGCGGCTACTTCAAGCTCCGCAACTCCAACAGCGCCAAGGTCCTCGGCGTCGAGAACGCCGCCACCGCCAACGGCTCCCGCATCATGCAGTGGGACGACAACGGCACCGCCGACCACCGCTGGCGCCTGCGCTGGGGCAGCGGCAACGCCTTCCGCATCCAGTGCGCCAACGGCGGCCGGGTCCTCGGCGTCACCAACGCCTCTACCGCCTCCGGCGCGCAGATCGTCCTCTGGGACGACAACGGCACCGCCGACCACCTGTGGAGGTTCATCTAGCATCGAAGGCGTCGGCGGGACCGGTCTCCGCTGGACCGGCCCCGCCGCCGCGCGTCCGCCTCGGAGCCCGGACGATCGGGGAGGCATCGGGGAGGCCCAGTGGTGTACGGCAAGACGGACCAGGAACGCTACGAGCAGAAGACCGCTCAGCTCAAGGCGTTCGCGAGCGACGACGACGAGCACGGCCTCACCGTCTCGCCCCGCACCCGCGCCCGCGCCGCCGGCCGCGCCCTCAACGCCGCCGAGTCCCACCTCTCCCGCCTCGACCCGCTCCTCACCGACATCCGCTCCCGGTACGCCGAGGCCCTCTTCCGGGCCGGAACGGGCGCCAGGCGCCTGCGCGACCACCTCGGCTACGTCATCCGCGAAGCGAGCGTGGTCCACGGCCCCGACTCCCCGGAGGTCCGCAAGCTCAAGACCATCCAAGCCGAGGAGCGCCCCATCGGCGGCGCCCGCGCCCTCCGCAAGATCGAGCGCATCCGCGCCCAGGCCGACGAGCTGCGCGAGACCGGCGGCCTCCCGTACGCCTTCGCCATGCAGGACCTCGCCGAACGCCAGCGCGCCGCGGGCCGGCATGCGGATTTTCAGGAGACCGTCGGCTCCCTGGTCCGGGACCGGAATGTTTTGGGCCTCACCGATGACGAGCAGCTCCTCTTCGCCCAGCTCGTCGGCGCCGCCCTCATGGAGGCCGGAGAGGTCGAACTCGCGCTCCCGCTCCTGGAGGAGGCCCAGCGGCAGCCCGGCCGGCCCGCCGAGGTTCTCCCCGGCACCGGCGACTGGGAGACCCTGTTCCTTGCCGTCACCACGGCCGCTTGCGAACTCGCCAACGGCAAGCCCAAGGCCGCCGAGGACGTGCTGCTCGGGGTGCTCACCTCGTTTACGGATGATGCCGACGACCCGGACAAGCACCTCGTCAAACTCCGGCATCGCACGGTGTTCGAACTCGGCACCGCGGCCTTCCTCCAGGGCCGGACTGGTGAGGCCGTCGAGCGCTTCCAGGATGCCTGCGACCTCATTGCCCGCACGGCGAGTCCGCAGGAGGCTACCTTCACGGCCTACCGCAATACCAGGGTCTATGCGGAGATTCGCGCCCGCGGCGAGTGACCCTATATCCTATAGGAAATAGGATATAGGGCTCTGATGCTCGTTCCTGGCCGGTGGTGGTGGGGGTTAGATCGGGCGGCGACGATGGGGTGCGTTGGCGAGTGGGGTCGGGTCGGTTGCCTTGGGGCGGTTGGGGGTGCGGCGGGTCCGGGTGCGGAATGTGAGGGTATTGCCCACCTGTGGGTGATGACAGTGGTTGGTGGGGCAGGGGATACTTGGGGTACGCACAAGGACAGGGAAATCGTACAGGTGTCGAGTAGGTGCAAGCAGACTAAGCCAAGCCTCTGGCCTACTGGCAAACCGGACTTCTTCCGAGGCAGCGCCCCCGTCGCGAGATGTCGGACCAGGCGGATCTCATCCTCGCAGTGCTATCGCGACCCGCAGCAGTCAACCATCCCGCAGGGGACATGGTGATCGGGCGGCAGACCCCCGGGAGGGATCACCCCGACCGGAGGCAGTGCTCCTTACGAGGCACACGACCGGACCGCCACCGCGACCGACCACACCAAGGCCACCAGCGCGAACCAGAGCGTGAACGCGGGCAGCAGCGCCACCCGGCCGGGCATCAGAGGACCCGGCACCGACGCCACCGCCCACGATGCACCGCTGCGATCGCACGCATACCGGCCACTGTCCGGACCGCCACCGCTATCTACTGTGCGCGCGCTCCCGCAGTCGCTCGGCGAGGAACGAGACCACCTCGGCCCGCGCCGGCTTCGCCGCAGGGACGAGGCCCGGGGTGCTGATGAACCCGTGAGTCGCTCTGGGGTACACCGCGATCCGCGCGTCCACGCCGTCCTCGCGCAACCGGTCCACGTACCGCTGCCCGTGGTCGAGGGCCATGTCGAGGCCGCCGACCACCACCAGTGCCGGCGGCGCGCCCGCAAGGCTCGTGAACGTGACAGGGGAGTACGCGGCCCGATCCACATCGGGAGGGAAGGCGAGGTCCGCCGACCGGCGGAACTTCGGGACCGACAGCCCCGGCTGATGCGCATTGCGCTCGACGGAAGGGTAGTCCATGAAGGACACGGACCAGTCAGTGGCAGGATTGGCGAGCACCTGGGCCCGGATCTTTGGGCCCTCCTCGCGGGAACGCAGCGCCATCATCTCGGCGATGGTCCCGCCCGCCGACTCGCCGAACACCGCGATCGACTCGGGGTCCACACCCCAGCCGAACGGGTCCGATGCGAGCGCGTCGAGGGTCTCGATACCGTCTTCGACCGGAGCCGGGATCGGGTGCTCAGGGGCGAGCCGGTAGTCCACGCCGACCACGACCGCGCCCAGCGCGGCCGACATGCCGCTGTTCACCCAGTCGTTCTGCTCAGAAGCACCCGCGATGAACCCGCCGCCGTGGAACGACAGCACCAGCGGCAGCGGCCCTTCCGCGCGCACGGGCCGGAACACGCGCAGCCGCAGCCGCCGCCCGGGCAGGTCGAGGAACCGCTCCTCGACCCGCGCGCCCGGATCGGGCCGCCCGGTCACCAGCCGCAGCAGCGGCGAGGCCATGAGCTTCTCGGACTTCGCGCGCATCGCGACGACCTCTTTCGGGCCGACCGCCTCCCAGTCGACCTTGTCCTTCATCAGCAACCGGACGCCGAGGTGGGGTTTCAGGGACATGGCTTCCTCCGATCTCGAATACGCTACTCGAAGTAGCGTAATTTCAGGATAGCCTGTCCGGGTGCCAGCATCTACTTCGTCGTCGGCCGGACGGCCGCGCGCCGACCTGAACGCCACGGTCTTCGCGGCCACGCTCCGCACGGCCGACGAACTCGGCTACGCGGGAGCGACCATGGACCGCATCGCGGCGGCGGCCGGGACCGCGAAGACCACGCTCTACCGGCGCTGGCCTTCAAAGGGCGCGTTGATCATTGATTGTCTGTTGGACGTCTTCAGTCCGATGCCCGAGCTGGGGGAGGACCGCACGGCGGCGCTTGCGGGCGCGGTGCGCTGGCTCGCCGGGAAGATCGGAGAGCCGGGTGTCGGCGCCGCCTTCGCCGGGGTCTTCAGCGACGCGGTCAACGACCCGGCTCTGCGGGAACTGCTGAGCACCCGTTTCCAGGCGCCCTATCTTGAGATGTTGAAGGACTACCTCGGCGAATCTGAACAGCGGATCCTGATGTTCATCGACGTCATCACCGGCACCTTGCTCCACCGCATGGGCATGATCGGCCGCCCTATGGACGACGAGGATGTCGAGATTCTGATCCCTATGGCGCTCAGAGCGTTCGAATAAGCGCGGAGAAGTCCTGCTCGCTCAGATCGAACATCGGAGAGCCGTCGCCGAGTTTCGAGTCGCGAACGTGGAAACCGGCGTCCTCGCAGGGGGCGATTTCCACGCAATTGCCGCCACCGCCACTGTCGCTGAGGCTGCTCTTCCTCCAGGAACGGCGCAGCTCGACGCAGTTCCCGCCGCCGCCACTGCTGCTCCGGGTGCTCTTACGCCAAGCGGTTACGTTCTGCATCAAGGAATTCCTCCAAGTCGTTGCAGCGGGTCCAGTTCCCCTTGATGCGCTCATGGTATCCCTCGACCCGCTCCAGCTCCTCGATGCACCAGCTGCGGTCATGAATCTGAACGTAGACGAATGGCGGACCCGCGGTCCTGCTCTTGCCTGGGACATATACCTCGAATGGTGCGCCGAGATTGCTCGGACCGACCATGACCCGGATCTCCCAGTTGGGCAGGGAGTTCCACTCCCGGATCGCCTCAATCTGCTCATGGCGGGCGGCGGCGTCCATGACCTTGAGGTCGTAGAAGCAGGTCGCCCCCATGATGATGCTCATCCGGTAGGGGTCGGTGCGGAGCTTGATCCCTACCTGCCGCTCTTGCTTGAAGTCGGCACCGAACTCGGTCTCCTCATTGGTCATGCCCTCAGCCGGCTGCAACACCTGCTTGTCGTACTCCCGGATTTGGAGGATGCCCGGGACGAGGTTCGACTCGTACTTCCAGATGGAGCCGTAGTGAAGCTCGGCCTTCGCAAGCCCCAGCGCGTTGTATCGCGGCACGTTCTCCAGGTTGAGGCTCAGCTTGTCGCGGGCGATGTTCGCCAGGAACTGGCTGATCTCCTCACCCATCCCGAGCTCCTTACCGATGCCGATCATCTCGGCGTAGGTCGGGATCGTCGCGCTCTTCTCCCAGTTGCGCACCGTCTGCTCGCTGATGCCGAGGATGCCCGCAAGGCGCTTCGGCGTGAGGTTCTGCTTGATCCGCGCATCGGCGAGATGGGTGCGGATATTCCAGCTTGTAAGCGGCGAGGGATCGGCCATGTGCACCTCCGTCGTACCTGGTGGGACATTTAGGTTCCCATGTCCCCAGGGCAAACGAGAACCGCCACGGGCGGCTAGTTCCTTTGTGCTTTCAGCGGTCCCAAAACTTGCGCGCAAGAAATCGGCCAAAAAATTTGGGTCCCCCTGCGACAGAGTCAGATCAACGACAAATCCGCTCGAAACCGTTGCGGGGCAGGTAGCATCCGCTGCCCCGCCAACCACGCACTCGCCGAGACGGTGTTCAGCTTGGGCTGTATCGCGACCGAGCGGCGTTAAGCCTTGCCGTCCGCTTCGAGGGACTTCGCGAGCGGGCGCTCGACCTCGGGGGAGCCGGCGGCCTCGGCGAGGTGCTCGCGGAGCACCCGCAGGTAGGTCGGCCGCGCCTCCTCCACTTTGGCCCGGCCCGCCTCGGTGATCTGGGTGTAGACGCCGCGCCGGTCGTTCGGGCAGACGTACCGCTCGGTCAGGCCCAGCTTCTCCAGGCGCCCGACCAGGCGGCTCAGCGAGCTCTGGTTCAGCGGGATGGCGTCGGCGAGGATCTGCTGGCGCAGGTGGCCGTCGTCGTCTGAGAAGTGAAGTGCCGCAAGGGCGTTGTACTCCGAGAGCGAGAGGCCGTGCTCGGCGGTCAAGGCGCGGTTCGCGGCGTCGTCCACGGCGCCCTGGAGGATGCGCATCGACTGCCAGTGCCGCTCCAGCTCCGAGGGGAGCAGGATGCTCGGACTCACCGTGGTGACTAGTGGCATGCCATCGACCTCCTGGACTCGCGGCGCGTAACGGCGCTGAAACCACTTTATCATGCACCTCCATAACTTGCGCTTGCAACTCATGCATAGACGTATTATGCTTGTGCATAGAATGGCCCGCGAGTCCAAGCATTCCCAGAGAAGGAGTCCGGAGCGCCATGCCTCTAGCCCTCTTCGCGCTGATGATCAGCGCATTCGGTATCGGCACCACGGAATTCGTGGTGTCGGGCCTGCTGCCCGAGATCGCCGACGAGATGAAGGTGGGCCTGCCGACCGCGGGCCTCCTCATCTCCGGCTACGCCCTCGGCGTCGTGATCGGCGGCCCGATCGCCACCGCCGCCGGGACCCGCTTGCCGCGCAAGAACATGCTCATCGTGCTCATGGTGCTGTTCATCGCGGGCAACATGATCGCCGCCGTCGGCGTCTCCTACGGCCTCTTGATGACCGGCCGCATCGTGGCCGCCGTCTGCCACGGCGCGTTCTTCGGCGTGGCCTCCGTGGTCGCCGCCGACCTTGTCGACGAGTCCAAGCGCTCGCGCGCCATCTCCATGGTCTTCACCGGCCTCACCGTCGCCAACGTGGTCGGATCGCCGCTCGGCACCTGGGTCGGGCAGGGCTACGGCTGGCGCGCGACCTTCTGGATGATCACCGTGTTCGGCCTGGTCAGCCTGGCCGGCATCGTGTTCCTCGTGCCGCGCCAACCGCGCCCGGAGGAGACCAGCCTGCGGCGCGAGCTCGCCGAGTTCAAGAGCCTGCAAGTGTGGCTCGCCGTCGCCATCGCGGGCCTGAGCATCGGGGCCCTGTTCGCGGCCTACAGCTATGTCGCGCCGCTCATGACCGAGGTCGCCGGGTACTCGCCCGCCGCGCTCACGCCGCTGCTGGTCCTGTTCGGCGTGGGCCTGGTCATCGGCAACCTCCTCGGCGGCCGGTTCGCCGACCGCGCGCAGGTGCCGACGCTGCTGGTGACGACGGCGCTGCTCGCAGTCGTGCTGGTGGCGTTCACGTTCACCGCGCACTTCCAGATCGCCGCGGCCGTCACGCTCATGCTCGTAGGCGGCGCCGGGTTCGCCACCGTGCCGGGCTTCATGACCCGTGCCATCGACAAGGCCAAGGGCGCCCCGACGCTCGCGTCGGCAGTCGCCTCGTCCGGTGCGAACCTCGGCATCTCGATCGGCGCGTACGTCGGCGGCCTCACCATCGGTGCAGGGCTCGGCTACACCTCGCCGGTGTGGGTCGGCGCGGCCATGGCGGTGCTCGCGTTCGGTGTCACGGCCTGGTCCGGGGCGCTCGACCGGCGACCGAACCGCGTTGCGCCGCAGCCGGTCCCGGTCCACGAACCGGCCTGAACGCAGGGACCGGCCGCGCCCGCGCGGCCGGTCACCGGGCCCCGGCCACCAGCCGGGGGAGCAACTCGCCGATCGGCTCGCGCAGCACCGCGTCGGCGTCCCCGTCGTACGGGGTGGGCTCGGCGTTGACGATGACGAGCCTGATCCCGCGGGCCACCGCGTAGTCGCACAGCCCGGCCGCCGGATACACGCCGAGCGAGGTGCCGACGGCGACGAACAGGTCCGCGCCCCTCGTGGCGGCCACCGCCGTCTCGATCACCTCGGGGACCAGCTCCTGTCCGAACGAGATGGTCGCGGACTTGAGTATGCCGCCGCACTCCAGGCAGGCCGGGTCCGTTTCGCCCGCTTCGATGCGCGGCAGTACGTCGAGCATCGGGTTGCGGTCGCCGCAGTCGAGGCACACGACCTCCCGGACCGTGCCGTGCAGCTCCACCACCCGCGACTCGGCGGACCCGGCGGCCTGGTGCAGGCCGTCGATGTTCTGCGTGAGGATCGCCCGCAGGCGCCCCGTCGCCTCGTAGTCGACCAGCGCCCGGTGCCCCGCGTTCGGCTCGGCCGTCCACACCGGACTCACGAGTCGCGCCTCCCACGCCTGCCTCCGCACGCCCGGGTCGGCCAGGTAGTTGTCGATGGTGAACATGAACTGGGCCGCGGGGTTCTTCGTCCAGACCCCTTGCGGCCCTCGGAAGTCCGGAATCCCGGACTCGGTGGAGATGCCGGCGCCGGTCAGCACCACGGCGGCCTCGGCCTCGGCGAACCACTGGGCGACCTCGGAAACGGATGCGTCGTTCACCTGTCGCAACCTACCGCACGGTATGCGCATAATGGAGTCCGTGTCTCGCGCACCCCTCCGGAAGGCACCGCATGACAACTGAACCACTGTCACCCCTCCGCCGACTCGCCCGCAGGGTGCCTGCCCCGCTCAAGCGCGAACCCGTGGCCGCCGCGGTCGGGAACGCCTCGCTCCTCGGGGTCGGCTACCTCATCCTGGGCCGCTACCGGCTCGCCGGGCTCGCCGCCGCAGGCTCGCTCGTGCTGGTCATCGGTGTGGCCGCGAGCGAGCCGCCCGCCTGGCCTTGGCGCGCCGCCCTCCTCGTGTGGTGGGCCGCCTCGATCGCCCACGGCTGGTACGCCGGAGCCAACCGGACCGACTGGCGCGCAAGCGAACCCGCGCCACCCCTCGGGCGCCGCCCCCGCGAGATCGGCCTCGGGGCCGGAGCACTCGTGCTCCTGGCCGTGCTCGCCGTCGCGGTCCACGCCCGCGCGGTCGGGTTCGGTGTCGCACAGGCCCACGAGGACGGCGACTGCGCCACCGCGAGCGAACGCGCCCAAAGCCTCGGCGCCCTCGACCGCATCGTCGACGGCCTCGCCGCCGCCGACGCCCGCGACCAGACGGAAGCCTGTGCGCTCCTCCTTGCGGCGCAGGAGATCGCAGACGAAGGCCCCAGCGCCGCCGTCGCCGACCTCACCGACTACCTCGATCACCCGGGCGCACGCTGGGACGGCGCGCTCGACCTCCGCACCGACGTGCTCTTGGACCTCGCCGCTTTGGAGCTCACCGACGCGCTCTCCAGCGGCGCCACCCCGGCCGAAGACGGCTTCGACCACCTGGCGACCGTGCTCGACGCGACCCCGAACCGCGCCGAGGAGGCGCAGGCCGTCGTCGACGACTTCCTGGCCGCGCTGCCCGCCGCCCAGCCCTGCGCGGTCATGGACGTCGCGGCGCGGACCTTCGCGGACCCGGAGCGATTCGGCGGCTTCGAGGGCGTCGACTCCTCGGTCGAGGCCGCAGCCCCCGCTGCGATCCTCGGCTGCGGCGCCGAACTGACGGCCGCAGGCGACTACGACGCCGCCGTCGCCGCCTATGAGCTGTTCCTCGACGAGTTCCCCGACCACCCCGACCTTGTGACCGCCCAGGGCGGCTTCGACCTGGCGACCGTCAGGCCGCTGCTCGACGGCTGGCCGGAGGACCCGACCGTCACCGCACCGAGCTACTGCCGACTCCCCGAGCCGCTGTCGACCGCCCCCGACTACGCGGGCGCGGGGCCGCACCGCATGGCGCTGTTCGGGTTCGACCACTCCGACGCGCTCCCCGGCGACTGGATCGCCGGCGACATCACCGAGGCGTCGATCGCCGTGTGCTCGGGCTCGCTGGAGGAAGGCGAGCGCGTCGGCTCGTGCGACTACGAAGGCGGTGTGACCGTCGAGTTCTTCACCAAGCGGTTCCAGGTCACGGTCATCAACGTGCGCACGGGGGAGCAGATCTATGAGGGCCCGATCGACGTGGGCGGCGACTGCCCCGACACGATCTACTTCTTCGACGAGCCGCCTTCGTCAATGTCGGTCGACTCCACCGACGCCGACTTCGAGGCCGCGTTCTCCGCCTTCGTCAACCCCTGAGCGCGAAGCGGCGGGTCGGCCCCGGGGAGGGCCGACCCGCACTGGTTTCCTTGAGGATCAAGCGATCTTGCGGTGGTAGGCCGCCATCGCGAACACGTACGCGACGACGAGGATGCCGACCAGCCAGGCGAGGGCCACCCAGATGTCGTCCCCGACCGGCTGCTGGGCGAACAGGGCCCGGATCGTGTTCACGATCGAGGTCACCGGCTGGTGCTGGGCGAACCACTCCACCGGCGCGGGCATCGTGTCGGTGGGCACGAACGCCGAGCTGATGAACGGCAGGAAGATCAGCGGGTAGGAGAACGCGGACGCGCCGTCGGGCGACGAGGCCGTGAGTCCCGCGATCACCGCGAGCCAGGTGAGGGCCAGCGTGAACAGGATGAGGATGCCGGCCACCGCGAGCCACGCGAGCGGGCCCGCCGAGGTGCGGAAGCCCATGAGCAGGCCCACGAGGACGATGACCGCCACGGAGATCAGGTTCGACACCAGCGAGGTGAGCACGTGTCCCCACAGGACGGCCGACCGCGCGATCGGCATGGAGTGGAACCGCTCGAAGATCCCGGACTGGAGGTCGCCGTACAGGCGGTACGCGGTGTAGGCGATGCCGCTGGCGATGGCGATCAGGAGGATGCCGGGCAGCAGGTAGTTCACGTAGTTGTCGGTGCCCGCCTGGATGGCGCCGCCGAAGACGTACACGAACAGGAGCATCAGGGCGATCGGCGTGATCGTCACGGTGATGATCGTGTCCAGGCTGCGGGTGATGTGGCGCATCGAGCGCCCGAGCATGACGCCCGCGTTGCTGACGGTGTGCGCGCTCATAACCGCTCCTCCTTGTCCTGCTTGCCGTTCGGGGTCTTGTCGCCGACGAGCGCCAGGAAGACCTCTTCCAGGCTCGGCTGGCGCTCCACGTATTCCACGGTCGCGGAGGGCAGCAGCGCGCGTAGCTCGGCGAGCGTGCCGTTCACGATGATGACGCCCTGATGGAGGATCGCGATCCGGTCGGCGAGCTTCTCGGCCTCGTCGAGGTACTGGGTGGTCAGCAGGACCGTGGTCCCGTTGTCGGCGAGGTTCTGGACGATGCCCCACACCTCGATGCGGGCCTCGGGGTCGAGCCCGGTGGTGGGCTCGTCGAGGAAGATCACCGGCGGGTCGCCGATGAGGCTCATCGCGATGTCGAGGCGGCGGCGCATGCCGCCGGAGTAGGTGGCGACGCGCCGCCCGCCGGCCTCGGTGAGGCCGAAGCGCTCCAGGAGGCCGTCGGCGACCTCCTTGGGGCGCTCGACCTGCCGGAGCTTGGCGATCATGACGAGGTTCTCGCGGCCGGTGAGGATCGGGTCGACCGCCGCGAACTGGCCGGTGAGGCTGATGGACTCCCGGACCTTGCCGGGCTCGGCGGCGACGTCGAAGCCGTTGACGGCGGCGATGCCCGCGTCGGCCTTGAGCAGGGTCGAGAGGATGCGGACGACGGTGGTCTTGCCCGCGCCGTTCGACCCGAGCAGCGCGAAGATGCTGCCGCGGGCGACGTCGAAGTCGACGCCCTTGAGGACGTGGAGGTCCTTGTAGGACTTCTGGAGTCCGCTGATGCGGATCGCCGGTTCAGGGGTGTTCATGGCTCCTCGGTTCAGTGGTGGATAGAGGGTGAGCAGCAGGCCCAGGTCGAGCACGGCTCACTCGCAGAAGATGCGGACCTTGGTGTCGGTCTGGTCGACGTCGAGGGTGAGCTCGTCGAGCGCGTCGACGAGGTCTTCGAGCTGGTTCGGCTTGATCTCGGTCAGGTCGATCGGCACGCCCTGCTTGACGAGCTCCTCGTTGGCGCGTTCGAGCGCCTGCGGCGGCACGAAGACCGCGAGCCGCATCCCGGCGCGCAGCAGCTTGAGCGGCACGCGGATGTTCACCTTGGTCTCGCCGCTGTGCTCGTCGTTCGCGTCCACGATGAGGCGCAGGAACTTCGGGCGCTTCCCGCGGACCGCGGGCGCGGACTCGGGCTCCTCGGTCTCGACGGCGGTGAGGAGGCGCTCGGCCTCGTCGGCGGTGATCTTGCCTTCTGCCAGCATCTGGAGGATCTGGCGGCGCTGTTCGTTCATGGTTTCCTGGTTTCCTTTGCTGTTACCTGATGGAGAGGAGCAGGTCCGTGCGGCCCTGCTCGACCTCGATGCGGGCGCCCGGCAGCGCCCAGAAGAGCCGCCCCACGCCGGCGAGTGTTCTGAAGGGCGGCAGGTCGTACATGAGGCACGCGATCACCCCGCCGATGACGGCGAGCACGAGCAGCGGCGAGAGCAGCAGCACGATGGGGATCACGGGCAGGAAGAGCCGCCGGTAGCGGCCGTCGCGGCGGCGCCAGCGCGCCGTCACCAGCTGGGGGATCATCGGGACCTCTCAAGTTCGGCCAGCGCCTCGTCGACGCTGATGTCCCCTTGGCGCAGGCGCTCGATGACGTCCGCGCCGGAGGGGGCCGGGTCGGTTTCGATGAAGTCGAAGTGCCCGGCGATGCGGTTGAGCCGGGCCTTGACCGTCGGGTAGCTGATCCCGAAGATCCGCTCCATCTCCTTGATCGAGCCGTGCGACTTGACGAACGCGACCACGAAGACCTGGTCCTCGGCGCTGAGCTGGGCCAGTTGCGGCGGCTCGAACTCGCCTTCGACGGCGATCCCGCTCTCGGTGAGGCGGACGCGCTCGACGACGAATTCCTGCCCTCGGGTCAGGTCCGTCAGCTCCTGCCAGTCCATCTCGGCCCCTTCTCGTCGGTGGTGTGTTCCTTCTTCATTTGTACTTTGAGATTCTCAAGGTGTCAACTCCAGAATCTTGAGTTTCTTAAGTTTGAGTTTGAAGGCATGAAAAAACCGCCCCCGAAGGGGGCGGTTCGTCCTGCTATGTGTAGTTGTGGTGCGGCGGTCTAGCCGATCGCGGGGTAGGCGGCGACGCCGCCGCCGTCGCCCCACGTGCCCGCGACGGTGTCGGCGACCGCGGTGTACTCGTTGACGACGTACGGCGCCACGCCTGGGGAGATCCCGGTCGGCTGGCCGGTGCGCACGTCGAGGGCGGCCGGGGTGGTGTTGTCGGCCAGGCCGTACGCGATGCCGTGCCACACGGCGGTGACGTTGATTCCGGGTTCGGCCTCGGTGGTCTCCCAGAGCCATTCGCCGGTCGCGGCGTCCAGTGCGCCCATCCAGAAGCCCGGGGCGCGGACGAAGCAGACGACGGTCTCCTGGCCGTCGAAGCGGCACTCGTGGCTGCTGAAGTCCCGGTCCTCCTGGCGGACGACGTTCCCGGTCGCGGTCTCGAACAGCATGTTGTACGGCTCCTGGCCGTTCTCCAGGGAGATGTGGGAGCCGAGCGCCACGAAGTAGTTCGGGCCCGCGGCCTGGAGCTCGTACATGCCCTCGATGGCGAGGTCCTTGTTCGCCCACTTGGGGGTGCCGTCGGCGATGAGGAGCCCGTCGTAGTTGGAGCTGGTCTCCGTCGACGGCGCGACCACGACGTCGCCGCTCACGAGGTAGGGGGCCAGTTCGGCCTCCCACGCGACCGACTGCGCCGCCGTGTCGAAGGCGACGGTGTACACGTCGAAGACCTTGATGAGGACGACGCCTCCGGACTCGCCCATGGCCTCGGCGTGCTCGTAGCCGCCGTAGGCCAGTGCGGGCAGCTCGACCGGGACGTCGAACACGACTTCGCCGGTGGCTCCGTCGACCGCGACGACGTCGAGGTCGTAGTTGTATTCGGCGTCTTGGACGATGAACGGCGCGATGACCAGCGTCGTGCCGCCGGACTCGATGACGAGCGGGGCCTCGAACGGGTTCTCGCCGACCATGCCGGTCGTCTGCATCGGCGGCATCGGCGTGCCGGAGGCGGGCACGACGTCGGGCAGGGCCTCACCGGTGGCGGTGTCCACGACCTGGAGGCGCTCGGCGGAGGCGATGAACGCCTTCGTCCCGACGAGGGCCACCGGGAGCTGCTGGACGTTGGAGCCGGTGGTGTTCATCTTGGAGGCCACGGCCTCGGGCGGGAGCGCCACGCCCGCTTCGAAGTCGAACTCCTTGGGCGGGTCGAACGCCTGGGCCTCGGTCTCCTCTTCCGCCGCGGCGGAAGTCGCGGCCTCATCGGGTTCGTCGATGGTGCCGCTGTCGTCGCTGCACCCGCTCAGGAGCAGTCCCGAGGCGGCGAGGCAGCACAAAGCCGCTCTGATCTTCATGGTGGATGCGTTCACTTTCCTGCCGGGCAATGACGGAGAAACGCGGTCATTGTAGGCGCGGACCACCACTGCTGCCCGCAGCGCGCGCGAGGGCCGCGGCGCCGTCTCCGGCGGCGCCGCGGCCCCTGACTCCTTTCCCCCCGCGGCCTACTCGTCAGGGACGAAGTCGCCCACGAGGTGGAGGTTCTGGATGGCGGCCATGCCCCACTGGGCGGCGTCGTTGGTCGCCATGCGCGGCCACCAGTCGGTCGGATTCAGCGTGGTCTCGACCCGTTCGAACGCGGGCCAGTCGGGGGAGTCGCCGCGCCAGTACTCGGCCTGGGTGCGGAAGACCTTCCAGGTGTGGCGGGCCTGGTCCTCGTCGCCGGTGCGGGCGTAGACCTGGGCGTTGCCCCGCGAATACGCCCACAGGAACAGGTCGCCGAAACGCGAGCCGTACTCGGCCTCCTGCTCGGCGCGGGTGGCGGTGTAGAAGCGGCTGTAGCGGAGCCAGTCGGCCTCGAACGCGGGCATGTCGACCTGCTGGAGCAGCTCGGCGACGATCTCGAAGCGGCCGAAGCCGCTGGAGAGGTTCGAGCGCTCCACCACGGGGGTCTCGGCGATCGCGTACCGGCCGGTCTCGGTGTTGTAGAGCGCGCTGCCCTGCGCGAAGCCGTTCGGCTGCGCCGCAATGGTCTCCATCGTGCCGAGGACCTTGTCGCGGCAGAACTCCCAGTCGGGTCCGCGCCGCTCCCATTCGGTGAGCCAGGCGGCGGCGAGCGGCGCCCAGCTGGTGCCGAAGCCGATATCCACGGCCGTGGGGTCGGGGTCCCACGGGTCGGTCTCGGGGTCGCGGATCTTGCGGCCGGTGTCGAGGACGAGGGCGGTCAGCTCGGAGTCGTGCAGGGAGTGGAGGATGTCGCCCACGCGCTCGTCGGCGGTCAGGTAGTAGAAGTACCGCCAGTAGTTCGCGTTGGAGATGCGCACCTGCTTGGACGAGTCGCCCCAGTGCATGACGCCGTGCCGCGTGCCGAGCCCCGCCCAGTCGCCGATGTGGTAGGTGTTCACCTCGGTCGTCTTGCGGGTCATGGCCTCCGCGAAGCGGAACGACTCGGCGGTGCCGGTGTGCAGGTAGTACTGCCACAGCCACTGGTCGGTGGAGAACTCGGAGTTGTCCCACGCGTAGCCGCCGACGTCGTAGCGCCAGACCTTCCGGTCGCCGTCCTGGGAGTGCATGACGTCGCCGTAGTCCCAGAAGCCGTACCAGTGGCGCTGGCCCTGGGCCGCCTTGTAGTACTGGAAGTTCGCGTCGAGCACGTCCTCGGTGAACTCCTTGAACGGGTGCGAGCGGTCCACGGGCCCCACGAGCCCGCCGAACGCGCCCGCGGCCGCCAGGTGCTCGGGCGGGGCGGCGACCTGCGGCTGGGCGCGGACGGCGTCGGCCATGGCGCCCAAGCGATCGTGGCTCGGGGTCGCGTCGAGGGCCCAGAACAGGAGCTCGGTGGTGCGGGCGACGCCGTAGGGGGTGTCGAAGCCGGCCTCCCAGTCCTCGTAGGTGATCTCCAGGGCGTCGAGCTGCTTCGCGTAGGTGTCCTGGCCGAGGCCGTCGTGGTAGAACCGGTTGTCCATCGGCTGGGCCTCGGGGGACCACATCCACACCGTCACGGAGGCTTCGTCGGTGTGCGCGCCCCGGATGTCGAGCCCGGAGGGGTGGCGCTGCCAGAAGTCCTTCATGCCGAACGCGAACCCGCCGGAGACGCCGCCGACGTACCCGAACCCGGAGGAGCGGCGGCCCTGGTCGACCGGGACCCAGGCGTGGCCCTCCTTGGTGCGCTTCTTGATCTGGTAGCCCTCGGAGGTGAGCTGGGTGAGCGAGTAGTCGCCCCAGTCCGGGATCCATTGCAGGCGCGTGGTCACGCGCTGGTCCCACGTGGACGGATCGGGGAGCGCGGTGCCCGCGATCTGCGCTTCCCGCACGGCCGCACCGGGGTCGCGCCGCATGCCGGTGACGGCCTTGACGGCCTCGGTGAGCTGGCCGTGGCCCTCGCCCACGAACCGCACGTGCCGGTCGTACATCGCGTCGGACATGGCGACCTTGAAGCGGACGCCGAGTCCGGCGATGAAGGCGTCGTCGCCGTCGGAGTCGTAGACGAACGTGTGGACCATGCGGAACGACTCGCCGCCCGCGTAGAAGTACAGGCGCACGGTGAACGGCAGCCAGGAGCGGCCCCTGCCGCGGGTCTTGCGGTGGGTGCCGTCGATGCGGACGACCGCGCGCAGCGGGCCCTCCTGTTCGACGCTCACTTCGTCGATGTCGCTGGCGTAGCGGTCGCGGGTGACCGAGCCGGTCTCGGGGTCGGGGGCCTCGGCCTGGGTGATGTTCACGAGGTGGCCGGAGGACGCGATGGTGCGGTCGCCGCGTTTGACGTGCTTGACGAGGTCGGTGCCGGACTTGCCGATGCGCACCGAGATGACGCCCGTGTCGATGTCGATGTGGCTGCGGGACTTCGAGACCGACACGACGTGCTCGGACTCGGCGGGTGCGCCCGCTTCGAGCGTGAAGGACTCCTGCCTGGCGTCGGGGCCGATGGCGTGGGCGGTCCACTTCAGGGAGCCGTCGGGCCAGTAGGCGAGGGGCCAGGTCTGGACGGGGACGGGGGCGCCGTCGGCGCCGGTGAGCTTGAACTGCTGGTCCTCGGCGAAGCGGCCGGGGCCCCACGGGACGCCCCAGGTGGAGCCGGGGGACTCGGCGGGGGCGCCTTCGAGCCAGTCGAGCCGCACCGAATCCGGTCCGGCGTCGGTCGAGGGGCCGGTCTGGGCGTGCGCGGGCGCGGCCTCGAACAGGGCGGCCGCCGCCGCGACCCCCGCGCCGGCGGCGAGGACGCCGCGGCGGCTGAAACCGGTGCTGGACATGGGTTCCGGAGCGGGTGAAGGGCTGGTCACGTTGCCTCCAAGAGGGGGAGCGGACGGGTCTGACTTAAATCGTTTTAACTCAGGGGGTTCAATATAGTCACACATCGATGTATCGTCAACCGATCGAGGGTGAGCCACATTCGGCCGACGCGAATGTCGGGTACGGGGTCTGGCGGCGCGCCCATTCCACCGGCATACTTGGAGCGATCATGAAAACGTTTAAGCGACTCCCGGCGATCGGGGCGGTGATCGGCCTCGCGGCCGCTACCGCCTTCGCCGTGGGCGCCACGACCACCCACGCCGAAGAGCCCGACGTCGGAGCCCAGCAGACCGTGCGCACCATGGAGGACCTCGGCCGCAGCGTCGTCGCCGTGCGCAACGGCTCCAGCGTCTTCGTCAGCTGGCGCCTCCTCGGCCTCGACCCGAGCGGCATCGGCTTCAACGTCTACCGGTCCGCGAACGGCGGCGCCTGGACGAAACTCAACTCCTCCGTGCTCACCGGCGGCACCAACTACACCGACACCGCCGCGAACCTCGCGCAGGCCAACGCCTACCGCGTCGTCCCCGTCGTCGGCGGCGCCGAGCAGACCCCCAGCGGCTCGTTCACCCTGAGCGCCAACCACGCCGACGAACCGGTCGTGCGCATCCCCATGCGCGCCGGCGGCCCCGTCAAGTTCACCTGGACCGGCGACCTCGACGGCGACGGCGAGTACGACTACGTGGTCGACCGCCAGACCTCACCCCAGTCGATCGAGGCGTACACGAGCAGGGGCCAGTTCCTGTGGTCGGTCAACCTCGGCCCCAACTCCACCAACCAGGACAACATCGAACCGGGCTCGGCGACCATCGACGTCGGGCACTGGGACGGCGTCACCGTCTACGACTTCAACACCGACGGCTTCGCCGACGTCGCCCTCAAATTCGCCGACGGCACCGTCTTCGGCGACGGCCAGACCTGGACCCACGCCGACGACAATCGGCAGTGGATCGGCATCCTCGACGGCCGCACCGGGGCCCTGCGCAACTACGTGAGCATCGCCCAGGACTACCTCGCCGACGGGCCCATGGCCGCCCAGTTCGGCGTCGGCTACCTCGACGGGCAGCGCCCGTCCCTCATCGCCTCCATGAAGAACCGCCAGGACAGCGGCGGGTTCAACATGATGATCGCCGCCTACTCCTGGTCGGGGCAGAACCTCACCCAGCAGTGGAAGTGGAACCGCGGCTCCACGAACGCCGCCGACGGCCACAACATCCGCATCGTCGACGTCGACGGCAACGGCACCGACGAGGTCGCCCACATCGGGTTCGTCCTCAACAGCAACGGCACCCTCCGCTACTCCCTCGCCGACCAGGGCATCCAGCACGGCGACCGGTTCCACATCGCCGACATCGACCCCGCCAACCCCGGCCTCGAAGGCTACGGCGTGCAGCAGGACAACGCCTCCGGCCTGCGCGAGTACTACTACGACGCCGCCAACGGCCAGATGATCTGGCAGCACACCCTCGAAGGCACCGCCGACGTCGGCCGCGGCATGGCCGGCGACGTCGACCCCCGCTACCCCGGCATGGAGGTCTGGTCCTTCGACGGCCTCTACAACGCCTCCACCAACACCCTCACCGAACCCGACACGTCCCTGCGCCCCTGGCCCCAGCTCGGCCTGTGGTGGGACGGCGACACCTCAATCGAACTGCTCAACGACGGCAAGCTCGAAGAGTGGGACCCCCTCAACCCCAAGCCCACCAACAGCCTGCCGCGCATCGAGACCGTCACGAACTACGGCGCCGTCAAGGCCGCCCAAGGCGGACCCACCCTCGTCGGCGACCTCCTCGGCGACTGGCGCGAAGAGGCCGTCTACACCAACGCCGCCTACGACCAGCTCATCATCTTCACCACCGACAAGCCCACCACCACCCGCCTGTACACGCTCGCGCACAACCCCGAGTACCGCAACTGCATGACCGTCCACGGCTACATGCAGTCCCACCACGTCGACTACTACCTCGGCTCGGGCATGACCACCCCGCCCGCGCCCCCGATCACCTACTAGCGCCGCACCGCGGGGCCGCCCCGGCGGCCCCGCCCGACCCCATGGATTGAACCGACTGTGACCACTCCCTTGCGGGCCTTCGGCCCGCTCGACCAGACCCGCACCGGCTGGCAGCGCGCCGCCCTCGCCATCGGACGGCCCGGCCTCGACCTCGCCGTCCAAGGCCCCGACGCGATGCCCGTGACCATGTCGAACCACACCCACAACGAGAACTGGTTCGAACAGCTCATGCGCCCGCTCTGGGGCCTGGCCGCGGCCGCCGACGCCGTCCCCGACGACCTCTGGGACGCCGTCACCGCCACCATCGCCCGCGCCGTCGACCCCGGCGACGACTGGTACGCCGGGGACTTCCACGACGGCGCCCAGCGCTGCGTCGAGGCCGCCGCCCTCGGCTGGGCCCTCGCCACCGCCCCCGAACGGCTCTGGGAACCCCTGGCCCCCAAGGCGAAGGACCACACCATCGCCTGGCTCTCCCAGGCCTACACGACCGGAGTGGTCGACAACAACTGGCACTACTTCCCGGTGCTCGTGGGCCACGGCCTCGACGCGATCGGCGCCGACCGCGACCCCGCCGTCGCCCGGGCCCACCTCGACCGCATCGGGGAGTTCGACCTCGGCGGGGGCGTCTTCAAAGACGGACCCCAAGGGCGCGTGGACTACTACAACCCCTTCGCGTTCCACACCTACGCGCTCCTGCACTACCGCCTCGGCGGCGACGACCGCTTCGTGGAGCCCGCCGCCGAGTTCGCGCGCGGCTTCCGGTCCTGGTTCGCCGCCGACGGCGCGGCCGTCCCCTACGGGCGCAGCATGGGGTACCGCTTCGCGCAAGGGTCCCTGTGGGGCGCGCTGGCCGCCGCCGACGTGGAGGCCGTGCCGTGGGGAGAGGCCGCCGGACTCAGCCGCCGCCTCCTCGAATGGTGGTGGGACAAGCCGATCCTCACCCCGGACCACCGGCTGAGCGTCGGGTACGGCTACCCGAACGACGCGCTGGTCGAGCAGTACCTGACGGCCGGATCGCCGTGGTGGGCCTCGAAGGTCTTCACCGGGCTCCTCGCCCCGGCGGACCATCCCTTCTGGACCTCTGAACCCACGGACCTCGAACCCGGGACCGCGGTGTCTCCGGCGGCGAAGACCATCCACGTCAGGGGCCACGACGGCGACGTGATGCGCCTCAACGGCCAGGACTGGCGCGAGAAGATGCGCGGGGGCAAGGACACGTACGCGCGCCTCGCCTACTCCTCGCTCGCGGGGTTCTCGCGCTCGGTGGACGGCCCCGGCCTCGAAGCGGCCGCGCCGGACGGCGCGCTCATGCTCTCCGACGACGGCGTCCACTGGCGCGGCCGCGAGGACTCCGTGGAGTCCCGAGTGGGGGAGCAGGGCCTCACGGTCGCCTGGTGCCCTTGGGAAGACGTCACGATCATCTCGGAGGTGGAGGCGTTCTGGAGCGGATGGCAGGTGCGCACCCACACGATCGAGACCGCGCGGCGCCTCCACACCGGCGAGGGCGCCTGGTGCGTCCCGCGCGACGGCGCCGAGACGATCGCCGGCGAGTTCGCGGCGATCGCGACCTCGCGGGGCATCCGCAGTTCGGTCATTCCCGAGGACGGGCGCGAGCGCAGCGTCATCTACCCGGTGCCGGGCACCCACATGTACTGGCCCGCAACGGTTCTGCCGGTCGTCACCGGCGTGCTCGAACCGGGGACCCACGTCCTCAAGGCCCGGTTCTACGTCGGCAGGCACGAGCGACCCGCTTGACAGGCTTCGAAACCGCGATCTAAGGTGACCGCGACACAAGTTAAAACGATTTAACCCCCACGCCCCATCCCCTCACGAAGGAGTTCAATGATGAGCCGCAACCCGATCCGCCGCCGGACCCTCCTCACCGGCGCCACCGCCTCAGCCGCCCTCGCCGCCGCCGCAGCCTGCGGCGACGACGGCCCCGCCGGGACCGCCGACGACCCCGTCGAGATCAGCTTCGAATGGTGGGGCGACGAGGCGCGGGCCGACATCACCAAGCAGGCCGTCGACCTCTTCATGGAGAAGAACGAGGGCATCAAGGTCGCCGCCAACTTCGCCGACTACCCCGCCTACTGGGAGAGCCTCACCGGCCGCATGGCCTCGCGCGACCTGCCCGACGTGTTCCAGATGGACTACCCGCGCCTGCGCCAGTTCGGCGCCTCCGGGATGCTCCTGCCCCTCGACGGCCTCGTGGACACCGCCGACTTCCGCGAGGGCGTGCTCGACACCGCCAAGCTCGACGGGCAGCTCATCGCCGTCCCCGTGGGCACCAACGTGTTCGGCCTCATCTACCGGCCCGACTGGTTCGAGGAGCACGGCATCGCCGTGCCCGAGGCCGGCTACTCGTGGGACGACTACACCGAGCTCATCCGCACCCTCACCGCCGCGCTCGGCGACGGCAAATGGGGCGGCAGCGACTGGACCGGGTCCTACCTCCTCGCCGAGCTGTGGCTGCGCCAGCAGGGCGACAGCTTCTACTCCGACGACGCCGCGAGCCTCAACTTCACCAAGGAGCAGCTCGTGGAGTGGTGGTCGATCGCCGCGCCGCTCCAGGCCGACGGGTCCGTGCCCTCCCCGGAGGAGACCGCCGCCGAGAACGCCCCCGGCGTCGCCGCGGGCACCATCGCCACCGAGATGCGCTGGGACACCGCCGTCAACGGCTACTGGTCCACCGTCACCGACGGCGGCGGCACCCTCGGGATCATCGCCCCGCCCACCGCCGACCCCGCCAACCTCGCGCTCCACCTGCGCCCCGCGATGCAGTACGTCGTCGGCGCGAACTCCGAGCAGCCCGAGGCCGCCGCGAAGCTCATCGAGTTCCTGCTCGGCGACCCCGACGCCGCGAAGATCCTCGGCACCAACCGCGGCATCCCCGCCACCAAGACCGCCCTCGACAACGTCGAACTCGACGCGGCCTCCCAAGCCGTCATCGACTACGAGGCCACCGTGGAGGGCCACCTCGCGGGCGCACCCGTCGTCCCGCCCGCCGCCGCGGGCGCCGTCGAGGCGAAGTTCACCGAGATCTACCAGCAGGTCCAGTACGCCACCATGACCGCGGCCGAGGCCGCCGACCTGTTCTTCACCGAGGCGGAGACCCTCTTCGCCAGCGAGCAGTAACTCCGGCCGCGGGCCCTATATCCTATAGGATATACGATCCGCGGGGGCGGGGGCGTCTGAGGGGTCGCCCCCGCCCCGCCCTTGACACCCGCGTGCCAGGCGGCGATCATTGTTTCAGGAACCGTTTGCAGAAACTCTGAAACTGCACCTGAAACCGAGGCGGACAGCTTGGCGCGCAAGGCGAGCGACAACAACGGCGGCAAACGCCAGACGACCATCCGCGAAGTCGCCGAGCGCGCGGGCGTCTCCGTCGCCACCGTCTCGCGCATCCTCTCCGGCACCTACCCCGCCGCGCCCGCCACCCGTAGCAAGGTCATGCGCGCCGTCGAAGAACTCGACTACGTCGCCAACCACCACGCCCGCGCCCTCCAGGGGACCACCCGCAAGAGCATCGCGATCATCGTCAACTCGGTGATCTCGCCCCACTACGCCCATGTGGCCCAAGGCGTCCAGACCCAGGCCGCCGAGGACGGGCGCCTCTGCCAGATCGGCACCAGCGGCGGCGACGCCGAACGCGAACTCGCCATGGTCCAGTTCATGCGCGAGCAGCACCCCGAGGCCGTGATCCTCGTCGGCAACGTGAACGCCGACGACGAGTACAAGGCCCGCATGAGCCGGTACGCCCACGCGCTGGCCTCCGTCGGCTCCCGGCTCGTCCTGTGCGGGCGCCCGCCGCTCGGGCCCGACGCGCCCGCGGTCGTCGTGGAGTACGACAACACCGGCGGCGCGTTCGCGGCCACCAGCCACCTGCTCTCCAACGGCCACAAGCGCATCCTGTTCCTCGGCCGCCGTCCCGGCTACACCACCCCCGACGCGCGGATCGCCGGGTACCGGGGCGCCCTCGCCGCCCACGGCGTCCCGCACGACCCCTCGCTGGAGGTCGACGGCACCTTCGAACGCTACGAGGGCTACCGGATGATGCGGTCCCGCCTCGCCGCGGGCCCGCCCGACTTCACCGCCGCGTTCGCCGCCAACGACCAGATCGCCGCCGGTGCCCGCCAGGCCCTGGTCGAGCACGGCCTCTCGATCCCCGGCGACGTCTCGCTCATCGGCTTCGACGACCTCCCGCCCGCCGCCGACATCGACCTCACCACCGTCTACCAGCCCCACGAGGAGCTCGGCCGCACCTCCGTGCGCCTCGCCCTCGAACACGCCCGCAACGGCGGCCCGCCGCCGCACACCACCCTCGGCGCGCACCTCGTCATCCGCGGGTCCGTGGCCCCGCTCGTCAAGTAGCGCAGCACGTCAGCGCCCGGCCGGATGCGGCCGGGCGCTTCCTCATGCCCCATGTGTTTACGCCGTAAACACGGATGTGTATGGTGTAAACATGACCACGACCCCCGACCGGATCGTCGCCGTCGCAAAGGAACTCGTCGCCGACGGCGGCAGCGCCTCGGTGAGCATGCGGAAGATCGGCGACGCCGTCGGCCTCTCGCCCATGGCCGTCTACCGGCACTTTCCGAGCCGCGAAGCGCTCCTCGACCGCGTCGCCGACGACCTCTTCACCGAGACCTACGACCGCTTGAGCCGCAAGCACATCCCCGACGACACCGTCGAAGCCCTCCACGGCGCCGTCGACGACCTCGTTGACCTCGCGCTGGAGCGGCCCCACCAGTTCGCGTTCATGTTCATCGAGCCCCGCGAAGGCGCCCGCGTCTACCCCGCCGACTTCAGCTCCGGTCGCTCCCGCCTGTTCGGTCTGCTCACCGGCATCATCGAATCCGGCCTCGCGAAAGGCGACCTCGCGCCCGCCGAGCCCTGGGCGCTCGGGCTCGCGGTCACCTCCGGCCTCTACGGCCTCGTCGCCCTCTACCAAGGCGGGCGCATCGCCCCCGACCCCGACGCGTTCCGCACCCTCTGCCACGACACCCTCGAAAGGCTCCTCCATGGCATCCTCGCCTAGACCCCTCCCGTGGATCCTCCTCGGCGCCTTCGGGACCGCCGTCATGCTCGCCCTCGGCTTCTGGCTCGACCCCGTGTGGTGGCTGATGTGGACCGCACCGATCCCGATGCTCCTGGCCGTCCCGCGGCTGGGGTTCTGGGCCGCGCTCCTCACCGCCGAAGCCGCCTGGCTCGGCGGCACCGCCCGCATCTGGTGGTACCTCGCCGACTCACTGGAGATGGCGCCGGTCTTCATCGTCGTCTCGGTCGTCGTCTTCACCGGGCTCTACACCGCCGCGACGCTCCTGTACCGGGCTCTGATGCGCCGCGGCCGCCACTGGGCCGCGTTCCTCGCCTTCCCCGCGGGTGTCGTCGCCGTCGAGTACCTCGGGTCGGTCATCAACGCCGACGCGGGCGGCGAATGGTGGAGCCTCGCCTACACCCAGGCCGGGCAGACCGCGATCCTCCAGCTCGCGTCCGTCACCGGCATCTGGGGGATCACCTTCCTGCTCATGGCGATCCCCTCCGCCGTCGCCACGATCCTCGCCCCCGGCGCCCGCCGCGGACTCGCCGTCGGCATCGCCGCGACCGCCGCGGCCTGCCTCGCCGCCGCCCTCGTCTTCGGCCTCGCCCGCCCGGTCGACCAGGGCCCCACGGTCCGCGCAGGTGCGCTCGCGCTCCCCACCGACGAGGACTCCATCCCAGTCGACACCGACAAGGCCGAAACGCTCTTCGCCCGCTACGCCCGCGAGATCGAACGCCTCGGCGCCGCCGACGACCTCGACCTGCTCGTCCTCCCCGAGAAGGTCTTCCACACCACCGAAGCGCAGACCGGCCCCTACCTCGACCGCTGGTCCGCCCTCGCCGTCTCCTCCGGCATCGACCTCGTGCTCGGCCTCGCCGTGGAGTCCGACGGCCACACCTACAACGCCGCCGTCTGGATCCCCGCGAACGGCCACAACACCGCCGAGTACCGGAAGCAGCACCTCATCCCCGGCCTCGAAGACTGGATGACCCCCTCCGACAACGGACCGGTGTCGATCCCCGGCGTCGGCGGCGGCTGGGCCCTGACCATCTGCAAAGACCTCGACCACGCCGCCGCCATCGCCGAGTACGGAGACGAGGACTTCGGGCTGGTCCTCGCCCCCGCCCTCGACTTCACGATCGACGGCTGGTGGCACTCCCGCGTGGCCGTCACCCGCGGCGTCGAACAGGGCTTCTCCCTGGTGCGGGCCGGGCAGATCGGCCTCATGACCGTCAGCGACGCCCGCGGGACCGTGCTCGCCGAAGACGCCCGCCTCGCCGTCGCCGACGTCCCGACCGAACCCGTGCAGACCGTCTACGACCGGCTCGGCAACTGGTTCCTCATCCCGGCCTTCGCAATCCTCCTCGCGGGCATCGTCCTTGCAGTGGTCCCTCGCCGCGGCAATGTGGCAGCATCGGACCCCGACACCAAGGAGTGACATGACCGCACCCATCGACGCCGTCGTCTTCGACGTCCTCGGCACCATGGTCGACGAGCCCCGCGGCCTCGCCGCCGCCATCCGCGAAGCCGCGCCCGGCGGCGACACCGATGCGCTGCTCGCCTTGTGGCAGCGGCATATCGAACGCGAACAGGACCGGATCGTCAAGGGCGAGCGCCCCTTCGCGACCGCCGACGCCCTCGACGCCGAAGCCGCCGCAGCGGTCGCCGAGCAGGCCGGAGTGACGGACGCGGCCGTCATCGCCCGCCTCGCCGGCGCGGGGCGCCGCCACACCGCCTGGGACGACTCGGCCGCGGGCCTCGAACGCCTCGCCCGCACGTTCCCCGTCCTCGCCCTGTCCAACGCCAACCGGGCCGCGCTGCTCCACCTGACCGCGCACGCGGGTCTGCGCTGGCACCAGGCGCTCTCGGCCGAGGACGCCCAGACGTACAAGCCCGCGCCCGCGGTCTACCGGCTCGCCGTCGAAGCGGTCGGCAGCCCGCCGGAGCGGATTCTCATGGTCGCCGCGCACGCGTGGGACCTCCGCGGCGCACAGGCGATCGGGATGCGGACGGCCTACGTGCGCCGCCCCATCGGTGACCCGCCCGCGCCGGAGGACGAGTTCGACTGGCAGTGCGAGAGCCTCGGCGAACTCGCCGAGGCCCTCGAAGCGGATTGAGTTACAGCGGCAGGCCGGGCGGTTCGACCTCGCCGCGCCAGCCGCCGGACTCCGTGCCGCGGTCCTCGATGTAGAACTTGAACCGCTGCATGTCGCCCTTGACGCGGTGCGTCAGGAACCCGGCCTTGTCGGCCACGGTCTCGGCGAACCCGTCGGGGTCGATCTCCATCTGCGCGGTGACTCGGGTGTGGTCGTCGTCCAGGCGGTGGAACGTGACCACGCCCGCGTGCGCGGGCCCGGAGATGGACTTCCAGGCGACCCGCTCGTCGGGATGCTGCTCGGTGATCGCGGCGTCGAACTCGCGGGCGACGCCGCCGATGCTCATGCGCCAGTGGGTGAGCGTCTCGCCGATCTGCTGGACCTCGTCGACACCCTCCATGAAGGACGGGAAGGTCTCGAACTGGGTCCACTGGTTGTACGCCGTGGAGACCGGGACTTCGACGTCGACTGATTCGGTGATGCTGCTCAAGGCAGACCTCCTTCGGTCGCGGAACGCGCCGGTCGGCGCGTCGTCTTCCGCCCTCCGGTTACCCGGGGAGGCGGCCCGCACACCTCAGAGGGCGGTGGGAACCCGCGTGGTGACGAGGCCGACGTCGCTGAGGAAGCGTTCGAGCGCGATCGTGGCGATGCCGGTGGCGACCGAGTTCCCGCGCACCGTGGACACCTCGACCTCCAGGTCGGCGGCCGAGTCGCCGGGCGCCTCCTCGACCACGCTGCGGCGCACCGCGGGCACGAGGTGGTCGCCGAGCGCCCACACCGTCCATCCGGTGAGCGTGATGGTCTCGGGGTTGACGATCGCGACGAGGTCGGCGAGCGCGGCCCCCAGATAGCGGGCGGTGCGCTCGATGGTTTCGGTGACGGCCGGGTCGGGTTCGGGCGGCTCCAGCGCGGTCGCCAAGGCGCCGATGAAGTCCCGCTGGTGCGTGACCGAGGCGAGCCGGTGCTCGGGGTTGATCGCTCCCAGGGTCCGCTGGATGCCGTCGGCGCCCACGTACGCCTCGACGCAGCCGCGCCTCCCGCACCGGCAGGGCCGCCCGTCGAGGGCGAGGAGGCTGTGGCCCCATTCGCCCGCGAAGTTGGTGGCGCCGCGCAGGATCGCGCCGTTGAGGATGATCCCGGCGCCGACGCCGGTGCCGAGGTTCACGGTGATGGTGCTGGAGTGCTTGCGGCCCTGGCCGAACCACAGTTCGGCGGTGGCGATGGCCTTGAGCGGGTTGTCGAGCACCACGGGCAGGCCGAGGCGCTCGTGGATGCGGTCGAGGTGGCGCCACGCGGCGTTCGGCATGACGGGGGAGGCCCCGCCCCAGCGCTGCATGGAGCCCGGGAGCGAGATGCCCACGCCGAGCACTTCGCCGCGCGGCGTGCCCGCCTCGGCCAGGGCGGCGTCGACGGCGCGCGCGATGCCGTCGACGACCTCTTCGGTCTCGTCGTGCCGCTCGTCGGCGGCGACCTCGGCGGAGGCGACTTCATCGAGGGCGGCGTCGAACACGACCGCCCTGATGTACGTCTCCGCGACGTCGACGCCGACGATGCGGCCGCGATCCTGGTTGAGCCGCAGGAGTGTGGTGGGCCGCCCGACCCGTCCGCTGGCGACACGCGCTTCGGTGACGATCCCGCCCGAGAGCAGGTCGCTGACGACCGTCGCCACGGTCGCGGTGCTCAGTCCCGTGGTGCGCGCGAGGTCGTTGCGGGTGGTCTCGCCCGCGGTGAGCAGTGCGTGCAGGACGTCGAGCCGCGACTCGCTGCGGATGTCGCGTGAAGTGCGCCTGGTGGGGGCCATGTCGGTACTCCTGGGGGCTCGGATCTACTCCGGTGCGGGGGCTGCGGTGACGCGTGAGAGGCGCGGCTGGACGCCTCCGGCGGTGCCGCGGGCCAGCACTCTGACGGTACCGGAGTTCCACTCGGCGGGGATCCACAGTCGACCCAGATCGCCGCCGGTGAACCGGGGCCGGTGCGGGTCGTCGAGCCAGACCCGGCCGAGCAGTTCCCCGTTGGCGAAGGCGCTCAGACGGACCTGCTCGCCCTCGAACCGGAGCGACTGCCCGCCTGCGGGGACGGGCACGTCGAGCCACGCCTCCTCACCGGGGGCGAGGTCGAGCGGTAGGTCGACGGCGAGCCCTTCGGCGTCCTGGCCCGCGAGCGCGATGATCGCCGCGTCGTTCTGGGCCTCGACCTGCCAGCCGCGCACGGCTTCGAGCCGGAGCAGTTCCACAGGGCCGGAACCGGAGCCGGGCCAGTGCGGCGCGGTGACCGCCACTTCGCGGCCCTGTCCGGGCTCCAGGTGGACCCACGGGTCGAGCGGGCTGACGATCCGCGCCTCGCCGTCCACGGCGACCTCGACCGGGAGGGTCAGTTCGCCGAGGTGGAAGGCGTAGTGGGTGACGCCGTCGACCGGGAGCGCGCGGCGGTAGGTCGCCGGGCGGCCGATGCGGGTGCTGCTCCAACCGCCGAGGCTCCGCACGGGCGCGGGGTCCCCGGCCCACTGCGAGCCGCCGTCGACGGTCCACAGTGCGTGGACGTCCTCGCGTTCCACGACCGCCCAGACCTTCCCGAGGCCGCGGAGCGACCCGAGCGCGAGGCCCGGGAGCCGCGCGTCGTCGAAGTTGGCGTGGCCCCAGGTCTCCACCGTGGCGTCGATCCGGGACTTGCCCGCGGCCTGCACGGTGATGGTGGCGCCGTACACGACCCGGGTCGGCTGCGCCTCCCCGTCGAGCGCGAGGTCGACGATGTCGGCCGCGCCCTCGATGAGCAGTTCGCCGATCCCGTCGATGCCCGCGCTGTAGTGGGTGCGTCCGCGGTGGACGCCCACGGTCTCGGAGACCGGCGGCAGGTCGTGCGCCTCGGTCCGGCCCGAGCGGGTCGGCAGCGCGCGCCGGTATGCGGCGGTGAGCTCCTCGGCTTCCCCTGCGGGGCCGTGGATGACGCCCTGCGCGCCGTCGGCGTCGGGCACGTCCTCCGGGTGGAGGACGACGACCTCGACCTTGCCCACGGTGCGCCGCACCGGGTTCCCGGGCTCAGGGGCCTCGAACGCGGCGATCTCGCTGTTCACGACCACGGTGCTCGGCACGCGCGAGGCGAACCCGAGCCCGTTCGCGGTGGCGCTCACCAGGTCCGCGGACGCGAACCCGAGCACGCCGGACAGGCCGAAGCCCTCCAGCGGCAGGTCCTGCACGATGAGCGCGGTCGAGCGCGGCGCGAGCGCCACTTCGATCCCGCCGACCCGTGCGGTTCCGGGCTTCTCGGTGAGGTTCGGGACGCCGGTGACCGTGCCGCCGCCGTCGAGGACGAGGCGCGACGGGGACGAGCTGGTGGTCACCGAGACCGCTTCGACGCCTTCGGCTGCGGTGGTCCGGGCCTTCGCCAGGGCCGGTCCGAGCGTGCGCGCGAGCGCGGTGAGCACGCGGGCCTCGGCCGTCTCCGGCCGCGCCTCGCCCACGGGGGAGAGGTAGCCGCCGAAGTCGTAGTCGTGGGTCATGAACCCGCCCGGGTCGCCCCAGTTGCCGACCGACGGCGTGTACCCGAAGTCGTAGCCCGAGCCCTGGAGGTACGGCGCGATCAGGGTCGCGCCGGAGACGAGCAGGCGGCGGAGCGTGGCGTGGCTGCGGTTGGTCTCGGTGACCAGCAGCGGCAGGCCGCGCGAGGCCACCAGGTCGGCGTAGCGGCGCACCTCGGCCTCGACGAACGGCGAGCGGTCGTCGGGGTAGAAGTTGAACGCGGGCGCCACGCCTTCGACGTCGCCGTTGGCGCCGACCAGGTCGCCCTGGCCCGCGCACGCGATGAGCGGCACGTCGATGCCGTGGCCGGTCGCCATGTCCCGCAGCGCGGTGATGTAGGCGTGCCGGTCGGCGGTGTCGAAGAAGTCGAGCTCGTTCTCCAGCTGCACGGCCACGACGGACCCGCCGCGGCCCCACTGGCGCGCCGCGAGGAGCGGCATCGCCCGGTCGAACCAGCCGCGGACCTGCTCCAGGAATCGCGGTTCGGCCTGGCGCACACGCAAGTCCGGGTCCAGGCCCAGCCATGCGGGCAGCGCCCCGCCGTCCCACTCGGAGCAGATGTACGGGCCGGGCCGCGCGACGACCGCGAGGCCGGCCTCATGCGCGAGGTCGAGGAACGCCCCGACGTCGCGCCGTCCTTCGAAGTCCCACACGCCGGGGGCGGTCTCGTGGAAGTTCCACGGCAGGTAGACGTCGATCGCGCGGTAGCCGGTGGCGCGGACCGCGGCGAGCCGAGCCTCCCAGGTCTCCCGAGGGAGCCGGAAGTAGAACAGCGACGCGCACAGCAGCGCCTCTTCGCGGCCGTCGAGCACGAGCCCGGTGGGGTCGAGCCGCACGGCCGAAGTGGACAGATCGGTCACTACTTCACCCCTGCACTTCCGCCTTGGAGGTTCATCTCGTAGAGGTACTTCTGGCCGAGGTAGTAGATCGCGATCATCGGCAGCGTGAGGATGATCGACCCGACCATGACCAGGTTCCACGGCGGCAGCTGCATCTCGTTGCTCGTCCCCGTCATGTACTGGAGGCCGAGCGCCAGCGGCATCGACTCCTCGGAGTTGAGGTAGATGAGCGGGCCCATGAAGTCGCCCCACGCGTGCGTGAGCGTGAAGATCGCGATGGCGGTGAGGATCGGCCACATCATCGGCAGGATGATGCGCCGGTAGATCCCGAAGTACCCCAGGCCGTCCATCTGCGCCGCCTCGTCGAGCTCGCCCGAGATGCGGGAGACGAACTGCCGCACCAGGAACACGTTGAACGCGTTGGTGAAGAAGTTCGGGATGATGAGCGGCAGGTACGTGTTCACCCAGCCGAGCTCCTTGAACAGCAGGAACTGCGGGATCATCGTGATCTGCGCGGGGATCATCATCGTGGCGAGCACGATCATGAACATGACGCCCTTGCCCGGGGCCCGCAGGCGCGCGAACGCGTACCCGACGAGCGAGGACGAGAGCACCTGGCCGACCGCCGAGAGCGTGGCGATGAGGACCGAGTTGAGGACGAACCGCCCGACCGGCAGGCCGGTCGCGGTGAACACCTCGGTGAAGTTGCGCCACTCGAACTCGGTCGGGATCACGGTGAACGCGTTCTGCGCGCTCGTCTGGTCGCTCGCGAGCGAGATCGACACCATGAGGATGAACGGCACGAAGAAGATCGCGGAGACGATCAGGAGCACCGCGTACGTGGCGGGCGAGGCCTTGAACACCGACAGCAGGCGCGGCTCGCGCTCGCCGGTGAGCTTCTTGCGCCCGGCGCGGGGCTTGGTGGCCAGAGCGGTCATCGGACCTCCTGCTCGTAGAAGACCCAGCTGCGGGACGTGCGGAACGCGATGAGCGTGAACGCCATGATGACGATGAACAGCAGCCAGGCGACGGCCGACGCGTACCCGAAGTGGTAGAACGAGAACGCCTCGCGGAACAGCAGCGGCACCATCATCTGGCTCGCGTTGTCCGGGCCGCCCGCGGTCAGGATGTACACCTGCGAGAAGATCTGGAACGAGCCGATGAGGCCCATGATCAGGTTGAAGAAGATCACCGGGGTGATCTGCGGGAACGTGACCGACCAGAACTGGCGCCAGGCGCTGGCGCCGTCGATCTCGGCGGCCTCGTACAGCTCGCGCGGGATGCCGTTCATGGCCGACAGCAGGAGCACGGTGGCCCCGCCGGCGCCCCAGGCGGACAGCACGATCAGCGCGGGCTTGACCCAGGTCGGGTCGAGGAGCCAGTTCGGCCCTTCGATCCCGAACCACCCGAGCAGTTCGTTCAGCGGGCCCGAGGGCGCCAGCACCATCTTGAAGACCATCGCGGTCGCCACGAGCGGCACCAGCGTCGGCAGGTAGATGAAGGTGCGGAAGAGCTTGCGGCCGCGCACCCGCTTGTTCAGCAGGTTCGCCAGCCACACGCCGATCACCAGGCCCAGCGGGACCGAGATGAGCGCGTAGTAGAACGTGTTCCCCAGCGCCTTCCAGAACACCGGGTCGCCGGTGAGCGCCTTGGCGTAGTTGTCCAGGCCGACCCATTCGGGCGGCGTGAACGAGTCCCACTCGGTGAACGAGATGTACACGGAGGCGATCATCGGGCCGAGGAGGAACCCCACGAACCCGATCAGCCACGGCGAGATGAAGAGCCAGAAGTAGAAGGCTTCCTTCTTGCTGCGCGACGACATTTTGCGGCGCCTCCCGGCGCGGCGCGCACTGCGCACCGCGCCGGGGGCTTCGTCGATGGTCTTCGACATCGTTGAGGCCCTAATTAATCGGTGATGATCGATTCGAGCTGCGTCTGGATCTTGTCCAGCTCGGTCTGGGCGTCGCCGCCCTCGTTCCAGAAGGTGCCCAGGTTGTCGTCGAAGGCCGCCTGCATCTCGTTCCACTGCGGGATGAACGGCGCGCGGAAGATGAAGTCCGCGGACTCGCCGAACGCGGCCATGTTGAGCGGCTTGGTCGCCCACGACGGCGTCAGGAACGCGTCGGACTGCTGCACTTCGAGGTTGGCCGGGACGTCCTGGGCCTTGTCGATGATGACCTCCTGCGCGTCGGCGTTCGTCAGGAACTCGATGGCCTTGAACGCGCGCTCGGGGTTCTTGCAGTCGCGGGAGATCGCCAGGCCCGAGCCGAAGGCCGAGACGGCCTGGTCGACGCCGCGCCACATCGGCGCGATGTCCCAGTTGAAGTCCACGTCGAGGAGGCCGCCGATGGCCCAGAAGCCGGTCGTGTTGATCGCGACCTTCTGCGCGACGAACGCAGGGTCCCCGCCCATGTCCGGGCCCATGTCCGCGTACTCGGCGGCGGTCGGCACGACGTGGTCCTTGTGCGCGAGGTCCCCGGCCCACTGGAGGGCCTGCACGACCTCGGGGGAGTTGATCGTCGGCTGCCCCGAGTCGTCGATGATCTGCCCGCCGTTCTGGTAGGCGAAGGACCACCACTGCGGCCACCAGCCGGCGCCGCCGTAGCCCCACTGGGTGCCCGCCACGGTCAGTTTCTCCATGGCCGCCTGGGCGTCCTCCTGGGTCCACTCGGCGGTCGGGTACTCGACGCCCGCGGCGTCGAAGAGGTCCTTGTTGTAGTAGACGATCATCGCGCCGGAGCGGTCCGGGATCGCGTAGACCTTGTCCTCGTAGCTGTAGAGGGTGCCGACGGCGCCGAAGCGCTCCTCCAGGTCGAGGCCGGCGTCCTTGGCGTAGTCGTCGAGCGGCAGGATCTGGCTCTTCGAGGAGTAGGTGTTGACGCCCTCGGCGACCTGCATGATGTCGGGGCCGTCGCCACCGGCGATCATCGTCTGGACCTTCTGCTCGTACTGGTCCGAGGGGATCAGCTGGAGCTCGATCTTGACGTCGGGGTTCGCCTTCTCGAACAAGTCGATGCGGGCCTGGTAGGTCTCCTTGTCGAGGTCGCCGCCCCAGACGACCATCTTCAGGGGGCCGTTGCCGTCGTCGTCGCCGCCTCCGCACGCCGCAAGGACGGGAACCGCGACGCCCGCGGTGGCCGCGGCCTGGACCAGTGTGCGCCGGCGAATCTTGTTCTCCATTGTCTCGGCCTTCCTCGGTCTTGCGCCGACTACACCGTCGGCACGGGGTTGAGACGGGGGTAAATCTAACCCATAGATAAATGGTTGGATAGACCGGCGTAGATAACAATTCGAGCAACGTCGCCCCAGGTGGGGGACCGATTGACCGATAAAAGTGTTATCGGTAAGATGCAGTGCGTCACAACCCAAGGGGGACACGGACGTCCGAACGGCCGCACAACACCGCACCACGGGATGGCATCATTGCCGCGTACCGCGAGCGAACGGAGTGGTGGACGTGCCCGACCTGCCCCCGCACATCGGCATCGACCGGCCCGGCTCCTTCAGCCGGTCGGTCTTCCACGAGCGCCACCCCGTGCTCATCGCCAACCTCCTCGCCGACCACCCCTACCCGCCGCACATCGCCGAGGCCCTCGAAGCGCTCCTCGCCGAGTCCCTCGCCGGAACCGTCCCGCCCCGCACCCCCGGCGGCCCGGAAATCCACACCTGGCACCTCGAAATCGCCGCCCACGCGGGCCGCCCCTGGGACTCCCTGCCGTTCCTGTGGGCCGAGGCGTACTTCTACCGGCGCCTCCTCCGCGCCGTCGAGTTCCACCACTACGAGAGCCCCTGGTGCGGGGTCGACCCCTTCGCGCCCCAGAAGCGCGCCCAGCTCGACGGCCCCGAACTGCGCACCGACCTCGACGCCTACGCCTCGCTCGAAGGCGCCGCCCCCGACGACCGCCGCCGCGCCCTCCTCCTCGCCGCCCTCTGGGGCAACCAGGCCGACCTGGGCTTCCGCACGAACAATCCCGACGCCGACACCGCCAACGGCGACCTCGTCGCCGACGACTCCGACGCGCTGTGGGCGCTGGCCGACGCGCCCGGCGACGCCCCCGTCATCGTGGTCGCCGACAACGCCGGACGCGAGATCACCGCCGACCTCGCGCTCGTGGACCACCTGCTGGAGACCGGCACCGGGCCCGTCGAGCTGCACCTCAAGCCGCACCCGTACTTCGTCTCCGACGCCACCGGCCGCGACGTCGTGGACACGCTCGACGCCCTCGACCGCGACCCGCACCAGGCCGTGCGCGACCTCGCCGGGCGCCTGCGGGACGCGATCCGGCTCGGCTGGCTGCGGCTGCGGTCCCACGGCGCGTACGTCCACCCTACCGACTACCGGACCCTGCCCTCGGACCTCGCCGAGGAGTTCGCGGCCGCGAAGCTCGTGATCCTCAAGGGCGACCTGAACTACCGCCGCCTCGTGGGCGACCGCCAGTGGGACCCGACGACCCCCTTCGCGGAGGCCGCCGGGTACTTCCCGGGCCCGGTGGCGGCCCTGCGGACCGCCAAGTCCGACCTGGCCGTCGGGGTCGACCCCGCCCGCCTCGCGAAGCTCGACGCCGACGCGCCCGACTGGCGCCTCACCGGCACCCGCGCCTTCATCCAGGTGAAGGCTTAACCCTTGAGCCCCGAGTGGGCCAGGCTCTCCACGAACTGGCGCTGCGCGATCAGGAAGACCACCAGGACCGGGACGACGGTCATCGTCGCCGCCGCGAGCTGGGTGTTCCACATCTCCCCGCCATAGGGGTCGGTGAACCTGGTGAGCGCCTGCGGGAGCGTGAACAGCTCCGGCGACGTCAGGTACACCGTCGGCTCCAGGTACAGGTTCCACGAGGACAGGAACGTCAGGATCGCCACCGCCGACAGCGCGGGCCGCGCCAGCGGCAGGCAGATCCGCCGCCAGATCCCGAAGCGGCCCAGGCCGTCCAGGCGCGCGGCCTCCTCCAGCTCCACCGGCAGCGCGATGAAGAACTGCCGCATGATGAACGTCGCGAGCACGCACGGCGCCGCGAACGCGGTCACCAGGATCAGCGGCCAGTGCGTGTTCACCATCCCCGCCTGCTTGAACATCTGGAACAGCGGCACGATCGTCACCTCGCTCGGCACGAGCAGGCCGACGAGCACCACCACGAACAGCAGGTTCCGGCCGGGGAATCGGATGCGCGCGAACGCGTACCCGGCGAGCTCCGACACCAGCAGCACGATCAGCGTCACCACGAGCGCGATGTACACGCTGTTGAAGTACTGCCTCGCGAACGGCTGGAACGCGAACGCCTCGCTGTAGGCCGCGGCCGTGGGGGAGTCGGTGAAGAACGACGGCGGCGACGCGAAGATCTCGCTCAGCGGCTTGAACGACGAGGCGACCATCCACAGCGTGGGGATCACGAACGGCGCGGCCAGCACGATCAGCGCGGCGTACAGCGCGATCCGGCGCGCGAGCGGACCGAACGGCCGCGGCGCGGTCTCAGTCCTCATAGAACACCCACTTCCTGCGCAGCTGCCACTGGATAACCGTCAGCACCATCACGAACGTGAGGAGCATCAGCGCGAGCGTCGAGCCGTATCCGATGTCGTTGAAGCTGAACGCCTGCTGGAACACGTAGTAGACGAGCACCGTCGTCGACAGCCCCGGCCCGCCCTCGGTGAGCACCGCGATCTGCGCGAACGACTGGAGCGCCCCGACGATCGTGATGATCGCCGTCAGCAGCAGCGTCGGCGAGATGAGCGGCAGCGTGATCCGGAAGAAGATCCGCCGCGGGTCCGCGCCGTCGAGGCGCGCGGCCTCGTACAGCTCGCCGGGGACCCCTTGCAGCGCAGCCAGGAACAGGACCATGTTGATGCCGACGCTGCGCACCACCTGCGTGAACGTCACCGCGACCATCGCCGTCGGGCCGTTCTGGAGCCAGTTCGGGCCGTCCACGCCGACCAGCGCGAGGACCCCGTTGACGCCGCCGTTGTCCTGGAGCAGGAAGCCCCACACCAGGGTCCAGGCGACCACCGAGACCACCACGGGCGAGAAGAACAGCGTCCGGAACAGCACCGCGCCCTTGAAGCGCCGGTTGAGCATCACCGCGAGCGCCAGGCCCAGCACGATGTTCAGCGCCACAACGCCCCCGGAGAACACCGCGGTCGCGCCGAGCACGCTCGGCAGCGCCGGGTCGTCAAGGGCCGCCTGGTAGTTGCCGCCGCCCACGTACGTCAGCTCGCCGGTGAAGATGTTCCAGTCGTTGAGGCTGTACCAGATCGCCAGCCCCACCGGCACGATCACGAACACCAGCACGCCGACCAGCTGCGGCGCGATGAACAGGTAGCCCGTCGCCGCGTCGGCGCGGCCCATCGTCCACCACCGCCGGGGCCGCGCGGGAGCCCCCGGGACGGCCGCGGCCGCCCCGGGAGCGGGTCGGGTCCCGACCGCCATTACTTCGCGACCAGCAGCGGATCGACGGCCGAGCACACCGAGGCGAGCACGCCCGAGATGTCGGCGTCGGGCGCCCACATCGCGTCGAGCTCGGTCTTCGCCTTCTGCGCGATCTCGGCCGGGTTCGTGTGGTTCGGCAGCGTCACCGCGTCGGCGATCTGGTCGACCACGACGGTCTGGAGCTGCTCGGCCGTGAACTTCTCGTTGTTCGCCGCGAGCGCCTCGCCGGTCAGCAGCGACTGGCGCGGCGGCGGGAAGTACTGGGCGAGCTGCGCCGCGTTCTCGGGGTTCGTCAGGTACGCGAGGAACCCGGTGGCCGCCTCCGCGTTCGGGCTGGAGGCGAGGACGCCCATGCCGGCCTGGCCGATCACCGAGTAGTCGCCCGCGGGGCCCGCGGGCAGCGGCGCGATGTCGTATGCGAAGGACCCGTCGAGGTTCCCGGCGCGCGAGACCTGCGCGACCGCGAAGGCCGCGTCGCCGGCGAAGAAGTCGGCGGTCGTGCCGGGGCCGGGCATCGACTCGTCGGTGTAGATCGCCTTGTGCAGGAACGTGAACGCCTCGGTCATCTCAGGCGAGGTGAACCCGCACTCGGTGCCGTCCTCGTTCCAGGCGCTGGCGCCGAACCCGGTCCAGATCGTGGCGAGGGTGTTCCACGAGGAGTAGTTGAAGTCGTTGACGACGAAGCCGCCCTTGCCGGTGGCGTCGTGGACGGCCGCGCCGATCTCGGACACCTTGTCCCAGGTGAGGCCCGCGGGGTCGAAGGTCTGCCCGGCCTCGGCGAGGAGGTCGGTGTTCACGTACAAAGCGAAGGGCGAGTTGGAGAACGGGTAGGCGTACAGCTCGCCGTCCCGGCTGAACTCGCCGGTGACGCTCGGCAGCAGATCCCCGTAGTCCCAGCCTTCGGTGCCTTCAAGGGCGTCGGTGAGGGGGACCAGTGCGCCGGAGTCGATGAGGTCGGCCGAGAGGTCGCCCATCCACGCCAGGTCGGGGGCGTTGCCGCCCGCGATCTGCGTGGTCAGGGTGGTGTTGTACTCCTCGAACGGGAGGCTCTCGAACGTGATCGACGTGATCTCGGGGTGGTCGGCGATGTAGGCGTCGGCGATCGAGTCGAAGAGCGCGAGCTGGTCCTCGTTGGAGGTCCAGACGGACATGCGCAGCTCGATGTCCTCCGTGGCGGCGTCAGTGCCGCCGCCGCAGGCGGCCGTGGTCGCGAGTGCTCCCAATGCGAGGGCGCTGACCAGCTTCTTTGCTGTCGTGGGCATGATGTGTTCCTTTTAGTAGCCGATGATCTCGGGCCAGTGGATTTCGACGCCGGCCTCGGTGAGGGCGGCCTGGAACCGGCGGACCAGTTCGGGTTTCGCGAGGACGTCCCCGGGGTGCAGGGAGCGGTCGAGGCAGAACGCGGCGAGCTCGCCGGCGGATTCGCCGACGTTCCACTCGACGGGGTGGAGCCGGTAGGCGCCGTTGGTGATGTGCGTGGTGCCGATGTTCTTCGCGGCGGGCAGGAGGTTGCGGGTCTCGACGGGCACGAGGGCCCCGAGCGGGATCTCGAAGGGGGCGCACTCGACGTCGATGTAGTTGTCGCCGCCGGTGGAGGGGTGCAGGTCGATGCGGTACATGCCGACGCCCACGGAATCCTCGAACGTCGCCGGGCGGCCGTGGCCGCGGACGGCGACGGCCACGTCCTGCTCGACGACGGTGCGCATCGCGCGGATGCGGCGGGACTCGCGGATGTACGGCGCCTGCGCGAAGCCGTCGTCGGTGCCGACGACGTCGCCGCGCAGGCGCAGCCCGGGCCACCCGGTCCCCCCGTCGGGCCGGGGCGCCTCGGTCTGGAGCCAGTACACGAACGAGCGCGACTGGGCCTTGGCGGCGCGCAGGTGCTCGTCCCGGTCGGGCGTGTCGATGACGTTGCCGCCCAGGTAGTCCAGCTGCGGCCAGTTCGCGAGCACGATGTCGCTGTCGAGGCTGCCGGGCAGGAACGTCTCGCGGGCGGCGATGCGCCGGAACACCCACAGGTCGAGGTCGCCGGGGTCGTCGCCGTGCGCCTCCTTGCCGCCGACGGTGTCGTACGGCGGGTTGACGTTGAAGGTGCGGGTCTCGGGTTCGAGGGTGCGCGGGCTGGGCGCGGTGAACGACAGCATCGCGTCGCCCCAGAACTCGGGCGCGAGCGAGCGCCAGTGGTCGTAGTCGGCGGGCCGCTCGATGGTGTGGTCGCCGTCGACGTGGTCGAACACGAAGCACCAGGCGATGGACTGCATGTTCGCCGGGTCGGCGGTCTCGGGGGCGCTGGGCTCGCCGGTCTCGCCGCGGCCCTCGGCGCCGGTGACGTACGCGGTGCCGGTGAGGGGGAGCAGGTCCCCGGTCTCGGTCGCGTCGAGCACGAACGCCGCCTCCACGACCGTGTCTGCTCCGGTCTCCTGGTGCCGCAGCGTCACCGATCGGACGAGGCCGTCGGTGGTCTCGGCGGCGACGGGCACGTGGGGCTGGAGGACGGTGAGCCGCCCGCTCGACAGGTGCGGGGCGAGCATCTTCGTGATGACCGCGAGCGCCACGCGCGGCTCGTGGCAGAGGCGGCTGACGCGCCCGCGCCCGGGGTTGAGCTGCGGGTCGCGGCGGGCGGCGTCGGTGAGTGGGTAGGCGTCGCGGTAGTAGGCGCGGATGCCGTCGCGCAGTCGCCGGTAGGTGGCGGTGATCCCGAACTGCTCGACCCAGACGTGCTCGTCGGGCGGCACGGCCTGGCTGGTGAGCTGGCCGCCGAGCCACGGGTACTCCTCGGAGAGCACGACCCGGCGGCCGCGGCGCAGGGCCGCGAGCGCCGCGGCGACGCCGCCGAGCCCGCCGCCGACGACCCCGATGTCGGTCTTCAGATGCCTCATCGGGTGCCGCCGCGGAGGATGAGGGTCTCGCCGAGCGCGACCTCGCCTTGCAGGAGCCGCTGGATCTCGATGCCGCCGTGCTCTTCCGCAGGCGTGGAGATGAGCTGCTGGAGGAGCGCGAGCGCCTCGGCCGCGACCTGCTGGCGCGGGGTGTGGAAGCCGGAGAGGGTGCGGCCGCCGATGCGGTGGCCGCGCACTTCGGCGAGGGCCGCGAGCGACAGGCTCGGGTCGGCGAGGACCAGGGCGGCGTCCTCCACGAGGAAGGCATCCTCGGCGAACACTGCGGTCGCGCCGGACCTGGCGACGACCTGCGGCAGGTCCGAGAGGTCGTCGCCGACGATGAAGGGCGCCACGGCGAGCGCGCCGGGGGCCCGCCCGATCGCGGCGAGGCGGTCCCTCGCAGTGGGGCTGTTCAGGTCCCGGTGCAGGTAGAGGACCTTCTCGTGGCCGAGTTCGACGGCCCGGTCCAGGAGCCGCCCGGTGAGGGCGCCGTAGTCGATCCCCACGTACGGCACGGGCGCGTCGGTCTCGTCGCGGCGGCCGACCGCGACGAACGGGAACGACTCGGCGACGAGCCGTTCGAGGTCCTCGCCGTCCATCTGCTGGCCGAGCAGCACGCAGCCGTCGGCCAGGCGCAGCCGCGTGTTGCGGTGGAACAGGCGCCTGCGGCCCTCCTCGACGGGGGAGGACGTGAAGAACAGCAGGTCGCAGCCGAGGCTCTCGGCGGCGCGCTCGATGCCGTTGAGCAGCGGGCCGTAGAAGTCCATCGACTCGGGCGTCAGCGCCGACTCGTACGTGAAGACCCCGAGGATCTTGTTGTCGAGCCCGGCGAGGCGGCGGGCGGCGGGGTCGGCGACGTACGTCGACTGCTCGATGGCGCGGCGCACGCGCTCGCGGGTGGCGTCGGGGATGCGGATGTTCGACCCGTCCCGGTCGTTGAGCACCATCGAGACGGTCGTCTGGCTGACTCCGGCGATGCGCGCGATCTCGCGCTGCGTCACCTTGCCGGGCTTCCCTGTCATCTGTCGTTGTCCCATCGATCTCGATAATGCGCATTAGCAGCGCGGTCCTCGGAACGATAATACGTAACATCAAAATCCGCAAGACCCCTTGACACGCCCAGGTCCGGCCCGGCACGATGAGCGGCACTCGCAGATAATGCGAATTATCAGAACCAGCATGGGAGACAGACGATGACGTCTGACCGATCAGCGTTGACCCGGCGCGGCCTCCTCGGCGCCACCTTCGCCGCGGGCGTACTGCTCGCGGCCGAAGCGAGCCCCGTCGAAGCCTGGGCCGCCGAGGGCGACGTGACCCTGAGCGCCGGCGGCGTGAGCATCCTCGCCTCCGTCGGCGGGCGCCTCGCGATCCGCGACGGCAGCGGCACCACCCGCTCGGCGGGCTCGAAGTTCCAGATCAAGGACTCGGCGGCGGGCATCCAGCTCTCGACCGGCGGCACCCCGGTCCTCACCGCCCTCGCCGACGGCACCCCCGCGATCCGGATGGACTACACGATGCCCGCCGCCGCGGGCGCCGTCACCGTCGCCGGGTACTTCACGGTGTCCACCAACCACGTGCACCTCGAATGGCACGTCACCGGCCCGTCCACCCTCATCCCCGACGGGTTCCTCTTCAGCCGCGCCATCCAGGCCCCCACCGAGGCCGACGCGTACGTGCCCGTCACCGAATGGGTCCGCGACTCAGGCGGCGGCATCCCCTACGAGCACACGACGGGCATCGCCCACGCCTCCACCTGGGGCGCGCTCCACGGCATGTTCCTCCTCGCCGACTCGCGGCAGGCCTGGACCAACGCCACCTGGATCCACGCCCCGGGCGTCGTCCAGTCCGACGGCTCGATCATCTCGACCGCGGACTTCTTCTTCAGCGACAAGCGGCCCTCCGCGACCGCCTCCATCGGCACCGCCCAGGACCTCGGCATCGAGATCTGGACCGAGCAGCCGTTCAACCTCTGGGCCGCCGCGGGGGCGACCGCGAGCATCCACGTCCAGGTCGCCAACGGCGCCGCCGCGACCCGCGCCGTCGACCTCGACTGGTGGGTCAAGGACTTCAACGGCACCCAGCTGACCGGCGGGAACCTCACCGGGTCCGTCCCGGCGGGCGGCACGTGGGACCACGTCATCAGCGTCCCGACCCCGGCCGCGGGCATCGCCACCGCCGAGGTGATCGCCTCCTACGGCGGCCAGGAGGCGTTCGCGCGCACCAACATCGGCGTCCTCGGCGCCCACACCTACCAGTCCGGGTCCGAGAGCATGTTCGGCATGGCGAACTACCCGTGGCTCCAAGTGCCCTCGGCGGACGCGCTCCTGGACCTGTGGCAGCTCGCGGGCGTCAACCGCGTGCGCATCGCCTACGACGGCGGGCCCGGCCTGCCGCCCGCCGAGTTCGACGCCCGCGGCATGGCCCACAACATCGAGCTCCAGCCCGACCTCACCGTCGACGACGCCGCCGCGGCCGCGTGGGCGCAGGTCAACACCGACAAGGCCGTCGCCGCCGGGGCCGAGTACTTCGAGGTCGGCAACGAGCTCAACCGGCCCTTCAACACCGGCGACGCCGCCCAGGCCTACATCCACAAGGCGCTGCGGCCCGTGCGCGACTACGCGGCCTCCATCGGCGCCGACGTCAAGCTCCTCAACAACGGCCTCGCGGGCATGGACGAGCCGTGGGTCGAGAACTTCATCGCGGGCGGCGGCTGGGACCTCATCGACGGGTTCGCCTACCACCCCGGGCGCGGCAACTTCACGCCCGACTACATCCCCGACGGCGACGACTGGGACGCGGGCGCCACCGGCACCTACTGGAACTTCCTCGGCGGGCTGCGGCGCCTCCAGGCGATCATGGCCGTCCACGGCGAGAAGGAGATCTGGCTGACCGAGGCCTACGCCTGCACCCGCCCCAACGGCTGGTGGAACGACACCTACCGGGCCGCCGCCGAGAACGTCTTCCTCACCCTCGCGCTCGCGAAGGCCGAAGGCATCCGCAACGTCTGCTGGTACCAGTTCCACGACTCCGTGCTGGGCAAGCCGCAGGTCGCCGACCCCGAGAACGTCGAGTACCACTTCGGGCTCGTCAACCGCGACACCAGCCCCAAGCCCTCGCTGCTCGCGTACGCCACGGCCGCAAGGGAACTCGACCAGGCCACCCCGCTCGGCCGGCTCACCTTCGCCGACCCGCTCGCGAAGGGCCTCCTGTTCGACACGCCCGCAGGCGAAGCCGCCGTCCTGTGGCACCGCGCCGACGGCTACATCCTCAACCCCGACCACGACCCGGCCGACCGCAACTTCCCCGCCCCCGAGGTGTGGGAGGACCACTGGCCCACCAAGACCGGCCTGTCCGTCAAGGCCGCCGGGACCTCCCTGACCCGCGTCGACTGCATCGGCCAGCGCGCCGCCGTCCCCGTGTCGAACGGCCGCGCCACCGTCACACTCGACGGCGCCCCGCGCCTGTTCCTCGGCACCGACCTCGCCGCGAACCTCGCTGCGTAACAACGAGAAAGGCCGCCCCCGGGGGAGTGTTTCCCCGGGGGCGGCCCCTCTTATCTCCCGATCACACGTCGGTCTTCTTCAGGCGGAACGCCGCCGCGGCGAGCGTCACCGCCACCCACCCGGCGAACACCGCGATCCCCGCGCCCGGCGAGAGCCGGTCCGACGTCTCGGTGAGCGCGTAGACCGCGCCGCCCGCGTTCGACGGGAAGTACGGGTTGAGCGTGTCGTACCAGGAGTCGGGGAGCAGCATCGCCAGGCCCGGCAGGATGAGCAGGATGCTCACCAGCGCGGCGATCCCGCCCGCCGGGGACCGCAGCAGCGCGCCCAGCGCCACCCCGAACACCGCCACGAGCCCCAGGTACAGGGCCGCGCCGAACAGCGCGCGCAGCACGCCGTCGTCGGTGAGCGACAGGGAGATCGCCTCGCCGTCGAGCCCGACCGAGCCGATCAGGAACGCCGCGAACACGCCGACCGCGCTGATCGCGAACACCGCGCCGCCCGCCAGGATCGCCTTGGCCCACAGGACCGGGAGGCGCTTGGGCACCGCGGCGAGCGTCGAGCGGATCGTGCCGGTCGAGTACTCGCCCGCGGTCGACAGGACCCCGAACACGCCGACCACGAGCGACGCGAACGACAGGCCCATGAGCGCCAGGCTCACCGCGTCGAGCGGGCGCCCCGAGATGCCGGGCGGGCCGTCGGTGACCCCGGCGCCGTCGTACGTGAACGCGCCGATCGAGCCGAACAGTCCGAGCAGGACCAGGCCGAGCGCGAGGCAGATCCACGTGGACCTGATCGTGCGGAACTTCGTGGCCTCCGAGAGCAGGACCCGCCGGAACCGCACCGGCTTCACCGGGGTCCGAGTGATATTGCCGCCCTCCGCGGGGCGTTCGAGTGCGATGGTCATCGCGCGCTCCTTCCGTCCGCCGGGGCACTGCGGTACTCCAGCTCGTCAGTGGTCAAGTCCATGAACGCCTCCTCCAGGGAGGCACCGAGCGGCGTCAGCTCGTGCAGCGGCACGCCGTGGCGCAGCGCCACCTGCCCGATCGCGCGGGCGTCGAGCCCCGACACCAGCAGCTCCGTCTCGTTCGAGGCGGTCACCGCGACGTCGGGCCCGGCCAGGAGCGCCTGCAGCTTCGCGGCCTCGTCCGAGGCCACCTTCACTGCGCCCGCACCGGACTCGCGCACGAAGTCCGCGACCGTGGTGTCGGCGAGCAGCCGCCCGCGGCCGATGATGACGAGGTGGTCGGCGATCTGCGCGGTCTCGCTCATCAGGTGCGACGACAGGAGCACCGCCCGGCCCTCCGCGGCCAGGTCGGCCAGGAGGTTCCTGATCCACAGCACCCCTTCGGGGTCGAGGCCGTTCACCGGCTCGTCGAGCATGACGACCTCCGGGTCGCCGAGCAGCGCGGCGGCGATGCCGAGGCGCTGGCCCATGCCGAGGGAGAACGCGCCGACCCGCTTGTGGGCGACGCTGCCGAGCCCGGCGAGCTCGATGACCTCGTCGACGCGCTTGCGGGCGATGCCGTGAGTCTGCGCGAGCGCCGTCAGGTGCCCGACCGCGGAGCGGCCGGGGTGGACGGACTTGGCCTCCAGGAGCGCGCCGATCTCGTGGAGCGGGGCGCCGTGCCCGGCGTAGGCGCGGCCGTTGACGGTGACCGTCCCGGCCGTGGGGGCGTCCAGGCCCAGGACCATCCGCATGGTCGTGGACTTCCCGGCCCCGTTGGGGCCCAGGAACCCGGTGACCTCGCCGGGCTTCACGGTGAAGCTCAGGCGGTCGACCACGGTCTTGTCCCCGTAGCGTTTGGTCAGTTCGCGTGCCTCGATCATCGCGGTTCCCTCGTTCCCTGTAGCGCCGCGTTCTGCTCGCGGCCTCATGGGAACGACGCTACGGACGGGAACCTCTCACCGCGTGGGCCTGAACGCGGGTCTTTCGCGGGCCCGGGTCGTACCTGGGTCGTACCCGGGCCTACGCGCTCACGCTGAGGCGGGCCTTGGACGGATGGTGAGCGTCTGCTGCGCGTGCCCGAAATGCCCGGTCGTGTCGTGGAGGGCGCTGGACGTGGTGCCCAGGCCGGTGGGCCCGAAGACGACCGTGGTGTCGAGGCCGAGCCAGTGCCCGACGGGCTGGCGGAACAGGTGGATCGTGAGGTCCACGTTCGGGAAAAGCCACGCCTCGGGGCTCTCGCGCACCGAGGCGCCGTTCGCGGTGTCGACCAGGCCGGCGAGCCTTGCGAGGCTGCTCGCGTCCTCGCCCGCGGCGACCGGGACCTTCGCCTTGATCCACGCGGTGACCCGCCCCGGCTCGGGCGTGCCGACCGGGCGGGCCTCGATGGACCGGATGTACCCGCCCGGCCAGACCCGTTCGAGGTCGACGGGCGCCGCGGTCTCCGGGCCCGGCAGCGGCGCGTCCTCGCCGCCCGCGATCTTCTCGGTGTCGAGCGCGACCGCCCGCCACACCCGCGCCCGCACGGCCGCGCGCCCGCCCGAGACCACCGTGGCCTCCAGGAGCTCGATCGTGCGTCCCGGCCGGACCACCGCCACCTCGACCTCGAACGGGTCCAGCGGCAGCACCCCGAGGATGTCGACGCTGATGCGGCTCACCGCCATCCCGTCGGGCCCGCGCCGGGCGCAGAACCGCTCGACCTCGTGGACGATGAGCCCGTTCATGGGGCTGATGTGCTGCTCGCGGACGTTCCAGGCGCCGCCCGTGTGGGGCGCGGGCTGAAACCGGGCGGAGTCGCCGCTCTGGTCGAGCCGGACGAAGTAGCCGTCGTGCTGTTCGGTCATGCAGTGAATCTAGGGGACGTGGAGTTCGAGCGCAGTGAGCGCCGCCTCGTCGCCGATGGCGCGGATCTCCGCGATGCGGTCGCCCTCGAAGCGGAGCGTGAAGACCATGAGGAGGTTGCCGCGCGGGACCACGGCCACCGCGACCTCGCCGTCCAGCAGGACCGCCCGCGCCAGTCGCGCCTGGCCCGAGAACGCCTCCGCGACCGCCTGCGCGCCGACCAGGTGGGTGCCGCTGCTGAGCCGGATCGCCGCGTCGTCGAGGCGCATCGTGACGCTCGGGTCGAGGAGCGTCAGGAGCGTGGCGAACTCGCCGTCCCTGGCGGCCTGGAGGAACGCCTCCACCGCCCGGTGCCGCCGCGCCAGGTCGCCGTCCACTTTCGACGTGCCGCGGACGCGCAGGCGGGCCCGGCTCGCGATCCGCTGCGTCGTCTCCGGGCTGCGCTCCACGATCGGCGCGATCTCCGCGAACGGCACCGCGAACAGGTCGTGGAGCACGAACGCGAGCCGCTCGACCGGCGACAGCGCGTCGAGGACCACGAGCATCGCCAGCCCCACCGAGTCGGCGAGCACCGCCTCCTCCTCGGGGTCGACCCGCCGCGCCAGCCGCACCTGCGGCTCCTGGCCGTCGAAGGGGTCCTCGCGCCGCGACTGGCGCGAGCGCAGCAGATCCAGGCAGACCCGGCCCGTCACCGTCGTCAGCCAGCCCGCGAGGTTCTCCACCTCCGAGACGTCCGCGCGCGACGCCTTCAACCAGGCGTCCTGCACCGCGTCCTCGGCCTCGCTGAGCGAGCCGAGCATCCGGTACGCCACCGCCCGCAGATGGGGCCGGTGGGCCTCGAACTCGAATTCCGAGATTTTTTCTTCGCGCATCCGTCTGGTTCCTTCGCCGCCGTCCGTCAGAGCAGTAGAAGCAACCCCGACAGGAAGCAGATGGTAGCCATGGAAACTCCGATCACCCAAACCGCTCTGGTCACCGGCGCCAACAAGGGCCTCGGCCTGGAGACCGCCCGCCGCCTCGGCGCCGAAGGCTGGAAGGTCTTCCTCGGCGCCCGCGACGAGGCCCGCGGCCGCGCCGCCGCCGAGAAGCTCGCCGCGGACGGCATCGACGTGGTCTTCGTGCAGCTCGACGTCACTGACGACGCATCGGTCGCCGCCGCCGAACGGCTCGTCCGCGAGCACACCGACCACCTCGACGTCCTCGTCAACAACGCCGGAGCGCCCGGCACGGCCGTCCACCCGTCGAAGGCCACCGTCGCCGACCTCCACCCGGTGTTCGACGTCAACGTGTACGGCACGGTCCGCGTCACCCACGCGTTCCTCCCGCTCCTCCAGGCTGCCGAAAACCCGCGCGTGGTCAACGTCTCCAGCGGCGGCGGTGCCTTCTCGGTCGTCACCGACCCGAACCAGGCCGTCTCCAAGATGCACGAACTCGCCTACAGCACTTCGAAAGCCGCCGTGAACATGCTCACCGTCCGCTACGCCCAGGCGTTCCCGGACATCAAGTTCAACGTCGTCACCCCCGGCGAGATCAGCACCGGCAGGTTCGCCGCCACCGACATGAACATGCACCGCGGCGCGCTCACCGTCACCGAAGGCACCGACGTGTTCATCCGCCTCGCCACCATCGGCGCCGACGGCCCCACCGGCACCTTCTCCGACCGCCTCGGCAACGTCGCCTGGTGAGACGACCCGGACCGGCATGGAAGCGATTGCCTCTGATGCGGCAGACTACGGTCACCAGCGAACCGAGGAGGCCTCCATGCCGGTCCACCCCTACTTCACCGCCATCTTCAGCGGCGAGGGCGAGCCCTTCGCCGACGCGGCGTGGGACACCGGCGGCGTCGCCATCGAGGACACGGCCGTCGAAGGCCCGCACGGACCCGTGCCGATCCGCACCTACCGGCCCGAAGGCGCCCTGAGCGGCGCGATCCTGTGGGCCCACGGCGGCGGGTTCTCGCACGGGGACCTCGACATGCCCGAAGGGCACGTCGTCGCCGTCGAACTCGCCCGCCGCGCGCAGGCGTTCGTCGTCTCCGTGGACTACCGGCTCGCAGACGGAGAGCGGACCCGCTACCCCGTGCCGATCGACGACGTGCACGCCGCCTGGACCTGGCTCGCCGGGCGGGACGAGTTCGCGGACGGGCCGATCGGCATCGGCGGGGCCAGCGCGGGCGGCGCGCTGGCGATCTCGGCCGCCTTGCGCGCCAGGGACATCGGGCCGCGGCCGGCGGATGCGCTGCTGCTGGCCTACCCGTTCGCGCACTACCCGAACCCGTCGCTCGACTGGAGCCTGTACCCGGAGATGGCGGCGATCCCGGCCCGGTTCGACACGGCGAGCGTCGAGGGCATGGTCCGCAACTACGTGGGCCGCATCAGCGACGTGCCCGCCGACGCCCTCCCGGGCGCGGCCCGGCTCGACGGGCTGCCCGCGACCCGCATCCTCGTCTCCGAGTACGACGACCTGCGCGCCTCCGGGGAGCTGCTGGAGCGCCAGCTCGCGGAGCTGGGCGTCCCGGTCGAGCTGTGGGTCGCGCCGGGCATGACGCACGGGCACCTGAACCACCCGCCGCACCTGCCCGAGATCGACGAGTCGATCAACTTCCTTTCAAAAGGGCTCAGTCTCGCCAAGGGCCTCAACGGCTGAAGCGGGTCCGCAGCACGTACGGCATGATGCCGCCGTGCCGGTGGTAGGCGGCCTCGCGCGGGGTGTCGAGGCGCACGGTGACCTGGAATTCGACGTCGTCGGCTTGCACAGTCGCGGTCCCGCTATCGGTCCCGCTGATCGTGTACGCCTCGAAGCCGGTGAGCCCCAAGGTCTCCGCGTTCTCGCCGGGGAGGAACTGGAGGGGGAGCACGCCCATGCCGACGAGGTTGGAGCGGTGGATGCGCTCGAACGACTCGGCGATGACGGCCTTGACGCCGAGCAGCGCCGGGCCCTTCGCCGCCCAGTCCCTTGAGGACCCCGTGCCGTACTCCCCGCCCGCCAGGACGATGAGCGGGACCCCGGCCTCCCGGTAGGCGGCGGCCGCGTCGAACACGGTGGCCTGCGCGCCGTCGCGGACGGTCCAGCCGCCCTCCGTGCCGGGGGCGAGGCGGTTGCGCAGGCGCACGTTCGCGAAGGCGCCGCGGGTCATGACCTCGTGGTTGCCGCGGCGGGAGGCGTAGGTGTTGAACGCCCCTTCGGGGACGCCGCGGTCGCGGAGGTGCCGGCCCGCCGCGGTGTCCGGCCCGATGGCCCCGGGCGGGGACATGTGGTCGGTGGTGACGGTGTCGCCCAGGTGGAGCAGCACCCGCGCGTTCACGATGTCGCCCACCGGTTCCGGTTCCTTGGAGAGGCCATCCAGGTAGGGTGGTCGCCGCAGGTAGTCGGAGGCCGCGTCCCAGGCGAAGACCGCGCCCTCGGGCGCGTCGAGGGAGCGCCAGCGCTCGTCGCCGCCGAAGACGTCGGCGTACGCCTCGGTGAACATGCCGGGATCGATCGACTCGGCGATGACGGCGCGGACCTCCTCGGGGCTCGGCCACAGGTCCGCCAGGAACACCGGCGCCCCTTCGGGATCGGTGCAGAGCGGCTCGGTCGCGAGGTCGGCGTCCATGGTCCCGGCGAGGGCGTACGCGACGACCAGCGGCGGCGAGGCGAGGAAGTTCATGCGCACTTCGGGGTTGATGCGGCCCTCGAAGTTCCGGTTGCCCGACAGGACGGCCGCGACGGACAGGTCGCCCTCGCGAACGGCTTGCGAGACGGCGGGGATGAGCCCGCCGGAGGCGCCGATGCAGGTCATGCACCCGAACCCGGTGAGGTGGAAGCCGAGCGCGTCGAGGTGCGCGGTGAGCCCGGCCTTCGCGAGGTAGTCGACCACGACGCGGGAGCCGGGGGAGAGGCTGGTCTTGACCCACGGCTTGGGGCGCAGGCCGCGGCGGTCGGCGTTGCGGGCGAGGAGCCCGGCCGCGACCATGACCGCGGGGTTGGAGGTGTTGGTGCAGGAGGTGATCGCGGCGATGGCCACGGCCCCGTTGTCGATGGAGGATATATCGCCGCCGATGTTCACTGGCGTGGGCCGGGACGGCCGGTCGAGGGCCTCGCGGAAGCGGCTGCGGGCGCGGTCGAGCCGGACCCGGTCCTGCGGGCGGCGGGGCCCGGCTAGGGAGGGAACGACGGTCCCCAGGTCCAGGTCGAGGGTCTCCGCGTACTGCGGCGGGCGTTCGGGGTCGTGCCAGAGGCCCTGCGCCTTCGCATACGCCGCAATGAGGTCCAGCTGCGCTTCGGGCCGGCCGGTGAAGCGCAGGTAGCGGATCGTCTCGGCGTCGACGGGGAAGTACGCGCAGGTGGACCCGAACTCGGGGCTCATGTTCGCGATGGTGGCCCGGTCGGGCACGCCGAGCGCGGCCACGCCGGGCCCGGAGAACTCGGTGAACTTCCCGACCACGCCGCGCCGGCGCATCAGCTCCGTCAGGTGCAGGACCAGGTCGGTGGCGGTCGATCCGGGCGGGAGCGTGCCGGTGAGGCGCACGCCCACCACCTGGGGGAGGAGGATCGACACGGGTTCGCCGAGCATCGCCGCCTCGGCCTCGATGCCGCCGATGCCCCAGCCGAGGACGCCGAGGCCGTTGACCATCGTGGTGTGGGAGTCGGTGCCCAGGCACAGGTCGGGGAAGGCCCATCCGTCGCGGTCCTCTACGACCCGCGCGAGGCGCTCCAGGTTGACCTGGTGCATGATCCCGGTCCCGGGCGGAACGACTGCGAACCGGTCGAAGGCGCCCTCGGCCCATTTGAGGAACCGGTAGCGATCGCCGTTGCGCTCGTACTCGCGCTTCGTGTTGAGCGCCAGCGCATCAGGCCGCCCGAAGTGGTCCACGATCACCGAGTGGTCCACCACGAGCTCCGCGGGGATGACCGGGTTCACCTGCCCGGGGTCGCCGCCGCGGGCGGCGACGGCGTCGCGCATCGCGGCGAGGTCGGCGAGGGCCGGGACGCCGTTGGTGTCGTGCAGGAAGATCCGCGACGGATGGAGGTCCACCGCGGTCGCCGTCCCGGTCCCTTCCCAGGCCAGCAGCGCTTCGACCTGGTCGGCGGGGGCGCGGTGGCGCAGCAGGTTCTCCAGGACGATCCGGAGGCTGTAAGGCATCCCCGCGGGCGCGAGGCCCCCGATCCGGTGGATCAGGCGCCTCGCGCCGCCCGCGTCAAGTTCGCCTTCGGTGTCGAAGCCGTTGCGGGCGTTCACGGCCGGGTTCCTTCGAGGGTGAACGGGACGCCGCAGTCGGCGGCGAGCGCCCGCAGGCCGTCGATCGTCTTGGCGGGCAAAGCGACCCCTTCGCGGCGACCGCGGGCCTCGTTGCGGGCCTCGATCTCCCCGGGCACGACGACCTCCTCGGCGCCGGGTGCGGGCGCCACGCCTTTCGTCGTCGCGATGAGGTCGGCCATGCGCCGGTCGAACTCGCCGCGGTCGATCAACGCGTCCACCTGGATCGCGAGCACGAGGTGCCCGCAGCCGCTGCGCGCGTCGGGCACATAGGGACCGGCGACGCCGGTGCCGTAGGAGGAGCCGGTGAGGACCCCCGAGAGGATGTCCATCATGAACGCGATCGCGTACCCCTTGTGCCCGGCCATCGGCAGCAGCGTCCCGGCGATGGCCGCGGTCGGGTCGGTGGTCGGCGCGCCGGTCGCATCGGTGGCCCAGTCCGCCGGGATCGCCTGGCCGCGTTCGCGGGCGGCGTAGATCTTGCCGCGCGCGACGAGGGTGTTCGCGATGTCGAGGACGACCGGCCCGTGCTCCCCGCCGGGCACCGCGATGGACCACGGGTTCGCGCCCACGGTCTTGTCGCGGCCGCCCCACGGGGCCATCGCGGGGCTGCCGTTGGTGGTGAGGATGCCGACGCATCCGGCGTCGGCGATGCGGCGCGTCCAGTACGCGGCGGTCCCGAAGTGCCCGGAGTCGCGGACGGCGACCACGCCGACGCCGTGCCGCCCGGCGCGCTCGACCGCCTGGCGGCAGGCGTGGTCGGCGAGGACCTGCCCGATGCCGTCGTGCCCGTCGACCACGGCGACCGCGCCGAGGTCGGCCACGGTCTCCGGCTCGGTGCGGGCCTTCATGGCACCGGACTTGAGCCGGGCGGCGTACCAGCCGAGGCGAAGCATCCCGTGCGACGGGTGGCCTTGCAGGTCAGCGGCAGTGAGGCTGGCGGCGACCAGGTGCGCGTCGGCCTCGGGCACGCCGAGCGCGGCGAGGACGGCCGCGCCGAACCCGGTGAGGCGGTCGGGGTCAATGGTGCTCATCGCACGGTCCCTTCGGTGAGCGGTCGGGGCGAAGCGGTCATTCAGGCGCGCCCGATCGCGGCGACGACCGCGGCGGTGAACGCGGTCGTGGACGCGCTGCCGCCCATGTCGGCGGTGGAGACCCCTTCCCGAACGGCCGCTTCGACTCCGGCTTCGAGGCGGTCGCCCGCGTCGAGCGCCCGCGGGTCCTCGTGCTTGGCCGCGAGCCAGCGCAGGAGCATCGCGGAGGACAGCATCATGGCGATCGGGTTCGCGAGGTCGCGTCCGGCGATGTCGGGCGCGGACCCGTGCGCGGCCTGGGCCATGGCCTTCGTGTCGGACGCGTTGATGGAGGGGGCGATGCCGAGGGACCCGGCGAGCTCCCCGGCGAGGTCGGAGAGGATGTCGCCGAACATGTTCTCGGTGACGATGACGTCGAACTCGTGGGCGCGGCGCACGAGGTGGACGGTCATGGCGTCGATGTGGAAGTCGTCCACGGCCACGTCGGGGTAGGCGGCGCCGACCTCCAGGCACACGGATTTGAACAGGCCGGTGGTCAGCTTGAGCACGTTCGCCTTGTGCACGATGGTGACCCGCTTGCCGCGGGTGCGCGCGAGCTCGAACGCCTCGCGGGCGATGCGCTCGACGGCCTGCCTGGTGATGATGCCCATGGCGATCGCCGTGTCGGGGGTGGGCATGAACTCGCCGGTCCCGGCGTAGGTGGAGCGGTCGGCGTAGAAGCCCTGCGTGTTCTCGCGGACGATCACGAGGTCGGTGCCGGGGACGACGGCGTCGCCGCCCTCGAACGCCTTGGCGGGCCTGATGTTCGCGAACAGGTCGAAGCGCTTGCGGATGGTGCCGGAGGGGTTGAGGAGGGAGCGGTGCGGCTCGGGGTAGGCGGCGGAGTCGTGCGGGCCGAGCAGCCACGCGTCGACCGCTTCGAGGGCCTCCAAGGTGCTCTCGGGCACGGCCGTGCCGTGGGATCCGATGGCGGCCAGGCCGAGCGGCAGCTCCCGCCATTCGACGGGCGCGAGGCCCGCGGCCAAGGCGGCGGCGTCGACGGCGGCGACCGCGGCGGGCACGATCTCGGGCCCGATGCCGTCGCCGTGGAGGACGCCGAGTGCGTAAGACGTGGTCATGTGTGTCCTTTCGGGAGTTACTTGGCGGCGGGGACCGGTTCGGCGTACAGGAGCGCGTCCTCGGGGCCGAACAGGAGGTCCGCTTCGCCGCCGAGGCGGGCGCGGGCGCTGTCGACCTGGACGGTGCGGTCGCCGACCTGGAACAGGTACTCGTAGCGGGAGCCGACGTAGGAGCCGGTGACGACGGCGGCGCGGAGGGCGTTCGCGCCCGCGGCCGCGGTCCCGGCGGGGACGGCCTCCAGGCGCTCGGGCCGCACGGCGACGGTGACCGGGTCGCCTTCGCGCGCTTCGAGTCCGGAGGCGATCCGCACGGTGCCCGCGCCGTCGAGCTCGACGTCGACGAGGCCGCCGGTGTTGGCGGCGACGCGGCCGGGCAGGAAGTTGCACCGGCCCACGAACGCGGCGACCTCGGCGGCGGCGGGGGTCTCGTAGATCTCGACGGGCGTGCCGACCTGGGTCATGCGGCCTTCGGACATGACGGCGATGCGGTCGGAGAGCGCGAGTGCCTCCTCCTGGTCGTGCGTCACGTACACGGTGGTGATGCCCAGGTCCTCCTGGAGCCGCTTGAGCCAGGCCCGCGCCTGCTCGCGCAGCTTCGCGTCCAGGTTGGACAGCGGCTCGTCGAGCAGGAGCACGGTCGGGGAGTACACGAGCGCCCGCGCGAGGGCGACGCGCTGCTGCTGGCCGCCCGAGAGCTGGTGCGGGTAGCGGCCGGCCAGATGCGCGAGGTCCACTTTGGCGAGGGCCTCGGCGATGCGGCGGTCCCGCTCGGACTTCCCGATCTTCCGCAGTTTCAAGGGGAGTGCGAGGTTTTCGGCGATGGTCTTGTGCGGCCACAGCGCGTACGACTGGAACACCATGCCGAGGTTGCGCTCCTCGGGCTGGAGGAACACGCCGTCGCCGACGAACACGGTGCCGCCCACGCTGATCGACCCGCCGGTGGGCCGCTCCAGGCCCGCGACGCAGTTGAGGGTGGTGGACTTCCCGCACCCTGAGGGGCCCAGGAGCGTGAAGAACTCGCCGTCGGCGATCGTCGCGTCGACCCCTTCGAGAACGGTGGTCTCGCCGAACCGCTTGACCAGGTTGGAGATCCGGACGTCAGGCATGGTCGCCCCTTTCTTCTGCCTTGCTGCGCATGAGGAGTCCCGCGAGGCCGACGAACGCGACGGTGATCGCGATCTGGAGTGTGGCGAGGGCGGCCACCGAGCCGGTGTTGCCCTGCTTCCACAGCTCCAGCATCGTGGTGCCGATGACGTTCGACTCGGCCGAGGCGAGGAACACCGCGGGCGAGTACTCCTTGAGGATGATGACGAAGGTGAGGATCAGCGCCCCCGCGAACGCGGGCGTGACCAGGCGCGCGAGGACGCTCCAGAACGTGCGCAGCCAGTCCGCGCCCGAGACGCGGGCCGCGTTGTCGAGCTCGGTGCCGATCTGCATGGCCGCCGGTGCGACCGACCCGAACGCGCTCGGCAGGGCTCGCACGGAGAAGCCGACGATGACGGCGAGCAGAGTGCCCTGCACGAGCCCGCCGAGGCCGAACGGCAGGTACGCGAACGCCCAGAACATGCCGATGCCGACGATGATCCCGGGCATGGCCTGCGGCGCGAGCGACAGGAACTCCACAACCCGGCCGTAGCGGAACGTGGAGCGCTTGGACACCATGACCGCGGCCGTGGCGAGGAGGCTGACGGCGACGGCGCCGACCGCGGAGACGATGAGCGAGTTGGTGATCGACTGGACGTACGAGGCGAACGAGAAGATCCGCTCGTAGTTCTCGACCGTGAGCGTCTCCAGCGGCGACTGGAGCGGCGTGAACACCAGCGTGAACGACCGGAACACGAGCCCGCCGATGGGGATGAGCGCCCCGAAGGCGAGGTACACGGCGATGAACGCCGCCGCGACCCACTTCAGGCCGCCGATGTCGAGGCGCCGCGGCCGGGTGGCCTTGCCGCGCACGGACACGAACCGCTGCGCGTTGCGCAGTAGCTTCGCCTGCACCACGACCGCCGCCACGGTGAGGACCAGGATCACAACCGAGGCCGCGCCCATGACGCCGTAGTCGGGGTTGATCGACTTGAGGCCGTGGTGGTACAGGAACGTCGAGAACACCTCGATGCCCACCGGCTGCCCGTAGATCAGCGGGATGCTCAGCGTCTCAAGGGACACGGAGAACACCAGGATCGCCGAGTACACCATCGGCGGGCGCAGCATCGGGATCACCACCGAGAACAGGACGCGCAGCGGCCGGGCCCCGCACACCTGCGCGGCCGACTCCAGCGACGCGTCCGAGCGCCGCAGCGCGTTGGCGCAGAACACGTACGCGATCGGCGCGAGCGCCACCGCCTCCGTGAGCGCCATGCCGGGGATCGAGTACAGGTCCCACGGGACGGTCCCCACGAGGTCCCGCACCCACACCGACACGAACCCGGCCGGGCCGTACATCGCGATCCACCCGAACCCGAGGATGAGCGAGGAGATGAAGAACGGCCACTGCATCGCCGCGGCGAACACCCGCCCGCCGGGCAGCTTCGTGCGCACCACGACCACGGCCATCGGCACCGCGAACGCCAGCGCCAGCACCGTCGTGAGCGCCGAGAACAGCGCCGTGTTCAGCGCGACGCGCCCGAACCCGGCCTCGGTGAACAGCCGCGTGTAGTTCTCGACCGTGAACAGGCCCCCGGCCTCGTACAGGGGACGGTCCATGAGGGACTGGATCAGGGTGGGGACGACCGGGGCGAGCGTGAACAGGGCCACGACGACGAGCACGGTCCAGTAGACGGCGTGCTCGCGGCCGAGCCCGAAGGGGCGGCGCCGCCGCGGCAGGCGCCCGACCTCCTCGGCCTCGGGCGGCCGGGCCGGGGGCGCTTCGGTGACCGCCATCAGCTCCCGCCTCCCAGCAGGCCGTTCCAGCGGCCGGTGAACTCGTCCACCTCGGCCTCGTCGACGAGCGCGTAGGGCGCGAAGACGATCGCGTCCTCGCCGACGGCGTCGACGACCTCCTGGTAGGTGTGCAGGCCTTCGACCTGCTCGACGCTGTCGCGGTAGGAGGCGAGGCCGCCTTCGGCGACGGCCCGCTGGCCCTCCTCGGACAGCAGGAAGTCGACGAACAGGCGCGCGGTGTTCGGGTGCGGCGCGCCGTGGGCGATGCCGATGCCGCGGGGGAGCAGCACCGTCCCGTCCTGGGGGAACACGACCTCGAACAGGCCGCCGGAGTTGGCGACGACGGGGTTGGCGGGGGCGGCGCTGATGAAGAACCCGGCGAGGTACTCCCCGGCGAGGATCTTCTCGTTCTGGGTGCCCGAGGAGGTCTCGGGGCGGGCCAGCGGCAGGAGTGTCTCCAGGTGCTCCCACGCGTCGGGGACGTGCTGGGTGAACGTGTGGGAGACGGTGAACCCGAAGGCGCCGCCGACGTCGCGGGCGGTCAGCTTGTCCTTGAACAGCTCCGTGTCGGCGGCGACGAGTTCGGCGAGGTGGCCGATGCCGGTGGGCGCCTCGGGCATGAGCGAGGTGTTGTAGGCGATGGTCTGCGGGTCGACGGACATGGCGTAGACGTTCGGCAGCAGCAGCGCGAACTCGGGGAGGTGCGCGAGCTCGGGGGAGTCGTGGGCGAGGAGGTGCTCCTCGCCGCCGGCGTACTCGGCCCAGGCCTGGGCGGCGTTGGAGACGACGAGGTCGGCGGGGGAGCCGTTGGTGGCCTGCTCGGAGAGGATCCGCTGGAAGACCTCGTCGCTGTCGAGGTTGGAGGCGTTGATCTTCTCGACCCACGGGTACTTCTTCTGGAAGTCGCGGAGGATCGGCGCCCAGTTCTCCTGGTCGGTGTTGGAGTAGATCTCCAGCTCGCCGCCCTCCTCCTTGGAGGCGGCGAGGATGTCGGCGTACTCGGCGGGGTAGTAGTCGGGGACCTGCTCGGCGTCGATCTCGTTGGCGGGCAAGGGGGTCTCGTCCTCGCCGCACGCGGCGAGCGCGCCCGCGGCGCCGATGGCGGCGGCGCCGAGGAGGCCCCGCCTGGTCAGTGCGGGGGGAAGGGGTCGAGTGGACATCGCTGCCGCTCCTTTGCGGGGTCGTGTCGTCAGTGACAGCCGAAGGTTATAGGTTATAACCTCTGGCTGTCAAACCCGCTACCGTGCTTTTCTCGATTCCCAAGCCCGTCCCGCGGGCGCACGCCGTTCGTCTCCGCAAGGTAGGCTATAACCTCCATCAGAGGAGGACAGATGATCCAGCCCTTGCCGGCGGCGACGAAGAGCGAGTTCGCGTACCAGGTTCTGCGCGAGCAGATCCTCTCCGGCGAGCTCGAACCCGGGCAGGTGCTCAACCAGGCGGTGCTCGCTCCCGCGATCGGCGTCAGCACCACGCCCCTGCGGGAGGCCCTGCGCCGCTTGAGCGCCGAGGGCCTGGTGGACCTCGGCACGCACCGCGACTCCCGCGTCTCGCCCCTGACGGCCGAGGAGGCCCGGGACCTGCTGGAGATCCGCCGCTCCCTCGATCCGCTCGCGGCCTCGCTCGCCGCCGAGCGGCGCACCACCGAGGACATCCGCCTCATCCGCGAAGCGGCCGAGCAGGTCCACGCCCTCCCCGACGACCCGAGCGTGCCGGACCTGGTGGCGCACCGCCGCTTCCACGCCGCGGTCTACCGCGCCTCCCACAACGACCTGCTCGTCACCACGCTCGACGCCCTGTGGGACAAGGCCGACCGCTACCGGCGGCTCGGCCTGGAGGCCCGCCGCTCGCAGGCCGACCGGGACCAGAAGGACGCCGAGCACCGCGAGCTCGTCGACTGCATCGTCGCCGGGGACGTCGAGGGCGCGGCCGGGGTCATGCGCCGCCACATCGACACCAGCCTGGGCGCGACAGCGGCCTCCCGCCTCGGCGCCCGGCCCGCGTCCGTCTAGAGCGCCGCCTAGTCCGTGAACTTGGAGTAGGTGCCCGCCTTCGGGAACAGCGACCGCGCCCGGTCGAGGTCCGGGGCCACGAAGCGGCCCTCGGCCGCCACCAGGATCGTCTCGGGGTCGTCCTCGGGGCACACGCTCCCTGCCACCGTGATCTTGCGGCCCTCGATCCCGGTGACCCGAGCCTTGAGCAGCAGCGGCATCTCGACCGGCACCGGCCGCTGGTACCGCACGTCGAGGCCGATCGTCATGGCGGGCAGGCCCTTCGCCGCGCACGCCCAGCCCATCAGCTCGTCCAGGAGCATCGCGCTCAGGCCCCCGTGCGCGTACCCGGGCGGGCCCTCGTGGACCACCCCGAGCACGCACCGCCCGACCATGCCGTCGCGGTCGGTCTCCTCGATGTCCATCGGCGGCGCGATCGGGCTGCCGTGGCCGGTCGCGGGGCTGAACATGCGCAGCCCGAACGGGAACACGTCGACGTCCGGGACCTCGGCGCGCTCCCTGCGCCGCCCCGTGAACCGCGCTTCGAGCCGCTTGACCTCCCCGGCCAGCTCCTCCAGGACCGCAGTGGGGGTCTCGGTGCGCGCCATGGTCTCCACGAGCGCGCGCATCTCGCGCCCGAGCTCGGCGACCGCCTTGCGGCGCAGTTCGAGGTCCTCGCTGGACATCCGCGCTCCTCCTGTATATGACGACCGTTATAATCGGAGGCCAGGCTACCACGAGACCGTGAACGGAGTCCGACCGTGACGCGCGCCGAACCGCCCTCCCGCGAGCGCATCGTCGCCGGGGCCGCCGACCTCATCGCCCGCCGCGGCCTCAGCGCCGCCAGCATCCGCGAGACCGCCCGGCACGCGAACGCGCCCCTCGGGTCCACGTACCACTACTTCCCTGAAGGCAAGGCCCAGTTGGCGACCGAGGCCGTCCAGTACGCCGCGGCCTCCGTCGAGCGGCACATGCGCGCGGCCATGGACGCCGGGCCCGCCGCGGGTCTCGCCGCCTACCTCAAGCGCTGGCGGGACATCGTGGTCGGCAGCGGGTTCCGCACCGGCTGCCCGGTGCTCGCCGTCGCCGTCGAGGAGCCCCCGGAGGACGAGTTCCCGCCCGCGCTGCGCGCCGCCGCCGCGGCCTTCGACCGCTGGGAGCGACTGTTCGCCGAGTCCCTCGAAGCGCACGGCGCCGACCCCGAGGAGGCCCGCGACCTCGCCACGCTCGCCGTCGCCGCCGTCGAGGGGACCGTGGCGATGTGCCGCGCCAAGCAGACCGCCGAGCCGCTCGACCGGGTCGCGCGCCGCCTCGAAGCGCTCGTCGCGGCCGCCGTCGCGCACTGACGTCCGTCGCGGACGGTGACCGGTCCGTCCATATCGGTGCAACCCGCCGACCTGGGCGTTGTCCGCTCACCAGGGTCAGTAAGGTCGGTTCCCACGACCCTTTGCCGCCGCCCGCGCGTGCGCGGTGGCGGCCGTCTGAAGGACGAAATCGGCAATGAGTAGACCTTCACCCCGATCGAGCATCCACGCGCACCGGATGCCCCCGATGACGAACTGGCGCCGCGTGCTCATCGTGGGCGGCACCGCGATCGGCCTGATCGCGGCCACCACGATCGGCGCGGCCGTCGCCATGACCGGAGGCGGCTCCGGGGCGGGCGACAGCACCGACGGCGCCGAGCCCACCGCGGGCTCACCGGCGGCCGCAACCGAGACCGTCGCTTCCCCGACCCCGTCGCCCTCGCCGACCGAGGCCGCGACCTCCGCCGCTCCCGAGGGCGACGGCATGTGCGACCGCGCCCCCGCGGCAGGACCCGACGTCACCGTCACCGCAGTGGACGCCAACGTCATCGGCGCCGGGGGAGAAGGCGACACCGACCCGCTCCCCGCAGCCATCGCCGCCGCCCCCGACGGCCGGTCCTGGCTCGCCTGGGACGGCACCGACGACCGCATCCACCTCGCCCGCCTCGACTGCGGCGACGCGATCGACGGCGAGCCCTTCGACCTCGAAGGGATCGACCTCCAAGACGTCATCGCCGACGCCGACGGCGTCACCGTCCTCGTCACCCGCGAAGGCGACTGCGGCGACGGGCCCCTGTGCGGCGGCGAGTCCAGCCCCTGCCGCACGATGCACATGGTGCGCTTCGACAACGAAGGCGCGCAGGTGTGGGAGCGCCAGGTGACCAACCTCGGCGACGGCCGCTCCGGCTACGACGACGGCGCCCGCTTCGTGTGGTGGTACCAGCACCACGGCCGCCTCGCCTCCGACGGCGCCAACACCGCCGCGTACTTCGGCGTCGCCATCACCGTCGCCAACGGCGACTGCGTCGACATCCACGAAGGCGACCGCATGCAGGTCGTCGACCCCGGCGGCGGCCTCGCCGACCACCCCGACGCGTTCGCCGTGGGATGCAGCCACTCCTGGACCGCGCGCATCGCCTGGAACGCCGACCGCGACGAGTTCGGCATGGTCTGCGCCACCGACAACCAGTGCCGCATCGCGATCCCCGCGTACACCACCGTCGCCCCCGGCGAATGCGACGGGAGCCTGTTCGGCGGCGACCTCGTCGCCGTCGGCGACGGCTACTGGACCGCCTGGAGCCAAGGGGGACGGGCCCGCCTGGAGCACTTCACCGACGGGCCCTCCGACACCACCGTGGACACCGGCGCCGACACGAGCCACCCGCACCTCGTGGCGTACGGCGACGACCTGCTCCTGGCCTGGGAGACCGGGGACGGCATGACCGCGCAGGTCCGCGACGCCGGGTCCGGCTCGCCCATCGGCGACCCGTTCGACATCGACGTCCCGGACCACGACTACCAGGCGTTCAAGGCATATCCTGACGGCAGCGCCGCCTACCCGGCGGCCGACGACGGCGCGATCCGCATCGCCCGGGTGATGCCCCTCGGCTAGAAAGGCCCCTCATGGCACCGCTGCACCTCATCGCCCTGATCGCCGCGCTGCTCAGCGCGGGGCTCATGGCCGGGCTGTTCACCGGCTACTCCTATTCGGTGATGCCCGGCCTGAAGATCCTCGACGACCGCGCGTGGATCGCCGCACTCCAGCACATCAACCGCGTCATCATCAACGGCCGCTTCATGACCGCGTTCCTCGGCTCGGTCGTCTTCGCGCTCGCCGCCGTGATCCTCGGCTGCTTCCTCGACGACAAGTCGGCACTGCCGTGGACGATCGCCGGACTCGTGTGCAATCTCGTCATGTTCATCGGGACCATGGCGAAGAACGTCCCCCTCAACGACCGCCTCGAAGCCGCAGGCGACCCCGCCGCCATCGAGGACCCCGCCGCGCTCCGCGGCGACGTCGAGGAGCCGTGGACCAAGTGGAACCACGTGCGCGGCATCGCGTCCCTCCTCGGCCTCGCGGCCCTCGCGTGGGCGCTCTACACCACGGGTCTGAACGCCTAGAGCAGGTCGGCGCGGTGGACCAGGGCCGCCGCGCCGATCAGCGGCGCGTCCCCGCCGAGCTCGGCGCGCACCACCTTCAGGTCCGCCGCATAGGCGTTGACGGCGTGCTCGCGGACCGCCGCGGCCACCAGGTCCGGGTAGTCATCCGCCACGAACGAGAACCCGCCGCCGATCACCGCGACCTCCAGATCCAGGAGCGTCGCGGCGTTCACCAGGCCCAGCCCCACCGCCCGCGCCGACCGGCGCACCGCCGCGACCGCCACATCGACGCCCGCGGCGTAGTCGCGCGCCAGGTCCTCGCCGCTCGCCCCGTCCCAGCCCTCGCGCTGCGCCCACCGCACCGTGCTCGGCCCCGACGCGATCCCCTCCACCGTCGCGTCGTGCGCCGACGAGGCGATCCGGTCGACCACGACCTGCCCGAGATGGCCCGCGTTCCCGCCGCCGCCCGAGACGATCCGCCCGTCGCTGACCAGGCCCCCGCCCACGCCCGTCGACACCACCATGACCAGCGCGTTCCGCACCCCGCGCGCCGCGCCGAGCCACGACTCCGCGAGCGCGATGCACGTGCCGTCGAGCCGCAGCGACACCTCGTCCAGGCCGCTGACCTCCCGCACGAACCCGGTGATCCCGAAGCCCTGCATCGCCGGCAGGTTGATCGGCCCGATCGTGCCCGCACCGAGGTCCACCGGCCCCGCCGAGCCGATCCCGGCCCCCGACACCGCCGCCCACTCCGGGGCCGCCGCGCAATGGCGCACCACCTGCGCGATCGCCCGCTCCCCGGCAGCCCGGTCGGCGGCCGCGGCCGCCCCCGTCGCCGCCCGCGAGCGCGTCCCCTCGACCACGGTCCCGTCCGCGCGCACCAGCGCGGCCTCCACCTTGGTGCCGCCCAGGTCGAGCGCCATCGTCACGTTCATGCCGCGAGCCTACCGAGCGGTCACGCCTCACAGACGCGCGGTGATCGCCGCCGTCACCTCGTCGGTCGACGCGGTCCCGCCGACGTCGCGGGTCAGCACGCCCGCCGCCGACGCCGCCTCGATCGCCCGCTCGATCCGCGCCGCCTCCTCCGGGAGGCCCAGGTGCGCCAGCATCAGCGCGGCGCTCCCGATGGCGCCCACCGGATTCGCGGCCCCCCGGCCCGCGATGTCCGGGGCCGAGCCGTGGACCGGCTCGAACATCGACGGGAACCGCCCCTCGGGGTTCAGATTCGCGCTGGCGGCCAGGCCCAGGCTCCCGGCCAGGGCCGAGCCGAGGTCGGAGAGGATGTCCGCGTTCAGGTTCGAGGCCACCACCACCGACAGGTCCTCGGGGCGCAGCACGAACTTCGCGGCCATCGCGTCCACCAGGACGCTCTCGGTCTCCACGTCGGGGTAGTCGGCGGCCACGCGGCGGAACACGTCGTCCCACAGGACCATCCCGTACTGCTGCGCGTTGCTCTTGGTGACGCTGGAGACCTTCCGGCGGGACCTGGTGCGCGCCAGGTCGAACGCGAAGCGCATGATCCGCTCGCACCCGGCCTCGGTGAACAGCGCCGACTGGATCGCCACCTCGGCGCCCTCGCCGCGCGAGGCGAGGTTCCGGCCCCCGATCCCGGCGTACTCGCCCTCGGAGTTCTCCCGCACCACCACCCAATCCAGCTCGGCGTCGTCGGCCTTGCGCAGGGGGCTCACCACGCCCGGCAGGAAGTGCACGGGCCGCACGTTCGCCCACTGGTCGAAGCCCTGGCAGATCCGCAGCCGCAGCCCCCACAGGCTCACGTGGTCGGGGACCGTCGGCCACCCCACCGCCCCGAAGTAGATCGCGTCGAAGCCCCTGAGGACCTCCAGGCCGTCCTCGGGCATCATCCGGCCGTGCTCGGCGTAGTAGTCCGAGCCCCACGGGAACTCCTCCCACTGAAGGGAGAACCGCCCCTCGGCCTGCAACTTGTCGAGCACGGCCCGGCCCGCGGCCACCACCTCCCGCCCGATGCCGTCGGCGGGGATGGCGGCGATGCGCAGCGGCCGGTCCATGGAAGCTCCTTCGTGCCTGGGACGGTTCGCATCGAGTCAACACCCGGTCACGCCCCCGAGTCCAAGACCGGTTCGCGATGGCGCCCATCGGGAAGCCCTATCGGTCGCGCCAGTCCTCGGCCATCGCCACGAACGCGCGGGCCGCCGGGCTCAGCCCCTCGGGGCGGCACACCAGCGACACGTGCAGGTGCCAGGCGGGCTCGATCCGCCGCACCGCCGCGCCGGTCCGCTCCGCGAGCGGCGTCCACGACGCGGGCATGACCGCGTGGCCGAACCCGGCCAGCACCAGCGGCAGGATCGAGGTCCGGTGCGCGATCTCCGCGGCCAGGCGCACGCCGTCGACGTCGGCGAGCAGGTCGTCCACGAAGCGGCGCATGATGCTCCCGCGCTGGGAGGCGATGAGCCGCAGGCCCCGGAAGTCCTCGCGGCCGACCGTACCGCCCGGAGGCAGGTCCGCGCCGGGCGGGGAGATGAGCACCAGCGGCTGGCTCTCGATCGGCACCACGCGCAACTCGGCAGTGCGCAGGTCCTCGGCCGACCCGAGCAGGCCGACCTCGCTCGCGCCGGTCCTGACGTGCGCCACGACCTCGTCGGCGGTGAACGCGCCCTCGACGTTCACGACGATGCCCGGGTACCGCTCCACGAAGCGGGTCATCATCGCCGTGAGCGGCTCGATCCCGGGGGAGGGCATCGACACCATGTCGAGGCGGCCGCGTTCGAGCTCGCGCACCGACAGCGCCGCGTCGCGGGCGGTCTCCAGGTCCCGCAGGACCTGCCGCGCGGGCTCGACCAGGCGCCGCCCCGCGTCCGAGAGGACCACGCCGCGCCCGACCCGGTGGAACAGCTCGACGCCCAGGCTCCGTTCGAGGTTCGCGATGGCCTGCGACAGGGACGGCTGCGCGATGTGGATCTGCTCCGCGGCCTTCCCGAACCCGCCGTGGTCGACCACGGCGAGGAAGTACCCGAGCTGGCGTGCGTCCAATGCGGCTCCGCGACTGGATCGTAGATCCTATAGGAAATAGGATATAGGGTTCCGGGCGCCCGACACCGGGCGCCGTTCCCCGGAGTCTAGTGTCGAGCGCCCGATTTGCGCTAGTTCGTTCAGCTCCCGATGCCGGTGAACACGACCATCAGCGGCATGAGCGCGATGATGACGACCGCGCCGATGAGGTCGAACGTGACCCCGGAGCGGATCATCTTCGTCATCGGCACGCAGCCGGTGCCGTAGACGATGGCGTTCTGCGGCGTCGAGACCGGCAGCATGAACCCGAGCGAGGCCGCGAACGTCGCCGCCAGCGCGGGCACCAGCGGATCGACCCCGGCCGCGGCGGCGAGCGGGATGATGATCGGGACCACGACCGCCGCCGACGCCGTGTTCGACGTCGTCTCGGAGATGAGCACCGCGAGGATCACGGCGAACGCGGTGATCGCGAACGCGCTGGTGATGCCGAGGGCGTCGGAGGCGCCGTTGCCGATGGTCTCGGCCAGGCCGGTCGAGGAGAGCATGGCGCCGAAGATGATCCCGGTGCCGAACAGGAGGATCGTGCCCCAGTCGATCTTGGCGGCGTCCTTCCACGTCAGGGTCGCCTGCTGCTTCGACCAGTTGACGGGCAGCACGAACAGGAGCGCGGCGCCGATGACGGCGGCGACGCCCTCGTCGAGCCGGTCGCTGACCGTGGCGTACGCGCTGGAGTCGGTGCCCGAGACGAGGCCGACGACCGCGGGCACGAGCCACAGCGCCACGGTGACGCCGAAGGCGATCACGGTGTTCTTCTCGGCGCGGCTCATCGGGCCCTGCTCGGCGCGGCGCTCGCGGATGAACTCCTCGACGCCTTCGATGCGGCGGATCTCCGGCTTGTTGACCAGGAGCAGCACGGTCGCGAGGACCGCGAACATGATGAGGCAGATCGGGAGCGCGGCGAGCATCCACTGCCCGAAGGAGATCCGCTCGCCCGTGGCCTCCTCGATGAGGCCCCGGCCGATGAGGTTCGGCGGCGAGCCGACGGGCGTCATGAGCCCGCCGACGCTGGCGCCGTAGGCGAGCATGAGCATGAGCGCGGTGCCCACGCGCAGGCGCATCGGGTCGAAGTCGGGCCGCACGGTGCCCTGGCTCTGCATGAGCTTGGCGATGACGGCGAGGATGCCCAGGGCCGTGGGCATGAGCATCGCGACGGTGGCGGTGTTGGAGATGAACGCCGACAGGACGCAGGTGATGGCGCCGAAGGCGATGATGGTGCGGAACGTGGACCGCCCGACCCCGGGCAGGCCCAGCACGAAGTACGCGACCCTTTGCGCCACACCGTGCTTGAGCATGGCTTGCGCCAGAATGAACGCGCCGATGAACGTGAAGATCGTGGTGGACCCGAAGGGCGCCAGCACGTCGTCGCCGGGGGCGACGCCGAGGACCACGATCGCGGCGACGCCGATGAGGCCGCCGACCGGGATGGGGATGGGTTCGCAGATCCACAGGACGACGACGCCGAGGAGCACCGCGGCCAGGGTCTGCTGGTCGCCGGGCATGTCGAGCGGCAGGAATCCGAACACGAGGCTGACGAGGGGCGCGAGGAACCAGCCGACGAGGCGCCGGCCCTTCTCGAACTTCTCCTCGGCGCCCGAGCCGAGCTCGGAGAGGCTGCGGTAGGTGGACCCGCCCAGCAGGGCCTTGTCCACATCGGTGCGAGGGGATTCGGAGGGCGCTGCCGCTCCGTGCTCGGCTGTTGAAGCCATGCCTCCTCCTTGAGGGATTGACTGTGGCCACTGTCTCACCCGGGAGGGGATACGTCCAAGAGTCGTGTCCTTTGCGGCATATAGGCTTCGCCTATGGCTCAGGGTCCCACGGGGACTCGCGGTCAGGGCCGCAGCGGCGCGGCGGAGTCCCTGACGACGATGTGCGTGCCGAGGACGACCCTGTCATCGAGGTCCGGTCCCCTGTGGAGCGCGAGGCGCACGGCCTCGCGGCCCAGCTGCTCGTGGGGGACGTGGACCGTGGTCAGCGCCGGGGTCAGGTCGGAGGCCAGGGGGATGTCGTCGAAGCCGACCACCGAGACGTCCTCGGGGACGCGCACGCCCCGCCCGCGCAGGGCCTTGAGCACCCCGGCGGCGACCATGTCGGTGGCGGCGAAGACCGCGGTGGCGTCGGTGCGCTCGTCCCACAGCGCCTCCGTGACCGCGGCGCCGCTCTCGCGCGTGAACGTGCCGGGCCGGATGAGCCCTTCGTCAACGGCCACACCGTGGTCGGCGTGCGCCCTCCGGTAGCCGCGGACGCGCTCGTCGGTCGTGGACAGCCCGGGCTCGCGGCCGACGTACGCGATCCTGCGGTGCCCGTTGGCGAGCAGGTACGCGGTCATCGCGTACGCCCCGCCCTCGTTGTCGTACTCGACCACCGTGGCGGGCACGTCGGGCCCGGGGGAGGGACGCCCGCACAGGACCAGGCGCGACCCCGACTTGTCCAGGGCGCGTGCGAAGGACGCCATCCGCTCGGTGTACGTGTCGGTGTCCTGGGCGCCGCCGACGAGGATCACCGCCTCGGCGCGCTGCTCGCGCAAAAGCTCCACGACCGCCAGCTCCCGCTCCGGGTCGCCGTGCGTGGTGCACAGGAGGCACAGGCGCCCTTCGGAGGCGGCCTGCTGCTCCACGCCGCGGGCGATGAACGCGAAGAACGGGCCCGTCGCGTCGTCCAGGACCAGCGCGACGGTCTTCGTGGTCGCGCCCGCGAGCGCGCGGGCGTGCGCGTTGACGACGTAGTCGAGGTCGCGCATGGCGCGCAGCACCTTCGAGCGGGTCGGCGGGGCGACCGGGTAGTTCCCGGCGATGACCCTGGAGACGGTCATGGCCGACACGCCCGCGCGCTCGGCCACGTCGGCCAGCGTGGGGCGCCTGCCCGGTTCACTCCGTCTGGGCACCGAGGGCCTCCGTCTCTACGCCTGGCGCCAGCGCAGGTCGCCGTCGACCAGATGCGCGAGCGGGCGGCCCGCGGCCAGCCGCTCGGCCTCCTCCACGATGTACAGTCCCATGCGCGCCAGCTCGTTGCCCTGCGACCCGGCGACGTGCGGGGTCAGGAACACGTTGGGCAGCGAGAACAGCGGCGAGTCCGCGGGGAGCGGCTCGGGGTGCGTGACGTCGAGGACCGCGGAGATCCGGCCCGTCGTCAGCTCCGCGATGAGCGCGTCGGTGTCCACGAGCCGCCCGCGAGCGGTGTTGATGACCACCGCGCCGTCCTTCATGGCCGCGAACCGCTCGGCCCCCAGCAGCCCGGCGGTTTCGGCGAGGTCGGGCGCGTGCAGGCTCACGATGTCCGCCTCGGCCACGAGGCGGTCCAGGTCCACCAGCTCCGCGCCGAGGTCGGCGGCGTCCTCCACGTACGGGTCGGCCAGGAGAATGCGGAAGTCGAAGGGCCGCAGCAGCTCCAGGATCCGCCGCCCGATCCGCGACGCCCCCACGATCCCCACGGTCCGGCCGAAGTTCCCGACCTCGGGGTGGATGTAGCCCAAGGCGAACGACCGGTCCGCGCGGAACGCCTCCCGCAGCGCGAAGACCCCCTTGCCCGCCAGGAGGATCGCCGCGAGCGTGTACTCCGCCACCGGCAGCGCGTTCGCGTCCGCCGCGGACGAGACCGCCAGGCGCTCCCATCCGGCGTCGGCCACGAGCGGCTTCACCGACCCGGCGGCGTGGAGCACGGTGTGCAGCCGCGGCGCGCGTTCCAGCGCGGCGGCGTCGAGTCGCGGTGCGCCCCAGCCGGAGACGACGACCTCCGCGTCCGCGAGCGGCGCGAAGCCCCCGTACCGCTCGGCCACGTGCGCGGGGTCGATGTCGAGCACCGCGCGCAGCCGCCGCATGAGCGGCTCGGGGAACAGCCGCGGCAGGTGGACGGGGTCCATGGCGAACAGCGCGGGCAGGCGATCGGCCACCGGAGGGCTCCTTCAATCGTGAAGAACAGTTATCGGTTTCTACCATAGGAGCCGAACGCCGACTTGTCGAGTCTCGTTCCCGAGCCGCCGCTCGGCCGCGGCAATACGCCGCTGACCTGCTTATTCTCGCGCTGGGGCAACCTGATCGACCGATTCCGGTAACGATTCGGCAACGTCGGCTTGTGTTCGCGAGCGCTTGCTCCTAGCATCGCAGATAGCGGTATCTATGCGATGCCCGACAGCCTCTCACCGCTTGAAGGAGAAGACATGCGAAACGCAAGGGCGCGTTCGTCGGCCAAGCCGGCGCGCGGACTCTCACGCCGTTCGCTCATGCAGTCCGCCGGGGGTCTCTCGATCGCGGCCGCCGTCCCGCTCGCGCTCGCCGGGTGCGGCACCGGGGGCGGCACGACCGGCGGCAAGACCGCGATCCGGTTCCTGTACGCCACGGGCGACGAGACCTGGAACTCCGTGGCGAAGGCCGTCGCCGACGCGTTCAACGCCCAGAGCGCCACCGCGGTCGTCGAACTCGACCCGCTCCCCGCGGGCACCGACTACCCGACCGCCATGAAGACCATGGACGCCACCGGGAACTGGCCCGCGCTCGTCGACATGCGCGACACCCTCACCTACCTGGAGGCCGGGAAGCTCGCCCCCATCCCCGAGAGCGTCTCCAGCCTGCTCAACGACGAGGTCTACGCCCCCGCCGAGGACGGCGACGTGTACATCGTCCCCACCACCGCCCTCAACGGCGAGCTCGGCTTCAACATGGTCTACGACAAGGACTACTTCGAGGAGCACGGTCTCGCCGTCCCGACCACGTACGCCGAGTTCATCGCCCTCCTCGACGCGATCCAGGCCAACGGCGACGCGCCCCTGGCGACCGCCGCTGGCGAGATCTGGCCCTCCGACCAGCTGTGGAAGCCCCTCGCCGCCCCCACCTTCGCCCAGTACTCCGAGGCCGGGGGCTTCTGGAACGCCGTGCGCGCCGGGGACGCCTCGATCGAGGACCTGAGGGAGCCCCTCCAGCGGCTCAAGGACATCACCGACGCGTACGTCCTCGAAGGCTGGCAGTCCACCCAGGACGCCCAGACCACGACGCTCCTGGTCAACCGCCAGGCCGTCATGTCCACCTCCTCGGCCGGGATCGGTCGCCTCAACGACGTCAACAAGGTCGACCCCGACTTCAACGCCGGGATCTTCTACGTGCCCGCCGACGACGGGAAGCTCAACGTCCTCAAGGACGACGTCAACGGCGACTCCGCCTCCGGGTTCGCGATCTCCTCGCAGGCGAAGGAGAATGGCGGCAAAGAATACGACGCGGCCGTGGAGTTCCTGGAGTTCTACTACTCGGTCGACGCCTGCAACCTCATGGAGGAGACCGGGATGATCGCCCCGAACGTCAAGGCCTCCGACGAGATCGTGCGCAACTCGACCATCCCCGGCGCGGGCGACTACTTCGCGCTGCTGGAGAACCCGAACCTGAACTTCTTCCAGAACCCGACCGCGTGGGCCGGGTTCAGCACCTTCCACACCTTCTTCCGGCAGGCGCGCATCGAGATGCAGGACGGCCAGACCACCATCGACGAGTGCATCGCCAAGTCCCAGGAGGAGTTCGACAACCAGGCGGAGAACGAGTGACCGCGCAGCTCGCCGAACGCCCGGCCGCCGTCTCCGGCGGCCGGGCGCCCGCCCGCGCCCGGCGCTTCACGCGCCACCGGGCCGTGATGCTCCTGTTCATCGCGCCCGCGCTGATCGTCTACGTGCTCATGGTGATCGCGCCGTCGATCCAGTCGATCCAGCTCAGCCTCACCGACTGGGACGGCATCAACCCCGCGTACGACTACGTGGGCCTGGCGAACTACCGGGACATCCTCGCCAGCGACCGGTTCTGGAACGCCACCAGGAACACCCTGATCCTCGGCCTCGGCTCCGCGGTGATCGTCAACGCGATCGCCCTCGGCGTCGCGCTCCTGCTCGACAAGCTCCACCACGCGCAGGGCTTCTTCCGCACCATCGTGTACCTCCCGGCGCTCGTCTCGGGCTTCATCGCCGCCACGATCTGGAAGTACATGCTCAACTTCAACTTCGGGGCCGTCAACACGATCCTGCGCGACCTCGGCTTCGACGACGCCGCCATGGACTGGCTGGGCGACAACGAGATCGTCGTCGGCGTCCTGCTGTTCATCATCTGCTTCACCCTCGGCGGCAACACCACCCTCATCTACCTGGCGAACCTCCAGTCCGTCCCGCAGGACCTCGTGGAGGCCGCGAAGATCGACGGCGCCTCCCGCGGGCAGGTCTTCCGGTACGTCACCTGGCCGATGCTCGCCGGGGCCGTCACCGTCAACATGACCCTCATGATGATCGCCGGGTGGACGATCTTCGACCAGGTCATGGTCCTCACCGCGGGCGGACCCGGGTTCGTCTCCGAGACCATGGCGTTCTTCATCTACAAGGTCGGCTTCGGCGAGTACCGCGCCGGGTACGGCTCGGCTGCCGCCATCGTCCTGTTCATCGTCGTCATGGCGACCACGGTGCTCGCCAACCGGTACATGCGCAGCAGGGAGGTCCAGGCATGAGCGAGTCCAAGCGCCGCAGAGAGAAGCGGCGGCTCACTCCGGGAGAGGTCGTCGTCATGGCGGTCCTGTCGGTCCTCGTCCTCGCCGTGTCCTTCCCGGTCCTGTACGCGCTGCTCAACTCCTTCCGCAGCTACGCCGAGATCACCAAGGACCCCATGGGCCTGCCGACCGGCCTGAGCTTCGAGAACTACGCGCGGCTGTTCCAGACCACCGACTACGGCGAGGCGCTCGTCAACACCCTCGTCATCACCGTCGGCACCCTCGTGCTCCTCATCGCGATCGTCCCCATGGCCGCGTGGGGCATCGAGCGGATCGGCGGGCGCTCCTCGCGCTGGATCTACCTGCTGTTCATCGCCGGGCTCATGATCCCCTTCCAGGTCCGCATGATCCCGCTGGTGTCCTCCATGAACCAGATCGGCCTGTACTCGACGCTCACCAGCGTCATCCTCGTGCACCTCGGCGGCGCCGCCTCGTTCGGCATCCTCCTGTACTGCTCCTTCATCAAGGGCGTGCCGCGCGAGGTCGAAGAGGCCGCCGAAGTGGACGGCGCGGGGAGGCTCCGCACGTTCTGGTCCATCGTCTTCCCGATGCTCCTGCCCGTGACCTCGGCGTTCGTCATCATCCAGGCCCTGTCGCTGTGGAACGACTTCTTCATCCCCCTGGTCTTCCTCGACTCGTCCTCGGCGGGCACCATCAACGTCGCCCTCAGCCGCATGGTCGGGCTCCTCACCTCTCAGTGGGAGCTCATCTACACCGGCGCGATCCTCGCGATCGTCCCCTCGGTGATCCTCTTCGCGGCGTTCCAGCGGTACTTCATCAAGGGCATGTCCATCGGGGCGGTGAAGGGGTGACCTCCTGGCTCGCCTACGACTCGCGGCTCTCGCGCACGCTCCTCGCCGTGTTCTGGTGGTTCGCGACCTCCGTGCAGCTCTTGGCGACGGCGATCCCGTTCGCGTTCGCCGGGCAGCTCGGCCTCACCCACCTCGGCCTGTGGGCGGGCGCCGCCGCCGCGCTCCCGGCCGGGCCCGGCCTGTACGCGGCCCTGAAGTGTATGCGCGACTTCGCCGCCCACGGCTACCCCGGCGCGCCCTTCCGCACGTTCTGGACCGCCTGGGCCCGGGGCTGGAATCGCCTGTGGCGCATCTGGACCGGCGCGGCCGTCCTCGGACTCCTCCTCTCCTACAACGCCGTCCTCTACGGCTCCGGCGACGCCGCGTTCGCCGCGGTCTGCGCCGCCGCCGCGCTCGTCCTCGCCGCCCTCATCGCCACCGCGAGCGCCTCCCTCGCCGGGGCCGAGGGCCCCGCGCTGGCGGTCCTCACCGCGGCCCTGCGCGCGGCGGCCCGCCGCCCGCAGGCCCCGGCCGCGTGGCTCGCGGTCGCGGCCCTCGCGTACGCCGCCGCGCTCATCCCGGTGATCGGCCCGAACCTCGCGCTCTTCACGCCCGCGGCCGCGGCCTGGGCGATCGTGATCGTCAACGCCGCCACCGGCTTCGACCGACAGGCGGCCTGAGCCGGGGCGCGCGGTCACATGAGGACACCTCCGGTAGGGTGGCGGTTCGGACAGCCGTAAGGTTTGTTCTGAGAAGACCGGATTGCTACACGGAGGTCGGTGACCATGGGCGGCTTCAACGTCTCCCCGGAGACCATTCGCCAAGCGGCTGACCAGCTCGACGCGGGCATCGAAGAAGTGCAGGCGCTCTACGACCAGTTCACCGCCTCCGTCGAGCAGTACGCCGACGCGTTCGGCGGCGACATCATCGGCACCGCGGGGGGCATCGGCCACCAGGTGCTCATGGACGCCGCCGACGGGTGCTTCACCACCAACATCGAGGACCTGACCACCATCTCGCAGGCCCTGCGGGACATGGCCGACGACCACGAGGTCTCGGACGACGAGATCGCCGCGGTCTTCTCCAAGCTCCAGGGCGACCTCCAGTCCGGCCCGGCCCAGTCCGCTTAGGAGCCCGCTCGCATGGGAATGCAACTGCCCTCGGAGCTCATCACGCTCCTCGGCGTCCTAGGATACGAATGGCCCGAGTCCGACGAGGAGTCGATGTTCAAGCTCGGCGGCGAGTGGACCGCCATGGCCGACCAGCTGGACGCCAAGATCGAGTCGCTCCAGGTCGCCGCCCGCACCGTCGTCGAGAACAACACCGGCGCCCACATCGACGCGTTCCAGACCGAGTGGGAGGGCGAGGAGTCCTCCGCGTCCAACCTCGCCGACGCTGGGGACCCGGCGAACAAGGTCAACATCGCCCTGACGGTGATGGCCGGGATCGTGCTCGCTCTGAAGATCCAGATCATCGTGCAGCTCGCGATCCTCGCGGTCCAGATCGCCTGGGCCATCGCTACCGCGCCGGTCACCTTCGGCGCCTCCCTCGCGCAGATCCCCATCTTCAAGGAGATCGCCGGGATCATCATCGAGCAGCTGCTCGACATGGCCATCGGGAGGGTCCTCAATGGGTAGGAGCGTCGTCGGAGGCAGGAAGAACAGCGACCGCGACGGCGGCGCGGGCATCCTCACCAAGCTCCTCAACGACCCCAAGTCGTTCAAAGAAGCGCAGAAGAAGGTCCGCCAGGCCCAGGGCGGCGGCAAGAAGTCCAAGGGGCCCGAGACGTTCCCGAACCTGGACCCGCCCCTGAAGCGCGGCCCGAACCACATGACGCCGAGCGGCGACAAGGACCTCGACCGCCAGCGGCTGCGCGAGGCGCTGCACGACAAGATCGACGAGGTGTCGGACGGGCGCGACCCGACGACGTTCTGGTCCGGCGCCCAGCGCCGCCCGTGCATGAGCGCGGTCTGGGACCGCGAGTCGGGCCGGGTCTACTACAACCACAACACCAAGGGGAAGGTCCTTGAGGACCCCGACGGGCTCCACCCGATCCTGAAGGACCGGTACGACGAGTACAAGAAGGGCGACGGCGGGACCTGGAAGCAGTACGAGCCCAACCAGAAGGACCACGGCGAGCCGGGCACGCACTCCGAGACCCGGGCCACCAACGAAGCCCTCCTGGACGCCGAGACGGACTACGCCAAAGGGGAGCGGCGCGACAAGCCGAAGCTCGACGACTTCATGGTCGACAATGCCAACCCCTCCAACAAGGACTTCATGCCGTGCTGCCCCCAGTGCACGCAGATGATCGACGGCGTCGACGGCGCCGACGCCGGCTGGGACAAGGACGAGCAGGGCAACAAGAAGCACCGCACCGGCAAGACGGGCCTCTAGAGTGATGACGACGCTAAGGTGGGACTGGTGAGACCGCATTACGACCCCGTCGGGGCGACCGTGCCGGAGCAGTCGCTCCGCCTCGACCTCGACCAGGTGTACTGGCACGGCTCCGAGCGGTTCACCGGATTCCTCGGCGAGACGGTCCCGAGCGGCAACTACGAGTTCCAGGGCTTCCGCGACGGCGTGCTCGAAGGCCCCAGCGGCGAGCTCTCTCCCGACGGAGACCTGGTCTTCGAGGAGTGGTACCAGCGCAACACCCTGCACGGCATCACCCGGCGGTTCAGGCCCGACGGCACCCTGGCGAACGCCACCGGGTACGAGTACGGGGTCGCGATCTGGACCGTCCGGTTCGACGTCGACGGGCGCACCGTCCTGTCCACCGATCGCACCGAGCTCACCCCGGGAGTCGTGAGGTCGCTGGAGATGATGCGCGCCGACGTCCCGATGCCGCCGCTCCTCGGCCCCGAGTACGCCGCGGACCTGAACCGGCACTGACCCCGGGCCCCTCACGCGCCCGCTCCGGGCCGCTTCGCGGGGAACCCGTGGGCGCGGGCGCCGACTACCACCGCCGCGACCGGGGCCATGAGGACCAGGGCGCCCCAAGGGAACGAGCCGGGCCCGAGGAGGCCGATCATGAGGCCGCCGACGGCCCCGCCCGCGGCCATCGAGGAGTTCCAGGTCGTCACCAGGAGCGCCTGGCCCCTGTCGCCGCCCGCGTCGTTGACCGCCGTCTGGAGGAGCGTCGGCACGCCGCCCCAGCCCAGCCCCCACAGGACGACCGCGGCGAACAGCGGCGCGGGCTGATCCGCCCAGGCCGTGAGCGCCGCCGCCGCGACGAGGAACAGCCCCGCACTGGCGACCGTGAGGACCCGCAGGCGCCGGTCGACGAGCGTCCCGGTGACGACGATGCTCACCGCCGAGGCGACGCCGAACACGAGCAGGACGGTCTCGCGCCGCGCGTTCATGCCGTTGGCGTCCAGGAACGTCGCGATGTAGGTGTACAGGATGTTGTGCGCGAGGACGTAGGCCGCGACGGTGAACAGGACCGGGACGACCCCGGGGAGCCTGAGCGCGGCGAGGATCGGCTCGCGCTTCCCGGCCTTCCGGCCCGGGAACTCGGGGACGGAGGCGCGGATCCAGATCGCCAGGAGCGCGGAGACGGCGGCGACGAGCCCGAACGTGAGGCGCCAGCCGAGGAGGTCGCCCATGAAGGTGCCCAAGGGGATGCCGAGGGAGAGCGCGAGCGGCACGCCCGCCATGGTGAAGGCGATGGCGCGGCCCTGGAGGTGCGGCGGGGCGAGCCTGCGGGCGTAGGCGACGAGCTCGGCCCACACGACCGCGGCGGCGACGCCCGCGGCGAGGCGCAGGGCCATGGTGAGCGCGTACGAGTCGGAGACGGCGGTGACGAGGTTCGCGACGGCGAACGTCAGGGCCGCGGCCAGGAGGAGGCGCCTCCGGTGCCAGGCGGCGGTGGCGGCCATGACCGGGATCGCCGAGACGCCGGTGGCGATGGCGTAGACGGTGAGGGTCTGCCCGGCGGCGGCCTCGCTGACGCGGAGGTCGGCGGCCATCTCGGGGAGGACGCCGGCCGGGAGCGCTTCGGTGACGATCGCCATGAACGCGGCGGTGGCGAGGGCCAGGAGCGGCACGACCGGGAGGGTCTGCCGGACGGGCGGAGTGTCGACTCGGGTTGCGGTCATGACCGGAAGCCTCCAACCTTGACACCTATGTCAGGGTCAAGGCGGCGTGGCCGGGGTCATACGGGTGCGGGCCCCGACTTCCGCCGAGGCCCGCGTCCATTAGCGCCTCGCGGTGGTCGGGTCGCCGATCACTCTGGGGGAGATGACGATCCGGTCGAGGTTCGGGGCCCATGCGTCGGGGTTGCCGAGGCGCAGGGGCTGGTCCGCGGTCGCCAGCGCGACCGGGAAGGACCGCTGGGAGAAGCTGTCCCACGAGTACGTGTACCGGAAGTAGGCGTGGCCGACCTCGGTGCCGGCCTCGGTGGCCTGGAGGAGCCGGTCCACGACCTGCGGGTTGTAGTCGTGGTCGCCCGACAGCTCGGCGTTGGCGTAGTACACGGTGACGTCGTAGTCGCCGGGCGCGGCGAAGCCGTCGCGGGGGAGTTCGATCGCGTTGGCCGCGCCGCTGCCGACCCAGCCGACGTAGGCCATGCCGGAGGCGTTGGAGCCGGTCGACTCGGCGAGGTCCGTGACCGCCGCCGAGCCCAGCAGGACGGCGTCCTCGGCCTCGATCGACACCGCGGACGCATCGGCGGCCCGGTTGCGGACCGTGGTCAGCGACTGGACCGTCGCGCCGTCGGGGGAGCGCAGCTCGATCTCGTTGATCCCCTCGACGAGGTGCACGGTGGCGCTGGAGCGCCACTTGCCCTTGCGGGCCGACGTGAGCTCCGCGGTCGGCTCGCCGTTGACGACGAGTTCGACCGAGGACGCCTTCGCGGAGGACCAGTCGACGGCGAGGTCGTAGTAGCCGGTCTCCATCGCGTTGGCGTACAGGTCGCCGCGGCCCTCGCCCCGGAGCTTCGCCGAGCCGCGGTCGCTCCCGTTGGCCCAGTTCAGGACCGCGCCGTCCTCCAGCCGGAACGTGGTGGCCGGGTACACCGTGGACTCCTCGGTGACCGAGGTCAGCGAGACCTTGTCCAGGGTGATGTCGGAGTTCGGGAGTACGGTGGCGCCGTCCTCACTGGAGCGGATCGAGAGGAGGTGTTCACCCGCGGTGAGGTCCACGAGGACCTCGGCGCTGCCGCGGTACTGCCAGCGGCTGTTGGCGTTGAGCGCGAGGTCCGCGGCGTACTGGATCGTGCCGGAGGCGGTGTCGTCGACGAACAGCGCGTGGCGGCCGGGGACGCCGGGCGCGCCGCCGACGACCTGGAGCCGGTAGGTCCCGTCCGCGGGGACCTCGACGGTCCAGTCGGCGCGGGAGGTCGCCTGGTTGAACGAGCCCACGTCCTGGCCGCCGGAGGCGAGGAACTTCCAGCCGCCGTTGGCCTGCGGGTCCTGGGTGTAGACGGTGGCGTCGGTGAGGTCCAGGTGCTCGGCCTCGACCGAGGCGGTCCACGGCTGGGCCGCGGCGCCGGCCTCGACGTCGCGGGCGCCGTCGGGGGTGATGACCACCTGGTATCCGGCGTACCGGTCGTACACCGGCACGTCGAGGCTCAGGGCGCCGTCGCCGAGTTCGACGCCGTCGAGGGCCTTGACCACCCGCGGGGTGTCGGTCAGCCCTTCGGCGCCGTTGAGCGCCGCTTCGCGGACCTCGATGTCCACCTTGCTCCCGAAGATGGACCGGTCGAGGCCGCTCAGGTCCAGGGTCACGTCGTTCCCGGTGCCGCCGAACAGGACCGTGGCGCGCTTGTTCGCCTCGTCGATCGCGCCGATGCCCTGGAGGGTGTCCACGGCGTTCAGCTCGGGCGGGGTGACGGCCACGGTCTCGGAGCCTTCGAGGTCGCCGTACCACTTGAACATCCACCACCCGGCGTTCGCGCCGTTGGGGCGGGCCGAGTTGTCGGAGAGGTTCCCGGCGTAGTTCCAGTACGCGACCTGCGCGTCCACCTTGGTGTCCTCGAACATCGCGAACCACTGGACGAGCTGGCCGGGCACGCCCATGTCGCGGAGCATCCCGTACTCGGTGATGTTGACCGGGATCGGGTCGAGGCCCAGCTCCTGTTCGAGCGCCCGGTAGTCGGCGAAGTTCTGCCGGTAGGTCGCCAGGTTGTCGATGCCCAGCTCGTGCCAGATGAAGATGTCCGGCAGGGACCCGTGCTCCTTGGCGAACCGGAGGAGGTCCTCTGACCGCTGGGGCTGCCAGCGGGTGTCGCCGGGGCCGCCGATGCGGGCGTGGCCGAGGCCGTGGCGGTCCCAGACCTCCTGGATCTTCTCGTAGGTGGCCTGCCAGTCGGCGAGGAACTGGTCCTTCTGGTTCGCCCAGTCGGGGTACCAGTTGCCGCCGTCGGGCTCGTTGTAGGGGATGAACACGTAGTCCTGGGGGCGGTCGGAGTCGGTGGCGACGGCCTCGGCCACGAACTCGGTGACTTCGAGGAAGTCCCAGACGCCGTTGGGCTCCTCGGTGTAGGCGCCGGTGGCCTGGTCGTAGGTGCGGTCGTCGCCGGGGCGCTTCCCGCCGTTGTACGGCCACTCGGGGTAGTAGTCCTGCACGTAGATGTACAGGTCCTGGCCGTGCTTGTCGAAGAAGCCGTCCTCGATCTTGATCGCGTCGCCCGAGGGGTGCTGGGTCCCGTAGGGGGCCTTCTGCGACGAGTTGGTGATGTGGGCGCCGTTGATGACGGCCTGGGTGGGGGCGCCCTCGTCGCCGAACCCGTAGAGCGTGCCGGAGGCGCCGCCGCGGAACTCGCCGGTGCGCTGGGCGAAGTCCACCGCGAGCACCTCGGTCTCCGCGGCGCTGGCGGGCGTTCCGGACAGGCCGGTCACGGCCGTCGCGGCGACCGCTGCGGCAGCGACAGTTGCCATCGGTCTCCTCATCGTGTGGTTCCTCTTCTCATTGTCGTCATTGACAGGGGTCGATCTTCGACTGACGGCCCGACCGTACCGAAATCTGATAACGATTTCAAGACAAGATTTGAAATCGATATCAGGACGCGTTACGGTACCGATTGAAATCGATATCAGGCGTCCGGACCGCGGACGCCTGCGCCGAACACCAGGACAAGGGGCATCGTGGCCGAGCAGTTCACTTGGGGCAGTAGCCGACTCGCACTCCGGTTCGAGTGGGGGGAGGACGCGCCGGTGCGCGTCGCCGGGATCGTCCGCGGCGACCGCGCCACCGGCCTCCACGCGCTCCCGCTCGTCGAGGTCGCGACCGCCGCCTCCGGCCACCGCCCCGCCGCCGACCGCCTCGCCCACACCCGGCTCGGCGAACTGCTGCGCCACACCGGGCACGCCGAGACCCGCACCGCCGCCGGCCGCGTCCTCACGATCGAGCAGGCCGCCGAGGGCCTGCACGCCACCACCGCGATCGAACTCCTCGACGCCGCCGACGGCGCGATCCGCGCCCGCACCACGATCACCGCCGACACCGTCCAGGTCCTGCGCTCCGTCGCCACCTGGACCATGGGCTTCACCCGGACCGGCGGCGGCGACCATGACGACGACTTCGCCGCCTGGCACCGCGTCAACGGCGTCAGCGACTGGTTCGGCGAAGGCCGCTGGGCCCGCACCCCCCTGCGCGGCAACGACTTCCCGCGCCTGTCCACCGAACTCGCCGGAGGGGACCACGACCCCCGCGGCCACTGGTCCGCGACCTCCGACGGCACCTGGTCCACCGGCCACCACCTCCCCGTCGCGGGCGTGGAGACCGACGGCCTCGCCTTCGCCTGGCAGATCGAGCACAACGGCGCCTGGCGCTGGGAACTCGGCGAAGACCTCCGCGGCGGCTACGTCAGCCTCTCCGGGCCCACCGACACCGACCACTCCTGGACCCGCGTCCTCCACCCCGGCGAATCCTTCACCACCGTCCCCGCCGCCATCACCGCCGGAGACGACTTCACCGGAGCGGTCGCCGCCCTCACCGCCTTCCGCCGCGCCGCCCGCCGCCCCCACCCCGACAACGCCGCCATGCCCGTGGTCTTCAACGACTACATGAACACCCTCAACGGCGACCCCACCACCGCGAAGCTCCTCCCGCTCATCGCAGCCGCCGCGAACGTCGGCGCCGAGATCTTCTGCATCGACGCCGGCTGGTACGACGACTCCGGCGACTGGTGGCCCTCCGTGGGCGAATGGCGCCCCTCCACCACCCGCTTCCCCGGCGGCCTCGGCGAAGTCATCGACGCCGTCCGCGGCCACGGCATGGTCCCCGGCCTCTGGCTCGAACCCGAGGTCATCGGCGTCAACAGCCCCATGGCCGACCGCCTCCCGCCCGAGGCGTTCCTCCAGCGCCACGGCCAGCGCATCGCCGAACACCAGCGCTACCACCTCGACCTGCGCCACCCCGCCGCCATCAACCACCTCGACGGCGTCGTCGACCGCCTCGTCGCCGAGTTCGGCATCGGCTTCTTCAAGTTCGACTACAACATCAACCCCGGCCCCGGCACCGACCGCGACGCCGACAGCGTCGGCGACGGCCTCCTGGAGCACAACCGCGCCCACCTCGCCTGGCTCGACGGCGTCCTCGACCGCCACCCCGGCCTCGTCGTCGAGAACTGCTCCTCCGGCGCCATGCGCATGGACTTCGCCGTCCTCTCCCGCCTCGCCATGCAGTCCACCTCCGACCAGCAGGAGTTCACCAAGTACCCGCCGATCGCCGCCGCCGCGCCGATCGCCCTCCTCCCCGAACAGGCCGCCAGCTGGGCCTACCCCCAGCCCGGCATGAACGAGGAAGAGGCCGCGTTCTGCCTCGTCACCGGCCTCCTCGGCCGCTACTACGTCTCCGGGCACCTCAACGAGATGACCGACGCCCAGCGCACCGTCGTCGCCGAGGCCATCGCCGCCGCCAAGACCCTCCGCACTGACATCGCCGCGAGCACCCCCCACTGGCCCGCGGGCCTGCCCGGCTGGACCGACCCCTGGACCGCCCTGGGCCTCACCGCACCCGGAGGCGACCTCGTCTCCGTGTGGCGCCGCGGCGGCCCCGCCGCCACCGAACTGCACTTCCCGCACCTCGCCGGACGCGACGTCCACGTCACCACGGTCTTCCCCGCGGCCCTGCCCGAATGGAAGACCGACTGGGACGCCGCCACCGGCACCCTCACCGTGCGCAGCGACGGCGCCCCCGTCGGCGCCCGCACCCTGCGCCTCACCACCTCGAAGTAACCGCGACAAGGAGCGATTCAATGAAGAACAGGTTCCGCAGCACACTCGCGCTGGCCGCCGCGGCCGCCGTGGCCCTCGCCGGGTGCTCCGACCCCGGCGCCGGGGACTCGGACGCCGGACCCGCCGACTGGCCCGCGCAGGACGCCGACCTCTCCGGCACCACCCTCACCATCTGGGCCGCCCAGAACTCGAACACCGTGCCCGACAGCGTCATCGCGGGCTTCGAGGAGCTCACCGGCGCCGAAGTCGAAGTGGTCACCATCCCCGACCCCTACGAGCAGGGCGTCCAGACCAAGGTCGCCACCGGCGACAAGCCCGACCTCGCGTTCTGGCAGCCCACCGCCTCCCAGCTCACCGCCCTCAACGCCTCCCAGAACCTCCAGTCCCTGGAAGGCGCCCCCTGGCTCGACTTCTACGACCCGGCGCTGCGCGACATCACCGGCATCCTCGACGACACCCGCTACGCCGCGCTCATCACCACGCCCGCCGTCGAAGGCGTCTACTACAACAAGGAGGTCTTCGCCGCCAACGGCGTCACCGACCTCCCCACCGACTGGGACTCCTTCATCCAGCTCGCCCGCGACCTCAAGGCCGAAGGCACCACCCCGTTCTACGAGATGGGCGCCGACCGCTGGGCCACCCAGTGGTGGGTCCAGGTCCAGCTCGCCGACGCCGCCGAGGACGGCCTCTGGGACCGCGTCAACGCCGGAGAAGAATCCTTCACCGACCCGACCATCCAGGGCGCCATCGACACCTACAAGTCCCTGATCGACGAGGGCCTGTTCAACGAGGACATCAAGACCGCCACCTTCGAGGACCAGGGCGCGGCCCTGCTCGACGGCGACGCCGCGATGGTCATGCAGGTCAACTCGTTCTTCGGCCAGCTCCAGTCCCTCGCCGACACCGAGGAGCTGAACCAGAAGATCGGGTTCTTCCCGATCTCCCCGTCCGGCAACACCGGCACGTTCATCCCCGACCAGTCGAACGCGCTCGTCGCCTTCAAGACCGGCGACGCCGACCGCGAGTCCGCCGCCCGCCAGCTCCTGTCCTACTGGCTCGGCGACGGCTACGGCGACTTCGTGAACGCCCAGTCCACGGTCTCGCTCCAGCCCGGCGTCGAGACGCCCGCCGACGTCCCCGAAGCGCTCCTGTCCGTCTCCGAGTCCGTCGGCGACGCCGCCGGGTCCATGCAGGCCCTCGCCATCGCCAACCCCGACCTGTACCTCTACCTGGCCGACATGATCCAAGGCACCAAGACCCCGACCGAGGTCGCCGAGGCCACCCAGGCCCAGTTCGCGGAACTGGCCAAGGCCCAAGGCGCCGAGGGCTTCTAGACCGCCCCCGAGGGGGCGCCGGCAGGCATGGCCGGCGCCCCCGCACCTCGGCTTGAAAGGCAGACACATGAGCTCGAACGCCCTCGGAGTCCCGCGCTCCCGGCACCGCGACCACCCCTTGTGGTTCCTCATCCCGGCCCTGGCCGTCCTGGTCGTGTTCTTCTTCGTCCCGACCCTGTTCAACTTCGTGTACGCGTTCACGGACTGGTCGAGCTTCAAGAGCGCCATCAACTTCGCCGGGACCGACAACTTCGTTTCCCTGTTCTCCAACGGGACGCTCCTTAACTCCCTCAAGGTCACCCTCGTCTACGCGGTCCTGGTGGCCCTCTTCCAGAACCTCTTCGGCCTCGGCTTGGCGCTGCTCCTCGAACGCGACACCGCCGTCAACCGGGCCGTGCGCGTCGCGTTCTTCATCCCGGTGGTCATGTCCGCGCTGGCGGTCGGCTACATCTTCCAGGCGCTCCTCAAACCCGACGGGGCCCTGAACGGCATCCTCGGCTGGCTCACCGGCACCGACGTGTCGATCCCGTGGCTCGGCTCCACGACCTGGACCATCGTGGTCGTCGCGATCGTCCACGCCTGGAAGTGGATGGGCCTGTCGATGCTCATCTACCTCGCCGGGCTCAAGACGATCAATGAGGACGTGCTCGAAGCGGCCCGCCTCGACGGCGCGAGCCGCTGGACCATGTTCCGCGCCATCAGGTTCCCGCTCCTGGCGCCCGCCGTGACGTTCAACGTCGCGACCGCGCTCCTCGGCTCCATGAACGGCTTCGACATCGTCCAGGCCACCACCGAGGGCGGCCCCGGCGGGACCACCGAGCTGCTCAACATCTTCATCTTCCGGACCTTCGGGCAGGGCCTGTTCGCGCAGGCCACGACCATGAGCCTGGTCCTGTTCCTCATGGTCGCGATCCTCGCGTTCCCCGTGATCCGGTACCTCCGCAAGCGAGAGGACGTCCTGTGACCGCCCTGTCAGCCCGCCGCGCCCCCAGGCGCCGCCTCGGCCAGCCGATCGCCGCGATCCTCGTCGCCGCGGCCGTCCTCGGCGTCCCGTTCTGGCTCGTCGTCGCCACCGCCGGGAAGGACCAGGGCGAGGCCCTCGACCCGAACCTGTCCGCGCCCTCGCAGTGGCACCTGTGGGAGAACTTCTCGACCGTGTTCACCGACGGCCGCATGCTCTCGGCGTTCTTCGGGAGCCTCCTCGTCATGGTCCCGTCCGTGGTCGGCGTCCTCGTCCTCGGCTCGATGGCCGCGTGGATCCTCGGCCGCCGCGGCGGGCGCCTCACCGCGGCGATCTACGCGCTCGGCATCTCCGGGATCGTGCTGCCGCCCGCGGTCGTCACGATCGTGCTCCTGCTGCGCCAGCTCGGCCTCGCCGGGACCGCGCTCGGCATGATCGGCGTCTACATGGGCATGTACCTGTCCACGGTGATCTTCTTCGTCACCGGCTTCGTGCGCACCATCCCGCACGAGCTCGAAGAGGCCGCCCGCGTCGACGGCGCCGGGCCGGTGCGCGTGTTCATCCGGATCATCCTGCCGCTGCTGCGGCCCGTGCTCGCTACGGCGACGATCCTGATCTGCCTGTACATCTGGAACGACGTGTTCTACGCGCTGTTCGTCATCGGCGGCCGCATCGACACGCTCCCGCTCAACCTCTACCAGGTCGCCAGCGCCGGTCTGTATCTCCAGAACTGGCACCTGATCTTCGCCTATATCATCCTCATGAGCCTGCCCTTGCTGATCACGTTCATGGTCGCCCAGCGCAGGATCATCTCCGGCATCACCAGCGGAGCGGTGAAATGAAGCAGGGCACGAGCGGGACGGTGACATGAACAGGGCCGGGAACCCGACGATCTCGGATGTGGCAGCCCGCGCGGGCGTGTCCGTCCCGACCGTGTCCCGCGTCCTCACGGGCGCGGCGCGGGTCAGCCCGGCCAAGCGCGAGCTCGTCGAGGCCGCCATCGCCGACCTCGGCTACCGGCCGAGCGCGGCGGCGCGCGCGCTCGTCTCGCGCAAGCCGCAGACGATCGCGATCATCGCGGGGAACACCTCCCGGTACGGCTATGCGGAGACGATCCGCGGCATCGAGATCGCCGCGCGCGCCGAGGGCTACACGGTGATGATCACCGTCGTGGAGTCCGCCGACGAAGTGGACCAGGCCATCGAGGCGACGCTGACCCAGCCGCTCGCGGGCGTCGCGGTCCTCAAGTTCGACCCGCCCGGCGTCGCGGCCCTCGGCAAGATCCCCCCGCACCTCCCTGTGGTCGCCCTCTCCGGCGTCCGCGAGCCGAACACCGCCCAGGCGGTCCTCGACGAGGCCGCCGCGGCCGACGAGCTCACCGAGTACCTCCTGGGCCTGGGCCACGCCACCGTCCACCACGTCCGCGTCCCGCCCTCGCGCAAAGTGGACGGCCGCACGACCGGCTGGCGCCGCGCCCTGCGCCGCGCGGGCGCGGACATCCCGCCGCTGATCGACGCGACCTGGGACCCCAAGAGCGGCATCCCGATCGGCCGCGCCCTCGCCGCCGACCCCGCCGTCACGGCCGTCTTCTGCGGCAACGACGAGATCGCCATGGGCGTCATGCGCGGCATCACCGAAGCGGGCCTGCGCGTCCCCGACGACATCTCCGTCGCCGGCTTCGACGACAACCCCCTCGCCGAACTCTGGAGCCCGCCCCTCACCACCGCCCGCCAGGACTTCGCCACCCTCGGCCGCCGCGGCTTCCAGCTCCTCCTCAACGCCGTCAACGGCACCGACGACCGCCGCCACTCGACCGAACGCCCCAAGCTCATCCTCAGAGAAAGCACCGCCGCCCCGAACCCCGGACGACGCGCCGCCGCGTGAGGAGCGGGCCGTCGCCCGTCCCGGTGAGCTTCCAGTCGGGGGCGGCGGCGGAGCTTCGGCCTCTAGTACGCTTGCCGGATACGGAAATTCGCGTACCCCTATTCGATTCCGGAGCACGTCAATGCGATTCGCCGTCCTCGGACCGCTGCGGATCAGCGCGCCCGCGGGCGCGGTGCAGCTCAACGCATTGCAGGAGCGCCTGCTCGGGATGCTGCTGCTCGCCGAAGAGCGGCCCGTCCCGGTCGACGTCATCGCGGGGGAGCTGTGGGGCGGGACTTTAACGCCCGCCGCCGATGAGCGCATCACCTCGCTTGTGGACGGTCTGCGGCGGGCCCTCCCCGGCGACGGCACCGCCGCGTTCACCCGCAGCGGCACCAGCCACCGGCTCGCGGTCCGGCCCGGCGAGACCGACATCGGGGCCGTCCGCCGCGACGTCCAGGACGCCCTGGTCCACGTGCGGTTCGGCGAGGACGAGCCCGCGGCCGCGCTCTTCGACGCCGCGCTGGCCCGCTGGCGCGGCCGCCCCCTCTCGGGCCTGACCGGCCCCTACATCGACGCCGAAGCCGCCAGGCTCCTCGAATTCAAGGCCGAGATCGCCGAAGCCCGCTTCGGCGCGATGCTCCGCCTCGGCCGCCACGACACCCTCATCCGCGAGGCCCGCGAAGCGGTCCGCGACCGCCCCCTCGACCAGGACGCCGTCCGCCGCCTCATGGCCGCGCTCGCCGCCGCCGGACGCGACAGCGACGCCAAGCAGGCCTACGAGGAGCTCGAAGCCCGCCTCGCCGCCCGCGCAGAGCGGCCCGCGCCCGAACTCCGCGACCTCCTGGGCCGCATCGCCTCCGGCGAACCCCCGCCCCCGGCCCCCGGGCCGCATCCCCCAGGGCCGCACCAGCTCCACCCCGCCGTCCCCGACTTCACCGGCCGCACCGCCGCCCTCCGGCGCCTCGACCGCAGCCGCGTCCGCCGCGCCTCCGGCGTCGTCGTCTCCGGCCCCGCGGGCATCGGCAAAACCGCCCTCGGCCTCGCCTGGGCCCACCGCAGGCACGCGGACTTCCCCGACGGGCAGCTCTTCGCCGACCTGCGCGGCACCACCCGCCCCGCCGACCCCCTCACGGTCCTCCACGGCTTCATGCGCGACCTCGGCTTCCCCGCCGCCGCGATCCCCGACGACCCCGCCCAGGCCGCCGCCGACTTCCGCGCCTACGCCGCCGGGCGGCGGCTCCTCGTCTTCCTCGACGACGCCCGCGACGCCGACCAGGTCCTGCCCCTCCTGCCCGGCACCGGCGGCGCCTTCACCATCGTCACCGCCCGCAACCCCATGGAGCGGGTCGAGGCCCGCAGCGACATCGACGCCCTCGAACTCGACGGCATGGACACCGCCGAAGCCGAAGCGCTCCTCCTGCGCCGCATCGGCACCGCCCCGTCCCCGGCCGCCACCGCCTCGCTCGCGCCCCTCATCGCCCGCTGCGGCGGCCTGCCCCTCGCCTTGAGCATCGCCGCCGACCTCCTCGGCGACCCCGCGCCCACCGGCCGCCACCGCGCCGCCGGCCGCACCGGCCTCCAGACCGTCCTCGACGAGTCCTTCCAGCGCCTCGGCGCACCCCAGCGGCGCCTCTACCTCACCCTCGCGCCCCTGCCCGGGCCCGGCGTCCCCGCGCACCTCGCCCTCGCGCTGGCCCGCCGCGCCGGAGACGACCCGCAGCGGCTCCTCGCCGACCTCGTCGACTCCCGCTGGCTCCTGCACGCCGACGACCGGTACGAGGCCCACGCGCTCGTCGCCGACTACGCCGCCGACCTCGCCGCCCGCGAACTCCCCGCCGCCGACCGCGACCTGGTCCGCGACCGGATCATCGCCCACTACCACCGCCGCGACGCGCCCACCGCCGACTACGAGTTCCTCACCGCCGCATACGAAGCCTGGTGGGAGCACCCCAACGCCTCCCGCCTCGCCAGCGTCCTGTGCGCCTACGCGCAGCGCGGCCACCGCCCCGCGGAACTCGCCCGCCTCGGCGAGCGGGCCGCCGCGGCCACCGCCGACCTCGGCCCCGTCGAGCGCGCCCGCCACTGCAACCTCGTCGTCGTCGCGGCCTACGCCGCAGGCGACCCCGCGACCGCCGCCGACTTCGGCCGCCGCACCCTCGCGCTCCTGGACCGCACCCCCGGCGGCGACCGGATCGGCACCGCCCGCGCCAACCTCGGAGGCGCGCTCGCCCGGCTCGGCCGCCACCGCGAGGCCCTCCCCGTCCTCGAAGCGGCCGTCGCCGCCGCCCGAGCGGGCGGCGCCTGGGACGGCGTCGTCACCGCGTCCCTCTCCCTCGCCGACACCCACAAAGGACTCGGCGACTTCGCGGCGGCCGAGGCCGTCCTGCTCGCGGCCCGCGCCGTCGACCGGGACCGGTCCCGGGGCCTGCGTGCCACACTCATCAGCACCCACCTCGACGACCTGCGCCCCCACTCAGCGCGCGAGGGAGCGGCCCCATGACTGAGTACTGCCTCCGAGACGACTGCCCCGGCGAGGGCACCGGCGTCTTCGACGAACGCGGCCACTGCGACGAATGCGGCCACCACCGCGACGCGCCCGCCGCGCCGCCCCCGCCCGCCGACGACCTGTTCCCGCCCTTCGACGACGCGGACACCAATGAACTCGCGACCGTGTTCATCGACCCGGTCCCGCCCGACAGCCAGCGCCGCTGCCGCAAGAACCACCGCGTCGGCTTCACCAGCGACGGCCGGTCCGGCCCGCTCGTCGGCCTGTGCGAGGAGTGCGCCGAGCCGTTCGACTTCACCAACTACCTGCAAGCGGGCGACGTCGTCGCCGGGCAGTACGAGGTCAAGGGCTGCATCGCCCACGGCGGCTTCGGCGGCATCTACGTCGCCCACGACCGCAACCTCGACAACGACGTGGTGCTCAAAGGGCTCCTCGACCCCGCCGACCCCGCCGCCCAGGCGATCGTCGAGGCCGAGCGCCGCTACCTCGTGACCGTCAAGCACCCCAACATCGTCGACATCCACAACTCCGTCAAGCACCGCTTCCCCGACGGCGCCGAGTACGACTACCTCGTCATGGACTACGTGCGCGGCCGCTCGCTCGGCGACCGCGCCCACCCCGCGCGCCTCGGCCGCCACGCCGTCGCCCCGATCACCGCCGCCGGGTTCGCGCTCCAGATCCTCGACGCCTTCGCGTACCTCCACGGCTACCAGCTCGTCTACTGCGACCTCAAGCCCGGCAACGTCATCCAGTCGGGGGACCGCCTCACCATCATCGACCTCGGCGCGATGCGCCGCATCAACTTCGCGGGCGGCTCGATCTACGGCTCCCGCGGCTACCAGGCCCCCGAGATCGAGCGCGAGCACCTGCCCGACGCGGTCTCGGACCTGTACACCGTCGGCCGCACCCTCGCCGTGCTCGCGCTCGGGTTCCCCGCCGCGCAGCTCGTCGGCGACGAGGTCCAGGAGACCCCGCTGCCCGAGCGCCCGCCGAACTTCAACGAGTCGCTCTACCGGTTCCTCCAGCGCGCCTGCGACCACGACCGCGACGCGCGGTTCGCCACCGCCGACGAGATGGCCGACCAGCTCCACGGCGTGCTGAGACAGCTCCTGGCCGACGCGGGCGAGCGGCCCGCCCCGGTCGCCTCCGACCGGTTCGGCGTCGAGCGCGGCGCGTTCGCGGCCGGGCTCGCGAACCGCACCGACACCGTGTTCGAGACCGCCCGCGGCGCCGCCGCCCGCACCGTCCTGCCGGTGCCGCTCGCCGACCGCGCCGACCCCGCGTACACCGCGCTCGCGACCATCGCGATGCAGCCCCCGGACCGGGCCATCGAGCTCGCCGAGTCCCTCCCCGAAAGCGACGAGTCACGGCTCGCCCTGCTGCGCATGGCGATCGAGGCCGACGCGCCCGAGACCGACCGGCTCTTCGCGGAGGCCGCCGCCCGGTTCGGCGTGGACTGGCGGCTCGACTGGTACCGCGGCGTCCGCGACCTCGGCCGCGACCCCGAGGCCGCCGCCGGGCACTTCCGGAAGGTCCGCGCGCACCTGCCCGGCGAGCTCGCGCCGATGCTCGCCCTCGCCGTGTGCACCGAACTCGCCGCGGACGGCGCGCCGGCCGGCCTGGCCCAGGCCGCGAAGCAGTACGAGCAGGTGCGCCGCACCGACCCCACCTACACGAGCGCCGCATTCGGGGTCGCCCGCTGCTCGGCCGACTCCGCGGTGCGCCTCACCGCGCTCGAAGGCGTCCCCGCCGCCTCCAGCCAGTACCGGGCCGCCCAGCAGGCGCTCGTCGCCGAGCGGGTGCGGCGCGGCCCCGACTGGGAGGCGATCGTGGCCGCGGGCGCGAACCTCGCCAACCTCGAAGGGCTCGACGCCCTCCAGGCCGACCTCGCCCGCGCCGAACTGTGGCGGGCCGCGCTGGCGGTGATCGGCCCCGGCCTGGAGGACCCGTCGCGCCGCATCGACGGCGTGCCCCTCACCGCCGCGGCGATGGCCACGGCCTACGACGCGGTGCTGCGGCGGATCGCCGCGAACTGCGACTCGCCGCTGACGCGGTGGGCGCTGGTGACCGAGGCCAACCGCAACCGCCCCCGCACCTGGCTGTGACACCCCCCGCAGGAGGACCGATGGACCCCGAATTCACGCTCAGCGTCGGCCACAACCGCTGGATGGAGCCCGGAAAGACCGCGCTGACGGCCGCGCTCACCGTGACGAGCCGGACCGGCGCGGGCCCGGCGGGCGACGTCGCCGAGGTCATCGTCATCGACCGGTCCGGGTCGATGACCGGCGCGAAGCTGCGCGAGGCCAAGCGCGCCGCGAAGGCCGCGCTCGACGTCGTCCGCGACGGCGCGCTGTTCGCGGTCGTCGCGGGCGGGTACGAGGCCGTGCCCCAGTACCCGCGCGACGGGACGCTCGCCCGCGCCGACCCCGCCACGCGACGCGCCGCGACCGCGGCCATCGCCACCATGCGGTCCGGCAGTTCCACCGAGACCGGCGTGTGGCTGCGCGCCGCCGCCGACCTCCTCGCCACCCGGCCCGGCGCGATCGGGCACGTCCTGCTCCTCACCGACGGCCTCGTCACCCAGAATCCGGAGAGCTTCCACCGCGACCTCGAATACTGCCGCGGGAAGTTCGGGTGCGACTCGGTCGGCATCGGCCTCGACTGGAGCCCCGCGCAGCTCGCCGCCATCGCCGAGCGCTTCCAGGGCCGGTTCAAGTTCTGCGAGCGCCTCGACGAGCTGCCCGCGTACTTCGCGGAGATCTCCGCGCGGGCCATGTCCAAGGCCACCGACGACGTGGAGCTGATCGTCTACGGTCCCAAGGGCACCCAGCTCGCCTCGATGGACCAGATGGGGCCCGTCGTCGACCTCGTGCCCGGCATGCGGGCCCTGTCCGACCGCAGCTGGGCGTTCCCGCTCGCCGCGTGGGGCGCCGAGGAGCGCGAGTACATCCTGGGTCTGCGGCTCCCCGAGACCCGCACCGGCCTGCGGCGCAGCGGCCAGATCGAACTGCGCGTCGGCGGGGAGACCGCCGCGGAGGCGGAGTTCGACGCGGTCTGGACCGAGAACCAGTCCCTGTTCCTCGCGATCGACCCGAAGGTCGCGGCCCTCACCGGGCAGCTCGAACTGAGCGAGGAGATCGGCCGCATCCTCGCCGCCGTGCGCGCGGGCGACTACGACACCGCCACGCACGCGGTCGCGCGCGCCTGGGAGAAGGCCGACGACGGCGGCTTCGAAGGCATGAAGGACACGCTCGCAAGGATCGCCGACATCGACCCGGTCACCAGGAGCGTCACGCTCCGCCGCGGCCGCGCCGACGAGATCGCCACCGCGACCCAGCGGTTCGACACCGAACCCAGCTCGCTCGTCACGGGCCGCAAGGGGGACGCGGCATGACGTACGCCTGCCCCAACGGGCACCGCTCCACCGACCCCGACGCGTGCAGCGAATGCGACATGCCGATGTCGGACGAGGTGGGCCTGCCGCGACTGCCCGCCGCCGCCCCGCCCGCCCGCTGCCCCGCCTGCGGGAAGGCCCAGCCCGGCGGCTTCGCGTACTGCCCCCACTGCGGCGCGAGGCAGTCCACCGGGCCCGAACCGCTCGCCCCGCCCGTCGCGGTCGCCGACTTCGAAGCCGTCGTCTCCGTCGACCGCGCCTACTACGACGAGACCCGGGCCACCGGCGGCGACGAGCGGCCCCCGTTCCCCGGCTACGCCCCCGAGCGGACCGTCAGGCTCGACGGGGCCGCCACCGAGATCGGCCGCGTCCACGACCTCAGGAACCCGCCCCGGCCCCTCCCGCCCGTGAACCTCGCCGAGCGGCCCGCCGCCGACCTCGGCGTCTCCCGCCTCCACGCGGTCCTCCAGCGCGACGGCGACGACTGGACCGTCACCGACCTCGACTCCAAGAACGGCACCTACGTCGCCGGGACCCGCCTCGAACCCGGCGCACCGCGCGCCATCGGCCCCGACGAGACCGTCAACCTCGGCTTCTGGACCGCGATCCGGCTGCGCCGCAAGCCCACCGAAGGAAGCCGCCCGTGAACGCCGCCCCCGACGAGGCCGCCCTCGGCCGCCTCGGACTCGCCCGCGGCGCCGCCGGGGCCCGCTCCCTGTGGGTGCGCGCCGCCGTCGCGGTCGCCGCCCTCGCCGCCATGTTCGCCTCCCTCGCGGTCGCCGTCACCGCCGCCCGCGGCGCCCTCGACGTCATCGGCCACGAGTCCGGCCGCCAGGTCGTCGCCACCGTCGACCTCTACGTCGCGCTCAGCGACGCCGACACCAAAGTGGCGACCGTGCTCCTCCTCGGCGCCGACGCCCCCGTCGAGACCGAGGCCGCCCTCCGCGAATACGCCGCCCTGCGCGGCGACATCGCGAAGTCCCTCCTCGAAGCCCACCGCCTCGCCGGGGCCGCGCAGACCCAGCGCGACACCATCGAGTCCATCATGGGCTACTACGGGCAGTACGAGCAGCTCGCGGCCGAGGCGCTCCTCCTCGCCGACCTCGCCGACTACCCCGCCGGCCAGGTCCCCGAGGACGTCCTCGCCGCCTACCGGGCCGCCGCCGACCTCATGCAGGGCTGGATCCTCCCGCAGGCCTACAACCTCACCCTGGAGAACGGCACCATCGTCCGCGAGTCCCACGACGGCGCGCAGTCCGCGATCGGCTTCGGGCTCGCCGCCGTCGCCGCGACCGGGGCCGCCGCGCTCGCGGCCCTCGTGTGGCTGCAACTCCACCTCGCCCGCGCGTTCCGCCGCCTCCTCAACCCCTCCCTCCTGGTCACCACCGCCGTCGCCGCCCTCTACCTGTTCACCGGGCTCGTCGTCCTCGGCGCCGAACGCGACGCCCTCGACGAGGCGAAGAGGGACGGCTTCGACACGACCATGTCCCTCAAACGCGCCGAAGCGATCTCGACCAGCCTCCACGCCGACCAGGTCCGATACCTCCTCGACCCCGCCCGCGTCGACGTCTACGAGCAGACCTTCCTCGACAAGGCCCAGCAGCTGCTCTACATCGACGGGGCCGGGAACCTCGCCGACTACCGGACCGGCCTCGGCGGCGGCTCCGACCAGGGCCTCATCGCCGCCGGGCTCGACCGCGGGACCGCGGGCGACGCCGCCCTCGCGTCCTACGCCTCCCTCATCGACGCCGACGCCGCCATGCGCGCCGACACCGCCGCGACCCCCGCCGAGCGGCTCCGCGCCGTCACGGACGCGCTCGCCGAATACGAAGGGGACCTCGCGGCCCTCGTCGAGGCGCGCCTCGACACCTTCGACGACGCGATCGGCGACGGCGAGGACGCCATCGCCGACTTCGCGTTCCTCCTGCCCGCCGCCATGGTCTCGCTGATAGTCCTCACCTTCAGCGGCCTCGCCCCCCGACTCAGGGAGTTCCGATGAGACGCACCGCCGCCGCACTGTGCGCCGCCGCCCTCCTCGCGACCGGCGCCTGCGCCGCCGACGACCCGGAGTCCATCGTCGACAAGGAGGTCCTCCGGATCGGCGTCCCCGACGACTACCCGCTCCTCGGCGCCCCCGACGAGAACGGCGACCTCGTCGGCTTCGAGATCGACGTCGCCGAGCACCTCGCCGCGGAACTCGGGGCCGAACCCCGATGGGTCCCCGTCGCCAACGAGGACCGCGAGGCGTTCCTCCAGGCCGGCAAGGTGGACATGGTGGTCGCCGCCTACTCGATCACCGCCGACCGCAAGCAGGAGATCGACTTCGCCGGGCCCTACGTCCTGGAGTCCTTCAACGTCATGGTCCGCGAGGACGACGACTCGATCGCGACCCTCGGGGACCTCGAAGGCAAGACCGTCTGCGACTCCAGGTACTCCAACGTCGTCCTGCGCATCGAAGGCGAGCACGGCGTCCAGGTGGACACCTATGAGGTGCGCTCCTTCGCCGACTGCCTCGACATCCTCGCCGAAGGCGGCATCGACGCCATCGCCACCGACGAGTTCGTCCTCGCCGGACTCAAGTTCAGCCGCTCCGACCTCCGACTGAAGATCCTCGACATCCGCTTCTCCAACGAGCGCATCGGCATCGGCCTGCGCTCCGGCGACACCGCCGGATGCGAGGCCCTCAACCGCGCCATCACCGAGATGTACACCGACGGCACCATGGCCCGCACCCTCCAGGAGTGGTTCGCCTCCGAAGGCCTCGACGTCGCCGACCCGCCCATCCCGCAGTTCGAAGGATGCGAATGAGCACCGCCACCGCCCCGCGCACCCGCACCCCGCGGCAGGTCATCGCCGCCTGCGCCGTCGGCACCTCCCTCGCCTGGTACGACTTCTTCCTCTACGGCACCGCCGCGGTCCTCGTCTTCAAGCCGCTGTTCTTCCCCGGGAGCGACCCCGCCACCGGCACGCTCCTCGCGTTCGCCACCTACGGCGTCGGCTTCCTCGCCCGCCCCGTCGGCTCCATCGCCTTCGGCTACCTCGGCGACAGGTACGGCCGCCGCCAGGTCCTCTCGGTGACCCTGCTGCTCATGGGCATGTCCACCTTCCTCATCGGCATCCTCCCCACCCACGCCTCCATCGGCACCACCGCCGCGGTCATCCTGGTCCTGCTCCGCTTCGCGCAGGGCCTGGCGCTCGGCGGCGAATGGGGCGGCGCGGTCCTGCTGTCCATCGAGCACTCCGGCCGCTCCCGGTGGGGCCTGGCCGCCGCGTGGGTCCAGTTCGGCGTCCCCGCGGGGAACATCGCCGCCGTCGGCGTCCTCGCCCTCTGCAACGCCGTCCTCGACGAGGCCGCGTTCGCGACCTGGGGCTGGCGGCTCCCGTTCCTCATCTCCGCGGCGCTCGCCCTGGTGGGCCTGTGGATCCGCGGCAACGTCGCCGAGTCGCCCATGTTCGCCGGACTCCCGGCCACGGGCGGCAACCCGCTCCGGGAGGTCTGGGCCGGGCACCGGCGCGCGCTGGCCGCGTCGTTCTGCGCCCGCGTCGGCGTCGACGTCGCGTTCTACATCTTCACGCTCTACCTGCTGACCCACCTCGACGACCGGGTCGGCCTGCCCTCCTGGGTCGGCTTGACCGCGGTCGTCGCCGGCTCGACCGTGCAGCTCGCGCTCGTGCCTTGGTTCGGCCGCCTCTCGGACCGCCTGGGCCGCAGGGGCATCGCCGCCGCGGGTGCGGTCGCCTCCATGGCCTGGGCCTGGGCGTTCTTCCCGCTGCTCGACACCGGCTCGACCTGGCTCGTCATGACCGCCGTCGCCGTGGCGCTCGCCGCCCACGCCGCGATGTACGGCCCGCAGGCGGCGTTCATCGCCGAGCTGTTCCCCACGCGAGTCCGCTACTCCGGCACCTCCCTCGGCTACCAGCTCGCGGGCGTCGCGGGCGGCGCGCTCGCCCCGATCATCGCGCTCCTCCTCTTCGACGCCACCGGCACCACCCTGACGATCTCCCTCTACGCGACCCTCGCCCTCGCCGTCACCTTGTACGGCCTCGCCACGGCCCCGCCGCCCGCCGAAAGCTAGTCGCCGAAGTCGATCGAGCCGGTTCGTCTCGCGTCGGTCTGGAACCACCCGAGGGCGGTGGCCGCGAGGGCGAGCCAGACTGCGGATGTTCCGGCGGCGAGGGCTGCTTCTGCCAGGACCGCAGCGGCGGGGGCGTCGGCTATGGCGAGGCGGACCGCTTCCAGGGCGTGGGAGGCGGGGAAGGCCGCGGCGAACCATTGGAGGCCAGCGGGCCAGAAGGACGCCGGGACCATGACGCCGCAGACTGCGGTCATCGTCAGGAGAGTGATGTTCGAGAAGACGTTCCGCAGCCGGTGGAACCGCAGCGACAGGCTCCCGCAGCACAGGCCGACCGCGTAGTTCGTCAGGGCCGTCAGCAGGATCAGGGCCACGGCCGCGAGCGAGTCGCCGAGGCCCAGGCGCAGACCGAAGAAGGGGGCCAGCGCGAGGAGCGCGATCGAGGAGGAGAGCGTCCCGGACGCGACCCAGAACCAGCTGCGCGCCGCGAGCACCACGACCATGCCCGCCGGGGCCGCCGCCAGGAGCGACAGCGTGCCGCTGAACCGCTCCCAGGTCGTCGACGCCGACGCCATCATCGTCTCGTTCACGGCGATGAAGACCGCCGCGCCCACCAGCAGGAACCGGGTCCGCTCGGCATCGCCCAGGAGCGCGCCGAGCGTCGAGTAGAACACCACCTGGCACAGCACCCGCACCATCCACCCGAACGCCCACGTCGTCGGCGTGTAGACGCTCCGCAGATCCGTCCACCCGGACCACATCGTCTGCCGCAGTACCGCGATCGCGTTCACGCGAACCCCACCGTCCCGTTGCGCCGGACGCGCCGCACGAGGCGGTGCGAGAGCCAGGACCCGGCGGCGAACGTCGCGGCCGCCAGGCCGAGCACCGCGGCCAGGCGCGGCCAGAACGCGGCCACCGGCTCCGGCGCGAGGCTGTCGCGGAGCAGGTCCGTGGCCCACGACAGGAAGAACACGCGCGAGAGGGCCTCGACCCCGGACGGCAGCAGTGCCACCGGGACCATCGCGCCGCCGAGCAGGTACAGCGGGAACGTCAGCGAGTTCTGGAAGCTCCGCACGTTCCGCCCGACGACGAACACCGCGGCCATGAGCACCCCGGTCGCCGCGATCCCCGCCGCCGTCGCGGCCAGCGTCAGCGCGAACACCAGCGGGTGGGCCACGTGCACGACCACGCCGAACCCGACCGCGCCGACCAGCCAGCACTCGGCGATCCCGGCCAGGCTCACCGCGGTGATCGCCGCGATCCGCCCCAGGAGCACCGTCGCCAGCGGCGCGGGAGTCGTCAGGACCGCCTCCAGGACCCCGGCGGTGCGGTCGCGGAAGATCGTCTCGCCCGCCTCCATGACCGCCATGCCGATCGAGGCCATCACGGCGGGCGCGAGGATCGCGTACGGCGCGAGGTCGGCCCGGCCGCCGTGCTCGGTGACCGACAGCAGGATCACCGCGAAGAACGGCGCGGTGACAAGCATCAGGAGCGTTCCGAGGTCGCGCCGGAACTCGCCGAGCTGGAACCGGGCCGCCGCCCAGAACGCGGGGGAGGAGCCCCTCACGGCCGCACCGCCATCCCGCGGTCCCCGATGAGGTGCAGGTACACCTCTTCGAGGCTCGGCGGCGCGGTCGACACGTCGGTCACGCCCGCCTCCACGAGCGTGCGCAGCACCGGCAGCGCCGCCCCGCCGCGGTCGGTTTCGACCAGGACCGCGCCCGGCCCGGTCGCCCGCACCCGCTCCACCCCCGGCAGCGCCGCGAGCCGCGCCGCCAGCGCCTCGGGGACGCCCGAGGCGCGGACCCGCTCGTGCCGAGAAAGGAGCTCCCCGAGGACCCGCGGGTCCTCGCACCGCAGCAGCCGCCCGCCGTCGATGAACGACACCCGGTCGCACAGCGCCTCGGCCTCGGCCATGTCGTGCGTCGTCAGCAGCACCGCGCGGCCCTCGGCCCGCAGGTCCTTCACCAGGTCCCGGAACTCGTGCGCCGACACCGGGTCCATGCCCACCGTCGGCTCGTCCAGCAGCAGCACCCGCGGGTCCCCGACGAGCCCCCGCGCCAGGTGCAGCCGCTGCTTCATGCCCCGCGAGAACGTCTCGACCGCCTCGTCGGCGCGCGGACCCAGGCCCACCCGCTCCAGCAGCTCCGCTGCGCGTCGCCGCCCCTCGCGGCGGCCGTGCCCGTACAGCGCCGCCCAGAACCGCAGGTTCTGCGCCGCCGTCATCCGCGCGTACAGGCCCCGCTCGCCGCCGAACACGATCCCTAGGAGCGGACGCACCCGCTTGGCGTCGGCGACCACGTCGAGGCCCTGCACCCGCGCCGTCCCCGCCGTCGGCAGGAGCACCGTGGAGAGGATCTTGCACAGCGTCGTCTTGCCCGCCCCGTTCGGGCCCAGCAGCCCGTGGACCTCCCCGGGCGCGACGGCCAGATCGAAGTCGTCCAGGGCCCGCCGCGGCGGGCCGCCCTTCACGGCGAAGTCGCGGACCAGGCCCCGCACCTCGACCGCCGGGGCCTCGATTCCAGTGATGCTCATGGCAACAGCGTCGCCTCCGCACCGGGCCGGTGCAATACGTGTTTCCACGTACGCGCCCGCCCCGCTAGCCTTGGCCCCATGTCCCCGCTCATCGCCCGCGACGCCGAGTTCGCGCGCATCGCCGCGGCCTGGGACTCGGTCACCGCAGGCGACGGCCCCGCCGCCGTCACCCTCATCGGCGAAGCGGGCATCGGCAAGACCCGGCTCCTGCGCGAAGCCGCCGCCCTCGCCCCGCCGCTCCTCCTCGTCGGCACCGCTCGCGCCGACGCCGCCGCACCCCACGACTGGTTCGCCGCCGCCACCGCCGAGACCGAACCCCCCGGCGGCACCGACCCCCGCCTGTGGCGGGCCCTGCGCCAGGAACCCGCCGAGGCTCCCGCGCCGCTCCCCGACGGCGCGCTCCTGCGCGGCGCCGTGCGCACCCTCCGCCGCCTCGTCGGCGACGGCCCCGCGCTCCTGGCCGCCGACGACCTCCACTGGCTCGACCCCGAGAGCCTCGCCCTGTGGGCCGAACTCGCCGCCGCCTGGGACCTCCCCGTCCTCCTCGTCGCCGCGTCCCGCCCGCCCGAGGAGGCCCGCCACCCCGCAGCGGCCGCCCGCACCCTCGCCCGCCTCGACGCCGCCCGCACCGCGGACACGATCGCGCTGCGGCCCTTCACGGTCGCCGAGACCGGCGCCCTCCTCGGCCGCAACGCGCGGCACGCCCGCGCCGTCCACCGCCGCACCGGCGGGAACCCGTTCTGGGTCAAGGAGCTCGCCGCGGCCGGGGCCGCCGCCGCGCCGCTCCCCGGACGCCTCGCCTCGCTCGTGCGCGCCCGCCTCGCCGGAGCTGACGAGCACGCCTGGCGGCTCGCCCGCGGCCTCGCTCTCCTCGGCGAGCAGACCCGGACCGGCGTCGCCGCCGCCGTCCTCGGCGCCGACCTCCTCGACCGCGCCCTCCCGCAGCTCACCGCCGCGGGCGTCCTCCTCCACGACGGTGACGCACTGCGCTTCCCCCACGCCCTCATGCGCGAGGCCTTCGCCGCCACCGCGCTCCCCGCCGAAGCCGCCGCCGTCCACAAAGCGGCACTCGACGCCGCGCTCGCCCGCGGCGACGATCCCGCGGTGGCCGTCCACGCCCGCGCCGCCGGCGACACGGACCTCGCCGTCGCCGCCGCCGACCGCACCGCCGCGAGGCAGCTCGCCGACTGGCACACCGAGTCCGCGCAGCGCACCGCCGAAGACGCCCTCGACCTCGCCCCCGGCCACGAGGGCCTGCGCGCCACCGCCGCCCGCGCAGCCCTCCTCGCGGGCGACTACGACGCCGCCCGCGCCCACTTCGCCAGGATCGCCGCCGCTGGCGACGACGCTGCGCGCTGCATCGCCCACCTCCACCTCGCCGAAGTGGACTGGCACCAAGGACGCGTCCAGGACCAGTGGCGCAGCCTCGAAGCGGCCGAGGCGCTCGCGGCCCCCGGGAGCGTCGAGCAGGCCCGCTGCGCCACCGGCCGCGCCATGGCGTACGTCCGCTCCGAGCAGTACGAGCCGATCCCCGCGCTCTGCGACGCCGCCGAACCGCTCTTCGCCGAGCACGGCCTCGACGTGCAGCGCCGCTCGGCCGCCATCAGCCGCGCCACCGCCCTGTACTACCTGGGCGACACCGAAGCCGCCGTCCGCCTCCTCACCGACGTGTGGCGCGAGGCCGAGGCCGCGGGAGACCTGCGCAAGCTCAGCCGCGCCGTCAACAACCTGCTCGCCGTGCACCTCGCGGACCTGCCCGAGGCCCAGGCATGGCGGCTGTACGACCGCGCCGTGGCCGCCGTCGGGGACCTCGGCATGGCCTCCTGGGGCGGGAAGATCACGCGCGTCGGCGCCGACGCGGCGATGGCCTTCGGCGATCTCGGCCGCGCCTGGGACCTCCTCAGCGCCCGCGCCCGCGAGGAGTCCGACCCGCACGAGCGCGCCGTCCTCGCGGCGAAGGCCGGGCTCCTCGCCGTCGAACGCGGCGACCTCGAAGCGGCCGAACGCCTCTGCCGCGAGAGCCTCGACCTCGTCTCCGGCATGGACCAGGGCTGGGTCGTCACCTACCCGCACTGGCTGGCGCTGGCCCTGGCCGCGCACCGCGGCCGCCGCCCCGAGATCGAGGCGGCCTTGCGCGCCTACCGCGACGCGGTCCCGCCGGAGCTGCACCGCCGCCGCGAGACCCGCGTCATCGAGGCCGCCCGACTCGCGCTCCCCGCGATCGGATTCGAAGCGGCGCAGCGGTTCCTGACCGACTGCCTCGGAGCGGTCCCCGGCCCGGCCGCGAACCCGGACGCGGCCCTGTTCTGGATGACCGCCCGCGCCGCTTCGGGCGACCGGGACGGCGTCCTCGCGCTCGCCGACGCCGCGGCCGCGAACCCCCTGCCCGCGTGGGCGAGCATCGCCCACCGGCTCGCCGCCGCAGCCGGCCGCGACCGCGACACCGCGATCGCCCACGCGCGCGAAGCCGTCGCCCTCCTGGAACGCTGGCCCGGCCATGCGCGCGACGCCGCCGAAGCCCTCCTGTCGTCCCTAGAGGACGAACCAGTGCTGACGGCGCGCGAGACCCAGGTCCTCGCCGCCGCCGCGCGCGGCGACTCGAACCGCCGGATCGCGGCGGCCCTCGGCATCTCCCAGCGCACCGTCGAGGTCCACATGTCCCGCCTGCTCGCGAAGACCGGCACGGCCAGCCGCACCGAGCTCGTCGCCCGGCATCTCAAGCGCGCCTTACGCGTCGGGGCAGAGGGCGATCCGGATCAGCTCGTCCGCGGCGGCTTCGAGGGCGTCTCCGTCGTGGTAGCCGTGGCGGTCGATGGCGTTCCAGGCCATGGAGATCTGGCGGTCGCCGTCGAGGGAGTGGAAGGACTGGGTCTCGTGGCCGAGGCTGTCGCCGTCGTGGCCGAAGAACACTTCAGGGCCGCCGTCGCATTCGAGGGTGATCCTGAACAGGCCCAGGCCGTAGTCGAAGCTCTTGCCCGTCTCCTGGAAGTCGGTGGCCTCGGCGAGCTGCGCCGGGGTGAGGAGCGTCCCGTCGACCAGCGCGTCGTAGAAGTCGTTGAGGTCGCCGATGGTCGAGACGACGCCGCCGCCCGCCCACAGCTGGCTGCTCGACAGCTTCGACGTGTCGACGTAGGAATGCGCGGGATCGCCGGTGCTCAGGTAGGGCACGGGGTGCGGGCCGCGGATGCCCGAGCCGTGCGGGTCGGCGAAATACGTGTCGGCCAGCCCGGCGGGCGCGAAGACGCGCGCGGCCAGCTCCTCGCCGAGCGGGTTCCCGGTGACCTCCTCGACGAGCATCCCGAGGGCCGTGTACCCGGTGTTGGAGTAGGAGAAGCCGGTCGGCCGCGGGTCCTGGACGCCGATCGCCACGAGTTCCTCGGGGCTGTAGTAGGTGCGGTAGTTCGCGTAGAAGTCGGTCATGTCGCCGTTCTCGAACACCGACGCGTACAGGTGCGGCAGGAAGTCCGGGACACGGCCCTGATGCTGCATCAGCTCCCGGACCGTGGGCTGGTCGCCGTAGGGGAGCAGGCCGGGCAGGTACGCGTCGAGCGGATCGTCGAGGTCGATCGCGCCCTCCCCGTCGAGCTGCAGCAGGACCGCGGCCGTCATCGACTTCGTGACGCTGCCGATCCGGATGCGGTCACCGGCCTCCACATCGTCGGCCCACGGCTTGAAACTTCGCGGCCCCTCCGCTTCGGCCCACACCTCGTCGCCGTCGCGGACCTCCACGACCGCCGACTGGTCGCCCAGCCGCATGAACTCGTCGAGCGCCGCTCCGAGCGCCTCGGGATCGAGCTCCCGCTCAACGGGAACGGCGGGAGCGAACGCGAGGCCGAGCGCCAGGGCCGCGGCGGAGATCATCGTCGTCATCCCTGCAACGCTATGGGCCCGAACGCCTCCGATCGATCCCGTGCACTGGCCCGTTCGCGGTAACGCCTGCACTACTGCGGCTGGTCGTAGTGGCGGCAGCGGCCCGGGAGGATCGCGGTGAGGCGGTCGGCGAGGACCGCTCCTGCCGCGGCGGCGCGGGCGGGTTCGCGGTAGACGAGGTCGGCGAGGCCGTCCACGAGGGCCGTCAGCTCGACCGCGGCCAGCTCGGCGTCGGTGGCCGCCTCCGTCTCGCCGCACTCCTTGCCGTTCTCGATGCCTTGGGCGACACGGCCTCTGAGGACCCCGGCGGTGGCGACGGCGACCTCTGCGGCGGTCGGGACGTCCATGGCGCGGGCCTGGAAGGCGCGGGAGACGCGGTGCTCGCCGTGGCGGGCGGGGTCGAGGGGGAGGAGCTCGCACAGGCAGTCGAGCATGATCGCGCGGATGGAGCGGCCCGCGGCCTCGCCGTCGGCGGTGCGGGCGGCGACGCGGGCGAGGAGGTCGGCGGTGAGGCGCTCGTAGGCGAATAGGAGCAGCTCGTCCTTGGAGGCGAAGTAGTGCTGCACCAGGCCGACCGAGAACCCGGCCTCGCGGGCGACGGCCGACATCGTGGCCGCGTCGAGGCCGTCGTGGGCGATGAGTCGGTGGACCGCCGCAGCCATCTGGGCGCGGCGGAGATCGTGGTCGGCGGTCCTCGGCACCCGATAATCATACCGTTGTATGGTTATCGGGTTGCCATACCGCCGTATGGTTATCGCCAGGACCCCCGACACCCAGGGAACACCCATGCAGATCCCCGTCCTCGCCGCCACGCTCGCGGCCTTCGCCCCGCTCATGCCGCTGCCGCAAGTGCCGGCCGAGGAGCAGCCCTACTACGACGTCGCCGAGTACTTGGAACGGCGCTTCGAGGAGACCGGCGTCCCCGGCGCCGCCTACTCCATCGTCGACCTCGACGGGAACTCCTATTCGGTCGGCTGGGGCGCCGACGGCTCCGGCGACCCCGTCGACCTCGGGACCCCGTTCCTGTGGGGGTCCGTCGCCAAGCCCGTCACCGCGGCCGCCGTCATGACCCTCGTCGAAGACGGACGCCTCGACCTCGACGCGCCCGTCACCGACTACCTCCCGGACTTCACGCTCGCCGACCGGGACCGCTCCGACCGCATCACCGTGCGCGACCTCCTCCGGCAGACCACCGGCATCCCCGAGGGCACCGGCCTCACCGACCGCCTCGACCACCACGACGACCCCTACGGCGACGCCGTCGCCGACCTCGCCGCCGTCGAGCCGATCAGTGAACCGGGCGAGTCCTTCGAGTACGCCAGCGCCAACTACGTCGTCGCGGGCGCCGTCGTCGAAGCCGCCGCCGGGATGCCCTACGAGCAGTACCTGCACGAAGCGGTCCTCGACCCGCTCGGCATGACGGGCGCGGTCACCACGGCCGAGGACGCCGCCGACGTCCCCCGCGGCCACGCCGTCGCCTTCGGGCAGCCCTTCCCCGTGAAGACCCGCTTCGACCAGACCGGCCCCTCCTACGGCTACCTCGGCGGGAACATCCAGGACCTCACCGCGTTCGCCGTCGACCAGCTCGGCGGGTCCGCGATCCTCACCCCCGAGTCGGTCGCCGAGACCCACACGGGCGCAGTCGAAGTCAACGACACCGTCGACTACGGCCTGGGCTGGCGCGTCGACTCGCGCAACGCCGACCTCGGCACGACCACCGTGTGGCACACCGGCGGCGCCCCCGGCTTCTCCGCGGGCGTGATCCTCCTGCCCGAACTCGGCCGCGCCGTCGTCGTCGCCCAGAACCGCTACGGCTACTTCGAGGACGCCGCGCTCATCGGCACCATGCTCGGCGCCGCCCGCATGCTCGCCGGGGGCGACCCGGTCGAGCCCGAGACCGACCTCCTGTACCCGTCGCTGCTCGCCGGGCTCTGCGTCCTCCTGCTCGCGGCGCTCGCCACGGTGTACCTGACGTTCCTGCGCCTCGGCAAGGCCCGCAAGGCGAACCGCCCGCTCACCATCACCGGCATGGCCTGCTGGGTCCTCGCCGCGCTCGCCGCCGCGTACGTCTCGTTCGCGCTCGTCCCGGGGCTCGCCCCGAGCCGGGCCGCGTTCTTCGGCATGATGCCCGACGTCGCCTGGCTGTTCACCGCCCTCGGCGTCGCCGCCCTGCTCACCGCCGCCGTGCGCGTCTGGGCCGGGACGGTCCGACTGCGCCGCACCCCGGACTAGCCACCAGCGAACAAGGGCGCCGCCTCCCGGGGCGGCGCCCTTCGTTGTGCGCGCTTCTTTACATGCGGGCAACGAGAGTTCATACGGCCGTGCTCGACGTGAACGGCGGTGAAACATCGCGCCCATAGCTTGTACCCAGAGCGGATACGACGCTGTATACGCACTCGTACACCGCCGCAGCCTGCGGCGACGCCCCCTTGCAGACCCGGCACCCCTCAGTCCCGGGACGCTCCTCTGCGAAAGGTCAACTGCACATGCCACTTCGCCTCAACGCCAGGCACCTCGCCCGAACCCTCGCCGCCACCGCCGCCATCACCGGCCTCGTCGCCACCGCCGCGTGCGGCTCCCGCGCGGGGGAGGAGACCGCCGCCGCCGAGTCCTGCGTCGACACCTCCGGCGACACCATCAAGGTCGGCGCCCTCAACTCCCTCTCCGGCACCATGGCCATCTCCGAGACCACCGTCCGCGACGCCATCACCCTCGCCGTCGACGAGATCAACGCCGCAGGAGGCGTGCAGGGCAAGGAGATCGAGATCGTCGCCGAGGACGGCGCGTCCGAGCCGACCGTGTTCGCCGAGAAGGCCGAGAAGCTCATCCGCGAGGACTGCGTCGCCGCGGTCTTCGGCGGCTGGACCTCCGCCTCCCGCAAGGCCATGCTCCCGGTCTTCGAGGACAACGACTCGCTCCTGTACTACCCCGTCCAGTACGAGGGCCTCGAAGCCTCCGAGAACATCTTCTACACCGGCGCCACCACGAACCAGCAGATCATCCCCGCGCTCGACTACCTCGCCGAGACCGGTGTCAAGTCGATCTACCTCGTCGGCTCCGACTACGTCTTCCCCCGCACCGCCAACGCGATCATCAACGCCTACGCCGAAGCCCACGGCATCGAGGTCCTCGGCGAGGACTACGTGACCCTCGGCTCCACCGAGTTCTCCACCATCGTCAACCAGGTCAAGGCCGCAGACGCCGACGCCGTGTTCAATCAACACCCTCAACGGCGACTCGAACGTCGCGTTCTTCCGCGAGTACGCCAACGTCGGCCTCACCGCCGAGGAGATGCCCGTCATGAGCGTCTCCATCGCCGAAGAGGAGGTCGGCGGCATCGGCGTCGAGAACATCGAAGGCCAGCTCGCCGCCTGGAACTACTACCAGACCGTCGACTCGCCCGCGAACACCGCGTTCGTCGAGGCGTTCAAGGCCGCCTACGGCGCCGACCGCGTCACCTCCGACCCCATGGAGGCCGCCTACAACTCCGTCTACCTGTGGGCTGCAACGGTCGAGAAGGCCGGGTCCTTCGCGGTCGCCGACGTCCAGGCCGCCGCCGACGGCGTCTCCTTCGACTCCCCTGAAGGGACCGTCGTCATCGACGGCGAGAACCACCACGTCACCAAGACCGCCCGCATCGGCCGCATCGACGCCGACGGCCTCCTCTACACCGTCTGGGAGTCCGACGGCCCCATCGACCCCGACCCGTTCCTCGACGGCTACGACTGGGCCGCCGACCTCGCGGTGACCGAGTAGCACCCCCGGCGATCAGGAAGGAGACACCGTGGACCTCCTCGTAGGACAGCTCTTCACCGGCCTCAGCACCGGCTCGATCCTGCTCCTCGCAGCGCTCGGCCTCTCGCTCACCTTCGGCCAGATGGGCGTCGTCAACATGGCGCACGGCGAGTTCATCATGGCCGGCTGCTACACCGCGTACGTCGTGCAGCAGGCCGTCGGAGACGCCGGCGTCTCCCTCCTGATCGCCCTCCCCGCCGGGTTCCTCGTCGGCGGCGCGATGGGCCTGGTCCTCGAAGCGCTGCTCCTGCGGCGCCTCTACCACCGGCCGCTCGACACGCTCCTGGTCACCTTCGGCGTCGGCCTGATCCTCCAGCAGGCCGCCCGCGACGTGTTCGGGGCGCCCGCGGTGAACGTGTCCGTCCCCGAGTTCCTGCGCGGCGGCGTCGACCTCCTCGGCGTCACCGTCCCCAAGACCCGCCTGTTCATCATGGCGCTGGCGGTCGTGTCGGTCGCCGCCGTCGCCCTGGTCCTGCGGTTCACGCCCGCCGGGCGGCGCATCCGCGCCGTCGTCGGCAACCGCGACCTCGCCGAGACCGCGGGGATCTCCTCGCGGACCGTGGACGCCGCGACGTTCTTCATCGGCTCCGGCCTCGCCGGGGTCGCCGGAGTCGCGTTGACGCTCATCGGGTCGACGAGCCCCACGACCGGACAGTCGTACCTGGTGGACGCGTTCCTCGTGGTCGTCGCGGGCGGCCTGGGCCGCATTAAGGGTGCGGTGGTCGCCGCCGTCGCGCTCGGCGCGATGCAGGCGGTGTTCGAGACGTACTCGACGGCGTCGCTCGCGAAGGTCGGCGTCTTCATCGTCATCGTCGTCTTCCTGCAACTGCGCCCGCAGGGCCTGTTCACGCTGCGAACCAGGAGCCTCGCATGAAGTTCTTTCAATCGCGCCTCGGCACCTGGACCGGCTTCGCCGCCGCCGCGCTCGTCCTCTTCGGCCTCGCGCCGCTGCTCCTGTCAGGGTTCCGGCTCGGGCTGCTCGCCCAGTTTCTGTGCTACGCGATCGTCGCGGTCGGCATCGGCCTCGCCTGGGGCCGCGGCGGGATGCTCACCCTCGGGCAGGGCGTGTTCTTCGGCATGGGCGCCTACCTCATGGCGATGCACCTGAAGATGGCCGACGCCGAGTTCCGCAACGGGCCCGGCGCCGTCCCCGACTTCATGGAGCTCGCGGGCATCCGCGAACTCCCCGCCTACTGGGCACCGTTCTCCTCGCCCGTGTTCACGATCGCGATGATCCTGCTCCTGCCGACCGCGTTCGCGGTCCTCCTCGGCCTCGCGGTCTTCAAGCGCCGCGTCAAGGGCGCGTACTTCGCGATCCTGTCCCAGGCCCTCGCCGGGGCGTTCGCGATCCTCCTCATCGGGCAGCAGTCCCTCGGCGGGTTCAACGGCCTCAGCCGGTTCCGGTACTTCTTCGGGTACAACCTCGACGACCCGGTCAACCAGCAGATGCTGTACTTCATCGCCGCCGGGATCCTCCTCGTGGTCCTCGCCGTCGCCCTGCAACTGCGGCGCTCGCGCTACGGCGAGCTGCTCGTGGCCGTGCGCGACGCCGAAGAGCGCGTGCGGTTCCTCGGCTACGACGCCGCGAACGTCAAGGTCGTCGCGTACGCCGTCGCCGCCCTGTTCGCCTCCGTCGCGGGCGCGGTGTTCGTGCCGATCGTGGGGATCATCTCCCCGGCGAGCATCGGGATCGTCCCCTCGATCATGTTCCTCCTCGGCGTCGCCATCGGCGGCCGCGCGACGCTCCTCGGGCCCGTGATCGGCGCGCTCGCCGTCGCCTGGGCCCAGACCGCCCTGTCCGAGCAGTTCCCGTCGGCGTGGACCTACGCCCAAGGGCTCCTGTTCGTCCTCGTCATCGCCCTGCTCCCCGGCGGGATCGCCTCGGTCGCCGCCGTCACGAAACGGTTCCAGCGCAAACCAGTGGAGGCCGCAGCATGAGTGCCGCATTGAGCTGCAAGCAGATCGAAGTCGCGTTCGACGGGTTCAAGGCCGTCGCGGGCGTGGACCTCGAACTCGACCGCGGGGAGGTGCACTTCCTCATCGGCCCCAACGGCGCCGGGAAGACCACCCTGGTCGACGCGATCACCGGCCTCGCCAAGTACACCGGCTCGGTCGTCAAGGACGGCGAGGAGCTGCGCGGCAAGAAGGTCCACCACATCGCCCGCAAGGGGATCGGCCGGACCTTCCAGACCGCCACCGTCTTCGAGAACCTCACGGTCGCGCAGAACCTCGACATCGCCGCCGGGGCCGGGCGCTCCCCGTGGACGCTGCTGCGCCGCCGCAAGGACCTGCCGCAGCACGTGGCGGACACCATGGAGCGCATCGGCCTCAAGGACAAGGCCGACACGCCCGCCGGGATCCTCGCGCACGGCCAGAAGCAGTGGCTGGAGATCGGGATGCTCCTCGTCGGCGACGCCGACGTGCTCCTCCTCGACGAGCCGATCGCCGGGATGGGCCACGAGGAGCGCGAGACCACCGGCCTGCTCCTCCACGACATCGCCGCCGACCGGGCCGTCGCCGTGGTCGAGCACGACATGGACTTCATGCGGGCGTTCGCCCACCGCGTCACCGTCCTCCACGCCGGGGCGGTCCTCGCCGCCGGGACCGTCGACGAGGTCTCCGACGACCCCCGCGTCCAGGAGGTCTATCTCGGCACTGCGAAGGAGAACGCCGATGCTGCGACTGCATGACCTCACCTGCGGATACGGCCGCTCGGCCGTCGTCCACGGCGTGGACCTGGAGATCGGCGCCGACGAGGTCGTCTCCGTCATGGGCCACAACGGGGCCGGGAAGACCACGCTCCTGCGCGCCGTCGTCGGCCTCATCCCCGCGATGAAGGGGACGGTGGAGTTCGACGGCACTGACGTCACCGGCAGGCCCACCAACAAGCGAGTCAAGGCAGGCATGGCCTACGTCCCCCAAGGCCAGCAGTGCTTCGCGCACCTCACCGCGGGGGAGAACCTGCGGCTCGTCGCCGACGGGCGCAAGCGCGGCCGGGCCCTCATCGACGAGCAGCTGGACCTGTTCCCGGCCCTCCGCGGCCTCCTCGGCCGCCAGGCCGGGCTGCTCTCGGGCGGCCAGCGCCAGCAGCTCGCCATCGCCCGCGCGCTCATCACCGAGCCGCGCCTGCTCATCCTCGACGAGCCGACCGAAGGCATCCAGCCCAACGTGGTCGCCGAGATCGAGTCGACCATCGTGGACCTCGCCGAGCGCGGCGGCCTGTCGGTGCTCCTCGTGGAGCAGCACCTCGGCTTCGCGCTCCAGGCCGCGAGCCGCTACTACGTGCTCCGTTCGGGCCGCGTGGCCTCCTCCGGCCCCACCGGCACCGAAGCCGAGACCCGAGTCCGGGAGGCGATGGCCATATGACGTTCTCGCCATTGCCGGACACCGAAGGCCCACTGGCCGAACGCGTCTACATCGCCCTGCGCGCCGACCTCATGAACGGCCGCTACGAGCCCGGCAAGCGCCTCGGCGAGGAGCGCCTCGCCGGGAACTACGGCGTCTCCCGCACCCCGGTCCGCGAGGCGCTCAGCCGCCTCGCGGCCGACGGGCTCGTCTCGCGCGAAGTCGACGGCCTGTACCCGTACCGGCCGCGCATCGAGCAGCTCAACGACCTGTACGAAGTGCGCCTCACGCTCGAACTGCGCGGCCTCGCCCGCGCCGCCGCCGACCCCGACGTCAAGCACGACCCGGACCTCCTCGGGCCCGAGCTCGACCGCTGGTACCGCCTGCGGGACGCCCCGCCCGGGCCCGACGCCGGGTTCGTGGAGTCCGACGAGCGATACCACCTGACGCTCCTGGCGTCCTCGGGCAACCCGCAGCTCGCTGAGGCCCTCAAGGTCGTGAACAACCGCATCCGGCCCGCCCGCATGTTCGACTACTTCACGGCCGAGCGCATGGAGTCGACCATCGCCGAGCACATCGCCATCGCCGAAGGCGCCCTCGACGGGCGCTACAGCGAGGCCACCGCGATCCTCACCCGCCACATCGAGACGTCCCGGTCCATCGTGGTCGGCCGCGCCGAGGCCGCCCTGACCTGGGCCCACCTCGCGAACGCCGTCCGGCCCTAGCACTTCGAGAGCGAGACCCATGTTCGAGCGCATCCTCATCGCCAACCGCGGCGAGATCTCCCGGCGGATCACCCGGACCGCCCACCGGCTCGGGATCGAGACGGTGGCCGTCTACTCCGAGGCCGACGCCGCGTCGCTGCACGTGCGCGAGGCCGACGAGGCCGTGTGCGTCGGGCCCGCGGCCCCCGCCGAGTCCTACCTCAACGTCGACGCGATCCTCTCCGCCGCCAAGGACACCGGCGCGCAGGCCGTCCACCCCGGGTACGGGTTCCTCGCCGAGAGCGCCGAGTTCGCGCGCCGCGTCGCCGAGGCCGGCCTCGTGTTCATCGGCCCTACCCCCGGGCAGCTGGAGCGGTTCGGCGACAAGGTGACCGCCCGCGAGGCCGCCACCGCCGCAGGGGTCCCGCTCGCCGCCGGGACCGCCGCGCTCGACACTGCCGAGCAGGCCGTCAAGGCCGCCGAGGCCATCGGCTACCCCGTCATCGTCAAGGCGTCCGCGGGCGGCGGCGGCATCGGGATGCGCGTCGCCGAGGACGCCGAAGCGCTCGCCGAGGTGTTCGCGTCCGTGAAGCGCCTCGCCGCCGACAACTTCGGTGACGACTCGGTATATATCGAACGCTATGTATTGCACGCCAGGCACGTCGAGGTCCAGGTCTTCGGCGACGGCGAGGGCCGCGTCGTCTCCCTCGCCGACCGCGACTGCACGCTCCAGCGCCGCCACCAGAAGGTCATCGAAGAAGCCCCCGCACCCGGACTCCCCGACGCCGTGCGGGACGGGATGCACACAGCGGCCCGCGCGCTCGCGGCCGAAGCGAAGTACCTGTCGGCCGGCACCGTCGAGTTCATCTACGACGCCGACCGCGAGGAGGCGTCGTTCCTGGAGTTCAACACCCGCCTCCAGGTCGAGCACCCCGTCACCGAGGCGGTCCTCGGGATCGACCTGGTGGAGTGGATGATCCGCGCCGCCGCGGGCGACACCGCCTTCCTCGACGGCCTCCCCGACAGCGCCTTTCACGGGACCGGCCCCGCCGTCACCGGCGCGGCCGTCGAGGCCCGCGTGTACGCCGAGGACCCCGCCCGCGGGCACCTCCCCAGCGCCGGGCTCCTCACCTGCGTCGACCTCCCCGAGACCGCCCGCGTCGACACGTGGATCGAGCGGGGCCTTGAAGTCCCGGCCGTCTACGACCCGATGCTCGCCAAGGTCATCACCACCGGCGCGACCCGCGCCGACGCCTGGGCCGCGCTCGCGGACGCCTTGGGCGAGACCAGGATCGAAGGCGTCCACACCAACCTCGGGCAGCTCCGGGCCGCCGCGGTCGACCCGCGGGTGCTCGCCGTCGAGCACGACACCGGCACCGTCGCCACGATCGAGGACGCCTCGCCGCGCATCGACGTGATCGCCGCCGGGGTCCTCACCACGGTGCAGGACTTCCCGGGCCGTATCGGCTACTGGCAGGTCGGGGTGCCGCCGTCGGGTCCGATGGACGACCTGTCGTTCCGGCTCGGCAACCGCGCCCTCGGCAACGACGAAGGCGTGCCGGGCCTCGAATGCACGATCGCGGGCCCGACGCTGCGCTTCAGCGTCCCGGTCACGGTGTGCGTCACCGGTGCGCCCGCGCCCGTCACGCTCGACGGCGCCCCCGTCGAGCAGTGGGTCCCCATCGACGTGCCCGCGGGCGGCGAGCTCGCGGTTGGACAGATCATCGACGCGGGCGCCCGCACTTACGTGCTCTTCCAAGGCGGCCTCGACGTGCCGACGTTCCTCGGCTCGGCCTCGACGTTCCCGCCCGGCCGCATCGGCGGCTACACCGGCGACCAGCTGCGTGCGGGCGACCGCCTGCTCCCGGTCCCCGCCACCGGGACCACCTCCCCGGTCCCGGTGGCGGACCGCCCGTCCTTCGGCCACGAATGGACCCTCGCGGTCACGCCCGGTCCGCAGCCCGCGCCGCACTACTTCACCGTCGCGGACATGGAGCGGATCTACGACGCCGAGTGGTCCGTGCAGGTCCATGCCGGACGCTCCGGCGTGCGCCTCGACGGGCCGCGCCCCGAGTGGGCCCGCACCGACGGCGGCGAGGCCGGGCTCCACCCCTCGAACCTCCACGACAACCCGTACTCGGTCGGCACCGTGAACTTCACCGGCGACACTCCCGCGCTGCTCGGCCCGGACGGGCCCAGCCTCGGCGGGTTCGCGTGCCCGTTCACCGTCACCACCTCCGACCGGTGGAAGCTCGGGCAGCTGCGCCCCGGCGACGCCGTCCGGTTCCTGCCCGTGGACGAGGCCGAAGCGGACCGCCTGCGCGCCAATCCGGTCGCCGCGCCCGTCCCGCTCGTCGGCGCCGCCCGCGACGAAGCGACCCTCGCGCTCATCGAAGCCGGGGACGACCGGCCTGCCGTCGCCTATCGCCGCGCCGGGGACGACGCGATCCTCCTCGAATACGGGCCCATGCACCTCGACCTGGCCCTGCGCATGCGGGTCGGCGCCCTCATGGACGCCCTCGCCGCCGCGAACCCCGCCGGGCTCATCGACACCACCCCCGGCGTGCGCTCCCTCCACCTGCACGTCGACCCCGACGTGCTCCCGATCCGCACCCTCACCGGGCTCCTCACCGAACTCGAAGCGGACCTGCCCGACACCGGCGACATGACCGTGCCCTCCCGCGAAGTGCGCCTGCCGATCTCCTGGAACGACGCCGTCGTCGACGAGGCCATCGCCCGCTACTCCACCAACGTGCGCGACGACGCCCTCTTCAACCCCTCGAACATCGAGTTCATCCGCCGCATCAACGGCCTCGACTCGATCGAGGACGTCGCCGACATCGCCACCGCCGCCGAATGGCTCGTGCTCGGCCTCGGGGACGTCTACCTCGGCGCCCCCGCGGCCGTCCCCGTCGACCCGCGCCACCGCCTCGTCACCACCAAGTACAACCCGGCGCGCACGTGGACCGCCGAAGGCACCGTCGGCATCGGCGGCTCCTACATGTGCATCTACGGCATGGACTCCCCGGGCGGCTACCAGCTCGTCGGCCGCACCGCCCCCATCTGGGCCGGCCTGCGCGACCTCGCGTCCTTCAAGGACGGCCTGCCGTGGCTGCTGCGGTTCTTCGACCGCGTCGTCTTCGAGCGCGTCTCCGAGGAGCAGCTCGCCGAGACCCGCCGCGACCTCGCCGCTGGACGCGCCGAGATCGACATCCGCGAAGGGACGTTCGCGTATGCCGACTACCGGCGCCTCCTCGCCGACAACGCCGACTCGATCGACGCGTTCCGCACCCGCCAGGCCGCCGCGTTCGAAGCGGAGCGGCAGCGCTGGGCCGACGCGGGGGAGTTCGACCGCGACCACACCGAGCCCGCCCCCGGCGGCGGGAACGCGATCGAGCTCGCCGACGGCGAGACCCTCGTGGAAGCGCCGATGGCCGCGAGCGTGTGGCGCGTCAACGTCGCCGAAGGCGACACCGTCGCCGCCGGGGACGCCGTCGTCGTGCTCGAAGCGATGAAACTGGAGATGCCCGTAGTGTGCACCGTGTCCGGGACCGTGACGCGCGTGCTCGCCGCGCCCGGCGACCAGGCCGCGCCCGGCGCGCCGCTGCTGGTCATCCGATAAACAACGTGGACAACAGGACAGGGGACCGAGTGAACACCGTGGAACGCGTCGAGGCCGCCTACGCCCGCATCCGTGAGGCCGACCGGCCCGAGGTCTGGATCAGCCTGCGCGAGGAGGCCGAGGTGCTGGCCGAGGCCGCCCGCATCCAGGCTCGCGTCGACGCGGGCGACCGCCTGCCCCTCGCCGGGACGGTCTTCGCCGTCAAGGACAACGTGGACGTCGCCGGGCTGCCCACCACCGCGGCCTGCCCGTCCTTCGCGTACACGCCGATCCAGGACGCCACCGCGGTGCTGCGCCTCCGCGCGGCCGGGGCGATCTGCCTGGGCAAGACCAACCTCGACCAGTTCGCGACCGGCCTGGTCGGCACCCGCTCCCCGTACGGGCCCGTCCGCGCCGCCGCCGACCCCGACCGCATCTCCGGCGGGTCCTCCTCCGGGTCCGCCGTCGCCGTCGCCCTCGGCATCGCCGACTTCGCGCTGGGCACCGACACCGCCGGATCGGGCCGGGTCCCCGCCGCCCTCAACGGGATCGTCGGCGTCAAGGCCACCCTCGGCCTCGTCCCCGTCGACGGCGTCGTCCCCGCCTGCCCCTCCTACGACTGCCTCACCGTCTTCGCCCCCGACCTCGACCTCGCGACCCGCGCGATCCGCACCATGACCAGCGAGAGCGCACTCGACCCCGCGTCCCGGCCCTGGCCCGCGGACGCCCCGCTCGCGGCCCCGCCCGCCGCGCGGGCCGCCGTCCCCGTCGAGGCGAACCTCGCCGCGCTCGACCCCGACTTCCGCCCCCTCTGGGACGCCGCCCTCGCGCGCTTCGCCGCTGCGGGCACCGAACTCGTCCCCGTCGACGTCCAGCCGCTCCTCGACGCCGCGCTCCTGCTCTACGAAGGCGCGCTCGTCGCCGAGCGCTACGCCGCCTTCGGCGCCCACATCGAGGCCCAGCCGGGCGACGCCGATCCCACGGTCGCCGAGATCGTCAAGGGCGCGGGCAAGTTCAGCGCCGCCGACCTCGTGGCCGACCAGCAGCGCCTGCGCACGGCCCGCCTCCGCGCCGCCGACCTCCTCGACGGCTTCGACGCGCTCCTGCTCCCCACCGCGCCGCTCCACCCCCAGATCACTGAAGTCCAGGCCGACCCCATCGCCGTCAACGCCGCCATGGGCACCTACACGAACTTCGTGAACCTCCTCGACATGGCCGCCGTCGCCGTCCCCGCGGGCGCGCACGGCACCAAGGGCTTCGGCGTCAGCGTCATCGTCCCCGCCTTCCACGACCAGGTCGCCCTCGACCTCGCCGCCCGCGCCGGGGACGTCCCCGCCCCCCGCTACGCCCCCCGCGGGACCGAACTCGTCGTCTTCGGCGCCCACCTCACCGGCATGCCCCTCAACCACCAGCTGCTCGCCCTCGACGCCCGCTTCGACGGCGAGGTGACCACCGCCCCCGCCTACCGCATGTACGAACTCGACACCGCGCCCCCCAAACCCCTCGTCGTCCGCACCGCCGACGGCGCCGCGCTCCCCGGCGAACGCTGGCTCCTCAGCCCCGCCGCCCTCGGCACGTTCCTCGCCGGCCTCCCCGCCCCCATGACCCTCGGCAAGGTCGAACTCGCCGACGGCACCTGGGCCACCGGCTTCGTCGCCAACGAACCGGCGGGCGAGGACATCACCGCCGCGGGAGGCTGGCGCAACCGGCGCGGCTGACGGGTGTCGTACCCGCGTGCGAGGATCGGGGCATGGATTTCCCCGATCTCCGGGCGCACCTGGTCGCCGAAGCCGCCCGCTTCCGCGCCGCCGCCCTCGCCGCCGCACCCGACGCCAAGGTGCCGTCCTGTCCCGAGTGGACCGCCACTGATCTGCTCGACCACGTGACCGGGGTGTACGACCACAAGCTCCAGTCGATGCGGCTGCTGCGCGAACCGGCCGAGGCCGATCGGATCGCGCGCGGCGGCGTGGCCGTGGAGCGGTTCGACGCCGCGCTGGCCGAGCTGCTCGCCGAGTTCGACGACCGCGGCCCGGAGAGCCTCGCCTACACCTGGTACGGGCCCGACCAGACCGTCGGGTTCTGGATCCGCCGCATGGCGCAGGAGACGGTGGTCCACCGCGTGGACGCCGAGCTCGCCGCGGGACTCCCGGTCGCGGAGATCGACGCGGCGCTGGCGCTCGACGGGATCGACGAGATGGCGACGGTCATGCTCGCGTGGGGCTCGCGCGCCTACCGCGAGTGGGTCGCCGACGCCGTCGCCGCGAACCTGGGCCTGGAGGTCGGACTCGACGCGGGGGAGCGGGCCTGGACCGTGTCCGTGACCGCCGCGGGCATCGACGTCGCCGACGGCGCGGGCACCGGGACCGTCGTGTCCGGGACGCCGGGGGAGCTCCTGTGCTGGCTGTGGCGGCGCCTCCCGGTCGACGCGGTCACCGTGGACGGCAAGGCCGAGGATGCGCAGGCCCTGTACGACCTCGTCGAAATGTTCGCGCAGTGACCGCCCTGCCCTACCCCGGCGCCGTGCAGGCCGAACCGCTCCCGCAGAGCCGCGTCGGGGACCGCGACTTCGACCTCCTCGCAGTCGACCCGGGCCTGAGCGCGATCGGGATCGACCGCGCCGACGGGACCGTTTGGCTCCTGCCCGACGGCGGCGACCCGTCGCCGGTCAACGCGGGCCGCGCCGAGTTCGACGCGTGCGCCGCGATCTACGCCGAGGCCGCAGCCGAAGCCGAACGCCTCGCCGCCGAAGGCTTCAGCGACGACGAGGACCCAGGGGACGCGTTCACCGACGCCCTCCTGGAGCGCTTCGAGGCCGTCGACCCGGTCGCGGTGGCCGACGAGAACGGCTTCTGGTCGACCGCCGCCGAGGAGCTGGGCTACGCCCTGCCCGCGTGAGCCGCGGCCGGGCGGTGCGCGGCGAGCGCGCGGTCGAGGTCCGTGATGAGGTCCTCGGGCGCTTCGAGGCCGATCGAGAGCCTGACGATGCTGTCGGCGGGCTTCGCGCCGTCCGCGACCGGCCGGTGGGTGAGCGCCGCCGGGTGCTGGATCAGCGAGTCCACGCCGCCCAGCGACACCGCGTGCGTGAACAGGCCGACCGCGCCCGTCACCTGCTTCGCCTGCTCGAAGCCGCCGCGCAGGTCCACGGCGATCATCGCGCCGGGCCCGCGCATCTGCACGCCCAGCAGCGGGTCCCCGCTCGGGTAGTGCACGCGCGCCACGGCCGGATGCCCCCGCAGCCACGCCGCGACCTGCTCGGCCCCGGCCTGCTGCGCCCGGACCCTGACCGGCAGCGTCGTCAGCCCCCGGTGCAGCAGGTACGCGCCGAGCGGGTGCAGGAGCCCGCCGGTGACGGCCCGGACCCGGCGCAGCGCCGCCGCGGTCTCGGCCCCGCACGCGATCACCCCGGCGATCACGTCCCCGTGCCCGCCCAGGTACTTCGTGGCGGAATGCAGCACCATCGCGGCCCCGAAGTCGGCCGGGTTCTGGAGCACCGGCGTGGCGAACGTGTTGTCCACCAGCACCGGGACGCCTTGGGCCGCCTCGACGACCGCGTGGATGTCGACCAGGTCGAGCGTGGGGTTCGCCGGGGTCTCCAGCACCACCATCGCCGTGTCGGGCCGCAGCGCCGCGGCCACCCCGGCCGCGGTGCAGTACGTGGTCTCGGTCCCCAGCAGGCCCGTCGACAGCAGGTGGTCGGTCCCGCCGTACAAGGGCCGCACGGCCAGCACGTGGCGGCGGCCCGTGCCCGCGGTCGCCGCCAGGACCGCCGCGGTCATCGCCGCCATCCCCGAGGAGAACGCCACGGCCTCCTCGGTGCGCTCCAGCCGCGCGAGCGCCGACTCGAACCGGGCGACCGTGGGGTTCCACAGCCGCGCGTACACGTTCCCGCCCTCCGTGGTCGGGGCTCCGCCGGAGGCCATCGCCTCGTACGACAGGCCGCCCGCCTCGATGTCCGGCAGCGGGTTCGTGGTGGACAGGTCGATCGGGAGGGCGTGCACGCCGAGTGCGGCGAGGTCCTCGCGGCCGGCGTGAACGGCGATCGTGTCGGGTTGCAGCCACGGCGAAGTCATGACCGGACTCTAGGCAGATCCCCAACCTGCTGCAATACTTGCCGCGGAAACCCCCGGCATAGCGGGATACCAGTGCAGATTCAGCGGGAGGAGCCGTCATGGCCGAGGTGCGGCCGAAGAAAACGCAACCGGTCCCGCTCGACGGCACCGACCTCGCGATCCTCGCCGCGCTCGCCGAGGACGGCCGCATGACCAACGCCGCCATCGCCTCCCGCGCGGGCGTCGCCGAGTCCACCTGCGCCTACCGCGTCAGGGCCCTGCGCGAATCCGGGGTCGTCACCGGCATCCGCGCCCACCTCAGCGCCGAAGCCCTCGGCCGGCCCCTCCACGCGATCATCAAGGTGCGCCTGGGCTCCCACAGCCGCGAACTCGTCCACCACCTGTACGACCGGCTCACCACCCTGCCCGGGGTCCTCACCGTGTTCCACGTCGGCGGCGACGACGACTTCCTCCTGCACGCCGCGGTCGCCGGGCCCGAAGCCCTGCGCGACCTCATCCTGGAGCACATCACCGTCCACCCGATGGTCCGCCAGACCGAGACGCAGCTCGTCTTCGAGGTCCGCGACGGCCGCGGCCTCCTCCCGTGACGACGGCAGGCCCGGACCGACCGGCCCGGGCCCCCTTGCATTGCGCCGCTAGGCGATGCGGATGGTGTTCCAGCTCATCGCGGGAAGCTCCACAGTGATCAGGCCGTCCTTGACGACGACGTCGCCGTTGGCGACCGGGGCGACCCGGTCCTGGTCGTCGAGGGTGTTCTTCGCGTCCCGGTCGGCGTCCGTGAGCGTCGAGACCGTCACGTCCCCGACCTGCACCGACGACGCGTCGATCTCCAGGGTCATCGGGGTCTCCAGGTCGCGGTTGACCGCGAACACCGTGACCGACCCGTCCTCGCCCGCCACCGCGACCGAGTGGAGGGCCGAGACCTCGCCGTACTTCTTCGTGTCGAAGGCGGGGGAGTCGGCGTTGACGTTCAGGACCGTGCCGCGCCCGTACTTCGAGGCCTCGGCGAACGGGAAGAACGTGGTCTGGCGCCACGCGGGCCCGCCCGGCTCGGTCATGATCGGCGCGATCACGTTGACCAGCTGCGCCAGGCACGCCGCGGTCACGCGGTCCGAGCGCCGCAGCAGCGTGATGAGCAGCGACCCGAACACGACCGCGTCCATCGCCGAGTAGTGGTCCTCCAGCTGGCGCGGGGCGATCGACCACGGCTCGGGGCGCTCGCCGGTGGGCGCGGTCTGGTACCACACGTTCCACTCGTCGAAGGAGATGTTGATCTTCTTGTCGCTCTTGAGCTTCGCGCCCACCGCGTCGGCGGTGGCGATGACCCCGTCGATGAACAGCTCCATGTCCTGCGCCGAGGCCATGAACGAGGTGACGTCGCCGTCGAGCGGGTGGTAGTAGGCGTGCGCGGAGATGTAGTCCACCGACTCGTAGGTGTGCGTGAGGACCTCGTTCTCCCATGCGCCGAAGAACGGCATGCCGCGCGAGGACGAGCCGCACGCGACCAGGTCGAGGTCGTCGGAGCCGTCGATGAACCGCAGCGACCGGGCGGTCTGGTCGGCGATGCGGCCGTACTCGGTGGCGGTGCGCTGGCCGATCTGCCAGGGGCCGTCCATCTCGTTGCCCAGGCACCACAGCTTGATGCCGTAGGGCTCCTCGTCGCCGTGGGAGCGGCGCAGGTCCGACCAGTACGTGCCGGAGGGGTGGTTGGCGTACTCGAACAGGTCGAGGGCCTCCTGGAGGCCGCGGGTGCCGAGGTTGACGGCCATGTTCGGCTCGACGTCGACGGTGCGGCAGAACTTCATGAACTCGCCGAGGCCGAACTGGTTGGTCTCGGTGGTGCCCCACGCGAGGTCGAGGCGGCGGGGCCGGTCCTCCTTGGGGCCGACGCCGTCCTCCCACCGGTAGCCGGAGACGAAGTTCCCGCCGGGGTAGCGGATCATGGTCGGGCCCAGCTCGCGGATGAGGTCGAGGACGTCCTCGCGGAGGCCGTCGGCGTTCGCGGTCGGGTGCTCGGGCTCGTAGATGCCCGTGTAGACGCACCGGCCGAGGTGCTCGACGAACGACCCGAACAGCCTGTCGGGGACCTCGGCGACGGTGAAGCGGGGGTCGAACTCGATGCGTGCGCGGTGGTGGTCGGCCATGATCGCCTCCGGTAGGGACTGCGTGGTGAACGGTAACCCGGGCACCCTGAAGTCCCGGTAGCCGTGACGCTACCAAAGATTGCTTTACCGGTACAGTACCGGGGTCGTCAGAGTTCGAGCGCTGTCGAGGCCCGCGCGATCAGCTCCGGCTGGAACACCACGTTGCGGTGCGTGTGCTCCGTGCCCTCGGCGATCTCGTCGAACAGGAGCTGCGCCGCCGTGCGACCGAGCTGGGCCCGCGGCTGGCGCACCGACGACAGCGGCACGGCCGCCGCGGCGGCGAAGTCGATGTCGTCGTAGCCGACGATCGCGCACTCCTGCGGGACTTTCACGCCGTGCATCGTCAATCCCTGGAGCGCGCCGAGCGCGACGAGGTCGTTGGCGCAGAACACGGCCGTGGGCCGGTCCTCGCGCCCGAGCATCGCCTCCACGGCCTCGCGCCCGGCCTGGAAGTTCAGGCCCGGGGTCGCGAACACCTCCAGCTCGACGCCCGCGTCCTCGCACACCTCCCGGCAGCCCTCGTACCGGTCGGCGACCTGCGGGATCGCCGAGGGCCCGCCGATGAACGCGATCCGCCGGTGCCCGCGCTCGACCAGGTGCCTCGCGGCGAGGCGCCCGCCCGCGACGTCGTCGACGGCCACCGAGCAGTGCGGGTGGCGCCCGGCGCCGCGGTCGACCAGGACCACGGGGATGTCGTGCCCGGTGAGCCGCTCGATCCACGACGCCGACGAGTCGTCCACCGGGGTGATGAGCAGGCCCAGGACCCGCTGCTCCTCAAGGAGTTCCAGGTGCCGCCGCTCGCGGCGCACGTCCTCGCCGGAGTCGCACACGGTCACCACGCCGCCCGCGGACTCCACCAGGGGCTCGGCGCCGCGGACCACGTCGGTGAAGAACGGGTTGGCCACGTCGAGGACCACGATCGCGACGGTGCGGCTGCGCCCGGCCCGCAGCTGGCGCGCGGAGTCGTTGCGCACGTAGCCGAGATCGGCGATGGCGGCGAGCACGCGCGCCCTGGTCTCCTCGGCGACGGCCTCGGGCCGGTTGAGCACATTGGAGACCGTCCCGACCGAGACGCCGGCCGCTCGCGCGACGTCTTTCATACTGGTAGTGGTCATGGTCACCTCAATGAGTCTATCGGGGGGCGGGGGCGCAGGCGGCCCGCCGATTGAAACGGTTCAACCGTGAACGGCGAGCTTGAGGAGCATATACCGAACCGTGTTCGAATTTCTTCCCGGCCGCGGCTTGACAAGCGCTTGCTTCCCGTTCTACTTTATCGAAATCCGTTCATGAAACGATTCAAAAACACGGCGTTCACACGCCGGAGCCCGCACCCTTCAGGGAGGAACCCCGTGACCGCTGCGCCACCCACCCGCGTGTGCTTCACCCTCCGCGTCAGACCCGACCGCATCGAGGAGTACAAGGAGCGCCACGCCGCCGTGTGGCCCGACATGCTCCGCGCCCTCGCCGCGACCGGCTGGACGAACTACTCCCTGTTCCTGGCCGAGGACGGCCTCCTCGTCGGCTACCTGGAGACCCCCGACTTCGACGCCGCCCGCGAGGCCATGGCCCGCACCGACGTCAACGCCCGCTGGCAGGAGTCGATGGCCCCGTTCTTCGAGGGCACCGGCGGCGCGCACGCCGACGACGCGTTCAACGTCCTCACCGAAGTGTTCAACCTGGAGACCCAACTGGCCGCGGCCGACGCCGCCGCTGAAGGAGCCCGCAAATGAGCGACCGCACACCGTACGCCAAGCAGGTCCTCGCGGGCCAGAGCATCGAGATGCCCTCCTGGGCGTTCGGGAACTCCGGCACCCGCTTCAAGGTCTTCGCCCAGCAGGGCGTCCCGCGCGACCCGTACGAGAAGCTCGCCGACGCCGCCCAGGTCCACAAGTACACCGGCGCCGCCGGGTCCGTCGCCCTCCACATCCCCTGGGACAAGGTCGAGGACTACGCCGACCTCGCCCGCCATGCCGCGGACCTGAACGTGCGCATCGGGACCATCAACTCGAACACGTTCCAGGACGACGACTACATGCTCGGCTCGGTCTGCCACCCCGACGCGAAGATCCGCCGCAAGGCCGTCGACCACCTCCTCGAATGCGTCGACATCATGGACGCCACCGGCTCCGCCGACCTCAAGCTCTGGTTCGCCGACGGCACCAACTACCCTGGCCAGGACTCCATCTCCGGGCGCCAGGACCACCTCGCCGAGTCACTCGCCGAGGTCTACGCCCGCCTCGGCGACCACCAGCGGCTCCTGCTCGAATACAAGCTGTTCGAGCCGTCGTTCTACACCACCGACGTCCCCGACTGGGGCACCGCGTACGCGCACTGCCTCAAGCTCGGCCCCAAGGCCCACGTGGTCATCGACACCGGCCACCACGCGCCCGGCGTCAACATCGAGTTCATCGTGGCGTTCCTGCTGCGCGAAGGCAAGCTCGGCGGCTTCGACTTCAACTCCCGGTTCTACGCCGACGACGACCTCATGGTCGGCGCCGCCGACCCGTTCCAGCTCTTCCGGATCCTCCACGAGCTCACCCTCCAGGACGTCCTCCTCCCCGATTCGGGCATCGCCTACATGCTCGACCAGTGCCACAACATCGAGCCGAAGATCCCCGGCCAGATCCGCTCGATCATGAACGTGCAGGAGGCGACCGCCAAGGCCCTCCTGGTCGACCACGACGCCCTTGCCGCCGCGCAGCAGGCCGGCGACGTGCTCGGCGCGAACGCGGTCCTCATGGACGCCTACAACACCGACGTGCGCCCGCTCCTGGCCGAGGTCCGCGCGGAGAAGGGCCTCGCCGCCGACCCGATGGCCGCGTACGCCGCCTCCGGGTACGCCGAGGAGATCAAGGCCGCCCGCGTCGGCGGCGCCCAGGCCGGATGGGGTGCGTAAGTGAGCGCTGTCAACGACCTGATCACCCGCTCGAACCGCCTCGGTGCGGACAAGCGGAACACGAACTTCGCGGGCGGGAACACCTCCGCGAAGGGCGCCGAGACCGACCCGGTCACCGGCGAGGACGTCGAGCTGCTGTGGGTCAAGGGCTCCGGCGGCGACCTCGGCACCCTCAAGGAGTCCGGGCTCGCCGTGCTGCGCCTGGACCGCCTGCGCGCCATGGCGGACACCTACCCGGGCGTCGATGAAGAGGACGTCATGGTCGAGCGCTTCGACTACTGCCTCCACGGCCGCGGCGGCGCCGCCCCGTCGATCGACACCGCGATGCACGGCCTCGTCGACGCCGCGCATGTGGACCACCTCCATCCCGACTCCGGGATCGCGTTCGCGACCGCCGCCGACGGGCCCGCGCTCACCGAAGCCTGCTTCTCCGACCGCGTGGTGTGGGTCGACTGGCGACGCCCCGGCTTCCAGCTGGGCCTGGACATCGCCGCGATCAAGGAGGCGAACCCGCAGGCGATCGGGTGCATCCTCGGCGGCCACGGCATCACCGCCTGGGGCGCGACGTCCGAAGAATGCGAAGCGAACTCCCTGGAGATCATCCGCGGCTGCGAGGCCTACCTCGCCGAGCACGGCAAGCCGGACCCGTTCGGCGACAAGGTCGCCCAGTGGGCTCCGCTCGGCGAGACCGAGCGTCGCGAGCGCGCGGCCGCGCTCGCGCCCGTCGTGCGCGGCCTCGCCTCCACCGACCACCGCCAGGTCGGGCACTTCACCGACGCCCCGGAGGTCCTCGACTTCCTCGCCTCGGCCGAGATGCCGCGCCTGGCCGCGCTGGGCACCTCCTGTCCGGACCACTTCCTGCGCACCAAGGTCCGGCCCCTGATCCTGGAGACCGCCGCCGACGCGCCCCTCGCGGACGTGATCGCGCAGCTCCAGGAGCGCCACGCGGCCTACCGCGAGGAGTACCGCGCCTACTACGAGCGCTTCGCGACCGAGGACTCCCCGGCGATCCGCGGCGCGGACCCGGCGATCGTCCTGGTCCCCGGCGTCGGCATGTTCTCCTTCGGCGCCGACAAGCAGACCGCGCGCGTCGCGGGGGAGTTCTACGTCAACGCGATCAACGTGATGCGCGGGGCCGAGTCGGTCTCCACCTACGAGCCGATCGCCGAGTCCGAGAAGTTCCGCATCGAGTACTGGTCCCTCGAAGAGGCCAAGCTCCAGCGCCGCCCCAAGCCCAAGCCGCTCGCCGGGCGCGTCGCGCTGGTGACCGGCGCGGCCGGGGGCATCGGCAAGGCCACCGCCGAGCGCCTTGCGGCCGAAGGCGCCTGCGTCGTCATCGCCGACCTCGACGCCGAGAAGGCTGCCGCCGCGGCGGCCGAGATCGGATCGGCCGACGTCGCGGTCGGGGTGTCCTGCAACGTCACCGATGAAAGCGCGATCAAGTCCGCATTGGACGCGGCCGCGCTCGCGTTCTGCGGCGTCGACCTCGTCGTCAACAACGCCGGGCTCTCGCTGTCCAAGCCGCTGCTCGACACCACGGCCGCGGACTGGGACCTCCAGCACGACGTCATGGCGAAGGGCTCGTTCCTCGTCTCCCGCGAGGCCGCGCGGCTCATGATCGCGCAGGGCCTGGGCGGCGACATCGTCTACATCGCCTCGAAGAACTCGGTGTTCGCGGGCCCCAACAACATCGCGTACTCCGCGACCAAGGCCGACCAGGCCCACCAGGTGCGCCTCCTCGCCGCCGAACTCGGGGAGCACGGCATCCGCGTCAACGGCGTCAACCCCGACGGGGTCGTCCGCGGGTCGGGGATCTTCGCCTCCGGGTGGGGCGCGAACCGCGCGGCCGTCTACGGCGTCAAGGAAGAGGAGCTCGGCCAGTACTACGCGGGCCGGACCCTGCTCAAGCGCGAGGTGCTCCCGTCTTCGGTCGCCGACGCGGTCTACGCGCTCGTCGGCCCCGACCTGGGCCTGACCACCGGCGTCCACATCCCCGTGGACTCGGGTAACCCCCAGGGGTTCCTACGGTGACGATCCTGGCTGCCGTCGACCTCGGCGCGTCCTCCGGGCGCGTCATGGCCGCCCGCGTCGCGGACGGGGACCGGATCGGCCTCACCGAGGCCGCCCGGTTCCCCAACCGCGCCGTCCAGGTCCGCGGGCGCCTGTACTGGGACGTCCTCGGCCTGTGGTCCGGCGTCCTCGACGGCCTGCGCGCCGTCGGCGAGGCCGTCTCGATCGGCGTCGACTCCTGGGCCGTGGACTACGGCCTCCTCGACGCCGACGGCCACCTCATCGCCAACCCCTACTGCTACCGCGACGCCCGCGGCGCCAAGGCCAAAGCGGACGTCCTCGCCCGCACCGCCCCTGAGACCCTGTTCGCGCTCACCGGCATCCAGCCGCAGCCGTTCAACACGGTCTTCCAGCTCACCGCCGACGCGCCCGGCGCCCACCGCGCCCTCCTCGTCCCCGACCTCCTCGCCTACTGGCTCAGCGGCGAGGCCGCCTGGGAGGCCACGAACGCCTCCACCACCGGGCTCCTCGACCCCGCCACCGGCGACTGGTCCGCAGCCGCCGCGGACGCCGCCGGGATCGACCTCGGCCTCCTCGGCCCGGTCACCCCCACCGGCACCGTCCTCGGCCCGGTCCTCCCCGAGATCGCCGACGCCACCGGCCTCGCCGCCACCACCCAGGTGATCGCGACCGCCAGCCACGACACCGCCGCCGCCGTCGCGGCCGTCCCCTACGAAGGCCCGAACGCCGCCTACATCTCCTGCGGCACCTGGTCCCTCGTCGGCACCGAACGCGACACCCCCATCGCCACGCCCGCGGCCCTCGCCGCCGGGTTCACCAACGAGCGCGGCGCCGACGGCACGATCCGCTTCCTGCGCAACGTCGCCGGACTCTGGCTCCTCTCCGAGTCCGTCGACACCTGGCGCCGCCGAGGCCACGACATCGACCTCGCCGACCTCCTCGACGCCGCCGGAAGAGAAGAGCGCCTGCGCTCGGTCGTCGACCCCGACGACCCCCGCTTCGCCAACCCCGGCGACATGCCCGAGCGCCTCCGCGCCTACTGCGCCGAGACCGGCCAGCCGGTCCCCGAGACCCCCGCGCAGATCGCCGCGTGCATCCTCGACTCCCTCGCGCTCGCGCACCGCCGCGCGATCGACGCCCTCGAAACCCTCACCGGCGAGGCGGTCCACACGATCCACATCGTCGGCGGCGGCTCCAAGAACGCCCTCCTGTGCCAGCTCACCGCCGACGCCACCGGCCGCCCCGTGCTCGCCGGACCCGACGAGGCCACCGCCCTCGGCAACGCCCTCGTCCAGGCCCAGGCCCTCGGCCTCATCGGCCCCGGACCCGACGCCCGCCGCGCCGCGGCCCGCGCCTCCGCGCAGCCCAGGCGCCACGAACCCCAAGGGCCGCAAGGCCCCTGGGAGCAAGCCACCCGACGACTGTCGGGACCGCCTCAATAGATCCCGAAGGCCCGCCCTCGGCGGGACCCCTCATTTCAGAAGGAGCAATCAACGATGATCCGCCATCCTCACCGCCTGCGGCGCCGATCCCTCCTCACGGGCGCCTCGGCCGCCGCCGTGCTGGCCGCCGCCGCGGCCTGCGGCGACGACGGGCCCGCGGGCACCGCCGACGACCCGATCGAGATCAGCTTCGAATGGTGGGGCGACGAGACCCGCGCCGACCTCACCAACCAGGTCATCGACCTGTTCCAGCAGAAGAACGAGGGCATCAAGGTCAAGGCGAACTTCGCCGACTTCCCGACCTACTGGGAAGGAATGGCCGGCCGCATGGCCTCGCGCGACCTGCCCGACGTCTTCCAGATGGACTACTCGCGGCTGCGCCAGTTCGGCGGCGCCGGGATGCTCCTGCCGCTCGAAGGCGTCGTCAAGACCGACGACTTCCGCGAGGGCTTCCTCGACACCGCCAAGCTCGACGGCCAGCTCATCGCCGTCCCGGCCGCGGGCAACACCCTCGGCCTGATCTACCGCTCCGACTGGTTCGAGCAGCACGGCATCGCCACCCCCGCCCCCGGCTACACCTGGGAGCAGTACGGCGCCGACATCGCCACCCTCACCCCCGCCCTCGGCGAGGGCAAGTGGGGCGGCGGCGACTGGGCCGGGCAGTACCACTTCATGGAGCTGTGGCTGCGCCAGCAGGGCGGCTCGTTCTACACCGAGGACGGCAAGGCCCTCAACTTCACCAAGGAGCAGCTCGCCGAGTGGTGGGCCACCACCGCGGACCTGTACGCCGCCGGGAACGTCCCGCCGGTCGAGACCACCATCGAATGGACCGAGGACGGCCTCGTCCAGGACGCCCTCGCCTCCGAGATCGGCTGGGACAACTTCATGCCCGGCTTCTCGCCGACCGTTGCGGAGAACGGCGGCACGCTCGCCCTCGCCGCCCCGCCGAGCCTCGACCCCGGCAACCTCGGCCTCTACCTCAAGCCCTCGATGCAGCTGGTCATCTCCGGCACCACCGAGCAGCCCGAGGCCGCCGCCAAGTTCATCGACTTCTTCCTCGGCGACCCCGAGGCGATCGCGATCCTCGGCACCAACCGCGGCATCCCGGCCACCAACACCGGCCTGGAGAACGTCGAGCTCGACGAGTACGCGCAAGCCGTCCTCGACTACGAGGCCAGCGTCTCCGAGTACCTGACGACCCCGCCGCCCGCCCCGCCCGCCGCCACCGGCGCCATCGAGGTCAAGTTCGGCGAGATCTACCAGCAGGTCCAGTACGCGGCCATGACCACCACCGAAGCGGCCGACCTCTTCTTCACCGAGGCCGAGACCCTCCTCGCCTCCGAGCAGTAGTCCCTCCCAGGGCCGCGCGGCGCCCGTTCGCCGCGCGGCCCGAAAGCCAACGCCGATAAGGAACCTCACCGTGACAGCTCCTCCGACCGCGGCCCCGCCCGCGGCAGACGAGGCCGGAGCCACCGCGCAGGCGAAGAAGCAGAAGGGCGCCGCCAAGCGCCGCCCCTCCCTCTCCCGCCGCGGCGAACTGCTCACCGGCTACACCTTCATGACCCCGTGGATCATCGGCTCGCTGGTGTTCACCGTCGGGCCCATGCTGTGGTCGCTGTACCTCTCGTTCACCGACTACCACCTCGTCCTCGGCGGCGACTTCATCGGCTTCGAGAACTACCGCGCCATGTTCGAGGACCCGATGTTCGCGCGGGCCGTCAAGGTCACGCTCCTGTACGTCGTCCTCGCCGTCCCGCTGAAGCTCCTCGCGTCCCTCGCCGTCGCCATGCTCCTCACCCAGAAGCGCCGCGGCATCGGCTTCTACCGGGCCGCGTTCTACATGCCCTCGCTCATCGCCATGAGCGTCGGCATGGCCCTGGTCTGGAAGGCGCTCTTTGCCGCCGACGGCCCCCAGGACCAGTTCATGAGCCTCTTCGGCTGGGAAGGCGGCGGGTTCATCGGCAACCCCGACGTCTCCATCCTCATGCTCGTGCTCCTCAGCGTCTGGACCTTCGGCGCGCCCATGGTCATCTTCATGGCCGGGCTCCTCCAGGTCCCCGGCGAGCTCTACGAGGCCGCCGAAGTCGACGGCGCCGGCAAGTGGCACCGGTTCGTGCACATCACGATCCCCATGCTCTCCCCGGTCATCTTCTTCAACGTGCTCATGGAGACCGTCCACGCGTTCCAGATGTTCGGCCCCGCCTTCATCATCGGCGGCACCGCGGGCGGCCCCGCCTGGTCCACGCTCTTCTACACCGTGCGCATCTACGCGCTGGCCTTCGTCGACCTGCGCATGGGCTACGCGTCCGCATGGGCGTGGATGCTCGTGCTCGCCGTCGGCGTGGTCACCCTCATCATGTTCCGCGCCGCCAAGAACCTCGTCTACTACGCGGGGGAGGACAACCGATGACCGCCGCCGAAGCAACCACCGAACCCCGAGTCGTCGGCCGCCGCCAGCGCACCGCAGGGGAAAAAGGACGCTCCGTCCTGTGGCACCTGTGCCTCCTGGCGTCCCTCGTCGTCGTCCTCTACCCGGCGTTCTGGGTCCTCACCGCGTCCATCAAACCCAACGCGGACATCATCACCGACCTGTCGCCGATCCCCGCGACGATCACGTGGGAGAACTTCGCGAGCGCCTTCGACGGCCTCGCCGGGGTCCCGCTGTGGCGGTTCTTCTGGAACTCGTTCGTCATCGCCGCCCTGTCCGTGATCGGCATCGTCGTCTCCTGCTCGATCACCGCCTACGCCCTGGGCCGCCTGGAGTTCCCCGGCCGCAAGGCCATGTTCGCCGTCGTCATCGCGACGCTGCTGCTGCCCGGCCAGGTCATGCTCATCCCGCAGTACCTGATCTTCTCCGAACTCGACGTCGTCAACACGATCTTCCCGCTCGTCATCGGCAAGTTCCTCGCCCTCGACGCGTTCTTCGTGTTCATGTACATCCAGTTCCTGCGCGGCATCCCCCGCGAACTCGACCAGGCCGCGACCATTGACGGCGCCGGGCACTTCCGCATCTTCTTCTCGATCATGCTGCCGCTGCTGCGCCCCGCGATCGTGACCTCCTCGATCTTCACGTTCATCGGCTCCTGGAACGACTTCATGGGCCCGTTGATCTACCTGCACGAGATCGAGAAGTTCCCGCTGCCGCGGCTCCTCCAGTCCTACAACAACACCGAGGCCGTCTCCAACTACGGCGGCATGATGGCGATGACGCTGCTGTCGCTCGTCCCCGTGGTGCTGTTCTTCCTGGTCTTCCAGAAGTTCCTCATCAAGGGCATCGCCACCTCCGGGGTCAAGGGCTGATGGCCGCCATCGCAAGACCGAGACGGCAGGCGTTCGGCGAGGGCTTCGCGCTCTTCGCCGAGTGCCTGCTGACCGGCGTGTGGTTCGCCCTCGCCGCAATCCCGGTCGTGACGGTCCCGGCCGCGCTGGCGGCCGCGTCCCGGCACCTGCGGGCCTACGCGGAAGGGGACTCCACGTCGTGGGGCTCGTTCTGGGCGGACTTCCGCGAGGCGTGGCGCACCGGCTGGAAGACCGGCCTCGCGATGATCGGCGCGGCCCTGCTCCTGTCGCTCAACCTCGCGGTGCTCGCGCAGGAGGGCGTCCCGGGCCGGCCCGGCTTCGCGCTGGCGACGTTCGTCGTCGCAGGGCTCGCGGCGACGGTCCTGCTGCGGGCCGCCGCGGAGTGGGCCCCGGGGGAGCGGTGGCGGGACCTGTTCGCCCGCGCCCTCGACGGCACCCGCACCGACCTCGGCGGCACGGGGATCCTCCTGGGCGGCGTGGCGGTGCTCGCGGCGGCCGCGTGGGCCCTGTGGCTCCTGGCGGTGCCGATGGCCGGGTGCCTGGCGGGGGCCGCGGTGGCGGTGCGCCGCAGGGCGCTCCAGCGGGCGGAGGAGGACGCAGGGGAGTAGTCCTCACGGCCGAGCCGGGCCGCCGGTGCCTACTGCCGCAGAAGGACGGGTATTCCTTCCAGCGACGGGTGTCGATGCTTGCTAGCGTGGGGATACCACCCCCAGTGGTCCGGCCGTCACGGCCGCGCCCGTGAACCCGCACGGAGGCAACCATGTCCGACACCTCGCCCCCCAAGACCCGCCCCGGATCGGTCACCCTCGCGGTGTGGCTCCAGATCCTCCTGGCCCTGTTCCTGCTCGCGCAGACGGCCCTGAGCTTCGTCTACGGCCCCGACGCCGCCGACGCGGCCGAGGACGCCCTCGAAGCGCAGGGCGTGGCCATGTCCGACCTGCCGCAGGGCACCTCGTTCGAGTCCGGCCCCGGCGCGCTCGTGTTCAACATCGTGCTCGCCGCGGTCCTCGTGGTGCTCGCGCTCCTCAACGGCGCCGGGAAGCGCCCGGCCCGCGTCCTCACGTGGGTCCTCCAGCCGATCATCCTGGTGTGCACGCTCGCCGGGATGCTGTCGACGCTGTTCCTCTCCCAATTCCTGTCCTACGCGTTCGAGAACTCCGGCGACGAGACCCTGGAGGCCCTCGACGTCGACGCGATCGTGGACGCCGTCACCGGCGCCTACCCGTCCTGGACCGCGGTCGTCTCCTACGGCGCCCTCGCCCTGGGCATCCTCGGCTCCCTGCTGGTGATCGTCCTGCTGGCCGTGCCCTCCGCGAACGCCTACTTCCGCAAGGAGGAGCCGGAGAAGTTCATCCCCGGCGCCCCGCCCGCCTAGGCCCGTACGGCACCCGATCCGAGACCCGGGCCGATCCCACAGGATCGGCCCGGGTTGTTTCCTATCACGTTTTGCATAAGAGTTATATCGACTCCGAGGCGTACCGCCTCTTGTAGAATCGCGGCCCCACCTCGGCCTCGGGTCCCGATAACGCCGGGCTTCGCCCGTCAACTACACAAACAAGGGCTCGAATTTCCGCGGTACGCGTGTCGGTGCCTACGGCTAGAATCGCGGTACACCCACCGAAGCGAAACGAAACGACCACACACCGCTCGCCCGCCGGCGAGCGAGAGGAGACCGACCCAGGGCACCGGGCCGCCACGGCGACCGGCGCCGCCGAGAGGAACGCCTTGAGCAAGTCAGCCGACGCAGCGCCGCCCGCCGGATGGGGCGTGTGGACCTGGCCCAACCTGGTCACCGCCGTGCGCCTCCTCGGCATCCCGCTGTTCTGCTACCTCCTCCTCGGCACCCAGTACTACTGGCAGGCCGCGGTCGTCCTCGCCGTCGGCTCCGGCACCGACTGGGTCGACGGACAGCTGGCCCGCCACCTCAACCAGGTCTCCAAGCTCGGACGGCTCCTCGACCCGTTCGTCGACCGGCTCTACATCCTCACCGCGCTCCTGGCCCTCACCTACGTGGGCCTGCTGCCGTGGCTGTTCACCCTCGCCGCGCTCGCCCGCGAGGCCGTCATGGTCGGCATGGTCATCGTGCTGCGCTGGCACGGCCACGCCCCGCCGCAAGTCCACTTCCTCGGCAAGGCCTCCACGACGATCGTGTTCTGCACGTTCCCGGTGCTCGTCATCGCCGGTCTCGTGCCCGAGGCCGACTTCTGGGCCAAGCCCCTCGGCTGGGCCCTCGCCTGGTGGGGCCTGGGCCTGTACTGGCTCGCGGCCCTGGTCTACCTGCGGCAGGCCCGCGGGCTCCTCAAAGCAGGGAGCCCCCGCACCGAGGTCGCGGCGTGAGCAGGGAAGCGGTCCCACCGCTGCTTCTGGAAGCGGCGTTCCGTCACGCGGCCGCCGCCCCGCCGCAACGTCCGTTCTGACGGGCGATACCGTCATGGACGTCCGACCCCGCAACAGGGCGGGGGCGCTCGCAGAGGGGGGCACCAGGTGATTCCGGAAGAACTGCGCTATACGGCGGAGCACGAGTGGGTCGAGCGCCGCGACGGCAACGTCGTGCGCATCGGCATCACCGAGTTCGCGCAGAACGCGCTGGGCGACGTCGTATTCGTCCAACTTCCGGAGGCCGGTGCCGAGGTCCGCGCCGGCGAGGTGGTCGGCGAAGTCGAGTCGACCAAGAGCGTCTCCGACGTGTACGCTCCCCTGACCGGTAAGATTCTTGCGTGCAATGACGAATTGTCGGAATCCCCGGAATTGGTGAACAGCGACCCCTATGCGGCGGGCTGGATGTTCGACATCGAAGTCGAGGATGCCGGCTCGCTCAGTGCTTTGCTCGACGCCGGAGCATATGCGAAGCTTACGGAGTGACCAGAGGGTCCAGACTTGCTAGAAGGTGGCAATCCCATGACGCGTTCGAATGACGAGTTCCCTCCGCCGGATGTCACGGCCACGATGAACCTGTCCGCCCTGCAGGAGGGCGGCGAGGTCGACGCGGAGCTCAACTCCGCCCGGTTGGCGGACTCCCTCCCGGCGGGCACCGCGTTGCTGGTGGTCCGCCGCGGACCGAACGCCGGTGCGCGCTTCCTCCTCAACACCGAGGTGACGACCTCAGGGCGCCACCCCGACTCCGACATCTTCCTCGACGACGTGACCGTCTCGCGGCGCCACGCCGAGTTCCACCGCGACGCGGCCGGTTTCACCGTCCGCGATGTGGGCAGCCTGAACGGGACCTACGTGAACCGCGAACGCGTGGAGACCGCGGGCCTCGGCAACGGCGACGAGGTGCAGATCGGCAAGTTCCGCCTGGTGTTCATCTCCGGCCCCAAGCCGGCCGCCTGACCCCGGCGCCGTACCCCGGCGCGCGCTGCGCGCGCGTCATCGGCGCAGTAGGCTGAGAGTCTCAGGACCCGCCCGGGTTTCCCTGGCGGGTCCTTATCATTTGACGGCGATACCGTTGGAGGCGTTACCGGTGCGGATGATGACCGTGGTCGGGGTCCGCGTGGAACTCCCGAGCAACCAGCCGGTGGTGCTCCTGAAAGAGGTCGACGGGAATCGATACCTGCCGATCTGGATCGGGACGGTCGAGGCTGCTGCGATCGCCTACCAGCAGCAGGACGTGCAGCTCTCCCGTCCGCTGACCCACGACCTGATCCGCGACGTGCTCGACGCCCTCGACGTGACGCTCACGTCGGTGGAGATCACCGAGCTGCGCGACACGATCTACTTCGCGGAGCTCGTCCTCGACGGGCGCACGCGCGTCTCCTCCCGCTCCTCCGACGCGATCGCGATCGCGCTGCGCACCGAGGCCCCGATCTGGTGCGCCGACGCCGTCCTCGACGAGGCCGGGGTGGTCCTGCCGGACACCCAGGAGGACGAGGTGGAGAAGTTCCGGGAGTTCCTCGAAGAGGTCACGCCCGAGGACTTCGAGGAGAACCGCTGACCCCTCGCGGACGGGTCGAGGTTTTCTCTGGTTCAGCCCATGGTGGAGGGTCGCGGCGTTTAGGCTCAGCCCGTAGTGCACCGCTGAGCTCGGAGGACGCGCCATGGACGCCCACAGTGAACCCTCGGGACGCCAGGTGGTCCCGCCCAGTCAGATCCGCGGCTGGCGGGGGACGGCGGCGTGCCGGGTCGTGGGGATCACCTACCGGCAGCTCGACTACTGGGCGCGCACGGGCCTCGTGGAGCCGAGCATCCGGGCGGCGTCGGGCTCGGGGTCGAACCGGCTCTACTCGTTCCGCGACATCATCGTCCTGAAGGTCATCAAGCGGCTCCTCGACGCGGGCGTCTCGCTGCAGAACATCCGCAAGGCCGTCGAGGCGCTGCGGTCGCGCGGCGTGAAGGACCTCGCCGAGATCACGCTCATGTCCGACGGCTCGACGGTGTACGAGTGCCGGTCCGCGGGCGAGGTCATCGACCTGCTGCGCGGCGGCCAGGGCGTCTTCGGGATCGCGGTCCGCTCGACGGTCACCGAGGTGATGGGGCGGCTGGCGACGCTGCCGGGCGAGGCCCCGGTGAAGGCCCCGACCCAGCTGCACGCGCCGGATCAGGCGGCCGTGGGCCACACGACGGGCGTGCCCGTTCGCCGACGCGGGGCGTCCTGACCTACCATGGCGGCAGAGCCGGAAAACCGGGCGGGAGAGATCGTGGGCCTCATGCGCTACACGGCACCGAAGGGGCAAGTCCCTCGCTTCAAACTCTCAGGTACCAGGACCGTTCGGAACAGGCCGCTCTGAAGCCGCTCACCCGGTGACAGACGAGGGGATGCCAGTGTCGTCCCATGTCACCGGAGGTACCGTGACCGACCGTTCCGCTTTCGCCGCCCGCCACATCGGCACCGACCCCGCCGACCAGGACGCCATGCTCAAGGCGGTCGGGTACCCGAGCCTCGAAGCGCTCATGGACGCGTGCATGCCCGCGCTCATCCGCTCCTCCGACGGCCTGGCCCTGCCCGACGCGGTCACCGAGACCGAGGCGCAGGCCGAGCTCCAGGGCCTCGCCGACCAGAACCGGCCCATGCGGTCGATGATCGGCCTGGGCTACTTCGGCACCCACACCCCCGCGGTGATCCGCCGCAACGTCCTCGAAAACCCCTCCTGGTACACCGCGTACACGCCCTACCAGGCGGAGATCTCCCAGGGGCGCCTTGAGGCGCTGCTCAACTTCCAGACGATGGTCGCCGACCTGACGGGCCTGCCCGTGGCCGGTGCGAGCCTCCTCGACGAGGCCACCGCCGCGGCTGAGGCGATGCTGCTCGCGCGCCGCGCGGCCAAGCGCGGCGCAGGCGACGTGTTCGCCGTCGACGCGCGCGTGCTCCCGCAGACCCTCGCGGTCCTCAAGACCCGCGCCGAGCCGGTCGGCATCGACCTCCAGGTGACCGACCTGTCCGCCGGAATCCCGGAGGGCGCCTTCGGGATCCTCCTCCAGTACCCGGGCGCCGACGGCGCCGTGCGCGACTGGAGCGCGGTCGCGGAGGCCGCCCACGCGCAGGGCGCCCTCGTCACCGTCGCGGCCGACCTGCTCGCGCTGACGCTCCTCGCGGCGCCGGGCGAGTTCGGGGCGGACATCGCCGTGGGCTCGACGCAGCGGTTCGGGATGCCGATGGGCTTCGGCGGCCCGCACGCGGGCTACATGGCCGTCGCGGAGAAGCTCCAGCGGCAGCTGCCGGGCCGCCTCGTGGGCGTCTCGCGCGACTCGGGCGACAAGCCCGCGCTGCGCCTCGCGCTCCAGGCCCGCGAGCAGCACATCCGCCGTGAGAAGGCCACCAGCAACATCTGCACCGCGCAGGTGCTGCCCGCGGTCATCGCGTCCTCGTTCGCCGTCTGGCACGGCCCCCAGGGCCTGCGCGCCATCGCCGAGCACGCCGCCGCCCAGGCCGCGCGCCTGGCCGCGTCCCTCACCGCCGCCGGGATCGCCCTCGGCTCCGAGGCGTTCTTCGACACCGTCACCGCCACGGTGCCCGGCCGCGCCGACGCGATCGTCGCCTCGGCCGCCGACCGCGGCGTGAACCTGCGCCGCGTCGACGCCGACACCGTCGCGGCCTCCTGCGACGAGACCACGACCGACGCCGACCTCGACGCGGTGTGCGCCGCGTTCGGCGTCCCCCTCGCCGCACGGACTACCGCCGCGGTCCCCGCCGGACTCGCGCGCGAGTCCGCGTACCTGACGCACCCGGTGTTCACCGCCCACCACTCCGAGACGGCGATGATGCGCTACCTCAAGCGCCTCGCCGACATGGACTACGGGCTCGACCGCGGCATGATCCCGCTCGGGTCGTGCACGATGAAGCTCAACGCGGCCGCGGAGATGGAGCCGATCTCCTGGCCCGCGTTCGCCGACGTCCACCCCCTCGCCCCCGCCGACCAGACCCGCGGCTGGCGGGCCCTGATCGACCAGCTCGAAGGCTGGCTCGCCGACGTGTGCGGCTACGCCGCCGTCTCCGTGCAGCCCAACGCCGGCTCCCAGGGCGAGCTCGCCGGGCTCCTCGCCATCCGCGCCTGGCAGCACGACCGCGGCGAGACCGGCCGCGACGTCTGCCTCATCCCCGCCTCCGCCCACGGCACCAACGCCGCCAGCGCGGTCCTGGCCGGGATGCGGGTCGTGGTGGTGGCGTGCGACGAGGCCGGGAACGTGGATCTCGCCGATCTGGACGCGAAGATCGCGGCGCACGCGGACAGGCTCGCGGCGCTGATGGTCACCTACCCGTCGACGCACGGGGTGTACGAGTCGACGATCGTGGAGGTGTGCGCGAAGGTCCACGATGCGGGCGGGCAGGTGTACGTGGACGGCGCGAACTTGAATGCGCTGCTGGGGTGGGCGAAGCCGGGCCGGTTCGGTGCGGACGTGTCGCATTTGAACCTGCACAAGACGTTCTGCATTCCGCACGGCGGGGGCGGTCCGGGTGTGGGTCCGGTGGCGGTGGCCGAGCATCTGGTGCCGTTCCTGCCTTCGGACCCGTCGGATGCGGCGGGGCCGGTGGGTCCGGTGTCGCAGGCGCGGTGGGGGTCGGCGGGGATTCTTCAGATTCCGTGGATGTATCTGCGGATGATGGGTTCGGCCGGGGTGACGGCGGCGACGGCGTCCGCAGTGCTTGCCGCGAATTACGTGGCGGCGCGGCTGCGGGAGCACTTCCCGGTGCTGTACACCGGTGAGCACGGCCTGGTGGCGCACGAGTGCATCCTCGACCTGCGGGACCTCTCCAAGGAGTCGGGGGTGACGGTGGAGGACGTGGCGAAGCGGCTCATCGACTACGGGTTCCACGCGCCGACGATGTCGTTCCCGGTGGCGGGGACGCTCATGGTCGAGCCGACCGAGTCGGAGGACCTTGCCGAACTGGACCGGTTCGTGGATGCGATGGTCGCGATCCGCGCGGAGATCGCCGAGGTGGCGTCCGGTGCGGTCGCGGTGGAGGATTCGGCGCTGCGGGCGGCGCCGCACACGGCTGCCGTGGCGACGGCGGATGTGTGGGATCGGGCGTATTCGCGGACGGAGGCGGCGTGGCCGGGCGGTGTGTCGGCGGCGAAGTACTGGCCGCCGGTGGGTCGGATCGACAATGCGTGGGGTGACCGTAACCTGGCGTGCACGTGTCCGCCGATCGAGGCGTTCGGGGAGTAGTTCGACGGGAGGTCCGCTCACTACTGTGGGCGGGCCTTCGACGTGCGGGCTCTACACTGGCTGCCGACGATCCCCCCAGGAGTTGAGCGCATGGTTTTCGGCATTGAGCACAAGGTGAAGTCCCACCGGACGGGGCGGCGGCGCAAGAAGGGCGGCCAGCAGAAGCTGGTGGCGCCGTGGATTGTGATCACGTTGGTGTCGGTGCTGGTGGCGTCGGGTTTGACGTGGGGTTTTGTGGCGCTGTTGCGGTCGGGGTGCTCGGGTGAGGTGTACCGGGTGACGGTGGCGGCGGCGCCGAGTGTGTACGGGTCGTTGGGGGATGCGGCGCAGGAGTGGGAGCGGGAGCAGCCGGAGCTGAACGGGGAGTGCGTCGGGGTCGCGGTGACGGAGGTGTCGGCGGCGGATGCGTCTCGGGGGATCACGGGGACGTGGGACACGATGTCGTTCGGGAAGCGGCCGGTGGCGTGGGCGCCTGATGCGCAGGCGTGGGCGTCGTGGATGACGTCGAGTGAGGCGACGGCGGGGTATGTGTCGTCGGATCCGGTGGCGTTGGGTGAGGCGGGGTCGGTGCTGGCGGTCGCGGAGTCGACGGCGACTGAGCTGGGTTGGGTCGGTGGTGAGCCGCCGTCGTGGGCGGATGTGGTGGCGGCGGCGTCGGCGGGGGAGATCAGTCTGGCGGCGGCGAATCCGCGGTCGTCGACGGAGGGTCTGGTGGCGTTGTTGAACGCGTCGTCTGACGGGGCCGGGGGGTTCTCGCAGGCGGCGGCGGATGCGTATGCGGCGGCGATCGAGGCGGGGTCGTCGGCGGCTGATGCGGAGGGGTTGAAGAACGCGTATGTGGAGGCGGCGGACAGCAGTCAGGTGATGACGATGCTGGACTACCAGGTCGAGGATTTCAATTCGTCTTCGGAGTCGGCGGATCCGCTGGTGCCGGTGGTGCCGTCGGGGTCGTCGGTGAGCGCGGTGGCGTCGTACATGGTGCTGGGCGGTGCGGCGTGGGTGTCGGAGCCGGATGCGCGGATCGCGGAGATGTTCGGGGAGTACGTGTCGGGGCAGGTCGAGTCGGGGGCGTTCTCGGACCCTGACCTCAAGCCGGTCGATGATGCTGCCGCTGCCCTGGGTCAGGCGACGCCGGAGACGGTGGGCGCGGCGGTGCGGGCGTGGCAGTCGGGGGCGCAGGATTTGAACGTGCTGTTCCTGCTGGACTGGTCGTCGGCGGTGATGGAGGAGACCGTGGAGTACGAGGGGGACACGGTCGAGGCGGGGATCGCGGCGGTGCGGATGGCGGTGGACATGGTCGGGGAGATGGAGCCGACGTGGCGGGCCGGGTTGTGGGAGTACGGGGTCGGCGCGGGCGAGGATCAGAACTGGCGGTCGGTGGCCGAGGGCGCGGAGATGTCCGATGATGCGAAGAGCGACCTGACCAATACGCTGTACGACCTGTCGGAGGAGGCGGTGTTCGAGGGCGGCTCGCCCCTGTACGACTCCCTGGTGGCCGCCTATGCGGATCTGAACGCGAACCTCGTGGAGGGCGCGGCGAACGTGATCGTCGTGCTGACGAACTCGGGTGAGGACACGGCGAGCCTGCCGACGGTCGGCGAGACGGCGGATGCGCTGGCGGGGATGGCGGGGTCGGCGACGGTGTACACGGTCGGGTTCGGTGAGGCGAATGCGGAGAATCTGACGCAGTTGGCGGCGGCGACGGGCGGGGAGTACCTGCCGGCGCCGTCGGAGGGCGGGGTGCTGGGGGCGATCGCTCCGGCGTGAGGTGCCCCACTCGGCGCTCTCGGGTCGGGTGGGCGGCGGCGACAATGGGTCCATGTCGATCTTGCGGTCCGTGCCCCCCGCGCCGCCCGGTGCCGATCCGGGCTGCCGGGCGCGCCTGGTCGAGGTGGACCGGCTCGAATGGCGTGTCGGTGACGGCGGCGACCCCGCGGCGCTCGCCGAGGCGTTCTGCGACGAGTACAGCGGCCCGCATACGGGCGAGGACGGCTCGGTCTGCGGCGTCGCGGTCTTGATTTCCGCCGCGGCGGGTGCGGTGATGGCGGGCGGCGCGACGGGCGCGCCCACCCCGGTCCCGGCCGTCCCCGACCTGGCCCTGGTCGCCTACGCCCACGGGAAGCGCATCGACTCCGTGCCCGGTGATTTCACGGTGGGGGAGTGGCGGCGCTCCTGGTCGCAGGCCGATCATGCGAAGGCGGTCGTCGCCGTCCAGGAGGCGATCGGGCGGGGCCAGGTGTACGTCGCGAACGTCGTCGGCCACCGGTCCGCGCCCTGGTCCGGGGACCCGGCGGGGATCGCGGCCGCGGTCGCCTCGATCCCCGGTGCCGCGTGGGGCGGGGTCGTATCCGGGGAGGACTGGCTCATCGCCTCCGGGTCCCCCGAAGCGTTCGTGACCGTCGCCGGCGGGCGCGCGGCGACGTACCCGATCAAAGGCACCGCGCCCGCCACCGCCGAGGGCCGGGCGGACCTGCTCGCGTCGGTGAAGGAGCGCGCCGAGCACGTCATGGTCGTCGACCTCGAACGCAACGACCTCGCCCGGATCGCCGTCCCCGGGACGGTCGCCGTGGAGCGGCTGTTCGCGCTCGCGAAATGGGACCGGCTCTGGCAGGCAGAATCCACAGTGGTGTGCGATCTGGAGCCGGGCACCGGACTCGCGGACCTGCTGCGGGCGATGTGCCCGCCCGGGTCGGTCACCGGCACGCCGAAACTCGCGATGCTCGACCTCGCCTCCAGTCTGGAGCCGGTCGGGCGCGGGCCCGCCATGGGCGCCTTCGGGTACGTCCAGGACGGCCGCGTGGACCTGGGCGTGACGATCCGGACCGTCGCCCTGGACGCGCACCGGGCCCACCTGTGGGCGGGCGGGGGCATCACGTGGCGGTCGGACCCCGACGCCGAAGTCGCCGAGGCCGACGCGAAAGCCGAGGCCGTGGCCGCCAGGCTCAGTCCCGCGAGGCCCGCCAGATCTTGATCGTCTGCTCCTTCGCCTGCTCCCTGAGCGCGTCGGGCCACTCCGCCCGGTACAGGCGCAGCCGGGGCGTGGAGGAGTCGAGCTCGACCACGCAGCCCAGCGCCATGGGAGGATCGGGGTGGAGCCGCTGGAGCCAGACCGTGCCGGCGTTCCCGTCGTCGCCGCTGACCTGGATGGTCCTATGTTCCAATTGGAACTGTCCTAGGATTTTCGGCTCGCTCATGCCCGAGTCCTCACCGTTCTTGTCCCACCGATAGAGGCGACGCGGCGGTTCGTGTCAGCGAGGCGCCTGCGGGCCCGCATCAATCTTTCCCACCCCTGTGCGGCCGTGTCAATACCCGGGGCGACACCTGCCCGGGTGAACCGGGCCCGCGCCGGTCCACTGGAGAGCCCCGGGCGAACCCGGCACGAGGGCACCGCGGGTGTGCGAGGCTGGTGCGCATGAGCAGCGACGCCGACGCCCCGGGCCCCTTCGACGGCGCGTTCGACCTGGCGCGGGCCGGGGACACCGACCGGCTCGCCGCGCTCCTGGCCGCAGGGCTCCCCGCCGATCACGCGAACGAGTCAGGGGACTCGCTGCTCATGCTCGCGGCCTACCACGGCCGCGCCGACACCGTCCGCGCCCTCATCGCCGCCGGGGCCGACCTCGACCGGTGCAACGACCGCCAGCAGTCGCCCCTCGCGGGCGCGGTCTTCAAGGACTACGACGACGTCATCGCCGCGCTGCTGGACGCCGGGGCCGACCCGGACGCGGGCACGCCCTCGGCCCGCCAGACCGCCGCCATGCTCGACCGCGACACCTTCCACCCTTAGACGGCGCGCATGCCCTCGGGCAGGCGCCCCCACGCGTGCAGGTCCGTCAGGTGCTCCTCCAGCGACGCCGCGAACGCCCCCGCCGCCTTCGTCAGCGGCGCCTCCCGGCGCGAGGCCAGCGCGATCGTGCGGCTCGCCCCCGGCGGCGCGAGGGGGGTGGCGCGCAGGCCGGGCCGGGAGGCGGCGATCATCGCCGGGAGCAGCGCGATCCCCAAGCCGGCCTCGACGAGGGACGCGACGGCGTCCGTCGCGCCGCCGTCGACGCCGGTGCGGGGGGTGAATCCGGCCTGCTCGCAGGTGGTGATGGTGAGGTCGCGCAGGTCGTAGCCGTGGGCGGGGAGGACGAACGCCTGCTCGCGCAGTTGCGCGAGCCCGATGTAGGCCTGGCGGGTGAGGGGCGGGAGGTGGGCGGCGGAGGCGACGACGAGGGCTTCGGCGAGGATCGGCTGCACGGACAGGGTCGGGTCGGCGCCGGTGTCCCCGGCGGTGAACGCGAGGTCGAGGTCCCCGGCGGCGAGGCGCTCGGCGAGGGGCCCGGAGCCGTCCTCGGTGAGGGTGACGCGCACGCCCGGGTGGGTGTCGCGGTAGCGGATGAGCAGGGGGGCGACGAGCCAGGAGCACAGGGACGGGGTGGCGCCCAGGCGCAGGTGCCCGGCGCGGACGGCGAGGACGTCGTCGATGTCGGCTCTGGCGGCGGCGTGGGCGGCGGTGATGCGGCGGGCGTGCGGCAGGAGGGTCTGGCCGGCGTCGGTCAGTTCGATGCGGCCGCGCGAGCGGGTGAGGAGGGGGGCGCCGAGCTCGGTTTCGAGGGCCTGGATCTGCTTGCTCAATGACGGTTGTGTCACACCGAGTTCTTCGGCCGCGTGAGTGAAATGTCTGGTTTGTGCGACGGTGAGGAATGCCTGGAGCTGCTGCGGGCGCATGTCCATAACGTATCGGCATGGAACCGGGTGCGGCCATGAATTGGACCGGTGACGCCTGTCGCGTCTAGCATCCGGTCGTGTCTACGGATTTGCAACCGCGCACCGCCGCGAAAGCGGCGAAACGCGCCCAAGCGGCCCGGAAGCCCTGGCGGTCGAACATCGGCCTGAAGATCGCCATGGCCGTCTCCGGCGTCCTGATGGTCCTGTTCATCATCGCCCACATGGCCGGGAACCTCCACATCTTCGAAGGCCGCGAGGAGATGAACGCCTACGCGGCGGGCCTGCGGTCCTTCGGCGAACCGCTCCTGCCCCACGAGTCGCTGCTGTGGGTGCTGCGCATCGGCCTGATCGCCTCGATCGCCGTCCACATCTGGACGGGGATCGTCCTGTCGGCGCGCGCCCACCACGCCCGGCCCGTCAAGTACGCGCACCGGCACAAGAACCGGGGCGAGTCGCGGAACGCCTACCTCAACATGCGGTTCGGCGGCATCGTCATCTTCCTGTTCGTGATCTGGCACCTGCTGGACCTGACCTGGCGGACCGTCAACCCCGTCAAGGAGGTCCACGACGCCTACGGCGCCGTCGTCGCCACGTTCGACCCCTCGCGCTGGCCGGTCACCGTGTTCTACCTCCTCGCGCTCACTGCCCTCGGGATCCACCTGCGGCACGGCATCTGGTCGGCCGTGCAGACCATCGCGGGCCCGGACACGAAGTGGCGCAAGCGCACCCAGGCGGTCGCGCTCGCCGTTGCCGTCATCATCGTCGCAGGGTTCGCGATCGTGCCCCTGTCCGTCACGTTCGGTTTGGTGAGTTGAGATGAGCATCGACTACTACCGCGAGGGCGAGCCCGTCGCGGACACGAAGGCCCCCGCGGGCCCGATCAGCGAGCGGTGGGAGAAGCGCCGCTTCTCCGGGCGCCTGGTGAACCCCGCGAACCGGCGCAAGCTCCGCGTCATCGTCGTGGGCACCGGCCTCGCCGGGGCCTCGGCGGCGGCGACGCTCGGCGAGCTGGGGTACCGGGTCGCGAACTACTGCTTCCAGGACTCGGCGAGGCGGGCGCACTCGATCGCCGCGCAGGGCGGCATCAACGCCGCGAAGAACTACCGCAACGACGGCGACTCGGTGCACCGGCTGTTCTACGACACCGTCAAGGGCGGCGACTTCCGCTCCCGCGAGTCGAACGTGCACCGCCTCGCCGAGGTCTCCACCGAGATCATCGACCAGTGCGTCGCCCAGGGCGTCCCGTTCGCCCGCGAGTACGGCGGCCTGCTCGACAACCGGTCCTTCGGCGGCGCGCAGGTCTCGCGCACCTTCTACGCGCGCGGCCAGACCGGCCAGCAGCTCCTCCTCGGCGCCTACCAGGCGCTCCAGCGGCAGGTCGCGGCCGGGACGGTCGACCTGCACACCCGCCACGAGATGCTCGAACTCGTCGTCGTCGACGGCCGCGCCCGCGGCATCATCGTGCGCGACCTCGTGACCGGCGAGATCACCACCGAGCTCGCCGACGCCGTGGTCCTCGCCTCCGGCGGGTACGGGAACGTGTTCTTCCTGTCCACGAACGCGAAGGGCTGCAACGTCACCGCCTCGTGGCGGGCCCACCGCAAGGGCGCCTATTTCGCGAACCCCTGCTACACGCAGATCCACCCCACGTGCATCCCGCAGTCGGGGGACCACCAGTCGAAGCTCACGCTCATGTCCGAGTCGCTGCGCAACGACGGGCGCGTGTGGGTGCCCAAGTCCAAGCACGACGAGCGCCACCCCGCGGACATCCCCGAGGACGAGCGCGACTACTACCTGGAGCGGCGCTACCCCGCGTTCGGGAACCTCGTGCCCCGCGACATCGCCTCGCGCGCCGCGAAAGTGGTGTGCGACGAAGGGCACGGCGTGGGCCCGGGCGGCCTGGGCGTCTACCTCGACTTCGCCGACGCCATCAAGCGCCTCGGCAAGAAGGCCGTCGAAGCGAAGTACGGGAACCTGTTCGACATGTACGAGCGGATCACCGGCGAGAACCCGTACGAGCGGCCCATGCGCATCTACCCGGCCGTGCACTACACGATGGGCGGCCTGTGGGTCGACTACGACCTGTCGTCGAACATCCCGGGCCTGTTCGTGACCGGCGAGGCGAACTTCTCCGACCACGGCGCGAACCGCCTCGGGGCCTCGGCGCTCATGCAGGGCTTGTCGGACGGGTACTTCGTCCTGCCGAACACGATCTCCGACTACCTCGCCGACGGGCCCTTCGAGGCCGTCGACGAGACCCACGAGGACGTGCAGGCCGCGCGCCGCGAGGTCGACGAGCGCATCGCGTTCTTCCTCGGCAACGACGGCGACCGCACCGTCGACTCCTTCCACCGCGAGCTCGGCAAGATCATGTGGGAGTACTGCGGGATGGAGCGCACCGACGAGGGCCTGCGCAAGGCCATCGGCCTCATCCGCGACCTCAAGGCCGAGTTCTACAAGCGCGTCAAGGTCACCGGCAAGGCCGAGGAGCTCAACCAGCAGCTGGAGAAGGCCGGCCGGGTCGCCGACTTCTTCGAGCTCGGCGAGCTGATGTGCATCGACGCCCTGCACCGCACCGAGTCGTGCGGCGGGCACTTCCGGGCCGAGTCCCAGACCGACGAGGGCGAGGCCAAGCGCGACGACGACAACTTCTCGTACGTCGCCGCCTGGGAGTACGGGGAGAACGCGCCCGTCCTCCACAAGGAATCGCTCGTGTTCGAGTACGTCAAGCCCACCCAACGGAGCTACAAGTGAAACTCAAGCTGCGAATCTGGCGTCAGGCCGACGCCGACGCCAAGGGCCGGATGGTCGCCTACGAGCTCGACGAGGTCTCCGAGGACGCCTCCTTCCTGGAGATGCTCGACGTCCTCAACGAGCGCCTCATCTCCGAGGGCGAGGACCCGGTCGCGTTCGACCACGACTGCCGCGAAGGCATCTGCGGCGCCTGCTCGCTCGTCATCGACGGCCAGCCGCACGGCCCGCAGGCCGCGACCACGACCTGCCAGCTCCACATGCGCAAGTACAAGGACGGCGACTCGATCGACATCGAGCCGTGGCGCGCCGGGGCGTTCCCGGTCATCAAGGACCTCGTCGTCGACCGGTCCGCGTTCGACCGGATCATCCAGGCCGGCGGGTACATCTCCGCGCCCACCGGCACCGCCCCCGACGCCCACGCCGTCCCGATCCCCAAGCAGGACGCCGACGCCGCGTTCTCCGCCGCGGCGTGCATCGGCTGCGGCGCGTGCGTCGCCGCCTGCCCCAACGGGTCCGGGATGCTGTTCATGGGCGCCAAGGTCGCGCACCTGGGCCTGACCCCGCAGGGCCAGCCCGAGCGGGCCACGCGCGTCCTCGGCATGGTCGCCGCCCACGACGAGGCCGGATTCGGCGGGTGCACCAACACGGGCGAGTGCTCGGCGGCGTGCCCCAAGGAGATCGGCCTCGACGTCATCGGGCGCCTCAATCGCGACTTCCGCAAGGCCGCCGCCCGCGCCGCCTGACGCAAAACCGAAGGGCCCCAGCCTCTGGCTGGGGCCCTTCGCCGTGAATCCCCGCGGTGGCGGGGCAAACGGTTCGATGTCGATCGAGTCGCCGTCTTTGCACGGCTCATATCCGCGTATGCGGGTTGGAAAGCGGCCCCCAGCGTGACGCTGGGGGCCGCTCGTTCTTTCTCCTGCCCCGCGTGAGCGGGGAGACCCCAGGGGGAATTTCCGTCCCACGTGAGTGGGTCAATGCCGCCCCATGTAAACAACGACCCGGACGCGCCTCGGACGCGCCACTTGACGGTGACCCGCGTCTCTCTTTCCTTGCGGGTGACGCCGCGTCAGCCGATACCGTCGAACCCGCACCCGACGGAACGGAGACACCCCGTGGACGAGTGGACCACCGCGCAGGTCGCCCGCCTCGCCGGCACCACCGCGCGCACCCTGCGCCACTACGACGCCATCGGCCTCCTCACCCCCGCCGACACCGGCCCCGGCGGCCAGCGCCTGTACCGCCGCGCCGAACTCCTGCGGCTCCAGCAGATCCTCCTGCTCAAACGCCTCGGGCTCGGCCTGGGCGACATCGGCGCCGTCCTCGCCGGAGAGCAGTCCGAGACCGAGGCGCTGCGCCGCCACGCGGCCCAGATCGCCGCCGAACGGGACCGCCTCGCCCGCCTCGCCGACACCGTCGAGGCCACCATCCGCCAACTCGAAGGAGGCCGCCCCATGGCGCCCGACACCTGGTTCACCGGACTCGACGCCCCCGACGAGCGGGACCGCGCCCGGCGGGCGTGGGCGCAGCAGGTCGTCGAACGCGCCTTCGCCGCCCTCCAGGCCCTCACCCCCGAGCAGCGGCGGGCGATCCCCGCCCAGATGCACCGCATCAACACCGCGCTCGCCGCCCTGCGGTCCGAAGGCCGCGGCCCCGCCGACGCGGCCGTCCAGGACGTCGTGGCCGACCACTACCGGCTCGTCGAAGCCCACTGGGACTCGACCCCCGCCCCCGAGGCGTACCGGCGCCTGGCGGCCCTCTACACCGGCGACCCCCGCTTCCGTGACCCGTGCGAGCAAGTCGCCCCCGGCCACGCCGCCTACCTCGCCGCGGCGATGACCCGCTACGCCGACACCCGCCTGTAGCGTCGCGGGCATGGACGACGCCGACCTCGAACTGCTCGCCGCCGCCGCGAACGCCGTCATCGACGCCCTCCCGCCCGAGGCGGTCGCCGACTTCCTCGCCTGGGCCGAGGCGGTCTGGGCCGCCGCCACGTAAGCTCTGGGCATGCGCGTTCCCCAAGGGCTGTACCGGATCTACGCCCGGCAGTTGCGGCGGCGGCTCGACCCGGCGCTGCTGCCGCGGCATGTCGCGGTCGCCATGGACGGGAACCGGCGGTGGGCCCGGTCGCAGGGGTTCGCCGACGCCGGGATCGGGCACCGGTACGGGGCCGAGCACCTCGACGACCTCCTCGCCTGGTGCCACCAGCTCGGCATCGGGCACGTCACCGTCTACGTCGCCTCGGCCGACAACCTCGCCAAGCGCGACGGCGCCGAGGTCGCGCACCTGATGGCCATGGTCGAGCAGATCGTCGCCGAGCGGCTCACCGAACCGTCGAGCCCGTGGCGGCTGCATCTGGCCGGGCGCCTCGACACCGTCCCCGGCACGACCGCCCGCGCCCTCAAAGACGCCGCCGAGGCCACCGCCCACCGCGACGGCGCGCACTTGACCGTGGCGATCGGGTACGACGGGCAGACCGAGATCGTCGACGCCGTCCGCTCGCTCCTGGAGGCCGAGGCCGATCGCGGCGGCGACCTCGCCGACCTCGCCGCGCGGATCACCGAGGGCGACATCGACGCGCACCGGTACACCGCGGACCTGCCCGGCGCCGACCTGATCATCCGCACCTCCGGGGAGCGGCGGCTCTCCAGCTTCCTGCTGTGGCAGTCGGCGGGCGCGGAGCTGTCGTTCTGCGACGTGTACTGGCCCGGGTTCCGCCACGTCGACTTCCTGCGGGCCCTGCGCGACTACGCCGCCCGGCGCCGGGACCGCCTCGCCGGGGCCTAAGCGGCCCAGGCGATGTCGATCTTCGCATCGGGAGCGGCGGGCATGGCCGCGCGCATCCCGGCCGGGCCGGCGACCACGGCGGTGAACCCGTCGGGGCCGGGCGTGAACCGGCGCTCGGCGTTCGCGGGGACGACGAGCGTGTCGCCCGCGGCGGCCTCGGTGCGTTCGCCGTCCACTTCGACCTCGGCGGTCCCGGCGGTGAAGGCCCACACCTGGTCGGCGTCGATCAAGTGGAGCGGCCCGGCCGTGCCGGGGGCGGCCTCGACGCGCCACAGCGGGAACGGGGCGCCGCCGAGGGTCGGGGAGGCGAGGGTGGTCATGACCGCCGCGGGGGTGGCGGTGCGGCGGGTGTCGGCACTGCGGACGATGCGCATGGGGGAATCTCCTAGGATGGACAACATGGTTGCCCATATAGTAAACCTGGTTGTCGATCATGGTTGAGCCGCCCCCCGGACACGAGCTCCCGCTGCGCCTGTTCGCCGCGTTCCGCGCCGCCGTCGACGCCGTCCACGCCGACCTCGCCGCCGCGGGCCACCCCGACCTGCGGCCCATGCACGGGTTCATCTTCCAGGCCATCGGCACCCAGGGGACCACCGCCGTCGAACTCGGCGCGCGCCTGGGCGTCACCAAGCAGGCCGCCGGGAAGACCATCGCCGCCCTCGAACAGCAGGGGTACGTCGAGCGCGCCCCCGACCCGGCCGACGCCCGCCGTAAAGCCGTGCGCCTCACCGCGAAAGGACTCGACGTTCTCGACCGGTCCGCGCGCACCTTCGACCGCGTCCGCGCCGCCTGGGCCGCCCAGATCGGGCCCGAGCGCCTCGACGCCCTCGAAGCCGACCTCGCGGCCCTCGCCCCCGGCGAGCCGTTCCGCCTCGACGCCCCCGGCTGGTTCAGCGGCTCCTGAGCAACAGGCGCCCTAGACCACCCGCGCCGGGCCCACCCGGCCCGACAGGCGCACCCCGCCGCCCGGGAACGCCTCCGCGCGGATGCGCGAGGGCGACCCCAGGCCGTCGCCCATCGACACCACGACCCGCACCGGCGCCGCCGCCACCAGCGCACCCGCCAGCGCCGCGGCGCTGTTCGCGTTCGCCACGTCCTCGTCCACGCCGATCGAGGGCGCGAACATCCGCGCCGCGAACCACCGCTCGCAGACCTCGGCGTACACGAAGCAGCCCAGCAGGCCCGCCGCATCGCAGACGGCCTTGAGCGCCGCGAAGTCCGGGCGCAGCCCCTCCAAGGCTTCGGGCCGCACGGGGACCAGCAGGCGCTCGCGGGCCGTCCCCGCCGCCAGGACCGGGCCCGCCGCCTCGGCCCCCAGGGCCGCCAGCGCGGGCCCCGGCTTGGGGAAGGCGCGATGCCTAGTGGTCCCGGCGTCGAACCACGGGCCGTCCGCGCCGATCCCGCCCAGGAACACCCGGCCCCCGGCGCGCAGCCGCCACTCGTCCCGACCGTCGAGGGACTCCAGGACCGCGAGCGCGGCGAGGGTCCCGTGCCCGCACGCGGGCAGCTCCCCGGCCGCGGTGAAGAACCGCAGCCCCACGACACCGGGGTCGGTGCGGTCCAGGAACACCGCGTGCGAGGTCCCCGCCGACAGGGGCACCCGCGCCCGGTCCGCCTCCGCGAACCCCTCGTCGTCGACGACCGCCGTCGGCGAGCCCGTCCCCGCCGCGCCCCGCCAGCACGCGTCGACCACCAGGACCTTCACCGGTCGGGGTGCGCGGCGATGAACCGCTGGGCCGACCGCATCAGCGGCTCGTACTCCGGCGCGGCGTGGCGGGTGTGGAGGCGGTCGCACAGTCCGGCGAGGGCGTGGGCGAGGTCGGCCATGAGCGGGCCCCGCTTGCCGTCCTCTGCCAGGGCCATGAGCATCGCCACCCACACCGGGCCGTGGTCGCGGAAGTTCAGGTGGAGGTTCCGCTCGCCGTGCCGGTCGGCCGCGGCGAGCAGGTAGTGGACCTCGGTGGCGATGCGCCACCCGATCCCCGGCGCGGGCGCCACGAGCGCGGCCACCGCGGGCTCGGCGGCGTGCAGGGCGACCGCGGCCAGGCCGAGGTCGCAGCGGGCCGTCACCGTCGGCGGCGCCTCCCGCCCGGCCGGGTCGGGGCACAGGCGCCGCACCAGCGCCGGATCGTCGAACGCGCCCCGCCCGGCCGCGGTCTCCAGCGCCGTCCGCAGCGTCACCAGGTTCGGGGCCGTCAACGGCTCGGCGTCGGGGAAGTACTTGCCCAGCAGCTCCTTCGCGCCCCGCGCGTGCGCGCCGCGCCCGGCGGCCGCGTGCAGCGCCGCGGCCAGGCGCAGGCTGTCGCGCAGCAGCGCGTCCTGACGCCCGGCGGCGAGGAGCATCCGCGCGGCCTGGTCTGCCGCGGCCACCGCCAGATCGGGGTCGGCGGCGCGCCCGAACACCCGCGCCGCGCGCGCCAGCGCCGACGCGAGGTCCGCGAACCCGGCGCCGGCCGGGTCGTTCGGGTCCGTGTCGTCGAGGGCGTTCAACGCCGCGTCGGCCTGCACTGCGGCGGTCAGCAGCCGCCCGGCGCGCACCGCCGACTCGGCGAGGTCCATGCGCTGGCGGGCCTTCGCAGGGCCGACCGCGCCGAGCGCATCGGCGACCTGCGCGCGCTCGCGCTGGGCCGCGAACGCCGCCGCGTAGTCGCCCACCGCGGTATGGGAGGCCGCGGCGGACGCGAGCAGGTCGGCGAAGTCCTCGCGGGACCCCCGGTCGCCCGGATGGCCCGCGAGGCGCTCGCGGTACTCGGCGGCGGCGGCCGCGAACGCGGGCAGGGCGCTGCGGTGCTCGCCCGCGGCCGCCAGCCGGGCCGCGTCGCGATGGGTCCGCCGGGCAAAACGCCGAATCGGCATACGGACTCCTCAATGGGGGGATCGAGGCGGTAGCGCACCTGGTCGGGACGGACCGGGCACCCTATCGGGTCCTTCATGGTAGAGCACGGCGAGCGTTTGCGGATCGGCCGATCAGTCGATGACGACCATGTCAGGGCCCGGATGGCCCAGGAACCGGTCATGCGAGATCTCCCAGCCGTACGCGCCCGCGTCCGCGAACACGAGCCGGTCCCCGACCCCGATGGACTCGACGCGCCGGCCGCCGTTGAGGACGTCGCGGGGCGTGCACAGCTCCCCGCACACCCTGACCTCCACGTCGGTCAGCACCGCGCCCGTGCGCGGGCCCGGCACGACGTCGAAGGGGTGCGCGTACCCCCACGCCGCGGGCAGACGGAAATGGTGCGTGCCGCCGCGCACGAGCGCGAACGCCCGCCCCGCGACGGTCTTCACGTCGACGACCTCCGCGGTGTACCAGCCCGCGGCCGCCGCGAGGTACCGGCCCGGCTCGACCACCAGGTCCACGCCCGCGTCCAGGAACCGCCCCGGCCCATCGCCGAGGGCCGTCGCGACGGCGTCGAGGTCGAGCTCGTCGCCGCGCGGATCCGCGCCCAGGCCCCCGCCGACGTTCACATACCGGAGGCCGAATCGGCCCTCCGATGCGGTTGCGGCCCAGGCGAGCGCGTCGCGGACGTGCGCGGCGTACGCGGCGGCGTCGAGGCAGTTCGAGACCGCGTGCAGATGGAACCCCGCCACATCGAGCCCCAACGCCAGCGCCTGCCCGAGGGCGGCGAGCGCGGTGTCCTCGTCCATGCCGAACGGCGTCGGCGCCCCCGTCATCTGATGTGAGCCCGGCAGCGCCCGGCCCCGGTTGACCCGCAGCGCCACCGGCCCCGCGAACCCCGCCGCCGCGAGGGCCTCCAGCTCCCTGACGCTCTCGGCGTGCATCACCAGCGGCGTCCCGCACGCCGCGGCCGCGGCGATGTCCGCGGGGGTCTTCGCGGGCCCCGAGAACGCCAGACGCCTGGCCCCTGCTGATTGCGCGGCGGCGAGCTCGCCGCCGGAGGCGCACTCGATCCCGTCCGCGCCGCGCGCCGCCGCGGCCAGGATCGCCGGGTTCGCGCACGCCTTCATCGCGTACAGGACCGTCCACTCCGGGAACGCCGCCCGCACCGCCGCCAGGCGCGCGCCGAGCACGCCCGGGTCGTACACCCACGCGCTGGCCGGGGATTCGAGGGCCTCGACCGCGACGCGGACTTTCGCCGGGATGCTCATCGGCGCCCCATCGGGTTGTCGACGAGGGCCTCGACCTCGCGGCCCGGCTCCAGGCGCATCGACAGCAGCGCCTTCGTCGGCTGCCGCTCGGCGAGGTAGCAGTCGCGGTCGGCCGCAGGCAGGTCGAGCGAGGCGACGAGGTCGGCGAGGTCGGCCCAGAACGCGGCGGCATCGAGCCCGCAGTCGCGCGACAGCGCGGTCACCAAAGCGGCGAGGTGGTTCTGGAACAGCGTGTACGCGACCTTCGCGCGCACCTGGTCCATCGAGGCCGCGTTCACCGGACTCCCCTCCGGCAGCTCGACGTCGAAGGGGACGGTCGGCAGGTGGAGGCGCGCGCCGCCGAGGTCGCGCGAGACCGCGGCGACCGGGACGGGCCCGTCCATGGCGACCAGGCTGTTCTGGAGGTGCGCTTCGAGGCCGATGCCCATGGCGGCCTTCGCGAGCACCGGCGGCACGAACAGGGCCGCATAGGCGCGCAGCCACGCCGCCGGGTCGCCGTGCCAGTCGGCGTACTCCGCGGCCATGCTCACCCCCGTCACCGGCGAGAGCGCGGCGAGCGCGGTCGCGGGCACGCACACCGCCCCCGCCGGGGTCACGTTCGACAGGGGCGCGCGGGCGATGGCGGTCAGGTCCCGGCGGCCCGGCAGCCACGCCCCGGCGAGGTCGGGGACGAGCCGGTGCGGCCCGCCGGTGCCGAGGGCGGAGTCGAGAGCGGTCAGGTGCGCGGAGAGGACCGGCGCGAGGAGCGCGGTCGCGGGGGAGATGTCGCGGCGCGTGGAGGTGATGTGGATGCCGAGCGCGAGCTTCAGGAACCCGGGGGCGCGGTGCCCGGCGAGGGTGCGGACCGCGGCGGTCGGCCACGCCGGGACGGTCTCGTCCAGTACTTGAAGCCGCTTGTCCGCGAACAGGTCCGCGTACTGGGGGAGCACGCGGTGGTCGAGCTGCCAGGGGTGGACCGGGACGACCGGGTCGGGCAGGTCGAGCCCGGCGAGCATCGGGTGGGTCCGGAAGTCGGCCCCGGACCGGTCGAGGATGCCGGTGCGGTCGGCGACGAGGCGGATGCGGACCGGGCGGGGCGTCTCCAGGTCGTACCGGTCCAGGTCGCGGCGGTGCCAGCCCAGGCGGGTGCGCGCGCACGGGTGGAGCTGGTGGCCGTCGGTGGCGAGGGTTTCGAGCAGGCGCGCGGCGGTGTCGGCGTCGCCGGTGCAGGCGGCGACGAGCCGCGCGAGGCTCGGCGCCCCGGCCCGGGCGGCGAGCGCCGCGAAATGCCTGCGGCGCACGGCGGCGCGGGCCCTCGCGAGCGCCCGGCCCTGCTTCGCGGATTCGAGTTCGGCGGCCAGGTGCGCGGGCACCGGCGCGCCGAGGATCGCCTCCAGGGCCTTCACGGGGTCGCCGTCCTCACCGCTATCGGGATAGTCGAGCTGGTTGAACGGGCCCTCGGGGGCCGGGGCGGGCCCGGTCCGGTACCCGGCGAGGTCTTCGCGCCAGGCCGCGGCCATGATCTGGTCGGTCAGGTTCACGCCGCCGCCAGCGGGTTGTCGACGCGCACCCAGATGTCGTCGGTCGCGTTGTCGGCCAGGCGCATCGCCGTCGTGGCCTTGAGCGGCCAGGGCCTGCGCAGGACCGCGTCGGCGATCCACGACTCCAGACCCATGCCCCGCACTTCCTTCGCCACGGCGGACCACCACTTGCCGGGGTCGGTGCCCGACCAGTCGGCGAACGAATCGACGATCGATGTCAGCGTCGTCGGAAACAGCGCGGCGAGGAGTTTGACCAGGCGCGCCTCCCGATCGGGCTCGGGGAGGTCGCCGATCAGCTCGGGCCAGTCCTCGGGCGGGACGCGGACCCCGCCGAAGTCCCGGTACACCAGGGACGTCGGCAGGTCCCCGGTGAACGAGGCGAGCGTGTTCTGCCCGTGCGCCTCCAGCGCCACACCCGTCTCGGCGAACAGCCGCAGCGGCGCCAGCGCGACCGCGACGAACGCCTCCCACCATGCCTCGGGGTCGTCCCCGGTGAACGCCACGGCGATCGGCCGCCCGTCAGACGGGCACGTCTCGGCGAGCGCCGCGAGCGGGACCGCCCGCGGGTGGCCGATCGTATGCGGGGCGGGCCGGAGGATCGCGGACAGGCCCGGATCGGGTTCGCCGTCGAGGCTCGCCCATACGGCGGTCTCCGGCAGGAGCGCGATCCCGCAGCGGCGCGCTGGCGCATCGAGGCGCTCGGACAGGAAGTACCCGTTGTGGACGGCGGCGGCCGAGACGTGCCGGACCGCCGAGGTCAGCTGGAGGTCCACGGCGGTCTTGACGTGCCAGTCGCCGGTCGAGAGCGTCCGCAGGCTCATCAGCGGCGCCGCACCGCCCCACACTTGCCCGGGGCCGTCGAGGCCGCGCCGGGCGGCCTGCCACGGGTGGACCGGCAGGAGCGGCAGGCCCTCGTCGTCGGTGTAGGTCGCGGCCCGATCGGGGACGCCGTAGCGCCCCAAATCGATCCGGGCCCGGTGCTCGGGCGCGTAGGCGCGGATCTCGTCGTCGGTCAGCCCGCCGCGCGAGCGGGCGAGCGGGTGCACCGGATGCCCCAGGAGCACGGCCTGCTCGAACCACACCGACGGGTCCGGGTACTCGGCCGCGGCGGCGGCCCACAAGTCCGTCGGGTGCGGGCGGGCCGCCTCCAACGCCAGAGCAGTGCCGCGGACGGCCGCGGCGACCTCGCCGGTGAACCGTGCCGCGTGGGGCGATCCCGCGCTGATCGACGCGGCGATCTCGACGGCGCTCGACCCTGTTGCGGGCCCGGGGAGGGGTTCGCGGTCGGCGGCGGCGCGGAGGCGGTCGGCGACGATCGCGTCGGCGCGGGCGGTGGCGTCCATTGCCTGAACCCTACTGTCCGCACCCGCCCGTGTGGAGGGTGCGATTGCTCACGGAGCGCGCATAAGCGCAGCGTAAGAGTGTCAGGTGCGGACGGCCGGGGTGCGGTCGCCGGTGCGCGGGCCCGGGACGGCGGCGAGGCGCATCCGCAGGGCCTGGAGGACCGGCAGGTCGTAGACCGCGCCCGCCGAGGCGAGCCACAGGCCGATGTCGGCGGCGGCCTGGCCGACCGCGACGTCGTGGACGGCGGCCTCCTCCCCGGCGCGGGCGGCCTCGGGGAGCGTCGGCCACAGGACCCAGCCTTGGACGTGCGCGTCGGGGAGGGCCGCGGTGAGGACCTTGACGGCCTCAGGGAGGTTCACCGAGTCGACGTCGGCGCTGTCGCGGCCGACCGGCGCGCACAGCAGCGCGATCCGGTCGCCGCACACGATCGCGTGCGGCACGCGCGTGTCCGGCTCGGCCGGGAGCGCCACGAACAGGCGCGCGGCCGGCAGGTTCGTGAGGACTTCGCGCAGGAGCTTCCCCGTGGGCCGGTCGGCCTTCGGACGGGTCCCGACGGGCCCGAACGCGTTGAACTGGCGCAGCGCGGCCCCGACCTGGCGGCGCAGCGCGACCGTGTACCGGACCCGTTTCACCGTCCACGCCAGGGCGGCCCCGGTGAGGACGTACACGCCCAGGGCCCACCCCCACGGCGTGGAGGGCCCGGCGAGGGCGATGACCGCGGCGGCGAACAGGGTCGCGAAGATCAGCCGCCCGGTGGGCGGGGGCGGGGCGGTGTCGGGGCGGCGGCGCAGGGCCCGGCTGGTCTGGACGACGACGATCATCGCGATCGCGATCGTCACCGGGATGGCCAGGAGCAGGAAGATCCACGAGTCGGAGGCGAACGCCTGGCCGAGGAACCCCAGGCCCATGAACACCCACACGGCGGCGGCCGCGATGCTGACCGCGGCGGCGATCCACGCCGAGGGCCGGTAGACGGGCCGGGCCAGGCGCAGGCGCGCGTGCCAGGGGACGGCGACGAGGGCGCCTTCGGTCGGGAAGGCGTGCTGGACCGGTTCGGGCGGGGGCGCGACGTTCCAGCCGCGGACCTTCCGGTGGGAGGGCTTGGCGGCGGCCTTGCCGTAGCGGCGGGCGGCGCGGCGCCCGAAGCGCAGCAGGTCGTACTCGCGGCGCAGCCCGGCGTGCGAGAGGGTCTCCCAGGCGCCTTGGACGAGGTGGAACTCGGCCTCGTCGCCGCCGCGGTCGGGATGGGTCTCGCGCAGGCGCCGGCGGTAGGCGGCCTGGATCTCGTTGCGTGGTGCCTGCGGGCTCACCCCGAGGACGCGGTAGTGGTCTGGTTCGTTCACCACGGCTCCCGGTCGGTCGTACGGGGACGGGCCTGTGCCCGGAGAGGGGGATCGGGCGTCGGACTCGACGGTAATGGAGCCCCCAATCTACCGCCGGTTCGCCCCTTTCGGTGTCGGCAGGTCCCGAATTTTCGCACCGCCGCACCCGGACGGGTGAATCCCGGCCCGATCCGCCGCCACAGTGGAGGCCGCGAAGCCGCTTCATGAAACTGCTTGCAGCGCTGGGACCTGCGGTTTCCTTCGCGCCGATGGGGCCGCGTGTTCGATCGGGCGCGCGGCGGACGGGCGGTGCGTTCCTTTGCGTCGCTCCCCACTCGCGGCGGGTTCGGCGACTTCGGACAGTGCCAGGCGGCCATTCGCGTTTGTCGATCCGTGTGCGCGGACGCCGACGGCCCCGCACTCGGTGCGGGGCCGTCGGTCGCGACGACGCGGTCGCGGGGGTCGGTCGGCGGCTGCCGGGCCCGCCGAGCCGGGGCCCGGGGCTAGCCCTGCCAGAAGCGGGCCAGGGCCTGCGCGGCCGGGTCGTCGATGTCGGCGATCGCGTACTCGGACGCGTCGACGGAGTTCACCCACGGCTCGGCCTCGGCCGACCCGAGCGCGTCGAGGTCGACCCACGGGTAGCCGTCGACCGGCTCGGGCACGTCCAGGTCCAGTTCGGGCGGGAACGTCGGCGGGTTGTCGGCCTCGTCGAGGAGCAGGTCCTCATACGTCGCGGCGTAGGCGGTCTCGTCGCCGCCGGTCGCGTCGTCGCCGTCCTCGTCGTACTCGGCGTCGACGCTGAAGCCCTCGTCGAGCGGCTCGTCCTCGTCGAAAGCGTCGTCCTCGAGAGCGAACGCCTCCAGGCCGTCCTCGTCGGGAACCTCGCCGGTGTCGAACTCGTCGAACCCGGGGGCCTCCTCGCCGTCGTCGTCGAGGCCGTCGCCGAACTCGTCCGCGGACGCTTCGGGGTCGAAGGGGTCGAACTCATCCATCGGATTCCTCATCTCCTGGTACGAGGGTGCGGGCCTTGGCGAGCACCTCGTCGAGCTGCTTGACCTTCTGGGCCATGGAGTCGCGGCGCTGCTTGAGCGCGGCCTGCTTCTTCGCGCGGGCGGCCTGGTCGGCCTTCGCGGCGTTCTCGGCCGCGGAGATGCGGGCGTCGAATTCGGCGGCGCGGCGCTCCAGGGCGTCGTCGAGGGTGGAGTTGAACACGAACTCGACCTCGGTGAACCGGAACCCGATCTCCTCGTTGAGGTTCGCGCGGGCCTCGGCGATGACGCGCTGCACCCACTGCTTCGCGGCCTGCCGGTCGCCCTGGATCTTCCTGCGGTACAGCAGGAACGCGGCGGCGGCGAGCCCGATGCCGACACCGGACGCGGTCAAGGCGACGGAGGCGACCGATCCGGCGACGGCGGTCAGGCCGATCATGCCCGCGCCGGCGGTGACCGCGCGCCCGGCCATCATCGCCACACCAGCAGAAGACGCCATGAGGAGCGCGCCGTCCTGGTTCGCGTCGCGGCGGGCCCGGCCCGAGGCCGCGGCCCGCAGGCCCGCGGAGATCGAGTTGGTGGCCTGCATGAGCTCGTCCTCGGTGAACACCTGCCGCAGGACGCGCTCGGCGAGGAGCACGAACCGCTGGTGCAGCTCGCCCGAGAGGCGCGCGGCGATGCCCTGGAGGGCGATGTCGATGCGCTGGGGGAGCGATTCGAGGGCGGCCTTGTTGGCCTTCTCCAACTCGTTCAGCAGGGCCTCTTCGAGCTCCTGGAGGTGGGCGCGCAGGCGCCCCTGGACCTCGATCTTCGCGCGCTGGGTCTCCACGCGCAGCGCGAGGTTCGCCTTCTTCGTCTCGGTGCGGCGGGCGTTGAGGGCCTGCTTCTTCTCCTCCTTCAACCGGTTCGCGGTCTCGGGGTCGGGGTCGTAGGCCTTCATGTCCTCCTGCGCGGAGATCGCCAGGCGGGAGAACTCGGTGCGCACCGCGCGCACGACGTTCGCGGCGACCAGGGCCTTCCCGGCGGCGCCGACCTTGACCAGGGCCCGCTGCATCTTCCCGATCCCGGACTCCTTGGCGAGGGCCTGGCGGGTCGGGCCCTGGGAGTTCAGCGCGTGCTCGGCGAGCATCGCCGAGACGGGGAAGTGCGGGGCGTTGCGGAAGCGGGGCGCGTGCGCCTCGATGAGGGACCGGTTCTCCTCCAGGACCGTCCGCCAGCCCGGGTACGTGTCGGTCTTCGTCAGCGCGAACACCACGAAGTTGACGCGCTTGGACGCTTCGGTGAGGAAGTCCAGCTCGGTCTTCGCCATCGGCGAGGACGCGTCGGTGACCATGATGAGGCAGGTGGCGCGGGCGACCGCTTCGAGGGCGATCTGCGCGTGGTCGGGGTCCAGGCCGCCGGTGCCGGGCGTGTCCACCACGGACATGTGCTTGAGCAGCGCCGACGGGTGCCCGACGAGCATGCGCCGCGGCGGGACCATCCCGGGCGGCATGGTGCCCAGGCGGGTCGCCCAGTTCCGCAGGTCCCCGACGCCCAGGAGCATCGGGTCGGCGGCGCCGGGCTGCCAGGCGCGCACCGACGCCTGCTCGGCGTACGCGAACTCCAGATACGCGGTCGTGGCGACCTGCGCGTCCACCGGCGACAGGCCCGGCATGCCCAGGAGGGCGTTCACCAGCGAGGACTTGCCGCGCTTGGTCTCGCCGACGACGACGGCGACGGGCTTGTCGGGCTGCCAGCGCGCGACCTCGTCGACCTCCGCGGCCGCGCGGGCGTCCACCGTCCGCAATGACGCGTTCCCGGCCTTCGCGGCCTTGGCGCACAGCTTGTGGATCTGGGCGGCCGGGTTCGGTTTCGCGGCGGCCTTCTTCGCGGGCGCCGGATTCGCGGACGCGGCCGCTGCGGCGGCGGGGGCGGCGGTGTCGGTCATGCCCGGACCCCCTGGCCGCGGTAGACGGTGACGATCGGGTGGCGCAGGATGCGGCCGCGGTCGGTGTAGCCGATCTGCTCGGTGCGGGCGATGATGCCCTCGTCGGCGGGGCCGCGGGCGGCGACGGTGGAGCCGGCTTCGTGGACGGCGGGGTCGAAGCGCTGGCCGGTGGCGTCGACCTGGGCGACGCCGACCTTCGCGAACGCGCCGTCGAGGTGCTGGGCGAGCGCGGGGGAGGTGGCGCGGTCCCTCATCCACACGCAGGTCTCGACCAGGACGGTCCGGTCGGCGGCGTTCTGGGCGGCGCGGGCGGAGTCCTGGAGCTGGCCGACGGGGATGGCGCCGGAGGCGGCGCCGGTGCCGGGGGCGGGCGCGAACGGCGGCGGCTGGAGGGGCGCCGCGGCGGCGGGGGCGGTGATGGACTTGCCGGCGATGAAGGCGACGGCGGCGGTGACGAGGACCGAGCCGGCGGCTATGGCCAGGACGCGCGCATCGAACCCGCCGCCGGTGAGGAACACCGCGCCGAGGGCCGCGGCGGCGAGGCCGACGAGGGCCCCCACCAGCGGTCCGCCGAGTCGATTCGTCACTTTGCTCTCCTTATGTGTGAACGCTTGTCGCTGTCAGCCGAGGCGTTGGGCCAGCAGATGGAAACCACGATGCACCACGTTCGCCACCCGCGCCTGGGACGGGGTGGCGCCGCCGTTGGCGAAGGCCCGCCAGCGTGCGGCGGCTTCGATGGCGGCGCGGCGCAGCTGCGGGCGGGCCTCGCCGGGCAGGCCCAGGACGACGCCGGCGTCGTCGGTGAGCGCGAGCCGCGCGACCTCGGCCTCCATGGCCTCAGGGAGCGCGACCTGCCCGGTGGTGACCTGCGCGGCGGCTTCGAGGAGCGGGAGGCGGTGGTATTCGGGGCGGGCGACGATCGACTCGACCGCGCCCCGCAGGAGGTCCCGGTCCGCGGCGGGCCCGGAGGCGGCGGCGGCGTCGAGGCGCCCGAGGGCCCATCCGGCCTTGATGACGTCGGCGCGGACGCCGAAGATCTGGTGGAGGGTGGTGCGCAGCCGCGGGAACCCGGAGGCGGCGAACAGCAGCCGCACCAGTTCACCCGTGGCGAGGTGGGGGCTGGCCTGGAGGTGGGCGATCGCGAAGTGGATGCCGTACAGGTCCAGGCGCTCCAGCAGCCGCCTGCGCTGGTGCTCGTCGACGGGCGACTCGGTGGACAGGAACAGCCCGGCGGAGGCGAGCATGAGCGCCCGCTTCTCCTCGCCGAGCCCGGCGAGGGTGCGCAGGGCCTCGCAGTCCGCGGCGGTCAGCAGGCCCGCTTCGGCGGTCTCGGCGAGGAGCCCGACGACGGGGACGACGTCGCAGACGGCGCGGCGCAGGACGTTCGCCTGGTCCCCGGCGATCGGGCCGGCGACGGGCCAGGGGTCCTGCCCGGGGCCGGGGGCGAGCTTGTCGGCCTTGTTGTACAGGCCCAGGGCGTTCATCGGCGAGGACGACAGCTGCTGCGAGGCCTTCGAGAACGCCTCCAGGGCGTCGACGTCGTCGGCGCGGACCTGCTGGGTGAACACGTAGATGATCGCCTCGGCCGATTCGACGGCGGCCTTGGAGTCGTCGTCGACGTCCTCGGCGATCGGCGCGGCGAACAGCATCTCGCGGGCCGCGTCCGAGATCTCGGTGTTCACCGACTGGAGCCCGGGCGTGTCGACGACGGTGAGGTCGCGGAGGCGGTCGGAGGACAGCTGCACGTCGATCATCGCGGCCTCGTCGGCGGGGATCGGCAGCGACGTCGGGATCATCCCGTTCGCGTCCAGGGGGACGGCGTGCTTGACGCCGTTGCGGGCGACCACGTCGACCCGGTCGGCGGGCCCGTACCGGAACTGGGTCACCACCCGCGTGCACTCCCCGGCGGCCGTGGGCGCGACGCGGCGGCCGATCAGCGCGTTCACGAGTGTGGACTTCCCGGCCTTCAGGCGTCCGGCGACGGCGACGCGAAGGGGCTGCCCGAGCCGGGCCGCGACCTCCTCGACCACGGGGCGCGACGCGGGGGAGACCTTGCCGGCCAGTTCCTCGCACATGCCCGCCACGCTCGTGGTGAGTTGTCCTGCCACCATGGTCCCCGCGTCCGCCCTCTCCTGTAGTCTCGTCGGTCCGTCCGGGCGCTGCGCCCGGTATGCGGCACTCCGGTCGCCGACGCCGGTCTGCGGCATCGAAGCTTCCGCAATATCATGAGAGGCGTCGGCGGTCCGTCGACACACACGAGATTACAAACCGCGACCGCCCGGCCGCCTCCCCCATTCGTGCCACAGCGTTAGGAGCCCCCTTGGCCGCCCCGCCCACGCCCGGACTGGCGCCCCCGATCGCCTCGACGCCCCTCGGGGTCGCCAACCGCGACGATGCCCTGCGCGCCATGGCCGGCGCGCTGGCGGGACCGGGCCTGGTGGTCGTCACCGGCCCGCCCGGGTCGGGGCGGACCCGGCTGCTGGAGCGGCTCGCGCGCGCCTCCAAGCGGCCCGTGCACGCCGGCGGGGGCCTGGCGATGCTCTCGGGGCAGCCCGCGCTCGCGCTGGAGCGGGCGACGCGGGCGCGGATGCCCGCCGACGACCTGCCGCTGCTGGCCGAGGCCGTCTACTCGCGCACCCGCGGGGGCCTGCTCGTCATCGACGACCTCCAGTGGTGCGACGCGGCGACCCTCGCGGTCCTGCCCGTGCTCGCCGAGCGCCTCCCGGTGGCGGCCGCCCTGCGGATCCCCAACCGGCTCGGCGAGGACGCCCTCGCGCGGCTCCTCGCCGCCGCCACCGTCATCGCGGTCCCCGAGCTCACCGAAGCCGAAGCCGCAGCGCTGGTCGCCGAGGCCGCCCCGGCGCTGCCGGCGACCAGGGCCGCGGCGCTCGCCTCCCGCGCGGGCGGCAACCCCCTCGCCCTCACCGCGCTCGCCAAGCGCGCCGCGCACACCGGGCCGGGCGAACCCGACGCGGGCCTGCCCGGCGACCCCGCCTCCGCCGCGGCGGCCGCCATCGCGGACCTGCCCCGGGCCGGGCGCACCGCCCTGGCGGTCCTGGGCCTGCTCGGCCGGCCCGCGCACCCGTCCCTGCTGGGCGAGGGCGCGCAGGTCCTCGCCGACGCCGGGCTCGCCGTCGCCGAGGGGCCGTTCCTGCGCCCGGCGTCGCCGTGGATGGCCGAGATCGCCGCGGGCATCCTCGACACCGAGGCCCGCCGGTCCATGCACGAGCACCTCGCCGACGCCACCCAGGGCGTGGAGTCCGCGCGCCACGCCCACGCCGCCGGACTCGCCGCCCGCGCCCTCGCCACCGCCCTGGCCGCCGCCGACGGCGCCGGCCCGCAGACCCGCGCCGAGGCGCTGCTGCTCGCGGCCGAGATCGACCCCGCGCACGCCGTCCCGGCCGCCCGCGCCGCCCTCGAAGCGGGCCGCACCAACGCCGCGCTGGCGGTCCTCGACCGGGCCCCCGCAGGCGGCGACACCGCCGTCGTGCGCGCCTGGGCGCTCCTGGCGGTCGGCGAGACCGGCCGCGCCCGTGCTGCCCTGAACGATGCCCCCGAGGGCCCCGAGACCGACCAGCTGCGGCTGCTGTGCGCCCCGGCGGCTGAACGCGCGCTCCTGGCCGAGGAGCTGCGGGCCGCCTACCCCGACCTCGCCCATCCCGGGCTCGCCGCGGCGCTCGCCGGGGACGACCCCGACGCGCTCGCCGCCGCCGAAGCGCTCGCGCGCGACGCGGGGGACGCGACGACCGCCGCGTGGTGCGCGTGGTCGCGGGTGATCGCCCTCGCCGACGCCGCGCGCCTCGTCGAGGCCGAAGCGGTCGCCCACGAGGCCGCCGACCGGGCCGGCGCCGACGGCGCCTACTCGTGGCAGACCCGGTTCCTCGCCGCCGCCGCCTGGTGCCTCGTCCTGTCCGGGACGGGCCTGGACAACGTGATCGCCGCCGCGCAGTCCCTGGCCGACCATGCGCTCCCGGCGGTCGCCGACACGCTCATCGCCGCCTCCATCGCCCTCGCCGAAGCCGACACCGGCGCGCTCGGCGCCGCCCGCGCCCGCCTCTCGCGCCTGCACGACGCCCCCGCGGCGCTCGACGGGCTCGTCGCATGGCTGGAGCACGAGACCGCGTGGCTCGACGGCCAGCCCGGCCCCGAAGCCCCCGAGGCCCAGCCGGGCCTGGTCGGCGGGCTCGCGCACATCACCGGCCGGTGGATCGCCTACGACACCGGGACCGAGCCGGTCGCCGCCGACGCCACCCCCTGGCCCGCGCCCGTGGCGACTACGCTCGCCGCGTGGGACAAGGCCGCACCGGGCCCGTTCGCGCAGGCCGCCTCCGCATGGGACGGCCTCGCCGCCCGCGAGCAGGTCCGCTGCCTCCTCGCGCTCGCCGCCCACTCCGGTGAACCCCAGGCCGCTGTCGCGGCCCTCGAAGCGGCCGAGCGGATCGCCGACGAGCACGGCCTCATCGTCCTGGCCGGGCGCGCCCGCCGGGGCCTGCGCCGCCACGACGTGCGCCGCGACCGCCGCTCGGCGCGCGGCGGCGGGGGACTGACCGACCGCGAGGCCGAGGTGCTGCGCCACGTCGCCTCCGGGCACCCGTCGCGGCGGATCGCCGAGATCCTCGGGATCACCGCCGAGACCGTCGAGACGCACATCCGCTCGGGGATGCGCAAGCTCGGCGCGAAGACCCGCACCGAAGCCGCGGTCCTGCTGTCCGCCGCGCCGGCCGAAGGCGGTGAGGGCTGATGGGCGAACAGGTGCCCCTGCATGTCGTCGCGGCCGGGAGCGACGCCGACGCGCTGGTGCGCCGGTGCGCGGCCGCGGGCTGGTCGGCGCACCGCGGGTTCGCGCTCCTGGAGCCCGCGTGGGACCTCGCCGACCGGCGCCTGGTGTGCCACGGGGCCGTCGGCGACGACCACACCGCGTCCCAGGCGGTCCTGGCCGCCGCCCGCGGCGCCGGGATCATCGCCGTCGCCACCGGGCAGCTGGCGCTCAACCTCGCCGCCGACCTGCGCCGCGTCGGCCCCCTCGGCCTCACCCCGGGCAAAGCCGAAGCCGCCGACGGCCTCGACCTGGACGCCGAGCAGCGCGCCCTCCTCTCGCGCCTGGCGGCGGGGTCGACGATCGCCGCCGCCGCCGAAGCCGAGTTCGTCTCGTTGCGCACCGCGAACCGCCGCATCGCCGCCGCCCGCCAGTCCCTGGGCGTCAAGACCACCCGCGAAGCGGTCATGATCTACATCAAGCACGCCCGCGACTAGCCGCCGGAGCCGAGACACAGCCGGGCCCGGTCCGCCTCGCGGCGTCCCGGGCCCGTCGGCTCCGCGGGTGCGGCTACTTCAGCTCGGCGAGGCGCGCTTCGGCCTCTTCGAGCTGGCGGCGCAGGCGGGCGGCCTCCTCGGCGGCCTCGGAGCGGATCTTCTCGACCACTTCGGAGACGACCTCGTTGACCTCGTCCGATCCCGAAGCCTGGCACATCGTCAGCGCGTTCGTGTGGGCGACCTTGGCGCCCTTGACGACCGTGCGCGCGCCGCGGGCCGCGGCCACGGACCACTCGCCGTCCTCATAGGTCAGCGTGACCGTCAGCTCGGGGTGCTTGGCGGCCTGGGCGCGCGGGCGCGCGGCCTTCTTCTTGACCACGGGCTCGGGCGCGGACGGTGCGGGTTCGGTCACGGTCTTCCTCTCGCTCACAACGGGTTTCGGTGCAGGTGTCGGCTCGGGCGCTCTGGTCTCGGGCGCATCGTCGGGCAGCAGGCCGGGCCCGGTCGGCGCGGCGGCGCGCTGGCGCGGCGCCGTCCGCCTCGCCCCCTCGCCGGGGGCGGGCAGGCGCAGCTCCGCCGCGGAGAACGACAGCTCGTCGGACCCGAACGCGACCTGCACGAAGTCGTCGACGCCGGCCGGGTCGAGGGCGACGACCTTCCCGGTGCGCCCGGCGACCTGCCCGGCCGCGTCGGTGAACACCACCTTGGGTTTCTTCCCTTGCGCCAGCACCGCTTCGAGATGGGCGATGTCGGCACTCGACAGTGACATCGGGGGCTCCTTCACATGGGTTCGGAGGCACGGCACTCGAAGGCGCGGCCTGGTGAACTGGACTGCATCCTCCAATACCTACACGCCGGGTCCGACACTGCCCCGCCCCGCAGTCGCGCGCACCGCCGCCGATGTCGGTGCAGCGCGTTACGGTCGAAGCCATGGACACCGCGCCCGGGCGCCCGCCCGCGGCCTACACCGAGCGGCCCGCACCCGACCCGGCCTGGTCGCCGTGCCTGTGGGTGCGCCGCGCCCCGCACCCGGCCACCACCCGGGTCGTCCCCGACGCCTGCACCGACCTGCTGTGGCACGGCGGCCGACTGGAGATCGCGGGCCCCGACACGGGCCCCCGCGACGTCCCCCTCGCCGCCGGGACCGTGATCGCGGGGATCCGGCTGCGCCCCGGCGCGGCCCGGATCCTCCTCGGCGACGTCCCGGCCACCGCGGTCGCCGACGCCCAGCCCGCCCTCGCCGACCTCTGGGACCCCGGGCCGCTCGCCGACCGCCTTGCCGCCGCAGGCGACCCGTGGGACGGTGCCGCGATCCTCGCCGGAGCCCTCGCCGCCCGCGCCGTGCGGTTCGCGCCCGATGCGGCCGCGCTGGCCGCCGCGCGGGCGCTCGACGTGCCCGAGCCCCCGCCCGTCCCGGTCCTGGCCCGGGCCCTCGGGTTCTCCGAGCGGCAGCTGCGCCGCCGCGTCGCGGCCGCGTTCGGCTACGGCCCCAAGACCCTCGAACAGATCCTCCGGTTCCGGCGGGCCACCGCGGCGGGGGAGCGGGGCTGGGCGCGCATCGCAGCCGAGGAGGGGTACGCCGACCAGGCGCACCTGGCCCGGCAGGTGCGCCGCTGGTCCGGCGTCCCGCCGACTCGCCTGCGCTTACGCCGTGCCCTCCCACGCCTTGAGGACCCTGACGGCGTCGACGGTGAACCCCGGGCGGGCCTGGAGCTCGATCCCGTTGTGCCAGCGCCGGTAGTGGATCGGCCAGCCCCCATCCGCGTCCTGCTCGGCGGCCCGGAAGTCCAGGGCCGCACGCATCTCCGCTGGACTGAACCAGGCCGCGGCGGCACTGGCCGGGTCGGGGGCGAAGTCGCAGGCGAGGTGGTGCTCGCCGGGCGCGTACCCCGGCGGCGACTCCACGCCCTCCCAGTCGGCGGGGTCGAGGAGCACCAGGCCCGCCCCGCGCACGAGCTCGCCGATGCGCGCGGCGGCCTTGCCGGCCCAGACCCGGTCGGGTGCGGCGCCGAGGAAGGCCGCGACGCTGAACACCTCGTACGGGTGGCTCGCTTCGAGCGCGTCGATCCGGTCGCGGCAGAACGCGGCCGCGCCGTCGATCCACGGGTGCTCGACCCCGCTGCGCAGCAGGTACCCGGCCGCCCTCGCGGTCGTGAGCAGCCCGCCGCGGTCCTGCGGCGGGGCCTGGACCCACGGCGGGTGCGGGTAGACGCTGATCGTCTCCAAAAGGTCCGGGACACCCCCGTCCGGGGCCGTGTGCACCGCGAGCCAGTCGCACACGCCCGCGCCGGTCGCCTGGTCGAGGACCCCGGCCTCGTCCAGGATCGCCAGCGCCGTCATCGCGGCGAGCGGCTGCGGGTCGGGGCCCTTCACGTCCGGTTCGAGCGCGAACGCGAACCCGCCGTCGCCGGTCCGGTGCGCGAGCACCGCCGCCCGCACCCCTTCACTCGTCCCGGTCCCGGCCAGGCGCGCCATGCGGCGCTGGTCCACCAGGCTCCCGGTGCGCCACACGAACTGCGCGGCGCGCTCCAACTGCTCTGCATCGATCCGTTCCATGGCCCTCACGCTAAAACCCGCGCCCGGCCCCGGGCTTGAACGAATCGGCCAGGCCGTGACGGGCGTGAATATCGGCTGGGGTTCAGTCCCGCGACACTTCCGATTCCCTCCGCCGCCCACCTGCGCCTTTACGCTCCGGTCATGAGAGTCGCACTGGTCACCGAATCCTTCCCGCCGCAGATCAACGGCGTCGCCCGCTCGGTGGCGCGGGCCGCGGCCCACCTCGCGTCGCGCGGGATCGAACCGGTCGTGGTCGCCCCCGCGCCCGGGCCGGGCCCGCGCCCGGTCTTCGACTGGCCCGTCGTCCACGTCCCCTCCGTGCGGCTCCCGGCCTACCGGCACTTCCGCGCCGGACTCGCCACCAAAGCCCTCGACGACGCGCTCGACGCCCACCGGCCCGACGTCGTCCACCTCGCCAGCCCCTTCGGGTACACCGCGCGCGCCGCGGCCTGGGCCGAGCGGCGCGGCGTCCCCGCCGTCGCGGTCTGGCAGACCGACCTGCCCGCCTACACCCGCGCCTACCACCTGACCGCGTTCGAGCAGCTGGTGTGGCAGCGCCTCAAGTCGATCCACTCCCGCGCCGCGGTCAACCTCGCCCTCTCCGAATGCACCGCCCGGTCCCTCACCGCGCAAGGGATCGGCGGCGTCGCGGTCCTGCCGCACGGGGTCGACACCAACCGGTTCCACCCCGCCTTCCGCGACACCACCCTCCACGACGCGCTCGCGCCCGACGGGGAGCTCCTGGTCGGCTACGTGGGCCGCCTGGCCCGCGAGAAGCAGCTGCACTGGCTCGCCGACACCGCCGCGCTCCCTGGCGTGCGCCTGGTGATCGCCGGGGACGGCCCCCGCCGCAAAGCCCTGGAGCGGCTCCTGCCGCAGGCGCAGTTCCTCGGCGCCCTCCACGGCACGGACCTGTCGCGCCTGTACGCCTCCCTCGACCTGTTCGTCCACACCGGGCCGTTCGAGACGTTCGGGCAGACCATCCAGGAGGCCCACGCCTCCGGCGTGCCCGTGCTCGCCGTCGACGCCGGCGGCGCGCCCGAACTGGTCGACCCGGGCGTGGACGGCACCCACTTCCCGGCCGGCGACACCGCCGCGCTGGCAGGGCTCGTCGCCTCCCTCGCCGGGCAGCGGGACGTGCTGCGCCAGTGGGGGCGGCGCGGACGACTGAAAGTCCGCGGCCGCACCTGGGAGGCCGAAGGGGACGCGCTCATCGAGCACTACGGGCGGGCGCTCGCACTGGGGCCGGCGCGCGGCGGCCTGCGCCCACCCGTCCCCACGGCTTGACGTACGACAGGATCGTCGCGCCGAGGTAGACCCCCGAGGACACGATCGGCGCGGCGATCACCTGGTCGTCGAGGACCTGCAACCGGTCCGGGTCGAGGATCGCCGCAGTCGCCTCCAGGCCCGGGAGCAGCGCGAAGACCGTCGCGGCGAACGCGGCCACCGTCGCGATCAGCTTGACGAGGACCCACTTGTGCGACGGTCCCCAGCGGGTCCCGAACATCAGCACCACACCGGTACCGATAGCGACGAGCCCGATCGGGACCGCGATCGCGGAGGCGAGCGCGTCCATGGCGGTCCCGGCCGCGAACTGCACGGCCGCGTCCTCAGTGGTGACGGCCCGGACGCCGAGGACCAGGAGGCTCAGGCTCAAACCGAGCCAGGCGACCGACGAGGCGACGTGGGCGATGACGAAGGCCCGGTACGCGGGGCGGCGGAGTTTTCTCATACCGTCCACGCTCGCCCCCGCGCACGGGCGGGCGCATCGGAGCAGACGCGTATCCGCCCCTACGCCCACCCGCTGACCCCGTCTAGATCGGCTCCGCCGCGACCGCCGCAGTACTGCGCCTCGTCCACTTCAAGCCCACGAGCGGGAACACCAGGACCGACACCATCGCCGCCCCCACCATCGCCGCCGCGACCGCCTCCTCCACCAGGCCCCGCTCCGCCGCAGTCGACGACGCGATGACCACGATCGGCAGCTGCGTCGCCGCGAACGCCGCCAACGCACCCCGGTCCCGCCCCGCCAGCGCCTTCCGCGCGAACAGCCACGTCACCGCCCCGCGCACCACCGCGAACACGAGCAGGAACACCGGGATCAGCGCCAGCGCCACCGGCGACCCGAGCAGCTCGTCCAGATCGAACGTCACACCCGTGTACACGAAGAACACCGGGACGACCGCACCGAACCCGATCCCGTCCAGCTTCGACTGCACCAGCGCCTCCTCCCGCCCGTCCAGCGCCGACAGCAGCACATGCATGCACACCCCCGCCGCGAACGCCCCCAACGCGATATCGACGCCGATCTCCGCCGCCAGCAGCACCGCCCCCAGCAGCACCAGCACCGACAAACGCACCGCCAACTGCGCCGACGTCCCCAACGTCGCCGACAGCAGCCGCCCCACCCGCGCCGACCGCCGCAGCGACCCGATCGCCGCCGCCGCAACCGCAAGACCCGCCAACGCAATAGCCAGCGTCGTCCTCCCCGAATGGTGACCCTCCGAATAGAACAACGCCAGCAACGCGATCGGCGCGAACTCGCCCACCGCCCCCACCGCCATCAGATGCGGCCCCACCGGCCCCGCCAACAGCCCCGAATCCCGCGCGATCGGCAGGATCGTCCCCAGCGCCGTCGACGACACCCCGATCGCCAGAATCAGCACCGCCGCACCGGCACCGGCCGCCCACATCGCCCCCGCCGCCAGCGCGAACGACACCACCCAGCCCGCCGACGCCGCTACGATCGGCCGCCCCCGCACCGCCCGGAAGTCGATCTCATACCCCGCCAGGAAGAACAGCATCGCCAACCCCAGCTGCGAGACCGTCTCCAGCAGCACCCCGGTCTGCACCAGCCCCAGCACCTGCGGCCCGATCACGATGCCCAGCACGATCTCCACCACCACGCCCGGCAGCCGCACCCACCGCTCCAGCCGGTCCACCAGCAGCGGCGCCGCCACCGCCGCCATCGCCAGCACGACCAACTGCACCGACAACCCGTCCCAGTCCACCGCCGGAGCTTAAAGCCCCGCACCGCCCCCCAGGACCCGAAACGGGGCCTAACCCCACCCCGCATCGGGGGAGCAACAGCACTACCGGACAGTAACCAGCGGACGTAGCCTCGAACCATGGCACTGGCACCCGCGATCCACGACCCCAAACCCCGCCTGCGCGGCTGGCTCCACGCCGGCGCCTTCCCCATCGCACTCCTCGCCGGACTCGCCCTCACCGCCACCGCCCCCACCTACGCCGGACGGATCTCCGCCGCGATCTACGTCGCCGCCTCCGCCCTCCTGTTCGGCGTCTCCGCGCTCTACCACCGCACCAACCTCACCCAGCGCGCCACCGCCGCCCTCAAACGCCTCGACCACGCCAACATCTACCTCATCATCGCCGGCACCTACACGCCCATCGCCGTCCTCGCCCTCGACGGCACCGCCCGCACCGCACTCCTCGCCGTCATCTGGACCGGCGCCGCCGCAGGCGTCGTCTTCCGCGTCCTCTGGCACGGCGCCCCGCGCTGGCTCTACACCGCCCTGTACATCGTCCTCGGCTGGGCCGCCGTCTTCGTCACCCCGCAGCTCGCCGCAGGCGCCGGCATCGCCGCCACCGTCCTCATCTTCACCGGCGGGATCCTCTACACCGCCGGCGGCATCGTCTACGCCCTCAAGCGCCCCAACCCGTCCGTGCGCTGGTTCGGATTCCACGAAGTGTTCCACGCCTTCACGATCGCCGCCTACATCGCGCAGTTCGCCGCCGTCGCACTCGTGATCCACTCGGCCGCCTGACGATAGGATCGGCGTACCGACGACGGAGGGAGCGCCGCCATGAGCGACCGCCAAGCCAGGGGAGTGGAACGGGCCATCCAGGAAGCCGAGGCCCGCGGCGAGTTCAAGAACCTCCCCGGCGCCGGAAAACCCCTCCCGGGCATCGGACAGCCCCTGCACGAAGACTGGTGGCTCCACCAGCAGGCCACCCGCGAGAGCATGGGCCTGGACGCCCTCCCGCCCGCACTGCGCCTCGGCAAAGAACGCGAAGACCTCCCCGCGACACTCGACGCCCTCGGTGACGAGGCCGCCGTGCGCGCGGCCGTCGAGGAGCTGAACGGGCGCATCCGCAAGGCCCTCATCGGGCCCGTGGAGGGCCCGCCGCTGCGGTTCGGGCTCATCGACGTCGACGAGGCCGTCGCCGCATGGAAGGTACGCCGCCAGTAGCCGAGCATCGGTCCGGCGGCCACGCTCGACAGTGCTTGCTGCTTGACGGCGTCCTCTTCTTGACAGTGCCCAGATTCACTTGACAGTGTCTAGTTTCAGGCGCATCCTTAACTTGACACTGTCAAGACCGGCTTTGCGCCCCGCACCGAAGGCACACCCATGGCACCCGTCATCACGCTCACCGCCGTCACACTCCTCGCCCGCCTCGCCGGGCTCCTCGGCGCCGACGCCCTCACCGACTGGCAGCTGTGCCTGCGCATCGGCCTCGCCGCCATGTTCACCCTCACCGGCGCCGTCCACTTCCACCCGAAGTTCCGCACCGACATGGCCCGCATGATCCCCGAACGCCTCCCCGCACCCGCGCTCCTCGTCGCCCTCACCGGCGTCCTCGAACTCGCCGGCGCCGCCGGACTCCTCATCCCCGCCACGGCCACCGCCGCAGCCCTGTGCCTCGCCGCGCTCCTGGTCGCCATGTACCCCGCGAACTACTCCGCCGCCAAACGCGGCATCCCCCTCGCCGGATCGCCCGCCACCCCCATCGGCATCCGCACCGCCGAACAGGCCCTCTTCATCGCCCTCTGCGTCCTCGCCGCACTCTGACGAATCCCGCCCCGGGCACGGGAAAGGCCCGGACCCCCACCGGGTCCGGGCCCCTTGCCCACGCCTATAACGCTACCTGGCGTCCCAACGTCAGATACGCGAACCCGAGCAGACCCCGGTGACCCCGCAGCCACCAGGCACGATGCGCATCCGCCGCCGCCCGCACCTCCTCGGCCCGCTCATGGCCCGGATTGGCCTGCAACCAGACCTCCTTGTCCATGAGGAACTCCGACTCGAAGTCGTCCCACTCGTGCTGCTCCACCGACTCCACCCGCAAAGGCCGCAGCCCCGTCGCCACCGCCGCGTCCACCAGGTCCGGCAGCAGCAGCCACTCGTCGGCCTTCGTGTCCGGCCACATCCCCGCCAGCTCCGCCTCCGTGGGCGTGCGCTGCCAGATCCCGTCGCCGAACAGCAGCCGCCCGCCCGGCTTCACCAAAGGCGCCAGCGCCGCCACCGCCTGCGCGCTCGTCCCGAACGCATGCGCCGCACCGATGCAGATCACCAGATCCGCAGGCTCGGTCCAGTCCTCGCCCTGGTACTCCACGAATTCGAGCCGGTCCGCGATGCCGCGGCGGACCGCGCCCGCCCGGCCCCGCTCCAGCAGCTCCAGATCCGAGTCGATCCCCACCGCCTTCGCGCCCGGAACCCGCTCGGTGATGCGCTGGAGCAGCTCGCCCCACCCGCACCCGATGTCGACGATCGACGACGGCGCGAACGCCGCGCAGTCGTCGACCTGCCGGTCGAAACGCCACTTGGCGATGGGGGAGTTGCAGTCGAGGTGGCCGTACCGCGCCGGCCTGTCTTGAGAAGTCATCGCCCGGACCGTAGCAGCGGCCCGCCCAGGGCGCAAACGCGAACCCCCGCCTACACTCACGGCCATGATCCTCGTCCACGCGTACGTCTGGTCCCTACCCGAGCACCGCGACGCCTACCGCGCAGGCCTGCGCGCACTCCAGGAATCCACCCTCGCCAGCGACGAAGGCTGCCTCGACTACCGGTTCTGGGAATCCGTCACCGAACCCGGCGCGTTCGTGTGTGTCGAAGCCTGGACCGACCGCGCCGCCCTCGACGCCCACCTCGCCGCACCCCACCACACCGCCGGCTCCGCGGCCCTCGACCCCTACCGGGCCCGCCCCGCCGACGTCCGCGTCTACGAAGCCCACCCCACCGACCTCTGAAACCCCGGGACCGCAATCGAGATGCACGCGTCGCACCCCGATGGCACACTCGCACCCATGACCGACGACCTCAAACACCACCTCCAGCGATACCTCCAGACCGCCCGCGAAGCCCTCCTGTGGAAACTCGACGGCCTGGGGGAGTACGACCTGCGCCGCCCCCTCACCCCCACCGGCACCAACCTCCTCGGCCTCGTCAAGCACTGCGCCGCCACCGACGTCGAATACTTCGGCCTCTGCTTCGACCGGCCCTTCCCCGACCCGCCCGCCTGGTTCCCCCTCATCGAGACCGTCCCCAACATCGAGATGTGGGCCACCGCCGACGAGACCACCGAATCCATCACCGGCCTCTACAAGCGCGTCTGGGACCACTCCAACGCCACCATCGACGCCCTCGACCTCGACAGCGAAGGCACCGTCCCCTGGTGGCCCGAAGAACGCCGCACCGTCACCCTCGGCCGGATCCTCGTCCACATGATCGCCGAGACCAACCGCCACGCCGGACACGCCGACATCGTCCGCGAGACCATCGACGGCGCCGCCGGGCTGGGCGAACGCAACTCCAACCTCCCGCCCGCCGACCAGTTCGACTGGCCCGCCTACCGCGACCAGGTCGAACAAGCCGCCCGCACCGCAGCAGGCGAATAAGACGAACCGGGGGCCCGCAACCGCACCGGGCCCCCGACACCACGCGACGCCAGGGGAGTACCCCTACTCCCGCGCCGGCACCCGCGCCTCCGCCGCCAGCGCCCGCTCACGCCACGACCCCGCCTCAGCCACAAGCTCGACACGAGCCGCCTCCGCAGCCTCCAACCTGGAAGCCAGCACCCGCAGATCCGCCACCGCCGACGCCGCCTCGCCCTGCAACCGCTCCACCACCGAGCCGCGCTCGGCCGCCAAAGCCGACGCCTGCTCCGCATCCCGACGCGCCACCGCCAACTCCGCGACCAGACCCTCCACACGCGACCGCTCCCGGTCCCGCTCCACCATCACCGACGCCACCCGACCCTCAGCTCGCTCCAGCGCCGCCTCACCGGCCCGCAGCGCCTCAGCCGCCTCCGCCTCCACCCGCTCCGCACGCTCCCGCGCCACCTCCGCCTCACTGCGCGCCGCCACCGCCGCCCGCTCGGCCTCCTCACGGCCCGCGACCGCCGCGTCCCGCGCCACCACCGCAGCCGCAGCCTCGCCCCGCGCCGCCTCCGCATCGCCAACGGCCGCATCACGCTCCGCGACCGCCGCCCGCGCCTCACCCAGCGCCCGACCCGCCTCCTCACGCGCCGCCTCAGCGTCCTTCACCGCCGCCACCCGCGCCGACACCGCCTCCTTCGCCCGCACCTCAGCCGCCTCCGCGACCCCAGTAACCCGCTCCACCTCAGCCACCGCCGCCCCAAGCTCGTCACGCAGCGCCGCCGCACGACCCGCCACCTCGTCCCGCTCCGCACGCGCCGCAGCGACCGCGCTGGCGGCCTCGGACCGGACCTCCGCGATCCGCGCCTCGACCTCCGCGGGGTCCGTCTCGGCCCGCAGCGCCTCAGCGAGCGGCGCCAGCGCCGACGTCATCGACTGCTCGATCTGCTCGTATAGCTCCTCGGCCCGCGCCAGCGCGCCCTCCAGGCCGGGCGTGGCGCGGCGCAGCTCGCGCTGGCGTTTCGCCTGGGAGGCGCAGTCGCCGTCGGCGCAGTACAGGCGGGGCCGTCCGCGGCCGGGCTGCTGCGGGATCGGCGTCCCGCAGCGCTTGCAGAGCGTGACGGTCCGCGGCCCGGCGGCTTGGGCGGTCTGACTGGTCTGGTTGCTGGCATCTGTTTTCGTCATGCCCACAGCCTAACATTATTTATTTCCGGTATTGATATTTAAATAACCGGAAAATAAGCGTGTCGCCTCGCAGTACATAACTCACGAGAAGTGCCGTTCCCGCAAGTTATGAGTCTTGGGGGCCTGACACGACCTTGGGACTGCGCGGCGTCCGCCGGGCCGTTCTGGCCGGTTCGGCTGCCGTTGTCGGCGGGTGCTGCGACGATGGCGGGAGATCGGACGGAAGGAGTCTGCGATGGGTTCGATCCTCAATCCCTACGTGTCGTTCAACGGGAACGCGCGGGAGGCGATGGAGTTCTACCAGTCGGTGCTGGGCGGTGAGCTGAACGTGATGACGTTCGGCGACTCGGGGGTGCCGGACGCCCCGGCCGACCAGGTGATGCACGCGCAGTTGACATCGCCGGCCGGGTACACGGTGATGGCGTCGGACACGCCGCCGGGCATGCCGTACGTGCCGGGCCAGAACATCTCGATCAGCCTCTCGGGCGACGACGGGGACGCGCTGCGCGGGTACTTCGAGGGCCTGTCGGAAGGCGGGTCGGTGAACATCCCGCTGGAGAAGCAGATGTGGGGCGACGAGTTCGGCGCCCTGGTCGACCGGTTCGGGATCGGCTGGATGGTGAACATCGCGGGGAGCTAGTCCCCCGCGGTGAAAACGGACGAACAGGCGGTGGGCGGGACATGGGTCCCGCCCACCGTTACTTGTGGGAATATCGGCGGCGGTGCTAGTTGAGGCCGCGGCGGAGGCGCCAGTAGGCGGCGCCGGTCAGCAGCGCGGAGAGGCCGAGGGCGATGGCGAACTCGGTCCACTGGAACCGCCAGTACCGGTCGGCGGGCTGGTAGACGACGTCGAACGCGGCGTCCTTCTGGGACAGGCACTCGTCGGGCGGGACGTTGACGGCCCGGCAGTCGTCGGCGTCGTCGGCGGTGAACGCGGTCCCGTCGGCCATGCGCACGGGCATCTCGTCGCTGACGACCCACGCGCCGGGGATGGTGTAGCCCATGACGGTGGCACCGGAGTCGTCGAGGGTGAGGCCGTCGATGTAGCCGACGGTGTTGGCCTCGGCCATGGTGATGGTCTCGGTGACCGGCTCGGCGTACAGGGGCCGCACGAACCCGCCCATGACGAGCTGGAAGCCGAGGAACACCAGGAGCGTCAGGGCCATGGCGGCGAGGGTCCGGCGGGTGAGGGCGCCGATGGCGAGGCCGAGGGTGAACGCCAGGACCGCGTACCCGAAGGGCGCGAGGTTGCGGGTGACGAACTCGATGGGGTGGAACCGGGAGTCGGCGAGGTCGTCGAGGGGGCTGACGGCCCAGGTGAGCAGGAGCGTGACGGACCCGGCGAGGAGGACTCCGGCTCCCCCGGCGACGGCGAGCTTCGCGGTGAGCCAGCGGGTGCGGGTGACCGACTGGTTCCAGGCGAGGCGGTGGGTGCCGGCTTCGAGTTCGCGGGTGACCAGGGGCGCGCCCCAGAACGCGCCGAAGACGGCGAGTCCGGCGAGCAGGAGCAGGCCCAGGAGGGTGAGGGTCATGCCGAACCGGTCGTCGAGGAAGTGCGCGGCCTCGTCGCAGGCGGTGGTGCATTCGGTGACGAGGGTGCGGTAGGCGTCGCGGACGTCCCAGGCGAGGTAGAGGATGTAGGCGGCGGCCGCGGCGAGGACGGCGGCGGTCCACAGGGTCTGGGCGCGCATCTGGCGCCAGGTCAGCCAGATCATCGGGCGGTCTCCTGGAGGATCGGGGCGGCGAGGCCTTCGGCGCGGTGCAGGTAGGTGAGGACCATGTCCTCCAGGCCGATCGGCTCGGCGCCGGGCAGGTCGAGGGGCGCACCGGCGGTGTTGCGGACGATGAGCGTGGTCTGGCGATCGGTGTGGTCGGCGGCGATGACCTCGACGCCGGAAGGGAGCTGGTCGAGGGCGCCGCGGGGGCCGACGACGCGGTGGTGGGCGGCGGTGAGGTCGTCGATCTCCCCCGCGACCTGGACGCGGGAGTCGGCGAGGATGACGAGGTGGTCGCAGACGCGTTCGACGTCGGCGATGAGGTGGGACGAGAGCAGGACGGACACGTCCATGTCCGCGACGAACTCCATGAGGGACTGGAGGAACGAGCGGCGCGCGAGCGGGTCGAGCGCGGCGACCGGCTCGTCGAAGATCATGAGCTCGGGGCGTTTGGCGGCGGCGAGGGTGAGGGCGAGCTGGGCCTTCTGGCCGCCGGAGAGGCGCCCGGCCTTCTTGGCGGGGTCGAGGCCGGTCTGGCGCAGGCGCTCGTCGGCGAGCTTCGCGTCCCAGCGGGGGTTGAGCTTCTCCCCCAGCCGCAGGTGGTCGGCGACGGTGAGCTGGGCGTAGACGGGGGTGTCCTGGGCGACGAAGCCGACGCGGGCGAGCTGCGCGGCGTCGGCGGCGGGCCGGTTCCCGAGGACGTCGATGGTGCCGGCGGTGGGGCGGATGAGGCCGGCGGCGAGGGCCAGGAGCGTGGACTTGCCGGCGCCGTTGGGGCCGACGAGGCCGACGATGCGCCCGGCGGGGATGTCGAGGGTGACGTCGGTGAGGGCCGCGTGGGGCCCGTAGCGCTTGGTGAGCGCATTCGTCGCGATGACGGGGGTGTTCATGGTTCCTGCGCGGTCCTTCTCATGGTGGTGTCGAAGAGCGCCCGGACGGCGTCGTCGGCGAGGCCGGCGGCGCGGGCCCGGGTGATCCACTGGTCGAGGCCCGCGCGGAGTTCGGCGTGGGCGTCGAGGTCGTCGCCCGCGAGGGTCGCGGTGACGAAGGTGCCGCGCCCGGGTTTGGGGGCGACGAGTCCCTGGCGTTCGAGCTCGCGGTACGCCTTGAGGACGGTGTTGGGGTTGATCGCGACTTTGGCCACGACTTGCTTGACCGTCGGCAGCTGGTCCCCCACGGTGAGCATCCCGAGCCGGAGGGCCTGCTGGACCTGGTGGACGAGCTGCATGTAGGGGGCGACGCCGGAGCGCGGTTCGAGGTGGAAGTCGATCACAACTTTCTCTATTTCACTAGGATGTTAGCACTATAGGTCGACGGGGGTGGCCCGTCAAGCGCGGGGGTGCCGCTGCTCCCCCGGCGGGGCTATCGCCCCTGGTTGCGGGGGTGGTTGCGGGCGGTGCGCTCGTTGCCGAACTTGTAGGCGCCGGTCCAGCGGGCCATGACGAGCTGGGGGTCGCCGGCGTCGACTTCGGCGAGGAACGCCGCGGCGCGCCCGCCGCGCAGGGTCGCGGCGGCGCGGCCGCGGTGGACGATGACGACGGTGCCGTCGCCCCGCTCGCGGTAGGAGAACCCGGACGGGGCGCTCATGCGGCGGCCTTGGCGCGGCGGGCGCGGGCGACCGCGACGGCGGCGGCGACGCCGCCAAGGAACCCGAAGAGGTGGGCCTGCCAGGACACGAACGGGCTCGTGGGCAGCACGCCCCAGATGAGGGACCCGTAGACGGCGAACACGAGGACGGCGATGAGGAGGTCGCCGATGCGGCGCATGAACACCCCGCGGGCGAGCAGGTAGCCGAGGAGGCCGAAGACGACGCCGGAGGCGCCCACGGTCACCGAGTGCGCCGGGGAGATCAGCCACACGCCGAGGCCGGAGACGACGAGCGACATCGCGAGGGCCGTCCACATGCCGCGGCGGTCGCGCAGGGCGCAGATGACGCCCATGACGACCAGGGGCACGGTGTTCGCGGCCAGGTGCGCGACGTCGGCGTGGAGGAAGGGCGCGGCGAGGATGCCGGGGACGAGTCCTTCGAGGGTGCGCGGGACGATGCCGTACTGCGTCAGGTGCGCGGGCAGGACGAGGTCGGTCAGGAGGATCGCCCACAGGAGCGCGGCGAGGGCGCCCCAGGTGGCGAGGGCGCGGCGCACGGGGTGCGCGGGGCGGGGGTCCTGGGGCGGGACGGGGAGGGTCACTGCGGCTCCTCGCTCGGGGTTCGGTCGGTGGTGTGAAGAGTAGCCGGTGCGGGCGCGCGCGTGTTGCTTCGGAATCCCGATAGTATGGATTCCGTATTGTTCGCTCGGTGAGGAGACCCCCTGTGAAGCTCGTGCTTGCCGCGGCGACCGGCGCGACCGGCCGCCTGGTCCTGGAGCGGGCCCGCTCGTCGGGCCACGACGTGACCGCCCTGGTCCGCTCCCCCGCCAAGCTCCCGCCCGGGGTCCCCCACGCGCGCATCGACTTCAGCGCCCCCGACGCCGAGGCCTTCGCGGGCGCGGTGGCGGGCGCCGACGCGGTCGTCTCGGCGCTGGGCGCGACCGGGAAGGCCGACGCGGGGGTCGCGCGGACGGGCACCGCGGCGCTCGTGGAGGCGATGCGCGCCACCGGGGTGCGGCGCCTGGTGGTGCTGTCGGCCGCGCCGATCGGGACGGTGCCGACGCTGCGCCGCCCCGACAAGCCGCGGTACGACCCCGGGGACGGGCCGCTGCTGCGCCTGGTCACGCCGATCGTGAAGTGGGCGCTGGCCGAGCACTACGCGGACCTGGCGGCCATGGAGGACGTCGTCCTCGACTCGGGGCTCGACTGGACGGTGGTGCGGCCGCCGCGGCTGACCGACGCGGCCCCGAAGGGCGCCTGGCGCACCGAGGTCGGCCGCAATCCGCGCAACGGGTCGACGATCGCGCGGTCGGACCTCGCCGCGGCGATGCTCGACGCGGCCTTGGACCCGGGCGCGGCCGGGAAGATCCTGGGCGTGGCCTACTGACGGGCGGCGAGGTCGTCGGTGGCGGCGAGTGCGGCGCCTGCGGCCTTGTCGAGGAACTGCGCGACCGTGGCGAGCTGCTCGGGCGTGAACTCCTCGCAGATGGCGGCGATGGCCTCGCGCAGCGGCTCGTAGAGGGCCCGGACTTCCCCGGTGCGGTCGGGTTCGGCGGTCAGGTGCACGGCGCGGCGGTCGGTCGGGACGCGGTCGCGGCGGATCCACCCGGCCGCTTCGAGCCGGTCGAGGACCCCGGTCGCGGTCGCCGGGTGGAGGTCGGCGGCGCGGGCCAGCGCGGTGGCGGTGAGGGGTCCGGTGCGGGTGATGAGGTCGAGGCATTCGAGGTCGACGTCTTGGAGGTGGAGGCGGTCGGAGACTTGGTGGTTGAGGAGGCGGAGTTGGACGGTGAGGTGGCGCAGGAGTTCGGTGACGTCGTGGGCGTGGTCGGTCATCGTCGGCTGCTCCTGGCGGGTCGGGTGTGGTTCAGGATAGGCGAGGTCGGGGTGTGGGGGTGTGGGCGGTGGGTTCGGGCGCGGTGCTTAGGCTGTTGGGGTTTTGTGCGGTGCCGCCTGGGGCGGCTGATCGAGAGGGGTTTGCGGATATGGTGCAGATCGGTGACGGGGTTGAGGTGTCGGTGTCTGCGGACACGGCGTCGCGGCCGGAGGTGACGGTGCCGGATGCGGCGGCTCCTGCGGGGCTGCTGGTGTTCGACGTGGTTGAGGGTTCGGGTGCGGTGGCGCAGGCCGGGGATGCGGTCGCGGTGCAGTACGCGGGGTTCAACTGGTCGAACGGGAAGGAGTTCGATGCGTCGTGGAATCGTGGGGCGCAGCCGTTCACGGTGTCGCCGTTGGGTTCGGCTCCGGTGATTCAGGGGTGGAACGACGGCTTGGTGGGTGCGAGGGTCGGCGGGCGTCGGCTGGTCGTGATTCCGCCGGAGCTGGGGTATGGGGCGTCGGGTGCCGGTGGTGTGATCGGTCCGAATGAGACGCTGGTGTTCGTGGTCGACGTGGTGTCGGTGAACGGGCAGAAGTAAGTCTGGTTTTCGGAAGCGGGGGTGCCTTTGTGGGGCGCCCCCGCTTCTGTGTGTTCGCTTATCCTCCGGCGATGGAGGGGAGGATCTGGATTTCTCTGTTGTCGAGTGGTGTGTTGAGGCCTTGGAGGCGGCGGGATTCGTCGTCGCCGATGTAGATGTTGACGTAGCGGCGGAGTTTCCCGGATTCGTCTCTGAGGCGTCTGGCGAGGCGCGGGTGGGTTCGGGCGATGGCGTCGAGGAGGTCGGCGAGTGTGGCGTGCTCGTCGAGGTCGACGGTGAGGTGGCGGGCGCCGTCGCATTCGGAGGCGAGTGCGGCGGGGATTTTGACGTCGGTGGTCACGGGGTCTCCATGGCGCGGACGCAGAGGACGTCGGGGAGGTGGGCGGCGACCTGGTGCCAGGTGCCGCCGTCGGCGGCGGCCCAGACGTCGCCGCAGCGGGTGCCGAAGTACCAGCCGGGGTTGCCGGGGGCGTGGTCGGTGCAGGCGCCGTCGCGCATGACGGTGCCGTAGTAGTCCTCGTCGGGGAGGCCGTCGTTCCAGGGGGTCCAGGTTTCGCCGCGGTCGGTGGTGCGCCAGGGGGCGATGCGGTGGTCGGGCGGGGTGCGGTCCATGGATTCGCCGACGGGCCAGGCGGTGATGTTGCCGGGTTCGGTGGGGTGGGCGACGATGGCGAAGCCGAATTTGGTGGGGAGGGTGGCGGAGATGTCGGTCCAGCCGCCGTCGGGGCGGGTGGCGCGGTAGGCGGGGCCGTGGCTTTGGGCGTAGAGGGTGCCGTCGGCGTCGCGGGTGACTTTGTGGATGCACTGGCCGGATTCGGGGGTGGTGTCGGGGCCGTAGTCGACGGTGATGCCTTTGGTGATGCCGTGCCAGGTGTTGCCGTCGTCGTGGGTCTGGTAGATGCCGCCGGAGGAGATGGCGATGGTGAGGGTGTCGGGGTCGTCGGGGTGGGTGACGATGGTGTGGACGGCGGGTCCGGCGCCGCCGGAGGCCCAGGTGGTGTGCTGGGGGTGGTTCCAGAGGGCTTGGTTGAAGGTGAAGGTGCGGCCGGAGTCGTCGGAGGTCCAGAGGCTGGTGGGTTCGACGCCGGCCCAGACGCGGTCGCCGGGGCCGAAGGTGAGCTGCCAGATCTTCTTGACGGTGTTGGTGTCGGTGGCGTCGGGTTGGTCGATGCCGGCGGTGTCGGAGTAGTCGAGGGGGCGGTACGGGAGGTCTTGGGGGAATTCCATGGGGGCGTTGACGGGTTCGTCCCAGGTTTTGCCGTGGTCGTCGGAGCGCCAGATGGAGGGTCCGAAGAAGGTGGAGGCGCCGACGAGGATGCGGCCGGTGGCGGGGTCGCAGGCGGCGGCGAAGATCTCGGCGACGGCGGTGAAGCCGTCGGCGTCGAGTTTGGCGGGGCCGTCGACGGACCAGTGGACGCGGTCGTCGCTGGTGGCGGTGAAGAGGCCTTTGCGGGTGCCGATGAGGACGAGGTAGGCCATGGTTGGCTCCTTTGCCGTGTGTTGTGGCTGTCGTTCTCATCGTCGCGCTCGGGTGTGACGTTTTCAGGCGGTTCCGGGGTTTCCTAGGGGGTGGTTTCTGCGTGGAGATGGGTTTTGATGGCGGCGGCGGTCTGTTCGGGGGTGAGGTGGGTGGTGTCGATGAGGGTGGTTTCCCCGGCGAGCCAGGTGGTGAGGGCGTGTTCGTAGGGGTCGAGGTGGTGGAGGCGCCATTCGGCGGCGGTGGGTTCGTCGGTGTCGGCGTGGATGCGGCGGGTGAGGGTGTCGCGGTCGGTGTGGAGGGTGTAGGGGTGGACGGGGATGTCGTGCTTGGTGAAGCCGTCGATCAGTTCGGTCCAGTAGTGGTGCTGGAGGACGGTTTGCGGGATGACGAGGGTGCCGCCGGTGTAGTCGAGGACTTGGCGGGCGGTCTCGACGGTGAGGCCGCGCCAGGGGGCCCAGTCTTTGAAGTCGGTGTGCGGGAGGTCGCCGATGATGCCGCGCAGGAGGTGTCCGATGTGCTCGGTGTCGAAGAGGCGGGCGGGGAGGGCGTGCTGGAGGAGGCGGGCGGTGGTGGTCTTGCCTGCGCCGTAGGTGCCGTTGAGCCAGACGATCATTCGGGGGAATCTAGCAGGGCCGGGGCTGTTGCGGGGCGGGTGTTCGTGTTACGTTGCGAACGCCCCGGCGCGTCGATGCGCCTCCCCCGCCCGTTAGTCGATCCTGTGAGGATTCATGATGCGCGCCTCCCGTCTCGCCCTGCTGTTGTCGCCGCTGCTGCTGCTCGCTGCCGGATGCCAGGAGATCTCCGATGCGATCGACGACGCGTCGTCGGATGCGGCGTCGGGTGACAGGACCGGTTCGCAGGTGAGCGCGGAGTTCTCGGCGACGGCGCCGTTCACGGTGACCGTCGACGGTGCGGCGCTGGCGGCGGACGTCGAGGCGCTGACGGTGGCCGAGGAGCAGAACGACGGCTATGACCGGTCGCTGTTTCCGCATTGGAAGGACGATGACGGGAACGGGTGCGATGCGCGCGATGACGTGCTGGTGGCGCAGGACCGGTCCGGGGGTTTGACGGAGGCGGACTGCGGGGGCGCGATGACCGGGGAGTGGGTGTCGATGTACGACGCCGAGACCGTCACGGACTCCGGGGACCTCGACATCGACCACTTCGTGCCGTTGAAGGAGGCGTGGGGGTCGGGTGCGGTCGACTGGACGACCGAGGACCGGCAGTCGTACGCGAACTATCTGGGGAACTCGTGGCACCTGATCGCGGTCACGGCGTCGTCGAACCGGTCGAAGTCGGACCAGGACCCGGCCGAGTGGATGCCCGAGGACGAGAGCGTGTGGTGCGCGTACGTGTGGGCGTGGGTCGAGGTCAAGAAGGAGTGGTCGCTGACGGTGGACGAGGCGGAGAAAGCGGCGCTGCTGGAGTACGCCGGCGCGTGTTAGCCGAGGGCGAGCCAGGTGACGCCGAGGGCGTCCGCTTGGGCGCGTTCGGGTGCGGTGAAGGGGTCGCGGCCGGTGGCTTTGGCGATGAACGCGACCGGGTCGAGGCCGAGGGACGCCAGCGCGGTGTCGTAGTGGTCGCCGAGGAGCAGGTGGCTGACGGCGTGCTGGGCTTCGGGGGTGGTCCAGCGGGGGCGGTCGAGGGCGTCGGCGAGGTCGATGCCGTGGACGGCCACTTCAAGGACGCGGGTGGTGAGGAAGTCGGCGAGGGTCATGGGGTCGCCGTGGCGGGTGGTGACGCGGCGGTCGGGGCGTTCGCGGATGCAGCGGTCGATGATCCGTGTCGCGGTGGCGTGGAATGCGGCGGTGAGTGCCGGTCCCCCGGCGGCGGCGGCTTCGGTGGCGGTGCGGATGCGGTCGGTGTTGGTGTCGGGTGCGAAGCGGTGGTCGGGGGCGTAGTAGCCGGCGGCGGTGACGGTGGCGTGCGGGGGTTCGGGGGCGTCGAGCATGGGGTCGAGGCGGGCGAGGGCGCCGGTGATGTGGGCGGTGAGGGCGGCGGCGTCCCAGGGGGTGCAGCGGGTGGGGGTGTGCCAGGCGGTGATGTCGTTGAGGGCGTGGGCGAGTCGGGTGGTTTCGGCGGTGAGTGCGGGGATGGGTGCGGGTGCGATCATGGGTGGATCGTAGGCGCCGATTGGGGAGTGTGTGATGGTCTCGTATGCGGCTGTGGTCCGTCCGGTGATCGACCGGGTGCACGTGTCGCTTCGGCATGCGTCGGTGCCGGGGGTGTCGGCGCTGTACAGGGGTGAGCGGCCGGGCGTGGAGGTCGATGCGTTCTATGCGCTGCTGGACCATCCGGTGCCGGAGTCGGCGCTGGCGGCACGGATGGTGTACTTCGCGTTCGATCCGGACGCGGAGGAGGCGCGGGGCCTGGTGGCGCGGGTGCGCGGGTCGTGGGAGTTGACGGGGCCGGGCCGGGAGCGGGTGCTGGCGGTGGACCGGGTGTTCACCGAGACCGCGGAGCGGTTGTGGGAGTACCGGCCGATCGCGACGATGCCGGGGCCCGAGGCGGTCGAGACGGCGGGGGCGTTGATCGGGCGGCTGCTGGAGGCCGGGCAGGCGACCGGCGGCCCGGTGTTCCGGGCGTTGACGCCGGTGTGGGAGCCGCCGGGGGCGCCGGCGGCGCAGCGGCTCGTGGCGCGGCTGGAGGCGCTGCGGCACTACCGGGCGGATGCGCACCGGGCCGCGTGGGGCGCGGCGGGGCTGACGGTGGAGGAGATCAAGGCGCTGGGGCCGGGTCCGGCGCGGGCGGCGATCGAGGAGGAGACGAACCGGCTCGACGACCAGGTGTACGAGGCCCTGGACCAGGATGAGCGGTGGCTGCTGCTGGGGGCGCTCGGGGCGCTGGCGGACGGGCTCGCCGCGAAGTGAAGCGGGGGGCGTATGTTCCTCGCTATGGCAGATGAGGCTTGGGAAGCGCGCTGCGCGGCGCTGTGGGAGCGGCTCGACGAGTTCGGGCGCGAGGAGTTCGTGCAGGCGATGCAGGACCTCGCCGCCGAGACCGATGACGAGGCCGTGGGTTTGTTCGAGGTCGGCGGCGCGCACGACTCGAAGGGGTTCACCGAGGAGGCCGTGGGCTATTACGGGCGGGCGGTCGAGGCGGGCCTGTCGGGGGTGCGGCGGCGGCGCGTGTCGATCCAGATGGCGTCGTCGCTGCGCGAGACCGGCCGCCCCGAGGAGGCCCTCGCCGTGATCGAGGAGGAGCGGGGCCGCGGCTCGGACGCGTACGACGGTGCGCTGGCGATGTGCGAGGCGCTGACGCTCGCGAAGCTCGGCCGGGACCGGGAGGGCCTGTCGGTCGCGCTGGTGGCGCTGGCGCCGCACCTGCCGCGGTATCAGCGGTCGACGGTGAACTACGCGCGGGGCCTGGTCGGCCTCGACCCGGTCAGCTAGCCAGGCGTTCGGCCAGCGCGGCCCGCGCGGCGATCGGCAGGGGCGGGAGGCGTTCGATGCGGAACCCGTACTCGGCGTAGGCGTCGAGGTGCACGCGCTCGAACGCTCTCGCTTCGTCGAGGGTGACGCGGCGGACGTTGGTGGGTGTGATGGCGTCGAGCAGGTCGAACAGCAGGACCGTGGTCTGGTAGATGCGCTCGGTGGTGATGCGGTCGAGTTCGGCGAGGAGGACCGGTCCGGGTTCGTGGCCGGTGAAGCGGGCCATGGCGAGGGTGCACACCGGGGACCGGTCGAAGAACTGGACGGGCCCGGGGAGGGCGTCGGCGCGGTGCTGGCGCTCGCGTTGGAGGGCGGCGATCTCGTCGGTGAGCGCCGGGTCGTCCCAGGGCGCGTCAATGCCGGCGGCTTGGCTTGCGGTGATGAGGTCGGTGGCGGCTTCGGCGATGACGGTGTGCCCGGCCGCGGCGAGGCGGCGGGCGGTGGTGGTCTTGCCGGCGCCGGGGGCGCCGGTGAGGATGTAGCGGCGCAGCAAGTCTGCTCCTTAGAGGTTGCGGGCGGTGTCGACGACGGTCCGGTCGGAGCCGTCGAGGTGGCCGATGAGGCGGTGCGCGGCCAGCTTGTAGAGGTCGAGTGCGGCGCGGCATCCTGCTTCGGGGCCGGCGGGGGCGGCTCCGGCGGCCAGGTCCCAGGCGGCGGCCCAGTCGGGGCCTGCGGCGTGGGCGACGGCGTCCCACAGGTCGTTCTCCGAGCCGTACAGGAGCCGGTGGGCGGCGGCCATGGGGGCGGGGAGCGCGAGGGCGAGGATGAGGCGGTTCGCGGCGGCGGCGCGGGCCCGGCCTTGGGCGAGCATGCCGTGGATCTTGTGGACTTCCTCGGCGAGGCCGACGAGCTGGGACGCGGCCCAGGCGTCCGCGGCGGTCGCGTGGTCGTCCCAGGTCCAGGCGCGGGCGAGGGCTTGGAGGTCGGAGAGGGTGCCGTCGGGGTCGTGGAGGATGCGGGCGGTGCGCCAGGCGGGGACGGCGGCGCCGGCTTCCCAGGGGCGGGTGAGGGACGCGGCGAGCTCGTCGGGGCGTTTGCGGGTGATGGTGACCATGCGGCCTTCGCGGTGGAGGACGCGCGTGCCGGGGTCGGTGTCGGCGGCGGCGATGAGGTCGATGTCGGAGTGGGGGTGGTCGGCGCCGGTGGCGGTCGAGCCGATCAGGGCGATGCCCCGCGTGTAGGGGGCTTCGGCGTCGGCGTAGAAGCCTGCGATGGCGCGGGCGTGCGCGGTGTGGTCCACGGGCCGCAGTATCCCCCGCCCGGCGGCGCGGGTGGAACCGGTTTTCTAGGCGACGGACTTGTAGTAGTCGATCTTCCCGAGGATGTAGTCGCGTTTGGCGGCGAGGTCGTCCATGCGGGCGTCGACGGCCACCTTGTGGGCCTGGAGGATCGCGATCCGCTCGGGGATGGTGTGGTCGCCGTCGCGGGCGAGGGTCGCGAAGCGGTGCATCTGCTCGACGGGCATGCCGGTGTCGCGCAGGCATTTGAGGACGCTCAGCCATTCGAGGTGGTCGTCGGTGAAGCGCCGCTGCCCGGTGGGGGTGCGGGCGATGTCCTCGATGAGGCCGATGCGCTCGTAGTAGCGGAGGGTGTCCATGGTGAAGCCGGAGCGGCGCGCGCACTCGCCGATCGTGTAGGTGTCCACGGCAGTCGAGGATACGCGTGCGGCCTGCGGGTTTGCGCTGGAGTCCACTCCAGGTCCTACCGTCGTCGGAGTCAACGCATCGACGCATGGAAGGGGACCGCTGTGGAGCGGATCGCATTGGGGCCGGACGGCATCGGGGTGTCGCGGCTGTGCCTGGGGGCGATGGCCCTGGGCGGGGTCCAGGACGAGGCGACGAGCTTCGCGATCCTGGACCGGTTCCTCGAACTGGGCGGGAACTTCATCGACACCGCCAACTGCTACATGTTCTGGATCGACGGCGGCACCGGGGACGAGTCGGAGCTGCTGCTGGGCCGCTGGTTCGCCGCCCGCGGCACCAGGGACGAGGTCGTGTTGGCGACGAAGGCCGGGAGGCGACCGTCGTTCCCCGGCGGGGGCCTGGAGCATTCCGAGCCGCTGTCGCGCGCCCGGATCGGCGCGGCCCTCGACGAGTCGCTGGGACGGCTGGGCACGGACCGGGTGGACCTGTTCTGGTCGCACCGCGACGACCGGGACACGCCCCTGGAGGAGACCGTCGCCGGGTTCGACGACGCGGTCCGGGCCGGGAAGGCCCGCATGGTCGGCGCCTCGAACCACACCGCGTGGCGCGTCGAACGCGCCCGCAGTATCGCGGACCGGACCGGGGCGGCGGCCTATACGGCGATGCAGAACCGGTACTCGTACCTGAAGCCGCGCCCGGGGACGGTCCTGCCGGAGGGCGGGCACGTCCACGCCGACCCCGCCGACCTCGACTTCGTGGAGGGCACGGCGGGCATGGCGATCCTGACGTACTCCTCGCTCCTGTCGGGCGCGTACGTGAAGAAGCCCCTCGGGGAGCACTACGCCCACCCCGGGACCGACGCCAGGCTCAAGGTCCTCGACGAGGTGGCCGCGGAGACGGGCGCGACCCGGAACCAGGTGGTGCTGGCGTGGCTCGCCGGGCACGGCGCGCCGGTCATCCCCCTGGTGGGGGTGTCGTCGGTCGCGCAGCTGGAGGAGGCCGCCGCCGGGGTCGCGTTGAAGCTCGACGCCGACCAGTGGCAGCGCCTCACCGCCGCGGCCTAGGCGTCAGCCGAGGAAGGTGAGCCGGACGGTCCGGTCGGGGTTGTCACGGTTGGTGTCCACCAGGAGCACCGACTGCCACGTGCCCAGGGCGAGCCGTCCGGCCACCACCGGGAGCGTCGCGTGCGGGGCGACGAGCCCGGGCAGGACGTGGTCCCTCCCGTGCCCGATCGAGCCGTGCTGGTGGCGCCACCGGTCGGTGCGCGGCAGCAGGTCCCCCAGCGCGTCCAGGAGGTCCTCGTCGGAGCCGGCGCCGGTCTCGATCACCGCGATCCCGGCGGTCGCGTGCGGCACGAACACGTTCAGAAGGCCCTCGCGGGCGCCGATCGAGGACAGGAACTCCTCGCAGTCGCCGGTGAGGTTGCGGACGGTCTCGCGCCGTCCGGTGTGGACCTCGATGGTCGTGGTGTGGAACGCCGAGTGCATGGACGCGATCCTGCCATGCCGCACCGGCCCCGGTGTCGGTGACGTCGTCTAGGGTGGACGCCATGCCGTCGGAGGGAAGATCGTTGGAAGGCACCGGGAAGGCCCTTGCGGGACTGGACCTGACGGGCGTCGACTGGGGGGCCGTCGCCGTCCCCTCGAACGCGGACCCCTACCGGGCCTACCTCGACTCGCTCGGGTCGGCCGAGTCGCGGCGGACCATGCGCGGGTGCCTCGACCGGATCGCGCAGCTCCTCTCCGGCGACCCCGGCACTTCCGGCGAGGGCCAGCCGTGGCACCTGCTGCGGTACGAGCACACCTCCCGGCTGCGCGCGGCGATGATCGACGCGGGCTGGTCGGGCGCTTATGTGAACAAGCACCTCGCGGCCCTGCGCCGGGTCCTCAAAGAAGCGTGGCGGCTCGACCTCATGGCCGCCGAGGACTACCAGCGCGCCTGCGACCTCCAGCCCGTGAAGGCCAAGCGCCTCCCGGTCGGGCAGCAGGTCGACGGCGAAGCGCTCGGCGCGGCCCTGTACGCGTGCGACGCCGACCCCGGACCCGCGGGCGCCAGGGACGCCGCGGTGCTGGCGACGCTGTACTCGACCGGGTGCCGCAGGAGCGAGATCGCGTCGATGCGCCTGTCCGACTACGACCCGGCCGAGCGGGCCATCCGCATCGTCGGCAAGGGCAACAAGGAGCGCGCCGTCTACGTCACCGAGGCCGCCCAGGCCCGCATCGACCGGTGGATGGCCGTGCGCGGCAACACCCCCGGGGCCCTGTTCTGCCCGATCAACAAGGCCGGGAAGCTCAAGCACGACGGAAACCGGCTCTCGGGCATGACCGGGCAGGCCATCGCCGACCTGCTGACGAAGCGGCTCGTCGAGGCCGGGCAGCGCCGCCACACCCCGCACGACTTCCGTCGCACGTTCATCGGCGAGCTCCTCGACGCCGGCGTCGACCTCGCCATCACCCAGTCCCTCGTCGGCCACGCCTCCCCGGCGACCACCGCCAGGTACGACCGGCGCCCGGCCCGGCGCTCGCGCGAGGCCGTCGACCGGCTCCAGCTCCCCGAATCGTGATGTCGAATTCCGGCTAGCCGATGTCGGACCCGGCGGGCACGCTAGAGGCATGGCGGATCTTCAGATACTCGGCAACGAGGAGCAGCTCCAGGCCGCGGTCGCCGGACGCGACGCCCGGTTCGACGGCTGGGTGTTCCTGGCCGTGACCTCCACCGGCATCTACTGCCGGCCCTCGTGCCCCGCGGTCAAACCCAAACGCGAGCACCAAAGGTTCTACGCGTCCGCCGCCGCGGCCCAGGAAGCCGGGTACCGGGCGTGCAAGCGCTGCCGGCCCGACGCCTCCCCCGGCTCCCCCGCCTGGGACTGGCGCTCAGACGTGTGCGCGCGGGCGATGCGGCTCATCGGCGAAGGCGTCGTCGACCGCGAAGGCGCCGCCGGACTCGCCCAGCGCCTCGGCTACTCCCTCCGGCAGTTGGAGCGGCTCCTGATCGCCGAGGTCGGCGCCGGGCCCGCCGCGCTCGCCAGAGCCCAGCGGGCACAAGTGGCGCGGACCCTCATCGAGAACACCGACCTGCCGATGGGGCAGGTCGCCTTCGCCGCCGGATTCGCCTCCATCAGGGCGTTCAACCGCGCCGTCGCCGACGTGTTCGCCTGCTCCCCCACGGAGCTGCGCGCCAAGACCAGGAACCGGGCCGAAGCCGGCGGCGGCGCGATCAGCCTGCGCCTGGCCTACCGCGAGCCGTTCGAGCCCTCCAACCTCTTCGGGCACCTCGCCGCCTCCGCGGCCCCCGGCGTCGAGGAATGGAGGGACGGCGCCTACCGGCGGACCCTGCGCCTGCCCGGCGGCCCCGGCATCGCCGCCCTCAAACCCGGACCCGGGTACATCGAAGCCCGGCTGCGCGTCGCCGACCTGCGCGACGTCACCGCCGCCGTCGCCAGGTGCCGGCGCATGCTCGACCTCGACGCCGACCCGCAGGCCCCCATGGAGGCCCTCGCCGCGGACGAGGCGCTCGCGCCGCTGGTCGCCAAGACCCCCGGCCGGAGGGTCCCGCGCAAAGCCGACCCCGACGAGTACGCGATCCGCGCCGTCATCGGCCAGCAGGTCTCCACCGCCTCGGCGGCCACGATCGCCGCGCGCCTCGCCGAACGCTACGGCGAGCCCGTCGACGATCCGGACGGCGGACTCGCGCGGCTGTTCCCCGACCCCGCGGCGCTGGCCGAGGCCGACCCGGCGCACCTGCCGATGCCCGGGTCGCGGAAGCGGACCGTCCTCGCCCTCGCGGCCGCGCTGGCGGACGGGTCGGTGGAGCTGGGCCCCGGCGCCGACTGGCCCACCGCCAGGGCGCAGCTGGCGCAGGTGCCCGGGGTGGGGCCGTGGACGGTGGAGATGGTCGCCATGCGCGCCATGGGCGACCCCGACGCGTTCCCGGTCAAGGACCTCGGCGTCATCAAAGGCGCCGAAGCGCTCGGCCTCGGCGCCGGACGGGCCCTGGAGGCCCGGTCCCAGGCGTGGCGGCCCTGGCGGGCCTACGCCGTCCAGTACCTGTGGGCCTCCTCGGAGCACCCCACCAACCGCACCCCGAACGACGACATACCCGACGAGACGGAACGAGAGAAGGCGGACGCGTGATGCGCACCGATGCGAGGCATGTGAAATTCGAGTCGCCCCTGGGCCTGATGGCGGTCTCGGCGGTCGAGGAGGGCCTGACGTACGTCCACATGGGCGTCGAGGAGATGAAGGACGCGTGGGGGCCCGAGGAGGCCACGCCCGTCCTCGCCGACGCGCAGGACCAGCTGGAGGCGTACTTCGCGGGTGAGCTGAAGGACTTCGACCTGCCTTTGGCGGCCGAGGGCACCGGGTTCCAGCACCGGGTGTGGGACGAGCTGGTGCGGATCCCCTACGGCGAGACCTGGTCGTACCTGGATGTGGCGCAGCGCCTCGGCGACCCCAAGGCCGTCCGGGCCGTGGGGCTCGCGAACGGGCGCAACCCGATCGCGATCGTCGTCCCCTGCCACCGGGTGATCGGCTCCAACGGGAAGCTCACCGGGTACGCCGGGGGCCTGTGGCGCAAGGAGTGGCTGCTGGGCCTGGAGCGCGGCGAGCCCGCCCTGTTCGCCTAGCGGCGGTGCTAGAGGAGGGTGACGGTGAGGTCCACTTCGACGGCGTCGTCGGTGACGACGATCGTCGCGGAGTAGCAGACCTCGTCGGTGCATCCGGCCGGGATGACGCCCGAGGCGGTCCCGGCCGGGGTGACCCCGGCCAGGAGCGGGGCGTCCATGCCGTTGTCGGCGATGAACGCCCCGAACTCGTCGGGTTCGATCCGCACGGTCGCTTCGGCGCGGTCGCCGGGCATCGGCGGCTGCGCCTGCGTCAGGTCCGCGTCCACGACCTCGGTCCCGTCGGGCAGGTCGAGGTGGACGGCCTCCTCCACGGCGTCGGCCGAGGGCTGCGGGCCGCCTTCGAGGGCCCAGGCGACGCCCCACACGGCGGCGATGAGCCCGGCGAGGACCACCAGCAGCCACGCGGCGGCGGAGAGGGCGCGTCGGACGGTCGGGGCCGGCGGGGAGACCATGGCGGCGACCCTACCCGGTGCCGGGGCGTGCGCGCCTCATATACGGGGCGGCGGTGTCACAGGCCGCTGATCACCGCGGGGGCCCGTTCGGCGCGGGCGAGGGCCCGGACGAGCGCGGGCTGGCCGTGGCGGGCCGCCGCGAGGTGCGCGAGCAGGGCCGCGGCGGACGCGAACGCCTCGCCGTCGAAGACCGGCGTGTCGACGCCGGTGGAGTAGGCGAGGTCGTCGGCGTGGACGACCAGTTCGAGGATCCGCGTGGCGAGGAAGTCGTCCAGGCCCATCGCGTACGCCCACTTGACGTTCCCGGTGACGCGGGCGGCGTCGAGGCCGGGGAGTTCGCCGGCCAGGCGCTCCAGGGCCTTGCCGGCGTCGGCGAGGACCGCCTCGGGGCCGTCCTCGGCGCTGCGCTCGCCGCCGGCGCGGATCGCGGTGTTGTACGCGTTGTCGATGTCCGCGGCCAGCCACGCGGCGCGCGCGTAGTGCTCGTGCAGGGACACGGTCTCCTTGCCGGCGTGGTCGGCGTCGAGCGCGGCGGTCACGGAGGTGACCTGCCCGAGCAGGTGGGCGGCGAGGCCGCCGACGGTGAAGCCCTCCAGGGCCGAGGGCTCGGCCCAGTGGTCGGCGACCGCGGCGTGCCCGGCCAGGTCGAGGGCGGTGCGGGCGGCGGACAGGTACGGGCCGGTCAGCGCTGTCATGTCGGTTCCTCCGGTCGCTACTGCATCGAGACGTGGACGTGGTTGGTGTGGTCGGAGGCGGGGTCGCCGTTGCCGCCGGAGTAGGAGCGCCAGCCCCCGCCCGGGGACCAGAACTGGCGGTACCAGATGACGTACTCCACGCCGAGGTTCGAGGCGTTGTTGACGTACCAGGCGGCGAGCCGGTCGCCGTAGTCCTTGTCCGAGCCCGACGCGTCCTCGTCCTGGAAACCGGAGGCGTTCGCGGCCCAGTCGCAGGCGCGCCCGAGCGGGTGCTCGCCGGAGCCGCCGGAGCGGTAGCAGGACACGTAGTGGTCGAACCCGGCGTCCTTGGTCTCGTAGTACATGTTCAGGGTGCGGGGGGTCAGGCACCCGGAGGTGGTCGGGTCGTCCTCGGTGCAGCCGCCGTCGCCGCCGGTGTACTCGCCCGCGCCGGGGGCGCCGCCGTCGCCGCCGGGACCGGCGGCCTCCTCGGCGCGCAGCTCTTCGAGCTGCTCTTCGAGGTCGGCTTGGGCGTCCTCGGCGTCCTTGAGGGCCGCCGCGGCGTCTTCGAGCTCGGCCGCGTGCGCGGCCTGCTCGGCTTCGAGCTGTTCGAGGAGGTCCCCGGCCTCGCCCAGGAGCGCGGCCCGCTCGTTGCCGAGGAACCCGGTGTAGGTCATCGCGTCGATGAGGTCGCGGGTGTCGTCGGAGGACAGGATCGCGTTGGTCTGCTGGAGGTCGCCCTCGGTGTACAGGAACAGCGCGTACTCGTCGAGGTCGGCGCGCAGGGCGTCGAAGCGGGCCTGCGTGTCGGCGATCTGCGTCTCCAGTTCGGCGGCGCGCGCGTTGGCCTCGTCGACGGCGGCCTGCGCGTCGTTGACGGCGGCGATGGCCTCGGTGAGGTCGGCTTCGAGGGTCTCCTCGTCCGGTTCGGCCGCGGCCGGGGCGGGGATCAGCGCGAGGAGCGCGACGAGCAGGAGCGCGGAGAGGATCTTGTTGCGCACGGGTGGAGGTCAGCCCTTCCCGGATCGGGCGCGGCTCGCGTACGGGTGGGGTGGCCGCGCGTGGGTTTACAGGTCGAGGTCGACCACGAGCGGGGCGTGGTCGGAGGCGCCTTTGCCTTTGCGTTCGTTGCGGTCGACGTAGGCGTCGGTGACGGCGTCCTTGAACGCCGGGTTGGCCAGCGCGAGGTCGATGCGCAGGCCGCGGTTCTTGGGGAAGTCGAGGTTGCGGTAGTCCCAGAACGTGAAGGGCCGGTCGTATTTGAGGGCCCGGGGGAACACGTCCTCCAGGCCTGCGGCCTGGACGGCGGCGAGCGCGTCGCGCTCGTCGGCGGTGATGTGGGTGGTGCCGGTCCATTCGGCGACGTCCCAGATGTCGTCGTCGGTGGGGCAGATGTTGAAGTCGCCCATGGCCGCGAAGGGGAGGTCCCCGGTCGCGTCGGCGGCGGCGTCGGCGGCGAGGGCCTTGAGGAACGCGAGCTTGTAGGGGAAGTGCGGGTCGGCGGTGTCGCGGCCGTTGGGGATGTACAGGGACTGGACGCGCACGGGCCCGCAGGTGGCGGTGATGGCGCGGGCTTCGGCGGCGTCGGCGAACTGCGGCTGCCCGGTGATGCCCTGGCGGACGTCGGCGAGGCCGACGCGGGAGAGGATGGCGACGCCGTTCCAGCGGCCGGAGCCCCAGGCGGCGGTCTCGTATCCGGCGGCGGCGAACGCGTCGACGGGGACGTCGGCGGTGGCGCATTTGAGCTCTTGGAGGCACACCACGTCGGCTCCGGCGGTCTCGATCCAGGCCAGGACCCGGTCGAGGCGGGCTTTGAGCGAGTTGATGTTCCAGGTCGCCACGCGCATGGGCCTCACCCTACCCGGCTGCGGTGCGTGACCGGGCGGACCGGGGGTGCGCGGGTGTCTACTGGGTCGCGGCGGGCGCGGTCGCGACCGGTTCCGTTTCAAGGGTCGCGGGGGTGTCGCGGCGGGGGCCGACGGCGACGGCGAGGAGTCCGAAGCCGAGGGCGGCGGTGAAGCCGGGGACGGACATGCCGGAGTCGTTGACGAGGCCGCCGATGGCGGCGACGGCGGTGAGGCCGACGACGGCGGCGGCGACGGCGTCGGTGCGGATGGGGGCGCGTTTGCGCCAGATGATGATCGCGGCGATGACCGCGGCGAGGGTGATCCAGGTCATGGACTGGCCGACGGTGCCCCAGGCGGCGGAGGCCTTGCGGATGAGGATCTGGGCGGCGGTGCCGTCGAGGACGGAGCCGACGAACCGGCCCAGGTGGGTCTGGTCCTCTTCGGGGCGCAGGTAGTCGAGGATGCCGGCGACGGCGAACACGCCGAAGGCGATGGCGCCGGCGGCGAGGACGGCGCCGAGGGACAGGCGCTTGCCCCACAGTTTCAGGCAGCAGAGGATTCCGGCGGCGACGAGGGTGAGGGTGCCGCCCATGTCGCGGCCGAGCATGGGGGCGCCGACGATGACCACGGAGCAGACGCCGAGCGCGACGGGGCCCCACAGGCGCATGCGTCCTCGCCAGGGGATGAAGCAGACGAGGAGGATGACTGCGGCGGCGAAGACGCTGAACGCGTAGTTGCCCAGGCCGGTGAAGCGGGCGCCGGCTTGGGCGGTGTAGCCCATGGGGGTGTGCAGGGGCCAGGTGGCGCCGGAGACCTGGTCGACGGCGATGAGGGCGGCGGCGGCGCCGGCGATGACGAGGACGGGCCGGATGCCGGTGCGCGTCCACGGGAGGGACGCGGCGATGGTGAGGACGGCGGCCCCGGCGAGGATGAGGCCCCAGAACGCGAGCTTGGGGTGGTCGGCGCGCCACCACGGGGGGATGCCGGCGGCGATTCCGGCGACGGGGACGGCGGAGAACGCGATGCAGACGGTGCGGGCGGTGCGCCGGAACCGGTCGGGGCCGACGACGAGGTGGGCGGCCAGGAGCATGACGGCGACGCCGACGAAGGAGAGCGTCCAGTAGAAGTTCGGTGAGACGTCGGCGTTCGCGGCGGACGCGGCGGTCTCGTCGGACCCGCGGGCGACCGCTGCGGCGGCGGTGTGGTCGGGGTCGGCGAGGACGGTGACGGGGGCGCCGGCGACGGTGGCGGGGATGTCGGCGCCGACGACGGCGAGCGCGGTCGCGGTCAGGTCGGTGAGCTGGATGTAGCCGTCGCGGCCGGTGGTGCGGGAGGTGAGGCCGCCGGGTTCGATGCCGGGCCCGGAGTAGAGGACGGGGTGGAGGGAGCCGGGCGCGGCGGCGTCGGCGACGCCGGCGACGATGAGCCGCCACGAGTCGGGGAGGGCTTCGCGGACCTGGCCGATGGCGGTGTCGGCGGCCTTCGCGGCCCCGGCGCGGACGGGGTCGGTCTCGGGTTCGATCTCGCCGGGGTCGTCGGCGGCGCTGGTCGCGTCGGTGCCGACTTCGGTGTCGTCCTCGCCGAGCTGGTCGTAGTCGGTGGAGGTGTCGGGGGCGTTGTCGGCGGTGTCGCCGATGACGACGCCGGGGTCGACGATGACGACGTCGCACGCGGCCATCGCGTCGGGGAGGGAGTCGAGGCCGGGCGCCCAGTAGGTGATGCGGCCTTCGGTGTCGGCGGCGGCGAGCGCGGCGCCGTCGCCGATCCCGGCGACGCAGGACCCGGGGTTGGGTTCGGGGGCGGGTTCGCCGTCCGCTTCGGCTTCGGCGGCGGCCGTCTCCTGGGCGAGGGCGGCTTCGGCGAGGGCGTCGGCGAGGGATCCGAGGCGGGCGCCGTAGTTGTAGGCGGAGTTGACGTCGATGAACGCGTCCCAGTCCTCGACGGCCCAGCCGTCGCCGGTGTCGCCGGGCGAGGGCAGCGCGGATTGGGCTTCGCACTGGGCGTCGCGGGGGGCGACGCCGCCGGCGCGCTCGCCGGCGCCCAGGGAGAGCCATCCGGCTTCGGGGCAGGTCCAGGAGCCGAGGGTGCGCACGCTCATGGCGGCGGAGGCGCCGGTCCCGGCGAGGTCCCACAGGTTCGGGGTCGCGTCGGGGTCGAGGTCGGACCAGGCGAGGCCGGGGACGCCGACGATGACGACGCCGTCGGCTTCGGGCTCGGCCGCGTGGGCGGTGCCGGGGAGGGCGAGTGCCGCCGTCAGGGCGGCCAAGGCCGCTGCGGCCCATCGCGCCCACCGGATGCGCGCACGTTCCCTCGCCTGTGTCATGCCGTCGAGTGTATGGGGTGCCCGCGCTTCCGCCGGGCGCCTCCCGGAGCGCGGGGGCGGGGTGCCGCGGCGGTGCCGGTGGATGTCGGGGCGGCGCGTTAGGGTGGGCGCATGCGCACCATCGCCACCGCCAATGTCAACGGAGTCCGGGCCGCCGCGAAGAAGGGCCTGGTCGAATGGCTCGCGAACGTGGAGGCGGACGTGGTGCTCCTCCAGGAGGTCCGCGCGGACGACACGCAGATCCCCGCGGATGCGGCCGCGGCGGGCGGCTGGCACTGGGTGGTGGCGCCGTCGCTGACGGCGAAGGGCCGCGCCGGGGTGGCGGTCCTCACGCGGGACGAGCCGGAGGCGGTGCGGATCGGGTTCGGGTCCAAGGAGTTCGACGGGTCCGGGCGGTACGCCGAGGTCGACCTGCCCGGGCTGACGGTGGCGTCCTTGTATCTGCCGTCGGGTGAGACGGACACGCCCCGGCAGGAGGAGAAGGAGCGGTTCATGGCCGTCTTCGCCGACTACCTCACCGAGACCGGGAAGCGCGCCGTCGGCGCGGGCCGGGAGTACCTGGTGTGCGGGGACTGGAACATCGCGCACGCCGAAGCCGATCTGAAGAACTGGAAGGCGAACAAGAAGACCGCGGGGTTCCTGCCCGAGGAGCGGGCGTGGCTGACGGACGTGTATGCAACGCGCGGGTTCGTCGACGTGGTCCGGGCCTTGCATCCGGGGGTCGAGGGGCCCTATTCGTGGTGGTCGTACCGGGGGCGGGCGTTCGACAACGACGCGGGCTGGCGCATCGACCTGCACGTGGCGACGGCGGGCCTGGCGGCGAAGGCCACCAAGGCGTGGGTCGACCGGGCCGCGACGCACGACCAGCGCTGGTCGGACCACGCGCCGGTCCTGGTCACGTACGACCACTAGCAGGGCCCCGCTGGCGGACGCACCGGGCGGGCGGGCACCATTGGTACACGTGAGCCTCATCGACTACCTGCCCGACTCTGACCGTCCCGAACCCGACGACGTCTACGCCGCCTTCGCCCAGTGGGCCGAGGACGCCGGGATCGTCCTCTACGAGCACCAGGAGGAGGCCCTCCTGGCGATCTGCACGGGCCAGAACGTCATCGTCGCGACCCCCACCGGGTCGGGCAAGTCGCTCATCGCCGCCGCCGCGCACTTCAACGCGCTCGCGAACCAGCGCACGTCGTTCTACACCGCGCCGATCAAGGCCCTGGTGTCGGAGAAGTTCTTCGAACTGTGCGAGCAGTTCGGGCACGAGAACGTGGGGATGCTCACCGGCGACGCCGCCGTCAACCCCGACGCGCCGCTGATCTGCTGCACCGCGGAGATCCTCGCGAACCTGGCGCTGCGCGAAGGCGCCGCCCTGGACTGCGACTCGGTCGTGGCCGACGAGTTCCACTTCTACGCCGAACCCGACCGCGGCTGGGCGTGGCAGGTGCCCCTGCTGGAGCTGCACCGCGCCCAGTTCACGCTCATGTCCGCGACCCTCGGGGACACGGCGTTCTTCGAGGCCGACCTCACCCGCCGCACCGGCCGCGAGACCGCCCTGGTGGCGTCGGCGACCCGGCCGGTCCCGCTGCACTACGACTACCGCAAGACCCCGTTGCACGAGACCGTGGAAGTCCTCGTCAAGAACGAGAAGGCCCCCGCCTACATCGTGCACTTCACGCAGGCCGCGGCCCTGGAGACCGCGCAGGCCCTCGCGTCGCTGAGCCTGGTCGACAAGGACCAGAAGGCCGCCATCGCTGCGGCGCTGGGCGGGTTCCGGTTCACCACGAAGTTCGGGCAGACCCTCGCCCGGCTCGTCAGGTCCGGGATCGGCGTCCACCACGCCGGGATGCTCCCCAAGTACCGGCGGCTCGTCGAGCGCCTCGCGCAGCAGGGCCTGCTCAAGGTCATCTGCGGGACCGACACGCTCGGCGTCGGCATCAACGTGCCCATCCGCACCGTCGTGTTCACCGGGCTCACGAAGTACGACGGGCGCCGGACCAGGCGCCTGCGGGCCCGCGAGTTCCACCAGATCGCCGGACGCGCGGGCAGGGCCGGGTTCGACACCGAGGGGTTCGTGGTCTGCCAGGCCCCCGAGCACGTCATCGAGAACGAGAAGGCCCAGCAGAAGTTCGGGCTCGACCCGAAGAAGCGCAAGAAGATGGCGAAGAAGAAGCCCCCCGAGGGGTTCGTCGGCTGGTCCGAGGAGACCTTCCTGGGCCTCTCCGAGGCCCCGCCGGAGCCGTTGACGTCGCGGATGCGCATGACCCACGCGATGCTCATCAACCTCCTCGGCCGCGGCGGCGACACCTTCACCCACGTGCGCACCCTCATCGAGGACTCCCACGCCGACCGGGCGACCCAGTTGAAGATGGCCCGCACCGCGCTCACCATCGCCCGGACGCTGCGGGACGCGGGGATCATCGTCATCGACGGCGGCTCCGTGAAGCTCACGGTGGACCTGCCCGACCACTTCGCGCTCAACCAGCCGCTCGCGCCGTTCGCGCTGGCCGCCCTGGAACTCCTGGACGCCGAGTCGGAGACGTACCCGATGGACGTCGTCTCCATCATCGAGGCCACGCTGGAGGGCCCGGGGCAGATCCTGGCCGCGCAGCGGAACAAGGCCAAAGGCGAGGCCATCAACGCGATGAAGGCCGAGGGCCTGGACTACTACGACCGCATGAACCAGCTCGAAGACGCCGAGGTCGACTACCCCAAGCCCCTCGCCGAACTCCTCGACGAGGCGTTCGCCGCGTACCGCACCAGCCACCCGTGGGCCGCGGACTACCAGTTGGAGCCGAAGTCGATCCTCCGCGAGATCTGGGAGGGCCGGCTGACGTTCGGGGAGTACATCGCCCTCTACGGCCTCCCCCGCGCCGAAGGGCTCCTCCTGCGGTACCTGTCGAGCGCGTACAAGGCGCTGGTGCAGACGCTCCCGGAGGACACCGGCGGCGCCGAGGTCGACGACCTCACCGCGTGGCTCGGGGAGACGATCCGCCAGACCGACTCCTCGCTCATCAACGAGTGGGAGCAGCTGACCAACCCCGCCGACGACGAGGACATCGACACCGGCCGCCCCGCGCGCGCGTTCACCGACAACGAGCGGGCGTTCACCATCGCCGTGCGCAACGCCGCGTTCCGCCACGTCGAGCTCGCCGCCGCCGACCGCCCCGAAGCCCTCGCCGCCCTGGAGACCGGCTGGCCGGCCTCGAAGTGGGACGCGGCCCTGGAGGCGTACTTCGCGGCCCACGACGACATCGGCACCGCCGGGCCCGCCCGCGGCGCCGACCTCCTGGAGATCGCCAAGGAAGGCCGCACCTGGTCGGTGCGCCAGACGATCGACGACCCGGCCGCCGACCGCGACTGGTCCATGCTGTTCACCGTGGACCTCGACGCCTCCGACGAGACCGGGACCGTCGTCATGGCCGTGGAGGACTTCTCCGACCGCCGCTAGGCGCCCATGGCAGAATCCACCGGGTGCTCGCAGACCCCCGCCACTCCCCCGTCGGCGCGCCCGTGCGCGAGCGGGGCGCGCTGGCGCACAACACCGGGAACCAGGCCACCGGCGGGATCTGGACCGTCACCGGGCCCGGCGGGGCCGCCGTCCTCAAGCATCTGACCCCGGCCGGGGACGGCCGCGCCGACTGGCCGGCCTCCCCTGACCCGCGGCACTGGAACTACTGGCGCCGCGAACCGATCGCCTACACCAGCGGGTTCGCAGGCGAGTACGGGCGGGACGCCGGGATCGGCGCGCCCGCGCTGCTCGCGGCCGGGGACCGCCCCGACGGGAGCGTCGAGCTGTGGCTCGAACACGTCGAGGGCACCCCGGGCACTAGCCTCGGCGTGGACGGGCTCGCCGAGTTCGCCCGCCGCCTCGGCGCCGTCCAGGCCCGTTCCCGGGAGGTGCTCCCGTGGCATTCCCGCCGGTTCCTGCGCTCCTACGCCGGACGCCATGAGCTCGGGCCCCTCGACTGGGACCACCCGGCCGCCGCCGCGCACTGGCCCGCGGACCTGCGCCGGGGCCTGCGGACCATATGGGAGCGACGCGGCGACCTCTTCGCCATCGCCGAGGCCGCCCCGCAGACGGTGTGCCACCTCGACGTGTGGCCGATGAACCTCTACCGGCGCCCCGGCGGCGAGTTCGTCCTCCTCGACTGGTCGTTCACCGGGACCGGCGCGATCGGCGAGGACCTCGCCAACCTGATCCCGGACACGTTCCTCGACGGCCACCAGGACGTCGCGCTCCTGGCCGAAGCGGAGGACGCACTCACGGGCGCCTACCTCGCAGGCCTCGCCGAAACTGGGCACCGCGACGAGGTGGGGACGCGAAAAGCCGTCGCCGCCGCGGGCGCCGCCAAGTACTGTTGGCTCGCTCCGATGATGCTCCGGCGCCTCGCCGAAGGACGCGGCCTCGCCAGCGCGAACTACGACGCCGCCGCGGACGCCGAGGTCCTGGAGCGGCGCCGCCCGGTCTTCGCGATGCTCGTCCGCTGGGCCCGCACCGCACTCGAAACGTGAAAGCACGCCATGCCAGTCACCGTCACCGCCCAGTACGAGATCCCCGACGCCGAGCTGCGCTGGCGGTTCTCGCGATCCTCGGGCCCCGGGGGCCAGGGCGTCAACACCACCGACTCGCGCGTCGAGCTCGTCTTCGACCTCGCCGCATCGAAGGTGTTCCCGGAGGCGCTGCGGGAGCGGGCGCTGGCGCGGCTCGCCTCGCGGCTGGTGGAGGGGACGGTGGTGATCGCCGCCTCGGAGTTCCGGTCGCAGCTGCGCAACCGGGAGGCCGCCGCCGAGCGGCTCGGTGAGCTGCTGCGCCGGGCCATCGCCGCGCCGCCGCCGGCCAGGCGGGCCACGAAGCCCTCGAAGGGGCAGAAGCGTCGGCGCTTGGAGGACAAGCGGCGCCGCGGCGAGACCAAGCGGCTGCGCCGCGACACCGGGGACTGAGTCCCCGCCTGTCCGCTAGTCGATGGTGATGACGATGTTGCCGCGGGCGTGGTGGGCGTACATGCGGGCGACCGCTGCCGGGACCTCGTCGAGGGGGTAGGCGCGGTCGATGACGGGTGTGACGGCGCCGGTGGTGATGAGGTCGGCGACGGCCGCGAGGCGCTCGGGCGTGAAGTTCCCGTCCACGGAGCGCACGTTCGCGCGGCCCATCGCGCCCAGGAGGGTTGCGCCGGCCATCTTCGCGAGCCCGGCGGCCAGGCCGCCGGTGTTGCCGATGCTGTTGGGCAGGTAGACGCCGCCGGGCGCGAGCGCGCGGAAGGCGCGGCGCGGCGGGTGGTTGAGGACGTTGTCGAGGATCGCGTCGTAGCGTGCGGTGCCGGCGGTGAAGTCGGTGGTGGTGTAGTCGATCGCGTCGTCGGCGCCGAGGCCGCGCACGAGGTCGAGGTTCTTCGGGCCGCAGACGGCGGTGACGTGCGCGCCGAGGTGCTTGGCGATCTGGACGGCGAACGTGCCGACCCCGCCGGAGGCGCCGTTGATGAGCACCCGTGTCCCGGGTGCGGCCGTGAAGGACTTGGTCATGGCCGCGTGGGCGGTGAGCCCGGACATGACCGCGGCGGCCGCGTCGGTGAAGGAGATCGATGCGGGTTTGGGGAGGAGCCGGTCGGCGGCGGTGGCGGTGTACTCGGCGAACGTGCCCGCCGTGGCGAACCCCGAGCCCCACTTCGTACCGAAGACCGCGTCCCCGACGGCGAAGCCGGTCACGCCCTCGCCGAGGGCCGCGACGGTCCCGGCGACGTCGGTGCCGCGCACGGCCCCTTTCGCGCGGGCCGAGAGGCGCAGCACGTACGGGACGCCCGCGACCGCGATCCAGTCGGGCGTGTTGACGCTGGTGGCCCGCAGCCGGACGAGGACCTCGCCGGGTCCGGGCTCGGGGCGGTCGATGTCGGTGACGCGGAGGACTTGCTCGGGCGGCCCGAACCGGTCCTGGACGACGGCTTTCATGGCACCTCCAGGGGTTTGGACCCTCACCGTAGTCCGGAAAGGACCCCCGGCGCCTCGGCCGACCGGCCTAGCCGCGTCAGGATTCGGGGAGGGGCTCGCCGAAGTCGGGCGTGCCGTCCGCGCGCCACCCGAAGGGCTGGATCCGGCAGTGCCGGTCCGGGTTGTCGAGGGGGTCGCCGGTGATCTCCTCGTAGGCGCGGGCGTGGAAGACCAGGAGGTCGGTCCCGTCCTCGGCGGTGGTGAACGCGTTGTGGCCGGGGCCGTAGATCCCGTTCGCCGCGTTCGTGGTGAACACCGGGACCGGGCTCTTGGACCACGAGGCGGGGTCGAGGAGGTCCGCGTCGGCGTCGGCCGACAGCAGGCCCACGCAGTACTCCGCGCCCGTCCCGGAGGCGGAGTAGGTGATGAAGACCTTCCCGTTGCGCACGAGCGCGTACGGGCCCTCGTTGACCGCGAACCGGACCGTCTCCCAGTCCAGCTCGGGGCGGGAGATCTCGACCGGGTCCCCGGCGAGGGTCCAGGGGTTCGCGAGCGCGGCGAGGTACAGGCTCGTGTTGGAGCCCTTGAGCTCCGGGTCGTGCTGGGCCCAGCACAGGTACTGGGTGCCGCCATGCGCGAACGTGGTCGCGTCGAGGGAGAACGAGTCGACCGGGGTGGCGATCCGCCCCTTCTCGGTCCACTCGCCGGTCAGCGGGTCGTCGTTCAGGTTCTCCAGCACGTACATGCGGATCTTCCACACGTCGCCGGTGGCCGTGGCGGCCTCGCCCGCCGCGAAGTACACGTACCAGCCGTCCCCGACCCGGTGCAGCTCCGGCGCCCAGATGTGCGATCCCATCGCGCCCTCCGGGTGCCGCACCCAGATGGTGGTCTCCGCGGCGGTCCGCAGGCCGTCGAGGGTGTCGGCGCCGCGCAGGACGATCCGGTCGTACGCCGGGACCGTGGCCGTGAAGAAGTAGCGGCCGCCGTGCCGCAGGATCTGCGGGTCCGCGCGCTCCAGAATGAACGGGTTCGGGAAACTGTTATCGGTCACAACACGGATCCTACAGCTCCACGCGCACCGACCCCGCGGGCTCTATCTCCGCCGCGCCCGCCGACTGCCCCGCCACCCACGCCGCCAGCAGCTCCGCGTCCGCGCACGCCAGGTCGAACGTCACCACGTCCGTGAACGACACCTGGGCGAGCCGCACGTCCTCCCGCAGCCGCAGCAGGCCCTCCAGGCTCCCGGCGACCCCGTAGTCGACGCGCACCAGCAGTCGCGGCCACACCGCCAGCTCCACCACGCCCGCCGCGTCGACGGCAGCCGAGACGGCGCCGCTGTAGGCGCGCACCAGGCCACCCGCGCCGAGCTTCACCCCGCCGAAATACCGCGTCACCACCGCGAGCGTGTCGGTCAGGTCCCGGCCGCGCAGGACCTCCAGCATCGGCAGGCCCGCGGTCCCCGCCGGCTCCCCGTCGTCGTTCGACCGCGCGATCCGGCCCCCGTCGAGCACGTACGCCGTGCAGTTGTGCGTCGCCTCCCAGAACTCCCGCCGGTGCGCCGCGATCCGCTCCCGCGCCTCGCCCTCCGAGCCCACCCGGAACAGCGAGCACACGAACCGCGACCGGTTCACCACCGTCTCGGTCACCGACGACCCCACCGCAAGCCCACGCATCAGCACCCCCGCGTCACCCGACGACGCCGTGCTCCCACGCCCACGCCGCGATCTCCACCCGGTTCCGCGCTGGCAGCTTCGCCCGCACCGCCTCCAGATGCGTCTTCACCGTCGACACCGACACGAACAACGTCCCCGCGATCTCCGCGTTCGTCTTCCCCCGCGCCACCAGCTCCACCACGTCCAGCTCCCGCTCGGTCAAAACACCGACCGCCGCCGCACCGTCCTTCACCGGCTCGCTCAACCGCTCCAACAGCCGCACCGTCACCGACGGCGACACCAGCGACTCACCCGAAGCGGCCGCACGCACCGCCTCCACCAGCAGCGTCGGACCCGAGTCCTTCAGCAGGAACCCCGTCGCACCCGACCGCAGCGCCCCGTACACGTACTCGTCCGTGTCGAACGTCGTCACCACCACCACCCGCGGACCCGCACCGTTCTGACCCGCCAGCAGCGTCCGCGTCGCCTCCAGCCCGTCCAGACGCGGCATCCGGATGTCGAACAGGCACACGTCCGGCTGCAACCGCCGCGCCTGCGCCACCGCCACCACGCCGTCAGGGGCGTCCGCGACCACCTCCATATCCGGCTGCGCGTCGATGATGGCCCGGAACCCCGCCCGGACCATCTCCTGATCGTCTGCGATGAGCACTCGGATAGCCACGCCCAGAGCCTAACCGGCCCTGCGCACTACGCGGCCGCGCCCGCCAGTTCGCGCTCCCGCGCCACAGGAACCGCCACCGGCTCCACGGCCTCCACGACCGCCGGCACCGGCGCCTCGCGCACCACCGCGACCGCCGAGTCCACCGCCTCCCGCTCCAGCACCAGGCGCCGCCGCGTCTCGCGCTGGCGGATGGCGAACGTGGAGCTGACGAGGACCAGCCAGGTCCCTTCGAGCAGGATCAGGCCCCAGTCGCGGCCGATGATCGCCGCGGTCAGCAGGATCGAGCAGGCCGAGATGACCAGCAGCAGCGACGCGGGCTTGGTCGCGTGGATGCGGTGGGTCTGGAGGAGCAGGAAGTTCGTGATGTAGAGGAGCGCGCCGATGATCTGGAACATGATGCGGATGTCGAAGTCGTGCATTGGAAACCCTTTTTCGGGACGAAGGCAGGCAGGAAGGGGCCCGCGCCCGTGCCGGGCGCGCGCAGGTATTGCTGGAAGGGAGTGCGGGGTGCTACAGGGTCGCGGCCGGATCGGCCGCCGGTCTGCTCCGCGCGCAGACCACCGACGCGGCGCCGCGCTGCACCCGGGTCTGGAGCGACCCGCAGATGCACCGCGTCCACACCGTCGCGCCCGCGGCGCTCCGGTGCCGGGACACGGTCGTCACCGGATCGTCGTCGGGCCAACCGCAGTACGGGCAGCAAGGCATGACCGTGTCCTCCTCACAAGGCATCGGAATCAGGTTCGGATCGAGCGCCCACCCGCCGGCACTGGACGCCGGCATCACGCTCATCATCGAGGTTAGAGTCCCATTCGTCCGGGCTACAACACTTCGGTGACGATGGTTTGCGAAACTCATCGTGAAGCTGTAGCTAAAGCGATTGGGGACACACGGTGATCGACCTCCGCCGACTGCACGTCCTGCGGGCCATCGCCCACCACGGGACGGTCTCCGGCGCCGCCAAGGCCCTCCACATGTCGACCTCGGCGGCGTCCCAGCAGATCCGGCTGCTCTCCAAGGACCTCGGCGTGCCCCTGCTCGAACCCGTCGGGCGCGGCGTGCGCCTGTCGTCGGCCGCGCAGATCCTCATCGCGCACATCGACGCCATCGAGGCGATGTGGCGCCTCGCCGAAGCCGAGCTCCAGGCCACCGAGGGCGAGCCGTCCGGGCTGCTGCGCCTGTGCGGGTTCCCCACCGCCATCGCCACGCTCCTGGCGCCGCTGGTCGACGCCGCCCGCGACCGGTACCCCAGCCTCGAACTGCGCCTGCGCGAAGCCGAGGCGTCGGAGAGCTTCGACCTGCTGTTCTCCGGGGACGCCGACCTGGCCCTGGTCGAGGCCACCCCCGACAACCCGCCGCCCGAGGACATCCGCTTCGACTCCCAGACGGTCTTCAACGACCCGTTCGACCTGGTCGTGCCCGCAGACCACTGGGTCGCGGGCGCAGACAAGGCCGACCTGCGCGACCTCGAACGCGAACCGTGGATCATCGGCGTCCCCGGGTCGATCCACCGCCGCCACGTCCTCACCGCCTGCTCCAACGCCGGATTCCGGCCCACCGTCACCGGCGAGGCCCGCGAATGGCCCGTCATCGCCGTCATGGTCGACCACCGCATGGGCGTCGCCCTCATCCCGCGCCTGGTCGACCTCCCCCACCACCTCGACCTCGTGCGTGTCCCCATCGGCGGCCCCTACACGCCCTACCGGCACTTCCGGGCCGTGACGCTCCGCGGCGGCGCCCGCCGGCCCTCCGTCGCCGCGGTCATGGAGCTGCTCGACGAGCGCATCCGCGCCGCCGAAGGCATCAATCCCGTCGCCTGAACCGAGGACCGTTCGCACACGAACGCCCCTATTCGGACACTCACCTCCGTTACGCTGACCGCATGTTCGACTACGCCGCCACGGGAGCACACACGCGTACCAGCCGCTGCAACGGCGCGGGCGACGCGCCCAGGCACCTGCGCGTCCACGGCGGCACCCTCCTGTCGGGCGCGATCGACGTCAAGACCTCCAAGAACGCCTGCGTCGCCCTGCTGTGCGCGAGCCTGCTCAACCGCGGCACCACCACCCTCCGCAAGGTCGCCCGCATCGAGGAGGTCAACCGCATCCTCCGCGTCCTCGACTCCATGGGCGTCCACCACGAGTGGATCGGCCAGGACCTGCGCCTCACCCCGCCCGAGCGCCTCGACCTCACCCGCCTCGACACCGACGCCGCCCGCCGCACCCGCTCGATCATCATGTTCCTCGGCCCGCTCCTGCACGACCACCCCGAGTTCGAACTGCCCTTCGCGGGCGGGTGCGAGCTCGGCGACCGCACCGTCGAACCGCACATGGTCGCCCTGCGCCGCTTCGGCCTCGCCGTCGAGACCTCCGGCGGCGTCTACCGCGCCACCGTCAAGGACCGCGTCGACCCGCCCGGCACCATCGTCCTGACCGAGCGCGGCGACACCGTCACCGAGAACGCCATCATGGCCGCCGCCCGCTTCCCCGCCGTCACCGTCATCCGCAACGCCTCCTGCAACTACATGGTCCAGGACCTGTGCTTCTTCCTGGAGCACCTCGGCATCCGCGTCGACGGCGTCGGCACCACCACCGTCACCGTCCACGGCCGCGAGGACATCGACGCCGACGTCGACTACGCCCCCTCCGAGGACCCCATCGAGGCGTGGAGCCTCGTCGCCGCCGCGATCGTGACCGAATCCGAGATCACCGTCCGCCGCGTCCCCATCGAGTTCACCGAGATCGAGCTCGCGCTCGCCGAGGAGATGGGCCTGGAGTACGCGAAGGGCCCCGAGTACCTCGCCGAGAACGGGCGCACCAGGCTCACCGACCTGACCGTGCACCCCTCGCGCCTGCGGGCGCCGATGGACAAGATCCACCCGATGCCGTTCCCGGGGCTGAACATCGACAACCTGCCGTTCTTCGCGCTCATCGCCTCGTGCGCGGAGGGCTCCACGATGATCCACGACTGGGTGTACGAGAACCGCGCGATCTACCTGACCGAGCTCAACCGGCTCGGCGCGCGCGTGCGCCTGCTCGACCCGCACCGCATCCAGGTCGCCGGGCCCGCCGCGTGGACCGGCGCCGAGGTCGTGTGCCCGCCCGCGCTGCGGCCCGCCGTGGTGCTCCTGCTGGGGATGCTGCGCGCGCAGGGGACCTCGGAGCTGCGGCACGTCAACGTCATCCACCGCGGCTACGAGCACCTCGCCGAGCGGCTCCAGCTCCTGGGCGCCCAGATCGAGGCGTTCTGAACCGGTCACTCCCGGCCGCGGACAGGTGCGACCGGCGCGGGCGTATGTGACACTTCACTTCATGAACATGCCGTCCGACGTGCCGCCGCAGACGTACGCACTCCTCAGCTTGGTCCAGGCGCACCTGCGGCACCTCGACAAGACCGACGGCGACTACCTGCCGGTGCCCCAGTGGGAGGCTGCCGTCGAGTCCTCCCGGACCGTGGCGGCGGTCAAGGCCCCGGGCCTGCCGGTCACCGCCGAGGACGTCCCCATGATCGTCGGCACCGGCTCCCCCGACCGCAAGCGGCGCCTGTACACCACGATGCCCCTGGACGACGACCTCGCGGCCCTCGCGGACGAGTCCGATGTGGCCGTCTTCTCGTACAACCGGCGCGGGCGCCTCCAGGCCGCCAACCGCACCGCGCTCCAGGTCCAGCCCCGCGCCTGGTATCCGCCTGCAAAAGCCATCGCCCCCATGCGGATCATCGACCAGGCCGTCTGGGAGCCCGTCGCCGCCGCCACCGGCGAATCCGCCCGCCCCGGCGTCTTCGAAGCCGCCGCCGGCTGGCTCGTCCTCCTGACCCTCATCGCCTTCCTCGGCGCCACCGCCTACCTGGCCCTCTGGTACTTCCACATCGTCTGACGCCGCAGGATCCGGCCAATCGGGGCAATCCAGGGGAATCCAAGAGCCCGAGTGGTTCACGAGTCTCCAAAATGGCCCTGCCGGTGTCGATTCGGGACCTGACGGCCTATTGCCCCAGCGCAGGGACCCGCTATACGCTCTGCTACCCGAAGTAGCGCCCTCATCACCGCCATGATTTTGCAAAGGAGCGAGACATGGACTTCAACGAGCGTATCGCCGCCCTGGTCACCAAGGTCCGGACCCAGCGCGAGCTCATCGAGACCGAGGAAGGCGCGAAGAACGCCTTCATCATGCCGTTCATCTCGACAGTGCTCGGCTACGACGTCTTCGACCCCCACGAGGTCGTCCCCGAGTTCACCGCCGACGTGGGCCTCAAGAAGGGCGAGAAGATCGACTACGCCATCGTCCATGAAGGCGTGGTGCAGATCCTCATCGAGTGCAAGCGGCCCCAGGACTCGCTAAGCGTCGAGCACGCCTCCCAGCTGTTCCGGTACTTCGCAGTCACGAACGCGAGGATCGCCGTGCTGACCAACGGCTCGGAGTACCGGTTCTACACCGACCTCGACGCGCCGAACCGCATGGACGAGAAGCCATTCCTGGTCCTCGACTTCGACGATCTCGACGAGACGCTCCTCCCCGAGCTGCGCAAGCTGACCAAGGAGTCCTTCGACCTCGACTCGATCATCAACGCCGCCGAGGAGCTCAAGTACATCGGCCAGATCAAGCGGACCTTGTCGGCGCTGTTCAAGGAGCCCGAGCCCGAATGGGTCCGGTTCCTCACCGCGAGAGTGTACGAAGGGTCGATCACCCAACGCGTCCGGGACCATTTCACTCCCCTGGTAGCGAAGGCCTCTGCGCAGTTCCTCAACGACCAGGTCAACAGCCGCCTCCAGACCGCTCTGGTCTCGACGTTCCCCGCCGTGTCCGAACCCGAGTCGGCGGACCCCGGCGAAGACCGGGACGGGATGTCCGGCAGCGAGGAGACCGGCTCCGGGGTCGAGACGACCCTGGAGGAGATCGGCGGCTACCAGATCATCAAGGCGATCGCCTGCAGCGAGGTCAAGCCGCACCGGATCGTCCAGCGGGACGCGAAGAGCTACTGCGCGGTGCTCATGGACGACAACAACCGCAAGCCGGTCGCCCGCCTCCACTTCAACGGCAAGGCCAAGAAGTACCTCGGCATCTTCGACGCCGACAAGGTGGAGACCCGGCATCCGCTGGAGTCCCTCGACGACATCTACCTGCACGCCGAGGCGATCCGCGAGACCGTCCGCCGCTACGCGCTGCCCCTCGACTGACACCACGCCGCGGCCCGAGCCGCCCTCGAATTCCTTGCCTGAGCAGGAATTCGAGGGCGGCTTTCCTTTTTGGTGAGTGCGCGGGCGGAGCCCGTGCGCGTTGTTTCGAGGGCGCAGTTTCGTTGACTGACAAGAGGTTTTTTAACCTCGATGTCGATGTATATCTATAGGTGTGTCATAATGGACGCATGCTGAAGATGGCGATTCTGGGATTCCTGCGGGACTTTCCCCTGCACGGGTACGACCTGAAGAACCGCGTCGCGAGCCTGGCCGGGCATGTCAGGCCGGTGGCGGACGGGACGCTGTACCCGACGATCAAGAAGCTCGAAGACGCGCAGTGCCTGACCAGGCGCACCGCGCCGGGGTCGGTGGCCGCGCCGCGGCACATGCTGGAGATCACGCAGACCGGCACGGACCAGCTGCGGCGGTGGCTGCGCGACCCCGAGCCGGGGTTCATCACCGACGACAACAAGTGGTACGTGCTGCTGGCGTTCCTCCACCACCTGGAGAACCCGAGGGAGCAGGCGCTCGTGCTCGCGCGGCGCCGCGAGTTCCTCTACCAGCCCGCGCAGCTGTTCTTCGACGCCGACGGGACCCCGGTCCCGCCCGAGCGGCTCGACTCGCCGTTCCGCAAGGGCCTCATGCAGATCCACCGGTCCACCAACCTCACCGAGATCGACTGGCTCGACCGCCAGATCGCGGACTTGAACCAGCGCGCCGGGTACGCCGTGCGCCAGCGCGACGGCGACTGAGTCCCAACCGCCGGGAATCGTTGCATGCAAGGATGCATGCAAGTGGTAGCGTCCTGACCCATGACGGGACAGGCGGCGGCCGAGCGCGCGTACGCGTACACGAAGCAGCGGATCATCACCGGCGACCTCGCCGGGGGCGCCAGGCTGGCCGAGGGCCAGATCTGCGACGAGCTCGAACTGAGCAGGACGCCGGTCCACGAGGCGTTCCTGCGGTTGTCGGCCGAGCGGCTCATCACGCTGTCCTCGCGGCAGGGCGCCACCGTGAACCCGGTGTCGCCGGGCGAGGCCGCCGACGTGGTGGAGATGCGCGGGGTGCTGGAGCGCAGCGCCGTCGCGCGCGTCGCCGCCCGCAGACCCGAAGCGGCGGAAGTGGAAGCGGCCCTGGGGGTGCCGCTCCGGCGGCAGGAGGCGGCGCTCGCGGCCGGGGACCTCGGCGCGTACGTGGAGGCCGACTGCGACTTCCACGCCGCCGTCATCGCCCTGGGCGGCAACCCGATCGCCGCGCACTTCTTCGACCTCCTGCGCGACCGGCAGCTGCGGCTCGCGCACCTGGTGCTCTCCAGCAGCCAGGTGGTCCTGGACGCCTCGTTCCGGGAGCACCGCGAGATGGCCGCGTGCCTGGGGCGCCATGACGCCGCCGGGTACGGGGCGGTCCTGGACCTGCACCTCTCGCGCCACCAGGGCCTGGCGTGAGCGTCCTCGCGGCGCCGCCGGAACCGCTCGCTCCCCCGCAGACCCGCCCGTGGCGGACCCTGTTCGCCGTCATGTTCTTCACGAGCTGGGCCGGGAACCAGTTCAGTCCGCTGCTGCTGCTCTACCAGGAGCGCCAGCACTACTCGACGGCCGCGGTGAACGGGTTCCTGGGGGTCTACGTGCTCGGGCTGGTGCCCGCGTTCCTGCTCTCGGGGGCGCTGAGCGACCGGTACGGCAGGCGCCCGGTCATGTTCGCGGGCGTGCTCGCCGCGGTCGCGGCGTCGACGGCGCTCGCGTTCGGGGAGTCCGGGGCGCTCATGATCTGCTTCGGGCGGTTCCTCGCCGGGGTCACGGTGGGGACGGCGACGTGCGTCGGCTCGGCGTGGATGAAGGAGCTGTCGCAGTGGCCGCACGATCCCGCGGCGGACACCGGGGCCGGGGCGCGGCGGGCGACGCTGTCGTTCGCGCTCGGGTCGCTCGCGGGCGCGGCGGTCGCCGGGCTCATCGCCCAGTGGGGGCCGTGGCCCGAGCAGCTGCCGTTCCTCATCCATGTGGCGCTGACGCTGCCGTTCGCGTGGCTGGTGCTCCGGGCGCCGGAGACGGCGACCACGGGCGGCGTGCCGGGGCCGCTGCGCGCGCAGTTGCGGGTCCCCGCGGCGGGGCACCGGCGGTTCACGCGGGTGGTGCTCGTGGCGGGGCCGTGGGTGTTCGCGGCCTCGGCGATCGGGTACGGGTACCTGCCGGTGCTGCTGGCGGACGCGACGCGCGGGTGGGGCATCGCGTACGCGACGCTGTTGACGGTGGTGGCACTCGCGGCGTCGGCCGCGGTGCAGCCCTTGGCGAAGCGCCTGGACCGGCGGGACTCGGCGCGCGGCGTGCTCGCCGGGCTCGCGATGATCACGGCGGGCGTGGCGGCGGCGGCCGCGGCCGCGCACTGGCAGTCGTGGCCCCTCGGCGTCGCCGCGGCGGTGGTCGCGGGGGCGGGCATGGGGACCGGGATGGTCTCGGGACTGCTTGAGGTGCAGCGGATCGCGGGCCCGGCCGATCTGGCGGGGCTGACGGGCGTGTTCTACGCGGTGTCGTACCTGGGGTTCGCGTCCCCGGCGCTGCTGGCGGCGGTCGCGGCCGGGACCGGCGCGCCGGCGCCGGTGCTGCTGCTGGGGGTCGTGGGCGTCGGCGTGGTGTGCGCGGTGGCGATCCTGCGGTCGTACCGGCGGTACCTGCCGGGGTAGGGTGGCGCCCATGCGTTCGTGCATCTCCCCGCCCACCGCGTAGCGGCGGGCATCTGAAGCACCGCGACCGGCCCGTGGCCGGTCGCGTTTCCATGGCGTGCCCGCAGACGAGAGACCTGTTCTGACGACTCTCCTCTGGAGGACGCTTTGTCCACTGTTCTCATTGCGCGCCCTGAGTCCGGCTCGGCCCGGCGCGGGCTCGCCTTCCTCGCGGTCACCGGCCTCGCCTGGGGCACCACTGGCGCGGCCGCGGACCTCGTCTACGGGGCCACCGACATCGGGCCGACGGCCGTCTCGTTCTGGCGCCACCTCGGCGGCCTGGTCCTGCTCGGCGCGTTCTGCGCGCTCCGGCGGCCCGTGCGACCGCGGGAGGTGCGGCCGCTGCGGCCGCGCCTGGGGCGGCTCGTCGGCGCCGGGGTCGGTATGGCGGTGTTCCAGACCGCCTACTTCGCGTCGGTGGAGGCCACCGGCGTGGCCGTCGCGACGCTCCTGACGCTCGGTTCGGGGCCGGTGCTCACCGCGTTCGGCGCTCGGATCTGGCTGGGCGAGCGGCTCGGGCGCGGCGGGGTCCTCGCCGTGGCCGGGGCCGTCACGGGGCTCGCGGTGCTCGTGGGCGGCGACGCGACGGTCGACCCGGCCGGGGCGGTCCTGGCCGCGGTGTCGGCGGCGGGGTACGCGGCCGTGACGCTGCTGGGCCGGTCCGCCGGTCAGCGCGGCGAGGACGCGTTCACGATCACGTTGTGGTCCTTCGGGGTCGGCGCGCTCGTGCTGCTGGCGCCCGCGTGGTTCGAGGGGCTCCTCCCCCAGGGCGGCGAGGTGTGGCGGGCGGTCGCGCTCATGGCGTATCTGGCGGTGTTCACCACGGCCGTGGCGTACCCGCTGTACTTCGCGGGCGCGGCCCGGGTCCGGGCGGCGACGGCCTCGGTGATGATGCTCATCGAGCCGTGCACGGCCGCGGTGCTGGCGGTCGTGGTCCTCGGCGAGCCGCTCACGGCGGCCGCGGTCGCCGGGTCGGTGGTCCTGCTGGGGTCCATCACCGCTTTGGCGGTGGCGGAGTCGCGGCGGGGTTAGCGGCCGAACGCGCCGACCTTGGCGTGGAACAGGCCCATCGCGAGGACGCCGAGGCTGATCACGGCGGTCGAGACGGCGGGCGCCGCGCCGAGGTCGGCGGCGAGGAGCAGGAACGCCGCGATCGTCAGGGAGGACCATCCGGCGATGAGGTTGGGAACGGGCCCGTTCCCGAGCATCGACGGGTAGTCCTCCTTGGTGATGCCTTTGATGAAGTGCGGCAGGCCGTTGCCGATGCACAGGCCCGCGAGGAGGCAGAGGAGGAGGGTCATGGCCGGTCCTTCCGGAGTCCGTTGAGGGTGAGGTCGACGAGGAGGCGGAGGCGCTCGTGCATCTGCTCGGCGCCGGCCGCGGAGCGGGCGATGCCGAGCATGGCGTCGACGAGGACGGCGGCCGCGTCGGATGCGGGGAGCCGGTCCAGGCCGGGGTCGGCGGCGAGGACCGACGCGACGAGCGCGGCGTAGCGGGCTTCGGCGGCCGCGATGGTCTCGGGGGCGATCTGCGCGGCCTCCTGGACGAGCTCGCCGCGCAGATCGGCGCCGATCGCCTCGGCGGCGAAGTCGAGCTTGACGGCGAGGGCCCGGTAGAGGCGCTCGGCGGTCGTCCCGTCCGCGGCGGCGGCCGCTTCGGCGGCGGCGTGCAGGAGGCCGGTCATGTGCTCGGCGACGGCGGCGAACACCGCGGCCTTGTTCGGGAAGTGCTGGTAGACCGCGGGACGCGAGACGTTCGCGGCCTGCGCGATGAGGTCCATCGTGGTGCGCCGGTACCCGTAGCGGGCGAACACCGGGCCCGCGGCCGCGGTGATCGCGGCCTTCGCGGCCGCCGCTCGATCTGACATTCTGACATTGTTTATCGATATTGTCAGACTGTCAAGTCCGGGGATGCGGACAGGGCCGGGTCCGATCGGACCCGGCCCTGTGGCGGCTTGCGGCTCAGGTGGCCTGGAGGAAGCCCGTCTCCAGCATGATGACCACGGCGACGCCGAGGAGGCAGCGGTACCAGACGAAGATGAAGACGGAGTGCTTGGCGACCCACTTGAGCATCCAGTGGACGGCGCCGAGGCCGACGATGAACGCGATGACCGTGGCGACGAGCATCTGGGCCCCCGAAGGCACCGAGCCTTCCGTGGCGGGCTCGAAGACGTCGCCGAGGCTGAGGATGCCCGCGCCGAAGACGGCCGGGATCGCCAGCAGGAACGAGTACCTGGCGGCGACGGCGCGGTCGAGGCCGATGAAGAGCCCTGCGGTGATGGTGCCGCCGGAGCGGGAGACGCCCGGGATGAGGGCGCCGGCCTGGGCGAAGCCGAGGATGAGGCCGTCCTTCATGCGGAAGTCGTCCCAGGTGCGGGTCTTGCGGCCGACGAGCTCGGCGAGCGCGAGGAGCAGGCCGAAGAAGATGAGGCTGAAGGCCACCAGCCACAGGTTGCGGGCGCCGTCGCGGATCGCGTCCTTGAAGATGAGGCCGAAGAACACGATCGGGAGCGTCCCGATGATGACGTACCAGCCGAGGCGGTAGTCGGTCTCGCCGCGCATGTCCTTGTTCCACAGGCCCTTCCACCAGGCCACGAGGATGCGGACGATGTCCTTCCAGAAGTAGATGAGGACCGCCGTCTCGGTGCCCAGCTGCGTGACCGCCGTGAACGACGCCCCCGCGTCCTCCTCGAAGAACAGGGCCGAGGTGAGCCGCAGGTGGGCCGAGGAGGACACCGGCAGCATCTCGGTCAGGCCCTGGACGATGCCGAGCACGATCGCCTCGAACCAGGTCATGTCGACCATGCGGGTGCCCCCGTCCGAGCAGTGCTGGGGAGAGTGTGCATTCGCGCTTCTTTCGTCACATCGACGGTCTGGCGTCGCTCCCGCCGCCGTGCGGCTCGCGGAGCGCCTGGGACATCTTGCCAGACGCGCCAGGGTGACCGACCGGTGTACAACCGGGAGTGAGACGCAGCCGAAGGCCGCTCCACAGTGTAGCGGCGATCGGGGTTCAGCCGAGTTCCTGCGGGCAGCGCAGGTCCTGCTGGGGCACGGTGAGGCCGGTCAGGTAGGCCGTGATCGGCGCGTCGACGCACTCGTGGCCGAGGGCGTACGCGGTGTGCCCGGAGCCCTCGTAGGTGACCAGGACAGCGTCGTCGAGGTCCTCGGCGAGGGACTGGGCCCACGCGTACGGGGTCGCCGGGTCGCCGGTGTTGCCGACCAGGACGGTGGTCGCGGCGCCGCGGCCGTCGACCTTCGAGGGGTTCGGCTCGTCGGCGGGCCAGGTCGCGCACGGCAGGTAGCTCCAGGAGATCCCGGCGCCGAACAGCGCGGAGTTCCCGTAGGCGGCCTCGGCGGAGCTGCGGTAGGCGCCGAAGTGGCCGGGGTTGTCGCGGTCGGCGCACTGGACGCCGTAGAAGTCGGCGTCGGAGTCCCGCTGCGGCAGCGGGATCGGGGGGATGCGGGCCGCGCCGCCCGCGCCTCCGGCGAGGTCCTGGAGGTCCTGCACGAACTGCTCCAGCGTCCCCGAGGCGGCCCCGGCGAGGACCGTTTCGAGTGCGGGCCATTTGGCTTCGGAGTAGAGGCTCTGGGCGACCATGTCGAGCATGTCGGCGACGGTGAGCTCCCCGCCGACGCGCTCCTGCGCCCGCGTGAGGATCGCGGTCAGCTCAGTGTCGGCGGTGTCGGCGGAGGTGAGCGGGCAGCCGTCGAGGGTGAGGCAGTACGCGGCGAAGTCGCGCCACGCGGTCTGGAACCCGGTGGCCTGGCCCTCGGCGACGTCGAGCACCGACCCGGAGGTGCGCATGACCCCGTCGAGGACCATCGCGCGGACCTTGTGCGGGTAGAGGTACAGGTACATCTGCCCGATGTAGGTGCCGTACGAGTAGCCGAGGTAGGTGAGCTGGTCGTCGCCGAGCGCGGCGCGCATGACCTCCAGGTCGCGGGCGACGTTCATGGTCCCGATGTTGTCGAGGAACAGCGGGTCCTCCTCCTGGGCGCACTCGCCGGAGAAGTCCTGGGCGCCGGTCTTGAGCGCCTCGGTCTGGGCGTCGGTGATCGCGGCGGGGTCGGCGGTGTACACGTCGGTGACGGCCGCGTCGAACGCGTCCTCGGAGCCGCACGCCAGGTCGGCGCTCTGGCCGACGCCGCGCGGGTCGAAGCCGACGACGTCGAAGGCCGCGGTGACCGCGTCGGGCAGGAACGGGTGCTGCGCCAGCTCGATGCCCGAGCCGCCGGGGCCGCCCGGGTTGACCAGGAGGGAGCCCGTGCGGTCGGCGCTGGTCGCCGGGTGGCGGACCATCGCCAGGCGCACCTGGAGCCCGCCGGGGTCCTCGTAGTCGACCGGGACGCGGATCGAACCGCATTCGAGGGCCTCGGCCCACGCCGTCGCCACCGCGTCCAGCTCCTCGCCTTGGAACATCGCCTGGAGGTCGCACTCGCCCCAGTCGACGCCCGTGACGCGCTCCTGGACGTCCGCGACGCCCGCCCGCGCCTTCGACGAGCCGTTCCCCGCGTAGTCGGCGCCGCAGGCCGCCAGCGCGGCGCACGCGAGGACGGCAAGGGCGGCGGGCACGGCGGTGCGCCTCATGTGGACTCCCTCGGGACGCGGGGCGCGCGGTTCGCCGCGGCCGTCCGGCCCGGTCGCATGGCAGGAAACCGGATCGGGCGGCCGCGGCAGGCGCCGATGCAGGCGACTCTACGGCCCCGGTTTCCGGATTGGGGGCGTTTGGCGTGATGGGATCCGAATGGGGGGTCTGCGCCGGGGCTGTCAGCGTCTCGTCAAGAAGCGGGGCGGCGGCATAGCGAAGGCGTCAGGTCCTCTGTGCAAACGGTGCGGCCGGGCGTTGACTCGGATCCGCCGGGTGCGCGTTCCCCCGCTCCGGCGGCGCGGCACCGGCCGCGCCCCCTCCTGAGAAGAAGGATCCCATGCCCGATCTTGCCTTTCTGGCGCTGACTGCGGTGTGCTTCATCGCCCTCGGCCTCCTGGTGAAGGCGGTGGAGAAGCTGTGAGCGCCGTCAACGCCATCGGCCTCGTCCTCGCCGTGCTGCTGGGTGTCTTCCTGGTGGTCGCGCTGCTGAAACCGGAGCGGTTCTGATGAGCGCCACGACCGCCGGGGTCGTCTTCATCGCGGCGATGCTCGTCGCGCTCGCCGCGACCTACCGGCCGCTGGGCGACTACATCTACCGGGTCGTCACCCGCGAGCGCCATTTCACAGTGGAGCGCGGGATCTACCGGGTCATCGGGGCGCGGCCGGGCACGGAGCAGAACTGGGCCGGGTACGCCAAGAGCGTGCTCGCGTTCTCGGCCGTGAGCATCTTCTTCCTGTACGGGTTCCTGCGGCTCCAGGAGTACCTGCCGCTGAGCCTGGGCTTCCCGGGCGTCGACCCGTACGTCTCGTGGAACACCGCCGTCAGCTTCACGACGAACACGAACTGGCAGGCGTACTCGGGCGAGTCCACGATGGGCCACCTCGTGCAGGCCGGCGGGCTCGCGGTGCAGAACTTCGTGTCCGCGGCCGTGGGCATCGCGGTGGCGGTGGCGCTGGTGCGCGGGTTCGCGCGCGAGGCCACCGACAAGCTCGGGAACTTCTGGGTGGACCTGACCCGGATCACGCTGTGGGTACTGCTGCCGATCGCCACGCTCGGCGCCGTCGCGCTGGTCGTCGGCGGCGTGGTGCAGAACTTCACCGACGTGGCGCAGGCGGCCACGGCCGCGGGCGACACGCAGTCGATCACCGGCGGCGCGGTCGCGAGCCAGGAGGCCATCAAGGACCTGGGGACGAACGGCGGCGGGTTCTACAACGCGAACTCGGCGCACCCGTTCGAGAACCCCACGTCGTGGACGAACTTCATCGAGATCTACCTGCTGCTGGCGATCCCGGTGTCGATGCCGCGCGTGTTCGGGCGGATCGTCGGCGACGACCGGCAGGGGTACGCGATCGTCGCGGTCATGGGCGTGCTCGCCCTGGCGTCGGTGACCGCCGTGTTCGGGTTCGAGGCCATGGCGAACGGCACCGTGCCGCAGGCCGTCGCGGCCGCCATGGAGGGCAAGGAGGTCCGGTTCGGCGCCGGCGATTCGAGCCTGTTCGCGGCGGCGACGACGCTGACGTCGACGGGGTCGGTGAACTCGTTCCACGACTCGTTCACATCGCTGGGCGGCGGGACGCTGATCCTGAACATGATGCTCGGCGAGATCGCGCCCGGCGGGGTCGGCTCGGGCCTGTACGGGATGCTCGTGCTCGCGGTCATCACCGTGTTCGTGGCCGGGCTGATGGTGGGCCGGACCCCCGAGTACCTCGGCAAGAAGATCGGGGCGCGGGAGATCAAGCTCGCCAGCCTGTACTTCCTGGTGACGCCGACGCTGCTGCTGGCGGGGCTCGCGCTGTCGTTCGCGGTGCCGTCGAACCTGGACTCGATGCAGGAGGCGGGGCCGCACGGGCTCTCGGAGATGCTGTACGCGTTCACGTCGGCGTCGAACAACAACGGGTCGGCGTTCGCGGGCTTCGGCGCCAACACGCCGTGGTTCAACACGGCGCTGGGCCTGTGCATGCTGTTCGGCCGGTTCGTGCCGATCATCCTGGTGCTGGCGCTGGCCGGGTCGTTCGCGCGGCAGCGGCCGGTCCCGGCGACGGCGGGCACGCTGCCCACGCACAAGCCGCTGTTCGTCGGCATGGTCGCGGGCGTGACGCTGGTGCTCGTCGCGCTGACCTTCCTTCCCGTCCTCGCCCTCGGCCCGCTGGCCGAAGGGCTGCAATAGGAGATGCCCGCAATGTCTGCAATGACCACTGTGGCGCCGAAGGTCCGGGGCGGTCTGCTCGACCCCGGGCAGTGGGTGAAGTCCGCCCCGTCGGCACTGCGCAAACTGGACCCGCGCCTGATGTGGCGCAACCCGGTCATGTTCATCGTCGAGATCGGGGCCGTGTTCACCACGGTGCTCGCGGTCGCCGACCCGGGCGTGTTCGCGTGGACGATCACCGTGTGGCTGTGGCTGACGGTGCTGTTCGCGAACGCGGCCGAGGCGATCGCCGAGGGCCGCGGCAAGGCGCAGGCCGACAGCCTGCGCAAGGCCAAGACCGACACGGTCGCACGGAAGCTCGCGAAGCAGGATCCCGCGATCGACTCCCCGAAGGTGGCGACCGTGGAGGTGCCCGCGCCGGAGCTGGTGCGCGGCGACTACGTGCTGGTGGAGGCGGGCCAGACGATCCCCGGGGACGGCGACGTCGTCACCGGCATCGCCAGCGTGGACGAGTCGGCGATCACCGGCGAGTCCGCGCCCGTGATCCGCGAGTCCGGCGGCGACCGGTGCGCGGTCATGGGCGGCACGAAGGTCCTCTCGGACTGGATCGTCGTCAAGATCACCGCCGAGCCCGGGAAGTCGTTCCTGGACCGCATGATCGCGCTCGTGGAGGGCTCGGAGCGGCGCAAGACGCCCAACGAGATCGCCCTGAACATCCTCCTGTCGGCGATGACGATCATCTTCCTGCTGGCCGTGGTCACGATGCAGCCGGTCGCGATCTACTCCAAGGACTTCATGGCGGCGGCCCCGGACTCGGCGGTCATCGACGGGAACGGCGTCACCGGGATCGTCCTTGTGTCGCTCCTGGTGTGCCTCATCCCCACCACGATCGGGGCGCTGCTGTCCGCGATCGGCATCGCGGGCATGGACCGGCTCGTGCAGCGCAACGTCCTCGCCATGTCCGGGCGGGCCGTCGAGGCCGCGGGCGACGTGGACACGCTGCTGCTGGACAAGACCGGCACGATCACGTACGGCAACCGCCGCGCCTCCCAGTTCCTGCCGGTGCCGGGCGTGGCGGGCAACCGCCTCGCCGACGCCGCGCAACTCTCCAGCCTCGCCGACGAGACCCCCGAGGGCCGCTCGATCGTGGTGTACGCCAAGGAGGCCCACGGGCTGCGCGAGCGCCACACCGGGGAGCTCGCGCACGCCGAGTGGATCGAGTTCACCGCCCAGACCCGCATGTCCGGTGTGGACCTGGCCGAGGACGCCGGGGTCCACCGCATCCGCAAGGGCGCGGCCGCGCAGGTCGTGGACTGGGTGCGCGCCTCCGGCGGCGACCCCGACCCGCACGTCGGTGAACTCGTGGACCGGGTCTCGGGCGAGGGCGGCACGCCGCTCGTGGTCGCCGAGCACCGCGACGGCGGGGCCGCGCAGGTCCTCGGCGTGATCTACCTGAAGGACGTCGTCAAGGAGGACATGGCCGAGCGCTTCGCGCGCCTGCGCGCCATGGGCATCCGCACCGTCATGGTCACCGGCGACAACCCGCGCACCGCGAAAGCCATCGCGGCCGAGGCGGGCGTCGACGACTTCCTCGCCGAGGCCAAGCCCGAGGACAAGATGGCGCTCATCAAGCGCGAGCAGGACGCCGGGCGCATGGTCGCCATGACCGGCGACGGCACCAACGACGCGCCCGCGCTCGCCGCCGCCGACGTAGGCGTCGCGATGAACTCGGGGACGTCCGCGGCCAAGGAGGCCGGGAACATGGTCGACCTCGACTCGGACCCGACCAAGCTCATCGAGATCGTCGCCATCGGCAAGCAGCTCCTGATGACCCGCGGCGCGCTGACGACGTTCTCCATCGCCAACGACATCGCGAAGTACTTCGCGATCATCCCGGCGATCTTCGCCGTGATCTACCCGGGCCTCGACGCGCTCAACCTGATGCGCCTGGCCAGCCCGGAGTCGGCGATCATCTCGGCGGTCGTGTTCAACGCGCTCGTCATCATCGCCCTGGTGCCCTTGGCGCTCAAGGGCGTCGCCTACAAGCCGGGGTCCGCGTCGGCGCTGCTGCGCCGCAACCTGTGGATCTACGGCCTCGGCGGCATCGTCACGCCGTTCATCGGCATCAAACTCATCGACCTGCTGGTCGCGCTCATTCCCGGAGTCGCATGATGGCTAGGCTTCCACGCTGGATCGCACACCACCTCGCCGCGCTGCGCGCGCTGCTGGTGCTCACCGCGGTCACCGGCATCGTCTATCCGCTCGCCGTTCTCGCGGTGGCGCAGCTCCCGGGCCTGAACGACAAGGCCGAGGGATCGCTGCTGTACGACGAGGCCGGGAACGTCGTCGGCTCCTCCCTCATCGGGCAGTCCTTCACGGATGAGGACGGGACCGCGCTCCTGGAGTACTTCCAGTCGCGCCCCTCGATGGCGGTCGGCGAGAGCGGCGACTACGACCCGCTCGTCTCCGGCGCTTCGAACCTCGGGCCCGAGGACGTCGTGGACGCCCTCCCCGACCCCGCACTGGGCTGGGACGGCGACGAGAACGCCGCCAAGAGCCTGCTCACGCAGGTGTGCGAGCGGTCGTTCGCGGTCGGCCAGCGCGAGGGCGTGGACGGGTCGCGGCCGTACTGCACCGACTCCGGCGACTCGGCGGTCGGCGCGGTCCTGGGGGTCTACTACTCGGAAGGCACCTCGGGCGACGTGGTCCGGGCCGTGAGCCTGAACGAGGAGTGCGGCGCCGTCGAGGCGCCGTTCCTCGCCGAGTACGAAGGCGTGCAGGTCGAATGCGCCGAGTACGGCGAGGACCACGCCGCGGCGGTGATCGTGCCGGTGGAGGGGGACGCGCCCGCCGACCCGGCCGTTCCCGCCGACGCGGTCACGGCCTCCGGGTCCGGCCTCGACCCGCACATCTCCCCCGCGTACGCCGAGCTTCAGACCGCGCGCGTCGCCGCCGAGCGCGGCGTGGGCGAGGCGGACGTGGCGGCGCTGGTCGATGAGTACACGACCGGCCGGTTCCTCGGGTTCATGGGCGACCCGGCGGTGAACGTCGTCGAGCTCAACCTCGCGCTCGACGAGCGGTACCCCGTCTCCTAGGGGGACGGGTATGGGCCGGAGGGAACGCGGATCCCCTCCGGCCCTTCTCGTGTCAGGTCAGCGGAACCACTTCTGGGCGGCGTTGCCGCTGCACGTCACGATCTGGAGGTTCGTGCCGTCGGCGGAGTTCGCCCATGGGACGTCGAGGCATTTGTTCGCCTGTGGATTGACGATGTCGTTCGCGGTGGAGAACGCCCACTGCTGGGCGCCGGTGCCGTTGCACGTCCACAGCTGGACCGGTGTCCCGTCGCCGGTGGCGCCGCCCTTGACGTCGAGGCACTTGCCGAGCGCGCGGAGGGTGCCGTCGCCGGGGGTGGTCCACTTCTGGGCGTTGGTGCCGTTGCAGGTGTACAGCTGCACGGGGGTGCCGTCGGCGGTCCCGGAGCCCTCCACGTCGAGGCACTTGCCGGCCAGGCCGGTGATCGCGCCGCCCGAGGAGGCCGCGCCGGAGTAGACGCGCACGTAGTCGATCTTCATCGTCTGCGGGAACTGCGTCGAGCCGTCGGGGTAGCCGGGCCAGTTGCCGCCCACGGCGACGTTGAGCAGCAGGAAGAACGGGTGGTCGAAGACCCATTCGTTGCCGCCGATGTCCGCGGCGGTCTTGGTCTGGTAGGTGGTGCCGTCGACCGACCAGGAGATCGAGGTCGGGGTCCAGTTGACGGCGAAGGTGTGGAAGCCGTTCGCGAACGGCTCCCCGATCGTGTAGGTGCCGCCGGGGCCGGCGCCGCCGGAGTAGCCGGGGCCGTGGATGGTGCCGTGCACCGAGTTCGGTTCGAAGCCGACGTTCTCCATGACGTCGATCTCGCCGGACTGGGGCCAGCCGACCGAGCCGATGTCGTCGCCGAGCATCCAGAACGCGGGCCAGATGCCCTGGCCGCGCGGGATCTGGATGCGGGCCTCGAAGGTGCCGTACGCCTGCGTGAACTTGCCCTGGGTGAGCAGTCGCGCCGAGGTGTACTGGCAGGTGCCGTACCAGCACTGGTAGCCCGCGGGGTTCTCCTTGCGGGCGGTGATGACCATGTTGCCGTTGCCGTCGTGGGCGGCGTTCGACGTCGAGTTGGTGTAGTACTGGTGCTCGTTGTTGCCCCAGCCGCCGCCTCCGGTGTCGAAGTTCCACTTCGAGGAGTTCGGGGCGGTGCCCGCGGCGGCGTTGAACTCGTCGCTCCAGGTCAGCGCCTGGGCCGAGACCTGCTCTTGGATCTGGGGCTCGTAGGTCTCGGAGGCGCCCGCGGCGACGATGCCGACCGTGGCTGCCGCGGTCGCGGCGACGACGGCGGTGGCGATCGCGAGGGCCCTGCGGATGGGTCTGCGGACTCGGGGTGGTCTCACGGAGGCGTCCTCTCGTTCCGTGGAGGAGAGCGCGTCACGGCGGGGCTACGCTGAGAGAGCGCTCTCTGTAAATATTCCTGTCTTTTTAGCATTGGGATAGACCATTGTCAATAGTGCAAGCCGGGCACATAGGGTGAGGGCGGGAGGTACTCCCCCGCCCTCACGTCAGCCCTTGACGGCGCCGCCGAGCCCGGCGCTGGACAGGAACAGGCGCTGGAACACCAGGAACAGCGCGATCGGGATGAGCGAGGAGATCGCCAGCGCCGCGAGGAACACGTCGAGCTCCACGAACTGCTGGAGCGCGGGCAGGCGCACCGACAGCGGCTGGAGGGCCGGGTCGGGGAGGACGAGCATCGGCCACAGGAAGTCCTTCCAGGACGCGATGACCGCGAAGACCGAGACGACGCCGATGACCGGGCGGGACATGGGCAGCACGATCGACCAGAACAGCCGGTAGGGACCGGCGCCGTCCACGCGGGCCGCTTCGAAGACCTCCCTGGGGAGGTTCGCGAAGAACCGCTGCATGAGCAGGACGTTGAAGGCGTTGGCCCCGGCGGGGAGCCACACGGCCCAGAACGTGTTCAGCATCGAGGTGCCCACGACGGGCGGGTCGAGGATCGTCAGGTACAGCGGGACGAGGAGGACCACGCTGGGCACGAACAGGGTCGCCAGGACCGCACCGGAGAGGTAGCGGCCCAGGCGGGGGCGCAGGACGGCGAGGGCGTAGCCGCCGGTGGCGGCAACGAGGAGCTGCACGGCCCAGGACCCGGCGGCGAGCGCGATCGTGTTGAAGAAGTACTTGTCGATCTCGACGCGGGTCCAGGCCTCGGCGAGGTTGGCGAGGTCGATGCCGTTGGGCCACAGGGCCATCGGGTGGCGGAGCGTGTCCTGGGTGGGGGTGACGGCGGCCTTGGCGAGCCACAGCATCGGGCCGAGTCCGGCGACGGCGAGGATCACGAGCAGCAGGCCGTGGAGGATGCGGGTGGACCAGCGGACGCTGGCGCGCTTGCGGTCGGTGGGGGCGAGGAGGCCCCGGTCGGTGGTCGTCTGGGCCGCCATCAGCTGCTCCATTTCCTGGTGAGGCGGAAGTACAGCATGGAGAACGCGGCGAGGACCACGGCGAGCATGAGGCTGAGCGCGGCGGCGGCGCCGTAGTCGCCGCCGAGGGAGTTGGTGAACGCGTACCGGTAGATGAGCAGCAGCAGCGTCAGGGTCCGGTTGGCGGGGCCGCCGTCGGTGAACAGGAACGGCTCCAGGAAGACCTGCGCGGTGCCGATGATCTGGAGGATGAACGTGATGAGCAGGACGCCGCGCAGCTGCGGGAGGGTGATGTGCCAGAGCTTGCGCCACACGCCCGCGCCGTCGATCTCGGCGGCCTCGTAGAGGCTCGGGTCGACGCCGACGAGCGCGGCGAGGTAGATGATGACGGTGCCGCCCGCGGCGGCCCAGGTGGCTTCGAGGACCAGGGAGGGCATGACGACGTCGGCGTCCTGGAGCCAGGCGACGGGGCCGAGGCCGAACCAGCCGAGGATGGTGTTGAAGACGCCGTCCTCGCCTGCGTCGTAGAACAGCTTCCACAGCAGGACGGCCACGACGGGCGGGACGACCACGGGCAGGTAGGCGAGGGCCGAGAACAGGCCGCGGGCCTTGCGGACCTCGCTCATGAGGACCGCGGCCACCAGCGGCACGGGGTAGCCGAAGAGGAGGGCCAGCAGCGCGAAGTACCCGGTGTTCTGGATCGCGGTCCACAGCTGTGGGTCGGCGAAGACCTGCTGGAAGTTCGCGAAGCCGACGAAGACGGGGTCGGTGACGAGGTTGGTGCGCTGGAAGCTCATGACGACGGCGCGTCCGATGGGGAGCCAGGAGAACACCCCGAAGACGATGAGCATGGGCGCCAGGAAGACGAGCGTGTGGAGCCCGGAGCGGGCGCGGGCGAGGCGGGCGCGCGGTCGGCCCGGCCGGGCCGCACGGGGCGGCCCGGCCTGGTGTCCCGCGACACCTGCGGTGCGGGTGTCGGTGGTGGTCATGTTCGGTGCCTTCGGGTTACGCGGCGGCGTCCATGGCGGCCTGGGCGTCGGCCTGGGCGGTCGCCAGGAGCGCGTCGATGTCGGCGCCCTCGTCGGTGAGGACGGACTGGACGACGGTGTCGAGGACGGCGTAGACCTCCTGGGTGGCGGTCACGGGCTCGTTGACGAGCGGCTGGGCGAACACCTGGGAGGTGTAGGGCGCCATCTGGTCGACAGGCACGTTCACGTACTCGGCGATCCAGGACTGCTGCTCGTCGTAGGTGGCCTGGTCGAACACGGGCAGCTCGGGGGCGCCGACGGGCTGGCCGGTCTCGGCCTTCACCTCGGCGTCGGCGACGGCCGCGGCCTGGTCGGTGAGCTTCTCCATGTAGTAGAAGTCGATCCAGGCGACCGCGGCCTCCTGCTCGGCGGGCTCGGCGTTCGGGCTGACGGCGGCGAGGGTGCCGCCGCCGAGGACCCCGGCGTCGGGCGCGTCGGCGAGCGGGAGGACGGTCAGGCCGTAGTCGTCGGGGTTGAGGCCGTTCTGGGTGAACAGGTTCCCGTAGTTGCCGCCGCCGGAGACGTACATGCCGATGCGGCCCGCGGCGAAGTCCTGGTTGATGCCCGCCCAGTCGTACTGGAGGGTGTCGCCCATGGAGTCGTCGTCCCAGCGCATGGCCTGGAGCTGGGCGAGGGCCTCGCGCATCTGCGGGGTGTCGATGGTGGCGGTCCCGGCGTCCTCGGTACGCCCGCCGAGGGCGTCGACGACGGTGGTGAGGATCCATCCGCCGGTGTTGCCGTTGGTCATCGTCGCGTACCCGGCCTCGCCGGTGGCGTCGCTGATGGCCTTGGCGGCGGCGCGGACCTCGTCCCAGGTGGTCGGCGGGGCGTCGGGGTCGAGCCCGGCCGCCTCGAAGAGGGTCCGGTTGTAGTGGAGCCCTTGGCCGTAGGCGGCGATCGGGATCGCCCACAGGTTCCCGTCGGCGTCCTCCCCCGCGGCGGCGATGTTCGGGTTGAACGCGTCGCGGTAGGGCAGTTCGGCGGTGTACGCGGAGATGTCGGCGATCTGGCCGCGCTCGATGAGGCCGCGCCCGTCGGTGAAGGGGATGGAGAACACGTCGGGGAGGGTGCCGCCCGCGAGCTGGGCGGTGAAGGTCCCGGCGGTCCAGGTGTACTCCTGGGTCTCCACGTCGATGTCGGGGTTGGCGTCCTCGAACTGCTCGACGCGGGCGTTGAACGCGTCGATGGCGGCCTGTTCGAGCCCGGCGTCGATGGTGACGGTGATGTGGGTCTTGCCGTCGTCGGGGCCGTCGTCCGAGCAGGCCGCGAGGCCCAGGGCGGCGAGGGCGGCCGCGGTGACGGCTGCGGCGGTGCGAGAGGTAAGCATCATTGCTCCTTGTCGGTTCCTTTGTGATGGAGGGGTTTCGGTTCAGACCCGCAGCCACGCGGCGGCGTCGCCGGGCAGGCGGCCGCCGTCGAGAGGGGCGCTGGCGAGCAGCACTCCCTTGTGGGCGGGCAGGTCGATCGGGTCGTCGCCGAAGTTGACGACGCACTGGAGGTCGGCGCCTCTGGTGAAGGCGAGGACTCCGGGTGCGGCGTCGGCCCAGGCGAAGTCCGGGCCCCGGAGGGCGGGTTCGGTGCGGCGCAGGCGGATCGCTGCGCGGTAGAGGTGCAGGAAGGAGTCCGGGTCGGCCTCCTGGAGGGCCGCGGCGTGCGCGCCCCATCCGGCGGGCTGGGGCATCCAGGCGGGGGTGCCGGTGGTGTTGAAGCCGTAGGTGGGGCCGTCGGGGGTCCACGGGAGGGGGACGCGGCAGCCGTCGCGGCCGGGGTCGACGCCGCCGGAGCGGAAGTGCATGGGGTCCTCGCGGGCGCCCTCGGGGAGGTCCTCGACTTCGGGGAGGCCGAGTTCGTCGCCCTGGTAGATGTAGAGGACACCGGGCAGGGCGGCGGTGAGCAGGGCGGCGGCGCGGGCCCGGCGGGCGCCGAGCGCGAGGTCGGTGGGGGTGCCGAACCGCTTGGCGGCGAAGGAGAACGAGGAGTCCTCGCGGCCGTACCGGGTGACCGGGCGGGTGACGTCGTGGTTGGACAGGACCCAGGTCGGGGGCGCAGTGACGGCGGCGTGGGCGGCGAAGGTGGACGCGATCGAGTCGCGGATCGCGCCGGCCTCCCAGGGCCGGGACATGAAGTCGAAGTTGAAGGCCGTGTGCATCTCGTCGTCGCGCAGGTAGCGGACGAACCGCTCGGTGTCCTCAAGCCAGACCTCGCCGACGAGGAGGCGGGGCTCGTCGTAGGAGTCGGCGATCTTGCGCCAGCGGCGGTAGACGTCGTGGACCTCGTCGCGGTCGTTGTGCGGGTGCTCGCCGGGCCCGTGGTGCTCGGCCAGGTCGGGCAGGTCGGGGTCCTTGGCGAGCATCGCGGCCGAGTCGATGCGCACGCCCGCGACGCCGCGGTCGTACCAGAACCGCAGGACCGCCTCGTGCTCGGCGGCGACGTCGGGGTGGTTCCAGTTGAGGTCGGGCTGCTCGGGGGTGAACAGGTGCAGGTACCACTGTCCGGGGGTCCCGTCGGGGCCGGTCGTGCGGGTCCAGGTCTCGCCCGCGAAGCTGGAGACCCAGTTGGTGGGGAGGCCGTCGCCGTGCTCGCCTTTGCCGTCGCGGAACCAGAACCGGTCGCGGGCCGGGTCGCCGGGGGCCGCGGCCAGGGCCTCCTGGAACCAGGGGTGCTGCGCGGAGATGTGGTTGGGGACGACGTCGACGATGGTGCGGATGCCGAGCGCGAGGGCGGCGGCGATGAGGGCCTCGGCGTCGGCGAGGGTCCCGAACGCGGGGTCGATCTCGCGGTAGTCGGCGACGTCGTAGCCGCCGTCGGCCTGCGGCGAGCGGTACCAGGGGGTGAACCAGAGCGCGTCGACGCCGAGCGCGGCGAGGTAAGGCAGGCGCTCGCGCACCCCGGCGAGGTCGCCGGTGCCGTCGCCGTCGGCGTCCGCGAAGCTGCGCGGGTAGACCTGGTAGATCACCGCGTTGCGCCACCACTCGGGGGCGGCGCCGGGCTGCTGCGACTCGTGCAAGGTGGGTCCGTTCCGTGGGTCGGTGGCGCTGTGGGTCGGATCGCCGTCGGGGCGCGCTCGGGCGCACTGAAGGCAGGGGTCGGTACGCGGTGGAAGCCCAGCACATGCTAGGTTTAGCGCTATACCTTGGTCGGTAGCGTAGACGACGGGTGTCAGACTTGTCAACGGCGGGGGTGCGGTAACCGCTCGCCCGATGGAGAGGAGCCCCCTTGGGCGTCACGCTGAAGGACATCGCGGCGGAGGCCGGCGTCAGCCTCATGACCGTGTCCAACGTGGTCAACGGCAAGCAGGCGAGGGTCTCGGCGGCCACGCGCGAGCGGATCATGCGCATCGTTAAGGACCGCGGGTACGTCCCCTCGGCGTCGGCGCGCAGCCTCGCCGCGAAGTCCTCGCGGCTCGTCGGCCTGCTCGTGCCCGCCGTCGGCGAGTCGAGCCTGACGATCGACCCGCACACCGTCGAGGTCGTCGGCATGCTGGAGCGCGAGCTGCGCCGCCTCGACTACCACCTCATGCTCCGCGGGATCTCCCGCCGCGGCGAGATCACCGAGGCCCTCCGGTCCTGGAACCTCGACGGCGCGGTCCTCTTGGGCTTCAACGACGTCGAGATCGACCGGCTCGATGCCGCCGACGTCGGGGACGTCGCCATGGTCGCCATGGACTCCTACTCGGCGAATCCCCTCGCGATGGAGGTCCGCTCCGACGACTTCGGCGGCGCCGTCCTCGCCACCCGGCACCTCGCGAGCCTGGGGCACCGGCGGATCGCCTTCGCCGGTCCCGCGTTCGCCGACACCGGCGTCGTCCACCAGCGCTTCGAGGGGTACCGGCAGGTCCTGGAGGAGCACGGGATCGCGTTCGACCCGGCCCTGGTGTCCGAAGTGGAGACCACGCACGCGGGCGGCTTCGCGTACGGGCGGCGCCTCGCCGCCGAGCGCCCCGATGTGACCGCGGTGTTCACCACCGCCGACATCCTCGCGATCGGCCTCATCGAAGGGCTCGCGGCCGCAGGCAGGTCGGTGCCCCGGGACGTGTCCGTCGTCGGCTACGACAACGCCGACCTCGCCGCGCTGGTGACCCCGAAACTGACCACTGTGGCCCAGGACCTGCCGGGGAAGGCCGCCGAAGCCGTGCGGCTCATGATGGACCGCCTCGCGGGCGGGCCGCGCCCCGAGCGGGCCGTGTCCCTGGACGTGGCGCTCATCGAGCGGGGCACCGCCGGTCCCCCGCCGTAGCGCCCCGGATGTCGGTGCCCCGTGGCAGGCTGGGGGCATGGACCGGACCGTGTACGAGGCCGCCGGCGGGGCCGCGGCCATGCTCGCGCTCGCCCGCGCCTGGCACCGCCGGTGCCTCCAGGACGAGCTCACCGCCCACCCGTTCAGCCACCCCGGACAGCACCCGCAGCACTTGGAGCGCCTGGCCGCGTACTGGGGCGAGCAGCTCGGCGGGCCCGCCGCCTACACCGGGGACCTCGGCGACCACAGCGGCGTACTGCGCATGCACTCGGGCAACGGCGCCCACCCCGAGCTCGACGAGGCCGCCCAGGCCTGCTTCGCGCTGGCGCTGGACGACGCGGGCCTCCCGCCGGACCCGCGGCTGCGGGCGTCCCTGCGGGACTGGTTCCGGTGGGCGACAGCGCTGATGGGATCTCATCCCGACGACGCCGGGGCGGTCGAGGCCGGTCTGGCGCTGCCGAAGTGGGGCTGGGCCGGGCCCGAGGCGTGAGCCCGGCCCGCGGCGCCCGGCAAGGGCCGCGGGCCGGGAGTTCTACGCGCTGTAGAGGGACGCGCCGTTCGAGGCGATGACGCCCCGGTACCACTCGGCGCTGCGCTTGGGCGTGCGCCGCTGCGTGTCGTAGTCGACGCGCACGAGTCCGAAGCGCTTCGAGTAGCCCTCGGCCCACTCGAAATTGTCGAGCAGGGACCACACGAAGTAGCCGCGGAGGTTCACGCCCTGCTCGATCGCGCGCCCGGCCGCGCGCATGTACCCCTCCAGGTAGGCGACGCGGTCGGCGTCGTCGACCGAGCCGTCGGCGGCCACGGCGTCCTCGAAGGACGCGCCCGACTCGGTGATGTAGACCGGCAGGCCGGTGTACTCGTCGGACAGGCGCGCCAGGACCCGGCGCAGGCTCTCGGGGTGGATCTCCCAGCCGAACCCGGTGACCGGGTTGGCCGGGGGCAGGGCCCGGTTGCCCAGGTGCGCGTCGTCGGGGTCGGCCTCGACGACGAACCGGTGGTAGTGGTTGACGCCCACGAAGTCCAGGGGCGCGGCGATCGTCTCCATGTCCCCCGGCCGCACCGCGTCGAACGCGCCGGTGGGCGCGAAGTGGGCGAGCATGTCCTCGGGGTAGGCGCCGCGGAACAGCGGGTCGAGGAACAGGCGGTTGCCGCCGCCGTCGGAGAGGCGCGCGGCGCGCACGTCCTCGGGCCGGTCCGAGGCGGCCTCGATGTCGGTCATGATGACCGCCGAGCCGATCTTCCCCGCGGGGGCGTGCTCGCGGAGGGCCGCGACGGCGAGGCCGTGGGCGAGGTTGAGGTGGTGGGCCGCGCGCAGCGCCGCGGTCCGGTCCTGGCGGCCCGGAGCGTGGACGCCGGCGTGGTAGCCGAGGAACGCCGCGCACCACGCCTCGTTGACCGGGATCCACTCGTCGACGAGGTCTCCCAGCGCCCGGGCGGTGCGGGCCGCGTAGTCGCCGAAGCGTTCGGCCGTGGCGCGCTCGGGCCAGCCGCCCTCGTCTTCGAGGACCTGCGGGAGGTCCCAGTGGTAGAGGGTGACCGCCGAGCGGATGCCCTTGTCCCGCAGGTCGGCCAGGAGCTCGCGGTAGAACGCGACCGCCGCGGGGTTGAGGTCGCCGCGCCCGGACGGCTGGAGGCGCGACCACGACACCGAGAGGCGGTAGGCGTTCAGGCCCACGTCGGCGGCGATGGCGGTGTCCTCGCGCCAGCGGTGGTAGTGGTCGCAGGCGGTGTCGCCGGTGTCACCGTGCTTGACCTTGCCGGGGGTCGCCGCGAACGTGTCCCAGATGGACGGCCCGCGGCCGCCCTCGGCGGCGGCGCCCTCGATCTGGTAGGCGGCGGTCGAGGCGCCCCACAGGAAGCCGTCGGGGAAGGGACTGGTCATGGTGTGCTCCTTGGTTACTTGTCGACGCCGGTGACGACGATGCCCTGGACGAAGACCCGCTGGGCCGCGAGGAAGATCGCGACGGGCAGGGCCAGCGCCAGGAGCGAGGCGGCGAGGATGAGGTGGGGCTCGGAGTTGTAGACGCCGCTGAAGTAGCTCAGGCCCACGCCGATGGGGACGATGTCGCGGTTCCCGGCGAGGTAGAGCAGCGGCTCGAAGAAGTCGTTCCAGGCGTAGAAGAAGTGGAAGAGGCTCACGGCCGTCAGCGCGGGGATCGACTGCGGGACGATGACGCGCAGGAACGTGCGGATCGGTCCGGCGCCGTCGATGCGGGCGGCCTCTTCGAGCTCCCTGGGGATCGTCAGGAAGTACTGGCGCAGCAGGAACACGTTGAAGGCGTTGGCGAACAGCTGCGGGACGATGAGCGGCAGGTAGGTGCCGACCCAGCCCATCTGGAGGAACACCGCGTACTTGGGGACGAGGGTGACCGCCGGGGGCAGCAGGATCGTGGCCATGAGGAGGCCGAAGAGGAGGCCGCGGCCGGGGAAGCGGAATCGCGCGAAGCCGTAGGCGACCCAGGCGGAGGAGGCCACGGTGAAGGCCATGGTCACCAGGGCGTACATGAGGGTCCAGCCGGTGAGGCGCAGGAACGAGATGGTGTTCCACGCTTCGGTGAAGTTGCCCCACTGCGGGTCGAGGCCGGTGACGCGGTCGAGGGTGCGCCAGCGGCCGTCCCATTCGATCGGGCCCGCGTCGGGGTCGTCGGGGTCGATGAAGACGCTGGACTCGCGGCCGGGCTCGATGAGGGCGAGGTCGCGGGTCGAGCCGTCGGGCATGGGGACGGCGTAGACGTCGTGGGTCTCGCCTTCGTAGTCGAAGGTGAGGGCGGAGACGGGAAGGACGCCGGTGTCGGGGTCGGAGACGCCGTCCTTGTCCTTGAGGGACGTGGCGATGCCGTAGCCCAGGGGCATGAGGAACACCGCGGCGAGCAGGAGCGCGCCGAGGGTGGTGCAGAGGGTGAGGAGGGTGCCGCGGCGCCTGCGGCGCAGGGCGTTCTCGGTGGGCTGCGTCGTGGTCACGAGCGCTCCGTTCCGTAGTGGACCCAGTAGCGGGAGGTGCCGAAGAGGACGCCCGTGAGGACGGCGACGACGATGAAGATGATCCAGGCGAGGGCGGCGCCGTAGCCCATGTCGCCGAAGACGAACGCCTGCTGGTAGAAGTTCACGAGCAGGAAGCGGCTGGCGCCGTCGGGGCGGCCGGTGGCGCCGAAGAGGACCCAGGGGACGACGAAGTACTGGAGGATCGCGACCGAGTCGATCACGAGGTTGAAGAAGATGATCGGGGACAGCAGCGGGAGGGTGACGCTGCGCAGGCGCCGCCACCAGCCGGCGCCGTCGATCTCGGCGGCCTCGTACAGCTCGGTGGGGATGCCCTGGAGTCCGGCGAGGTTGACGACCATGGACTTGCCGATGCCCCACAGGCCGATGAAGCTGAACGCGAAGAGCACCAGGACCGGGTTGTCGAACCAGCGGATGCCGTCGGTGCCGGTGGCGTGGACGCCGGTGAGGCCGATGAGCCGGTTGACCCAGCCCGTCTGGGGGTTGAGGACCTGCTGCCAGATGAGGACGCCGGCGACGAGCGGGATCATCGAGGGCGCGTAGAACAGCAGCCGGAAGAACGCGGTGGCGCGCAGGTGCTTGGAGTTGAGCAGGAGCGCCAGCGCGAGGGCGACGACCATGCTCAGGGGCAGGAACAGGACCGTGAAGCGGAACGTGGCCGCGAGGGAGGTCCACGTGTCGGGGTCGGCGAGGGCGCGTTCCCAGTTGGAGGTGCCGGCGAAGGTGGTGGCGCCGGGGTCGGTGAGCTGGAAGTCCAGGGTGGAGAAGACGAGGGAGGCGCCGATGGGGACGGCCGAGAAGAGCAGGAAGCCGAGGATCCAGGGGCTGATGAAGAAGTAGCCCCAGCGGGCTTCGCGGCGCTGCATCGGCCCGGCGGGCCGGGTGGGGCGGCCGCCGCGCCGCCGCCGCGCGGTGGGGACCGCGTCGGTGAGACCGGACATGGGTGGTGGGCCTTTCGGAAGGCGGAGTGGGGGGGTGCCGGGCGGGCGGCGTGGCGCCCGCCCGGCGGGGAGGGGGCCCGGGGGTCTGGTCCGGGCCCGGGGTGCGGTTATTCGGCGGCGTCGAAGACCGCTTGCAGGTCGGCTTGGAGGGCGGCGAGCTCGGTCGGGATGTCGAGGCCGTCCTCGGTGTTGAACTTGGTGGCGTACTCGGCGAGGACCGCTTCGGCTTCGAGGAAGTTCGGCATGCCGCCTTCGTGGGAGGGGTTGTCGACGTAGCTCATGCCTTCGACGGCGGTGTCCCAGTTGATGTCCTGGCCTTCGAAATTGGCGGCGCCGACGCGCTCGAAGTAGCCGTCCTGGAGGCTGATGCGGGCGGGCATGCCGCCGTAGGTCTGGGTGAGGTCCTCGGCGGCGTCGCCGATGAGGTAGGTGAGGACGTCGAACGCCTCGTCGGGGTGCTCGGTGTTCTTCGTGATGGAGAAGGTGTCGGCGTGGAGCTTCGCGGTGGTGGTGCCGTCGTAGGAGGGGACGGCGGCGGTGTCCCAGGTGCCTTCGAACCCGGCCATGCAGCAGGTGGCGTACCACAGGTGGGTGTTGGCCATGGCGAGGTTGCCGGACTCGAACCAGGACCCGGCGTTGAGCATGTCGGAGTCGCCGTAGGGGCCGTTGGGGATGAAGTGGTCGGTCCACATGCCGTCGTAGTACCACTGCTGGGCCTCGGCCCAGTTCTCCGGGATCTGGGCGTTGCCGTCGGCGTCCACGAGGGATCCGGCGCCGAAGAGGGTGGACTGGGCGCGGATGTCGGCGAAGACGTTGCCGAACCCGAACTGGACGATGTTCGCGGGGTCGAAGTCGGGGCTGGTGGCGTCGTTGCCGTCTGCGTCGACGGTGAGCTGCTTGGCGAGCTCGGTCATCGTGGCGATGTCCCAGACGTGCTCGGTGCCTTGGGCGTCGATGTAGGGGGCGCCGTACTCCTGGGGCGGGTAGGGCAGTCCGGCCTCGTCGAACAGGTCGAGGTTGATGTAGAGGAAGGACGGGAAGACCGCGAAGGGCAGGCCGATCTGGCCTTCTTCTTCGATGCGGTAGAAGTCGACGAGGGCGGGGTCGAAGTCGGTGAGGTCGTACTCGTTCTCCTCGATGTACGGGGTGAGGTCGAGCCAGGCGCCGGGGAAGGTGGAGCGGCCGCGGATGCCCATGGGGCCGACGATGTCGGGGGCGTCGCCGGTGGCGATCTGGGTGGAGAGGATGTTCGGGGCCTGGTCGGCGTCGACGATCTCCAGGACCAGTTCGATGTCGTCCTGGGAGGCGTTGAACTCCTCGACGATCGCCTCCTGGGCGGGGATGGTCGGGGCGTCCGAGCCGGCGCCCATGCCGACGAACCAGCGGATCTCCACTTTGCCGGAGGCGCTGGAGCCGCCGCCGTCGAGGCACGCGGCGGCGAGGAGGAGTGCGGTGCCGCCGAGGGCGGCGGCCTTGGCGGCGGCCGCGCCGCGGCGGCGGCGGGGAGGTGTGGTCACGGGTGCTCCTTGCTGCGGCCGCGGGGGACGCCTGCGGCCGGGAGGGGATGATGAACGCGGTCCTTGCGCCCCCGGACCGGGGGCCGGATGTAGGCTGGACCAGTAGGTCTACGACTTACTGTTAAGACTTAGATTAAGTAGATCGACTCGTGCCGTCAATCTCCCCGCAATAACGGCATGGCTCCGGACAGGTAACGACACGGACTGGTGGACAGATGGAACGCCCCAAGCGGATGACGACCCGCGACCTCAAGCTCGGCAACCGGATGCGACTGCTGCGGACGCTGTACTTCGAGGGGCCGCTCACCCGCAGGGACCTCGCCCCCGCCACGGGCCTGAGCACCGCGACGGTCTCGAACGTCACCGCCGAGCTCATCGCCGAAGGCATCGTCCGCGAGGCCGGGAAGGTCGACTCCGACGGCGGCCGCCCCCACATCCTGCTCGAAGTGGACCCCGGGCACGCGCTCGTCGTCGGCGTTGACGTCGGCGAGACCCACGTGCAGGTCGAGCTGCTGGACCTCACGCTCGAACCGCGGGCCGCCGCGCGGTACGCGCTCGAAGCGGGCCGGCACGACCCGGCGACGGTCATCGACCGGATCGCCGCCGGAGTCGGGGAGGTGCTCGGCGCGGCAGGCGGCGTCCCGGTCCTCGGCGTCGGCGTCGGCATGCCCGGCATCGTCGAGTACGGGCCCGACGGGATCGTCCACGCCCAGGCGTTCGGCTGGGACGCGGTCCCCTTGGGGCGCCTGCTGGCCGAGCGCCTCGGGCCGCTGCCGGTCCACGTCGAGAACGGCGCGATGACCATGGGCCAGGCCGAACTGTGGTTCGGGGCCGGCAAGGGCGCCTCGAACGCGATCATCGCACTCATCGGCTCCGGCGTCGGCTCGTGCGTCGTCGCCGACGGCGCCCTCTACCGCGGCGCGGGATCCAGCGCCGGGGAGTGGGGCCACACCACGATGCGCGTCGACGGGCGCCGCTGCCGGTGCGGATCGCGCGGCTGCCTGGAGGCGTACGTCGGCGCCGAAGGCGTCCTCGACCGGTTCCTCGCCGCGACCGGCGCCGTCGACCTCGACGGCGGCGAGGAGGCGGCCCTGGAGCGGCTCCTCGACGACCCCGCGGCCGCCGACGTGATCGACGAGACCGTCCGCTACCTCGGCGCCGGACTCGCCGACCTGCTCAACCTGTTCAACCCCGAGCTGATCGTCATCGGCGGCTGGGCCGGGCACCTCCTCGCGGCCCGCCGCCTCGCCGACATCACCGCCGCCACCGGCGAATACGCCCTCAAGCAGCCCTTCGCGACCGCGCGCATCGCCCCCGGGCTCCTCGGCCCCGACGCCGTCGCCAAGGGCGCCGCGACCCCCGTCATCGTCCGGTTCCTCGGCGGCGCTTAGGACCCGTCCTGACACCTTTGACGCGTTCTTGACGGCCGTTCTGGCAAATCGCGGCAATGATGAGTAGGTGCCACGAGGACAGCTCCGGATCTACCTGGGCGCGGCCCCCGGCGTCGGCAAGACCTACGCCGCGCTCGAAGAGGCCCGCCGCCGCGCCGACCGCGGGACCGACGTCGTCATCGGCTTCGTCGAGACCCACGGCAGGCAGGCCACCGCCGACCTCGTCGACGGACTGGAGACCGTGCCCCGCCGCGCCGTCGAGTACCGGGGATCCTCCTTCGAGGAGTTCGACGCCGACGCGGTGCTGCGCCGCGCCCCGGCCGTGGCCCTCGTGGACGAGCTCGCGCACACCAACGTCCCCGGCTCGCGCAACGAGAAGCGCTGGCAGGACATCGACGAGCTCCTCGATGCGGGGATCGACGTCATCTCGACGGTGAACGTGCAGCACCTCGAATCCCTCAACGACGTCGTCGCCCAGATCACCGGGGTCCCGCAGCGCGAAACCGTCCCCGATGAGGTCGTGCGCCGCGCGGACCAGGTGGAGCTGGCCGACATCACGCCGGAGGCGCTGCGCCGCCGCATGGTCCACGGCAACGTGTACCCGCCCGAGAAAGTCGATGCGGCCCTGTCGAACTACTTCCGGGTCGGGAACCTCACGGCCCTGCGCGAGATCGCCCTGCTCTGGCTCGCCGACAAGGTCGAAGACCAGCTGGAGCAGTACCGCGAGGACCAGCACATCACCGCCGTGTGGGAGTCGCGCGAACGCGTCGTCGTGGCGCTCTCGGGAGGCGACGAGGGCGACACGCTCATCCGCCGAGCCGCCCGCATCGCCGCCAGGTCCGGGAACGCCGACTTGAAAGCCGTGTACGTCGCCTCCGGCGACGGGCTCACCAGCGCCAGGTCGGCCCGCAACCTCTCGCGGCAGCGGACCCTGGTGGAGGATCTGGGCGGGACGTACCACCAAGTCGTGGGCGACTCGATTCCTGATGCGCTGCTGGAGTTCGCGCGCGGCGCGAACGCCACGCAGCTGGTCCTCGGGGCCTCGCGCCGCGGCCGGTTCGCCCAGGCCCTCTCGCGCGGCGTCGGCGTCACCACCACGGCCCGGTCCGGGAAGATCGACGTGCACCTGGTCAGCCACGAGCGCGTCAGGTCCGTCAAGCGGGCCCGGTCAGGCCCGGGCATCGTGGACGCCGCGCGGCGCCGCTTCGGGATCGCGCTCGCGTTCCTGGGGATTCCCGCGCTCGTCACGATCCTCATCCCCCTCCACGAGGACCTGTCGCTGACGACGATGATCCTCATCGTCCTCACCGCGGTCATGGCCCTGACGCTCACCGGGGGCATGTGGCCCGCGCTGCTGGGCGCGCTGATCGGGTTCCTGCTCCTCAACTACTTCTTCGCGACCCCCTACTACGAGTTCAAGATCCACGACCAGGAGCAGGTGGTCGCCCTCGTCGTGTTCGTGGCGCTCGCGCTCGGCGGCGCGGCCGTGGTGAACCTGTCGGCGGCGCGGGCGCGGCTGGCGGCGCGCGCCAGCGCCGAGGCGCAGACCCTCGCGACGCTCGCGGGGAACGTGCTGCGCGGTGGCTCGGGGCTCGACGACCTGCTGGAGCAGCTGCGGGAGACGTTCTCGCTCACGTCGGTGACCCTGCTGGAGCGCACGGCGCCGGGCGCGGGCCCGGACGAGCGGCACGACCCGAAGGCGTGGCGCATCGTGGCGCACGCGGGCGCCGCGTGCGGCAGCCCCGGTGCCGCGGAGAACGACCTGCCGATCCGGGACGACCTCGCGATGGCGCTGCGCGGGCACACGCTCGAAGCGGCGGACCGGCGGATCGCGCAGGCGTTCGCGATGCACGCCGCCGCCGCGCTGGAACGCGAACGCCTTGAACGTCAAGCAGAAGCGGTCGAGCGGCTGACCGACGCGGACAAGCTCCGGACGGCGCTACTGGCCGCGGTCTCGCACGACCTGCGCACGCCGCTGGCCTCGGCCCGCGTCGCCGTGTCGAGCCTGAAATCCACCGGAGAGCTGTTCACGCCCGGAGAACGCATGGAACTGCTCGACTCGGCCGAGCAGTCGCTGGCGCGGCTGACGGGCCTGGTCGACAACCTGCTCGACATGAGCCGCCTCCAAGCAGGCGTGCTCGGCGCCGACCCCGTACCGATCGCCCTCGACGAAGCCGTCCCGTGGGCGCTCGACGAGATCGGCGAGGCCGCGGCGGATGTGCGGCTCGACGTGCCCGCGGACCTGCCGGAGGTGATGGCCGATCCGGGTCTGCTTCAGCGGATCCTGGTGAACGTCATCGCCAACTCGCTGCGGTACAGCCCCGAAGGGGAGCCGCCGCGGCTGACGGCGGGCATCCACGGCGGGACGGTGGAGCTGCGGGTGATCGACCGCGGCCCGGGCGTCCCTGACGAGGACCGCGAGACGATGTTCCGGCCGTTCCAGCGGCTCGGCGACCGCGACAACACGACCGGCGTCGGCCTCGGCCTCGCGCTCTCGCGCGGCCTGGCCGAAGCGATGGGCGGCACGCTGGGGCCGGAGGCGACTCCGGGCGGCGGGCTGACGATGGTGCTGGCGCTGCGGATCGCGGCGCCTGATGGAGAGGGTGCGGAGTGATCAAGGTCCTGGTAGTCGACGATGAGCCGCAGATCGCGCGGGCGCTGCGGATCAACCTGGCGGCGCACGGGTACGAGGTGACGACCGCGGCCGACGGCGCGCAGGCGCTGCGCGCGGCCGCGGCGGTCGTCCCGGATCTGGTGGTGCTCGACCTGGGCCTGCCGGACATGGACGGCGCCGAGGTGATCGAGGGCCTGCGCGGCTGGTCGAAGGCGCCGATCCTGGTCCTGTCTGGCCGGGCCGCGAGCGCCGAGAAGATCGCCGCGCTGGATGCGGGCGCGGACGACTACGTGACCAAGCCGTTCGACATCGGCGAGCTGCTCGCGCGGGTCCGGGCGGCCACGCGCCGGTCGGGGCCGGGCGCGGAATCGCCGGTGACGGCGATCGGCCCGGTCACTGTGGACTTGTCGGCCCGGGAGGTCCGCAAGGACGGCGACGAGGTGCGGCTGACGCCGACCGAGTGGCAGCTCCTTGAGGTGCTGCTGCGCAACCCGGGGAAGCTCGTGAGCCAGCGCGAGCTCCTCCACCGCGTCTGGGGCCCCAACTACGACCGCGAGACGAACTACCTGCGCCAGTACATGGCCCAGCTGCGCCGCAAGCTGGAGGCGGACCCGGCCCGGCCGGTGCATCTGCTGACTGAGCCAGGTATGGGGTACCGGTTCCGGCCGTAGGCCGGTCAGAGGCGCAGTCGGCCGTAGGCCGGTCAGCGGCGCAGTAGGCCGTCGGTTCGTGCCAGGTGGCGCGGCGCGGTCCCCCGGGCGCGCTTCCTCCTCCTACAGTGGGCGGCGGGCCCCCTGAAAGGAGACCGAGATGAGCGGTGCCGATATGAAACCCGGTGCGCTGGAGGCCGGGACGGCGTTCCTGTGGGGCGCGACCGCGGTCCTGGCGGCCGCGGCGATAGTGCGGGTGGTCCTGTACGGCGCGTTCCAGGACGCGCAGTCCGAGGCGTGCGACGCGGTCTTCAACGCGTCGCCGACCGGGAACTGGCCCGACGATTCGTCACCGTGCGAGCAGCTCAGTCCGCTGGGCTGGTTCCTGCCGTACTGGGGCGCGATCGCCGCGGCGGTGTTGTTCTTCGCGCTCCTGCTCGCGGCGGCGATCGGCACCGGCCGGGGCCGCGCGGGCGCGCGGACCCTCGCGGCCGTCAGCGCCCCGCTCGCGGTGGCCCTGTGGGCGGTCCCGGGCCTGCTGGACCTCGGCTGGGTCTTCGCCGAGGCCGGCGCCAACGACGCGGACAACGAAGTCGTCGCGTACCTCCGCGACCACTTCCCGGCCTGGTTCGGCGCGGGTGAGACGACGCTCCAGATCGTCTTCATCGTCGTTGCGGCACTGGCCTTGTGGCTGCTGTACCGCCCCGGCGTCGGCGCTTTTCTCAAACGCGACGATCAGTAGCCGATGGTGGCCGTCAGGGTCTGGCCGCCGGTGTCGGTGAGGTCGACGGTGAGGCGGGCCCGGTCGCCGGCCTCGATCTCGAAGCCGTCGCCTTCCATGACCTTCGTCGCGGCGAAGGGCAGTTCGATGACTACTTTGCCTGCGGTGCGGCCGGGGTCGGCGACGGCGATCGCGGCGGCGGCCTCCTGGCGGATGAGCACGACCGAGGCGGGCGCGTCGCAGGCGAGGCCGCCCGCTTCGCCGGCCTCCCAGAAGTGCGCGGCGATGACGCCCGCTTCGGTGTCCTCGACGGCCTGGACGGTCGCGGTGTTCGCGAGGACCCTGATGCGGTCGCCTCCGGCGAGGGTCGCCGTCGCGGGCGCGTCCACAGCGGGCAGCAGGATGTACGCGTAGGAGGCGTCCACGGGCGAGACGCCGTGGTCGAACCAGAGGGTGACGTAGCGGCGGGTGTGGACGGCGGTGTCGCCGCCGCCGGTGGTGGGTCCCTGCTCGATGTCGTTCCAGGCGCCGTCGCGGGATTCGCGCAGGCCGCGCAGACCGGTGGCGCCCTGGGGGAAGACGTAGCCGCCGACGCCGTCGAGGTGGATCCAGCGGGCGTCGTCGAGGTTCGCGGACCAGCCGACGTCGCGCGACTGCGGGTCGCCGTTGACCGACAGGAGCGCGTCGCCGTCCTCGCCGAGGTTGCGGTGCTCCACGGTGGTCTCGATGGTGCGGCCGTCGGAGGCGGTGATGCCCGCGCCGAGGGCGACGACCGCGTCGTGGACGGTGAACCAGGACTTCTTGGCGCGCAGGGTGGAGCCGTCGGCGATCAGGTCCATCGCGGCGACCGCGTACGTGCCTTCGAGGACGGCGCCTCCGGCGACGGTGTTCTCGGGCAGGTGCTTGACCATGCCCTCCTCGTCGGCGGTGACCTCGCGCTCGCGGGTGTCCACGGTGGTGCCGGGGAGCCGGTAGGGGTTCGCGGTGGGCCAGAACTCGTCGCTGTAGTGGAGGGGGTCGCCGGGCAGGTACAGGTAGGTCATGCCGTCGCCGAGGTACCAGCCGCGGAGGTTCTCCCAGTTGCCCATCTCGTAGGCGGCCACGCGGTTCGAGGACATGGACAGGGCCCAGGACCAGTGGGTGCGGCGGGCGACGGCGCGGTCCATGTCGGCGAACACGTGCGTGGAGGTGGCGCGAGCGGCGGGCTCGACCGTGTCGTCGGCGAGGATCGCCTTGACGCGGCTGATCCCGGGGATGCCGGCCTCGGCGGCGAACGGGAGGGTCTCCTGCGAGCGCTGGACCCAGCCTTTGACGAGGGAGTGCCAGCGGTCGCGGTAGTCGGCGGGGGCGCCGACGGCGAGGAGCGTTGCGGCCGTGATGAATCCGGTGGAGTTGTGGTAGTCGCGCTGCTCGGGGCGGGAGACGCCGCGGCCGTACACGCAGTCCATGAACAGGCCGTCCTCGACGAACGGCGCGAAGCTCGCCTCGACGGCGTCGTAGAGGACCGGCACGTTGTCGTCGACGACCTCCCCGGCGGACCCGGCCAGGAGCGACACGGCCATGCCCGCGGAGGACAGGAGGGTCGTGCCGTAGGCGGCGGCGTAGGGGACGTCGTCGTGCTGGATGAGGGAGCCGTCGCGGTAGAACCCGTCGCCTTCGGTGACGTACTGGAACAGCGAGTGGCGGCCGTCGTCGACCTTCCCGGAGAGGTCGTCGCGGGCGCGGCGGAGCTTGTCCTCGTCGCGGGCCAGGATGCCGTGGAGGGCGACGACGACGGCCTTGTCGGCGCGGTTGGCGCCGGTCTCGTGGATGTTCGGGTTGACCACGCGCATGTCGGCGTCGGGGCACCAGCGGCCGACGGCGGCGAGGTAGTTCGCGAGCCGCTCGGCGGGGATGCGGTCGTAGAGGATGACGCAGGTCTTCAGCAGTGCCGAGGGCGTGCCGATCTCCCACCAGTACCAGTTGTCGACCTCTTCGGCGTCCTCGTTGTAGCCGCCGTCGTAGAGCAGGGCGAGGGAGTCGACGATCGCGTCGGCGATCTCGTCGCTGGCGTACTGCTCGGTGCCGGGGGTGGCCCAGGCGGTGGCGAGGCGGTAGAGCTGCCGGTAGGAGTTGTTGAAGTTCGACGCCGAGGAGACTGGGCTGAGGTCGGGCCAGACGGCGGTGCGGCCCTCGGTGCGGTCCATGGTCTCCCACAGGACGGCGGACTCGGAGCTGATGCGGCTGATCGCCGGGGCGTACTCGGGGTCGTCGGGGTGGATCTCGCCGCCGACGAACAGCTCGGCGGCCCGCAGGCGCAGCTGGTCGAAGTCGAGCGGGTTGAGCGGGCCCTCGACGCCGGTGATGCGCGGGTCGTCGCCGCGGCCGGAGAGGTAGGCGGCGATGCCGACGCCCGCGCCGACCCCAGCGAGGCCCAGGGCCCCTCCCAGCAGCAGCGTCCGGCGGTTGAAGGGGGAGGGCGTTGCAGGCATGCGGCGTCCAAGTCGAGGCGACGGGGAGGAGGTCGCCCCAATACTAGCGGCCGCACCGGAAGCGCTCGGTCCCCCGTTGACCTGCGGGCCTTCGGTGAGGCTTGCGCCACAGTGGTCGAATCACCGCGATCCGGGCACCAGGTCGTCGGCGCGGGTGCGGCCTTGGGCGACATAGGCGTCGGTGAAGGCCCCGACGGCGGCGGCGATGGCCGGGTCGGTCTGGGCGGCGAGGGCCGCGGTGAAGCAGGCGCGGGCCGCGGCGGCGATGGCGGGGTCGTGGAGGGCCGCGGTGGCGGCGCGGAGGTAGAGGTCGGCGGAGGCGGCCCCGGCCCAGAGGGGTTCGAGGGCCGCGGCGGCGGCCTCGCTCGCGGCGGGGTCGTCGAGGAGGGCCGCGGCGACGGCGACGGGGACGATCCAGTCGGGGCCGGGCTGGGCGTCGATCATGCGCAGTTCGAGGTAGCGGCCGCGGGGGCGCACGGGCGGGAACAGCGTCGAGAGGTGGAAGTCGAGGTCGTCGCGGGTGGGCGGGCGCAGGTCGGCGGCGCGGAGCCAGTCTCGGAAGGTGAGGCCGCGGGGGACGGTCCAGCGGCCGGGGCCGCGCACGGCCATGACGCGCGCGTCGAGGGCGTAGCGGGCCCAGGATTCGCGCGGGTTCCCGGCGGGGACGGGGCGCGAGCGGGTCGGGTCGATCGCGGTCCACACGTGCTGGCGGGTGGAGCGCCACAGGCTCGGCTCGCCGCGGCGCAGCGGGGAGTTCGCGAACGCGGCGACCAGGACCGGGGCGAGGCGGTGGGCGAGGGCCCAGCGGGAGGCGATCTCGGCTTCGGTCCCGGTGTCGAGGCAGACCTGGACGGAGGCGGTGTTCGCCATCATCCACCGCCCGGCGCGCCCGTCCTGGTCGAACAGCTCCTCCATGGCCTGGTAGCGCGCGGACCGGACCACCCTGCGGGGCAGGCGGACCGGGTCCAGGCCCAGGCCGAGGAGTTCGAGGCCCTCATCGGCGAGCGCCGCGGCGACGCGGGCGCGGTCGGCTTCGAGGTCGTCGAAGCACTCGCGCACGGACGCGGGCCGGGTGCTCAGTTCGAGGGCGCCGCCGGGCTCGAAGCTGAGCCGGGTACATCGCGGCAGGGCGTCCCGCACGCCCAGGAGCGCCTTGACGGTCTCGTCGTCGATGCGGCGGCGCCGGTCCGCGGTGCTGGTGAGGTGCCACTCCGCCTCAGCACCGACGTGTCCCGGCGGATTCGCCGCGAACCCCTGGGCCGCAGCGTAGGCGAAGGCGTCGTCCTCGGTGAGGGGCGCGGCGGTGCGGTCGCGGAGCGTGGCTTCGGACATGCTGTCCTCCCGGTCTCGGTGGAGGCCGCGGGCCGCCGGGCCCGCGCCGAGTATTCCTATCGAATCAATAGGATATAAGCATGGTACGGCCCGCCGCCCTGCCGCGCAACCGGAAGCGCGGTCAGCGCGGCATCCACGCGTCGTCGGCGGCGGTCAGCTCGGCGATGCGCACCGGGAAGTCCCCCGTGGCCGCCTGCGCGAGCGAGACCTCGTCGAAGACCGAGCGCACCGCCGCGCGCGCGGCGACCCACAGCCGCGGCAGGTTCACCGCGGCCCCTTCGTAACTCGTCTCCTCGGGGCGCCGCCCGCGGACCTCCGAGAGCGGCCCGTCGACCGCGCGCAGCACCTCCCCCACCGAGACGTCGCCGGGGTCGCGGGCGAGCCGGTAGCCGCCCTCGACGCCGCGAACGGAGTCGACGAGGTGGGCCCGGCGCAGGTCGCCGAGGATGACCTCGGCGAACTTGCGCGGCAGGGCCTGCGCGGCCGCGAGCGCGCTGGCGGAGATGGTCCGCGGATGGCCGGTGGCGAGCGTGACGGCGATGCGGACGGCGTACTCGCCTCGTGCGGAGACCTGCATGGCGCGGCTCCCTTCGTGATCTGGGGCAAACCGGAACGTGTACTTGAATCCTACTTGATCGATAGGATATGCTGTCGGAGTGAACCGCACCAGCGAGCCCGCGCGTCAGTGGCCCACCAAGAGGCGCCACATCGACTTCGCGCGTTCGGCATCGGCGCTGTGTCGCCCGGGCCGCGCCGCCGGACCGCACCGCTGACCGCGGGCGGAACCCGCGGCGCCGCCCTCCCCCGGACTCCGATCGAGCACGAACGAAGGCGCCGCCATGACTCCCGTCCAGACCCGCACCCGCCCCCCGGCCCACCGCCGCTCGGGCACCGCCACCATCACCGTCACCGTCGAGATCCCCGCCGACGACCCGAGGCTCGCGAGGCGGCTGACCGCCGCGCTCGGGGTCCTCGCGCAGGGCGGCGGCCGCGTCGCCATCGAAGGGGCGCAACCGCTTCCGGCCGAGCCGGCCCCCGAGGCCCCGGCCGTCTCGCCCGCGCTGGTGATCGACGTGCCGGGCCGCGAGGTGACAATCCACGGCGAGGAGGTCGCGCTGACCCGCCTGGAGTTCGAGCTCCTCGCGTTCCTCGCGCGCCACCCCGGCATGGTCCACACCAGATCCGAACTGCTCCAGTACGTCTGGGAGACACCGGACACGGGCCTGCCCGGGCGGACCGTAGACGTCCACGTGCGGCGCCTGCGCGCCAAGCTCGCCGAGTTCGACGCGCTCGTCTCGACCGTCCGCGGGGTCGGCTACCGGTTCACCCGCAGCCGCGACGTGGAGTACCGGACCGGGACCGGCTACAGCGAGGACCGGGGTCTCACGATCTAAGAACTCCTAGTATTTCTATAGGAATACTGTTAGTGTTGTCGGCATGACGTCCGCCAGCCTCCTGACGCGGCGGCGCGAGATCGACCAGATGCGCGCCGCCAGCGCCCTGTGTCGTTTTCAGAAGCACTGTCGTCCGCGAATGCGCTAGTCGGGCCCGCGCGCCCCGCGCCGCCCGACTGCGCATCGCTTCGAATCTCCTTCTCCCGGCTCCCATCCCGGTTCTTCACGCGCGCCCTCCTCCGGGCGGCGCCCTCGCACGCTACCCACCGTAAGGACTCCACTGTGACCGACAGCTTCGCCGTGACCGCCGTGGTCGGCAACCCCAAGCGCCTCTCGCGCACCCTCACCACCGCCGAGGCCCTCGCCGCCGCCATCGCGGCCGGGATCGGCACCGAGCCGCGCACCACCTCGACCGACCTCGCCGAGCTCTACCTCGACGGGATCGAACCGCCGCACGACGGCTTCGAGCACGCCCTGGACCGCATCAAGACCGCGCCGGTCCTGGTCGTGGGCACGCCCGTCTACAAAGCCTCCTACACGGGCCTGCTGAAACTCTTCCTCGACCAGCTCCCGCCGGGCGCACTGCAAGGGACCGTGGCGGTCCCGGTCACGGTCGCCGCCTCGGCCGAGCACCGGTTCCTCGCCGACCTCCAGCTGCGGCCGGTCCTGGCCGAGCTGGGCGCGAGCCTGCCGGTGCCCTCGCTCACGCTGCGGGAGAAGGAGCTCGGCGACCTCGACGCGCTCATCGCGGCCTGGACCGGCGCCAACCTGCCCGCGCTCGCCGCGGCGGCAGGCCGCGAATCCGCGGGGGTGGCGGCATGAGCACCCAGGTCCAGGCCGGGGTCGAGCCCGGCGTGTTCCGGTCCCTGTTCCGCGCCCACCCCGCCGGGGTGACCGTGGTCTGCGCCGACCCGGGCACCGGCCCGGCCGGGTTCACCGCGACGTCGCTGACGTCGGTGTCGCTCGACCCGCCGCTGGTGTCGTTCGCGATCGCGAACACCTCCTCGGCGTGGCCGGCGGTCCGCGAGTCCGCGAGCCTGACGGTGAACTTCCTCGCCGCCGACCAGCACGCGGTGGCGACCCGCTTCGCCACCAGCGGCATCGACCGGTTCCAGGGCACCGCGTGGTCGCGCCTGGAGACCGGCGAACCGGTCCTGGCCGACGCCCCCGCGCACCTGCGGGCGGTCGTCACCGACCGCATCGAGGCCGGGGACCACCACATCGTCCTGGCCCTGGTCGTCGACGCCGCCGCGGGCGGCGACCACGACCCGCTGGTCTACCACGCGGGCGGCTACTGCGCCGCCGCTCCCCTCGACTGACCTCCACCTCGTTCCGAAAGGCCTTCCCGTGCAATCCAAGACCACCCGACGAACCCTTCTGGCGGGCGTTCCCGCCGTCGCCGCGCTGGCCCTCGCCGCGTGCTCCGAAGAGGACGGCGGGCCCGTGCTCGCCGCCGACGCCGACCTGCCGACCGCCGTGCCCGAGGGCACGAAGCTCGTCATCGGCGACCCGTCCCAGCAGGTCGCCTTCGAGCTGTCGGGGCTGGCGTCGCTGCTCACCTTCGACGTGGAGTGGGCGAACATCTCCGGCGGGCCCAAGTCCGCGGAGGCGTTCCGCGCCAAGTCCCTCGACATCTCCTCGGTGGCCGACATCCCGCCGATCCACACCAACTGGACCGGCCTGCCGACGAAGATCGTGGCGGCGGCCGGGCGCATCGACCCGCTCCAGCACCCGATCTACGACCTCGGGATCGCCCCCGGGGTCGACGTGGCGTCCCTGGAGGACCTGGCGGGCAAGCGGATCGCATACTCCCCCGGGCAGGCCCAGGGCGCGCTCATCCTGCGGGTCCTGGACGCGGCCGGGCTGACCCAGGACGACGTGGAGCTGGTGGAGCTGCCGTCCACGGCCGACACCTACTCGAACGCCCTGGCGGGCGGGGAGGTCGACGTGGCGCCGATCGGCGGCACCCAGGTCAAGTCCTATGTGAACAAGTACGGCTCGGACGGGGCGACGACGATCCCGCACGGGCTGCGCGACGACCCGTGGGTGCTGTACGCGCCCGTGGAGGTCCTGGAGGACGCCGACAAGGCCGCCGCGATCGCCGAGTACGTGCGCCTGTGGGGCGCCGCGAAGCTCTGGACCCGCGCCAACCGCGACGAGTGGATCAACGCCTGGTACGTCGAGCACGAGGGCCTGTCGGTCGAGGACGGCGAGTACCTGCACGACCGCGAGGGCGAGCCGGACTTCCCCGAGAACTGGGACGAGACGATCGCCCGCCACCAGGAGACCATCGAGATCGTGGCCGAGGGCACCGGCAACGAGGTGCTCGACGCCGAGGACCTGTACGACCGGCGCTTCGAGCCGCTCGTGGCCGAGGGCATCGCCGAGTACGGGGACGGCGGCGCGTCATGACCGCCCTGAAGACCGAGGCGAAGGCGGTCGTCCCGCCCGTCGACGACGAGGAGCTGGCCGCCGGGCGGGCCTCGCGGCCCCGCGGCAAGCGCCGCCTCGGGCCGGGCAAGCCGATCCCGCTGGCGTTCCTCATCGGGCCGCTCCTGCTGCTGGTCGTGTGGGCCTGGGGCTCGGCGGCCGGGTGGATCGACGACCGCGTCCTGACCGCGCCGTGGACCGTGGTGACCACGGCCTGGGAGCGGTGGGAGTCCGGGAAGCTCGGCCCCGACCTGCTCGTGTCCACGCAGCGGTTCGCGCTGGGCCTGCTGTTCGGGGTCCTCGCCGGGCTCGTGCTCGCGCTCGTGTCCGGGCTCAGCCGCTGGGGCGAGGCGATCGTGGACGGGCCCGTGCAGATCAAGCGGTCCATCCCGAACCTCGCGCTGCTGCCGCTCCTGCTGCTGTGGTTCGGCATCGACGAGCGCATGAAGATCATCACGATCGCGCTCGGCGTGCTCATCCCGATCTACATCCACACCCACAACGGGCTCAGGTCCATCGACGGGCGCTACGCCGAACTGGCGGAGACCCTGCGGCTCAAGCCGGCCGCGTTCATCGGCCGCGTGGTCCTGCCGGGCGCGCTGCCGGGGTTCCTTTTGGGCATGCGGTTCGCCGTGACCTCCGCGTGGCTGTCCCTGGTGGTGGTCGAGCAGGTCAACGCCACCAGCGGCATCGGGTACATGATGCTGCTGGCCGGGACGTACGGGCAGACCGACGTCATCATCGTCGGCCTGGTCCTGTACGCGCTCCTGGGGCTGGCCTCCGACGCGATCGTCCGACTGATTCAGAGGAGGGCCCTGACATGGCGCCGCACACTGGAGGACTGACCACCGGAGCGGCCGTGCGCATCAGCGGCCTGCACCGGTCCTTCACCGACGACCGGCCGGTCCTGTCCGGACTGGAGCTCCAGATCGGGCAGGGCGAGTTCGTGGCCCTGCTCGGCCGGTCGGGGTCGGGGAAGTCGACGCTCCTGCGGGCCCTCGCCGGGCTCGACCAGGACGCGACCGGGACCGGCGACATCGAAGTGCCCGAGCAGGTCTCGGTGGTGTTCCAGGACTCCCGGCTGCTCCCGTGGCAGCGGGTCCTGCGCAACGTCGTGCTGGGGCTGACCGGTCCCGGCGCCGTGCAGCGCGGCAAGGACGCGCTCGCGGAGGTCGGGCTCGCCGGGCGCGAGCGGGCCTGGCCCCGGGAGCTCTCGGGCGGCGAGCAGCAGCGCGTGGCCCTGGCCCGGTCCCTGGTGCGCGAACCCGAACTGCTGCTCGCCGACGAGCCCTTCGGGGCCCTGGACGCGCTGACCCGCATCAAGATGCACGGGCTGCTGCGGGCCCTGTACGAGCGGCACCGGCCCGCGGTCCTGCTCGTGACGCACGACGTGGACGAGGCGATCGTCCTCGCCGACCGCGTGCTCGTGCTCGACCACGGCGTGGTCAAGACCGAGCGGCGCATCGACCTCGACGGCACCCGCGACCCCTCGGACCCGCGCTTCGCGGCCGTCCGCACCGAACTGCTCGCCGCGCTCGGCCTGGCCGGGGGCGCCGAGATCAAGCAGGAGGAATCATGAGCAAGCCGCTGCACCTCAACGCGTTCCTGATGAGCACCGGGCACCACGAGGCGTCCTGGCGCCTGCCGGAGTCCGACCCGTACTCGACCACGTCGATCGCGCACTACGCGAAGCTCGCGCAGACCGCCGAGCGCGGGAAGCTCGACTCGATCTTCTTCGCCGACTCGCCGTCCCTGTGGGGCACCATCGGGCGCCGTCCTTCAGGGTCGCTGGAGCCGACGGTGGTCCTCGCGGCCATCGCGGCCTTGACGACGCACATCGGGCTCATCGCGACCGCGTCGACGACGTACAACGAGCCGTACAACCTGGCGCGGCGCTTCGCCTCGGTCGACCACATCTCCGGGGGCCGGGTCGGCTGGAACATCGTCACCACCGCGACGCTGGACGCGGCGAGGAACTTCAACCTCGACGAGCTGCCGTCCCATGCGGCGCGGTACGCGCGGGCCGAGGAGTTCCTCCAGGTCGCCAAGAAGCTGTGGGACTCATGGGACGACGCCGCGGTCCTCGCCGACAAGGAGGCGGGGCTGTGGGGCGACGACCGGCTGCTGTACCCCGCCGCGCACGAGGGCGAGCACTTCCAGGTCGCCGGGGCGCTCAACGTGCCCAGGTCGCCGCAGGGGCACCCGCTGCTCGTGCAGGCCGGGTCCTCGGAGGACGGGAAGGCGTTCGCGGCCAACCACGCCGAGGCGATCTTCACCGCGTGGCAGACCATCGAGGAGGCGCAGGCGTTCTACGCCGACATCAAGCGCCGCGCGAAGGACGCCGGGAGGGACCCCGACGCGGTCCTGGTGCTCCCGGGGATCGTCCCGGTCCTGGGCTCGACCGAGGCCGAGGCGCGCCTGCTGGAGGAGGAGCTGGACCGGCTCATCGTCCCCGAGTACGCGCTGGGCAACCTCGCCAAGCAGCTCAAGCTCGACCCGTCCGAACTGGACCTCGACAAGGAGCTGCCCGCGGTCCTGCCCACCGAGGACGAGATCGAGGGCGCCAAGAGCCGCTTCACGCTCATCGTGGACCTGGCCCGGCGCGAGCACCTGACGGTGCGCCAGCTCATCGGGCGCCTCGGCGGCGGCAGGGGGCACCGGACCTTCACCGGGACGCCCGAGCAGGTCGCCGACGCGATCCTCGACTGGGCCGACAACGGCGCCGCCGACGGGTTCAACATCATGCCCGCGGTCCTGCCCTCGGGACTGGAGGCGTTCGTCGACGAGGTCGTCCCGATCCTGCAGGCGAAGGGCCGCTTCCGCACCGAGTACGAGGCGGAGACCCTGCGCGGCCACTACGGGCTCGCGCGCCCGGCGAACCCGCGGCGCGCCGCCGCGGTCGAGTCGGCCGTGCGCGGCGTCCTCGCCCACGCCCGCTAGGACATACCGGGCCGAACCGTCCCAAGGGCCGGAACGGCCGCGGGACGGCGGGCGTTTGCCGAGCCAGAACGCGTGCGCTCCGCCCACATGACGGGACCGGGGTTGCCTCGGCACTTGAGGCAACCCTAGAATTCCCACTAGATTAGTCTGAATAATCGGACTACTAGGATTACCGTCCTTCACGATACAGAAAGCAATCCCCATGAGCTCTGCAAGCCCGCGCCCCCTCAAGCGCCGCAGCGTCATCGCGGCCGCCGCCGCCCTGCCCGCCGTCACAGCGCTCGCGGCCTGCGGCGGCAACGACGACGACTCCTCCGAGGCCGCGGCCGACGCCGACGCCTCGACCGCCTCGGGCACCATCCGCCTGGGCTACTTCGGGAACGTCACCCACGCCCCCGCCCTCGTCGGCCTCGAGGCCGGCGTCTTCGCCGACACCCTCCCCGAGGCCGTGAAGATCGAGGAGACCGTCTTCAACGCCGGGCCCTCCGCGATCGAGGCGCTCTTCGCCGACGCCATCGACATCTCCTACATCGGACCGAACCCGGCCATCAACGGCTGGGCCCAGTCCAGCGGCCAGGCCCTCCACATCATCGCCGGGTCCACCTCCGGCGGCGCCGGCCTGGTCGTCAAGCCCGAGATCGCCACGGTCGAGGACCTGCGCGGCAAGGCCCTCGCCACCCCGCAGCTGGGCAACACCCAGGACGTCGCGGCCCGCTACTGGCTCAAGGAGCAGGGCTTCGAGACCGACGAGAACGGCGGCGGCGACGTCGCCGTCACCCCCATCGACAACTCCGAGGTCGCCGCCGCGTTCGACGACGGCACCGTCGACGCCGCCTGGGCCGTCGAACCGCGCTACTCCGACCTGCTGCTCAAGCACGGCGCCGTCGAGTTCCTCAACGAGCGCGAGCTGTGGGACGGCGGCGAGTTCGTCACCACCCACATCATCGTCTCCAAGAAGTTCCTCGACGCCCAGCCGGCCCTGGTCAAGGCGTTCCTCGAAGGCCACCTCGCGGCCCTCGACTACATCGCCGCCAACCCCGACGACGCCCAGGTCAAGTCCAACGACCGCATCGAGGCCCTCACCGACAAGCGCCTCGACGACGCCGTCATCGCCGCGGCCTTCGCGAACCTCAGCTTCACCGCCGACCCCATCGCCGCCTCGCTCCAGGGCAGCAAGGAGCACGCCGTCGAGATCGGGCTCCTCGAAGAGGTCGACCTCACCGGCATCTACGCCCTCGACGCCCTCAACCAGGTGCTCGCCGACCGCGGCGACGCCGAGGTCTCGGCAGGTGACCTGGCATGACCGAGACCCGCACGGCATCGCGGGTCGACGACACCGCCCGGGCCGCAGGCGCCGTAGCGCTGACCGACGTGGTCAAGCGCTACGGCCGCGGCCCGGGCGCCGTCACCGCCCTCGACGGCGTCTCCCTCAGCGTCGAACCCGGCAGCTTCACCTGCCTGCTCGGCGCCTCCGGCTGCGGCAAGAGCACCCTGCTCTCGCTCGTCGCCGGACTCGACGACCTCTCCGGCGGCTCGATCGACCACGTCGACCAGCCGGTCGCCATGATGTTCCAGGAATCGGCGCTCTTCCCCTGGCTCACCGTCCAGGGCAACGTCGAGATCGCCATGCGCGTGCGCGGCGTCGGTCGGGCTGAACGACGCCGCCGCGCCCTGGAACTGCTGGAGACCGTGCGGCTCACCGGGTTCGCGCACAAGCGCCCCCACGAGCTGTCCGGCGGCATGCGCCAGCGCGTCGCGCTCGCGCGGGCCCTCGCGCAGGACGCGTCGGTGCTGCTCATGGACGAGCCGTTCGGCGCGCTCGACGCCATGACCCGCGACCTCCTCCACGACGAGCTGGAGCGGATCTGGCGCGAGCAGGGCCTCACGGTGCTGTTCGTGACGCACAACGTGCGCGAGGCCGTGCGCCTGGGCGACCAGGTGGTGCTGCTGTCCTCGCGGCCCGGCCGGGTGCTCAACGTGTACGACGTGGAGCTGGACCGGCCGCGGCGCATCGACTCCGCGCCGGTGGCGGCGCTGGCCGCCGAGATCACCGACGCGCTCCGCGAGGAGGTGTCGCGCCATGCCAACTGAGACCGTGAAGTCGAAGGTGGAGGACACCTCGCGCGACTGGGCGTCGGGCCTCGACGAGCTGGAGAAGACCCCGATCACCGAGACCCGGTGGGGGCGCTTCGCCTCGCGCCTGTGGGCCGGGACGTGGCCGAAAGCGCTCGCGCTGGTCATCGTCATCGGGTTCTGGCAGATCCTGTTCCTGTCGGGCTGGAAGGACCCGTGGGCGCTCCCGTCGCCTTTGATGGTGTGGGAGGAGCTGGCGGCGTACGTGCCGACGCCGGACTACTGGACGGCCATCGGGATCACCATGCAGCGGGCGCTGACCGGGTTCGCGCTGTCGGTGGCGGTCGGGTCGCTCCTGGGGATCGCGGTGGCGCGGTTCAAGCCGCTGCGCGCGGCCATCGGGTCGGCGATCACGGGCCTCCAGACGATGCCGTCGATCATCTGGTTCCCCCTGGCGATCCTGCTGTTCCAGATCTCGGAGTCGACGATCATGTTCGTGGTGATCCTCGGGGCGGTGCCGTCGATCGCGAACGGGATCATCTCGGGGATCGACTACGTGCCGCCGGCGTGGAAGCGGGTCGGGGCGGTGCTGGGCATGCGCGGCTTCCAGCTGTACCGCCACGTGATCATGCCCGCGACGCTGCCGTCGTTCGTGTCGGGCCTGAAGCAGGGGTGGGCGTTCGCGTGGCGCTCGCTCATGGCCGGGGAGCTCCTGGTGATCGTGGCCGGGCAGGGCTCGATCGGCGCGCTCATGCAGGGCGCGCGGGAGTTCAACGACGCGCCGCGGGTGCTGACGTGGATCGTCACGGTCCTGGTCATCGGCATCATCGTGGACACGCTGTTCCGGGCCGCCGACAACAAGATCCGCCGGTCCTGGGGCCTGGACCAGGAATAGCCGAGACCTCCCCCGGAGGGCGCTCCGCACCTGCGTCCTCCGGGGGATCGATCCCTTGGGGCACACGATGACTTCAATTCCCATCAAATCCATCGGACAGATCGATATCACGGCCGCCCTGGCCCGCCTGCGCCTGGACCGGCTCCGCGTCCTCATCGGGCCGGTCGTGCTGGTGGCGCTGTGGCAGATCGGCTCCGCGACCGGGCTCATCCCCGAGCAGACACTCGCCGCGCCCTCGACGGTGATCGCCGCCGGCGCCGACCTGGTCGAGACCGGGCGCCTGCAGGAGCACCTGCTGGTGTCCCTCGGCCGGGCGGCGACCGGCCTCGCCCTCGGCGTGGCGATCGGCGCGGCCCTGGCCGTGGTCGCGGGACTGTTCCGCTTCGGCGAGGACCTCATCGACGGGCCCATGCAGATCCTGCGCGCCATCCCCGCGCTCGCGCTGGTGCCCTTGGCGATCGTGTGGTTCGGCATCGGCGAGGAGGTCAAGGTCTTCCTGGTGGTGTTCGCGACCGCGTTCCCGGTGTACGTGAACACGCACGCGGCGATCCGCGGCCTGGACCCGCGCTTCGCCGAGCTCGCGCGCACCGCCGAACTGGGCCGGATCGGCCTGGTGCGCCACGTGATCCTGCCGGGGGCGCTGCCGGGGTTCTTCACCGGCCTGCGGTTCGCGACCGCGATCTCGTGGCTGGTCCTGGTGGTGTCCGAGCAGATCAACGCCACCAGCGGCATCGGCTTCCTCATGACCCAGGCGCGCAGCTTCGCCCAGACCGACGTCATCGTCGTCGGCCTGGTCGTCTACGGCCTCCTCGGGCTGGTCTCGGACCGGCTCGTCCGCTTCACCGAAGGGAGGGTCCTGCCGTGGCGACGGACCTTCAACGCGCGGTAGCGGCCCCGGCCGCCGTCGCGGTCAGGGCGCTCGACAAGTCCTTCGGGGCGCAGCACGTCCTCCAGGGCGTGGACCTCGACATCGCCCCCGGCGAGTTCACGGCGCTGCTGGGCCGCTCGGGCTCGGGCAAGTCGACGCTCCTGCGCGTCCTCGCCGGGCTCGACACCGAGTACGGCGGCGAGGTCGCGGTGCCCGCGCGGCGGGCCGTGGCCTTCCAGGACGCCCGGCTCCTGCCGTGGAAGCGGGTCCTCGACAACGTGGTGCTCGGCCGCCGCGGCAAGACCGCACGGGCGCAGGGGCTGGCGGTCCTTGAAGAGGTCGGCCTGGCGGACAAGGCGAAGGCGTGGCCGCACACGCTCTCGGGCGGCGAGGGCCAGCGCGCGGCGCTCGCGCGGGCCCTGGTGCGCGAACCGGAGCTGCTGCTCCTCGACGAGCCGTTCGGGGCCCTGGACGCGTTGACGCGCTTGAAGATGCACGCGCTGCTGCGGCGCCTGTGGGCCGTCCACCGGCCGTCGGTGCTGCTGGTGACGCACGACGTCGAGGAGGCGATCGCGCTCGCCGACCGGGTCCTGGTGCTCACCGAGGGCCGCATCTCGCTCGACGCGCGCGTGGAGCTGCCCGGGACGGCGCCGCGGCGCTCCCGGGAGTTCGCCGACCTGCGCGACCGGCTCCTCGCGGAGCTGGGCGTCGCCGAATCCGAACGCTGACAGGAGAAGACATCATGACCATCCCCGAGCACGCCCGCGGCTACGAGGGCTTCGGCGGCGAGATCGGGCGCACCGCGGCCGAGTCGACCCCGTGGTGGCCCGAGGAGGCGACCGCGCCCGAGGGCGCCCCGAACATCATCGTGGTGCTGCTGGACGACATGGGCTACAGCGACATCGGGCCGTTCGGGTCCGAGATCGACACGCCGAACCTCGACCGGCTCGCGGCCGCGGGGGTGCGGTTGTCGAACTACCACACGACGCCGGTGTGCTCCCCCGCCCGCGCGGCGCTGCTGACCGGCCTGAACCCGCACCGGGCCGGGTACGGGTCCGTCGCGAACTCCGACCCGGGCTTCCCAGGGCTGCGCCTGGAGCTGGCCGACGACGTGCTGAGCCTGCCGGAGGCGCTGCGCGCCAACGGGTACGCGACGTACGCGATCGGCAAGTGGCATCTGGCGCGGGACGCGAACCTCGCGCCGGGGCGCACCAAGGACTCCTGGCCGCTCCAGCGCGGCTTCGACCGCTACTACGGGTCCCTGGAGGGCCTGAACTCGTTCTTCCACCCCAACCAGCTCACGGTCGACAACGACGCGTCCACCGTGGAGGAGTACCCGGACGGGTACTACCTCACCGACGACCTGACCGACCGGGCCGTGTCGCTCATCAAGGACCTGCGCGCGCACGACGGGTCGAAGCCGTTCTTCCTGTACTTCGCGCACGTGGCGATGCACGGCCCGCACCAGGCGAAGGCCGGCGACATCGCGAAGTACCGCGGGAGGTACGGGCACGGGTGGGACGCGGTGCGCAAGGCGCGCTTCGCGAAGCAGCTCGCCGACGGCCTGTTCCCGGAGGGGACGGAGGCCGCGGAGAACACCGTGCCCGGGTTCGACGTGCCCGCGTGGGACTCGCTGGGCGAGGAGGAGCGGGACCGGTACGCGCGCTACATGGAGGTGTACGCGGCGATGGTCGACTCGGTCGACCAGTCGGTGGGCCGGATCCTCGACACCGTGGAGGCGCTCGGGGAGCTGGACAACACGATCGTGGTGTTCACCTCCGACAACGGCGGGACCGCCGAGGGCGGCCCGGTCGGGACCCGCACGTACTTCTCGCAGTTCGTGCACCACCCGGTGCCCGCGGACTGGGAGCGCGACGTGCCGCACGACCCGGAGCTCATCGGCTCGGCGAAGCTCGGCGTGCACTACCCGCGGGGCTGGGCGCAGGCGTCGAACACGCCGTTCCGGTTCTACAAGGGGCAGACGTTCGCGGGCGGGGTGCGGGTGCCGCTCATCGTGTCGTGGCCGGCCGGGCTCGCCCGCGCCGAGGGCGACGACGGGGTGCGGCACCAGTACGGGTACGTCACCGACCTGTTCCCGACCCTGCTGGAGCTGGCGGGGCTGGAGGCGCCGTCGCACCGGGCGGGGCGCGAGGCGCAGGACCGGGACGGGGTGAGCCTGGCCGAGGTGCTGCGCAAGGGCGAGCTGGCCAGCCCGCACACCGAGCAGTACGCCGAGTTCGGCGGGCACCGCGGCTACTACCGGGACGGCTGGAAGCTCGTCACGCTGCACCAGGCGGGGACGCCGTTCGACGACAACGAGTGGGAGCTGTACGACGTCGCCGCGGACCCGACGGAGATCCGCAACGTCGCCGGCGAGCACCCGGACCTGGTGCGGGAGCTGGCGGCGGCGTGGGAGGCCGCGGCGTGGCGCAACACGGTGTTCCCGCTCGGGCAGGGCTTCGGCGGGCCGCGGTCGCGGCGGCCTTCCCATGCGCGCCTTGCCGATCCGGTGCGGATCCTGCCGGGCACGCCGGTCCTGGAGCGGTTCCGGTCGGCGCAGCTGATCCAGTACCGGTCCTTCACCGTGGACGCGGAGCTGGCCGGGGACGGCGGCGACGGCGTGCTCGTCGCGCACGGCGACCCGCTGGGCGGGTACGTGCTGTACGTCGAGGACGGTCGCGTCCACTTCGGGTACAACCAGTTCGGGCGCACCGCGGTCGTCGGCGCCGAGATCCCCGCCGGGACGCGCCTGATCCGCCTGACCGCGGCCGCGACGCCGCGGCTGCGCTGGGACTTCACGCTCGCCGTCGGCGACGGGGTGCGCGAGCCGGTGCCGGTGGCGGACCTGCCGGGCCGGTTCCAGCTCGTCGGCATGGCCCCGTGGACCGGGATCTCGGTCGGGCGCGACGCCCGCGGCCCGGTCCTGTGGGACCTGCGCGAGCGGCGCGGCCTGTTCCCGTTCAACGGCGAGCTCACCGCCGTCACCTACACCCCGGGGCCGCTCGCGTTCGGCCCCGAGGAGATCAAGGCGATCCAGCAAGAAGCCGAACTCGCCGCCGACTAGCCCGATCCCCCATCCCTTTGAAAGGCAATTGAGATGACCACCCGCAGAACGATCCTCGGCGCCGCTGCCGCCGCACCGCTCGCCGCGCTCGGCCTGGCCGCGTGCTCCGACGACGACGGCTCCGGCGTCACGCTGCGGGTCGGCGAACTCGGCGCCGCCCCGGTCACGCAGGAGCTGTTCAAGGCCGCGGGCCTCGACGCCGACCTGCCGTATGCGATCGAGTGGAAGCAGTTCGTCAACGCCGGGCCCGAGTACATCGAGGCCGCGGGCGCGGGCGCCGTCGACGTCGGCTTCACCGCCGACACGCCGCTGATCTTCGCGGCCGCGAACGGCGTCCCGCTCAAGGCCGTCGCCGCGACCACCGTGGACGACCCGGCGACGTCCTTCAACGCGATCCTCGCCGGTGCCGGCACCGGCATTTCGACGGTGGCGGACCTCAAGGGCCGCAAGGTGTCCTTCCAGGAGGGCACGATCACGCAGTACCACGTGGTGAAGGCCCTCGAATCCGTCGGCCTGACGCTCGACGACATCGAGACCGCGAACCTGCCGGTCGTCGACGCGAACACCGCGCTCGCGAACGGCGAAGTGGACGCGGTCGCGACCCTCGGCATCTACTGGTCCCAGGCGGAGCTGGCCGGGGCGACCCTGGTCGCCACGGGCGCCGACTACTTCCCGAGCATCGGCCTGCTCTCGGCGCGCACCGAGATCATCGAGGACGCGGCGTACACCGACGCCCTCGCCGACTACATCGACCGCTACGGCCGGGCCCAGCAGTGGCGCTACGCGAACCTCGACGCCTGGACCGAGCAGTACGCCGCCCTCACCGGCCTCCCCCTCGACGTCGTCACCGCCACCGAGACCCGCGCCCCCGTCACCCTCGGCCCGGTCACCGACGCGATCATCGCCTCCCAGCAGGACCAGTCCGACGGCTACGCCGCCCTCGGCATCATCGACCCCCTCGACGCCGCCGACCAGTTCGACACCTCCTTCTCCAGCGCCTTCGAGGCATAAGAGACTCCGGCCCCGGGTCCCCGATCAGCTCGCGGGGACCCGGGCCCGGCACACCGCCGGGTCAGTCGGAGCGGCCTTCGGCGAGGGTCGTGGCGATCTCCTCGGCCTCCTCGATGGTGCCGAGACCTTGGATGTTGACGATGTCGTTCACGCTCAGCTCCAGGAGCGGCATCTGGTAGACCTCACCGTCGAGGACGATCTGCGGCTGACCCGATGATCCGACCGCGTCGTTCCACGCCTCGACGCCCTCCTCGTCGAGGACGAGGTAGACGACGGGGATGCCCGCGGTCCCGTAGTCGTAGTCGACGTACTCCACGTGCTCGCCGGTGAGGAACGCCGGACCGAACTCCACCTCCCACACCGCAGTTCCGTAGGTCCGCTCGAAGGCGACGCACGCGGTGAACGGGTCTTCCGCGGGCGCGTGCGCCGGCGGGCTCACTCCGTCGGTGGCGGGGTGGCGTTCCCGGCACTCCTCGTGGTCGTCGGCGCCGTCGGGATTGGTCATCATCCGGAACTGGAGGTCGACGCCGTCGGCGATCGCCATCGCAGTGGTACTCGCCGGGAGGTCGGCCGTGTCCGCGGTCGGCGCACCGCACCCGGCGGAGAACGCGAGCAGCAGGATGGCGGCGGTGAGGTGCAAGCGTCGCAAGGGGGTTCGCCTTTCGAGGTGGCGGGATCGTCCTCATGATACGCACCAGGTCGAGGTGAACGGGCTGCGAATGTATGGGGACGGTTGTGTGAGGTGGGGCGTGGGGGTGGGTTCGGGCGGTTCGGGGCGGTTACGGTTGCGGGTGATGCCCGCGCGAACGGAAGGCCGCCCGTGATCTACAACCTCTTCGACTCCGCCGCCGCGTACCGGCCGACCGAGGCCGAGCAGGCCGGGCCGGTGCCGCCGATCGAGGCGGTGCTGTTCGACTTCAGCAACACGATCTTCAAGCTCATCGACATCCCGACGTGGCTGCGGCGGGTCGCCGAGGCGGCCGGGAAGCCGATCGACGCGGCGATGGTCGAGAAGACCGCGGCGCAGCTGTACGAGGCGTACCGGATTCCCGAGGTGGCGGCGGCGCAGGTCGGGCGGGACGAATCGGCCGGGCAGCACCGGGCGGCGCTGTTCGCGTGGTTCGAGCGGGTCGACTACCTGCAGGGGATCGAGGCGACGGCGTACGAGCTGATCGCCGCGCCCGACGCGTGGGTGCCGTACCCGGACACCGAGCCGCTGCTGCGGGAGCTGCGGCGGCGCGGGATCAAGACCGGGATCGTCTCGGACTTCCCGTGGGACGTGGGCGTCCACATGGAGCACTTCGGGCTCGAAGACCTGGTGGACGTGCGGATCGTGTCGTACCAGTTCGGGACCGAGAAGCCCGACCCGGTGCTGTTCCGGGCCGCGTGCGAGCGGCTCGGGGTGGACCCGCGGGCGGCGCTCATGGTCGGGGACAACCCGGCGAAGGACGGCGGCGCGGCCGCGTCGGGGCTACGGGCGTTCATCCTGCCGGGCGAGGCCCGCACCGGTGAGCGGGGCCTCGCGCACGTGCTCGGCTTCCTGGACTAGCCGCTCGAATCGGCCCGGCCCTTGGGCTTCGCGCGCAGGTGGGCCCGCTCGCCCTGGGAGCCGAAGAGGCTCAGGAACTCCACCGACTCCTCCCCCGCGCGGCCGAACCAGTGCGGCGTGCGCGTGTCGAACTCGGCGGCCTCGCCGGGCTTCATCACGAAGTCGTGCTCGCCCAGGACCACCCGCAGCCGCCCGTTGAGGACGTACATCCACTCGTACCCCTCGTGGACCTGCGGGTCCGGCTCGCTCGGCGACCCGGCGGGGATGATGAGCTTGTACGCCTGGATGCCGCCGGGGCGGCGGGTCAGCGGCAGGTGGACCATGCCGTGGCGCACGACCGGGCGCAGGTGGATGCGCGGGTCGCCCGTCGGCGGGGCGTCGACGAGTTCGTCGAGGGTGACGCCGTGGGCTTTCGCCAAGGGCAGCAGCAGTTCCAGGGTGGGCCGCCGCGCCCCGGATTCGAGGCGCGAGAGCGTGCTCACCGAGATGCCCGTCTGCTCGGCGAGGTCGGCGAGGGTGGCCTCGCGCTGCTTGCGGAGGGCGCGCAGGCGCGGGCCGACCGCGTCGAGGGCCTTGTCGAGGCTCTGGTCCGGATCCATGCCTCCGAGTTTGCCATACCGGCAAGAAAGTTTGCCGGTTTCGCGAGGGCTGTTCTACCGTTCCCGCAGGAGGTGGTCGAAGTGACCGATGAACTGAGGGACCGGTACGACGTCGTGGTGATCGGCGGCGGCGCCGCCGGGCTGAACGGGGCGCTCGTGCTCGCGCGCGCCCGCCGCACCGTGGCCGTGATCGACGCGGGCGAGCCGCGCAACGCCCCCGCCGACGGCGTCCACGGCCTGCTCGGCCGCGAGGGCACGCCCCCCGGCGAGCTGCTCGCGACAGGGCGCGAGGAGGTCCGCGGCTACGGCGGCCATGTGGTGGACGGGCGCGTTGCGAAGGCGGACAAGGGCGACGACGGGTTCACCGTCGCGCTGGAGGACGGCCGCGAGGTCGCCGCCCGGCGGCTCCTCGTCGCCACCGGCCTCACCGACACGCTTCCCGACATCCCTGGCCTGGCCGAGCGCTGGGGCAAGGACGTCATGCACTGCCCGTACTGCCACGGCTGGGAGCACCGCGACCAGGCCATCGGCGTCATCGGCACCGGCCCGAACGCCGTCCACCAGGCGACCCTGTTCCGCCAGTGGACCGACGACCTCGTGTTCTTCACCCACACCGCGCCCGAGCTGACCGCCGAGGAGCGCGAGCGGTTCACCGCCCGCGGCGTGCGCATCGTCGAAGGCGAGATCGCCGCGATCGAGCCCGAAGGCGCGCGCATGCAGGACGGGACGCTCATCGAACGCCAGGCGTACGCGGTCGCCACCCGCATGGAGGCCCGCGCCGGATTCCTCACCGCGCTCGGGCTGGAGCCGGTCGAGCACCCGTCGGGCGCCGGGCAGCACATTCCCGCCGATCCCATGGGCCGCACCGCGGTCGACGGGGTGTGGGCCGCGGGGAACGTCACCGACCTCATGGCGCAGGTCGGCCCCGCCGCCGTCGCGGGCGCCCAGGCCGGGGCGCTCATCAATTACGACCTCATCGAGGAGGAGACCGCCGAAGCCGTGGCCCTGCACCGGCTCGGCGCCTAGGAACACGGGTCGCGGCGGCCTCCGGGCCGCCGCGACGCCTAATCGGGCAGGACGAGGAAGTCGGTGACGAACCGCGTCACGGCCCCGTCGGCGTCGCGGCCGATGAACGTCGGGTACGCGCCGTCGCCGAAGCCCGAGCCGACCAGGACCACGTTCGCGCCGGTCGCCGGATCGGTCACCGCCGCGGCCAGGCCCGTCACCGGGCCCTCCCAGTCCATCTCGCCGATGAGCTCGTCCTCGGTCCGCTCGAAGTCCCAGTCCTTCAGCGGCCGCACCGCCGCCTCGTCGGCGAGGGCCCCGCACCCGGCGTCGACGCCGTACCCGAAGAACCCGTCCTCGCTCAATCCCGCCACATCGGCGTCCGCGCTCGTCAGCGCCATCTCCCACGCCACCGTCGGCGCCCCGCTCACCCGCAGCTCCAGGGCGGCGTTGCGCCGGTCGGTCTCCTTTCCTTCACGCGAGAACACCGCGACCCACGCGATCAGCGGATACGAACCCGGTTCCACCGCAACGAGGTACGGGGCGTTCTCGGGGAACACGAGGGGGTCGCAGCCGACGATGCGGCCGGTCGGCAGCACCGCCGAGCCGATCTCCATCGGCACGATGCCGCCGGTCGTCCCGTCGTTCCACCCGGCGTCGAACACCGCGCCGGGAGTCAGCAGGACCGCGAAGTCAGGGGCGTACGCCATGGCCCGATCGTAGCGGGCCCGACAGACGCGATCACCCCTGTTCGGACTCCGGGCCGTCCTCGGCCAGCGCGAAGTCGCCGCCGGTCGGGTCCTCGGCGACCACCTGCACGGTCTCGATGACCTCCGCGGGGCCTTCATGCGGGTAGACCACGAACTCGCCGGTGCTGATCATGTCGCGATCGCTCATGAGGGGGCCTCCAAAAGGGTTCCCTCCACTGTACTGCGCGCACGCGACGAGGGCCCCGGTGCGAACCGGGGCCCTCTGCTCTTGCGGCCGTTCAGTCCCGGCGCGGCGGCTTCGCCGACCCGCCCGTCGCCAGGCGCATCAGATCGGAGCTCAGGTCGATGTCGAGCTCCGTCCCGCCCGCCGAGCCGTACTCGTGCTGGTAGGACTTCCACGACTCCGAGCGCACCTGCTCGGCGAACCCGGACTCCATGAGCAGCAGCAGCTCGATCGCCGCGCGCCCGATCCGCTCCCCGAGCTCGGCGGCGTTCCAGTCCTCCGTCGCCGCGAACACCGACGTCGGCACCGTCATCGTCCGCAGGTACGCGAACAGCGACCGCATCTGCTCGTCCACGACCAGCGCGTGCCGCGCCGTCCCCGCCGTCGCCGCGAGCACCACCGGCTTGGCGATGAGCAGGTCGTTGTCGAGGACGTGGAAGAACGAGGAGAACAGGCCGCTGGGCGCGGCCTTGTAGACGGGCGCGCTGGCGACGACGCCGTCGGCGCGGCCGAGGACCTCGATCGCGCGGGTCATCTTGGGGCCCATGAGCTGCGAGACGATCGCGGTGGTGATCTCGCTCGCGAGTTCGCGCAGGTCGATCACGTCGACCGTGACGGCGGCGCCGCGCTCGGTCGCGAGCGCGGAGACGCGGGACGCGATCCGGTCGGCGAGCATCCGCGTCGAGGACGGGTCGCTGGTGCCGGCGCTGACGACGGCGAGCCGGTACGGCTCCTTGGGCGTGCTCACAGCACTGCCTCCTTGCTGGTGGTCCGGGTCTGGGCCGGGGCCTGGGCCCCGGCGAGTTTGCGGCCGATCGATTCGAGCTGGCGCATCTCCTCGTCGGTGAGGACGTCGGCGACGGCGCGAGCCACATCGACGGCGTGGCGGCCGCCGACCCGCCGCTGGGCCTCGCGCCCGGCGGCGGTCAGGCCCAGGCGCAGGCCGCGCCCGTCCTCGGGGTCGGGGGTCCGCTCGACCAGGCCGCGCTCGGCGAGCCGCTCGACCAGCCGCGACAGCGCGGGCTGGCTGAGCAGGACGCCGCGGCCCAGCTCGAACAGGCGGATCGGCCCCTCGTGCTTGGCGAGGGTGTAGAGCACGTCGTACTCGCGCATCGACACCTCGCCCCAGATCGGCTCGGCCGCGAACCGCTTCATGAGCGCCGCGTGGGCGGTCAGCAGCGACTCCCACGAGTCGTTCGCGAGCCTGCTGCGTGAGCGGGTCATCGTCGGGCCCCTTACTCGTCGGCGCCCGCGGGGGCGCTGTCCTGGTAGGGCGAGTCGCCGGTGACGTTGTCGCCGCGGTTGGCGTTCGGGCGCGGCTGGCGGGCCGGGCCGTCGCCGTACTTCGCCTTCACGAGGCTCGCGTGGGTCGGCGCCTCGGCGGACTCGGGGTCCTTGCGGGCCGCGAGCTCCTTGCGCAGCACCGGGACGACCTCGCCGCCGAGCAGTTCGAGCTGGTCGAGGACCATACCCAGCGGCATCCCGGCGTGGTCGATGAGGAACATCTGGCGCTGGTAGTCGCCGAACGCGTCGTGGAAGGTCAGGGTCTTGTCGATGACCTCCTGGGGGCTGCCGACGGTGAGCGGCGTGCCCTGCGTGAACTCCTCCAGGGTCGGGCCGTGGCCGTAGACGGGGGCCTCGTCGAAGTAGGGCCGGAACTCCTTGACGGCGTCCTGGCTGCGCTTCGCGATGTAGGCCTGGCCGCCGACGCCGACGATCGCCTGCTTGCGCGTGCCGTGCCCGTAGTGCTCGAAACGCTGCCGGTAGAAGTCGATGAGGCGCTTGGAGTGCGAGGTGGGCCAGAAGATGTGGTTGGCGAAGTAGCCGTTGCCGTAGAACGCGGCCTGCTCGGCGATCTCGGGCGTGCGGATCGAGCCGTGCCACACGAACGGCGGCACGTCGTCGAGCGGGCGCGGCGTCGAGGTGAAGCCCTGGAGCGGCGTGCGGAACTGGCCCTCCCAGTCCACGACGTCCTCGCGCCACAGCTTGTGCAGGAGGTTGTAGTTCTCCAGCGCGAGCGGCAGGCCCTGGCGGATGTCCTGCCCGAACCAGGGGTAGACCGGCGCGGTGTTGCCGCGGCCGAGCATGAGGTCCATGCGGCCCTTGGACAGGTGCTGGAGCATCGCGTACTCCTCGGCGATGCGCACCGGGTCGTTCGTGGTGATGAGCGTGGTCGCGGTGGTGAGGACGAGCCGCTCGGTGAGCGCCGCGATGTGCGCGAGCAGCGTCGTCGGCGAGGAGGAGAAGAACGGCGGGTTGTGGTGCTCGCCGATCGCGAACGCGTCGAGGCCGACCTCTTCGGCCTTGACCGCGATCTTGACGATCGCGTCGATCCGCTCGGCCTCGCTCGGGGTCTCGCCCGAGACCGGGTCGCGCGTGATGTCACTGACTGAGAAGATCCCGAACTGCATCGGACTGCCTGCTCTCCCCGCCTCCGCGGGATCGAAGTTCATGCGTTTGCATCTACCTTAACGGTGCCCCGGCCCGGCCTATTCCGTCCAGGGCCCCGAGGCGGTCGTCACAGCGGGACATCGCCTGCGGTGACGCATGTATGACGGAACGATGCCCGGATGCGTACCCTCAGAAGGACATGCCGCAATCGACCGGATTCGGCCCCGCCGTCCGCCCCACCCCCCGGAGGCACCGTTGCAGGACCTGTACTCGCCCGACCGCGACCACTACTGGAGCGACGACCACCCCGTCCTCGAACTCGTCCGCGCCCGCAAGGCCGCCGGGACCCGCCCCGGCGCCCACGGCGACGGCCACCGCCTCGGCCTCGCCGTCGAAGGCGGCGGCATGCGCGGCGTCGTCTCCGCCGCCATGCTCACCGCCCTCGACGACCTGGGCCTGCGCGACGCGTTCGACGACGTCTACAGCTGCTCCTCCGGCTCGGTCAACGCCGCCTACTTCGCCGGCGGCGAGACCTGGTACCCGCTCACCATCTACTTCGACGACCTCGCCACCAAGCAGTTCGTCGACATGCGCCGCTTCGCCTCCCGCCGCGGCATCCTCAACCTCGACTACGTCTTCGAGCAGGTCCTGGAGACCGTCAAACCCCTCGACTACGACCGCATCCTCCAGGCCCCCGCCGGATTCCACGTCGCCGTCACCCTCGTCGACGAACTGCGCACCGAGAGCGTCGCCCACTTCCGCGACAAGGACGACCTCCGCGAAGGCCTGCGCGCCAGCTGCTGGCTCCCCGTCGCCGTCCCCGGCGCCGGGACCTTCCGCGGCCGCCGCGCCGTCGACGGCGGCGTCCTCACCGCCCACCCCTACCTCCTCGCCCTCGCCGACGGCTGCACCCACGTCCTCTCCCTCTCCACCAAACCGCTCCGCGCCCCCGGCCGCCCCTCCCCCGGCCGCCGCCTCTCCGCGCTCTACATGGAGCGCATCAGGAAAGGCCTCGGCCGCGGCTACCTCGCCAACCTCGACCGCTACCGCACCCAGCGCAGGCAGCTCCAGGAATGGATGACCGACCCCGGCACCGGCCCCTACGTCCTCGACCTCGCGCCCCTCCCCTGGATGCCCGAGGTCCGCCGCCACGAGATGTCCCTGGGAGCGCTCCTGACCGCCGCCCGCCAAGCCCACGCGATCATGCACGCCGCCGTCACCGGCATCCCCGCCAAACGCCTGCGCGACGGCACCTTCGCGTCCCTCCCCCGCTTCACCACCGTCGACGGAGGCGTCCGTGCCGACGCCGACTGAGACCCTCGCCGCCGCCCTCGACGCCCTCACCGCCGACGGCGACCCGACCGCGGCCGCCGCCCTCGACCGATGGGAACCGCAGCACTGGCGCGAGGCCCTCCTCGACCTCCCCCTCGACGAACACGGCTACTACGACCGCTTCCACCGCCACCAGCGCGCCGAGATCGAACGGCTCTGGACCTGGTGGACCGGCACGCGCGACCACCGGCACACCCCCGAGACCGTCGGCCTCCTCGGGCTCTACCTGCTCACCGTCACCGCCGTCCACTGCTCCGAACGCGCCCGCTTCCACGGCGAGACCACCGTGACCTACACCTGCGGCGACACGCAGGTCACCGCCGCGCACCTCTCCACCGAACTCGTCGCCGACCCGCGCGTCCGCGACGCCCTCAAGACCCTCTACGCCCCGGCCGCCGGCCAGGCGCCGCAGGACACCCTCGACCAATGGGCCCTGATCGACTTCGACACCCTGCGATTCCACCGCCACGGAACCACCTCGATCATCCTGTACGGCAAGAGCGCCGACCCCAAGAAGAGCCGCAGAACCGAATTCGCCCTCAAATGCATCGTCTACCCGTACCAGCGCCTTCCCGCCATCACCGACGCCACCCGCACCTACGCCGACCGCTTCGACACGTTCATCCCCGACGACGCCCCGCTCGTCGTCGTCTGGGCCAGCCACGACAACTGGATCCTCCAGGACTTCCTCACCGGGCAGACCCTCGCCGAACGCCTTCGCACCCGCCCCCGCACCGAGCCCCGGCCCCGCAAGACCGCCATCCGCCCGATCGACATCGCCGAACTCGACCTGCTCGGCAACGCGCTCCTGTACGCGCTGGCGGACCTGGTCCGGCTCGGCTACCGCCACGAGGACCTGTCGCCGTCCAACATCATCGTCCAGGACTTCGGCAGCACCGCCCGCATGCGCTTCATCGACCTGGGGGTCAACCACCTCCACACCCGGACCCTGCCGGGCGAGTCCTACGGCGAGGCCGTCTACGTGGCCCCCGAGGTCCGAAAGGGCGGGCACGGCGACGACCAGGCGGACTTGTACTCGCTCGGGCGGCTGCTGCTGGCGATCAGCGGCGCCGGGCTGGGCCCCGACGGCAGCCTCCCCGACCACACCTACGTGCTCTCCACGGGCATGGCCCGCCTGCTCGAAGACCTCGTCGACGCCGACCCGGACCGCCGGCTGCTCGTGACGCCGATCGAGGACCCCGCAGCACCCGAATCCGCGCAGGGCCGCAACCGGATCGACCAGATCCGCGAGCTGTTCCAGCGCGAGATGGAGGTCATCCGCGAAACCGCCCGCCTCGAACCGGAAGGGGCGATGGAGCGGCTCAAGGACCTGCTGCCGGGATCTGGCACGGTGTCCCGCCAGGGCCGGATCATGCGGGTGCGCCAGCGGCAGGCCGCGGCGATGCGGGACCAGGGCCGGACCGCCGACGTGTGGCGGCTGCGGAAGGCCCAGCGGCTGCGCCGATGGGCGTGGGGGGCCGCGTTCCTCCTGTGGGGGACGGCCGCGCTGGTCGCGACCTGGTGGCTGGAGGACCTCGGCATCGGCTGGCAGGCGAAGTGGATCGAGGTCGTCAACATCGCCGTCGCCGAGGCCGGATCGGACTTCGACTTCTTCGCGGCGATGCGGATGGACGGGTACGTCGTGCCCGACCCGTGGGGGAACCTCCCCGCACGGCTCGTCGGCTTCTCGTTCGCCCTGGTGAACGCGCGGCTCTACCTGAACCTGTTCGCGGAGATCTCGCCGCTGTCGTCGCTGCCGCGGCGCGGCAGGCAGCGGTTCCTCACGTATGCGACCGAGTTCGGGCTCCGGTCGATGGCGGTCCTGCCCTCCCTGTGCGTGATCCTGCCGACCCTGGTGCAGGGCGACTGGTGGCCGCTGGCGACGCAGATCGGGCTGGTGTGGACCGCGGCCGTGTTCAGCGTCTTCATCGCGTTCGAGCGCGACACCCACCGGCGGGCCCGGGCCGCGGGCCTCTCGACGGTCCCCGAGGGCGAGTTCCCGCCGGGGCGACTGGTCCGGTGGCGGCCGACGCTGGTCATCTACTGCGTGCCGGTGCTGGGGATCGGCACGCTCATCATGCTCGACCTGGTGCAGGACGAGCTGGTGTACGCGTCGTTCGTGTCGCTCATCAACCTGTCGATCTACTACTTCAAGAGCGCGGGAGCGGACGCGCCGCGGGTGCGCACGGAGCTGTCGCGGGCGTTCCTCGCCGCGGAGCGGCTGGACCGGCTGGACGCGCGGGACGCGGGTCAGAGCGGGCGGCGCATGCAGACGCGGGGCCAGCGGTCGATGCCGTGGGCGGATTCGCGGTCGCGGATCGCGCGCAGGCCCGAGGTGAGGGCGTCGTCGTCGAGCGGGGCGAATCCGAGCCGCTCGTAGTAGGGCGCGTTCCAGGGCACGTCGCGGAAGGTCGTGAGGGTGAGCGCGTCGAGGCCCCGCTCGGCGGCCACTGCGGCGGCGTGGTCGATGAGGGCGCGGCCGAGGCCGCGGCGGGCCCGGTCGGGGTGGACGGACACCTGCTCGATGTGGAGGGCGCCGTCGACGGGCTCGGCGATGAGGTACGCGACGGGCCTGCCGCGGTCGGCGGTGGCCCAGGCGAGGCCGGTGCGGCGGTAGTCGTCGAGTTCCTTGAGGGTGAGCGGCTCGTCGTCGGCGATGGCGTCCATGCCGACGGTGCGGAAGCACTCGCCCGCGGCGCGCTCGATGTCCTGGAGGAGGGGCAGGTCGGTAGTGGTCACGGCCCGGATGCGCATGTGGCAAGTGTGCGCCCGCGCGGCCCGGCGGGGCAAGCCGGTTCGCCTCAGCGGTACTCCGGGAGCGGGTCGGCGATGCCCCAGCCCGCGGCGACGAGCGCGTCGACGGCGCGCACGGCCTGGTCGAGGCGGTCGGTGCGGGTGCCGTGGAGCTGCACGTAAGGGCGGCCGGTGCGCTCCAGTTCGGCCTTGAAGCGACCGGTCATCCAGGGGCGCAGGTGCTCGCCGTCGCGCAGGCCGTCGTCCTCGAAGGGGACGCCCTCGTGGTCGGTGAGGAGGTACAGGTGGTGGTGCAGCGCGTCGGCGAGCGGGTCGACGTCGGGGTTGCGGCCGCCGATGTAGCGCTCGTGCCAGACGGCGGTCGCGAAGGCGTCGGTGTCGCAGAACAGGACCGGGCCGCCGATGCGGGCGGCGGCCTCTTCGAGGTCGTTCTGGCGGGCGGCGATGAGCGGGAAGTCGGCGGTGTCGAACCTGACGTCGGCCCACACCGCGCCAGGCCGGCCCGCTTGCAGTGCGGCGAGCTTCTCCTCGCTGTAGACGCGCCCGTACTCGGGCACGCACTGCGTGGCGGCCCAGACGCCGCCGCGGGCGGCGTAGGCGGCGGCGAGGTCTTCGGCGATCGTGGTCGTGCCGGTCGACTCGGCGCCGACCGCGACGACGCGCAGCGCGAGGCCGGCGCGCACGGGCCCTTCGAGGTAGTCCCAGTTCCCGGCCGGGTCGGCGCGGATCTTCGTGCCGGAGACGGGGACGGCGTTCCGGTCGAGGTCGACGAGGACGTGGGCGGCGCCGAGGCGGCGGGCCAGCTCGGGGCCGTAGGGCTCGGAGGTGAAGAGCGCGTCGATCCGCTCGGGGACGGCGGCCTGGAAGATGTCGACGTGGGCCTGCCAGACCGCCTCGTCGTTGAGGTCCATGTGGACGTTGTCGACGGCGCCGATGACGCGGGCCGCGGGGAACGCCTCCTGGATCCAGGCGACGCGGTCGGCGAGGGGGATCGACTCGACGTCGGCGTGGCTGACGAGGACCGTCAGGCGCTCGCATCCGGCGAGGGCGCGGCGGATGAGGTGGAAGTGGCCCGCGTGCGGCGGATAGAACTTGCCGAGGACCAGGCCGTGCTCGGGGAGGCTCACGCGGTCGCCTCCGCGAGACCGGCGGTGCGGAGGTCCTTCTGCCAGTTGCGGAGGCCGAGGACGCACAGGGCGAGGAACCCGACGTAGAGGATCGCCGTCAGGTACAGGCCCTTGTAGGCGTACAAGGGGATGTAGACGAGGTCGGCGGCGATCCACAGCCACCAGGATTCGAGGCGCTTGCGGGTCTGGCCGTAGGTCGCCATGAGCGACAGGACCGTGGTGAGGGCGTCCCAGAACGGGACGGTCGAGTCGGTGGCGCGGTCGAGGAGGAGGGCGAGGGCGGCGAGGCCGATGAGCCCGGCGCCGATGAGGGCGGTCCACTCGGTGCGGCCGGTGCGGCTGACGGGGAGGCGGTCGTCGGCGGGGCCGCCGCCGCGGACCCAGTTCCACCAGCCGTAGGCGCCGAGGGCGATGAAGACGAGCTGGAGGCCCGCGTCGGCGTAGAGGCCCCACTGGGTGAACAGCACGATGAACATGAGGCAGTTGAAGATCCCGATGCCCCAGTTGGCGATGTGCTGGCGGGCGACCAGCCACACGCACAGGGCGCCGGAGACGAACCCGAGCACCTCGATGAGGGTGGTGGGGACGCCGAAGGCGTCGAAGAGGACGGGGTTGGGCACGGCGTCGAACACGAGGGGTCCTTTCAAGGGGCGCTTCGGGTCACGACTCTACGTCGGCGCCGGTGCGGGCCGGGAGTGTCCCGGCCCGCCGCGAGGGCGTCGGCCTCGGTGTCGATATATCTTCTTTATGACGGTTTGCGTTCGCCCGCCGTGACCGAGGCGGTGAGGCGGTTCGGGCCCGGCGGGAGCGGGCAGGTGCCGTAGTCGGTGAACGCGCAGGGCATGTTGAGCGAGCGGTTGAAGTCGAGCTCCACCGTCCCGTCCGGGTCCGGAGCGGGGGCGGTGAGCTGGCGGAACGAGGCCGTGGTGTCGCCGTTGGTGGGGTCGCGGAACAGCAGCCACAGGCGGCCCTCCCCCGCGTCGGTCGCGACGAGCTCCTGGCTCGCGCCGCCGAGGTCGAAGCGGACGGTACCGACGGCGTGCAGCGACTGGTCGACGCCCTCGCGGACCGAGCCGACGTCGACGAGTTCCGGGGCGGGCGTGAACTCGGCCCGCACCACCCACGCGGGGTCGGGGTCGAAGGCGGGGACGCCGGTGAAGCCGGTGCGGGTGGGCGCGAGCGGGTCGCGCACGCGCACGGCGTGGCGGCCGCCGCGCGGGGCGAGTTCGAGCCGCTTGTCGCCGTAGTCGACCCAGGCCGGGCCCGAGCCCGCGGGGGCCTTGAACTCGACGGTGCCGTCGACGGCGCGCCCGTCGGCGCTGAGGCCGTCGGCGGCCTTTGCGGTCACGGTGACGGCGGTGCCGTCGGAGGACCAGAGGCCGGGCAGGCCGTCGAGGGGCGCGGGCTCCTCGTCGAGCCAGTGGAACGCGGTCAGGCTGAGCCAGCCGTGGGGCTGGGCCAGCGCGGCCTCGCGGTGCTCGCGCCAGTCCCGCCAGGCGCGGGTGAAGTCGTCGGTCATGCCGGGTACAAGACCGCGGCGCGCCGGGAAATTCCCTTTCCCGGGAGTCTTGACAAGCGGTCGGCGGGACCCGGTAGAGTGAGGTCGCTTTACCGATAAATTACCCCGTCCGCAGCGCGTTTCCCAGGGAGGCGCGCCTCCCTGGAAGGCACCGATGAGCAGCACCGTCAACGCCGTGGTCAACCTCGACCTCGAAGGCCCCGTCATCAGCCGGCACGTGTACGGCCACTTCGCCGAGCACCTCGGGCGGTGCATCTACGGCGGCTTCTACGTCGGCGAGGACTCCGACATCCCCAACGAGGGCGGCATCCGCCTCGACGTCGTCGAGGCCCTCCGGGCCCTGGACATCCCGAACCTGCGCTGGCCCGGCGGCTGCTTCGCCGACGAGTACCACTGGCGCGACGGCATCGGCCCCAAGGAGGACCGGCCGGTCATGATCAACACCCACTGGGGCGGGGTCGAGGAGAACAACCACTTCGGCACCCACGAGTTCATGGCCCTGTGCGAGCTGCTCGGCACCGAGCCGTACATCTCCGGGAACGTCGGCTCCGGCACCGTGCAGGAGATGAGCGAGTGGGTCGAGTACCTCACCCGCGACGGCGACTCCCCCGCGGTGCGCGAGCGCAAGGCCAACGGCCGCGAGGAGCCCTGGAAGGTCAAGTACTGGGGCCTGGGCAACGAGACCTGGGGCTGCGGCGGCAACATGTCGGCCGAGCAGTACGCCCTCGAAGCGCGCCGCTACGCCACCTACTGCCGCAACTACGGCGACAACAAGCTCTACCGCATCGCCGCGGGCGCCTCGGACTTCTCGTACGGCTGGACCGAGACGCTCATGAAGCAGCTCTCGCACCTGGGCTGCCAGCGCGTCGAGCGCCCGCTGTACCAGGCGGTCTCGGTGCACTACTACACCGTGGCGGGCCCGTGGGAGAACAAGGGCTCGGCGACGGAGTTCACCACCGACGAGTACTACACGACCCTCTACAAGGCGTCGCGGACCGACGAGCTGCTCACCGGGCACGGGAACGTCATGGACCTGTACGACCCGAAGAAGGAGATCGGGATCGTCCTCGACGAGTGGGGCACCTGGTGGGACGTGGAGCCGGGCACGAACCCCGGGTTCCTGTACCAGCAGAACACGATGCGCGACGCGCTCGTGGCCTCCGTCCACTTCGACATCTTCCACAAGCACGCCGACCGCCTGGTGATGGCGAACATCGCGCAGACGGTGAACGTGCTCCAGGCGATGATCCTCACCGACCCCGACTCGGGCGCGCTGGTGCTCACCCCGACCTACCACGTGTTCCGCATGAACAAGGGCCACCAGGACGCCGCGAGCCTCCAGGTGCACGTCGTGGGCGACAAGCCGGTCAAGGACGTCGACGGCGCGGAGCTGCCGACCGTGTCGGTCTCGGCCTCCCGCAAGGACGGCCGCCTCCTCGTCTCGCTGTCCAACCTGGACGCCGACGAGGCCGCGGACGTGTCGATCGACCTCCGCGGCGGCGCCGTCACCGGCCTGGCCTCGGAGATCCTCACGGCCGCCGCGGTCAACGCGCACAACAGCCCCGACGCCCCCGAGGCCGTCGCGCCGCGCGCCCACGACGGCGTGCGGATCGAGGACGGGAAGCTCCTCGTGCACCTTCCGGCGCACTCGTTCGTCACCGTCGCGGGCGATGTCGCGTAGGCGGGGACACGGCGTAGTCGCGCCCCCGCATTAGGGTGAGAACATAGGAGGGTCGTCGAGTCTGGAAGGCGGTACCCGAGATGGTGACGATGAGCGACGTGGCGCGCCTGGCCGGCGTGTCGAAGATGACCGTGTCCAACGTGGTCAACAACCGGGCCGGAGTCTCCGAGCCGGTCCGGCTGCGCGTCCTCGATGCGATCCAGCAGTCCGGGTACCGCCTGAACGTCAACGCCCGCACGCTCAAAGCCGGGCGCACCGGGGTCATCGGCCTCGCTGTGCCCGGCGTCGACCAGGCGTACTTCGGGATGCTCGGCGCCCTCGTCATCGAGGCGGCGCAGGCGCGCGGCTTCCACGTGGCGATCGAGCAGACCGGCGGCAGCGACACCGGCGAGGTCGAGGCGGTCGCGCAGTCGCACAAGCTCCAGTTCGACGGCCTGATCTTGAGCGCCGTGGTCCTCGACCCGCGCGAGCAGGCCCACTCCTGGGGCGACTTCCCCATCGTCATGCTCGGCGAACGCGACTTCGGCGCCAGCATCGACCACGTCGGCATGGCGAACGAGGCGGGCACCCGCGCCGCCACCGAGCATCTGATCGCCCAGGGCTGCAAGAGGATCGCGAACGTCACGGGGTGGACCCTCGAAGGCGTCCACGTCGTCTCGCGCCGCTACCAGGGCTATGTGGACGGCCTTGCGGCCCATGGCATCGGTCTCGACACCTCCCTGGTCGCCCTCTCGGGCATGTCGATGGAGGACGGCCGCCGCGCCGTCCGCCGCCTCCACGCCTCGGGCGTCCCCTTCGACGGCGTCGTCGCCGTGACCGACACCGTGGCGCTCGGCGTCATCCGCGGCCTCGCCGACCTCGGCCTCCGCGTCCCCGAGGATGTGCGGGTGGTCGGCTTCGACGACATCCCCGAATCCGCCTACACCACCCCGGCCCTGTCGTCGGTCTCGCCGGACCACCGCTGGATGGCCGAGAAAGCCGTCGACCTCATCGCCGCCCGCATGGAGGACCCGACCCGGCCCCCCGAAGAGCACACGGCCCCATTCGAACTGAAAGTGCGCGAGTCGACCGCCTGAGTAGAATCGGTACTTCCTTCCCCCGGAGGTAGCCGCCTTGCCCCGAGCTTTCGACAACCGGATCGAACTGGTCGTGGGCGCCCCGCGCCCCGCCCCGGTCCAATGGCCGCACAGGATCGGCACGGTGCCGCCCCTGGCGGCATCACGGCAGGAGCGCGCGGCCGACGAACATCTGATGGCGGCGGACGCCCCCTGCCAAGTGCTGTCGGGCATGGGCGGCGTGGGAAAGACGCAACTGGCGGCGGCCTTTGCGACGCGCCTGTGGGAACGGGGCGAAATCGACTTGCTCGTGTGGGTGAACGCGAGCGGCCGCGAAGGCGTCATCGCCGCCTTCGCGCAAGCGGGAGTTGAACTCTGCGGCGCGGAACCAGGGCGGGACGAACTGGCCGCGAACGCCTTTCTCAACCTCCTCGCCCGCCCGAAGGCGCCGCGATGGCTGGTCGTCCTCGACGACCTCGCCGATCCGGGCGCCCTCCAAGGACTCTGGCCTCCGGCGCACCCGCAGGGCCGGACGATCATCACCACCCGCCGCCGCGACGCCGCACTGGACGCCGAGGGCCGCACGAGAATCGACATCGGACTCTTCAGCCCCGAGGAGTCGCTTGCCTACCTTCGCAACCGCCTGGGACCACATTCCAAACGCATCACCGAGGCCGGAGCACTGGCCGAACGCCTCGGCGGCCTGCCGCTCGCCCTCGCACAGGCGGCCGCGTTCATCCTCGACCAGCCCGGCCTCACTTGCGAGAGCTACCTGGAGCTGCTCGACGACCGGACCGTCGCCCTCGCCGAGCTCAGCCCTGAAGTCGCCCCCGACGGATACCACAGCCCGCTCAACGCCGCCTGGTCGCTGTCCATCGAGCAGGCCGACCGGTCCGAGCCCCCGGGGACCGCGAGCGACCTGCTCGGCCTCGCCGCGTTCCTCGACCCGGCCGGTATTCCTGCTTCCCTGTTCACCGCCGAACCGTTGCTCCTGCATCTTTCTTCGCACGGCGACATGCGCCCCCACCAGGTGAACGCGGCACTGGCGAGACTCCACCGGCTGAGCCTGCTCGACGCGGACGGCCAGTTGGTGCGCATGCACGCGCTCGTCCAGCGCGCGGTCCTCGACACGGCCGATGCCCTCGACTCGGCGGCGCTGGCGGCCGCGGACGCACTCGTGTTGATCTGGCCCGATCCGGAGAACAACCGGGTGGCGAGCACGGTGCTCCGCGCGAACGCCATGCGGCTCTACGTGAGCGCGCGAAACGCGTTCCTCCAGGACCGCCTGCACCCCATGCTGCTCAGGCTCGTCAACAGCCTGGGCACCCAGGTGTCGGAGGCGGTGGTCTTCTCGCAGATCCTCGAACTCGACTTCGGAGCCGCGCTCGGCGACGATCACGTCAACACCATGACGGCGAGGCACGACGCGGCGCGCTGGACCGGTGAACGCGGTGACTTGGCGACGGCCGTCGCGGAGACCGACGAACTCCTGAAGGACCAGCTCCGGGCGCTCGGGCCCGAGCATCCCGAGGTGCTCGCGACCAGGGCGATGCAGGCGAGCTGGCAAGGCCGCTCAGGCGATCCGGTCGGCGCCGCGGCGGCGAACGATGCGCTGCTCGGCGACTGCCTGCGCCTCCTGGACGCCGACGACCCGTTCACGCTCACAGTGCGGCACAACCTCGCGCACTGGCGCGGCGAGGCCGGCGACCCGCAGGGTGCAGTGGCCGCGACCGAAGCGCTGCTGGACGACCGGCTCCGCATCCTGGGGCCCGACCACCGCGACACCCTTCGGAGCCGGCACAACCTCGCCGGGTGGAAAGGCGAGGCGGGCGACCGGGCGGCCGCGGTCGCAGCGCTTCGGTCGGTGCTGGACGACCAACTTCGCATCCTGGGCCCCGACCACCCCGACACGCTCGCGGTCCGCAACGACCTCGCCCGGTGGCGGGCCCGGACCGGCGAGGTGGACGCGGCGGTGAAGGCGTTCAGGAAACTGCTCACCGACTGCGATCGGCTCCTCGGCCCCGGCCACTGGTACCGCGACATCGTCGCGCACAACCTCGACTATTGGACCGAGCGCCAGCGCTCCGGCCAGTACCGCGGCCCCGGCCGCGGCTTCTCCGGCGGGGCGAGCAACATCGGGATCGGGAGCTACTGACGGCACGGGACCGGCCCGGCGCGTTCGCGCCGGGCCGGTCCGCTGTTTCGGATGGTTAAGTCAGGGAGCCGGTGACGTTGCCGCCGGATTCGGTGACGTAGTAGGTGACGGTCTTGCCGCTCCAGAAGTGGAAGGTCAGGGTGACCTTCTGGCCGTCGTTGACTTCGGCCCAGAACGCGGTGGGGAGGCTGATGGTCCCTGCGGCGTAGTCGGGGCTGAAGGCGCGGGCGAACTCCTTGTAGGAGGTCCAGTTCTGGGGGCCGGCGGGGGTGCCGTCGGCGTACTTGGCCTCCATCGTGGCGAGCTGGTCGCCCTTGAACTGGGTGGGGATGGCGAAGGACGCGGAGGCGCCGGTCGCGGCGGACATGGTCGGCTGGTCGTAGGAGATGACGCTGATGCGCCATGGGGCGCCCTGGGAGAAGACCGCTTGGACGCTGCCTCTGACGCCGTAGGAGCGGTCGCCGAGGAGGGTGGTGAGCCTGCTGGCCTTGATGGTGAGGGTGGAGCCCGAGATGGTGTAGTCGGTGCCTTGCACGAGGTTGGTGGTGCCGACGCGCAGGCCCTGGAAGGTGGTGCCGTTGAGGTTGAGGGTCAGGGAGACGTCGGCGACGGTGGCGGTGCGGGCCACGTAGATCTGGTCGGAGGAGGCGGTGCCGGAGCGGGTGGTCCAGGCGGCCTTCATCATGGCGAAGAGCTCGGGGTCCTTCCACTGGAAGGCGGTGCGGTCGAAGTGCTGGCCGTTGTCCCAGAGCTGGAGGGCGATGCCCTTCTGCCGGGCGTAGTACCCGGCGTACTCGAAGAACTTGAGCTTCTCGCCCTGCTCGACGGTGCCGGTGTGGGCGTCGAAGCCGAGGAGGCCGTACTCGCCGATCAGGACGGGGATGCCGTTGGCGACGAACTCGTTGTAGGCGCGGTCGAAGTAGCCTTCGAGGTCGGCGCGCACCTCGTCGTTGAACTTCGTGTACCCGGCGATGTTGACGCTGAAGGGCCAGAAGCCGTAGTAGTGGATGGTCGCGGCGATGTTCGGGTCGTCGAGGGCCGCGATGGTGTCGCTCAGAGCGTCGAGGCGGCCCTGGTCGGCGTTGGTGTGGAGGGTCGGCAGGACCAGGACGCGGTCGGCGTTGCCGCCGCCGGAGGCGCGGACGATCTCGTGGAACGAGGTGTTCAGGTCGTCCAGGAGCGCGTAGGCGGTGGCGTCGTCGACGTTGTTGAACTGGGGCTCGTTGACGCTCTCGAACAGCAGCTCGGGCGGGGCGTCGCGGAAGCGGTCGGCGAGCGCGGTCCAGATGGACTCGTAGCGGGCCTCGACGACGGTGCGGTTGGAGTTCATGTCCGCCATCCAGATCCACGAGTCGTGGTGGATGTTGATGAGGACGTACAGGTCGGCGTCGAGCGCCCAGTTGACGACCTCTTCGACGCGGTCGAGGTAGGCGTCCTCCACAGTGTAAGGCGCGGACTTGGACTGGTGGTTGTCCCAGGTGACGGGGATGCGGATGCTGTTGTAGCCCTGGGCGGCGACGTTCTGGATGAGGGACTGGGTGATGCGCGGGTTGCCCCAGGCGGTCTCGTCGGAGCCGACCGAGTCGAGGGAGTTGCCGAGGTTCCAGCCCGGCTGCATGGCCGCGACGGTCTCCATGGCGCTGACGCCGCCGGTGGGCGGCGGGGTGGTGGTGGGGCCGTCGGTGGGCGAGGTGGTGGGGTTGGTCGGGGTGCCGGTGCAGACGGTGCCGTTGAGGCTGAACGAGGCGGGGACGCCGTTGGTGCCGGACCAGGAGCCGTTGAAGCCGAACGATTGCGAGCCGTCGGTGGGGATGGAGCCGTTGTAGCTCATGCTCTTGGCGGTGACGGTGTCGCCGGAGTTGGTGGTGGTCGCGTTCCAGGCGTTGGTGACCCGCTGCCCGTTGGGGAACGTCCACACCAGGCTCCAGGAGCTGACCGCGGTGCCGAGGTTGGTGATCTTCACGTCGGCGGTGAAGCCGCCGCCCCACTGGGCGGCGATCTTGTAGTCGACCTTGCAGCCTTCGGCCGCGTAGGCGGCGTTGGGGGCGAGGATGCCGAGCCCTGCCGCGAAGACGGCGAGGGCGGCCACTGCCAGTGCCATCCATGTGCGGGTTCGTCGCTTGACGCCTTGCATGGCTCTCCTTCTGTCCGCGTCGTGTGCCGGGAGGACGTGCGGGGCCGCGGGAACCCATAGAGAATCCTCGATATAAGACTAAGTTGCGAGACTAAACTTTGTCAATCGCTCCCAAGGCTCACATCAGGAGCCTTGCGAACTCGTAGGCGAGCCAGGCGGCGAAGACGAGGAGGATCAGCCCGGAGGCGCGGTCGAACCAGACGCGCCGCTCCTTCGTCATGAACCTCCGCAGTCCCGTTGCGGCGCTTGCGAGGAGCAGGAACCAGATCCAGGAGGCGGCGACGGCCCCGGCGGCGAAGACCGCGCGGGAGGCGGCGGCCTGCGCGGCGATGGCCGCGCCGAGGACGCCGACGGTGTCGAGGACGGCGTGCGGGTTGAGCAGCGACACCGCGGCAGTGCGGCGCAGCGTGCGCGCCGGGGACCACGCGCCGGTCTCGTCGGCGAGCTCGGAGGGCTTGGCGCGCAGGGACTTCACGCCGAGGTAGGCGAGGAACACTGCCCCGGCGGCGAGCATCGCGGGCCGCAGGCCCGGCACGGAGTCCAGGAGTGCGGAGGCGCCGGTCGCGCCGAGGACGATGAGGAGCGTGTCGCACAGGCCCGCCCCGGCCACGGCCCATAGCGCCCGCGGCATCCCGAGGGCCACGCCCTGGCCGAACACGAACACGTTCTGGGCCCCGATCGGCACGATGAGCGCGAGCCCGAGGGCGAGCCCGGCGAGGAGCGCGGTCACGGGAGGGGCGAGGGGTCGGTCATGACCGGATCTTAAGGGTCAGAGGTCGTTGCCGGCGTAGGAGAGGTTGAAGCTCTTGTTGACCAGCGGGAAGTCCGGGACGATCGCGCCCGACAGGGCCACCGGGAGCGCGGGCCAGTTGAAGAACGAGGGGTCGACGACCTTGACGCGCGCCAGGGTGCCGTCGGCGGCCAGCTGCACCCGGTGGGTTGCCGTGCCGCGCCAGGCCTCGGCCTGCCCGGTGCCGCAGGCGGCCCGCGCGGGCGGGAGCGGCGTCAGGTGCTCCCCCGGGCCGGTGCGGTCGGCGAGGGCGGTGACGAGGGCGGCGGACGCCGCGCATTCGGCTGCGCGCACGGCGAAGCGGGCGGCGACGTCGCCTCCGGTCGCCAGGGCCGGGCGGAACCCGGGGAGCTCCAGGGCGCGCAGGTCGCGGTCGAGGCCGCTGGCGCGGGCCACGTAGCCGAGGGTGCCGAGTTCGCGGGCCTGGCGCTCGGCGAGGACGGCGGTGCCGTCGAAGCGGTCGGCGACCACGGTGTGGCCCTGGGCGAGTGCGGCGATCTCGGCGAGGTCGGCCGCGATGTCGGCCGTCTCGCCGGGTTCGGGGAGGGCCCGGAGGCGGGCGCCGCCGAGGACCACGCCGCCGCGCAGGAGCCGGTGGCCGGTGACGCGGTCGTTCAGGCGCAGGAGCCGTTCGCGCACGCGCCCGGCGTGGGCGTTGAGGATGCCGTGGGCGACGTCGTTGCAGAGCGCGCCGAGGTCGGTGGCGTGGTTGTAGAGGCGTTCGAGTTCGAGCAGGATCGCGCGGGCGGCGGCGGCCTCGGCGGGGACCTCGGCGCCGAGGGCGTCCTCGACGGCGCGGCAGTAGGCGAGGGTGTGGCCGACGGCGGTGTCGCCGGAGATCCGCTCGGCCAGCTCGATCCCGGCAGCGGGGGCGCGGCCCTCGAAGAGCTTCTCGATGCCCTTGTGCACGAACCAGAGCCGGGCCTTGAGCTTGAGGACGGTCTCGCCGACGACGGAGAACCGGAAGTGGCCGGGTTCGATGAGCCCGGCGTGGACCGGGCCCACCGGGATCTCGTACACGCCGGGGCCCTCGACGGCGAGGAACGGGTACGGCCCTTCGGGGTCGCCGAAGGGCGGGGCGGCCTTGGCGTCGGCGCGCATCGGGAACCAGGAGCGGGGCCAGTGGTGGTGGCGCACCAGGCGGTTCGGCTTGGGGTGCCCGACGGGGACGATGCCGTACAGGTCGGCCATCTCGCGTTCGAAGCGCCCGGCGGGGAACGACAGGCCCGCGAGGGACGGCAGGCGCGGGTCGGCGACGGGCACGCGCACGCGCAGCTCGGTCCGGGCGGGGCCGTCGCCGAAGACGTAGGCCACGGTGAACTCGTCGCCGTCGTGGGAGGCGGCGGCGAGCGCGAGGCGCTCGCCCGCGTCGAGCAGGGCCCGGGCGTGAGCGGCGAGGTCGGCGGTGTCGATGTCGGTCATCGGGCGCCGCCGATGAGGGCCTGTGCCTGGTCGATGACCGGTTCGAGCGGGTAGGCGGCGAGGCCGGCGGCGGCGCACGCGGCCAGCGCGGCGACGAGCGGGACCGCTTGGGCCGCAGGGTGTCTCGATTGGAGCGTGCCGGGGCCGAGGAGCATCCTGCCGCCGTGGAAGGCCATGGCGGCGGCTGCGGCGAGGAGCCCGGCGAGGGCGAGGGCGACGGCCCAGCCGAGCCCGGCGCCGAATCCGGCGCGGGCGAGGCCGACTTCGGAGGCGAAGAGGCTGAACGGGGGCAGGCCCGCGAGGGCGGCGAGCGCGAGCGCGAAGGCGCCGCCGAGGAACGGGTGGGCGGCGGCGAGGCCGGCGACGCGGTCGATGCGGGTGGTGCCGGTGCGGGCGAGGATCTGCCCGGCGGCGAGGAACGCGGTGGTCTTGGCGAGGCCGTGGCCGAGGATGTGGAGCAGGACCGCGGACTGGGCGAGCGGGCCGCCGATCGCGGTGCCGAGGGCGATGAGCCCCATGTGCTCGATGCTGGAGTAGGCGAGGAGGCGCTTGTAGTCGCGCTGGGCGATCATGAGGGCCGCGGCGAGCGCGATGGACGCGAGCGCGGCGACGAGCAGGAGCGTGCGGGCGAAGCCGGGGCCGAGCGCGGGGTCGGCGACGGCTTTGGCGCGCAGGACGGCGTAGAACGCGGTCGACAGGAGCACCCCTGACATGAGCGCGGAGACGGGCGCGGGGGCCTGGCTGTGGGCGTCGGGGAGCCACGCGTGCATGGGCGCGAGCCCGGCTTTCGTGCCGAAGCCGAGGATGATGAGCGCGATGGCGGTGCGGGTGGTTCCGGGGTCGAGGTCGGCGGCGTGGGCGGCGAGCGCGGCGGTGTCGAGGCTGTCGGCGATCCCCGCGGCGCGGGCGGCGAACTGGAGCAGGACGATCCCCAGGAGCGCCAGGGCGATGCCGACCGAGCAGACGACGACGTACTTCCAGGCGGCCTCGACGGAGCGGCGGGTGCGGCGGAAGCCGACGAGGAACGCGGTGAGGATCGTGGTGGCCTCCACGGCGATCCACAGGACGCCGAAGTTCGCGGCGAGCACGGCGAGTGCCATGGCGGCGAGGAAGGCGCTGGTGAGGACGCCGTACCAGCGGGAGGCGCGGGGGCCGACGCGCCCGGCGCGGGTCTCGTCGGCGATGTAGGCGGGCCCGGCGGCGCACGCGAGGAGGCCGACGGCGCCGATCGCGATGAGCATGAACGCGCTCAGTGCGTCGGCGCGCAGGAGCGGGCCGAGGGCGGCGCCGGGGCCGTTCGCGAGGGCGATGCCGCAGGCGAGGATCGCGGCCGCGGCGACGGCGGCGAGCGGGGCGGTGGCGCGGCGCCAGCCGAGGAGGCCGTAGAGGGCCGCGGCGGCGAGCGGCGCGGCGACGGGGGCGGCGAGTGCGATGGCGGGCGGCATCAGTCGCGCAGCTCCTTCAGGTCGGACAGGTCGGTGTCGCCGAACGCGGCCCGCATCCGTCCGGTGAGGACGGCGAGGACGAGGACGGCGCCGAGGACGTCGAGGGAGATGCCGATCTCCAGCAGCAGGCCCACGCCCGCGGTGGTGAGGAACGCGATCGCGGTGATGCCGTTGTCGATGAGGAGGAACCCGGCGACGCCGGAGAGGGCGTGGCGGCGGGTGGTGACGGTGAGGAACCCAAGGAGGACCACGGTGAGCGCCACCGGGACCGCTTTGGCCGCTTCGGTTCCCGCGACCGCGACGATGGGGCGGGACACGAGGAACGCGAGGAGGGCGAGCGCGGCGGCGGCCACGAGCGACGCGGTGATGTTGACGATCGGGCGGGACTCGCGGGCGGTCGCGGCGGCGTTCAGGGCCCGGTGGGCGAGCAGCGGCAGGAGGACGCCGCGCAGGAGCGCGAGCCCGGCGGCCACGAACGCGAGTTCGGCGGAGCGCTCGGCGGCGGCGAGGGCCGCGACGATCGAGGCGAGCGCGAAGCCCTGGACGGCGAGCATGCGGATGACGGCGGCGAGGTCGCGGCGCCACAGCGTCCCGATGGCGGTCAGCGCGAACACGCCCGCGGCGAGGTAGAGGACCTGGGTCGCGGCGCTCATGCGGTGGTCCCGGAGGCGAGGAAGAACGAGGCGGCGACGGCGAGGAGCGCCAGGAGGAACGACCCGGCGAGGAGCTCGGGGACGCGGAACAGCCGCAGCTTCGCCATGAACACCTCGGCGGCGGCGAGGACCGTCCCGAGCGCCGCGACCTTGACGGCGGTGAGCGCCAGGGCGACCGGCCAGGCCGCGTCGAGGCCCCACGGCAGGAACAATGCGGACCACAGGCCCAGGAACAGGGCGGTGCGCATGGCGGCGCCCCATTCGATGAGGGCGAGGTCGGGCCCGGAGTATTCGAGGATCATCGCCTCGTGGATCATCGTGAGCTCCAAGTGGGTCGACGGGTTGTCGACCGGGATGCGCCCGGACTCGGCGACGGCCGCGATGGCGAGCGCGACGGCCGCGAGCAGGCCCATCGGCGAGGCGATCTGCACGGGCGAGGCCGCGTGGGAGGCGGCGATGTCGCCGGGTTGGTGGAGCCCGCGGGGACCGAGAGGGCGAACACGGCGAGCAGGAGCGTCGGCTCGGCGAGGGCCATGACGGTCATCTCGCGGCTGGCGCCCATGCCGCCGAACGCGGTCCCGGAGTCGAGCCCGGCGAGGGCGAGCGCGGCGGTGCCGAGGGCGAGGAGCGCGGTGACGGCGATGAGGTCCGCGGCGCCGTCCAGCGGGGTCCGCACCTGCGCGAGCGGGACGACGGCGGCGACGGTGACCGCGGTGGCGGCCAGGACGATCGGCGCGGCGGCGAAGGCCCACGTGGTGCCGTGCGGGGTGGTCGCCTGCTTGCGCGCGAGCTTGCGCAGGTCGCGCCAGGGCTGGAGGACCCCGGCGCCCGCGCGGCCTTCGAGGCGGGCGCGGACCTGGCGCATGAGGCCGGTCAGGAGCGGCGCGCCGAGCGCGACGGCGAGGACCTGCGCGACGGCGGCGGTCACCGGATCACCGCCACGGCGGTGAGGACCGCGCAGAACGCGGTGAAGCCGTAGGCGAGGTAGCGGTGCACGGAGCCGTCGGCGAGGCAGCGGGCGCGCTCGCCGAGGGACCGGGCGGCGCGGATGAGCGGCCGGTAGAGGCGGTGCTCGATCCGGTCGGGCACGCGCCGGGCGTACGCGACGCGGTCGACGAGGTACGCCGACTCGCGGGTGTGGGTGACGTCTATGTCGGTCTCGGGGGCGAGCACGTCGTCGAAGACGCGCTGCACGGGTTCGGCGAAGGAGGTCGCGGTGTACTCCATGCGCGCGTTCAAAGGCCCTGCGCCGCAGTCCCACAGGCGGGCAGTGCGGCGCGCGGCCCGGACGCGGAAGGCGAGGAGGAGGACGACGGCGGCGGCGAGGACCGCGGCGAGCACGATGAGCGGCGAGGCGGTGGACCCTCCTGCGTGGAGGGTCGCGGTGGCGTCGGGGGCGGGGCCCCAGACGCGGGCGAGGGCCGCGGCGGCCTGCGCCGGGGCGAGGGCGAGTGCGGCGCATCCGGCGGCGGCCAGGCCCAGCCCTGCGAGCATCGCCGGGCCCGCCTCGTGGGCCGCGGCGGCGGCCTCGGTCCGGGGCCGGGCCAGGAAGCCGGTCCCGTAGGCCTTCACGAACGCGGCGATGGCGAGTCCGGCGCTCAAGGCGATGGCGGCGACGCCGACGGGCATCGCGACGGCGGCGGCCGGGCCGCCTTCGGGGAGTGCTCCGATGAGGCTCTGGAGCAGCAGCCACTCCCCCGCGAAGCCGTTGCCGGGCGGCAGGGCGGTCGCGCCGAGCGCGCCGAACGCGAACAGCGCCGCGGTCGCGCGCATCCGCGGGGCGAGCCCGCCGAGGCGGTCGAGGTCGCGGGTGCCGGTGGCGTGCAGGACGGACCCGGCGGCGAGGAACAGGAGGGTCTTGAACGCGGTGTGGTTCGCCAAGTGCAGCAGGGCGGCGGTCCCGGCGAGCGCCGCCGCGGCGGTGGCGCCTTCGGCGGCGAGGTACCCGGCGGCGGCGAGCCCGATGAGGGCCAGGCCGAGGTTCTCGGTGGTGGAGTAGGCGAGCAGGCGCTTCAGGTCGGAGGCGACGGCGGCCTGGAGCGCGCCGTAGACCGCGGACGCGGCGCCGAGCGCGCCGGCGGCGAGCCACCACCAGGCGGGCCCGGAGAGCAGGTCGAGGCCGACCCGCGCGATGCCGTACAGGCCCAGGTTGACCATGGCGGCGCTCATCATCGCCGAGACGTGGCTGGGCGCCTCGGGGTGGGCGCGCGGCAGCCACACGTGGAGCGGGACGATCCCGGCTTTCGACGCGAAGCCGAGGAAGACGAGCGCGAACGCGAGATGCGTTGTTGCGGCGGGGATCTCGGCGCCGCGCAGGGCCGCGAAGTCCTGGCTTCCGGCCGCGGCGGCGAGCCAGGCGAGTCCGGCGAGGATCGCGACGAACCCGGCGTGGGTGAGGGCCGCGTACCAGGCGCCCGCGCGGGCGGCCCGCGGGTTGGCGCGGTGCTCGGCGACGACGAGGATCAGGGACGTGAGGGCCATGAGCTCCCACGCGAACAGGAACGTGGTGACCGAGGCGGCGGCGCACACGGCGGCCATGGCGGCGGCGAAGACCGGGAGGACGGCGCCGAATGCGCGTCCCTCCAAGCGGCCCTTGGTGTAGCCGATGCCGTAGACCGCGGCGCACGCGGTCGCGAAGCCGCACAGGGCGAGGAACGCGCCGCCGAGCGCATCGAGCGTGAAGGCGGCCCCCGACAGCGGGATCAGTCCCGGAACGTCCGCGGTGAACGAGCGGCCGAGGACGGCGGCGGCACCGAGGCAGGTCTGGGCGAGCCCGGCCGCGGCGAGCCAGAACCCGGAGAGGAGGCGGCGGGCCGGGGCGGGCACGGCGAGCGCGGCGAGGGCGCTGAGCGCGTAGGCGGCGAAGACGGCCGCGAACAGGGCCGTCATCGGCCGGTGATCCCCCGCAGGGCGGCGGCGATGTCCTCGGGCCGGGGCGGGCAGCCGGGGACCTCCACGTCGACGGGGACCACGTCGCGCACCGCGCCCGCCACGCCGTAGGCGCCCGCGAAGACCCCGCAGTTGCGGGCGCAGTCGCCGAGGGCGATCACCAGGCGCGGTTCGGGGACGGCTTCGACGGTGCGCTCCAAGGCGACCCGCATGTTGCGGGTGACCGGGCCGGTGACCATGACGGCGTCGGCGTGCCGGGGCGAGGCGACCAGGCGGGCGCCGTACCGCTCGGCGTCCACGACCGGCCCGAACGCGGAGTTGATCTCGACCTCGCAGCCGTTGCAGGAGCCCGCGTCCACGTGCCGGATCTGGAGGCTCCCGGCGAACGCCGGGTAGGGCGCGCCCTCGGGCTTCGGCGGCGCGGGCTCGGCCGCCCGGCCGAGCCGCCGGACCGAGCGCCACAGCCGCATCATGCGCCCTCACCCCCTTGCAGTTCCCGCAGCTCCGCGAGGAGGTCCTCCTGGCCCGACATCATGTCGGTGAGGATGCGGCGGGCCGCCCGCAGGAGGTCGGAGATGTCGCTGGTCGCGAGCCGGTAGACGACGGCGCCGCCCTCGCGCTGCGAGACCACGATCCCGGCGCGGCGCAGCACGGCGAGCTGCTGCGACAGGCTCGACGCCTCGATCTCGATGGCGCCCAGGAGGTCCGCGACCGCGTGGGGCCGCTCCTGGAGCAGTTCGAGCACGCGGATGCGCACGGGATGGCCGAGCATCTTGAAGAACTCGGCCTTGCAAACGTACAGCGGTGTGGGCACGGGGCAACGGCTTTCCAACCTCGGGAAGGGGCGGCGCGAGGGAGTGTCGACGCGCCGCCCCTGAGCACTTTACAAATTGAAGAACTCTTCAATTACCCGGGGTCGGTCGGGCGCCCCGCTAGCGGATCGGGTTCCAGCCGTCGGAGCCGCGCAGGTAGTCCGCCATCTCGTAGTTCGCGGCCTCGCTGGAGGACATCTGGGGCCGGTTGGCGTTGACGGTGGCGCCGGGGCCGGTGTTCTGGTACTCGCGCAGGCGCGCGTCCTCCCAGGCCAGGCCCGACATGTCGGACCACGGCTCGGCCGTGCGGATGTGCGCGCCGATATAGGTCTCGCGGTAGAGGACCTGGCCGCGCGCGGTGGTGGAGCCCCCGGCGGGCCACGGGCGGCCCAGGTACACGGAGTTGCTGGGGGCGTTGGAGGTCAGGGTGCACTGGTAGAAGAGCATCCCGTACGGGTTGGTGATCTCGGTGCTCGGCGCGACGATGTAGCCGTTGTTGCTTGTCGAGCCGCGGGTGAGCGACTTGACGGTGCAGCCGTCGAACACGGCGGTGCCGCGGCCGAAGATGAAGTCGACGTCGCCCTCCACATAGCAGTCGTGGTAGTACTGGCGCGAGACGGTGGTGGCGCTGGGCGAGTCGGTCAGGAGCGTGTCCTGGTTGCCGAGGAAGCGCACGTTGTCGAAGACCATCCGGTCGCCCTGGACCTTGACGGCCACGGCCTGGCTGTTCCCGTTCGCGGCCTCGTCGTAGGTGTTGGCGAAGGTGAGGTCCTCGGCGGTGAAGTTCGCGCCCTGGAGGAGGACCGAGGCGCTGCCGCTGGTCCCCCACGTGCCGCCCGAGCCGTTGTCGCAACTGGCGCAGCGGTTCTCGTGGATCACGACGTCGGCGGCGTTGCCCGTGGCGCCGACGAAGGTGATGCCGGTCTTGGAGGAGGGCACGGTGACCGCGCCCTTGTAGTTCCCGGCCTTGATGAGGATCGTCGAGCCGGAGGCCGCGGCGTTCACGGCGGCCTGGACGGTGGTGTAGTCGCCGGAGCCGTCGGCGGCCACGACGATGTCGGCGTCGATGTCGCCCTCGGCGGGGATGAGCTTGAACTGCTGGTTGGTGGCGCCGGTGGCCGTGTACTGGGAGATCCTGCCGCCGTTGGCGGTCGACCACTCCCAGACATCGAGGGCCTTGCCCGAAGCGCGGTTCACGAACGTCGCATAACCGCCGGACTCGGTGATCCGCCACTGCTGGTTCGCGCTTCCCGCATCGCCCCACTGCTGGACCTTCGCGCCATCGGCGGTGGAGCCCGAAGCGACATCGAGGACCTTGCCCGAATGGCGGACCTCGATCTTGTAATACCCGCCGCCCACATCGGTGAAGCGGAACTGCTGGTCCTGCGAACCGTTCGCAGACCACTGGACGAGCTCGGCACCGCTGTCAAGCGAGGCCGCGCGGATGCCGAGCACCAGACCCGAGCTGCGGGACTGCACGTTGTACCAGGTGCCGGTCTCGAAGGCCTGCGCACTGGCGGCGGTGAACAGGGCGGTCGTGGCGGCCAGGACGGCGCCGAGCAGGAGCGCGAGCGCCGCCGTGAGGACGCGCCGCGGGCGCGCGCTTGCAAGGCGCGCTGGGGCAATCGATTGCATATCGACTCCATGGGAACGCGCCCGGTCGCTGAGCATGCCGGGAGGAAGATCTCCTCAGCAATCCAGGCATTGATAGTTGTCGATTCAGATTGTAGGGCAAACGGTCTCAGGACGCCACTGCCCGGGCCTGTGCAGGCCCGGGCGGCAGCGGATCAGCCGTTGTTGGTGCGGCCCACGTAGACGTTCTGGGCGCGGTAGAGCGTGTCGCCGCTCGGGCCCGAGGAGCCGGAGGAGCCCTCCATCTGGAGGTTGATGATGATGTTCATGGCCTTGCCGACGAAGTTCGAGCCGGTGTGCGCGGCCTTCCACGTGCCGTCGAGGTAGTAGTGGATCTGCACGTCGGTGGCGCTCGTCTTGGTCATCCAGATCCGGTACTCGTGCCAGGAGCCGGGCGAGGAGACCGGGACGATCGTGTTGTCCCACGACCCGTCGTAGGTGTTGAACCAGTTCCTGCTGTCGCCCTTGAACTCCAGGATGTCGCTCTCCGGCGGCCACGAGTTCGCGCCGGTGATCCAGAACGCCGGCCACGTGCCGGGCGCCGAGGGGGCCTGGAACTGGCCGCGCAGCTCCCAGTTCGGGTAGGTGTCGTTGACGAGGACCTGCCGCTTGGCGTGGATGGCCGCGGAGTGGTAGTGGATCGGCAGGTACGGGTCCTTGCTGGAGTTGCCCTCGTTCCAGGTGATCCGGGTGGCCTTGATGTTGAGGACGCCGCTGGGCGAGAGCCAGAGGTGGTTGGTATCCGAAGAGGACGCGTACATCCGGGCCGTGCCGTTGTGGTCGGAGCCCCACGGGTACAGGTAGTTCCAGGAGGCTTCGAGGGTGGCGCGGCTGGCGAAGGAGCCGTCGAGCACGGTCTCCCAGGCCGCGGCCCCGATGTGCTCGGACGCCTGGTCCGCGGCCCGGGCCGGGTCGAGCGGGCCGAGGAGCGGCGCGGCCGCGGCGGCGCCCGCCGCCGCCGCGAACCGCTTGAGGGCCGTGCGCCTGGTGCTTCCCTTGGGTGCGTTCATGTTCAACCGCCTTCGATGCGCGGCGATGCGACCGGAGGTTTCCGATCACATCGAACCATTTCTATATATGGTGCGGATCGGGCGCACATTTGTCAACGGTTTCCCACGCGTTCACCCGTTCACGGTCACCACGATCATCGCCACCGCGGCGATCACGTCGAGGAACAGGCAGAACTCGGTCATCGAGCGGACCACGACGCGGCCGCTGTGCCGGTGCCAGACGTCCCACGCGGCGTGGCCCAGCAGGCCCGCGGCCACGATGTACGCGGCGGCGTCGCCGCCGATGACGAGGACCGCGACGGCGGCCGCGCCGAATGCGACCATCGCGAGGGACTGGAGCGGGAACTCCTCGAACGGGCGGGTCGCGCCGCGGACCAGGCCGTACACCGCGAAGGCGGCGGCGATGCCGAGCAGGACCCAGGTGGCGGCGTCCTCCCAGGGCGTGAACCCGGCGGCGCCGATGACCACGAAGGTCAGCCAGAACACGGGCCAGGCGGCGCGCGGGCGCCGGAGCGCGGCCGCGCCGAGGTAGACGAGGCCGGAGGCGGTGAGGACCGGCGCGAGGTCGGCGCCCGCGGCGAGGTCGTAGGCGACGAACGCGCCGAAGGCGATGCCCGCGGCGGCGGGCCAGAACCGCAGGAGGCGGTTCCCGGTGAGCTCAGGGGTGGCGGTCGACATCGGAAGCTCCTTGCATACCTGGAGGGGGTATCTGACGCCCCCAACGATCCGCCTCCCGCGCGAGACGGTCAAGCTCCGGATGGGGCGAGGTCCGAAATCTTGGGATCCTCGTCTTCCGGACACCGCCTCGACGCGCCTACAGTGAAGGCATGGACCCGCACCGCGTGGTCGTCGTCGGCTACGACGACGCCGAACTCCTCGACATCGCCTGCGTCACCACCACACTCGACGCCGTCAGGCACATCGACCCCGCCTGCCGGTACGACCTCGTGCTCGCCACCCCCGGCGGCGCGCCCGTCACCTGCTCCAGCGGGCTCGTCCTCAACGCGCAGGCGGTGCTCGAACGCGTCCGCGGCCCGATCGGGACCCTTGTCGTCTCCGGCGGGCTCGGCCACAGCGGCGCGGCGGCGGACGAGCGGCTCACCGGGCACGTGCGCCGCCTCGCCCGCGAGAGCGAGCGCGTCGCGTCCCTGTGCACCGGCGCGAGCGTCCTCGCCGCCGCCGGGCTCCTCGACGGGAGGAAGGCGACCACCCACTGGCGCTTCGCCGACCAGCTCGCCGCCAGGTACCCGCAGGTCGAAGTGGACCCGCGCCCGATCTGGGTGCAGGACGGGAACGTGTACACCGCCGCCGGGGTCACCAGCGCGCTCGACCTCGCGCTGTCGTTCATCGAGGCGGACTTCGGGGCCGACATGGCCCGCTGGGTCTCGCGCGCGATGGTCACCTACCTGCACCGGCCCGGGAACCAGGCGCAGATGAGCGTGTTCACCGCCGCGCTGCCCGCCGACCACGACGTGGTCCGCAAGGTCGCCGACCACGTGGCCGCCGCGCTCGACGGGGACCTGTCGACCGAGGCGCTGGCGCGGCTCGCGCGGGTGAGCCCGCGGCACCTGACGCGGCTGTTCCGCGCCCACCTGCGGCAGACGCCGGGACGGTACGTCAGGAAGGCCCGCGTCACGTCGGCGGCGCAGCTGCTGTCGACGACGGACCTGCCGGTGGCGCGGATCGCCGCGCGCTGCGGGTTCGCTTCCGCGGAGGCGCTGCGGCAGGCGTTCGCGAAGGAGTACGGGATCGCGCCCTCGCAGTACCGCGCGGTCGCGGCGAACGCGGGTTAAGGCACGGACTTGATGGGCCACACCAGGATGCCGCCGAGGAGCGTCACGCCCGCGGCGACGGCGTAGAGCCCGGCGTAGCCGCCGAACCCGGCGATGATCGGGGCGGCGAGGGCCGGGCCGAGGACCTGCGGGACGGTGGAGGCGATGTTGATGATGCCGAGGTCTTTCGCGCGGTCGGTGGCGGCGGGCAGGACCTGCGTGATGAGGGCCTGGTCGACCGAGAGGTAGACGCCGAACCCGGCGCCCATGATCGCGGCGGCGGCGATGGCGGCGGGCCAGGTGTGCCAGAAGACGAGGATGAGCGCGGCGATCGTGATGACCACTGAGGATGCGGTGACGAGGGCCTTGCGGCGCCCGATCCGGTCGGAGAGGACGCCTCCGGCGACGGCGGTGGCGATGACGCCGCCGGTGTACAGGAGCGTCAGGATGAGCACGCCCTGCTCGGGGTCGGGGTAGCCGACCGCGTCGTCGAGGAAGTACAGCAGGTAGAGGGTGCCGGTGGCGTTGCCGAGCATGACGAGGAATCGCGTGAACCAGGCCCACGCGAAGTCGGGGTGGGCCTTCGGGGAGACCCAGAACGTGTCGAGGACGGCCCGCCACGAGAACGGGGGGCGGGCGCGGCGCGGCAGGGGCGGGTCGGGCGTGGCGAGGACGAACGGGAGGGCCATCGCGGCGGCGGCGAGACCGATGACGATGTAGCCCGCCGAGAGGTCGGTGACGACCATGGTGACGATGACGGCGCCGACGACGAGGCCGAGGGCCTGGGGGAAGCCGATCCAGCCGGAGACGACGGCCCGCTGGCGCACCGGCACGTGGTCGGGGATGCCGGCGTTGAGGCTGGCGTATCCGGCGTTCAGGGCCGCTTGGGCGAGGCACCAGCAGACGAGGACGCCGAGGACGGTGGTCTGGAACCCCAAGAGGCACAAGGCGAGGGCGCCGGCGGCGACGCCGCCGAGGGTCCAGGGGTGGCGGCGGCCGAAGCGGCCGGTGGTGCGGTCCGAGAGGGCCCCGGCGAGGGGGTTGGCGACGACGGCGACGAGCGCGCCGACGCCGGTGACGAGGCCGAAGGCGGCGACCTTCCCGTCCTCGTCGATCGCTTCGAGCTGGAGGGGCAGGAGGACCTGGATGGGGGTGAAGAACGCCATGTACAGGCCGAGCATGGCGGTGGTGATGCCGCCGATCCAGACGCGGCCGACGTCGCGGACGGGTTCGGCCAGCGCGGCGGCGGAAGCGGGAGCCGTCGCGGCGGCGTCGGGGGCCGAGTCGGGGGCGGGCGGGGCGGTGGTCATCGCCGCTGCTCGGCGATGAGGGCCGCGTAGCGGTCGAAGGAGTCCTTGGGGGTGCGCTCCAGGGTGTCGAAGTCGACGTGGACGAGGCCGAAGCGCTGGTGGTAGCCCTCGGCCCACTCGAAGTTGTCGAGGAGGCTCCACACGAGGTAGCCGCGCACGTCGGCGCCCTGGTCGACGGCGGCGGCGACGGCTTTGACGTGCGCTTCGAGGTAGTCGATGCGGGCCTGGTCGCGGATGCGGCCGTCGGCGTCGGGGGCGACGTCGTAGGAGCAGCCGTTCTCGGTGACCCACAGGGGCGGGAGGTCGTCGCCGTAGTCGGCGGTGAGCTCCAGGAGGGTCTGGGTGAGGCCGGAGGGGATGACGGGCCAGCCGAAGTCGGTGGTGTTGACGTGCTCGAACTCGGCGAGTTCGAAGGGGAGCGGGGTGGTGCCGGGTTCGGGGGCGGTGACGCGGGTGGGGTTGTAGTAGTTGACGCCGAGGCCGTCGAGGGGGGCGTTGATCGCGTCGAGGTCGCCGTCCTTGACGAACGGGAGGGGTCCGGCGAGGCCGAAGCCGTCGAGGTCGGGGTAGGCGCCGAGGAGGACGGGGTCGGTGAAGAGGCGGCGGTGGAGGGTGTCGTAGGCGCGGGCGGCATCGGTGTCGGCTGCGCTGCCGCTGTAGGGGATCGCGGGGGTGTAGGAGTTGGTGAGCATGACGTGGGGGGCTCCGGCGGCGCGGAGGGCGGCGGTGGCGAGGCCGTGGCCGAGGAGCTGGTGGTGGGCGGCGGGGAGGGCGTCGAGGAGGTAGGTGTGGCCGGGGGCGTGCTGGCCGAGCGCGTAGCCGAGGGCCATGTGCTCGAAGGGCTCGTTGAGGGTGATCCAGTGGCGCACGCGGTCGCCGAGGCGGTCGGCGACGGCGGCGGCGTAGGCGGCGAAGCGGTGGGCGGTGTCGCGGTCGAGCCAGCCGCCGCGGTCTTCGAGGGCCTGCGGGAGGTCCCAGTGGAAGAGGGTGGGCATGGGGGTGACGCCGGCGGCGAGGAGGGCGTCGACGAGGCGGTCGTAGAAGGCGAGGCCGGGTTCGTTGACCGGTCCGGTGCCGTCGGGCTGGATGCGGGGCCAGGCGATGGAGAAGCGGTAGGCGTCGGCGCCGAGGCGCTGGAGGAGGGCGACGTCCTCGTCGTAGCGGTGGTAGTGGTCGCAGGCGGTGTCGGCGGTGTGGCCGTCGCGGATCTTCCCGGGTTCGGCGGTGAAGGCGTCCCAGACGGACGTGCCGCGTCCGTCCTCGTTCACAGCTCCTTCGATCTGGAACGCCGAGGTGGCGGTTCCCCAGACGAATCCCTCGGGCAGGCGCGGTATGGCGGCCACGGGCACCTCCGAACGTGACGTGAGTTACGTTCGTGAACATACCAGGTCGTGAACCGGCCGGTAACCCCGCTTGGGGGCGGTCTCTGGGGGGTCCGGCGGCGCGGATCGCGCGCGGGGAGGCGCCGAGTTCGCGGCGGCAGGCCTTGTTGAACGCCTGGAGGTCGGGCACGCCGACGGCGGCGGCGACGGCCGCGATCGACAGGGTCGACTCGGTGAGCAGGTGGCGGGCGCGTTCGAGGCGGCGGCGCCTGATGTGGGCGACGACGGTGGTGCCGGTGGCGGCGCCGAACAGGCGCGTGAGGTGGTTGTGGGACAGGCCGACCGCGGCGGCGATGCCGGGGACGGTGAGGGGCCGCGGGAGGTTCGCCTCGATGTGGGCGAGGGCGGCGGCGACGGCGGGGTGCCCGGCGGGCTCGGAGGGGATCTCGGTGAGGCGCCACAGGACGGTCCAGACCTCGGCGGCGGCGCGGGCGGGGGTCTGGGGCTGGGCGGCGACGGCGCGGCGGAGGGCCTCGGCGACGGGGGCGCGGGCGGGCCCGGCGTCGCGCATGACGGGGACCTCGTGGGCCGCACCGAAACCGGTGAGTCTGAAGTGGACGTAGAAGTGCTCGGAGGGGCCGCGGTAGCGGAAGCGGGCCTCGGTGTCGGGCGGGATGAGGCTGATGCGGCCGGGCCGGATCGCGTGGCGGGTGCCGCCCACCGTGAGTTCGGCGTCGTAGTCGTAGAGGTGCAGCTGCCACAGGTCGGGCAGGCGGAAGCGCTCCTCGTCGATGCCCTGGCCGTGGAGGCCGATCCCGGCGTGAACGGCGTCGGGCGGGGAGTCGAGGTGGAGGCGCACGTGCTGCATGGGGAGAATCGACCACCAGTCGGTGATTACGGCCAACGACAGGGCCGAGATTAGCCCCTACGTTAGGTGCATGGCAACCACTGACCATCTGCTGTCCTCGGTCGAGGTCGCGCGCTTCGTCGCGAACGGCTTCCACCGCATGGACGCCGTCGTCCCCCCAGAGTTGAACGAAGAGGCGATCGGCGTGTTCGACGCCGGCGTTCCGGTGATCTACCACGGCGAGCCCGTCGCGAAGGTGTACGAGGAGGGCTCGTTCGCGCGGCGCCTGCTGGCCGTGCCCGCGGTCGCCGGGGCGCTGCGCAGCCTCGTCGGCCCCGACCCGCTCGTGGACCACCAGGCCCTCCACGTGCGCGAGCCGCACGAGGGCGCGGCCCAGGCGCTCCACGGCGACGCGATCATCGACACCCGCCCGGACGCCTTCGACGTCCAGCTCATGTACTACCCGCACGAGGTCACCGGGACGATGGGCGGGACCCTGTCCGTGCCCGGCTCGCACCTGCGCCGCACCAACGAGTCCGACACGGGCCGCTACCAGAACCTGCGCGGCCAGACGCGGCTCACCTGCCCGGCGGGCACGGTCGTGCTGCTCCACCACGGGATCTGGCACGGCGGGCGCCGCAACGACTCCGACAGGCGCCGCTACATGTACAAGATCCGGTTCAACCCGACGGTGCCGCAGGTGCGCCTGTGGGACACCTCGGACCTGGACGACCCGCGCGTGAGCGAGGAGCTGTCGCGGTTCTTCCCGTGGTGCGAGCACGCCACCGGGCGCCTGGAGATCTACAACCGCATCAAGCTGTGGCGGGCCATGACCGGCAACGCCTCCTTCGACATCGACCTGTGGGCGACCCGCGTCGCCAACCGCCCCGGGAGGGCCGCATGAAGCAGCAAGTCATGGTGCTCTACTTGAACACCTCCGGCCTCGACTCCGACGTGCTCGCCTGGTCGTTCTACGACGGCACCGGCAAGACCGACCCGACCACCGGCGACAGCGACCTGCCGCCGTACGACTCCGGCGTGGAGGCGCTGCGGGACGGCTGGCGGCTGTTCCAGGCGTCGCAGCTCATCCCGCCCTATCCGGGGCACGAGTACGACACGTCGTTCCTGAAGCACGAGTTCTGGTTCGAGAAGATCGAATAGGACGGTGAAGGGCCCGGGCCATCGGCTCGGGCCCTTACGCTTTGCGGCGCAGGCGGTCGCGGCGGTGGGCGGCCATGCGCACGGGCGCGTTCGGGGCGCCGTAGCCGGTGTAGCCGCCGAGGCGCTGCACGACCTCGAAGAAGACGCGGGAGCCGAGCACGGGCGTGTAGCAGTGCAGGAACTCGCCGTCCCCGTCGCGGTCGTACAGGAGGGCGTTGGCGCGCAGCAGTCCCAGGCGCTCGGGCGGCGGGGCGAGGCGCGCGTCGAGGTCCTCGTAGTAGTTGGCGGGGATCTCCAGGAGCAGTCCCGCGTCCCGCAGTCGCCTTGCGGCCGCGGCGATGTCGCCGGTCGCGAAGGCGACGTGCTGCGGGTGCGGGACGGCGGGGGCCCAGCCGCCCCGGCGCACCGCGGCCACGCTCAGGGCGATCCGCACGCGGTGCGCGGCATCGGCCATCGACAGGCTCCGCATGAGCCCGAAGGGGGCCGCGACCTCGGCGGGCGTCTCGGGGTCGAGGCCGAAGACGGTGCGGTAGAACAGGGCCGCGCCGTCGAAGTCGTCGGTCTGCTGCGTCAGGGCCACGTGGTCCACGCACTGGAGGAGCGCATCGGGCGCGGCCGGGTCGCCGGTCGGGGCGAAGTCGGCCCGCCAGCCTTCCTCGACGTCGGTGCGGCAGAAGAACACCGAGGTGCCGCCGGGGGCGGCGACCGCGGCGAGGTCGGCCTCCCCGGCGCGGTGCTCCCGCGGCAGGATCGGGGCCAGGAGCCGCTCGGCGCGGCGGGCCGAGGCAGGCGGATCGGTGCTCTCCACCGCGATGGCGGCGACCGCGGTCGCGCCCTCGGCCGCGGCGGCCCGGTTCACCAGGATGCGGGCGCTCCCCTGCTCCCACAGTGCCACCGGCTTCGACCGGTGGGCGCCGCTGCGCGCGAACCCGAGCGCCTCCAGGGCACCCGCGACCTCGGCGTCGGCGTCGGCCCCCGCGCCGATCTCCACGAACGCGACGCCGTCGAGGCGCGGCGGCGCGGGCAGGGCGGTGTCCACGCCCGCGGCCTCCTGGAGGCCGAGCAGCGAGCGCAGCGCGTCGACGGCCGCCACGCGCGGATCCGCTTGGCGGAACACGTCGTTGAACACTTCGAGCGACAGCGGCCCCGTGTAGCCGGTCTCCAGGGCGGTGCGCAGGAACCCGGCGAGGTCGAACGCGCCCTGGCCGGGGAACAGCCGGTGGTGGCGGCTCCACTGGAGCACGTCCATGTCCAGGCGCGGGGCGTCGGCGAGCTGGAGGAAGAACAGCTTCTCGGGCGGGATCACGCGGATCGCCGACATGTCGGACCCGCGGGAGAGGATGTGGAAGGTGTCGAGGCACAGGCCGAGGTTCGGGTGGTCGGCGCGGCGCACGATCCGCCAGGCCCGGTCGAACGTCGAGACGTGGCGGCCCCAGGCGAGGGCCTCGTAGGCGATGCGCACGCCGTGGTCGGCGGCGCGTTCGGAGAGGAGGTGCAGGTGCTCCGCGGCCAGGTCGTCGTCGTCCACTGAGTCCGGATGCACGCTGGAGCACACGAGCAGCAGGTCGGCGCCGAGGCGCTCCATGACCCGGAACTTGTGCTCGGCGCGGCGCAGGTTCGCGGCCAGCAGCGGCGGAGGCACGGCCTCGAAGTCGCGGAACGGCTGGTACAGGTCGATGGTCAGGCCCAGGTCGGCGCAGCGGGCGCGCACCGCTTCGGGGGTGTCGGCCGCGGCGACGAGGTCGGGCTCGAAGACCTCGACGCCGTCGAAGCCCGCGGCGGCGGCCGCAGTGAGCTTGTCGTCCAGGGTGCCCGAGAGGCAGACGGTGGCGATGCCCATGGGGTGCACGGGTTCCTCCTCAGCGGGCGGCGGCGAGCGCGTCGAAGTGGCGGAGCATCCGGTCCGCGTCGGGTTCGGTCCCGGTGAACAGCCGGAACGAGTCCACGGCCTGGTAGACGGCCATGCGGCCGCCGTCGAGGACGCGGCATCCCGCGGCGCGGGCCGCGGCGAGCAGCGGGGTTTCGAGCGGGAAGTAGACGACTTCGGCGACCCACAGGCCCGGGTGCAGGAGCGCGGTCGGGACGGCGGTGCCGGGGTGGGCGGCCATGCCGGTCGGGGTGGCGTGGACGAGGCCGTCGGCGCCGTCGAGCGCACTGGCGAGGTCGCCCGCAGGCCCGGCGGTGATGCGGTCGCGTCCGAAGTGGGCGCCGAGTGCGTCGGCGAGGCGGGCGCTGCGGTCCGCATCGAGATCGAGCACCTGCACGTGCCCGGCGCCGATGCCCAGGAGCGCGTGGGCGACGGCGGCCCCGGCGCCGCCCGCGCCGAGGAGCACCACGCGGTCGAGGCGGGCCCCGGCGAGGCCGCCCATGGCGCTGCGGGCGAACCCGGAGGCGTCGGTGTTGTAGCCGACCGCCTTGCCGCCCTTGAACAGGACGGTGTTGACCGCGCCGAGGACGGCGGCCTCCTCCGACAGCGAGTCGAGGTGGGCGATGACGGCCTGCTTGACGGGATGGGTGACGTTCAGCCCGGTGTAGCCGGTGAGGCGCGCGGCCGCGAGGAGGTCGCCGACCCGGTCGGGCCCGATGCCGAGGTCGAGGAGGTCGAGGCGCCGGTACTGGTAGCGCAGGCCCAGCTCGTGGGCCTCGCGCTCGTGGAGCGCGGGGCTGAGGGAGGGCCCGATCCCGGCGCCGACGAGGCCGATGAGGTGCGCGCCGGGAGCGCCGAAGTCTGTGGGCACGGGGTCTCCTCGCCGTTCGGCAGCTTTGTACGAACTAGTTACTTCAACTTAGCAACCTTGCGCGCGTTTGCAAAGGCCCCGCCGCGGGCGCCCGCGGCCCCGCCCGTCCAGCCGTCCCGCGGCCCCGCGCGTTACAGTTGCGGTTCCGCCACTCCCCCGACACGAGGTCCCGCTTGAGCACCCGAGAGACCGCCCCGGCCGCCGACCGCGTCCGCGACCCCCAGCGCACCCGGGCCGAGATCCTCGACGTCGCGACGAGCGAATTCGCCGCCAACGGCTACGCGGGCGCGCGCGTCGACGAGATCGCCGCGAAGACCCGCACCACCAAGCGGATGATCTACTACTACTTCGAGTCCAAGCAGGGCCTGTACCTCGCCGTCCTCGAACAGGCCTACTCGGTCATCAGGTCCCTGGAGAGCGGCCTCGACGTCGAGCACCTCGATCCGCTCGCGGCGCTGCGCGAGCTCGCCGAGCTCACCTTCGACCACCACGAGTCGCACCCCGACTTCATCCGCCTGGTCTCCATCGAGAACATCCACGGCGCCAAGCACCTCGCCCAGTCCGAGATGCTCCCCGGCCTGTCCGCGCCCGTCCTCGACGTCATCGGGCGCATCCTCGAACGCGGCCGCGCCGCGGGCGTGCTCCGCGAGGACGTCGACGCCCTCGACGTCCACATGCTCATCAGCTCCTACTGCGTCTTCCGCATCGCCAACCGGCACACGTTCAGCACGATCTTCGGCCGCGACCTGCTCGACCCCGGCCGCCGCGAGCACTACCGGACCATGCTCGGCGACCTCGTCGTCGAGCACCTCGCCAGGCGCTGACCGCGCCAGCCACTCCCGCAACATCGATGGGCCGCAATGCATGCTGCCCGCCGACCTGCGCCTTTCCGTTCACCACGCCCTCTTGACAGCGCCGCCGCGCTGGCGAATGATCGGGTATTAACCAAGCAGTACATAACTATCCAGTACGTTCATCGTCTGCGATGAACGGCTGCACCCCCGCGACCCTGCAACGGCGCAAGGAGATCCACCGTGTCCGTCCACCCCGCCCCCCGCCCGCCGGGCCCCGACCACCGCGGCACGCCCCGGCGCACCGCCGTCGCCGCCTGGATCGGCTCCGCCCTGGAGTACTACGACTTCTTCATCTACGGCACCGCCGCCGCCCTCGTGTTCGGGAAGGTCTTCTTCCCCGCCGAGCACGCCGCGACCGGCACCCTGCTCGCCATCGCCACCTTCGGCGTCGGCTACGCCGCCCGCCCCCTCGGCGCGGTGATCCTCGGCCACGTCGGCGACCGCTTCGGTCGCAAGCGGGTCCTGGTGTTCACGCTCCTGCTCATGGGCGCCACCACGTTCCTCGTCGGGTGCCTCCCGAGTTACGAGTCCATCGGCGTCGCCGCGCCGGTCCTCCTGGTGCTCCTGCGGCTCCTCCAGGGCCTGTCGGCCGCGGGCGAGCAGGCCAGCGCCAACTCGATGAGCCTGGAGCACGCCCCCGCGCACCGCCGCGCGTTCTTCACCTCCTGGACGCTGAGCGGCACGCAGGCCGGGCAGCTCATCGCGACCGCCGCGTTCCTGCCGGTGGCGGCCCTCCCCGAGGAGGACCTGCTGTCGTGGGGCTGGCGGATCCCGTTCTGGGCCAGCGTCGTCATGGTCGTCGTCGGCTACATCATCCGCCGCCGCGTCGAGGAGACCCCGGTCTTCGAGGACGAGGCGGCGGCCGGGAACACCGTGAAGCTGCCGTTCGCGGTCCTCATGCGCGACCACTGGGCGGACGTGCTCCGCGTGGTGTGCGCGGCGCTCATCGCCTCGGTGTCCACGATCTTCACCGTCTACGCGTTGACGTACGCGGTGAACACGGTGGGCCTGGAGCGGACCCCGATGCTGTGGGTCGGCGTCGCGGCGAACCTCCTTGCGGTGGCGCTCATCCCCCTGTGGGGCGGGGCCGCCGACCGGTTCGGGCGCAAGCCGGTGTTCCTGTTCGGGTCGCTCGGGTGCGGGGTCCTCATCTTCCCGTACCTGTGGGCGATCTCGGTGGGGAACTGGGCGCTCATCTTCGGGCTCGGCGTCCTGCTTTTCGGCCTCGTCTACCAGGCCGCGAACGCGACCTGGCCGTCGTTCTACGGGGAGATGTTCACCGCGCGGGTGCGCCTGTCGGGGATGGCGATCGGCACGCAGATCGGGTTCGCGATCAGCGGGTTCCTGCCCACGGTCGCGGTGGCCCTGGAGGGCGCGGACAAGGGCGCGTGGGTGCGGGTGGCCGTGTTCACCGCGGTCATGTGCCTGGTCAACGCCGTCGCGGTGTTCTCGGCGCGCGAGACGTACCGGGTCCCGACCGAGGAGCTGGGCCTGAAGCGGGCGCCGGTGCGGGCCGCCTCGGGCGCCGCGGACTGACCCGTTTCGCCCTCGCCTCGGGCGATTCCTCTATACCGTGGCGAGGGCGTTCTCCTGGTGTTCATGCGACGTTGGTGGAACCGCATACCCGCTCCGCATAGCGTCCGGGGCGAGAGACAACCGAACGCGGACGACCCCCGGCCGCGTTCCCCATCGGACTGCCATGGAGAGAAGCGAAGCGATGCGACCCCACAACCCGGAGCGGCGACGCCTGACGATCTTCCCGACCGTGCACGGCGGGCGCTCGGAGCTGACCTGCCTGTACCGGTGCGGTGACGCCTGCAACCACCCGGTGCCGAACACCTCCGACAACGAGTACCTGGGCGACGTGATCGCCAAGGCCGTCTCGCGCCGGGGCCTCATCAAGGGCGGCGTGACGGCGACGATCGTGGCCGGCGCCGCGGGCGCCGCCGCGACCCCCGCGTTCGCGGCGGACGCCGACGACGCGGTCGAGCTCGGCAAGCGCGGCTCGCGCCCGCGCGGCCTCGACTTCGAGGCGGTGGCCCCCAACCGCGAGGACGCCGTCGTCACGGCCGAGGGCTTCGAGCAGCAGATCGTGATCCGCTGGGGCGACCCGGTCCTGGAGGGCGCGCCGGAGTTCGACCCCGAGCACCAGACGCCCGAGTCGCAGGCCGGCCAGTTCGGCTACAACAACGACTACACGGCGCTGCTCGACCACCCGGACGACAGCCGCAAGAAGGTCCTCGTGTGCAACCACGAGTACACGACCGAGAGCTCCATGCTCCCGGGCTACGACGAGGCCGCCCCCACCGAGGACCAGATCCGCATCGGCATGGCCGCGCACGGCCTGTCGGTCGTCACGGTCAAGGAGGACCGCCGCACCGGCGCCCTGACCCCGGTCGTCGGCGACGAGCTGAACCGCCGCATCACCGCCGAGACGCCGTTCGTGATCTCCGGCCCGGCCGCGGGCTCGGACCTGCTGAAGACCTCCGCCGACCCCGAGGGCACGACCGCGCTGGGCACGCTGAACAACTGCGCGGGCGGGACCACCCCGTGGGGCACGATCCTGTCGGGCGAGGAGAACTTCAACCAGTACTTCGCGAACTTCGCGACGATGACCGACGCCGAGCAGAAGGCGAAGCTGGCCCGCTACGGCTTCTCCGGCGGGGCGTCGGCGCGCAAGTGGGAGCAGTACGACCCGCGCTTCGACCTGGAGCAGGAGCCCAACGAGCCCAACCGGTTCGGGTGGATCGTCGAGCTGGACCCGTACGACCCCGACTGGACGCCGCGCAAGCGCACCGCGCTGGGCCGCTTCAAGCACGAGGGCGCCGGGCCGCGCCTGTCCGACGACGGGCACGTCGTCGTCTACATGGGCGACGACGAGCGCTTCGACTACATGTACAAGTTCGTCTCCAAGAACAAGATGAAGCACGGCTCCGGCCGCTCCGCCCGCGAGCACAACCGCAAGCTCCTCGACGAGGGCACGCTGTACGTCGCGAAGTTCACCGGCGACAGCCCGGCGGCCGAGATCGACGGCTCCGGCGCGCTCCCGGCCGACGGCGCGTTCGACGGCTCGGGCGAGTGGATCAAGCTGGCCTCCGGCGACACTTCCTATGTGGAGGGCTTCACCGCCGAGGAGGTGTACGTCTTCACCCGCCAGGCCGCCGACCAGGTCGGGGCGACGAAGATGGACCGCCCCGAGGACGTCGAGCCGAGCCCGAAGACCGGCAAGGTCTATGTGGCGCTGACGAACAACACCCAGCGCGGCACCTCCGGGAAGGCCGCGGCCGACGAGGCCAACCCGCGCAACTCGAACAAGCACGGCCAGGTCCTGGAGCTGGTGGAGGACGACGACGACCCGCGGTCGCTGACGTTCGGCTGGAACCTGCTGCTCGTCTGCGGCGACCCCGCCGCGGCGGACACCTACTTCGGCGGGTTCCCCAAGGACCAGGTCTCCCCGATCTCGTGCCCCGACAACGTGGCGTTCGACCCGTACGGGAACCTGTGGATCTCCACCGACGGCAACGCGCTCGGCTCGAACGACGGCCTGTTCGCGGTGGCCCTGGAGGGCTCGCACCGCGGCGAGACCAAGCAGTTCCTGTCCGTCCCGATCGGCGCTGAGACCTGCGGCCCGGTCGCCCAGGCCAAGCACATCCTGGTCGCGGTCCAGCACCCCGGTGAGCTCGACGGCGCGGACTACGACAACCGCCTGTCGAACTGGCCCGACGGCGGCACCTCGCTCCCGCGTCCGGCGGTCGTGAACGTGACGACCCCGCGCTTCGGCAACATCGGCTGCTAACGCACTGAACCGCGGGGCGGCGTCCGGGGGACCGGGCGCCGCCCCGCCGCGTTCCGAGCGCGGGCGCCCGCTTGCCGGACCTGCCTATCCTCGGTGCCATGTCCACCCCGCCCGATCCCCCCGAGGCCCCCAAGGGCTTCCTCCGCGAGTTCTTCTCCGGCTTCTTCGACGACTTCACCTGCGGCGACTGGCTGGAGTTCGCCATCTACTGCGCCATCGCGATCGCCGCCGTGGCGACCGGCGTCGCCTGGCTCCTCGGGAAGTTCTGACGCGTCCTGCTGGAACGGCCGGGCCGGCCGCGGGGGTCGCCCGCGGCCGGCCCGGTCCTTCTGGGCGGCAAGGTCCTATGAGAGGTACGGCCCGTCGTCGCCGACCTGGCCGGGCGCGTCGGTGAGCGCGGTGTCGAGCACGTAGACGGCCATGTCGCCCTGCCCGGATACGGTGGCGGTCAGCGTCCCGCCGGTCACCGTCTTGACGTCGCCGGTGACGGCGTCGGTGTAGGTGCCGTTCGGGATGTTCGTGAACGTCGCGGAGGAGGTGATGGCGACGAGGGCGAAGCTGTCGGTGTCCGCGTCGGTGTAGCGGCGCTTGAACGCGATGCCGCCGCTGATGTTCTCGGTGGAGTACTGCCCCATGGAGAGCGCCGGGACGGCCCGGCGGATCTCGTTGAGGCGCTGGAGGTGCTGCACGAGCGGCTGGTCGAGGGTGGTCGCGACGGCGCCGGTCGCCGAGTCGACCCGGCTGAAGTCGCTGACGGCGAGGGTCCCTTCGAGGTGGTCGCCGTAGTAGGCGCGCCCGGTCTCGGCGAGCGGGCAGGTGGGCCCGCAGTCGATCCGCACGCCCGCCTGGAACTCGATCTCGGAGCCGTAGAACAGGGTCGGGATGCCGCGGAACGTCCACATGAGGTTCATGTTCTCGGCCCATGCGTCGGTGCCCCCGGCGTAGCGGGTGCTGGACTTGTTGGGGCCGTAGTCGTGCGAGTCGACGTAGACGGCGTTGAACGTGGCGTCGTTGACCCAGGGGTCGGAGTCCTTGCCGTTGAAGAACGCGTTCGAGGCCTCCCCGAAGTTCATGTGCATGCGCATGTCGATGATGTTCATGCCGGAGAACTGCGAGTAGTCGGGCGCGTGGTAGGCGTTCCCGTCGAGGAACGCGTTGTCGCTGGTCGGCTGGTTCTCGGTGCCCTGGGCGTTCTCCCAGTCGTACTGCTCGATCGCGGCGGCGACGTCGTCCGCCGAGTACTCGCGGCGCTCCTGCCAGGTGTAGAACTGCGCGGAGTGGTTGACCGAGCCGCGGTTCCAGCGGTCGTGGACGAACGCGGCGACCTCCCCGAAGATGTAGAAGTCCCGGGCCTTCTCCGCGCCGTACTTGGCGACCAGGTGCTCCTGGAGGGCGGGCAGGAACACGCGGTTCCAGGTGACGCGCGGGATGTGGACGGCGGTGTCGACGCGGAAGCCGTCGACGCCCATGTCGATGTACTGCTCATAGGCGCCGATCAGGTAGTCCTGCACCGCTGCGTTCTCGGTGTTGAAGTCGGCGAGGTCCTCGTGGATCCAGCAGGAGCGGGCGTCCTCGCCCTCCCAGTTCCCGATCCAGCACTGGTGGTAGTTCGCGGCCGAGAACATCCCGGAGGTGGGGCTGGGCCACTGGCAGTTGTAGACGGTCCAGCCTTCGGAGCTGTAGTTGCCGGTGGGGGTGCCCCAGTTGCGGCAGGTGTTGCCCGCCGGCTCCTCGGTGGACCAGAGGTCGCCGTTGTAGTAGGAGCGACCGGAGTTCGGCTCGACCGAGAGGCCGTCGTAGGCGAAGTCGGGGTTGTAGTCGTCGTAGAAGTCGCCCCACTGGTCGTCCTGGACGCCGAAGACGGTGGGCGTCTCCAGGCCGACCGCGCCCCAGCGGGACGAGTGGTTGAAGACGACGTCCTGGTAGATCTTCATGTCCTTGGCGTGCGCGGTGTCGATGAGGTCCTGGTAGGAGGCCCCTTCGGATTCGAGGCGGGCGTCCACTTCGTAGAAGTCGTACCCGTGGTAGCCGTGGTAGTCGTAGTCGGAGCGGTTGAGCACGACCGGGGTGATCCACACGGCGGAGAAGCCGAGGGCCTTGATGTAGTCGAGGCGCTCGATGAGGCCGGAGAAGTCGCCGCGGAACATCGGGTCGTCGTAGTCGGCGTTCCCGGAGATCTCGTGCTTGGCGCCGCCGCGGTTGTTCGACTCGTCGCCGTCGTAGAAGCGGGCGGTCATGACGAAGTAGATCGGGTCCTGGCGGGGGTCGCCGCCGAGCATCTCGCCGCCCGCGGCCGCGGGCGGGGCGTCGCCGGTGGTCGCGGTGGCCGATCCGCTGGCGGACGAGAGGTTCCCGGCGGCGTCGTAGGCGGCGACGGTGTAGGCGTACTCGGTGTTCGGGTCGAGGTTCGCGTCGGTGAACTTCGTCGACGCGGTGGTGCGGGTGACGGTCCCGTCGGCGGAGGTGCGGGTGAGGCGGTAGCCGGTGACGCCGACGTCGTCGGTCGAGGCGGTCCACGACAGGATCACGGTGGTGGCGTTGACGGCGGCGGTGACGCCGGTCGGCGCGGCGGGGGCGACGGTGTCGGGCTCGGCGGCCTCGCAGGGGTCGGCCGCGTCGGCCGTGACCTCCGCATCGGAGACGAGGGTGGTGCCCGCGCCGATCGCGTAGTCGCTGCCGCCGTTGTTGTCCCAGACGCCGCCGCCGTTGTTGAACGCGGCGGTCAGGCCGGCCGCGGAGCCGAGCGGGACGGTGAGGCGGGCCCATCCGGCGCAGGCGGGCTCGGCCATGGCGAGGCCGGGGGCGGTGGTCCACACGCCCGCGACGGCGTAGTGCAGGTAGGCCTGGGTCCAGCCCATGGAGGCGAGGTCGTAGTAGACGACGGCCTCGCCGCCGCCGCAGGGGTTCCCGGCGCCGACCTGGCCGCCCGCGACGGTGACGTCGCCTGAGCCGATGCGGTAGTTCGCGCCGTTGTTGTTGTCCCAGGCGCCCGCTCCGTTGTTGAAGACGACCTGCGCGCCGGTCGCGGCGCCGAGGTCGACGGTGCGGGTGTACCAGCCGGTGCAGGCGGGGGTCATGGGGACGCCGGGGACGGCGGTCCAGGCGCCGCCGTCGGGGGCGTAGTGGATGTTGGCGCCGGTCCAGCCGGAGGCGGCGCGGTAGTAGACGGTGGCGGTGGTGGCGGCGGCCGTCGCGGCCGGGACGGCCGCCAGCGCCATGAGCGCGGCGGCCAGTGCGAGGACGGCGGCGAGCAGCCGGGAACGGCGGCGGGGTCCGCGAGTCATGTCGGGCTCCTGTGGGGCGTGGTCTGCTGTTCTGGACTTGCCGTTCCCAGATTGTTTCTTGCAGGTCTTGCAAGAAGTAACCAGACCCTAGCACAGACTTTCCCATATAGCTATGTCTCGATTGATAGCGCTGAGTGCCGCAGGCCGTACAGCCGTCCCTAAC
>NZ_JBAGKG010000004.1:0-598233 GCF_037034145.1 Glycomyces sp. MUSA5-2
TACATGCAGACGCTGGTGGACTGGGCCGACGCGAACGGCATGGGCTACCTGGCGTGGACCTGGAACCCGTGGGGCTGCACCAGCGGCGCGGTCCTCATCAAGGACTGGTCCGGCACTCCGGAGTCCGGCGTCGGCGAAGGATACCGGAGCCACCTGCTCACCCAGAGCCCCTACCTGTGACCCGACGGGACACTCAGCGGTACTTACGGACTGAGCAACACGTCTGTTGAGCTCCACTGCGTCGCAGTGGGACTCAACAGACGTCCACATCGAACCAGTGTTCCGGCGCCGTTCAGCCTTCGGGCCGCCACGCCGGGTCGCGGCCGATGAACGCCACCAGCTTGTCCTGCGGGGAGGCGTCGTCGGCGACGGGCACGGCCGGGCCGAACTGGCCGCTGTCGCGGAGCAGCTGCTCGATCGGCTTCATGCCTTCCAATGCGGCACGGCAGCGCTCCTCCCCCAGGTCGGGTTCGCGGCCGAGCGCTTTGGCGAGGTCCCAGGAGTGCGCCCAGATGTCGGCCGTGTAGAACTGGTCGATCGCCTCGTCGACGGGCTTGTCGCCGGTGTTCGGGTTGCTGAGCACCCGCCCGGCGGGGTCGTCGAGGATCGATTGGACGTCGGCGACGTGGCGCTTCCAGGCGGCGGCCGGGTCGGCGTCGACGTCCAAGGGCTCCAGGTCGATCCCCGCCCCTTTGAGGAAGTCGCGCGGCCATTCGACCAGGTGCTTCACGACGTCCAGGGCCGTCCACTCGGGGACCGGGCTGGGTCGCGACCAGTCGTCGGCGCTTGCGCCTTCCACGAGTGCGGTGATGCGGGCGGCGTCGCAGGCGTGCCGCCCGGCGGGGTCGTCGGGTGCGTCGGTTCCGTGCTGCGCCATCGGTCTACGCCGCTTCCTTCGCCAGGAGCTCATCGAGTTTCTCGAAGCCCTCGTTGACGCCGACGTCCATGCCGCTGGCGAGCATGCCGTCGCGGGTCGCGAAGTCCTGCGTCACGCTCAGCACCCGCAGCCGCGTGCGACCGCCTTCGATCGGCTCGAAGGTCATCGTCTCAAGGAAGACGCCGTCGGGCTCGCCCTCGTAGGTGAACGTCCAGACAATCCGCTCGTTCGGGCGGACCTCGTGGAAGCTGCCGAAGAAGGCGTACGCCTCGCCTCCGCTCTCGCCGCCGAACGCCCACTCGCCGCCCGTGCGGGCGTCCCAGCGGGTGATCTTCGTGTTCGACTCGCGGGGCCCGGTCCACTGGGCGTAGAGGTCGGGGTCGACGTGGGCCTGGAAGACGCGTTCCGGCGTCGCGTCGAACTCGCGGATGATCTCGATCGTGGGGACTTTCGCGTCCGCCTTGATCTCGGTTTCGTGCTCGGTCATGATTCCTGCTCCTCGGCTGGTCGCCGGTCCCCGTCGTCCTGGGCCGTGCGGGCCAGGAGGGCGTCGAGGCGGCGGTAGCGTTCCTCTGCTTCGCGGCGGTAGCGCTCGATCCACTCCGTCATCGGGTCGAATGCCTCCCTGTTCAGGTGGACGGGCCGGCGCTGGGCGTCCTTGCTGCGGGTCACCAGGCCGGCTTCTTCGAGCACTTTCACATGCTTGGAGATCGCCTGGAAGCTCACGTCGTACGGCTCGGCGAGCTCCCCCACGGTCGCGTCCGAGACCGACAGCCGGGCGACGATGCCGCGGCGGGTCGGATCGGCGAGCGCCGCGAAGGCCCGGTCGAGCTGCTGCGTACTGTCACCCACGGATTGTCCTCAACTCATTGGTTGAATACAACCGTAGACCGGGGGTCGATCATTGTCAACCCATCGGTTGAATAAGCACCCGCTGCTCCTGTCGGCGGCGAGGACGCTCCTCACCTCCGCCGCAGGGGCGACGGCTTACGGGGCGGCTCCTCGGTATCTCATTCCTGCGCAAGGTCGAACGCGTCGAGGGAGGGCAGCGGCAGGCGCGCCAGCTCCTTCGCCTCGCCGGCGGGGACGCCGAGCATCCGCAGCAGGTCCTCGGCCACCTGGTCCGCTGCGGCCGCGTCGTCGCGTTCGGGACGGTCGTGCAGGAGCTGCGCGAGCGACAACGCGGCCCCTGCCGTGACCACGAGGGCCAGTTCGGGGTCGGCGACGATGAAGCGCCCCTCGTCGACCCCGCACCCGATCGCCTCCCGCGCCCGCGGCGCGAGGCCCTTGATCGGACCTGTCAGCGAGAGCCCGTGGTGCAGCAGGACCTTGCCCAGTTCGGGGTGGCGCCGGTGCAGGCGGCCGGTGAGCCGGAAGCTCTGCGCGAAGGCCGCCGCCGGGTCGTCCAGTCCGCCGCTGAGCCGGTCCAGCGCCTCTCCGAAGACGGTCAGCGCGTCCTCGACCGCGGCCTGGAACAGCTCGTCCTTGCTCGCGAAGTGGTTGTAGAACGAGCCCATGCCGACATCCGCGGCCTGCGTGATCTCCAGGATCGGCGCATTGGTCCGGCCCTCGGCGATGAAGGTGCGGGCGGCGCCCAGCAGCGCGGCGCGCGTCCGCGCCTTCCGCCGCTCCAGGCGGTTCACTTCGCTCACGGCTCCTCCTTCGCACGGACCCGAACATCCTAGCGGCTCGCTCAATGCTGAGGAAATCGTCACAACACCTTGTCTGATCCTATCCTCATGAATGAAGATTTCGTCAGAACAAGTTGTGGAGCCTGTGATGAACCCGCCTGGATTGACGAACAAGTCAGGATCTTTCGCCCCCGCCGCCCCTACGATGACCGTTGAGTCCGAAATGGGGGGTGGGCATGTCCTCGGTGCTCTTTAGGCTCGGACGCGCCTGCGCCCGCGCGCGCTGGCTCGTGATCGCCCTCTGGGTTGGCGCGCTCGTCGTCGCGGGCGGGTCGGCCGCCCTGTTCAACCAGGGCACCGACGACACGTTCGCGATCCCCGGGTCGGAGTCGCAGGACGCCCTCGACTACCTCGGCCGCGTCTTCCCCGAGTTCAGCGGCACCTCGGCGAGCCTCGTCCTCACCGTCCCGCACGGGGAGTCGGTGAGCACCGACGCCGCTGAGGCGGCCACCGCCGACGCCGTCGACCGCATCGGGAAGCTCGACCAGGTCGCCGCGGTCTCGGACCCGTTCGGCTCCGACGTCTCCGGCGCGGTCTCCGAGGACGGCGAAGCCGCGGTCGTCGCCGTGCTCCTCACCGTCGACCAGGCCGACGTCACCGACGCCACCAAGGACGACCTCACCGCGATCGCGAACGACCTCGCCGCGGCCGTCGGCGAGGACGCCGTGGTCTACACCGGCGGCGACGCGTTCGCCGACAACATCCCGCACCTCAGTCCGACAGAAGGCATCGGCCTCGTCGTCGCGCTGGTGGTGCTGCTGCTCATGTTCCGGTCGATCCTGGCCGCGCTCATGCCGCTGCTCACGGCCGTCCTCGGCGTCGGCATCGCCGTGGGCCTCGTCCTGCTCGCCACCATCCTCGTCCCGATCTCCTCGACCGCGCCGATGCTCGCGGTCATGATCGGGCTGGCCGTCGGCATCGACTACGCGCTGTTCCTGCTCTCGCGCCACCGCGACCAGCTCGGCGAGGGCCTGGAGGTCGAGGAGTCGGTCGCCCGCGCCACGGCGACCGCCGGATCGGCCGTCATCTTCGCGGGCCTGACCGTCGTCATCGCGCTGCTGGGCCTGTTCGTCGCGGGCATCCCGTTCCTGACGACGATGGGCGTCGCCGCGGCCGTCGCGGTCGCGATCGCCGTGGCCGTCGCGATCACGCTGGTCCCGGCGCTGCTGGCCGTCGCCGGGGAGCGGATGCGGCCGCGCAGGCCCAAGCGGCGCAAGCGGGCCCGGCGGAAGCCGCAGATCGCGCTCGCATGGGTCCGCACGGTCACCAAGGCCCCGGTCGTCACCATCGCGGTGGTCGCCATCGGACTCGCCGTCGCCGCGGTCCCCGCGATGCAGCTGCGGCTCGCCCTGCCCGACAACGGGGACGCCGCCGAGGGCACCGACGCGAAGGTCACCTACGACGTCATCGCCGACCACTTCGGGCCCGGCTACAACGGGCCGCTCATCGTCACCGCCGACATCATCACCTCGACCGACCCGGTCGGCCTCGTCGACGACCTCGCCGAGTACATCCGCGGCATGGACGGCGTCGCCTCCGTGCCCCTCGCGACCCCGAACCAGAAGGGCGACACCGGGATCATCCAGGTGATCCCCGAGACCGGACCGGATGCTGCCGAGACCGAGGACCTCGTCGCGGCCCTGCGCGACAAGGAGGGCTACTTCCTCGACCACTACGGGACGCAGACCGCGGTCACCGGCCTGACCGCGGTCGGCATCGACGTCTCCGCGCAGCTCGGCTCCGCGCTGCTCCCGTTCGGCGTCCTCGTCGTCGGCCTCTCGCTCGTGCTGCTGGCCATGGTGTTCCGCTCGATCTGGGTCCCCGTCAAGGCCACCGCCGGGTACCTGCTGTCGGTGGGCGCGGCCTTCGGCGCCACCTCGTTCGTGTTCGTCGAGGGGCACGGCGCCGACGCGCTGCACGTCGCCGGGGTCGGCTCGGTCATCTCCTTCCTGCCGATCATCCTCATGGGCGTCCTGTTCGGACTCGCCATGGACTACGAGGTCTTCCTCGTCTCGCGCATCCGCGAAGACTATGTGCACCACGGCGACCCGCACCATGCCATCGAGACCGGGTTCGTCTCGGCCTCGCGCGTCGTCACCGCCGCCGCGGTCATCATGTTCGGCGTCTTCGCCGCGTTCGTGCCCGACGGGTCGGCGACGATCAAGCCGATCGCGTTCAGCCTCGCCGTCGGCGTGTTCGTCGACGCGTTCCTGGTGCGCATGACCCTCGTCCCCGCCGTCCTCGCGCTCCTGGGCCACCGCGCCTGGGGACTCCCGCCGCGCCTCGACCGGGCGCTGCCGGTGTTCGACGCCGAAGGCGACGCGCTCGTCCACGAGCTGCGCCTCGCCGACTGGCCCGAGCCCGGCGCCGACGACGCCGTGGCCGCCCGCGGCCTCCGCATCGAGGACGACCGCGGCCGCACCGTCCTCGACGGCACCGACATCCGGCTGCCGCGGGGAGGGACGCTCGTGGTCGACGGCGCCGGCGCGGTCGGCAAGACCGCGCTCCTGATGGCCCTCGCCGGACGCGTCCCTTCCGTCAAGGGCGACTTGAAGGTCCTCGGCCGCGTCCTCCCCCAGCACGCCCGCGCCCTGCGCCGCGAGGTCGAGATCGTCGCCTGCCGCGACACCCCCGACCCCGCCGCGCGCGTCGGTGCCGCGATCGGGGACGGCGTGCGCCTGGTCCTGCTCGACGACGTCGACCTCGTCCTGCGCACCGACGCCCGCGACGCCCTCCGCGCGCTCATCGCCGACCGGCGCGCCCCCGACGGCGAAAGCGTCGCCTACGTCCTGGCGTGCCAGGACACCGACCGCATCCGCGACCTGCTCCCACCGAGCGCCCTGCCGCTCGCCCTCAACACCGTCGAGGTGGCCTGATGTTCAAGCCGTTCAACAACTCCGCCCGTGCCGGGGCCGCCGGACCGCTCACCTGGCGCACCTGGGCCGGGCTCATCCTCATCCCCGTCCTCGCCATGGGCCTGCTCACCTGGGCACTGTGGAACCCCGACGCCGACCACGGCACCGCCACCGCCGCCGTCGTCAACCTCGACGACCCCGTCACCATCGACGGCCAGACGATCCCGCTCGGCCGCGAGCTCGCCGGCGACCTCACCGACGCGGACGACTCGGCGTACACGTGGGTCCTCACCGACGCCGACGACGCCGCCTCCGGGCTCGCCGACGGCACCTACACCGCGGTCGTCACCATCCCGAAGGACTTCTCCGCGAAAGGCACCTCCGCCGCCACGGCCACCGAGGCATCAGGGAACCCGGCCGACGCGGCGAGAGCCGTCCTCGACATCGAGACCTCGAACGCCGCGGGCGCGGCCGACCCGGCGCTGTCCGAGGACGTCGCCCTCGCCACCCAGCGCACCCTCGACGGGCAGGTCGTCGAGACCTACCTCGACAACGTCTACGTCTCCTTCAACACCATCCACGACCAGCTCGCCGACGCGGCCGACGGCGCGGCCGAACTCGCCGACGGCACCTCCCGGCTCGCCGACGGCGCGGCCGAACTCTCCACGGCCGCAGGCGAACTCGCCACCGGCGCCGACACCCTCGCCGACGCCACCGCCCAACTTGAGACCGGCTCCGCCGGCCTCGCCTCGGGCCTGGGCGAACTCGACGACGCCGCCGCCGACCTGCCCTCCGCCACCCGCCGGCTCGCCGACCAGATGCCCGCCCTCACCTCGGGCATCGCCGACGCCGCCGACGGCGCGAACGACCTCGCGACCGGCGCCGCCCAGATCGACGACGGCGCACAGGAACTCGCCACCGGCGCCGGCCAGCTCGCCGACGGCACCGCCGAAGTCGCCTCCGGTGCCGCCGACGTGGACGACGGCGCACAGGAACTGGCGACCGGCCTCGCCGACGGCCGCGACCAGATCCCCACCTACACCGAATCCGAACGCGCCCACCTGTCCTCGGTCGCCGCCGACCCCACCACCGCGACGATCGACCGCACCGGCTTCGGGGAGCTCTCCATCGCCCTGTTCGCCGCGATCGCCCTGTGGGCCCTGGCCCTCGCCGTCTACCTCGTGACGGCGGCCGTGCCCGAGGACATCCTCACCTCCCGCGCACCCACCTGGCGGATCGTCCTCCGAGCCGCACTGCCCGGCGCCACCGCCGCCGCCCTCGCCGCGGCCGCGATCACCGCGATCGCCGTCCCCGTCATGGGACTCGGGATCGGGCGGGCCCTGACCTTCCTCGCCGTCGCACTCCTCGCCGCGTTCGCGTTCACCGCGCTCAACCAGGCGCTCGTGGCGATCTTCGGCCGGGCCGGACGCCTCGCCTCCGTCGCCGTCCTCATCCTCACGATCGCCCTCGGCATCGTCTCCACCCTCCCCGGACCGCTCTACGCGCTCGTCGGCTGGATCCCCACCCACGGCGCGGTCATCGCCCTGCGCGCGGCAGCCCTCGGCTGCTCCGGCCTCGCCACCGGCATCACCCAACTCGCCGTCTGGCTCGCCATCGGCGCGCTCGCGACCATCCTCGTCACCGACCGCCGCCGAAACCTCAGCACCAGGCACCTCCGCCTCACCCAGACCTGAGCACGGCGATGAGCCGCCGCGGCTAGGAGAGGCCCTGGGCTGCATAGAGCACGGCCAGGGCGAGGGCGAGCATGCCCAGGAGGTGCCGCAGCAGGCGCTCGGGCAGGCGCGGCGCGAGGGCGGCGCCGAGGTAGCCGCCGGTCAGGCCGCCGAGGCCGCAGGCGATGCCAAGCGTCCAGTCGGGGGCGATCTCGCCGGGGGTCGACAGGCTCATGACCGCGAAGGCCACGCATCCGGCGATCGAGGTCGCGAACGTGGACAGCAGCGCGGCCGGGGCGACGAGGGCGACCGGCAGGCCGGCGCCGACCAGGACCGGGCTCAGCAGCGAGCCCCCGCCGATGCCGTAGACGCCGCCGACCAGGCCCGCCGCGAACGCGATCGCGACGATCGCCTTGCGGGGCAGCGAGGGCCGGATCCGTTCGCGGGTGCGTCGCGGGAGAAGGAGCCAGGCGCCCAGGGGCCCGAGGACGACGGCCGCGCAAAGCCGGAAGAGGTCGGCGTCGGCGACGAGGTGGACGCGGGCGATCGCACCGAGGACCACGCCCGGGAGCGCGCCTGCCACGAGCAGGCCCGCCAGGGGTGACCGGAGGGCGCCGGTCCGGGCGTGGCGGGCGAGGGCGCCGGGTCCGGCGATCACGTTGTACAGCAGGTTGGTCGGGGTGACTGCGGGGTTCGGGACGTGCAGGACGCTGAGCTGGACCGGCAGGAGGAAGACCGCGCCCGAGACCCCGGCCGGGGCGGTGACGACCGAGATCGCGAGACCGGCCGCGAAGCCGAACAGCAGGTCCGAGTCGAGCACGCCCACAATCCTACTCACTCAGTAGGAATAGCGCAGCGGCGGCAGGCTCGGTTCGATGCCCCTCGCGGCGCACGACGGTCCCTCGCAGTCCGATCCGCCATGTCGGTCGGCATCGCCGCCGGGTCCGCCGCTACCCGACGTGCGCGAGCGCTTCGCGCAGTTCGCCCGCCAGCGGCAGGCCGCCGCGTTCGGCCAGTTGCAGGGCCTGGAGCCAGTGGTTCCGCGCGGCCGCCCGACGCCGCGCGCGCCAGGCGACGCAGCCCAGCCCCGCGAGGCAGTGCGCTTCACCGACCCGGTCCGCGGTGTCCTGGTAGATCGCCAGCGCGGGCGCGAATTCGGCTGCGGCCACGGGGAGATCGCCGCGGGCCAAGGCGGTCTCGGCGAGGCCCCGGCGGGCGTCCGCCTCCCCGGAGACGTCGCCGATGCGACGGCAGCTCGCGAACGCGCGCCGGTACAGCCGTTCGGCCCGGTCGACGTCGCCGCCGCGCAGCGCCGCCCCGGCGAGTCCCCGCAAGGCACCGGCGGCGCCGCGGCGGTTGCCGACCTGCCGGCACAGGTGCAGCGACTGCCGGTACCGCGTCGCCGCCGCGTCGAGGTCGCCGCGCTGGGAGGCGACGTCGCCGAGTGCCCGCAGCCCGTAGGCCTCGCCGACGCGGTTGCCGATGCCCACGCAGATCGAGGCGACCTGCCCGGCGTGGGCGGCGGCCGTGTCGAGGTCGCCCACCGACATGGCGATCTCGGCGAGGCCCCACAGCGCTTCGGCCTCGCCGACCGGGTTGCCGAGCCGCCGGTGGATCGCCAGTGCGGCGTCGTACCGTCGGCGCGCGAGCGGATAGTCGTCATTGGACGCCGTCTGGGCGAGGCCCCGCAGCGCGTCGGCTTCGCCGAGGCGGTCGCCCAGTTCGCGGCGCAGGCGCAGCACCCGGTCGAACCCTTCCGCGGCGGCCCGGAACCGGCCCGTCAGGCGGTCGATCTCCGCGAGCCCTGAACGGGCGTCGGCCTCCCGTGCGCGCTCGCCGGTGCGGTGGGCGATGCGCAGCAGCTGCCGGTTGCAGATCCGCGCCGCATCGTAGTGTCCGAGCAGCCGCAGCGCGCGGTTGAGCGGCGCGGCGAGGGCGGCAGCGGCCGCGTCGTGGCCGGTGACGTGCATGCACGCGAGGAGCGTCGCGCGGTCGGCGCCGATCCAGTCGGTGTCCGCGTCGCCGGCGGATTCGAGACGGAGCCGGTAGTGGCGCAGCAGGTTCGCCACCGCGGCGTGCTGCGTGCTGGCGGGGTCCTCGCGGTGGCCGCGGTCCAATGCGAAGGCGCGCACCGAATCGTGGAACTCGTAGGCGTCGGCGGCCCGTCGCAGCAGCAGGCTCTCGTCGTACAGCCGGGCCAGCGTCGACGCCGCTTCGGCGACCGTCCCGTCCGCGAGCGCGGCGGCGGCTTCGGCGGTGAATCGCCGCCCGGGGTGGATCGCCAGGAGGCGGAACAGGCGCTTGTCGGGTTCGGGGAGTCCGTTGTAGGACAACGCGAGCGCGGGTCCGCTGTGCTCGTGGGCGGGGATGCGCCGCAGGCGTTCGACGTGGTCGCCGATCTGCCAGTCGGGCTTGCCCTCCAGTTGGCGTCCGGCCGCGGCGAGTTCCAGCGGCAGGCGCCGGCACAGTTCGACCAGGGCCGCGGCGTCGCCGGGGGCGGCGTCGAGTCGGCCGGACGGGTCGTGTCTGCGCAGCATCTCAAGTGCTTCGCCGACGGTGACGGTGCCGAGGGGGATGCGGACGGCCGTTTCCAGGTCGGTGAGTCGGCGGCGGCTGGTCACGAGGACGGCGCAGTCGGGGCTGCGCGGCAGGAGGGGTTCGAGCTGCGCGGCGTCGGCGGCGTTGTCGAGGACGAGGAGCGCCTGCTTGGACGCGAGTTCGCGGTGCAGCAGCGTCACCCGCGCGGCGGGGCTGAGCGCGTCGATGCGGCGGCCCGGCGTGCCGAGGTGGGCGAGGAGGCCGCGGACGACGGCGTCGGGGGCGGCGGGCGGTTCGACCGGGTCGAAGCCGCGCAGATCGGCGAAGAGGCGCGTGGCCCCGGCGAGTCCGGCGTCGGCGAGGTCGCGGGCGGCCCTGAAGGCGAGTTCGGACTTGCCGATCCCGGCCATGCCCTCGATGACGACGACGGCGGCGGCGCCGGTGCGGCGGGCCGTCGCGACGTGCGCGGCGATGCGGTCGCGCTCGGCCCGGCGCCCGGTGAAGGCCGCGGTCGGGTCGGGGACCTCGGCGCGGGTCGTGACGATGACGGATCGGTTGGCGCGTTCGAGGACCCGGTGGCATGCCTGCGCGAGCGAGCGGAGCCCGGCGGCGTCGAGGCCGAGGGCCCGCGCGATGCCGAGGACCGTGTCGGAGTTCATGCGGACCCGGCCGTTCTGGAAGTGGCCGTGGATGGTCGCGATCGACGGCACGCCGTCGGGAATGGAGTGCGCGCTGTGGAATTCGCGGATTCCGGCATGGATGCGGCGGAACGACGTGTTGCCGGAGGCCGCCCGCAGCCGCCGCAGGAACGCGGCCAGGTCGTCGAGCGACTGGACCGCGCGGGCATCCGCGTCCCACTGCGCCGCAAGCGCTGCGGAGGCTTCGGCCGTTGACCGTTGCACGACTGGATGATAGCCCCCGGAGGCAACTGCGAGGGTCGCTCCCGTTCGGACGGCCGCGCTCGTTCGGTTTCGTTCGGAATCCGCGCCTGCGGTTGCGGTCGCAGGAGGATCGGGGGCGACGGATCTCCCTCTGGAAAGGAAAGACCGATGAGCAATCGGGTACGAACCCCGCTCCTGCGGTCGCTGCTGGCGGCCGCCGCGGGCACCCTGGCCCTGGTCCTGTTCGGCGCGTCCCCGGCGGCCGCGCACTATGTGTACGAGGAGGCATTCACCTACCGCAGCAACGACCTCTGCGTCTACGACCGCTCCGAAGTCTCGCACGGCGACGGCAACGGGTACGCGCGCGTCGACATCGACGCCTCGACCGTCCTCGCGACGCCCTCGGGCGCCTACCCGTGCGCGTGGGGGCTCGAACGCCCGGCGGGGTACATCAGCGCCAAGATCGAGACGTACGTGTGGCTCGGCACGTACTGGTACCTGTGCGCGCAGACCGACTGGGTCTACAACGACACCACCACGACCGAACTGGCCATTCAGGCCAGGATGATCGGCCAGCCGATCTGCGGCGAGAGCTACTACGCCACGAACGGCGTCGGCTACGTGTGGAACAACAACTGGTTCGGCGGGGCGGTCTGGTCGGGCGCGCACTACCTGCCCGACTACTCCTTCAGCGCGGCGGAGGCCCCCGCCGAGCTCCCCGAAGCCGGTGACACCGTCGGTGTCGTGGACGGCTCGGGCGAGCCGGTCGTGGACGCCGACGGCGAGCCGGTGACCGTGGTCGTCGCCGCCCCGCCCGCCGGCGGCCCGGCGACGACGGCGGCCGACCAGGCCACCGAGACCACGATGCACCCGGCCGCCGACTCCCTCCTCACCCGATGACACCCGTCGAGCGGTGGACCGCGAAGGCGCGGTCCACCGCTCGACGTCCACGGCCCACGGGTCCGACGCGGCGCGTCGACCCCGTACTCAGCCGCCGCCTTCGGATAGGCGTCCAGCCGGTACGACATGGTCGAGGTCAAGCAGGAACATTGCGAGGATGCAGCGCTGCTGCGTCGTAGTGGGGGTTTATTTCTGTCGAGCGGCCCGGCCGCGTGGGATCAAGCGGCGTACTCCGGGCGGCCGCCGGGCCGGTAGGTCAGGACGGCCACGCCTTTCGGGAACGATCGCGAGTCGATCAGTTCGAGGGCGAGGTCGGGACCGTCCTGGGGGAACAGCCGCAGGCCCTGGCCGACGATCACCGGGCAGACGAGCAGGGTGAGCTCGTCGACCAGGTCGTTGGCGAGCAGCCAGCGCACCAGTGTGCCGCTGCCGTGGACCTGGAGCTCCCCGCCCGGCGCGGCTTTGAGGTCGCGCAGGGAGGACGCGAGGTCGCCGGAGAGGAGCGTGGAGCCCGTCCATTGCGGATCGGTGAGCGTGGTCGAGGCGACGTACTTCGGTCGCGAGCGCAGCGCGTCGGCGATGGGGCTGGTGCCCGGCGCCTTCGCTCCCCAGTATCGCGCGAACAGCTCGTAGGTCCGCCGGCCGAACAAGAAGGCGTCGGCGCGCTGGTAGGTCTGGTCGACCAGCGCCATCGCCTGTTCGTCGAAGACCGTGCGGGCCCATCCGCCGCGTTCGAATCCGCCGCTGCGGTTCTCGTCGCGTCCTCCGTTGCCTTGGACGACGCCGTCGACGGTCACCTGGGTGAAGGTCATGAGTTTCACGTTCGTTGCTCCTTTCTCATCGGGCGCGGGCCGCGGCTGCGATGCGCGGACGCGTGCCCGATCGTTTCCGTGCCGTCGGGACGGTCCCGGGCCGGATAGGGACCAACCTAAATCCGGCTCGGCGCCGCGGGCTTGTAAGAAACGTGCGTCGGCACTGAGCAAGGCTCGCGGCGGCATACTGGGACCATGTCCCCCGTACCGCTTCCTTCGGGGCCCGACTCCAGCGGACAGCAGTACCGCGAGTTCCCGCCCGATCCGGCGCTGCGCGGCCTCGTCGCCTTCGCCTGGGTCCAGCAGGTCGGCGCGGCCCCGTACACCAGGCGGCGTGCACCGCATGGCGCCGTCGAGATCGTCTGCGGCGCCGGTGCGGCGCCGCAGGTGATCGGGCCGCTCACGGTGCCCTTGATCGAGCGGATCGAACCGGGCACGACCCTGGTCGGCGTTCGCCTCGCGCTCGGGGCGCTCCCCGCCGTCACGGGGCTCCGCGCCTCGGAGTTGACCGGGATCGCTTGCGACGCCGAGGAACTGTGGGGTCGCGCGCAGGCTGCGGCGCTCGCCGCCGCCATCGACGAGGCGGCCTCGCCGTCGGCGGCGCTCACCGCCCTCCAGGACCACGTCCGTGGGCTCGCCGCCGACGCCGCTCCTCTCGACCCGCTCGTGGCCGCGGCCGTGCGCGAGCTCATGCCCTGGCGCGCAAGTGACGTGGGCTCGGTCCAGCGGTCGCTGCACATCTCCGAGTCGCAACTGCGCCGCCGGTTCCACTCGACCGTGGGCATCCCTCCGAAGCCGCTGCACCGGATGCTGCGGTTCCAGGGTTTCCTCGCCCTGGTCCAGCACGCGATCACCCAGGGCCGCAATCTGAACGGTGCGAACCTCAGCCTCATGGCCTGCCAGGTCGGCTATTCCGACCAGGCCCACTTCACGCATGAGTGCGTGCGGTTCACCGGCGTCACCCCGCGCGTCCTGCTCGCCGACACGCACCGGGACTGCGTCGGGCACGACCACTCGCCGTCCTCTGCGCCGCTCCTGCTCGCGCGCACCAGATTACGGCTCGGGTCGCTCCCCGCGGTTCGTCACGACTCCTTGAGAGCGACCGCGAGGTAGGCGTGAAGGGCCTGCTTGGCCTCCCGGGTCACGGTCGGCAGTTCACGCTCACTGGCGGCCATGATCATCGGGAGCAGGCCGCGGAACATGTGGATGGCGACGGCCGCGGTGAGGCGGCGCTCGTCGGCGGGCAGGTGCGGGGCGCGGTCGGCGAAGATCCCGTCGAGTCGCTTGAAGATGAGATCCTGGGCGGGCCGTTTCGCCTGTGCCAGTTCGGGAGTGATGCCCGGGTCGGCGAGGAGGGTGTGGAAGCCGGGATTGGCGCGGTCGAAGGCGATGATCGGGTCGAGGACCCGGTCGAGCAGGTCGGCGAGCGGGAGCGCGGTGCCGTCGACGACGAAGGCCGCGCCGTGGGCGGCGTCGAGGCGCTCGACGTAGCGGGCCATGAGGGCCTCGGCGATCTCCTGCTTGCCGCGGAAGAACTGGTAGAGGGTGCCGGGCGAAGCGCCGGCCGCGGCGGCGATGGCGTTCGTGCTCGCCTTCGCGTAGCCGTGGGTCGCGAAGACCTCGGCGGCGGCGTCGAGGAGTTCGTGCATGCGCTTTTCACCGCGGGCCTGGCGTTTGCGCGCGGGTTTGGCAGTGTCGCCTGCTGTGTCGCCGGTCATAGGCACCTCTCGGACTTGATATTACGAGCAGTTGCTCGTATTTTTATTTGCGAGCGCTCACTCGTATTTGCAGTCTACGCCGGTCGGGAGACCCCATGACCTCCACCGCTCCCCCGCTCGCCTCCCCCAGGTCGCCCATGCTCCGCCTCGGACGCTTCGCCCACCGCCGCAGGCAATCCGTGCTCATCGTGTCGCTGCTGTTCCTCCTCGCCGCCGCGTTCACCGCCACCGGCACGATGAACGCGCTCGTCCTCTCCCGATACCAGGTCCCCGGCTCCGAGTCGATCGTCACCGGCGAGCGCCTGGACCGCGACTTCGCGACCGGCTCCGCGAACTTCCTGCTCCTGGTCACGGCCGCCGACGGCGACGTCGACTCGGCCGCGACCACCGCCGCAGGCGCCGACCTCGCCGCGGCGCTCGCGGGCGCCGACGAGGTGCTCCGCGTCGACTCCTACTGGGACTCGCAGTCCCCGGCCCTCGTCAGCGAGGACGGCTCCCAGGCGCTCGTGACCGCGTACGTCCCAGGCGAAGTGACCCACGTCCGCGAAGACGTCCTCCCCCGCCTCAAAGCCCGGTTCGAACGCGAGGACGGCCCGCTCACCGTGGCCGTCGGCGGCTCCGACGAGCTGTTCCGCGAGGCCGCCCAGATCGCCCGCCAGGACTTCCTCCTCGCCGAGGCCATCGTCATCCCCGGCCTGCTGATCCTCCTCGTCGCGATCTACCGCCGCCCGGCCGCGGCCTTCCTCACGGTCGGCGTGGGCCTGTTCGCGCTCGCGGTCTCGTTGGCCGCCATGCGGTTCGTCGCCGCGCACGTGGAGGTGTCGACGTTCGCGGCCAACCTGATCCTGGTGATGGCCATGGGCCTGGCAGTCGACTACTGCCTCTTCATCGTCAGCCGCTTCCGCGAAGAGTCGGCACTGCACGACCGCGCCGAGGCGGTGGCGCGCACCGTCGCGAGCGCCGGCCGCACCGTCGTGTTCTCCGCGGTCACGGTGGCCGCGAGCCTCTCGGTGCTGCTGTTCATGCCGTTCCCGTTCCTGCGCTCCTTCGGGTACGCGGGCATCGTCGTCCCGCTCGCGGCGGTCCTCGGCGCGGTCGTGGTCCTCCCTGCGGCCCTTGCCGTCTGGGGCCACCGCGTCCAGCGCCGCGCCGCCCCGCGCCCGGTTTCCGAGGGCCGCTGGTTCCGGATCGCCACGGCGGTCATGCGCCGCCCCGTCCTGTGGGGCGCGGCCGCGCTGGTCCTGGTCCTAACGCTCGCCTCACCGCTCCTGGGCGTCCGGTTCGGCGTTCCCGACGAGCGGTCCCTGCCGGAGGACGCCCCGAGTCGAGTCGTCACCGACCAGGTCACCGCGGGCTTCGCCGCCGAGGCGACCGACTCGCTCCTGATCCTGGCCGAGCACGCCGACGAGGCTTCCCTCGCGGCCTACACCGCCGAGCTCTCCGAAGTCGACGGCATCGCGCAAGTCGACTCGGCAGCAGGCAGGTTCACGAACGGCGCCCTCATAGCGGCCCCCGACACGAACCGGTTCTCGTGGCACGGCGGGGACACCTGGCTGGCGGCCGTCCCCGAGACCTCGGCGATGCGCGACGACCCCTACGCCATGGTCGGCGAAATCCGAGAGGTCAAGGCCCCGTTCGCGACGTCCGTGGCGGGCTACCCCGCCGACCTGGCCGACTTCCGCGACGCGCTCCTCGATCGCCTCCCGCTCCTCCTCGGCCTGATCGTGCTGATCACCTTCGTGATCCTGTTCCTGATGACCGGCAGCGTGATCGCCCCGCTCAAAGCGACGATCCTCAACGCCCTGTCGATGGCGGCCATGTTCGGCGCGCTCGTCTGGGTCTTCCAGGACGGGCACCTCTCCGACCTCATCGGGTTCACCCCGCAGGGCTCGTTCGAGCCGTCGATCCCGATCCTCATGTTCTGCGTCGCCTACGGCCTGTCCATGGACTACGAGGTGTTCATGCTCGCCCGCATCAAGGAGGAATACGACCGATCCGGCGACCCGACCGCCTCGATCGCCACCGGCCTCCAACGCTCGGCCCCCCTGGTCACCGCCGCCGCCCTCGTCCTCGCCTTCACCTTCGCGGTCTACGCGACCGGAGACGTCGCCTTCCTCCAAATGCTCGGCCTCGGCATGGCCCTCGCGGTGACCGTGGACGCCACGGTGATCCGCGGCGTCCTCCTCCCCGCGGTCATGCGCCTCACCGGCCGGTTCAACTGGTGGGCCCCGCCGCCCCTGAAGCGCCTCCACACCCGCATCGGCCTCCGCGAAGGCTGAACGGTCAGGCCACCGGAAGGCCGGTGAGTCCGGCGATGAGGCCGAGCGCGGCGCAGACGCCGAGGACGCGCAGGACGGACCATTTGAGGGCGAAGACGAGGACGAGCGCGATCGCGGTGATGGCGAGGGCGACCGGCTGGATGGAGGCGAAGACGGGGACGGCGAAGTGGAGCGGTCCGGCGTTGATGTCGTGGGTGTCGGTGAAGAGGGCGGTGAGGGCGAAGTAGAGGGCGAGGTTCGCGATGACGCCGACGACGGCGGCGGTGATGCCGGTGAGGGCCGCGGAGAGCTTCTGGTTGTTGCGGAGGCGTTCGATGTAGGGGGCGCCGAGGAAGATGAACAGGAAGCAGGGCACGAACGTCACCCAGGTGGTCAGCAGTGCGCCGAGGACGCCCGCGGCCCAGGGGTTGAGGTCACCCGGATGGTGGTAGGCGCCGAGGAAGGCGACGAACTGGACGACCATGATCAGCGGCCCGGGGGTGGTCTCGGCGAGGGCGAGGCCCTTGACCATGTCGCCTGCTGAGAGCCAGGCGTAGTGCTCGACGGCCCGTTGGGCGACGTAGGCGAGGACGGCGTAGGCGCCGCCGAAGGTGACCACGGCCGTACCGGAGAAGAACAGGCCCTGGGCGGTGAACACGGAGTCCGTGCCGGTCAGGAGTGCGACAGCGAGGACCGGTGCGGCCCACAGGACCAGGCCGATCACGATGATGCGGGCGGCGCGTTTCCCGCTGGGGGCCTCGTGGTGGAGGGCGTCGTCGGCGATCAAGGGAGCCGGGCCGTCCTGCGCCGAGCCGTGGCCGCCCGCCTTGAGCGCGTTCGGCTTCCAGCGGCCGATGGCCCATCCGGCGAGCGCGGCGGCGGCGATGACGATCGGGAACGGGATGCCGAACAGCGCCAGCGCGGCGAATGCGGCGGCGGCGAGGGCGACGAGCAGCGGGTGGGACAGGGCGCGCTTGCCGACGCGGTGGACGGCTTGGGCGACGATCGCGACCACCGCGGGCGCGAGCCCGGCGAACAGGGCGGTGACGATCGTGGTGTCGCCGAAGGCGACGTAGACGATGGAGAGGGCCAGGAGGGCAATGGCGCCGGGGAGGACGAACAGGATGCCCGCGGCGAGCCCGCCTCGGACGCCGTTGAGGAGCCAGCCGACGTAGATCGCGAGCTGCTGGGCTTCGGGGCCGGGCAGGAGCATGCAGTAGTTGAGGGCGTGGAGGAACCGCTGCTGGCCGATCCAGCGGCGCTCGTCGACCAGGGTGCGCTGCATGACCGCGATCTGCCCGGCAGGGCCGCCGAAGGTCTGGAGCGAGATCAGGAACCACGCTTTGAGGGCGGTCCGGAACGGGACGACGTCGCGTGCGGTGGCCGCTTGAGCCGTGGCGTCGGCGCGGTCGCGTTTGGTGTTCATGGGCAGGGGTTCCTTTGCGTCTCAGGCGGGTTCGCGGCCGAGGAGCGTGGATCGGCGGTAGTACTCGTAGAGGCCGTCGAACAGCGGCCGGGTGTGCTCGATCGTCTGCTCGTCGTCGCAGACCATGGACAGGGCGCGCAGGGCGATGTCGATGCCGTGGGCTTCGGGGACGTCGAACCGCTCGTCGTCGAGGTCGGCTTCATGCACCGTGGCGGCGAGGCGCCACAGGACCGGGTCGGTCAAGTCGTAGCGGCGCAGGATCGTCTCGAACGTGCAGTCGCCGCCCTGGTGGCCCAGGTCGACGCCGCGCATGTCGAACGCCGTCGCCTCCTCGGGCACGTCGGCGGGGTCGGCGACGAACACGAACTCCGCCTCCGGGTCCACCGCCCTTCTGATGAGCCAGATGCACGCGGCCCGGTCGATGTGGACGCCCGCGCGGGTCGCCCACCTCACGAGCCCACCGCCTCGGAGGCGCTCTGGCCCTGGAGGTCGGCGACCGCCCGGCGGGCCCGGTCGCGTTCGGGCGGCGGGAAGTAGTCGCGGCGGTTGATGCGGTGGAGCTCGGCGCGGAGCCGCCGCACCGCGGCAGCCCGCTCGACCTCGGGCAGCTCGGCGGCGGCCGCGGCCGCGTCCAGAACGCCCCGGTACTCGACGGCCCTGGCCTCGGCCATCGATGCCGCCAACTCCCGCTCCTGCGCGAGGGCCGCGGGCCGGGCGATCCAGATCGCCGCCGTGCCGCCCGCCTCCAGGGCCTCGTCGGCAAGCCACTCCAAGTGCTCCCGCGTCCTCGCATCAGCGGGGAGCGCCACCAGACCGTCCGACAGCTGCGCGACCCCCAGCCGTTTGAGCTTGCGCCACAACGCGATCCGCGGACTCGACGGCTCCCGCGGCATCCGGTACGACAGCAGCACCCACTCACCGGTGCCACGCGCGTCAGTTCCACTCATGCAACCATGGTTGCATGAAACCGTGGTTACATCAACTCGGGAGACCGCGACCTTAAGGCGTCTCGGCTCGGCGAGACCCGCTGGAGTCGCCGCGGAACGCTAAGATCGGTCGTCCATGGCGCAGGCCCGTCCTTCGATCGCACCCCAGGGCGAATGCAGCCCCGTTCGAAAGCCGAAGCGATGTCCACTACTCCTCCCGCAACCAGCCGCAGAACGACGACGGAGACCACAGCGATCGTCGGAGCGATCGCCGCCGTGTTCGCTGCCGCTACCGCCTTCCTGTTCTCCGCCGACGGCAGGCCGCTGTGGATCGGTGTCGCCGGCGGGATCCTGGTCGCGGCGGCGGTCGTCTGGGGCCTGTGGCGTCGCGCCCGCTCATATCTCTGCGTTCTGCGATACCGGAGCAGGATTCGCGGCAACCGGTACATGAACTCTGTGACACTCCTGGGCGCCGTCTCCCGTGCGCTTCCCGGCCTCACGCTCGACGACGTCTACGTGGATGTCGCGCTCCGCAATGACGAGACCGATCGCGGGGGTCAGAAGGTCTTCGGCTGGTCGCCGGGGCGCCCCGGGGAGCGCGCGACGCTCGACCGATTCCTCAGCCGCGGCGGCGCCCCGCAGTTCGCGGTGTACGGCATGCCGGGCTCGGGCAAGTCGACCCTGCTCCGGTCGACCGCGATGCGCATGGCACGGTCGATCCGCCCCTCGGCCCCGATGCCGATCCTTGTGGTCCTCGCCCATCACACGGGGCAGATCGTCGGAGATCCCGGGATCGACCTCGCCGAGATCGCCGCGGGCGCGCGCTGGCTCAACCGCGACGACATCCCCGTTCAGGAGGTGCGGCGCTGGCTCTCCGGAGGACGCTGCGTGATCATGCTCGACGGCCTCGACGAGGTCCCCGAGCAGCACCGTCCCGCGGTCATGCTGTGGGCCGAGCAGCAGCACGGGGCCTACGAAGGCTGCACCCTGGTCGTCACTTCCAGGGAGATCGGATTCGAGTCGGCACGGTTCGACGCGGCGGACCTGGTGCTCGAAGTCTGCCCGCTGACCCGTGACCAGATCGATCTCTTCGTCGCGAACTGCTATCGCGCGTTCCGCAAGGGCGGTGAGGTGGTCGGCCGCCGAGCGGCCGCTGAAGAGGCCGCGCTGCTCGCCGGCCTCCAGGCCGATCCGGCGCTCTATGATCTCGCCAGCACTCCGCTCCTGTTGCAGCTCATGGTGTTCGTTCATCGCAGCAGCGACGACGGCCTGCCTGCGAGCCGCGGGGAACTGTACGAGCGCATGGTGCAGATGCTCCTGCACGAACGGCGAAACCGCGTCAAGCTCTCGATGCCCGCGAACCGCCTCGAACTGCGGCCGAAGCGCCGCATCGTGCAGCGGCTCGCGTTCGAGATGATGCGCCGCGAACTCGTCCAGTTCGACCCGCTGCCGCTCGTCAAGGAACTGATCGAGGAGTTCGAGGTCGAGGTCCCGGCCCAGGAGGTGCTCCGCGACCTCCGCGAGAACGGCCTGCTGTCCCGAGTGGACTCGAACTCGGACGTCTACATGTTCGCCCATCTGTCGTTCCAGGAGTACCTGGCCGCCGAGGAGATCCACGAACAGGGCCGGATCGATGCGCTCCTCGACCGCATCGGTCGGCGCTGGTGGCGCGGCACGGCACTGTTCTGGGCGAGCGCCTACGATGCGAACCCGCTGATCGAGGCGTGCATCGCGGCCGGAACCGCCGATGCCTGGTCGCTCGCCATCGAGCTCCAGAACGAGTCCGGACTGGCCGGACGCGAGATCGCCCCGCACCTCGCCGAGCGCGTCGCCGCATTCCTCACCGGGGCGCACGATGTCGACAGCGAGGAGCACCGGGTCGTCTGCGCCGAGCTCATCAGCAGGAACTTGAGCGAGGTCGCCTTCTCGGAGTCCGGAGCCGTCTGTACCAAGCCTGTCGGCGGCGACCTCTACCGAGCCTTCGCCAGAGAACAGCGCGCCCAAGGGCTCTGGCCCTCGTCCCACCGATTCGGACCCGACGGCCAGGTCCTCGGCCTGTGGCCCGGCGAGGTGTTCTCGTTCGCGCAATGGCTCACGCGCTTCGACCACCACGGATTCGACTACCGGCTGCCCCGTGCAAGAGCGTACGAGCATCCGCAGCAGATCCTCGCGGTCCGCGACCAGGTGGCCGGGCCGCCGAAGGCCGTCTGGGTCCGGTCGAACAGCCGAGTTGAGCTGAGAGACTTCAGCAGACTCTGGATTTCCAAGTTTGAAGTCTCCCTGGAGGAACTTGAGAGCCAGGTGCGGGCCGACTGGCGATTCATGATGAGCCGCTTCGACTTCGCACACTGCTCAGACGAGGCGCCGACCGCCGCGGGCCGGATTGCGAGCGCCTGCGCGGGGCTCAAGGAGATCGTCGCCGCCTACAAGACGAGGATCGGCAGCCCTGCGCTGTCCAGGGATCCCCAATCGGCCTCGGCGAAGGCGATCGACGCGCACCTCGCCTTCGTCAACACTCTCTCGAACGCGGTCGACGAGCTGAACTTGTTCGCGGACTCCGACTCTGTCAACCTCCTCGCGATCCTGCGCATCGTGGCCGCGAACAGCAAGCCTCCGACCCGGAGCCCTTCAGGGGTGCCCGCCTTCCCCGCCGCGGCGGTGAAGCAGCACCTCGACCTCGTGCAAGACGCGGTCCGGACCGCGGTCCAGGTCTCCTACCGGCTGCACCGCGGCTGCTACCGCGAGGGCGCCGGCACCCCCGCCTTTCTCGGCACCGCCGGCGCCCTCCTGCTCGCCTGCCGCCTCCCCGCCGACGGCACGCCCACCTCGTACAAGCTCCCCAGAAGACTCGCCGAATCGATGCACAAGGGACTGACGGTGTTTCCGGAGCAGCTCCCTGGCTACCTCGAAGAGGTCATCCAGATGTACGGCGCCAACGCCCAGCGCCACCGCCTCCGCCCCCGAAAACTCATCGCCGACATGCTCACCGACCTGCGTCAGCCGATCGCGGACCTTGCCGCGCGCCGCACCGCGATCGACTTGGAAATGCTCGCCTCGATGCGGATCGCACTGTGCGCCGCGGCCATCTGGACCGAGGCGCAGGAGTTCGACCCCCTCTGGTCATGCGTGTCGGGACTGACCGCCATCGAAGCCCGCTACCGGGACCCGTCCGTGCTCAACGAGGCCATCGTCCTGATCCGCAAGGAGCGAGACTGAGGGATGGCTTCCAGGAGGTGCCGGACGAACCGGGCGGCATCTCTCCGCTCGCCTACTCCCGCATCATGGCCGACCTCGTCTGCGACCGCGCCCGCTGACCCGGGCCGCCGTGTCCGGGTCACTGTCGTGCAGGCGGCGCCTCGGCCAGCTCGGTCAGGCGGCGCACCAGCAGTGCGGCCTCCTCGGTGTCGGTGCGGATGCCGAAGACGTCGTCGAGGAGCTTCGGCACCTCGCGCGGTTCCACGGTCTGCTTCGAGGGGGCCCTGCCGGGGCGCTCGGTGGTCCAGGTGAGCGCGTCGAGCGTGTCGTACCGGTCGGTGCGCAGCCGCTGCACGAACGGGCGGATGACGAACGGCGAGCGGTCGTTCGAGGCCACGAAGTGGTTGCCGACCGCGTAGTCGACGGCGTACTGCGGGTTCTCGGTGAAGACCTGCCGCACCTGCCAGGACTCCTCGTCGCCGCGCTGGTGCACGGCCCAGCCCGGCGAGCCGTGGGTGATCTCCTGCCAGCGCAGCAGGTACGGCCAGGGGCCGGCCTCGCTGGTGGCGCCGTCGACGAGCTCGATGGGCTCCAGGGGGCTGTTGCCGAAGCCGACGTCAACGAGCCGGCGGGTCCCGTCGATGTCGACCAGGAGCATCGCGTGGGTGGCGGGCCGCGGGCGGTGCTGGTCGGCGCCGAGCTGGACCCGGCCGGAGACGGCGGTGAAGTCGAAGCCGAGTTTCTCCAGCACCGCGGCGAAGAGCGTGACGTGTTCGAAGCAGTAGCCGCCGCGGCCGCGGCGGATCAGCTTGTCCTGCAAGGAGGGCAGGTCGAGTCTGACCTCGCGGTAGAGGAAGCTGTCGAGGGTGTCCCACCTGACGTTGAGCACGTGCGCACGCTGGAGGCCGCGGAGGGTCGCCAGCGTCGGGGCCCGGTCGCCCTCGTAGTCCAGGAAGGCGAGATAGGCGTCGAGATCGAGGTCCTCACTGCTCCACATGCACCTGCCAACGCCGCTGCCGCCGAGCGCATTCCACCGGCTCGCCGTGACCGCCGTGCCCCCAAGCGGGTTCCCGGGTCAATTTGCGGCGGCCGCGCGCAGTCGTTCGGCGAAGCGGTGGAAGCCCTGGACGAAGTGGTCCGGCGCCTCGATCGTGAAGTCCGCGTCGAGGAACGCGAGGGCGACGAGCGGCCATTCCCAGGTGTCGAGGCGCAGGGCGACGCGGGTCCGCCCGTCGTCGAGGGCGGTGAGTTCGACCGTGTCGTGGCGGAACGCCTCGGCGACGGGTCCCGGCGGGGCCGAGACGATGAAGGCGACCGGTCGGCGGTTCCGGGCGATGCCTTCGACGAGGTAGTCCATCGCCGACGGGGCGGGCCTCGGGTTGAACCGGGTGGTGGAGAGGCGCAGGCCGCGGATGCGGTCCGTGCGGAAGGTCCGCCAGTCGCCGCGGCCGAGGTCCCAGGCGAGGAGGTACCAGCGTTGGAGGTGATGGAGCTGCCGGTGGGGTTCGACGCGACGGGACGAGACCGCGCCGTCGCCCCGTTCGTAGTCGAACGTGACGATCTGGCGGGCCGCGATCGCGTCGGCCAGCTCGCCGAGGTCGCCCGCGCTGGTGGTCGGGGCGGGCACGCCGCCGGTCTCCAGGCTGGCCCGCAGCCGTGCGATCCGGTGTCGGAGGCGTTTGGGCAGGTACTGGTCGACCTTCCCGTAGGCGCGCGTGGCCGCCTCGTCCACGGAGCCTTCGTCGGCGCTGCCGGTCGCCGCGAGCGCGGCGAGGCCGAGGAGGATCGCGATGGCCTCGTCGTCTTCGAGCATGAGCGGCGGCATCGCGGTGCCGGCGGTGAGCCGGTAGTGACCGCCCGGCCCCGGACGCGTCTCGACCGGGTAGTCGTATTCGCGCAGGCGGTCGATGTCGCGCCGCAGCGTCCGGGGGCTGACGCCGAGCCGCGCGGCGAGTTCGGCGCCGCTGAACGAACGGCCGGTCTGCAGTGTCGCGAGCAGGGAGAGCATTCGGCGGGTGACATCGGGCATGTCTTCAGTCTGCCCGAAAATGCGGCCAGGATCCGGCCGCATCCGCGTCTAGCGTCGACGGGATGAACGAGCGAATGATCCGCATCCGCAGCGCCCGGTCCAACAACCTCAAGTCCCTCGACGTGGACCTGCCGCGCGGGAAGATGATCGTGTTCGCGGGCGTGTCCGGCTCAGGGAAGTCGTCCCTGGTGTTCGACACGATCGCCGCCGAGGCCGGCCATCAGGTCACCGAGACGTACCCGCCGTTCCTGCGGAACCGGATGCCGAAATGGACCCGGCCCGACGCCGACGAGATCTCGGGGCTCTCGCCTGTGGTGGTGATCGACCAGCGCCGCCTGGGCGGGAACGCCAGGTCCACGGTCGGGACGATCACCGACACCTGGACCTACCTGCGGCTGCTGTACTCCCGGGTCGGCAAGCCGCTGATCGGCGAGTCGGCCCGGTTCTCCTTCAACGACCCGGCGGGCATGTGCCCGACCTGCTCGGGCCTCGGCGAGACGGTGGCGGTCGACGTCGCGTCGTTCCTCGACCTCGACAGGACGCTGCGCAGCGGCGCGATCCTCCTGCCCGGCATCGTGGACGGCGGCTACTGGCACGCCAAGTACGTCGACGCCGGGGCGTTCCCGGTCGACACGCCGCTGCGCGACTGGACCGAGGGCGAGCTGCTCGCGCTGCTGTACGGCGGCGAGCACGCCGCGAGGCTCGAAACCAGGCCCCCGGCCGACTTCGAGGGCCTGGTCGAGTGGTTCGAGCGGATCTACCTGCGCACTGCCGACCACCTTTCGGAGCGCAAGCAGGAGACCATCGACCGGTTCACGCGATCCGGGACGTGCCCCGAGTGCGCGGGCGAGCGGCTGAACGCCGAAGCCCGGGCCGTCGAGGTTCACGGCCGCACCATCGGCGAGCTGGCGTCCATGGAGGTCTCGGAACTGCCCGACTTCCTCACGGGGATAACGGAGGCCGCGGTGGCGCCGGTCGTCTCGGCACTGTTGGAGCGGCTGCGCGCGATGGACGGCATCGGCCTCGGCTACCTGCACCTGGGCCGTGCCACGACGAGCCTGTCCGGAGGCGAGTCCCAGCGGGTGAAGACCGTGAAGCACTTGGGCAGCAGCCTGATCGAAATGCTCTACATCTTCGACGAGCCCACGGTCGGACTGCACCCGCAGGACGTGGACGCCATGACCGGGATCTTGGCCCGGTTGCGGGACAAGGGGAACACGGTGCTCGTCGTCGAGCACGACCCGGCCGTCATGGCGGTCGCGGACCAGATCGTCGAGATCGGACCCGACGCGGGAGCCGAGGGCGGGCGCGTGGTCTTCCAGGGGACGTTCGCCCAGCTGCGGAAGGCCCGCACGCCCACGGCGCTCGCCCTCGCCGATCGCGCGCCGACCGCCACCGCGCCGCGCGAGGCCGCCGACGTGATCACGGTCAAGCACGCGGAGCGGAACAACCTGCAGGACTTGACGGTCGACTTCCCGACCGGGGTGCTGACCGTGCTCTCCGGCGTCGCCGGATCCGGCAAGTCGAGCCTGGCGGCCGAACTGGTCGACCAGCACGGCGCGATCGTCGTGGACCAGCGCCCCGTCGGCGCCAACCGCCGCTCCACGCCGATCACCTACACCGGGATCGCCGCGCCGGTCCGCCGCCTGTTCGCGAAGGCGAGCGGCCTGCCCGCCAAGTACTTCAGCGCCAACTCCGAAGGCGCGTGCCCCGAATGCAAGGGGCTCGGGATCGTCTACACCGACCTCGCGTTCTTGGAGGGGCAGGAGACCGTGTGCGCGAGGTGCGGCGGGCGCCGTTTCACCGACGAGGTCCTGCGCCACCGGGTCGAGGGGCTCACGATCGCCGACATCGACGATCTGACCATCGCGGACGCGCTCGAACGCTTCGAGGACCGGACGATCCGCAAGGCGCTGGGCCACCTCGACCGGGTCGGGCTCGGCTACCTGCGTCTCGGGCAGCCGCTCACGACGCTGTCGGGCGGCGAGTGCCAGCGCGTCAAGATCGCGAAGGAACTGCACGACACCGCGGGGCCGTCGCTGTACGTCTTGGACGAGCCGACGACCGGGCTGCACCTGCGCGACATCGACACGCTCGTGAAGGTGCTGTTCCAACTGGTCGACCGCGGTCACACGGTCGTCGTCATCGAGCACAACCTCGACGTGATCCGCCGCGCCGACTGGATCGTCGACCTGGGCCCGGGAGCGGGCCGCCACGGCGGGCGAGTCCTCTACGAGGGCCCGGTATCGGGCATCCGCGGCACCGCGACCTCGCGAGCGCTCGGGCAGGGCTGAAGGAACGGCGTCCAGGCGCGCACGCGCGTGACCGCCGCCCACGTGTACTGCTCGTCGTATCAGGTGGTGTAATCATTGGCCGTTCCCGCTCCGGCCGTGTCGTACGGCATCTCGTAAGGCGAGGAGTGGCAAGTCAGTTCGCCGAGCCGGCGATGCACCGATTGGCAGCGGAAGGTGTTATCTCATGAGGACGATCGCAGTTGCCAAGGGCGCATATGGAATCGGTTTCGGCGCGGACGGGACGACCTGGTTCACCGTGGCCGAGGGTGATCGCGTCGGGCGCATCGGCGCGGAGGGGGAGCCCGTGTACACCGAGCTGGCGGCCGGGGCGCAGCCGACCGTGCTCGCCGTCGCGCCCGACGGCGCGGCATGGTTCACCGAGTACAAGGCCGACCGCATCGGCCGCATCGGCGTCGACGGCGAGCTGAGCGAGGTGCGGCTCGCCTCAGGCGCGGGGCCGTACGGGATCGCCGTCGACCGCTCGGGCGCAGTGTGGTTCACCGAGTCCGCCGGCGACCACATCGGACGTATCGGGCCGGACGGGGAGCTCTCGCGGTTCGCGATCCCGCACACCGGTGGCTTCCCCTCGGCGATCGCGGCCGCACCGGGCGGGGACCTGTGGTTCACGCTCAACGCGGCGGCCTCGGTCGGGCGCGTCGGCACCGACGGCGCTGTCACGGTGATCCCGCTTGCGCTGCAAGGGCCGCGCCGGTCGGTATCGCGGTGGGCGTCGGCAGCGTGTGGTTCGCCGACATCATGGGCGACCGCATCGGCCGCATCGACGAGGACGGCACCGTCACCGCCTTCGCGCTGGGCGAGGGCGCCAAGCCGCACGCCGTGGTCGCCGACGATGCAGGGGGCTGCTGGTTCACCGAATGGGGCGGCAACCGGATCGGGCACGTGACCGCGGACGGCACGATCACCGGCCACGATCTCCCGGTCGAGAACAGTGAACCCCACGGCATCGCGATCGCCCCGGACGGAGCAGTGTGGTCCGCCCTGGAGATCGGTGAGCTCATCAGCATCGAGCAATAGCTCGTGGTGCGCGGCCCGCAGTCGGGCACGCGAAGTGCGACGCCCGGGCCCCGGACCGCTTCACGGTCCGGGGCCCGGGCGTCGGCTCATCGGCGCCTCAGCACGCCGGGTTGGTGTTGGTGAGGAGTCCGAGGCGGTAGGGCAGCTGGGAGTACTCCATGCCGTTCGAGGCCGGGTCCCTGCCCTGGTAGAGGTATTGCATGTCGCACGGGTCGATCTGCATGGTCTGGTCGGGGTTCGTCCGGACCATCTCGCCGTGGCTGATGTCGTTCGTCCAGACTCCCCCGGGGAACGACACGTTGGCCGCTCCTGCGAACGGGTCGGACTCGCTGTCGGCCAAGGGGGTCCACTCGTCACCGAGCGCGTCGAGGCTGTCGGCCGTCCAGGACCGGAAGTAGCGGTCGCCGCTCGCGCCGATGGCCTCGATGATGAGCAGGTACTGGTCGGTGTCGCCGACCTTGTAGAGGTTGAGCGCCTCGAACAGGCCGTTGTCGCCCGGCGACGCCATCAGCACCTGGGTGTCGCCGAAGCCGCCCGGGAACTCGTCGACCGTGGTCTGCATGCGGAAGAAGGTGTTGTTCGAATTGCTGAAGAACATGTAGCAGTTCGCCTCGTCGCAGGTGACCCAGTAGTCGACGACGTAGCTGGAGCCCTCGTCCACGATCGGGTCATGGGCGCTGATGAAGTTCTGCGCCGCCGAAGCCGACTCGGGCGCTCCCGGGCCGTCGAGGGTCGAGAACGAGGGCAGCCCGGTCTGGTAGATCAGGTACCACTGGTCGTCGGGTTCGAAGTAGAACACCTGCGGCGCGGCCCGGTAGCCGCCGCCGACGGCCGTCGTGGTGAGGTGGAGCTGCTCGGCGTCCCCCGCTTCGGACCAGTCCGAGAAGCCGCCGAAGTAGGTCAGCGACCAGCCGCCGCCGGTGTCGGCGGTCGTCGCGTAGACGTGGTATTGACCGTCCACGTTGACCACCGACGGGTCCTTGATCGAGACCAGCTGCCGGTCGGGGGCGGTCTGCTGCTGGTCGACCAGTTCGCCCGTCGACTCCCACGCGAAGGTCTCCGGCAGCGCCTGGTCCTGCTCGGGCTCACCGGTCGGCTCATCGCTCGCGGCGGCCGAGTTCAGGACTTCGAGGACGGCGTCGTACGCCTCCTTCTTCTGGTAGGCGTCGTCGAACAGCAGCGGCGTGTCGTCGCCGCGCCACGAGTACTTGTCGGTGATGCCCCAGGTCGTGATGCCGTTGCAGCGATCGACCGCCACGCAGGCCTCGGTCACGGTCCGGTACACGTCGGCCTGGGCCGAGCCCGATCCGCCGACGTCCAGCTCGGTGATCTCGACGTCGACGCCGAGCGCTGCGAAGCGTTCGAGGTTGGCCTGGTAGGTGCTCAGGTTCGAGTCGGTGCTGAGATGCGACTGGAAGCCGACGCAGTCGATCGGCACGCCTCGGGCGAGGAAGTCCTCGACCATCGCGTAGATCCCGTCGCTCTTGGCGTTGATGCCGTCGGTGTTGTAATCGTTGTAGCAGAGCCTCGCGTCGGGGTCGGCGGCGTCGGCGGCGCGGAACGCCTCCTCGATCCAGCCGTCGCCGAGCTGCTGCTGGAGGTTCGACTGGCGGCGGCTGCCGTCCTCTTCGAACGCTTCGTTGACCACGTCCCAGGACGAGATCTGGCCCTGGTAGTGGCCCGCGACGCCCGCGATGTGGTCGGTCATGGCCTGGCGCAGGTCGTCTCCGGTCAGGCCCTGGACCCAGCCGGGTTGCTGGGCGTGCCACACGAGGGTGTGGCCGCGCACTTCCATCCCGTTCGCTTCAGCGTGGGCGACCAGCGTGTCGCCGCCGCTGAAGTTGAACTGGCCGCGGTTCGGCTCGGTCGCGTCCCACTTCATGGCGTTCTCGGCCACGATGCTGTTGAACTCGGCGTTCAACGTGTCCGCGTACTGGGCCTCGCCCAGGAAGTTCGGGGCGATGGCCGCGCCGAAGTAGCGGCCGCTCTGGGCCGCCGCCCCGCCGAGTGTGTCGGCGGCCTGCGCGGTGTTGGCGAAGATCAGCGCGCCGGCCCCGGTGAGGCCGACCGCCAGTGTCACCGCCAGCGCGGTGCGGGCGCCGCGGCGTGTCCTCCGTCGGGGAGGAATGGGTTTCATCGGTACTCCTTCTGCTGTGTCGGCTTCCCGAGCGCGCCCATACCGGGTGGGTGGGCTCGGTGCGGCGGATTCGCCGCCGGTCTTGCGGGTCAGTCGAGTTCGGCTTCCCAGACGATGCCGCCGCCGGAGGCGTCGTCCGCGAGCCGGTCGCGGGCGGCGGTGTCGCCGTAGAGGCTCCATCGCATCCAGTCCAGGCTGGTGGCGACGGTCTGGTCGTAGGTCGCGCCGTTCCAGATGTACTCGTCGTGGCCCTGGCCGGTGTGCGTCATGAACGCCTTCGGGGTCGGGAGCTCGCCGTATGCCTGGCGCGCCAGGCCGTAGTCGCAGACCGGGTCCTGGTCGCCGTGGACGAACAGGACCTTGGCGGCGACCGCGCCGGTCGGGTCGCCCATGTCCACGGTGGCGTACGGGATCGCGGCGGTGACCCGCTCGTCGGGCCAGGCGGTGAGGATTCCGTGGGTGGTCATGCCGCCCAGGGAGTGTCCGGCGGCTCCGACGCCGTTGGCGGTGTCCATGTGGCCGGCGAACATGTCGTCGCCCTCGTTCAGGGCCAGGGTGCGGGTGATGACCTCGGCGACGTCGAGCGACTGGTTGCCGTTGTAGACGTCGCCGACGTTGCCCTCGGTGCCGGAGGAGGTGGTGGGGAAGACCGGTGCCGGGACGATGAATCCGGCCTCGGCCAGCGGGCGGATCATGACGCCGTAGCTCTCTGGATTGCCGCCCAGCCCGTGGCTCCATTCGACCACCGGGAAGGCGCCGTCGGCTATCGGGGCGTCGCGCACGGGATCGCCGCCGGGCGAGCCGGTCGTCGGGTAGAAGATGCGGGTGACGAGGCTGCGGTCGCCTCGGCTCCAGGCGAACTCGCGCACGCCGAGGGCGAACGGCTCGGTCGGCGCGGTGGCGGCGGGGGCCGGTTCGGCCAGTGCGGAGGGAAGGACGGAGCCGCCTGCGACGGCGGCTCCGAGCGCCCCCAGCCCCAGCACTCCGCGTCTTGTGATTGACATCGATGACTCCTTCGCCGATCGTGGGGAGCCGCCGGTCGCCCGGCGGCTCCCTCCGGACCGTGGGATCGAGTGCGGAGAGGTGCCGACCGGTACCGGGAAGGACGACGGCTCACTGCTGGCACGGCCACGGAGCTGATCTTGTCCGAAACTTTCGGTGACATCACCGAAACTTACAACGCCTCGAACTATAGAGATCCTTCGATATCATGTCAAGTCTCCCGATACGGACAAATGCCGTGGCGTCCGCGACCATGCGGACCCGCGCCGATTCCGGATCGCGCGCCCGTGTGCCGTCGAGCCTCGACCTTGATGAGGACGGCACCTCATCGTGCAGAACTGCTAGCGTTCTTGCAGAACTGCAAACTGATGCCAGCAGCCGGCTCATTGCGGAGCACTGCGGAGGGAGCCGTGATGGACGACGAACAGGTCCTCGACGCCGTCGGGGCCCGCCTCCGCGGCTTCCGCCGAACGCTGGGGTTGAGCCTCGCCGAACTGGCCGACCGCAGCGGCATCTCCGCGAGCACGATCTCGCGGCTCGAACGCGGCCTGGTCCGACCCGGACTGGAGCAGCTCCTCCCGCTCGCGCGGGTCTACGGCCTTCCACTGGACGAACTCGTCGCCGCCCCCCGTGTCGGCGACCCTCGCGTCCATCTCAAGGCGATCCGCAGACACGGCTTGACGTACATCCCGCTCGGCGTCCACGGGGGCGCCCTCCAAGCCTTCAAGGTGATCTACCCACCGGCATCGAAGGCCCGAGCCCCCCGATACAACACCCATCCGGGACGCGAGTGGTTCTACGTTCTCGACGGCTCGGTCAACCTCGCCCTGGCCGACAGCCGCACCGTGCTCAAAGCCGGCGAAGCCGCCGAGTTCGACACCATGACACCCCACTGGATCGCCAACGCCCGCGACGACCGGCCCGCCGAGACCATCGCGATCTACGGCCCGCAAGGCGAACGGATCCACCTGACCGGTCCATGACTCGGCGCGGCACGGCGGTGCGCCGGGCAGGATTTGCAGTTCTGCAAGGAACCTGGCCGATATGGGCGCCTCCCGGCGAAGGTGGGGGCATGACGACGACACCGAAGCGAATCACCCGGCGCCACGCGCTTTCGGCCGCCGCCGGGCTGGGAGCGGGGACCCTGCTCGGCATCCCCCTGGGCACGACGTTCACGACCACGGAGGAACCTTTCGGCGAAACAGACGGCGCGACGGGCCGATACGACGACGCGACCCGCGACGACCACGAGTTCAACCGCTTGTTCGAGCACCGATTCGACGAGGTGCAAGGCGTGTCCATGCACTCGGTCACCGGCGGGCAGGGACCGGGGATGGTGCTGCTCCATTGCTCAACGAGCTTCGCAGCGCAGTCGAGATTCCAAAAGCCGGGCACTGGCTCGCAGAGGAGAATGCCGACGCCGTAGCCCAAGAGGTGCTCGCCTTCACAACCGAATGAGGTCGCGGTCCTGAATGGCCCCTCAAGGGCCGATTGTCGCCCGGTAACTCCGCTACAGCACCGGACGCATACGAAACCACCGGGAACATCATCGATCGCGATCGTCACTCCGCGCCCTGCGGTCCCCGAGGTTCTGTGGAGTTGAGTCGTAGGTGGTACTGCGGAGTGAGGGTCCCGGCTTCGGAGTCGCGGATGGTGGTGGCTCGCCAGCTTGCGAGCATGCGCAGAGCGGTGCGCGACGAAGGCATCCCCTGCATGGTGATCGACCCGCGCAGCGATCCCGGGCCGACCGCCGCCGCCGTGCACCTCAACCACCACGACGCCCAGTACCGCCTCGTCCAGCACCTGGTCACCCTCGGCCACACCAAGATCGCCATGGTCAGCGGCAACCCGAACTCGGGGCCCTCCCGCGAGCGCGTGGCCGGGTTCGAAGCAGCCGTCACCGACGCCGGACTGCCCCTGCCACCCCAGTGGTGCATCGAAGGCGGCTTCAACCAGCGCCAGGCCCGCACAGCCCTCGCCGCCCTCATGGCCCTGCCCGAACCCCCCACCGCCGTCGCCTTCGACTCCGACAAAGGCGCACTCGCAGGCATGGCCGAGGCGAAGCGGCTGGGGCTCCGTGTCCCCGAGGACGTCTCGATCGCCGGGTTCGACGACATCCACGACGCCGAGAACGCCATGGCGCCCTTGACGACCGTGCGCCAACCGGCCGCGGTCATGGTCGACACGGCCGTACGCTACCTGCTCGGCCCGCCGAACCCCGGCGTCCGGTTCATGTGCGAAGCCGAACTTGTCCACCGCGGGAGTACCGCACCGCCCCACCGGTAGATCCAAGCGCTGGTTGAAGACGCGGGGACAGCCGGTCCGCTCACGATCGATGCCGTCCAGTTGTGGGCTGAGTGCTCGTCATGGGATCCGATGGCGGCGAGGGTCTAGGATCCGCGAATTGCACCACAGACCGCAGCAGATTTCTGCGAGCCTCGGCCGCAGGATGGAGGTCCATGCGGTGAAGCCGTGGGGGAGCCGTCCCGGATCGGGACGGCTCCCCAATTGCGAATCTCAGGCGGCGATGAGGTCGTCGAGCGCTGTGTCGAGCGTGTCGCAGGCGGTGTCTACTTCCGGTTGGGTGGCGCCCTTGTCGTCGGCGGCGGCCTGGGCGGCGTCTCGGGCGGTGGTGAGGGCGGTCCAGGTTTCGGGGGTCCAGTCGGTTTCGTCCAGGGCCGCGGTGTCGGCGAGGCGGACGGCCAGGCCCGACTTGTCGACCATGGCGATGAGGAACTGGAGTTCGGCGATGTTGCAGTAGCCGTTGCCGCCGCTGATGCGCAGGGCCTCGTAGGTGACGGGCTCGGCGAGGGTCAGCGTGTTCCAGCCCGCGACCGGGGTGCCGGTGCTGGCGAACGTGGTCCAGGTGGCGCCGCCGTCGTTGGAGCCCTGGAGCGGCATGCCGGTCGCGCGGGAGATCGCGTTCGAGCGCGGGTGGTATCGGACCGCGAGGACTTCGAAGGCGGTGCCGTCGGTCGGCATGACGGTGTTGGTGCAGGACTTGGTGGTCGTGTCGGTGTAGGTGGCGGTGTTGCCGTCGAACATGCGCCAGCCGTTCGCCGCGGCGCTGGTGGCACCGTCGGCGGTGGCGGTGCTCGCCGCCACCCAGGCGGGATCGAGGACGGCGGGGGCCTCGGTCGTCAAGGGCGCCAGGAGGTCCCAGGCGTCGAGGAGGCGCAGGGCCAGAGCGGTTTCGTCGCCGCCCTCGGCCGCGGCGGCACGTACGGCCGCCACTTCGCGGGGGAACAGGATGCGGGAGCCGCGGGTGTAGGCGTCCAGGTCGACGGCGTCGGCGCAGGCAAGGATCGGATCCAGGTCGAGGTCGAGCGTGCCGTAGGCGCGCAGTTCGACGGCGTTGATCCAGGTCGAGTTGGCCAGGCGCAGGTACCGGTACTCGCCGTCGGCGGCGTCGAGGGTCTGCCACGCGTACGTCTTGAATGGCGGGCCGCTCAGGGTGGTCCACGTTTCGAGGTCGTTGGAGCCCTCGATGACGAGGTCGGGGAGGCGGAGCATCCCGTTGTTGTTCGGCAGGGCCAGGAAGTCGAACCGGTCGGCATCGAAGGTGGCGCCTTCGCCGGCGTCCCAGACGAGGTCGGCCCCGCCTGTGCCGGGGGGGACGTCGGCGAAGGTGGCGGGGTCGCCGTCGAGGAGTTTCGCAGCCTGCTCGGCCTTGACCGGGTCGGGTTCCCCGGCGGTGTTGACGACCGCGAAGTCGCTCAGGTCGATGAGGTCCGAGTCGTCGGCCCCGTAGAGGTAGGTGCCGTCGGTGGCGCCGTGGACGGTGGCGGCGATACGGCCGCGGGCGGTGGTGTGGTCGATCGCGACGTCGAGGAGCCCGTTCCCCTCGAGCGGGCCGACCGCGCCGGTGGCCGTCCATTGCAGGCCGTCGTCGCTGGCGGCGGCGAGCTCGGCGCCGCCGACTGTGACGGTGACACCGGTGATCGGCTTGCGGCTGTGGAAGGTCACGGTGACCGCGTCGCCTTCGCCGACGTGCCCGGCGACGGCGTCCGGTGAGGCGACGGAGACGGTGTCGATGTCGCCGCGGACCTCGGTGCGGTCGCCGTCGATCGCGAGGTTCGCGAAGGACCAGATGCCCGGGTAGGCCGGGTCGGTCGGGACGCCCGGCTCGTCGACTTGGGCCTTGAGGTAGCGGTACTGCTGTCCGCGGTGCGCTTCGACGACCTCGATGCGGTCCCATTCGTTGGTGTTCGCCGCCGGGCGCTCGGTGAGCAGGTCCCAGGTGACGCCGTCGAGGGACCCGTAGACGTTGGTGCCTTCCATGCGGTTGCCGAAGGTGAAGCGCGCCTGGAACTCGAAGGCCTCGGCCGCGACCCGGTACTGCGGGCCGAAGTCGTAGGTGAAGGAGGCCGTGCGCAGGTCGCCGATCGAGGTCATGGTGCCGTCGGCGAGGTTGTTCACGCCGGTCGCGTCCAGCCCGGTGGCGCTGACGACGCCGAACCGGTAGTCGAGCATCCCGTCCAGGCGCGGGTTGAGAAGTTTCAGCGCCTTCACGGCGTCCCGCAGGGCCTCCAGCGCGGTCTCGAACTCGGCCTGGTTGCCGCCGTCTGCGGCGGTGCGGGCGGCGTCGAGGGCCTCGCGGTAGGGCTCGCGGGTGGCGGTGGTGTAGACGGCGTCCGCATCGGTCCCGTCGGCGATGATCGCATCGATCGTCTTGGCCCGGTTCCTGGAGGCGACCAGTTCGAAGTCGCGGGTCGCGACGGTCTCGCCGTCGTCGGCGACGATTCGCACCTCGTGCCGGCCGGCCTGGGTCCGCGCGGGGTTCCAGGTGAGCGTCCCGGTGGCGGCGTCGAAGGACGCGCCTTCGGGGAGCCCTTCGGCGGTGTACGCGACGTTCCCGCCGGTGTCGACCGCGGACAGGTTGATCGACTGCTCCTCGCGAGCGGTCAGGTAGTAGGTCGTGTCGGTCTGCGCGAACTGTGGCGAGGTCAGGTCGGTCGCGCCTGAGAGGAGCACGCTGTCGAACTCGGCGTCGCCGTCGGCGAGGTGGAAGAAGTGCGTGTTCGATCCGCTTGCGGGATAAGTGATGTAGCGCCATTCGCCGCCTGTGTCGGGCAGGACCCGGACGGCGAGCACTTCGGGCTCGCCCTCGTCGGGGTTCAGGCCCGAGGGCTCCTCTTTGGAGAGGACTTCGAGCGAGGCGGGGCCATCGCTGCGGTACTTGAGGCCGAAGACCATGCCGGAGCCGTACATGAGGCGGCTGACAGCGGTGGTGGCGCCGTCGGCGAGCGGCACGCCGAACCGCTCGAAGGAGAGCGCGGCGTCGTCGGGGACGGGGGTCGGGGCGGTCCCGGCGAGCTCCGCTGGGAAGGCGACCCAGTACTCGGGGTTCTTGTCGCCCGGGGCCCAGTAGTTCGCGACGCCGGTGCCGTTGTAGAAGTACGGGCCGTCCATCCGGGATGACAGCTCGGCGAGCCAGGGCGCTTCGGCCGCCACGTCGACGCCGCGCTCCAGGGCGTACTCGTAGTACAGCTCGTTGGTGGGGTTGAACAGGCGGCCGCGGTAGGCCTCGGAGATGGTGCCGTTCCAGCCGTCGCCGCGCTCGTCGGTCCAGGGCGTCCAGTGGCCCATCATGAAGCCGTAGAACACGTTCGCGCCGTCGAGGAGGCGCCGGTCCAAGAAGTCGTAGGCGGAGACGGCGTCTGGGTCCTCGGAGACGGTCCCGGCGACCGGGTCGACTTTCGTCCCTTGGACTTCGAGCATCCGGGCGAGGCCGGTGAAGTTGTCGATGTTGCACTCGCCGTGGGCCTGGTCGCGGCCCATCTCGCGGACCTGCACGAAGCCGTATCCGTAGGGGTTCTCAGGGTCGTCGGCCTCGATGTAGGGGATCTGTGCGGCGAGGCCGCCGTTGTCGTAGTCAGGGTCGGTGGAGTTGACGGTGAACCACTCCACGCCCGTGGCGTAGCCTTCGGCGTCGTCGGCGTAGATCGCGGTCGCGATGCGCCCGAACAGGCCGAAGTTGTGCTGGTTCATCCAGCGGGTATTGGAGTACAGGAACGTCTCGACCACGGGGTCGGCGAAGTTCGTCAGCAGGGCCTCGTCGTCCTCGGCGCTCCACACCACGTCGTAGCCGCCGTAGCTGCCGGGCGTGTCGTCGTCCACGGGTTCGGTGGCGCGGATGATCTCGGCGGCCATGAGGAACTGGTACAGCGGGTGCCCGGTGTGGATGTGGGCGTCCGCGAAGTACGCGTAGCCGTCCGGGTTCATGTCCGCCCAGGTGCGCAGCGCCTGGATCGCGTTGCGGCGGTACACCTCGTCGCCGGTGATCGTCCACATGAGGGCCTGGGTGAGGGCGCCGAAGGAGTCGTTCGTCTCCCTGCGGCGCAGGCCCACGTGGGTGAAGTTCGGGTCGGCCGCCACGTCGGGCTCGGCGGCGGACTTGGAGTTCGACGCCCGGTACGTGGTGGACGCGAAGCCCGTGTCGGCCATGGCCGCGAAGTAGGAGGCCCAGGGCTCCTGGCCGGCGCGGGCCATCTCCTGGGCGCCTCGCAGGTCGTCGGCGGTCAGGCCGACACCGGGGTGGACGAACCCCGCGTCGGACACCGTCTCGTTGATCGCCACCACGTGGTCGGTGAGGAGGTCGTCGTACTCGGCCGCCTGCGCCGCCTGCGGCGGCAGGGCCAGCAGGAGGCCCGCTCCAGTGGCGATCGCGGCGGCGAACGCCATGGGACGCAAGCGCTTTCTCTGCCTGATGTGTGTCATCGGTTCCTGATTTCAGTGAGGAGAAGGATGTTCGATGGGGCCGCGGGCCGGGCGCTGCCCGGCCCGCGGGAGGGGCTCAGGTGGTGATCTTGAAGGTCGCGTCGGGGCGGGCGCCGCTGTCGATCGCGTCGGTGCGGAGCACGTAGTAGGCATGCCGCACGTACCGCGTCGCGTCGTCGTATGCCTGGAACGAGGTCCAGGAGGCGTCCGCGAGGCCGGCGACCGCGCGGAAGGTGGCGTCGGCGGCGAACGCCGCGGAGCCGTCGTGCTCTTCGAGTTTGAGCACGGAGCCGTTGCGGCGCAGGTAGTAGCCGGGGAGGTTGACCGACGCGAAGGAGACGCAGTCGTCGGCGCGGTCGGCCAGGCCCGCGCCGACCTGGAACCAGGTGTCCTCGGCGGGGCTCGCGTCGGCCGAGATGTTTGCAGCGAAGCCGGCGTGGCGCCAGTAGCGGGTCGGGTAGTTGTACGACTGGATCCGGTTGTAGGGCACGGTGGCCCGGGCGCGGCTGTACAGGAGGGTGCCGAAGCCGAGGGCGTCGTAGCCGCCGGAGGTCGAGCCGTAGTCGCCGCCGCCCCCTTCGGGGGCGATGGAGGCGGCCATCGCGGCGACGTTCGGCAGGTCGAGCCCGCGCCGGGAGTAGTAGTGGTGGTGGATCATGGCCCAGACCGGCCGCACCGTGCCCCGGCCGGCCGCGCTGATGGCGGTCTGCTCGTTGTAGGTGCAGTCGGTGCCCGAGCCCCAGGAGTACGTGGTGTACGGGACGGTGTTGCCGAGGTTGTAGGAGGCGACGTACTCGGCGGCCTTGGCGAAGGCGTTGTCGTCGGCGGAGTAGAGGTCGATCCCCTGGTTCCAGGCCGTCTCCATGAAGGTCGCCATGAGGCCGATGCCGAAGACGGCGTGGGCTTGGTCGCGGCCCGACTCCTGCCATTGCGCGAGCCCCTGGTCGTCGTAGGCGAAGGGGATCGCTCCGCGGATCGAGCCGTTGCCGACGCCGTTCCAGAAGTAGTCGAGCGCCTGGTCGATGAGGGTGTCGTCCTCGCAGAGGATGCCGATGGCGAGTTCGGCGTTCATGGCGCACAGGTCCCAGTTGGCCCAGTAGTGGGTGGCGCAGGTCCCGTTGTGCTGGTTGAGGAATCCACCGGTCCATGGATGGAAGACCTCCAACAGCATCGCCTGGAACGCGGCCAGGTCGAAGCCGGGCGCGTCGCGCAGGAGCTCGGCGGCGTTCGCGAACTGGTAGCCCTGGAGCCCGGCGCACAGCAGCGCGTCGGTGCTGCCGTTGATCTCGGTCAGCGTCGCCGCCCACGCATTGCAGATCGCGACCGCGGCGTCGCGGTTGGCGGTGGTGCCGGCCAGGCGCCAGCGCAGCGCGTTCTGGTAGGCGGCGTGGACGTCCCGGTAGAGCACCGGGTAGTTCTGGGTGCCCGAGCCGCCGCGGGTGATGACCGCGGTGGCACTCGGAGTCCAGGTGGACTGCGAGTGCGCGTTGGCGGTGAGCTTGCTCCAGCCCGAGGCCCACGGCTCGACCGCGAGGTTCGCGGTGATGGCGGCGAGGTCGGATGCCGTGTGGAGCATGCCGGGGTGGCCGGCGGCCGCAGCGGACTGCGCCGAGACCGATCGGATGCCGCCGAGTCCGGCGGCGGCGAGGCCGCCGACGGCGGTGCCGGTCAGGAGGCGCCTGCGGGTGAGGGCAGGCCGCGGGTGAGGGGTCGAGGACGACATGGTGCTCCTTTGCGCCATGCGGAGGGCGATGCCGGGGGATGCCACCGCTGAATCATTGCGTGATCGCTCACGCTCTGAGATGCATAGAAAACGGTATCTGCATTGTTCGCGCATGTCAAGGCCCTCCGGGTCTGCTTTTCGGAAGCTCGGGCGTGCTGCGTGCGTGGTAGGCGGCGGGTGATAATGGGTGCCATGCAGCGACGAGTGACCATCGAGGACATCGCCCGGGAGGCCGGGGTCTCGCGTCAGACCGTGACCCGGGCGATGAACGGGATGCCGCGGATCAGCGAGGCCACCCGCGCCCGCGTGCTGGAGGTCAGCGAGCGCCTCGGGTACCGGCCCAGCCGCTTCGCGGCCAACCTCGCGCGGTCGGCGAAGACGACGACGATCGCGTTCGTCGTGGACTCCTTCCGCAACCCGTACTACTCGGAGCTGACCGCCGACCTGCTCGACGCCGCGTCGGCGCGCGGTTGGCAGATGACGATCGCCTCGCACGAGAACGCCGACGAGCTCACGCTCATCGCCCGCCTCGCAACCGAGGCCGACGCGGTCGTGGGCTACTTCAGCGAGCCCGACGAGGCCGCCCTCATGACGGCCGCGCGCAGTGCGCCCCTGGTCGCCCTGGGGCGCACCGCGACCGCGGAGGGCCTGCATTCGGTGGACCTCGACTTCGACACCGCGCTCGCGGGCCTGGTCAAGGAGCTGCGGGAGCGGGGCGCGCGGCGGTTCGGGCTGCTGGAGAGCCAGCCGCTCGGGGCCGTTTACGAGCCGAGCAGCCGCCGGATCGCGTACGAGGGCGCCGTGGACGCCGACTCGGCCGCGGCGGTCGTGGTCTGCGAGGCGCCGCCGCAGTCGGTTGACGCCGGCGAGGCCGGTTTCGACCGGCTCATGGACGCCTTCCCCGACACGGACACGGTGATCGCCTTCAGCGACCTGATCGCCATGGGCGCGCTGCGGGCCGCGCACCGGCGGGGCATCGACGTGCCGGGCCGGGTGCGGCTGGTCGGCGTTGACGGGCTCTCGCTCGGCGCCGTGACCTCGCCCGCGCTCACGAGTCTGGCGATACTGGGCCCGGACTTCACGGGCGAGATCGCCGACGTGGTCGAACTGGCCCTCACCGGCGCCGCCGGACCGGCGCAGCGGCGGCGCGCGGTGCCGACCGTCCTGTGGCGCGAGTCCGCTTGAACCGGTTACGGACCGCCGACCGGCAGGATCGGTCCGTGCAGGACCTCGTCCCTGTCGCACACCAGCTCGCCGTCGAGGACATGGGCGCGGGCGACCTGGATCGAGGTGCGCCGGTGGGCGTAGAGGGTGTCGCGGATCGGCTCGCCTGGAGTGCGGCCGGGGTGGGTGAAGTAGAAGACGAACGCGTCGTCGCCGACGACCACGACGTCGGCGTGGAGCCCGTTCCCGCCGTCATCGGGGCCCGCCCCGCCGGAGGGATCGAGGATCCGGTCTCGGACCTCCCACGCGCGCAGGTCGGTCGAGCGGTGGACGCGCAGGCCCTTCCACTCGTCGGTGAGCATCCAGTACGAGCCGCCGAGCGCGAACACGTTCGGGCCCTCGTGCGGCATGTTCACCACCGCCGGTCCGGCCGGGGTCCACGAGTACAGGTCGGGGCTGTCGGCGCAGTAGGTGTGCGCGCCGCGGGCGCTGTCCTTGAACCACATCCGCCACCCGCCCTCGGGCAGCGGGAAGACGCACGCGTCGATGACGTCGGCCGAGTCGAGGTCGAGCACCGACGCGAAGCGCCAGTGGACGAGGTCCTCGCTCGTGTAGTGGCGGATGCCCTCGACGCGGGAGCCGCCCCAGCGGACCGGCACCCCCTCGATGACGCTGACGTACATGTGGAACACGTGACCGTCGTCGACCACCTCGGGGGCCCAGTAGGTGTTGCGGCCCCACCCGGTCTCCAGGCCCTGCGCGGTGCCGCGGTAGACCCAGGTCGCGCCGCCGTCCTTTGAGGAGGCGATGCCGATGTCGGTGCCGTGGACCCAGGAGACGTCGTCGATCGGGGGCGCGAGGACGCGCCGGTTGGTGTAGAACATCCACCACTCCCCCGCGGTGCGATTCCAGATCACGGTGGGGTCGGCCGCGCCGTCCTCGATCGGGTCGCGGAACAGGGGTTTCGACACGGTCGTCATCGCTCGCCTCCGAAGGTGATGCAGGTCCAGGAGATCGGCGGCAGCTCGATCGTGACCGCGCTGCCTGCCCGGGTGATCGCGGTGTTCTCGCGCAGCCTGACGCGCTCGGGCTCGGCGAGGGTGTTCTTCGCGTGCCGGTCCTCGTCCCAGATGCCGTGGGCGCGTACCGGTCCGGTGGGGTCGAGCCCTTCGATCGCGAACGTCGCGGTCTCGGCGAGGGACCGGTTGAGGACGAACACGGCGGCCCGGTCGCCGTCGAGGGTGGCGACGGCGTCGACGGCGGGGACGTCGCCGAACTTCGCGGTGCCGAGCGCGGGCGCGTCGAGGACGCCGCGCAGGGCGGTGCCGCGGGCCAGGCGCGAGGTCGCGGCGAACGGGAAGAACGTGGTCTGGCGCCAGGCGGGCCCGCCGGGCTCGGTCATGATGGGGGCGATGACGTTCACCAGCTGCGCGAGGTTCGCCGCCTTGACCCGGTCGGCGTGCTTGAGCAGCGAGATGAGCAGCCCGCCGAGCGCGACGGCGTCGGTCACCGAGTACTGGTTCTCAAGCAGGCGCGGGGCCACCGGCCAGGAGGTCGTGTCGATCTCGTTCGCATCCTGGTACCAGATGTTCCACTCGTCGAACGACAGGTCGATGCGGCGCTTGGAGTTCTTGACGGCCCGCACGTGCTCGATGGTGTGCACGACGGACTCGATGAAGTCGTCCATGTCCACACCGGACGCGAGGAAGCTGGCGGCGTCGCCGTCCTCCTCGTGGTAGTAGGCGTGGCAGGAGATGTAGTCGACCTGGTCGTAGGCGTGCTCCAGGACCGTGCGCTCCCAGACCCCGAACGTGGGCATGCCGCGCCAGGACGAGCCGCATGCGGCGAGCTCCAGGTCCGCGTCGATCGCGCGCATCGCGCGGGCGGTCACGGTGGCGAGCCGCCCGTACTCCTCGGCGGTCTTGGCCCCGATCTGCCAGTCGCCGTCGAGTTCGTTGCCCAGGCACCACATCCGCACGTCGAAGGGCTCCTCGCGGCCGTTCTTGCGTCGCGCGTCGGCGCGGGCGGTGCCGTCGGGGACGTTCGCGTACTCCAGCAGGTGCAGGGCCTCGCGGGTGCCGCGGGTGCCGAGGTTGGTGCCGAGCATGAGGTCGGCGCCGACGAGGTCGAGCCAGTCGCTGAACTCGTGGAGGCCGACCTCGTTGGGCTCGATGGAGTGCCAGGCGAGGTCGAGGCGCCGCGGGCGGTCATCGACTGGGCCGACGCCGTCCTCCCAGTCGTGGCCGGACACGAAGTTCCCGCCCGGGTAGCGAACGTGCGCGATGCCGAGCTCGCGCACGAGGCCGACGACGTCGCGGCGGAACCCGTCCGGGCCCGCGGTCGGGTGGCCGGGCTCGTAGATGCCGCCGTAGATGTGGCGGCCGAGGTGCTCGACGAAGCCGCCGAAGAGGCGCCGTTCGACCGTGCCGACCGTGAAGGCCGGGTGGAGTTGCAGTGTCGCAGAGAACATGGGATTCCGTTTCGGGGAGGAGGTCAGCCTTTGACGCTGCCGGCGACCAGGCCGGAGACGATGTGCCGCTGCGCCAGGAGGAAGAAGACCACCAGGGGGGCGAGCACGATGACGCTGAGGGTCATGAATGCGGGCCAGTCGGTCGAGAACTGCCCGACCGCGCTGTACACCTGGAGGACCAGCGTCTGCTTCTCCGGCGAGTTGATGAACACGTTCGGCGTGATGAAGTCGTTCCACACCCACATCGCCTGGAAGACCCCGACGGTGACCAGGATCGGCCGGATGAGCGGCAGCACGATCGACCAGTAGATGCGGAACGCGCTCGCCCCGTCGATGCGGGCCGACTCGAACATCTCGGTCGGGATGGTCCGCATGTAGCCGATGATGAGGAAGTAGCAGAAGATCGCGCCCGACAAGTACAGGAGGATGAGCCCCTCCAGGGTGTCGACCAGGTGCATTCCGGTGAGCATGCGGTACAGGGGGATCAGCGTCGTCTGGCCTGGGACGAGGAACGCGATCAGGCAGACCACGCCGATGAGCTTGGTGACCAGGCCCCGCCCGATGAGCATCCCGTAGGCGGCCATCGAGCCGACCAGGAGCATGAGCGCGATCGAGACCGCGCCGACGTACAGCGTGTTGAGGAGCGACTGGAGGATCGGCAGGGTCGCGAAGACCTCGGCGTAGTTCGAGAAGTCCGGGCTCGACGGCAGCGCGAGCGGGTTCGCGGAGACCTCCGGCTGGGTCTTGAAGGTGTTGACCAGGAGGTAGTAGAAGGGGATCGCCACGACGCCCGCGAGCGGGAGCATCACGACGCTCAGGAGGATGCTGCGCAGGTTTCTCATGAGAACCGGGCCTCCAGACGGCGGGAGAGGGCGAGCTGGGCGACGATGACGAGCCCGACCGCCAGGAAGAACACCACGCTCAAGGCCGAGGCCTTGCCGACCTCGCCCTGGGCGATGCCGTTCTCGATGATCGACTGCGTCAGGGTCCGCGTCGCGAATCCGGGTCCGCCGCCGGTGAGCGTGTACGGCAGGTCGTAGACCTTGAGGCCGCCGGTGACCAGCAGGAGTTGGCTCACGGTGATCGCGGGGGTGAGCAGCGGCAGCGTCAGGTACCGGAACCGCTGCCACCGCGAGGCCCCGTCGATGCTCGCCGCCTCGTAGAACTCGGACGGGATCGCCTGGAGGTAGGCGAGGTAGAGGACCGCGTGCCAGCCGGTGCCGCCCCAGACGGCCACGAGGATGACGCTGAGCCGCGCGAGCGCCGGCTCGGCGAGCCAGGCGACCGGCTGCGCGCCGAACCAGCCGATCACCGAGTTGATGACCCCGGATCCCAAGGGCGCGAGGATGAAGCCCCACACCAGGCCGAGGATCGCGACCGAGACGACCGAGGGGAAGAAGAACACCGACCGCACCACGTTGCGCCCGAAGAACTTCTGGTTGAGGACCAGGGCGAGCGGGATCGCGAGCGCGGTGATCGCGAGCGTGGTGCCCACGGTGTACACCAGGGTGAACCCCAGTGCCGAGAGCATCGAGGTGTCCTGCCAGATGGTCTCGTAGTTGGCGAGGCCGACGAAGTTCGCCTCGGTGGAGTAGCCGTTGAAGTCGGTGAGGCTGTAGTAGAACGACTGGACCAGCGGGACGGCGAACAGGACGATGAAGACGACGACGACCGGGAGGGTGAACAGGTACGACTCGATGCCGCGGCGGCGCAGGCGCTGGAGGCGCGTCGGCTGCGGCGCGGCCTGCCGGAGCGCCGACGGGGGCGGGGCGATGGCGGTGCCCATGGCGGGATCTCCTCTCTGAGACGGGGTGCCGGGGCGGGGCGGGTCCCGCCCCGGCCGGGCGGCTACTGGAAGGACGCGAGCTTGGCGTCCATGCCTTTGCCCACGTCGGCCGGCTCGATGTCGCCGGTGGCGAGCTGCTGGACGAGCGCGTTCGCCTCGCCCGACAGGGCGTCGTTGTGGTCGATCCAGCTGACCGCGGGCAGGTAGTACTGGCCGTCCTGGACGGCGGGCACGAGGTCGCCGAGTTGGGCGGGCAGTTCGGGCTCGTAGTCCTTGACGGTGGAGATGAACTGGTTCTCGCTCTGGTAGAAGCTCACGCCCGGCTCGGTGGACATCCACTCCAGGAAGACCTTGGCCGCGTCGGGGTGCTTCGCCTTCGTGTTGAGAGCCAGGCCCGGGGAGACCGCCCCGGACCAGAACGGCTGGCCGGCGAAGCCGGGCACGGCCTCGAACTGGAAGTCGAGGTCGGGCGCGCCGTCGATGATGCTGCCGATGCCCCAGGAGCCGGTGGTCATGACCGCGAGGCGGCCCTGCTGGAACTCCGGGAGCACCACGTCGCCGGTGAGCCCGGCCGCGGAGGAGTCGAGGACGCCCTCCTCGAAGAGCCGGTACCAGGCCTGCACGGCGGGGGTCCAGGCTTCCTCGAAGGTGAGGTCGCCGTCCCAGATCTGCTGGTCCATGGTGCCGCCGTAGGCGAGGTTCTGCATGCCGAGGAAGGCGCAGAACGTGTCGGTCATCCCGGCGACCGCTTCGAGGTAGGGGACGGTGCCGTCGGACTTGAGCTGCTTGCACAGGTCGAGGAAGCCGTCCCAGTCGGTCGGGAACTCGCCGGGCACGAGGTCGCGGTTGACGACCATGCCCCCGGCCCACGACGAGATCGCCGACCCGTAGAGCTTCCCGTCCCTGGAGTAGGTCGCGACGGCGGTCTCGTTGAGGTTCGCGGCCCAAGACTCCCCCGCGAGGTCCTGCACGAAGGCGCCGTCCATGAGCTGCTTCTTGTTCTCGGCGGTGATGATGAAGACGTCCGGGGCGCTGTTCGATCCGAGCTGCGTCTGGAGCTTCTGGATGTACCCGGCCACGGGCGGGGCGTACTGCGCCTCGACGTGGTACTCGGGGTGCTCCTGCTCGAACTGCTTGATCACCGGGCCCATCACTTCGGCGTTGTCCCAGGACAGGAACGTGATCGTGTTCGGGTCGGACTCGCCCGAGCAGGCGGCGAGGGCACCGGCGGCGGGGGCGGCCAGGGCGGCCGCGGCGGCGACTCGCCCGAGGGACCGGCGCGTGAGCCGGTCGGCGGCGGAAGGCGACATTGCGCTTCTCCTTAGGGATCCTAGGGGTTGATATTGCAGGTAGATAACGGAATGAACACTTGCGTGATCGCTCACGCAACAGTTACCATAGCACCGCCCCAGAGCGGGTACCACCGGATCGACGAACGGGAGCGCGGATGTACTTCGGCGGCGACTACAACCCCGAGCAGTGGCCCGAGGAGGTGTGGGACGAGGACGTCCGCCTCATGCGCGAGGCGCGGGTGAACCTGGTGAGCGTCGGGATCTTCGCCTGGGCGCGGCTCCAGCCCGACGAGGGCGAGTTCGACTTCGCCTGGCTCGACCGACTCCTGGACAAACTGCACGATGGGGGCGTCGCGGTCGATCTGGCGACGGCCACCGCCTCACCGCCCGCCTGGCTCGTGCACCGCTACCCCGACGTCCTGCCCGTGACCGCGACCGGCACCGTCCTGGGTCCGGGCAGCCGCCAGCACTTCGCGCCGACCTCGCCGGACTACCGGCGGCTCGCCGCCGAGCTGGCGACTGCGCTCGGGCGCCGCTACGCCGACCACCCCGCGGTGGTCATGTGGCACGTCAACAACGAGTACGCCTGTCACGTGCACGCCGACTACTCCGAGCACGCCGCCCGCGCCTTCCGCACCTGGCTCGCCGGCCGCTACGGCGACATCGACGCGCTCAACGCCGCCTGGGGCACCGCCTTCTGGTCCCAGCACTACCGCGGCTTCGACGAGGTCCGGCCGCCGCGGGCCTCGCCGACCACCCAGAACCCGTCGATGGTCCTCGACTGGCGGCGCTTCACCTCCGACTCGCTCCTGGACCTGTACAGGATGGAGCGCGACGCGCTCCGCGCCGCCGGGGCGACCCAGCCGGTCACCACGAACTTCATGGGGGCCTTCCCGTTCCTGGACTACTGGTCCTGGGCGCGGGAGGTCGACGTCGTCTCCCACGACGGCTACCCCGACCCGCGCGACCCCCAGGCGCACCGCCACGCCGCGTTCGCCGCCGACCTCATGCGCTCTCTCAAGCCCGACCGGCCGTGGCTGCTGATGGAGCAGGCCCCCAACGCCGTCCAGTGGCGGCCCAACAACGCCGCCAAGGCACCCGGGCAGATGGCCGCCTGGAGCGAGCAGGCCGCCGCCCGCGGCGCCGCGGGCATCCTGTACTTCCAATGGCGCCAATCCCGCAGCGGCGCCGAGAAGTTCCACTCCGCGATGCTCCCCCACTCCGGGAAGCGCTCGCGCACATGGAAGGAGATCGCCGCGCTCGGCGCGGCCCTCGAAGGCCGGGAGACGGCGGCGCCGCCTCCCGGCGAGGTCGCGATCGTCTTCGACTGGGAGAACCGGTGGGCGCTCGACCAGCCCGACCTCCCGGCCGACATCGACTACCAGGCCGAAGCCTTCGCCTGGTACGCCGCGCTCCACGAGCGACACGTCCAGGTGAGCTTCGTGCGCGCCGCGCACGACCTCTCCGGCTTCCGCCTCGTCATCGCCCCGGCCCTGTACCTGCTCACCGAGGAGGGCGCCGCCTCGCTCAAGCGGTACGTCGACAACGGCGGCGTCCTCGTGACCACCGCGTTCACCGACATCGTCGACGAGCACGACCGCTTCCGACCCGGCGGCTACAGCACCCGGCTCGCCGACCTCCTCGGCGGACGGCCCGTCGACTTCTTCGGGGTCCTGCCCGAGGAAGGGCGCATCGCCCGCGGCAGCGGCACGGAGTTCGCCGTGACCACCATGATCGAGGACTTCGACCTCGACGGCGGCCGTGTCCTCGCCCGGACCCTCGGCGGCGAGCCCGCTTTGATCAGCAACCGCTTCGGCGCCGGGACCTCGCTGCACCTCGCCTGCTTCACCGACCGGGCGGGCATCGGCGGCGTCCTGGAGCAGGCGCTGGCGACCGCCGGGGTCCGGCCCGTCGCCGACGGACTCGACCCCGCGGTCGAAGCCGTCGCCACCGGCCGCGGCATCACCCTCATCAACCAGTCGGCGGACCCCGTGCCGGTCAAGACCACCGACGGCACCTTCACCCTGGCCCCCTACGCGACCTGGCACCTGCCGTCCGAACAGGAAGACCACCATGCCTGAAGCCTTCACCGCCCGCACCCTCACCGGCCCAGGGAACCTCCTCGTCGGCGCCAACTACCACCCGCACGACTCCGGTCCCGAGACCTGGCGGCGCGACGCGGCGATGATGCGCGACGCCGGGCTGCGGATCGTCCGCCTCGGCCACCTCGCATGGGACACCTTCGAGCCGGCCGACGGCGACTTCCGCTTCGACTGGTTCGACGAGGCCATGGACGTCATGCACGAGCACGGCATCGGCGTCATCCTCGACCTCGCCGTGCGCCCCGCGCCGCTGTGGCTGCACCGCAAGCACCCCACGATCGGCGTCGTCGACCCCGACGGCACGAGCCGCTACCCGAACCACCGCTACACCGAGGACGCGGGCGACCCGCACTTCCGCGAACACGCGCTCCGCTTCGCCGACCGCCTCACGCGCCGCTACGCGACCCATCCCGCGCTCGCGGCGTTCGGCATCGACAACGAGCCCGGCGACGGCCCGATCTCCTACTCCCCCACCGTCAAAGCCCGCTTCATCAACTGGCTCAAGGCGAAGTACAGCGACCTGGAGGCGCTCAACCGTGCCTGGGCGAGCCAGCGCTGGTCCCGCCGGATCGGCGACTTCGCGGAGATCGGCCTCCCCCGGCCCAGCGTCGCCGGGGGTGCGCCCGAGCGCGTCCTGGACTTCCACCGCTTCGTCTCCGAGGAGATGAACGCGTACCTGACGGACCTGTCCGAAGTGGTCGAGGCGAACGCGCCGGGCACACTGACCACCTCGAACATGTGGTACTACGCCCCCAGCAAGCACTTCGACTGGGCCGCAGGGGCGTACGCGGGGCGACTCACCCGGCCCGGGAACGGCCTCTACCCCAGTCACTCCCTCATGGACACCGACAGCGTCCGCGACGCCCTCTTCGGCATCGCCCGCATCCGCTACGAGCAGGACGAGCCGTTCTGGTGCACCGAGTTCACCACCATGACGGCCGCCCCCGGCTCGATCCGCCGCTCCGCCTATGCGTCGCTGATGATGGGGAACCAGCTGGTGTGCGGGTGGACCTGGCAGACCATGCACGCCGGTGAGGAGCAGTTCCTGCAAGGCATGGTCGACTGGGACGGCGAGCCGACCCGCAAGCTCGACGAGTACCGGCAGATCGCCGCGGAGTTCCGCACGATCGAGGCGCTCGGCTTCCCCTACCGCGACCGGGCCGAGATCGCCATCGCGCTCGACTTCCCCAGCCAGATCGCCAGTGCGCCGCTCCCCGAGCGTCACGACGACCAGGCGCTCACCGCGTTCCGGACCGTCCTGGACCGGAACCTCGACGTGCGCATGGTCGACCTGGAGCGCTCCGCACTGGACTACAGGATCCTCATCATTCCGGGCGTGCTCGTCCTCAGCGAGCGCGCCGCGGAGGCGATCCGCGCCTTCGTCGCCCGCGGCGGCACCGCGATCATGACCGGCGACTCGGCGAGTCTGGACACCGACGGCCAGGCGTTCCGCACCACCAGACCCGGCCGCCTCGCCGACGTCTTCGGCATCCGCGTCGGCGCGTACGAGGAGCCCAGGCTTCTCAGCGAGCTCGTCGAGGCCCGCAAGGGGACCGACGAGGTCGAGATAGTCCTCGGCGAGCGCGTGCTGCGTGTCGAGTCGCCGCGGTTCGACCGCATCGAGCCGCGCGGCGCCGCGGTCATCGGGGCCATCACCGGTCTCGACCGGGAGTATCCGGCGGTCACCGCGCACCGGTACGGCGAAGGCACGGCCGTGTACATCGGGCTCCCTGCCCGCCGCGAGGTGCTCGGCGCCGTCCTGGGCGCGCAGATCGATCGCGTCGGCATCCGCATCGGCCCGGCCGCGCCCGAGGGGGTCATGGCCCGCGCGGTCACCGGTCGGCACCGCCTCTACTTGAATCTGCAGGGCACGGCCAAGCGCATCGAACTTCCGGGGTCCGCCAGCGGCATCTTGACCGGGCGACGCTACGAGCACGGGTTCGATCTGGGTCCTTGGGACGTCGAGTTCGTCGAACTGGACCGTTCCTGACCCGCCCTGGGGCGCGGTGACCCGCGAACCGCGCCCCCGCGCCGTAATCGGAGCCGCTGCTGCTCGCGGCCGCCGGTGCGATTGCTTCTGCGACAATCGAGGGATGACTGCATGCCGTGCCCGCATCCCCGCGCTCGTGCGACGAGGGCGGTGAGGGATGCCTCGGATCAACGCGGCGAGCGTCGGCGAGCACCGGGACCAGACGATGACGCGCCTCCTGGACGCGTTCGAGGCCGCACTCGACAGCGAGGGCTTCGCCGCGCTGACGCTCGCGGGCGTCGCTGCGCGGGCCGGGATCGCCCGCAACACGGTGTACAACTACGCAAAGGACAAGCAAGGGCTGCTGCACATCGCGGTCGAACGCGCCCTCCAGGTGGTCGAAGCCGACCTCGACGGGCCGACGAGCGCCGGCGCCTCGGCCGAGGAGCGGCTGTGCTCGGTCATCGACCGGCTCATGGAGGGGTTCACGCGCGGCGCGCCGCGGCTCCTGGTCCTCCAGGCACTGCAAGGCGCGTCCCCTGTCGAGGTCGAGGACGAGCTGCCGACCGCCGAACGGCTCCGCGAACGGATCGCGGTGGTGATCCGCGACGGCATCGAGGCCGGGGAGTTCCGTCCGGTCGCCGATCTGACGCTCACCGTGGCGATGATGTCCGGTGCCCTTGAGGCCGCGGTCAGGGCGCTCGGGCGCGGCGACCGGACAACCGAGGCGGTCACCGGCGAGGCGAAGTCGCTGATCCTGCACGCCATCCGGGCCTAGCTCAGGTCCGTGGCATCCGCCACATTCACCGCGGAAGGGACACGCGACACTAGTTTTACGACGCGCCGTCGCATAAGATTGCGACGAATCGTCGTGAAAATGGAGGCGGCATGGAACCGAAGCACAGCAGGGCGCTCATCGTCGGGGCCGGCATCGCAGGCATGGCCACGGCCATCCGCCTGCGGCAGATCGGATGGGATCCGCTCATCGTCGAGCGCTCCCCTGAACGCCGGACCGGCGGCTATTTCATCGGGCTCTACCCTGAGGGACGCGAAGCCGCCCAGCGCCTGGGCATCTTCGACGACCTCCACACCCGCACGCCGCAGACCAGGCGCACGTGGGAGATCGACAGCGACGGCAACCGGAGCCGCGGCTTCGGATTCCTGGAACGCCCCGGCAGCCCCGACGCCGTCTTGCGCGGGGATATCGAACAGTCGCTCTGGGACCACCTGGGCGACATCCCGATCCGGTTCGCGACCGTTCCGACCGCCGTCGCACCAGGTCCCGCGTCGGTCGCCGTCACGCTGCGCGACGAGGTCCTCGGCACGGAGCGGACCGAGGAGTTCGACCTCCTCGTCGGCGCCGACGGCCTCAGGTCGACCGTCCGCAGATTCGCCTTCGGGCCGCACGAGCAGTTCATGAAGCCGCTCAACCGCATGATCTGCGCGTTCCAGCTCCGCGAACAGGTCCCCTACACGCCACCGCAGGACAGCCTGGTCCTGGCCGAGAGGGGCAGGGCCCTGTGGGTGTTCGCCTTCGAGGACCGCCCGCCGACCGCGCTGTTCACCTACCAGGTGGACGATGTGGACGCCCAGTTCGCCCGGCCCGCCAAGGACGTCCTGCGGGAGGTGTACGGCGACATCGGGCACTCGGAGGCCGTCGCGCACGTCCTGCACGAGCTCGACGATGCCGAGGAGCTGCTGTTCGACTCGGTCAACCTCGTCGACATGCCCTCCTGGCATTCGGGCCGGACCGTCCTGGTCGGCGACTCGGCGTGGTGCCTCACCCTCTACTCCGGCATGGGCGCCTCGGCCGGCCTGCTCGGCGGCCTCGGGCTCGGCGACGCAATCGAGCAGCACCCGGGCGACCTGCCCGCAGCGCTCGCGGCCTGGGAAGCGGGGATGCGGCCCCTGATCCGCAAGAACCAGTTCGCCGTCAAGTTCAAACGGCACATCTTCGCCCCCGGCAACAACCTCATCGCCAATGTCCGGCGCAGGCTCATCCACCGGGCCGCGAAGCAGGCGTCGCAGTCAGGAACTCGTTGATCACCGTCGACGAGGCGCCGGTTGTCGACTTTGGTTTCACCGGCTGAGGGTGCCTGTCCGGGCAGCTGTCAAGCCAGGCGCCCTCAGCCGGAAGGCACGGCTTGCGCAGCGAGCGCCGCGGCGTTCATCAGTTCCTCGCGGGGGGCTCCGGTGGCGGCCTGGACCGCCAGGCCCTCGGCGGCGACCAGCACGTACCGGGCCAGGGCCGCGCAGTCGGTGCCGGTCGGCAGATCCCGCTCCGCCACCGCCCTCTCGAAGCGGTCGATGACCGCGCGGCGGACCAGCTCGCGTTGGGCCGCCAGCAAGTCCGCGATCTCACTGGAGGCGAGTCCGGCCTGCACCGTCAGACACCCGCGCGGCCGACCCGGGGTGGTGTACGCCTCGACCAGGCTGGTCAGCAGCCGCAGGGCGGCTTCACGCGCAGTGGGCTGCGCGAGCGCCTCGCCGGGCAGGCCGCAGCGCATCTCGGCGTAGCGGTCCAGCACTCGCGCAAAGAGCTGCCGCTTGTTGCCGAAGGCCGCATACAGGCTGGGCGGCCTGATGTCCATCGCCTCGGTCAGGTCGGCGATCGAGGTGCCCTGGTAGCCCTGCCGCCAGAACAACTCCACGGCCACATCCAGCGCGGCCTGTTCGTCGAAGGCCCGCTTTCCGCCTCTGGGCATCGCCCCTCCCTCTCGTCCGCATCGACTGGACGATCGCTTTAGTGATCGCTATAGTACAACCATCCACTACTTTAGTGATCGCTACACGGAAGATTGGGGCGCTCATGCGGCCACTTCCGACTGCGAAGCCCGAGACCATCAAGGAGCGACGATGACCGACACCACGACCTGGCCGCACCACGCACTCGGCGAGGAGCTGAGCAACTGGGGCCGATGGGGTGACGACGACGAGATCGGCACGCTGAACTTCATCACCCCCGCAAAGCGCGTCGCCGCCGCGGCGCTGGTCCGGACCGGGAAGCGCTTTGACCTGGGGATGCCGTTCGGCAAGGAGGGACCAGCCGCGCCGAGCTCGTTCCGGTCCAATCCCCAGCACGTGATGACCGTGCTGCCCTCGGACACCGCCGGCGCCCCCGACGGCATGATCGGCTCGGACGACCTGGTGGTCATGAGCCTGCAAGCGGCGACGCAGTGGGACGGCCTCGCCCACATGGGATACGACGGGTCCTTCTACAACAACGTGCCGGCCGGCGCGGTGAACAACTTCACCGGAGCCGCCAGGAACTCGTTCGACAAGGCGGCCGGGCGCCTGATCACGCGCGGCGTGCTGCTGGACATCGCCGCGCTCAAGGGCGTCGACCGCCTGCCGGACTCGTACGCCGTCACCGCGGCCGACCTGCTGGCCGCTGAACAGCGCCAGGGCGTCCGGGTCGAGTCCGGAGACGTCCTCTGCGTCCGCACCGGCTGGCACCGGTGGTTCCTGGAGGGCGACCGCGAGCACTACATGAGCGAGAGCGAAGCCGGACTCGGCCTCGATACCCTCCGCTGGCTCCACGAGCGCGAAGCCGCCGCCGTGGCACTCGACAACTGGGCGGTCGAGGTGTACCCGTCGCCGATCGAAGGCGCCTACGCGCCGTTCCACCAGGTCGCCATCCGGGACCTGGGGCTCACCCTCGGCGAGATGTTCGACTTCGAGGAGCTCGCCGCCGACTGCGCCGAGGACGGGGTCTGGGAGTTCCACCTCTGCGCGCCCGGTCTCAAGGTCACCGGCTCGGTCGGCACCCCCATCACCCCGATCGCACTCAAATAGACCGCTCACCGGCGCGGCACGCACGACCTCGCTGCGGGACGCGCGTGCCGCGCGCCGACCCGACCGCCTACCCGCAACCAGGAGGACACACCCGACATGGCGACCACCCGACTGACGATCGACGTATGGGCAGATGTGCTCTGCCCCTGGTGCTACGTCAGCGAATACCGCCTGGCCACCGCGATTGCGCAGTCCCCGCACGCGGCCGATATCGACCTGCGAATCCACACGTTCGAGCTCGATCCGACCGTTCCCACCCGGGTCCAGCCGACCCTGGACTACCGGACCGCGAAATACGGGGTCACCCGCGCCCAGGCGCGGGCGATGGAGGCCGCCGCGGCCGGTCAGGCTGCCGCCGAGGGCCTGCCCTACGTGCTCGAACGGCCCGTGCGCAGCACCTTCGACATGCTGCGCCTCGTACAGCTGGGCACCGAGCACGGTGTCGGCTGGGAGTACATGCGGGCCATGCAGACCGAGTTGTACGGCGGCAACCCGGACGCGTTCGGCAACGACACACTGACCCGCCTCGGCAGAGAACTCGGCATCCCCGTCGCGGAGATCCGCAGCGTGCTCGCCACCGACCGCTACAGCGAGGCCGTGCGATCCGACCACACCGCCGCCACGGCGCTCGGCGCCACCGGCGTCCCCTTCACCGTGCTCGGCCAACGCCTCGCAATCCCCGGCGCGGTCAGCGCTCACCAGTACACCACCGCTATCGACCAGGCATGGAACCTGATCAACGGCTGAACCCGACCTCAGCCACACTCCTATACCGGTTCGGGCCCGTCGTCAGGGCCCTGGTTTGCGGAGGGAATGCGGTGAACGATGATGATCGCCATGGCTGACTCCCTGAGTGATACTCCTGCCTTTCACGACCTGTTCATCGCACAGCCCCGTCTGATCGACCTCGTCCTTGCTCCTGATGGCACCCGCTTGATCGCCTCGGTGCAGACGGTCAACCGGGAGGCAACCGGGTACGCAACGAGGCTGTTGGAGGTGGATCCGTCGGGCGAGCGCGAGTCGTTCCTCGTGACCGAGCCGGCCCAAAGCGAGTTCGCTCCCGCGTTCGCTGCCGATGGCACGCTGCGGTTCCTCTCCCACCGCGAGAGCTACAGCTCCTCTGGCAAGTCAGGCGAGATCGAGGGTGTGGCGCTGTGGGCTCGGTCTGCGGACGGCGAGGTGGAACTGGTGGCCCATCACCCAGGAGGCGTATCCGCTTTCACTGTCGCCAAACAGGGTGGCTCGGTCGCCTATACCGCGGCGCTGCTGGTCGGGGCCGCCGATACTGCGACGCACGCCGAACGTCGCCGTCAGCGCGAGAACGCCGGTGTCAACGCGGTCCTGCACGGGGCGAACGCGACCCGAGCATGGCGCAGAGCCCTCGGCCCCGATGAACCGCACACGTTCGTCCAGCACCCCGGCAAAGCACCGATCAAGGTCGGCAGCCAGGATGCCCCTGGCGGAGACGTGGTGCTTTCACCGGACGGATCACTCGTCGCCTACACACGAGCAGGGGACGCTCCGGACACGAACGTCGTGGTGGTTGCCGACGCAGCCGCTGGGGTCGAGCGCCTCACGTTCCTGCGCCCCGGCGACCAGTATTACCGCCTGGCATTCACCGCTGACAGCTCGAAGTTGATCTGCCAGCGGCAGCGGGAGGAGACCTACGACGCGGAATGGCAGGTCACGCTGGTCGCGTTCGACCTGGACTCGCGCGAAGAGACCGATCTATTGCCGGAGTTCGACAACTGGCCGTGGCCGGGGAGGGCCGTCCTCTCACCGATCCCCGGGGACACCACACTCTGGTTCACCGGAGACGAACAGGGCCATTGCCCGGTCTTCCGGCGCGACCCGGACGGTACGGTCACTCGCCTGACCGCCTCCGGGGCCTATGCTTCCCTGTGCGTGACGCCCGACGGGTCCACCCTCTATGCGCTGCGCAGCGGGATCGACAGTCCGCCTCGCGTGGTCCGGCTGGACGCCGCCGCTGCCGATCAGCAGCCCGCGTTCTTGAAGACCCCGAGCGAGCTCGGCTCGCTTCCCGGCACGCTGACCGCGGTGCACGCCGAAGGAGACGATGGATTCCCACTGCGCGCCTGGCTCGTCCTGCCCGAGGGCGCCTCGGCCGGGCACCCGGCGCCGCTGATCGTGGCCCCGCACGGCGGACCGCAGATGTCCTGGAGCGCTTGGACATGGTTGTGGAACCCGTGGCCGCTGGCCGCCCGCGGCTACGCGGTGCTGCTGCCGGACCCCGCGCTCTCGACAGGTTACGGGCAACGCATGCAAGAGCGCGGTCGAGGCCAATACGGCGGCCAGCCCTACCGCGACGTCATCGCACTAACAGACGCGGCGCTGGAACGCGACGACCTCGACGCGACCCGGACCGGCCTCGCCGGCTGGTCCTACGGCGGCTATCTCGCCAACCGGACCGCGACCCGCACCGACCGCTTCAAGGCGATCGTCTCGCACGCCGGGATGTGGAACCTGGAGGCGTTCCAGGCCGACACGGAGCTGCACGCCTACTTCCACAAGATCTTCGGTGACCCCTTGGCGCAGCGTGAACGATACGACGCCAACTCACCACACCGCGATGCGGCGAAGGTGACGACGCCGATCCTGATCGTGCACGGCGGCAAGGACTACCGGGTCCCGGTAGGCCAGGCCCAGAGCCTGTACAACGACCTGATGCGGTTCGACGTGCCGGTCAGATTCCTGTACTTCCCCGACGAAGGCCATGGCATCGGCACACCGAACCATCTCCGGCTGATGTACGAAACCGTACTGAACTTCTTCGACCACCACCTCCTCGGGCAGGAGTGGCGCCAACCCGCACTGCTTTGACCCATCCTCCACCAGGTAACCCAGATGCCCTGATAGACAGGTTGAAGACCGCCCACCAGTCGATCTCATCCAGCGCGTGTGGCCCGAACGTCGGCGATACCAGGTGACGAGGACCTTCCACGAGGGCGGATGGGAATGCCCTGCTCCACGACCCATCGGCGCTAATTCGTCGCACCTGTCGCCATCCCATCCTCTCCCGCATCGGAGGCGTGGACATCGTGAGTCACGTCAGATCACGGCCGTGATCGAGGATCTTGCATGCCCACGCACCCGCGCCGCAGTACCGGATCTCCGAGATCTCGTGAAGCAGGGCAGCGTGCGCAGCTACAAGGTAAGAACATCGGGTAGTCGACTACTGCACGACACCGGACCCCGAAGGCCGGTTACCGACCCGATTACCAGCCCCGGAAAACCAAGAACCCCGGTCACCCGTGAAAGGTGACCGAGGTTCGAGTAGACCATCTCTGGTCGGCCTAACACTCGTTTACTCGAACCCAAATCCCCAGCTAGATGGCCTTCTGAAACGCCTATCCGGCCCCTTGCCCACCCGCGGCCCCGAAACCGGCCCCTCGACCCCGGGCTCCCCCGAGGACCAGCCCGAGGTCGCCTACCCGCCAGCACCCCCACGGACGATCAGTAAACGCCTCTCCCCCACCGATCAGTCCGACTTGATCACAGCGTTCAACGCCGGCGCCACCCAGAAGACCCTCGCCGCCAAATACGGCATCAGCACCCGCAGCATCAAACGCCTCGCCCACGGCAACTCCAACCGGCCCCAAGCCACCGCCAACCGACTCACCCCCGACCAACAAGCAGCCATCATCCACACCTACGCCACAGGTGGCACCACCCAGGCCGACCTTGCCCGCACCTACAACGTCGACACCAGCACCATCAAACGCCTCCTCCGCAAACACCGAAACGGATAAAAAGGGAGGAGAAGAACTTGGGTGGGCGCGGACACGCCAAGGGTGGATGCGGGTGTAGCCCACCCACACCCACCACCTACACCCTGGCACCGACCTAGAATCCAACCAGCGACCTTCTACCTCTCGGACGGACGCCCACTCTCGTCGCCCAGAAACTCGCCGACCTGCGAATTCACTCGGAGTCCGAGATCGCCTCGCCCTCAACAGCCACGAGTTCGAATCCCGCTACCTCCACAAACGGACATATAGAACAAAAAGGGCCTTCATGTCGAAGGTCCTTTTTTTATTACCTTGTAATGTGATCCGGTATTCTTAGGTTGCAGACTATTCGGAAGCGGACGGCAAGGACGGCTCGTACAACTGGGCTCCCGGTCAAAATCAGCGACTTCAGGCTGGCTCAGATCGGTTGCGACGCAATCGATCCGAGAGGCGCGCGGAGCGACTTGACGGGGGAATGTCTCGTCAGGCCCTGCCGTGGCAACGCCTGACGAGGCCGGTTTATGACCGACGGGCAGTCATTGACAACCTAACTCTAACTAATTAGAGTTAGGTGTATGGAGAAGACGCCGTTCAAGGTCACTGCGGCGACCCTTGATGTCCTCGAGGTGCTGCTGTCCGGTGACGACGAGCTGTATAGCTTGAAGATCGCCAAGATGATCGGGCGGCCCGCCGGCTCGGTCACCCCGATCCTCATGCGCCTTGAGCGTTGCGAGTGGGTCAGCAGCTATTGGGAGGATGACGAGGGTGATCGTCGCGGCCCGCGGCGTCGGTTCTATGTGCTTGATCCCGATCACCTCGCTGCCGCGCGTGCGGTGCTCGCTGAGCGTCGGCCCGCGAGCAGGTCTGGTGTCGACGGGTTTCGCCCTGGTCTTGCGGGAGCGTGATCGATGGAGCTGCTGTTCCTGATCGTTCTGCTTCCGCTGCTGCTCGCGGAGGTCGGCGAGGTGTCTCCTTGGGCGGCACGCCGCCTCATCCGCTGGGCCGCCCGCCTGTTGGGCGAGCGCGGGACCGTTGAACGGTTCAGCGAGGAGTGGGAGGCGGAACTCGAAGCGATCCCGGGCAAACTTCTAAAACTGGGTTATGCCCTCGGTCGGGTCCTGCTGCTGCCCTTGACGCTCCGAGAACTGCGAGCAGTCTCGATCGCCCGAGGGAAGCCCGCTGGGGCGGCGGCCAGACGTGGAGGGATTACCGCGGAGGAATACGCTGACCTGGTGCGGCAGCATCACGCCCGGTTGGGGGCATACGGCATCGATCATTTTCAAGTGCTCGGGCATGGCAAGTCGGTCCTGGTTCACTTCATCGACGGCCGCGTAGAAGAGACCCGAGATCCCGAAGCGCTGGAAGCGCTCGTCGAGGATCTGCGCAGCTATGCCCGCCGGAACCCGCAACAGCAAGACACCGCTCAGGGTCCGAGGAAAGAAGAGAAGTAAAGCGAACTCCTTGGTGATCATGGGATTCACAGGGATTGCCCGCGGTCCCGGCCGGGCGCGTGTGCGCGACAGCTGCTGGGGCCCGCCGGTCCGGACCTCATCAGATCGCCTCGAATATCCACGACCACATGCAGATAACGACAATGATCGTGAGCAGGCCGAGGAACAGGCCGGTGCCGCCGGTGCCGCTGCCGTCCCCGCCGCGGTTTCCCGACGTTGCGAGGCCGACGATCCCGAAGATGACGGCCAGCAGTGCCAGGGGGATGGCGATGAAGACGTTGAGGACGGGTATCCACGAGAAGACGATGAGCCCGATCAGGCCGAAGACGAGTGAGGCGACACCGAAGCCGTTGCCCCGCCTCGGGGGCGGATAGGGATGGGGATAGTAGGGGGAGTACACGGCATCACCCCACAGCCGGTTGTGTGAAGACCTGACCTGATTCGGTCATGCCGACGCCCAGGTACTCGTTCACGATGTAGGGCGCCATGCCCGGCTCGACCTCGATGTCGGCGCCTGTCGCGGCGTCAAGGACCACCGCCCCGTTCTCGGTGGACCCGTAGACGGCGCCGTGCCAGACGGCTGTGACGGCGGGGGCGATGCGCCCGCTGTCGGGCAGCGACCAGGCGACCTCGCCGGTCTGGGCGTCATATCCGACGACCTGAGTGCCGGTGTCGTAGCTCCAGCCTCCGCACACGAGCACCGCCTCGCCGTCGAACAGGCAGCCGTAGGCGCTGTACTCCTCGTAGACCTTGATCGCCTCGCCGCTGGCGACATCGAGGAGATGGAAGGACTCCGCGTACTCGACCTCGCCTGAGAACCACACGTAGGTTTCGGGGAAGGTCACGGCCGCGATCCCCGGTGCCGCGGCGTAGGACCAGCCGCAGTCGCGGTCGGGAACATTCCAGGCTTCGATCCCGGTGACACCGTCGAGGGCTTTGTAGGAGAAGACGGTCTCGTCGAGGTCCGCGTCCGGGTTCGTCTCGCAGCCGAGCACCGTGCCCTCCATGTAGAGATGCGGGGTGAAGTGGTCTTGGCGCCAGCGGGTCTCCCGCGTGGCCATGTCCACGGCGATGGCCTGGGTGTTGTCGTCACTGGAGGCGCTGCCCCCGGTGGCGGCGAGGATCGCCGTGGTCGCGTCGGCCCCGATGACGCGCACGTCCATCTCGTAGTCCGGGTCGTACTCAGCCAGGTCGACCTGCGCGGTCCAGACGATCTCCCGGGTGTCCGTGTCGGCTGCGACCAGTTCGAGGAGGATGCCCGGAGCCGTGGTACCCGTGGTCTCCTTGTGGACGATGAACGGCACCAGCGCCAGCGTGGCGCCGTCGGTCTCCACGATGGTCGGCGGCTCCTCGATGTGCGCCACTGCCGGTCCGGGGCCGCCTTCCTCAGGCGCCCCTGGCGGCGTGAGGAAAACGAACTCTTCGCCGCTGAGGGCGTCGACGAACGCGATGCCGTCGGAGTGGGCGACGATCGCGTCGGTGCCGTGCAGCACCAGAGGCGGCAGGCTGTCCTCCCGGTACGGCGTGTCGATCATTGCTTGACTCGCTTGGTCGAAGACGGTGGGCGGGTCGAACGCGGTGAGTGCCGGTTCAGAGGACGAGGAGGCCGTTTCGCCCTCGGCGACCTCCTCGGGGCTGGAGATGGTGCCTTGCTCACTGCATGCCCCCAGAAAAGCCAGAGCTATGGTGAGCCCGCCGGTCAGGTGGGCCTTTGTCCGCAGCGCCATGCCGTCCACTCCTTCGCCGTAGCGTAAGTCACGTGACTGACAGCATACGGTGGCGTGTCCACATGAGCGGCAACGAAAGCCGCAGGCGCATGCGGCACCAGCCCCCATTCCGAGGCTGGGCCGGTCGGCCCCGCTCCGTCCTAGCGGTGAACGCTCCGGACGCCAGGTCCGAGCCGGATCTGCTGCCGGATGGTCCCGTTCTGGTTGCCGCCCAATGCACCCGCGGCCTGGTCGGCGGTCACTACAGTGGATCCATGTCCTTTTCGAGCCCCCTTCGACCTGCCTCGATCAGCATCGACTTCGGCACCTCGCACACCGTTGCGACCATCCGGCGCCCGGACGGGCGGGTCCATCAGCAGCTGTTCGACGGTTCGCCGCAGCTGCCGTCCGCGGTGTACATCGACGACGAAGACGGTCCGGTCGTCGGTGCCGACGCCGTCCATTCCGGCCGCCGCAAGCCCGAGAGGTTCGAGCCGAACCCCAAGCGGCGCATCGACGACGCACAGCTGCTCCTCGGCGAGACCGAGATCCCCGTTACCAGCGTGGTCGCCGCTGTCCTCTCGCGTGTCGCCCGCGAATGCGAGCAGACCCTGGGCTCGCTCGGCCCCGTCACCGTCACCGTTCCCGCCGCCTGGGGCCCGACCCGCCGCCACGTCGTCATCGACGCCGCCGCAGCGGCCGGCCTCGGCCAGGTCGACCTCGTCGCCGAACCCGTCGCGGCCGTCTCGTACTTCGTGGAGTCCCTCCGCGTCGATGTCCGGCCCGGCAACGGAGTTGTCGTGTACGACCTGGGCGGCGGCACCTTCGATGCGACCGTGCTGCGGCGCAGTGCGAGCGGCTTCGACGTGCTCGCCGTCGACGGCGCCGACGACCTCGGCGGGCTCGACTTCGATCAGGCCCTCGCCGAATATCTCGAGGTGAGCGTGCAACCCGACGATGCTCGCTGGCAGCGCCTCACCAATCCGGTTGAACCCGCTGAGGTACGCCACCGCATCGCCTTCATGGACGAAGTGCGTCAAGCGAAGGAGCGCCTGTCGCGGTCGGCCTCCACTGACCTGACCATCCCGCTCATCGACATCGACGCCCACCTCACCCGCGAGGAGCTCGAACAGGTCTGCGCGCCGCTCGTGGAGCGCACCATCCGCATCACCCAGGGCGTGATCCGCGAATCCGGCCTGGCCAAAGAACAGATCTCCGGGATCTTCCTGGTAGGCGCGGCCAGCCGCATGCCGCTGGTCGCGACGCTCCTGCACCGCGAGCTCGCCATCGCCCCCGCCGCCATCGAGCAGCCCGAACTCGCCGTCTCCGAAGGCGGCCTGGTCGCCCAGCACACCATCAGCACCCCGATCTCGGACCCGAGCCCGGCGCTGCCGCCGCAGACCTCCCAGACGATGCCGTTGCCGAGCCCGTCGGCGCCGCTTCCGGTTTCGCAGCCGACCCCGCAAAGCGCACGACCGGGCCACTCGACAAGCCCCCACTCGCAGATGCGCCCCGCCGCGCCCGTCGGCAGCGGCTCCTGGTTCAAGTCCAGACCGGGGGTCACCGTGCTCAGCGCCGTCGCGGTCATGGTCGTCCTGGCCTTGGCCGCCGTGATCCTCCTCCAGTCCCTGCCCGACAAGGAGGACGGCGACTTGACCACCGGCGGTGCCCAGACCGAGGACACCTTGTCCACCGACGACAACTCGGCCGACGCGAGCGAGGACCCCTTGGCCGACTCCGCCCTGGGTGATCTCGTGGTCACCATGGGCCAGGCCCACGTCGGCGCGGTCCACCATGTGCGCACCGGCCAGATCGACGGCGTCCCGGTCGCGGTGACCGGCGGCGAGGACAGCCTGATCCGAGTCTGGAATCTGGCGACCGGCGAACCGATCAGCACCTTCCAGGGCCACCAGGACGGCATCGAACACCTCTCTGTCTTCGACTACGAAGGCCGATCCGTGGTCTTCTCCCGCGACTCATCGACCGAAGCGGTCTGGTACCTCGAGGACCCGGACAACCCGGTCGCCTTCCGCGAGTCGGGCCGCAACACGATCTACTGGGTCGGTATTCGCGGCTCCGATCCGGTCTACGTCACCGACCACGAAGTGCACCACCTGCTCACGGGCGAGGTGGTCGGCGACGTCGCGCTCGCCTCCGCCGACTTCAGCTGGCTGACCTACATCGACGACACGTTCACCCAGGTCGGCACCTACCAGAACCGCATGTTCACAGCGGACACGGCCACCGGCGACACCACCGGACGGACCTTCGACCAGCTGGACGCCGAAGTCATCGCCTTCGCCCTCGGCGGCGCCCACGGGAAGGTGCTGGGACTCACCGTCACCGGCGACGGCTCCGTCCAAGCCTGGGACCTGAGCGCCGCCGCACCGTACGGTAACGCCGGGCACGAATCGCATCAAGCGGTCAATGCCGCTCAGCTGTTCGAACTGGACGGCCGGGCCGTCGCACTCCTCCAAGGCGACAAGGGCCTGACCCTGCACGACCTGGACACCGGCGAACCGATCGGCGAGACCTTCGCTCCGCACACCGGTGAGACGGCGCTGACGTCGACGGCGACCGGCGCGATCGACGGGCACCCGGTCGTCGTCACCGGCATCATGGCCGGTGAAGTACAGGTCTGGAGCCTGTAACTCCAAACCAGAACGCCGGTGGAGCCCCTCGGCCGCGACCCCTGGACGTGACATCAAGCGACTGTCGCATCGGGTCGATAACATGGGAGGTTCCGCACTGCCGCAAGCAAATCCCTCAGGAGCGCCGATGCCGGATCTGTACGAACTCCTCGACCTTCCCGAAGACGCCGACACCGACGCCATCGAAGAGCGCCTTCGCGAGCAAGAGCGAACCTGGGCGCACCTCGCCCGCGACAGCGATCCGGCCGTGCGTGGACGGGCAGGTCAGGTGCTCGCCGACCTCGTGCGGGCGCGCGAGACACTGCTGGATCCCGAGCGCCGAGCCGCGTACGACAACAGGCGCGCCGAGAACCCCGTTCCCGCACCGCCACAGGTTGTACCGCCACCGGTGATGTCCTATCCCAACGGGCAATTCACCGCCGCCTCCTCCTACTATCCGCACCCCGCAGCGATGGCGCCCATGCCGAGGCGTCGGCCCGCGGCTGCGGGAGCCGTCCTCGCGCTGTCGGGCGCGCTCCTGATCACGATCGCCACCTTCATGCCCTGGGATCCGAGGCTGTCCGGGGCCGGGAACTACTGGGACCAGGTCTCGTCCGAGGACAGCTTCGGAGCCGACTCGCTGCCCGGCATGCCTCTGGTCGCCATCTCGTTGGTCCTGGTGACTTTGTTGTGGGCGTTGTACTTCGCCAGTTCCACCCCGAACCAGGGCCTGGTCTGGGCACTCGTCGGGATCGCCGGATCGGTGCTCCTGCTCCCGATCGCGTTCGGATCCCTCGGGACCATGGGTGGAAACGACCCCTATCTCGACTACTACGGAGTGGAACAGGGAACCCGGCCCGGCCCGATCTTCGCCGTCATCGGAGTCCTGCTGGTCTTCACCGGCAACTTCACCGCGATCGCCCAAAACGCCTCAAGGACCGGCCGCTGAAGAGTCGGGTGCTCCACAGCCCAAACCTTCGGCCCCTCCCACCGGTGGGACCGGTCGTGGATCGGTCAGGGCCACACCGGTGCTGCGTCCAGGACAGCGGTTGACGGTTCGCTCTCCTCCGCCGGAGGTCACAGTTGCGATTCGTCGCGCCCTGCCCTCGGAGCTCGCATTTCAATGAGCCGGTATATTTCAGCACGGACTTGACGCGGGTGATGGATGTAGCGAAAGCGAACCTCGGTGTCCGATGCCGACGATTTGAACCTGAGGTCGCCGTAGCGGAACAGCCGCGCGATAGGCGACTGATGATACTCAATTGCCGTGATCTGCATGAGCGGCACCTCGCTCCCTTTGCGGCTGAGGACCACCCATTGGAGGACCACGCGGTCGGTGGTGACGAGGTAGCGAGTCGACAGGATTCGCAGCGGTACGGCAATCAGGTCGAAGACGTTCCTGATGAGGACGACGCCGTCGACTGTGACTACGGCGGCGTAAAGAGCGAGTCCCGGTCCGTCAAGGTTTTCCGCCGAAGCGGCGATCGAGGCGGCGATGGCATAGACCGCAAGGCAGATGGCGATCCTGGCGCAGGCTCCCAGCAAGGCCAGCCAATGCGGACGTCTGAAGAATCGGATCTCTTCGTTCGGGGCGAGTACGTTCTCCGGGAACGGCATGGTGCCTCCAGGGGAAAGGGGCGGGTCGGGGGTGTCAAAGCCCAAGGTACCCAACCGATGCTTCTCGCCACGATGACCGCAGCGCACATGTCGAGCTCGCCGAACCGGGAGTGGTGCAGGTCGTCCTCGAAAAGCCGAATGTCGCAGCCGGGAGCTCGTCGCGCAGGCGCCGGACCACGTCCGGAAGCAGCATATTGGACGCCTTCGGGAAGGCGTCAGTACCGATCCGGCCGAAACAGGAAGAGGACGGCGGGCGCCCACGGTCGTGAGCGCCCGCCGCCGGTCATCTAGATCCGTGCCGAGTACTTCTTCGCGCCGGCTTCTCGCAGGACGGTCTTCACGCTCGAGAGATTGATGCCGTACCACGCGGGGCCGCCTGGAAAGGCTCACTGACCGACTGAGAGTCAACGTTGAAGCCGATCGAGCACCACGTGGGGAAGCTCGTTCCCAGGGTGGTTGCTCGCCTCGCCTCGACAGCCCGGGTCCCAGTACCCTCATTCGCCCACGATCTCAACCCAGTCTTTACCTGAGCGCTGACATCGCGCAGGAATCGACTCCGCACGAACACAACCAGAAGAACTAGCATGGTCTATGGCCACCTCTCATCCCATGAGTCCCTCACCGACACCGTACGGTTCGGTCCGGGATCTGCCGACGTTTCAACAGCTCTCGCAGCAGTTGTTGAGTATGAATGCCCTCTCGCTGTTCTCTTCCCGGCTGCGAGCCAAAGCCGCCGAGCATCAGCAACTCCTGGACCATCTCGTCAGTACCGTTGACGACTTCTACGAACAGCTCGGCGCGCGGAACTGGATCTTCCATGCCCTGCTGAGCACCAAGAATGTTCGCTTGCTGCTGGACGAATCCGCCGAGGCGGAGGGGCGCTTTATCGCGCTGTATCAGGATCTCCGGACGCTCAGGTGGTGGATCTCGACACTGAATCGGCAGCCGGGATTCCAGGTCCGGATGCGACAACTCAGACAGGCGCTTAAACATTACGAGGACAGGCAGTTCGACAGCTGCACCCTGCACTTGATCGCGGTCATGGACGGATTCGTCAACGACTTCCAGCCAGCGGTGCGTAAGGGGTTCCATGCTCGGGACGCGGAGGACATGACGGCCTGGGACAGCGTGGTGGGACACCACATGGGCCTGACCCACGTCCTAAAGACCTTCAACACCTCGAAGAAGCGACGGGTCGACGAAGAGGTCTTCGAAGTGTTCCGGCACGGGATCGTCCACGGCACCGTTGTGAATTTCAACAACATCGCAGTTGCGACGAAGGCATGGAACATGCTCTTCGCCGTCGCCGACTGGGCCACCGCCACAACGAAAGCGGCAGAACCCCCTGAACCCCAACCCGGATGGCCTGAAGCCATCCAGGGACTGCAGGAGCTCGGACGGCGCTCCCGATACAAGGAGGGATTTGCGGCACGGCGCCTGACTGCGGATGCCCCGACCTTCGACCAAGACCCCGTCACTTCTCGGGCCCGCGCACTACTCGAAGCCTGGGAACGTCGCCAGTGGGGCAAGGTCATGGCCTTCCTTCCCCCTAAAGACGCCCAGAAAATGGGGACGAGACTGGCCATTCAGATGATCAAGGACACGCTCAGCGAGGACCTGGTCCTCCACCACTGGGCGCTCACTTCGATCGACTACAACCGCCCGTACTGCGCCGACGCTGAAGCTGCGGCAGCGGTGAACGGCGACGACGGACTCCTGCGCATCCGATTCAGCAACCATGATGCGCACGGCACCATCAGCGTGCCCGGTACTCCCGGCACCGACTGGTACGTTGCGCTGTGGACGCCGAAACAGTTCTTCTCTGCTGAGAGCTAACGCAGCGGAATAGATCGCGAGGTTGAAAGGTCACCGCAGGGCACCTCGACACGCGGCAGTGAAAGAACGCCCGCAGGCTGAGCGAGCTGCGAGCATGGGCACTTCTGCACCCGGCGAGTTGGAGGAGCCTCAATGGCGCGAACATCACCCCCGCTGAACGAGCGCCAGCGCTCGACGTTGCGGTTGATCGGGGATGGGGATGATCTCAGCGGGGATGACCGGGTGGGTTTGCGGATCACGGCTCGCTCGCTTGCTTCCCGCGGCCTGGTGACGGTTCGCAGGACCGGCGGGAAGTGGCGGGCGACGATCACTGAGGCAGGCCGGGACTTCCTCGATCAAGGCGGCGCCCAATCTGGGGACACAAGACGGGCATCTGAATTCGGGTCGCCGCCGAGGCAGCAGCGGCGTGTACTCGGCGAGGATGCGAAGTCGGGTCCGGGCCTGAGCGCGCGAACGCATTCCGCTGCTCCTGGGGCTCGTCGCCAGGAGGCGCTGTCGCTGGTGGAGCGTCTGGTTCGGGACCGCAGGATCGTCATCGCCGATCCGGATCAGTCTGAGCGCGGGCACTGGCGCAAGACCGTCCACTATGCGAAGCGGTACGGACTGTTCCCTGACGGTCAGTTCATCGGGTGCACCGGGACCGAACGCGGTGACTTGACCATCGCGCTCGTGGCAGGCGCCCATCCCAATGCCGCTCGCAAGCGCGCCGCGAAACTTGCGCCGGTCCCGGTGCCGCAGCGCTTGGACCGTCTGCACCCGGTCGTGGCCCGGCTCCGTGACGATGCCGGGAAGCTCGCCATGTCGAAGCCGCTCCGGCACCGGGCCCTGCTGCTCCTGCAGGCGCTCGCTGCGGCCGCCGAAGGACGCGGCTGGCAAGTCCGGGATCGCTCGGGCGAGGCCGAGCCGCACTACAGCGGGCACCGCCGACAGTCAGAGCATCGTGAAGGCTGGATCTGGGTGGAGGTCGAGGGGTACTCGTACCAGGTCACCATCGAGCAGGAGTTCCCGCAGACGCTCGATGCGGTCAAATCGCAGACGCTCAAGATCGAACTGCCCCATACAAAATCGGGCAGCCGGTGCCGTTGGGCCGACCGCAAGACGGGCACGCTGGAGGATCGCCTGCCCGAAGTCCTCGATGGCCTCGCTACTCGGGCGGCAGAAGACCGTGAGCGCATCGCGATCGAGGCACAGGAGGCGGCTGAGCGGCAGCGCGCCCGCGAGAAGGCCGAAACGGACGCTCGCTCCCGAGCGTTGTCCCAGTTCAATGCCGAGACGCTCTACCGGCAGGTGGCGGCGTTCGAACGCGCTCGCGCGATCAGCGCCTACTGTGACGTGCTGGAACAGCGCATCGAGGCCACTGACGCCCCCGAATCGGACCGGGAGAGGGCCATGGCCTGGCTCGCGTGGGCCAGGGCCCACGCCGCCGAGATTGACCCGTTCCGAACCTTGCCGACCATGCCCGAAGCTCCCGAATTCACGCCGGAAGACCTGAAACCTTTCATCGCAGGAAGCGAAGCCTTTGGGACCGAAGGAATGTCGATCACACACAGCGCGGCCCGGCCGCAAGATCTCAACATGGTCTGGCTTCACCTTCTGGCCCAAAAACCATACTTTCGGAGGTAGAACATTCACATTCAATATGCACTATTTGCCTGATTAGTACTATTTAACTGAAATGTCGGGCCACGCTGGGGCCACAGATCGGGCCGTTTCCAGTCGGATTCAGCCGGTCGGAGCCGGACAAGAGGAAACCCCGCCTTCCAGTATTCTTCCTGGTAGACGGGGTGTTTCGCCTGGTGATGAGGGTGGCCAGGGCCGGGGTCGAACCGGCGACCTTCCGCTTATCGGACGGACACCCCAGAAACTCACGGACCTGCGATCGCGATCGTCACTCCGCGCCCTGTGATCCCGGAGGTTCTGTGGGGTTGAGGCGGAAGTCGCGCTTGGGAGTGAGGGTCCCTGCTTCGGAGTCGCGGATGGTGGTGGCTCGCCAGCTTGCGAGCATGCGCAGAGCGGCGTCGGAGTCGGGGTCGGCGGCGGTGTAGACGAAGACGGTCTGGGTCTGGTCTTCCTGGAGGGTGAACGCCTCCCATTCGATGGTGAGGGCGCCGACGACGGGATGCTGGAAGCGCTTAGTGCCCGAGGTGCGGCCCTGGGGTGCGGGGCGGGCCCACCAGGTGCGGAATTCGGTGCTGGTGGTGGCGAGTTCGCGTACGAGCGCGGCGATCTGCTGGTCGCGGGGCCTGGCGGAGGCTTCGAGCTGGAGCACGCCGACGAGCTCGGCTGCGACCTGGGCCCAGTCGATGTAGAGGTCGCGGGCGGCGGGATCGGTGAAGATCCAGCGGAGCAGGTTGCGGTCGTCGGGTGCGCGGGCGGGGAAGTCGGCGAGAAGGGCCCAGGCGAGGTCGTTGCCGTCGAGGACTTCCATGCGGGGGCCGAGGACGAACGCGGGCTGGTTGTCGAAGGTGCGGATCATCTTGCGGATGCCGGGGCGAACGGCGGGCAGGCCCGGGTCGCCCGCGCCGGGGCCGGTGGCGGGGCGAGCGAGGTTGTACAGGTAGTCGCGTTCGGCCTCGTCGAGCCGCAGGGTCCGGGCGATCGCGCCGAGCACTTGCTCCGAGGGCGTCACGGGCCGCCCCTGCTCCAGGCGCACATACCAGTCGAGGCTGACCCCGGCAAGGAACGCGACCTCCTCGCGGCGCAGCCCGGGCACGCGCCTGGTCCCGATGGTCTCGATGCCTGCCGTCTCCGGGGAGACCTCGGCGCGTTTGCGGGTCAGGAAGGCGCTGAGCAGTTCGTTTCTCCTGGCGGCCATCCCCCGATTGTCCTCCGAACGCGCAGCGGGATCCACGATCCCGGGTAGGACGCCCGGTCCTAGGGTGTTTCGACCTCTTACGGGCCTCTGACCTGGGCGGTAGCGTCGGCGCGGTCCGGCCGGGACCCCGGTCGGCTACTGCGAGAGAAAGGCACCACCGTGCTCACCTGGTTCATCACCGGCGCTTCGAGGGGATTCGGACGCGCCGTCGCGCTGGAGGCGCTGCGCCGCGGCGACCGGGTCGTGGCGACCGCCCGCGACACCGACGACCTCGACGACATCGTCCGGGCGGGCGGGGACCGCGTCCTGGCCGCGGCGCTCGACGTGACCGACCCCGCGCAGGTGGCCGCGGCGACCGGTGCGGCGCTGGAGCGGTTCGGGGCGGTGGACGTGCTGTTCAACAACGCCGGGATCGGCTACTTCGCAGCCGTCGAGGAGAGCGACGAGGCCGAGGTACGCCGCATGGTCGAGATCAACGTCTTCGGCCTGGCCGCGGTCACCAACGCGCTCCTTCCGGCGATGCGCGAGCGCCGTTCGGGCACCGTCCTGAACGTGTCCTCGGTCGGCGGCGTGCGGTCCTTCCCTGCCGTGGGCTGGTACAACGCCACCAAGTTCGCCGTCGAGGGGCTCTCGGAGGCGCTCGACCAGGAGGTGGCGCCGCTCGGCATCCGCGTGGTCCTGGTCGAGCCCAGCGGGTTCGCGACGGACTGGGCCGGGTCCTCCGCTGCCGAGGTCGCGCCCGAGCGCGAGATCGCCGACTACGACCAGACGGCCGGGGCCCAGCGGCGATCCTTCCGCGACACCGCAGGCAAGGAGGCCGGGGACCCCGAGCTCGCAGCGGTCGCCATTGTGGACGTCGCATACGACGAGCACCCGCCAAAGCGCCTGCCGCTGGGGAACTTCGCCTACGACGGCCTGCTGGAAAAGCTCGACGCCGTCCGCGCCGACGTGGCGCCCCGCGAAGCCGTCAGCCGCGGCGCCGACCGCGCCTGACACTGATCCGGGAGCGGCGGCGCTCGCCGCTCCCCACGACCGAACACCGGGAGACCGCCATGAACCCCGCAGCCGACAACAGACCGCTCGCCCTCGTCACCGGCGCCTCCGCGGGCATCGGGCTCGAAATCGCCCGAGAGCTCGCCCGCCGCGGCTTCGACCTGGTCGTCACCGGCCGCTCCGACCGCACCGACACGGCCGCAGCGGAACTGCGAGCCCTCGGCGCCACGACGTGTCCCGTCCGCGCCGACCTCGCCTCCTACGACGGCGTCGAGGACCTCTGGGCGCGGACCCGGGCGCTGGGCCGCCCGCTGGAGGTCGCGGTCGTCAACGCGGGCATCGGGATCGGCGGGGCCTTCGCCGACATCGACCTGGCCGACGACCTCGCGCTCATCGACCTCAACGTCAAGTCCGTGGTGCACCTCGCCAAGCGCGTGGTGGCCGACATGATCCCGCGCGGGCGCGGCCGCATCCTCATGACCTCCTCGGTCTCGGCGACCCAGCCGACCCCGTACGAGACCACCTACGGGCCCTCGCGGGCCTTCGTCTACATGTTCGCCGAGTCCTTGCGCGCCGAACTCCTCGAACACGGCATCACCGTGACCGCGCTCCTGCCCGGCGCCACCGACTCGGACTTCCACGCCAACGCGGGCATGGGCGCCACCCGTTTCGGCGACAACTCCTGGAAGAACGACAAGCGCCTGGTCGCCCGCCAAGGCGTCGACGCACTCCTAGCCGGGAAAGACGCCGTCGTCGGCGGTGGCCGCGCCACCAAGTTCGCCGCCTTCCGCAACCGCTTCCTCCCCGAACGCGTCAAGGCCGCCCGGCACGCCCGCATGGCCCGCCCGAGCTGATCGAGCACGGAGCGCTGCTTCCTGCGAGCGGGCTCGCGAGCCGTAGATTGGTTCCGCACACTCCTTGGAAGCGGCATGCGGAATGGACGGAACCGGATGGCAGGGCGACGCGGCCCGTACGGCAAGTCGCAGGTCAAGCGCGAGCTGCTGGGCAGGTCGGCACTGCGGTTGATCCAGGAGAAGGGGCACCGGGAGGTGACCGTGGCGGAGATCGCCGCCGACGCGGGCGTCAGCGAGCCCACGGTGTTCTACCACTTCCCGAGCAAAGAAGGGCTGCTCATCGCGGCGCTCCAGCAGTTCGACGACGACCACATCCGGCCCGAGGGCGGCGAGGCCGGGGCGGTCGCGGACATGGGGCCGCGAGCGGAGGCCGGGGTGCAGCGCACGCACCATGCGCGGCTGTTCGCGGAGATGGCGGGGGCGGCGACGGACCCGGAGCATCCCGCCAACGAATACTTCCGGAACCGCCACCAGCGCTCGATCCGGGTGGTGTCCACCGACATCGCGCGGCTCCAAGGGCTGGGGATCGTGCCGGAGGACGTGGAGCCCGCCGAGGCCGCGAGACGGATCCTCGCGGCGTGGAGCGGGCTTCAGCTCCAGTGGCAGCACGGCCCGGAGTTCGACATCCGGGGCGCGCTCGAAGCGGTCGTGGACGCGGTGCTGGGGCTCACCCCCGAACGGCGGGCGGCGCTGGAGCGCGACTTCGCGGCCGGACCGGGGTCCGGCCGCGAAGCGGAGATCACTTGATCGCGCCCGCGCCGATGCCCTGGACGATGTGCCGCTGCGCCATCAGGTAGAAGACGATCACCGGCACCACCGAGATCGCGGTGGCGGCGAGGAGGATCTGCTGCTGCGGGGTCTCCGCCGACGTGAACGCCGTCAGTCCTCGCTGGATCGGCATGAGCGCGTTGTCGTCGAAGATCACGAGCGCCATGAGGTACTCGTTCCACGCGCCCAGGCCCTGGATCACCGCGACCGCGGCGAGGCCCGGCCGCGCCAGCGGCAGGATGACGCTCGCGAAGATCCGCAGCGGCCCGGCGCCCTCGATCGCCGCGGCCTCTTCGAGCTCGCGCGGCTGGCTCACGAAGAAGCTGCGCATGATGAGCGTCGACATCGGCACGCCCGAGGTGATGAGGATGAGCACGTACCCGACCGGGCTGTTGCTCAGCCCGAGCGAGACGAGGAGCTTGTACTGGGCGAGGAACATCGCCGGGGCCGGGATGATCATGACCGCGAGGATCACGAACGTGAAGAGCCCCTTCCCGGCGAACTCCAGCCGCGCCAGCGCGTATCCCGCGAGGCTCGACGCGACGAGGATGCCGAGCACCGCCGTCCCGGTGTAGAGCACGCTGTTGCGCAGGTACACGCCGAGGTCGCCGTCCACCCAGGCGGTGACGTAGTTCCCCCATTGCGGGTCGGCCGGGAGGAACCGCTCGTTCGAGAGCAGTTCGGGGAGGGTCTGGAGGGACCCCGAGAGGATCCACGCGAGCGGGAGCAGCGCGGTCAGCGCGGCCATGGTGAGGAGGCCGTAGAGGCCGATCTTCCCCGCCTTCACGGGCGCCACCGCCTTCCGGTGAATGCGAGCTGGAGGAGCGACAGGAGCACCAGCGCGCCGCCGAAGACGACGGACATCGCGGCGGCGCTGCCGTAGCGCCAGTTGACGAACGCCTCGTTGTAGATCGCGAGGGTGGGGACCATGGTGTGGTAGCCGGGCCCGCCGTTGGTGAGCACTTGGACGGTGCCGAAGATCTGGAGCGCGGCGAGCAGGGTCAGGAGGCTGACGATGGAGGTCACCGGGGCCAGGTGCGGCCAGGTGATGGAGCGGAACCGGGCCCAGCGGCCCGCGCCGTCGAGGGAGGCGGCCTCGTACAGCTCCTTCGGCACGTCCTGGAGTCCGGCGAGGAACAGCAGGAAGCCGAAGCCCCAGTGGAACCACACGAAGACGGCGGCGACGGCCGGGAGCGCGACGTCGGGGTCGCCGAGCCAGTTCTGCTGGAGCGCACCGAGTCCGACCAGTTCCAGGGCGCGGTTGAGGACGCCGGAGCTGGGGGCGAGGATGCTGGAGAACAGGAGGCCGACCACGACGACCGAGAGGACGCCGGGGAGGTAGAACACAGTGCGGAAGAAGGTGCGGCCGCGGGTGATCGCGTTGACGGCGACGGCCATGGCGAGGGCGATGCCGTTGCCCGCGACGAAGCCGACCGCGCCGAAGACGAGGACGTTCCGCATCGAGGCCCAGAAGGTCTGGTCGCTCGCGATGAACTCGTAGTTCGCCAGGCCGACCCAGGGCGCGTCCGGGCTCACGCCGTCCCAGGACTGGAAGCTGAGCAGGATCGCCTGCACGAACGGGGTGATGGTGAACAGGGCGATGAGTGCGACGGCGGGGGCGAGGAAGGCCCAGCCGAGGAGGTTGCGGCGGAGCGCGCGTTTCGCGCTCCGCGGGCGGACGGGGAGGGTCGTCATGACGTGCGGTCTTGCGCAGCCTGGATGTTCGCGAGCGCTTCGTCCACCGTGGATTCGCCGAGGACGATCCGCTCGGATTCGGCGACGATGGCGGTCTTGACGTCGGTGGTGAAGGTCGCGGACATGAGCTGGATCGTTTCAACGCCCGCGGCGAAGCCGGTGAGCTGCGCGGGCACGGCGTCGCTGGCGAGGATCTCGGGGTTCGCGGGGAGGATGCGGGCGTCGGTGGCGAACGCGGTCTGCTGCTCGGGCGCGGTGAGCCACTTGACGAACGCGAGGGCGTTGTCGGCGGCGGCGCTCTTGGGGTTGATGACGGCGCCCTTGCCGGGGACGCCGGGCGAGCGGGGCGGCTGCGCGCCGCCGTCGGCGGCGAGGATGCCGATGGAGAAGTAGTCCTCGAACTCGGGGTTGGTCTTGAATCCCACGGAGACGCCGGGCGAGGCGTCGAAGATCGCGGCCGTCGACTGGGTGAAGAACGCGGTCTCGACCTCGGGGTTGTCGCCCTGGCCGCCGAGGAGCGCGCCGTTGGCGATGACGCCGGCGTCCTTGAGGTCCACGAGGAACTGGAAGGCCCCGGCCCAGGCGTCCTGCTCCCAGGGGTCCTCGCCGTTGAAGGTGGCGGCGATCTGGTCGTCGGTGAGCCAGTTGGAGGCGGCGGCCTGCACGAGCTGCGGGGTGAGAGAGGCGGCGACGGCGAAGTTCCCGCCTCCGGCGTTCACGAGCGCGTCGATGAACGCGCCCGTGGTGGCGGGGGCGTCCGCGGCGGTGAACCCGGCGAGGGCGGGGTTGATGAGAAAGCCGTAGGTCTGGGTCTCCCAGTGGACGGTGTAGATCCCGGGCGCAACGTCGAGGTTGTTGCCCTCCTCGAAGGTGGACATCTCGATGATGGCAGGGCTGAAGTCGGCGCTCCAGCCCGCGTCGAGCTCCTCGGTGAGGTCCTTGGCCCAGCCCGCGCGGTAGAAGGAGGCCATGTCGGTGGCGTTGAAGGAGGAGTAGACGTCGGGCATCTTGCCGGACTGGGCGTTGGCCTGGAGTTTCGGGAGGTAGTCGGCGGGTCCGGGCGAGTCGACGGTGATCTCGACGCCCTGCTCCTCGCTGTACTGGGCGGCGAGCGCGGTGAGCACGGCCTCCTGGCCGCGGGACTGGTTGAGGAAGGTGAGCTTGTTCGGGTCGCCGGTCTCCTCGCTCCCGCCGCATCCGGCGAGGGCGAGGGGCGCCGCGGCCATCGTGCCCGCCGCGGCCAGGACGCTGCGGCGGCGGAGGGGGTTCGTGGTGAAGGGGTTGCGGTTCATGGACATCGGTCCTCATCGTTGAAGCCAGAGGCGGTGCCGGATCCGGCAATCGGATGCCGCCTTGTTCAGTACCTGAAAATCTCGTATGACTGGAATACGGGAGGGCCTATTCTGTCAATCGATTGCCAGTTTGGCAATAGGCCGCGCCGATCAATTCTGAGTCGACTGTAATTTTCGTGGACGGAGCGTAGCACCCCCGGGCCGAGGGCTCAAGCGACGGGCCGGGGCCCTGGTCAGGAGCGGACGGCTGCGATGGACTCGCGGTCGATGAAGCGGGTCGGCAGTGCGGCGCCCACCTCGGCGGGGGCGCCGTCGATCTCGGTGAGGAGGCGGCGGGTGGCCCGCTCCCCCAGCTCGCCGAGGGGGCTGCGGATGCTGGAGAGCGCGGGCGTGGGCAGGTCGGCGCCGAAGATGTCGTCGAACCCGACGATGCTCAGCGACTCGGGGACGGCGACGCCGCGGTCGCGGCTGGCGCGCAGCAGGCCCAGGGCGATGAGGTCGTTGTAGGCGAACACGGCCGTGACGTCGGCGGCGACGATCCGCTGGAACGCCTCTGCGCCGCCGGCGCGGGTCGGCTCGGTGGACTTGATCTCCACGATCGAGAGTCCCCAGGAGACGGCCAGGTCGAACAGGGTCTGCCAGCGGAGCGTGTTCATCCAGGACGCCTCGGGCCCGGCGAGGTAGGCGATGCGCCGGTGGCCGCGCTCGCGCAGGGCCCCGAGCGCGGCCTCGATGCCGGGGGCGACGTCGGGGACGACGGCCGGGACGCCGTCCACGAGGCGGTTGACGACCACGAGCGGCTTCACCGAGGAGAGCTCGCGGATGTCCTGGTCCCCCAGGCGGGAGCCGACCAGCAGCAGTCCGTCCACAGAGGTCTGGAGCCGTTCGGCGATCGAGCGCTCCAGGCGGGCCGACTCCTGGGAGTCGGCGAAGATGAGCGTGGAGTCGGCCTCGGAGGCGATGTGCTCGGCGCCCCTGACCAGGTCGAAGTAGACCGGGTTGGTGATGTCGGAGACGACCAGGCCGAGCGTGCCGGTCTTGCCGGTGGGCAGCGCGCGGGCCATGGGGTTGATCCGGTAGCCGAGCTCCTCGGCGGCGTCGCGGATGCGGCGCTCGGTGGTCGCGTTGAGGCGGCCGGGCTTGTTGAGCGCGCGCGAGACGGTGGACGGGCTGAAGCCCGTGTGCCTGGCGATGTCGTAGATCGTCGCCGGGGCCTTGCGGTCGCCGCGGACGGAGGCAGCTGCGTCGGACTGGTCCACGCCTCCCCTTTCACGCTTGTTGCCAGGGTTGTCAACCCGCTGGCGGAACGGTGCTTCGTGCCGGGTTCCGGCTCTCGGACGTGCCGATCATATCGGAGGATCGCCCGAGGACGGTTCCCGGGATCGCGAACTGGCAATCGGTTGACACATGTTCAGTCACGTGCTTGAATGGCGCACATGCTCCAGTCCCCACCCCGTGCGGCACACCGCCTGCTTCCTGTCGATCCGCAGGTTCGGGCCATCGCGGCGGACCTCTACGACCGGGTTGCGCAGGCGCCGGTCATCTCGCCGCACGGCCACGTCCTGGTCGAGTGGCTGGCAACCGATGTCCGGTTCCGTGACCCCGTGGACCTCATCGTCACCCACGACCACTACGTCACCCGGCAGCTCCATGCGTCCGGAGTCGACCCGGCCGGGCTCGCCGCGACCGCCGAGCACGATCCGCGGGCGGCGTGGCGCACCCTGAACGACCACTGGCACCGCTTCGCCGGGACCGCCTCCGGGTACTGGATCGAGGAGTCGCTCGCCGAAGTCCTCGGGATCGGGCTCCCGCTCGGGCCCGAGCACGCCGACGAGGTGTACGACGCCGTCGCCGAACGGCTCGCCCGCCCCGAGTTCCGGCCCCGGGCCCTGTTCCGGCGCTTCGGGATCGAGTTCCTCGCCACCACCGACGACCCGCTGGACGACCTCGCGCACCACGCCGCGCTCGCGGACGCCGGACTCGGCGGCCGCGTGGCGCCCACGTTCCGCCCCGACCGGTACACCGACCCGGGCGCGGCCGGATTCGCCGGGAACGTCGAGCGGCTCCTGGCCGCCACCGGGAGCGCCGCGACCTTCGCGGGCTACCTTGCGGCCCTTGAGGAGCGCAGACACCACTTCATCGCGCACGGCGCGGTCTCCGCCGACCACGGCGTGGAGGAGCCCTACACCGCCGACCTGGAACCAGGGGACGCGGAGCGGCTGTTCCAGCGCGTGCTCGCCGGGACCGCCGACGCCGCGCAGCGGCGCGAGTTCCGAGGCCACATGCTCGTCCAGATGGCGCGCATGAGCGTCGAGGACGGCCTGGTCATGACCCTCCACGCGGGCGTGCTGCGCAACCACTCCACCCCGGCGTTCGAGCGGTTCGGGCCCGACGCCGGCCACGACATCCCCGTGCCCACCGACTTCGTGCGGGGCCTGCGGCCGCTCCTGGAGCGCCACGGCCTCGCCAAGGACTTCCACCTGGTGCTGTTCACCGTGGACGAGACCACCTATTCGCGCGAGATCGCGCCGCTCGCGGGCTTCTACCCGAGCGTCTACATCGGCGCGCCGTGGTGGTTCCTCGACGCCCCCGACGCGATCACCCGGTTCCGCTCCGCCGTCACCGAGACCGCCGGGTTCTACCGCGGCTCCGGGTTCGTCGACGACACCCGCGCGTTCCTGTCGATCCCGGCCCGCCACGACACGGCCCGCCGCGTCGACGCCGGGTTCCTCGCCCGGCTCGTCGCCGAAGGCCGCATCGCGCTCCCCATGGCCGAGCGGATCATCGACGACCTCGTGTGCGACCTCCCGCGGGAGGTGTTCAAGCTGTGACGATCCCCCTCGACCGCACCGCCGTCGGCGGGACCGCGCCCGACGTGCGCATCGTCCACCTCGGACTCGGCGCGTTCCACCGCTCGCACCAGGCCTGGTACACCGCGAAGGCCGGGGACGGCTGGGGCATCGCGGCCTACACCGGCCGCCGGCCCGACGCCGCGCACCTGCTCGCGGCCCAGGACGGGGTGTACACGCTCGTGGAGCGCGGCGCCGGCAGCGACCGCTGCGAGCCGATCGGCAGCATCGTCCGCGCCGTGCCCGGCGACGACGTGGAGGACTTCGCCGCCGCGGTCGCCGACCCGGCCGTCGCCGTGCTGACGATGACGATCACCGAGGCGGGCCACCGGCTGACCCCGCAGGGCGAACCCGACTTCGACGACCCCGAGACCGCCGCCGACCTCAGGATGCTCAGGGACGCAACCGGACTGCCGCGGACCGCGCTCGGACGCGTCCTCTACGGGCTCGACCGGCGCCGTCGGGCCGGGGCGCCGCCCGTCGCCGTCGTCCCGTGCGACAACCTGCCCGGCAACGGCGAGACCGTGCGCCGGGCCCTGACCGGCCTCGCCGAGGCGGCGCTGCCCGAACTGGCGGCTGCGCTGCCGGCCCTGGCCTCGTTCGTGTCGACCTCCGTCGACCGGATCACGCCGCGCACCGCGAAAGCGGACCTCGACCTCGTGCGCCGCGCGACCGGCCGCAGCGACCGCACGCCCGTCGTCGCCGAGCCGTTCAGCGACTGGGTCCTCAGCGGCGAGTTCCCCTCCGGGCGGCCCGCCTGGGAGCGCGCGGGTGCGCGATTCTCCGCCGACATCGCCCCTTGGGAGGCACGCAAGCTCTGGCTCCTCAACGGCGCGCACTCGCTCCTCGCCGCCTCCGGCACCCTCCGCGGCCACGCCACGGTCGCCGAGGCCGTCGCTGACCCCGTGTGCCGCAACCAGGTCGAGGCTCTATGGGACGAGGCTGTGCGGCACCTTCCCGACCTGGGGCTGCGGGAGTACCGGGGCGCGCTGCTCGAACGGTTCGCGAACCCGCGCATCGAGCACCGGCTCGCCCAGATCGCCGAGGACGCCGAGACCAAGCTGCGCATGCGGATCGCGCCCGTCGCCCGCCTCGAACGCCGGGCCGGGCGCACCGCGGCGGCGTGCGCGACGGCGCTCGCCGCCTGGTCCCGCGCCACCGGCGGCTGGCTCGACGACCTCGCGCCCGACCTCGCCGCCGACCCCGTCTTCCGCACCGCGTACGCGGATGCGGCCGAAACCCTCACCAGACCGACCACACAGGAGTCTCACCGATGAGCACCTTCCCGACCGGCTTCCTCTGGGGCGCTTCGACCGCGCCGCACCAGATCGAGGGCGGCAACCTGAACAGCGACTTCTGGGCCAATGAGGCGCGCATGCCGGGCATGGAGCGCAGCGGCGACGCCTGCGACTCCTACCACCGCTACCGCGAGGACATGCGGCTCCTCGCCGACCACGGGTACAACGCGTACCGGTTCGGGATCGAGTGGGCGCGCATCGAACCCGAGCCCGGCATGGTCTCCCGCGCCGAGCTGGCGCACTACCGGCGCATGATCGACACCGCTCTGGAACTCGGGCTCGCGCCCGTGGTCACGCTGCACCACTTCACGAACCCGCGCTGGTTCGCCGAGGCGGGCGGCTGGCTCGCGCCGGAGGCGATCGACCGGTTCCGATCCTATGTGGATACCGTAGTGCCGGTCCTGGACGGCGTCGAGTGGGTCGTGACCATGAACGAGCCGAACATGCTCGCGATGATGACCGGCCTGGCCGTGAAGATGCAGCAGGCCGCCGAGGCGGGCGCCGAATGGCAGAGCCCCACCGTGGACGAGGGCCCGCGCCCGCCGCTGCCCGCCCCTGACGTCGAGATCGGGAGGCGCTTCGTCGAGGCCCACCACGCGGTGCGCGACCTCGTGCGCGAGCGCACCGGCGCGAAGGTCGGCTGGTCCGTGGCGAACCGCGCGTTCGAGGCCCGGCCCGGCTGCGAGGAGAAGAAGCGCGAACTTGAGTACATCTGGGAGGACCTCTATCTGGAGGCCGCCCGCGGCGACGACTTCGTGGGCGTCCAGTCGTATTCGGCGCAGTGGGTGAACGAGGACGGCATCGAGCCGTACCCGCCGCACCCCGACAACACCTTGGTGGGCACCGCGTTCCGGCCCGACGCGATCGGGATCGCCGCGCGCCACACCGCCGAGGTGACGGGCCTGCCGGTCCTGGTCACGGAGAACGGGATCGCCACGGCCGACGACGCGCGCCGGATCGCCTACACCGAAGGGGCGCTCAAAGCGCTCGGCGAGGCCGCCGCCGACGGCGTCGACGTGCGCGGCTACCTGCACTGGAGCCTGCTCGACAACTACGAGTGGGGCCACTGGGGGCCGACGTTCGGGCTCGTCGCGGTCGACCGCGAGACGTTCGTGCGCACGCCGAAGCCGAGCCTCGCGTGGCTCGGCGGCATCGCGAAGACCAACGGCGCGAGCCTCACCGACTAAGGAGCCGACATGACCGTTTCCGTTCCGGACTTCTCCGGCACCGCCGTCCGCGACCTGCTCGACCTGCGCGGGAGGAGGGCCGTCGTGACCGGCGGCGCCCGCGGCCTCGGGAAGGCGATCGCGCTGCGGCTCGCCGAAGCGGGGGCCGACGTCCTCGTGGGCGACCTCGACGGGGACCTCGCGGCGGCGGCCGCGGCCGAACTCGCCGAACGCCACGGCGTCGACGCCGTCGGCGTGCAGATGGACATGGCCGACCAGGGCAGCGTCGCCGCGGCGGCGGACCGCGCCGCCGAGACGCTCGGCGGCCTCGACGTCTGGGTCAACAACGCCGGAGTGTTCCCGAACCGGCCCGCGCTGGAGATGGGCGTCGACGAGTGGGATCGGGTGTTCGCGGTGAACGCGCGCGGCGTGTTCCTCGGCGCCACCGAAGCGGCCCGCCGCATGGACGGCGGCGGCGTCATCGTCAACGTGGTCTCCACGGCCGGGTTCAAGGGCACCGCGCCCGGACTCGCCGCGTACGTCGGCTCCAAGCACGCCGCCCGCGGGCTCACCAAGCAGCTCGCGATCGAGTTCGCGCCCAAGGGCATCCGCGTCCTGGGCGTCGCACCGAGCTTCGTGCCCACCGAGGGCAACATGGCCGCCGCCGCGGCAGCGGCCGAGGCCACGGGCGTCCCGGCCGACCCCGCCGCGATCGCCAAGCTCATGAGCACCGGCCTGCTCGGCCGGATCGGCGTCCCCGACGACATCGCCCGCGTCGTCCTGTTCTGCGCCAGCGACCTCGCCGCGATCATGACCGGATCCACCCTGCTCGCCGACGCGGGCGACACCGCCTGACCCCTTGAGGAGAACCATGCTTTCCGTCACCACTACGTCCACACGGGACGTCACGAGCCTGGACGGCCTGTGGCGCTTCGCCATCGGCTCCAGGGTCGGCGATGAGCCGTGGACCGCGCGGCTCGACACGCCGCTCGAAGCGGCCGTCCCGGCCAGCTACAACGACCTGTTCACCGACCCCGAGATCCGCAATCACGTCGGGACCGCCTGGTACCAGCGGCAAGTGCGGATACCGCGCGGCTGGGTCGGGCAGCGGACCGTGCTGCGCTTCGGCTCGGTCACCCACGCCGCCAAGGTGTACGCAGACGACCGCCTCGTCGCCGAGCACACCGGCGGATACCTGCCCTTCGAGGCCGATCTCACCGGCGTCGTCGAGCCCGGAGCCGAGTTCCGGCTCACCGTCGCCGTCGACAACCGGCTCACCGCAGAGACGATCCCGCCCGGGACCGTGAGCGTCGGGCAGGACGGCCGCGAGAAGCAGTCCTACCTGCACGACTTCTACAACTACGCCGGGATCGCCCGCTCGGTGCGCCTCTACAGCACGCCGCTGCGGTTCATCGAGGACATCACCGTGACCACCGAGGTGGACGGGTCTGCGGGCCTGGTCGACTACCGGGTCGACGCGGGCGAGGGCGCGGTGCGCGTTCGGGCCGTGGACGAATCCGGCGCCGTGGTGGCCGAAGCCGAAGGCGCGCAAGGGTCCTTCCGCATCGAGGACGTCGTGCTGTGGCGGCCCGGCGCGGCCTACCTCTACGACCTGGTCGTAGAGCTGGTCGACGGTGGCGAGGTGGTCGACGCGTACACGCAGCAGTTCGGCGTGCGCACCGTCGAGGTCCGCGGGGCGCAGTTCCTCATCAACGGCGAGCCGTTCTACTTCACCGGTTTCGGGAAGCACGAGGACACGGTGGTGCGCGGCAAGGGCCACGACCAGGCGCACCTCGTGCACGACTTCCAGCTCATGCAGTGGTGCGGCGCGAACTCCTTCCGCACCGCGCACTACCCCTACGACGAGGAAGTGCTCGACTTCGCCGACCGCCACGGGATCGTCGTCATCGACGAGACCGCCGCCGTGGGCCTCAACCTCGGCGTCCAGGGCGGCCTCACCGGCATCGGCCCGCAGCCGACCTTCTCCCCCGAGACCTTCGGCGACGCCACCCGCGCCGCGCACGAGCAGCACCTGCGCGAACTCGTCGCCCGCGACAAGAACCACCCGTCGGTCGTCATGTGGTGCATCGCGAACGAACCCGCCTCCAATGAGGACGGCGCCCGCGAGTACTTCGAGCCGCTCGTGAAGCTCACCCGCGAACTCGACCCGACCCGGCCGCTCACCTACGCCGCCGTCATGTTCGCGCACGCCGGGAACGACCAGATCGCCGACCTGTTCGACGTGCTCGCCATCAACCGCTACTACGGCTGGTACGTCTTCACCGGCGACCTCGCCGCCGCCGAAGGCGTCCTGGAGCAGGACCTGCGCGGCTGGGCCCAGCGGTTCGGCAAGCCGGTCATGATGACCGAGTACGGCGCCGACACCCAGCCGGGCCTGCACTCGGTGTGGGACGCGCCCTGGAGCGAAGAGTACCAGTCGGACTTCCTCGCCATGAACCACCGCGTCTTCGACCGCATCCCCGAGTTCGTGGGCGAGCACGTCTGGAACTTCGCCGACTTCGCCACCGGCCCGGGGATCCACCGCGTCGACGGCAACAAGAAGGGCGTCTTCACCCGCGACCGCAAACCCAAGTCGGCCGCATTCGCCTTGCGCCGCCGCTGGACCGGCCTCGACGGCCGCAAGCCCGGACAGAACGATTAGGAGTGCCTTGTGATTATCGATCGTGCTGAAGTGATCGTCACGAGTCCGGACCGGAACTTCGTGACCTTGAAGCTGACCACCGACGACGGCCTGACCGGGCTGGGGGACGCGACGTTGAACGGCCGCGAGCTGGCGGTCGTGTCGTACCTGAAAGACCATGTCGTCCCGCTGCTGCTGGGTCGGGACGCGCACCGGATCGAGGACACCTGGCAGTTCCTCTACCGCTCCGCCTACTGGCGCAGGGGCCCGGTCACCATGGCCGCCATCGCCGCGGTCGACATGGCCCTGTGGGACCTCAAAGGCAAAGCCGCCGGCATGCCCGTCTACCAGCTCCTCGGCGGGGCCTCCCGCACCGGGCTCCTCGCCTACGGGCACGCCTCCGGCAAGACCGTCGAGGAACTGTTCGACTCCATCCGCGCCCACCAGGCCCAGGGGTACCGGGCGATCCGCATCCAGACCGGCGTCCCGGGCCTGAAATCCATCTACGGCATCGCCTCCAACGCCACCTACGAGGCGATGGAAGGCGTCCGCTACGACCACGAACCCGCCCAGCGCGGGGCACTGCCCAACGAAGAGGACTGGGACACCCGCTCCTACCTCCGCCACGTACCCACCGTCTTCGAAGCCGTCCGGAACGAGTTCGGGCCCGAGCTGCCGCTCCTGCACGACGCCCACCACCGGCTCACCCCCATCCAGGCCGCCCAACTCGGCAAGAGCCTGGAGCCGTTCGACCTGTTCTGGCTCGAAGACGTCACCCCCGCCGAGAACCAGGAAGCCCTGCGCCTGGTCCGAGGGCACACGACCACGCCCCTCGCTATCGGCGAGATCTTCAACACCGTGTGGGACTACCAGCAGATCATCCGCGAGCAGCTCATCGACTACGTGAGAAGCGCGGTCACCCACACCGGCGGCATCTCGCACCTGAAGAAGGTCCTCGACTACGCCGCCCAGTACCAGATCAAATCCGGGATGCACGGCCCCACCGACATCTCCCCCGTGGGCATGGCCGCCGCCATGCACCTGGGCCTGGCCATCCACAACTTCGGCATCCAGGAATACATGCAACACGGGCACCGCACCGACCAGGTCTTCCAACAATCCTTCACCTGGACCGACGGCCACCTCCACCCCGGCCACCAACCCGGCCTCGGCGTCGACCTCGACACCGACCAAGCCGGCAAATACCCCTACGTCCAGGCCTACCTCCCCTTCAACCGCCTCCACGACGGCACCATCCACGACTGGTGAACGTTCAAGCGCCCCAAGCGGTCGTGGTCATGGGAGTCGCGGGCTCCGGCAAGACCACCATCGCCACGCTGCTCGCCGCGCGCATCGGCGGGGACTTCGTCGACGCCGACGACCTTCACCCCGCCGAGAACGTCGCCAAGATGGCCACGGGCACTCCGCTCACCGACGACGACCGGTGGCCCTGGCTCGCCGAGGTCGGCACGGTGATCCGCGAGCACCTCGCCGCCGGGCGGCCCGTCGTGGTCGCGTGCTCGGCGCTGCGCCGCCTCTACCGCGAGGCGATCATCGCCAGCGCCGGAGCACCGGTGCGGTTCGCGCATCTCGACCGCTCTTACGAACTCATCGCCGCGCGGATGGCCGCGCGGGCCGGGCACTTCATGCCCACCGGACTCCTCGACTCGCAGTTCGCGACCCTCGAACCGCTGGAGCCGGACGAACCGGGCTTCGCCGTCGCCATCGACGGCAGCCCCGACGCAACAGCGGAGGCGATCGCCTTCCGCTTGGACGACGCAAGGAAAGCGAGCCCCGCATGAACGATCCAGCGCCGCTCACCGCGCAGAGCACCATCGACGCCTGGCTGCGGCATCCGAAGGGCGAGCCGCTCATCAAGGGCCTCCTCGCGCAGTCCGGTGTCGCCGAGGACATGCTGGCGCCCGTACGGAATCTGCCGCTCCAGCAGCTCGTGGCCGTCAGCCAGGGGCAGATGCCGCAGTCGGTCGTGGACGACCTGGTGCTGCGGGCGAACGACGGCGTCGTCCCGACCGAGACCGCGGACTCGGGCCGATGGCGCGAGACCGTCGTGCCCGGGCGATTCGACGGCACGACCGTGATCGTCACCGGAGCCGCCTCCGGGATCGGCCGGGCCACCGCGTCGCGCATCGCACGGGAGGGCGGCCGTGTGGTCGCCGTCGACGTGACGGCCGACCGCCTGCATGAACTCGCCGAGGAGCTGCCGTCGGTCACCGCCGTCAGAGCGGACATCACCGATCAGGCCGACATCGACCGGATCGCGGCGGTCGCGGGCGAGCGCATCGACGGCCTGGCGAACGTCGCGGGCGTCACCGACGACTACTCACCGGTTCACGAGACCACCGATGCCATGTGGGACAGGGTGCTCGGCATCAACCTCACCGGGAGCTTCAAGCTGACGCGCGCCGTCGCACCGGTCATGCTCGCCGCAGGGAGGGGCTCGATCGTCAACGTGGCCTCGGAGGCGGCCCTGCGCGGGAACTCCGCGGGCACCGCCTACACCGTCTCGAAGCACGGCGTCGTGGGCCTGACCCGGTCGGCCGCGTTCATGTACGGCCCACAGGGAGTGCGCGTCAATGCGATCGCGCCCGGCGCGGTCGCCTCCGGCATCGCGATGCCCGCGAACATCTCAGCGGTCGGACACGCCCGCATCGCGCCGTTCCAGCAGGCCATCCCCTCACTGGCCGTGCCCGAGCAGCTGGCGGCGTCGATCACGTTCCTGCTCAGCGACGACGGCGTCAACATCAACGGCGTCGTCCTCCCTTCCGACGGCGGCTGGTCCGTCCAGTAGCACCGGTCGGCCCCTCGCTCTCCAACTTCACAACGCCCTCACCGCGAGCGGGGCGCCACCGGCACCCGGCGCACCGCTCGCACACCACGACAAAGGAGTCGACATGCCCGAAGACACTCGGGAACCGGCGGCGCAGTCCCTTCCGGACGCCGCACCCGGGGCGATCGCCGCCCCGCCCCTCCAGCGCGTCAGCACTGCCTACCTCGTCTGGCTCGCCGTCGCGGCCTTCGGCGGCTCGCTCGCCATGATGGTGCCGCTCTCCTACTCCCTCGCCCTGCGGATCGACGAGATCGCGCCCGGCCGCGAGGAGCTCCTCGGCTTCGTCACCGGCTCGGCGCAGTTCACGTACCTCGCGCTCAGCCCTCTGATCGGATTGTGGAGCGACCGGCTTCGGTCGCGGTTCGGCCGCCGCACCCCGTTCATGGCCGCTGGGGCCGTGCTCGGCCTGGTCGCCATGGGCGGCATCGCACTCGCCGGGAACGTGCTCCTCGTGGGCCTGTTCTGGGTGATCGGCATGGCGGGGTGGTCCGTTGCGGGCCAGGCGATCCAGAACCTCCAGGCCGACCGGGTGCCCGAGGAGCAGCGCGGGCGCGTCTCGGCGCTCACCGGCGTCGCCGTCCAGGTCGCGCCGGTGCTCGGCATCGGGATCGCCTACGCGTTCGCCTCCAATGAACTGCTCGTGTTCATGGTCCCCGCGGCCGTGGGCGTCGCCCTCATGCTGCTGCTCCCGGTGTTCAAGCCCGAGGGCGACTCGCGCGCGCTCGTGGGCGCAGGCGCCCACGTCACGGTCAAGGGCCTGATCACCAGCTACGGCTTCAACCCGCGGAAGTACCCGGACTTCGGCTGGAACTGGCTCGGCCGGTTCATCTTCTTCATGGGCCTGTACTTCAACACGACGTTCAGCACGTTCTTCTACGCGCAGCGCCTCGACCTGCCCGTCAAGGAGGTCGCCGGAGTCCTCGCGGTCATCGGGATCATCGGGGTGGCCGCGGCCGCGGGCGGCGCCGTCGCGGGCGGGTTCCTCTCCGACAAGCTCCAGCGCCGCAAGCTCTTCGCCCTGGTCGGCGCGGGGATCTTCGTCGCGGGCGCGGTGACCGAGGCGTTCGCGTACTCGCTGCCGCAGCTCATCGCGGGCATGGTGCTCATGCAGCTCGCGATCGCGGTGTTCGCCACGGTCGACCAGGCCATCGCCTTCGCCGTGCTCCCCGACCGCGCCCAGGCCGGCCGCTACCTCGCGGTGGTGGCCTTCGCGCAGAAGATCCCCAGCGCGATAGCGCCGCTCATCGCGCCGTTCATCATCACCGTCGGCGCGGGCGGCGGCGACAAGAACTACACGCTGCTGTACCTGTGCGGCGCGGTCTTCGCGCTCGCGGGCGGCCTCGTCATCGCCACCAAGATCAAGTCCGTCCGATAGCGAAAGGCACGCAATGACTCAGCAACCCCAGGGCCTGCGGATCGACTCCGGCGGCGACCAGTTCCCCGTTTCAGGGCCCGCGCCGCGGCTCTCCTGGCTGCCGGTAGCCGACGCCGGCCGGTACCGGCTCGAAGCGGAGGTGGACGGCGAGGCGCAGACGCCGGTCGAGGTGGACGGGCACCGGTTCGTGCCGTGGCCGTGGGCGCCGCTGGGCAGCGCCCGGCGGGTGCGATGGCGGGTGCGGACCGGCGACGCGGTCTCAGACTGGCACGCGTTCGAGAGCGGACTGTTCGAGGCCGACTGGACCGCGGAGTGGATCTCCCCGGTCGAGACCGGCGACGAGCCGTTCGGGCAGCGACCGGCGTACACGTTGAGCACGGACTTCGAAGCGCGGGAAGGCGTGCGATCGGTGCGGCTGTACTCGACGGCGCTGGGGGTGTACGAGGCGTTCGTCAACGGCGTCCGTGTCGGGACCGCGGAGCTGTCGCCGGGGTCGACCTCCTACGACCGAACCTTGTACGCGCAGGCCGCCGCGGCCGCGGTGCTGCCGGGCGCGAACCGGATCGAAGTGCTGCTGTCGGACGGCTGGGTGCGCGGTGAAGTCGGCGCCTTCCGCGAACCCGCCGGTTGGGACGGCCCCACGGGCGTGCGGCTCGAACTCCACATCGCGTACGAGGACGGCGCAACGCAGGTGGTGCGCAGCGACAGGTCGTGGACGAGCCGCCGCTCCCAGGTGGTGCGCGCGGGGTTGATGGACGGCCAGACCGTGGATCTGCAAGCTGCAAGGGAGGACCCGGTGCCGGTCCTGACCTGCCGGGTCGAAGCGCCGCCCGTGGACTGGTCCCCCGCGCCGCCCGTCCGCGTGGTGGAGACGCGGCCCGCGGTGTCGCTCAAGCAGATCGATGACGGCACCTGGATCGCCGACTTCGGCCAGAACGCCTCCGGATGGATCGCCCTGGGCGACCTCGGCCCGGCCGGGACCCGGACCGTCATCGAGTACGGCGAGCACCTCGGCCCCGACGGCGACCCGACGACCGCGCACCTCGACGCGACCTCGCCTGAAGGCAAGGAGGTGGTGTTCCGTCAGCGCGACGAGGTCGTCTCCTCCGGTGCACCAGGGATGTTCGAGCCACGGCACACCGTGCACGGCTTCCAGTACGCCCGGATCACCCGGGACGCGCCGCTCGACGCGGAGGCGGTGGCGATGCGGGTCGTCCACAGCGATCTGGCGCCGGTGGGCGACTTCGCTTGCAGCGACACGGATCTGAACCGGCTGCACGAGGTCGCGAAATGGAGCTTCCGCGGGAACGCGGTGGACATTCCGACGGACTGCCCGACCCGCGAGCGCATCGGCTGGACCGGCGACTACCAGGTGTTCGCGCCGACCGCGACGCGCCTGTACGACGTCCTGGGGTTCAGCCGCAAGTGGCTGCGCAGCGTGCGCGACGACCAGTGGGAGGACGGGCGCATCGCGAGCTTCTCCCCCGACGGGCGGCGCACCAAGCTCAACCCGCAGCTGCGGCTCGCGATGATGACCGGCTCGGCAGGGTGGGCCGATGCCATCGTGCTGGTGCCGTGGGAGCTGTACACCGCATACGGCGACACCGAAGTGCTCGCGGAGAACTGGGAGGCGATGGTCCGGTGGGTCGAGTGGGCCCTCGGCAATGCCGCCTCGGCGCGGCACGCCTCGCGCATCGAGCGCTCGGCCGAGCCGCTGCCGCACGAGCGGTACCTCTGGGACGGCTCGTTCCACTGGGGAGAGTGGTGCGAGCCGAAGCCGAAAGGCCCGGACGGGAAGGCGTACGACCCGATCCAGGTGAACCCGACCGCATGGTTCACCTCGGACAAAGGCGAGATCGGCACGGCGTACCTCTACCGGTCCACGAGCGTCCTGGCGCGGATCGCGGGCCTGCTCGGGCGATCGGAGGAGGCAGAGCGTTACTCCGCGACCGCGGCGCGGGTGCTGGACGCGTGGCGCACCGAGTTCCTCGACGAGCACGGCCGCACCGCGGTCGACAACCAGCCGAGTTATGTGCGGGCGTTGCATTTCGGCCTCATCCCGGAGGGGCTGCGGGAGCGCGCGGTGAACCGACTTGCGGAGCTGATCCGCGAGGCGGACACGCACTTGACGACCGGGTTCCTGGCGACTGCCGACCTGCTGCCGGTCCTGGCCGACCACGGCCGCGCCGACCTCGCGTACGAGCTGCTGTTCCAGCGCACCGAGCCGTCGTGGCTGGGGATGCTCGACCGCGGCGCGACGACGATCTGGGAGAACTGGGACGGCGTGGACGAGGACGGCGAGGCGCACGAATCGCTGAACCACTACAGCAAGGGCGCGGTGATCCGCTTCCTGCACACGCACACCCTCGGGCTGCGGCAGGACGAGGACTCGGCGGCGTGGGAGTCGTTCACCGTGGCGCCCGTCCCGCACGCGTCGCTGACGTGGGCGCGCGGACACCTCGACACTCCCCAGGGGACGATCAGGGTCGACTGGGCGGTCGAGGGCGGCGAACTCGCCCTCACCGTCGAGGTCCCGCCCGGGACCTCCGCCACGATCATCCTCCCCGACGGCACGACCCGCGCCGCCGCGCCCGGCGTCCACCGCGCGGCCTGCCGCCTGGACGAAGGGCACTGACATGGACGACCTCGGCCACTACTGACCCCCTGGACCTGGCGTACCGGTACCAGGACCTCCGGTTCAAGGGGGTCGTGCAGTGCGTCGTCCTCGGCGAGCCGACCGGTCCGGCCGCGGAGGTGACCTCCTCGCCGCGGCGCGTACACGCGGCGGCTGCTGCTGGCATCGCCGGTGGCGGACCCGCAGGAGCAGTCGCGGCGCAGGGCCGCGCGCCGCCGTCTGACCGAATCGTCCCTTGAGGAGAGAGTGATCTGAATGCTGCGACCGCAGAACTCACCCACGCGCGAGCTGGTGAACCTGGACGGGCTCTGGCGCTTCGCCCTGGACGACGACGCCGGACCTGAGCCGTGGACCGGCGTCCTTCGGACCGACCTCGAAGCGCCCGTTCCCGCGAGCTACAACGACGTGTTCGCGGACGACGCGATCCGCGACCACGTGGGCTGGGTCTGGTACCAGCGGACCGTGCGGGTGCCGCGCGGGTGGGCCGGTGAACGGGTGCGGGTCCGCATCGATGCGGCAACCCACGAGGGTCGTGTCTATGTGGACGGCTCATTGGTGGCCGAGCACGTGGGCGGGTACACGCCGTTCGAAGCGGACGTCACGGACCTGGTCGAGCCGGGTGGTGAGTTCAGGCTCACGATCGGGGTGAACAACGAGCTGACGCCGACGACGATCCCGCCGGGGTTCACGACCACGACCGACGACGGCCGCCGCAAGCAGCTCTACCGGCACGACTTCTACAACTACGCGGGCCTGGCGAGGTCGGTGTGGCTCTACAGTGTCCCGGCCGTGTCGGTCGAGGACGTCACGGTGGTCACCGGTCTCGACGGGACGACGGGCGTCGTCGAGTACGAGGTCGCGGCCGGTGCGGCGGTGCGGGTGCGGCTGCTGGACGCCGAGGGCGCGACCGTGGCCGAGCGGGAGGGCGCCTCGGGCGAGCTCCGGGTCCCGGACGCGCGGCTGTGGCGTCCGGGGGCGGCGTACCTGTACGAGCTGGTCGCGGAAGTCGTCGAGGACGGTTCGGTCGTGGACTCGTACTCACTGCCGGTCGGCATCCGCACGGTCGAGGTGCGCGGCACCGAGCTGCTGATCAACGGGGAGCCGTTCTACTTCAAGGGCTTCGGGAAGCACGAGGACACCGCGGTGCGCGGCAAGGGCCACGACCCGGCGTACATGGTGCACGACTTCCGGCTCATGGACTGGTGCGGCGCGAACTCGTTCCGCACCTCGCACTACCCGTACGCCGAAGAGGTGCTCGACTACGCGGACCGGCACGGGATCGTGGTCATCGACGAGACCGCCGCGGTGGGTCTCAACCTCGCGATCGGCGGCGGGATGCGCACCGGTGCGGTGGAGCGGACCTTCGGCGAGGACGGCTTCGGCAAGGCGACCCGCGAGGCCCACGCGCAGGCGATCCGGGAGCTGATCAAGCGCGACAAGAACCACCCGTCGGTCGTCATGTGGTGCATCACGAACGAGCCCGCCTCGTTCGAGGACGGCGCCCGCGACTACTTCGCGCCGCTGGTGGACCTGACCCGCGAACTCGACGCGACGCGGCCGGTCACGTACACCAATCTCGTCTTCGCGACCTTCGAGACCGACACGATCGCGGACCTGTTCGACGTGATCTGCCTGAACCGCTATTACGGCTGGTACAACGACACCGGCGACCTCGCCAGCGCCGAAGCGCATCTGGAGGCGGAGCTGCGCGGCTGGGAGGCGCGGTTCGGGAAGCCGCTCGTCATGACCGAGTACGGCGCGGACACCCTCGCCGGGCTCCACTCGGTCAACGCGCAGCTGTGGACCGAAGACTTCCAGTCCGCGCTGCTGGAGACGTACCACCGGGTCTTCGACCGCGTCCCTGCCGTCATCGGCGAGCAGGTGTGGAACTTCGCCGACTTCCAGACCATGGCCGGGGTCTTCCGCGTCGACGGCAACAAGAAGGGCGTCTTCACGAGAGACCGCCGCCCGAAGGCGGCCGCCCGCGTGCTCCGGAAGCGCTGGCGGGGCGAGGATTGAGACCGGTTGCAGGCGGCGACCCTCGGCATCTGAGCCCGCCCGGATCGGGCGGACTCGGATACCGAGGCCGGTCCTCAGACGGCGGCGATGTCGATTGCCTTGTGCTCCATGCCCGGAGGCTGGGCGCGGCTGCCGAGGACTCTGCTGAGGACCGGTGAGCCCATGAGCCGCGTCATCACGGCGCGCGCGAGGTACTCCTTGCGGTCATGGGGCGTGAACAGGCTTCGCGTGGTGAACGCCGACTCCTGCTCCACTGCGATGAACGGGCGCAGGCGGGCTTCCCATTCGCGGAGCGCGCCGGGAACGTCGCCGCCGTGGCGCTCCAGCATGGTGCCGAGCAGTTCGCCGCCCGCGATGCCGCTGGAGGCGCCCATGCCCGCGTACAGGGTCACGCACCAGGCGGCGTCGCCGACCAGGACGACCCGGCCGTCGTGCCAGCGCGGCAACCTGACCTGGTTGACCGAGTCGAAGAGGTACTCGTCGGCGGTCTCGAACCGGTCGAACAGCTCCTGGAGGATCGGGCCGGGCGGCTGGGGGCCGAACGCGGCCTTGACGGACTCGATCGGGGCGCGGCTGAATTCGGCGTCGACGTTCTGCGTGCGGTAGGAGAACAGCAGGCTCGGCGGGTGGTCCTTGAACGGGAACACCCAGGCGGAGCGGCCGGGTTCGGCCAGGATCATGCCCTCGCCTGTGCCGTAGCCGGTGACCGGCCGGTCGAGGAGGGTCACGCCGACTATGTAGTCGAGCGGGTGCAGGAAGTCCGCGGGGCCGAAGGCGAGCCGACGGACCGTGGAGCGCATCCCGTCGGCGCCCACGACCAGGTCGAACCGCTCGGTGGTGGTCGTGTCGGCGGCGGTGTCGTGGAGGTCGACCTCGGCCGCGGTGGTGTCCTGCGCGATGCGGGTCGGGACGGTCGAGTAGCGGATCTCGACGTCGTCGGGAAGGGCGTCGAAGAGCGCCCGTTCGGCGTCGCCGCGCAGCAGGGTCCGAGGCGGGTTGGGGCCGAGGGTGGCCGGGTTCATGCCCGTTCTGCGGCGCCCGGCGCGGTTGACCGAGTCGAGGCGCACGTCAGGGCCGCTGCGGTCGCCGATGGCGTCGAGCACGCCCAGTCGCTGCGCGGAGGCGATCCCGGCGCCGAACAGCATGATGAAGTATCCGCCGGAGCGGCGCGCAGGGGCGCGTTCGATCACGACCGGCTCCCAGCCGATCTGCCGCAGCCGCAACGCGGTCGCGATTCCGGCGATCCCGAGGCCCACCACCAGCGCACGGGGGCGTCCATTGAGGTTTCCCATTGCATTGCTCCTTTCGGATTCAGGCGTGGTGCCTGGTCGTCTCGGGACCGCTGGGACCGACGATGTCGTGGTAGCCGTGTCCGGTCACCTCGCGTCCGGCGAAGGTTCCGGCGACCGTGCACACGTTGGTGGAGTCGCCTTCGGTGGCGTCGAGGCGGCGGTAGGTGATCTCCAGCGACGCTTCCAGATCGGGAATCGCAAACAGGTAGCCGCCTTCGTGCGCAGTCCGCTGTGCGCCGGTGATGACATGCGTGCCGTCGGGCTTGAGGGCGGTGAGCCATGAAACGCCGTCCCCCGTGGTGTCCCAGACGCTGAGGTAGCGTCCGTCGCCGAGGTCGAGGCCGAACCACAGGAAGCGCGGCGGGTCGGCGGGTCCGGCGATCCATTGGCGGTCGAACCAGGTGCGTCCCTTGACGTTCCGCTCGACGCCGTCGATGGTGATCGTCCCCGTGGCGGCGAGCCCGGGCAGGGAGAGCTGTCCGGTCCGGCCGCCGAGGAAGGGGAAGACGCCGCTGCCGCCGTTGTAGAGCGCGGGTTCGGTGCGGCGCAGGGCGAGCCGGAACGCGGCGTCGTCGGTGGCGCCCGAGGTCGTGAACTCGTCGGGGCCGCCGCTCATGTCCAGCAGGGAGGTCTGGACGTCAAGGCGATCGGCGGCGGCCTTGACTTCGGCGGCGGGCTCGGCGGTGTGGCGCTCGTCGGCGCGCCTGTCGCTGTCGCGGAGCACCGAGACGGTGCTGACGTAGGACTCGCCCATCTGGATGACGTGGGTCTTCGTCCAGTAGATGTCGCCGTCGTCGTCGCGCAGTCTGGAGGCGAACCACCAGGAGTCGCCCGCGTCCGAGGCGGTGGGAGCGAGGTCTGCGGAGAGGTCGAAGAGCACGGGGTGTGCGGTGGTCGTTTTGTGGGAGTTCATGGCCAGACCCTACCCCACTTGAGTACCAGTTGACCAGATTTGAAATTTGGTCAATCAGAATTGTGGCGTGAGATACTGGGCCCATGACGCACGACCGCCCGGCCACAGCACCGCAGCCCGAACACGAACGCGCCGAACGCATCCTCGACGCGGCGCGCGAACTGCTCACGGCATGGGGCTACAAGCGCGTCACCGTCGACGAGATCGCCCGGCGCGCGCGCATCGGGAAGGGGACGGTCTACCTCCACTGGAAGACCAAGGAGCAGCTCTTCACCGCGCTGCTGCGCCGCGAGCTGCGCCGGCACGTGCACACCGTCGCCGCGGGCATCGAGCGGGACCCGGACGCCGCCCGGCCGAGCAGGGTCGCCCGGGAGGTGTTCGCCGAACAGGCCCGCGCGCCGATCCACCGGGCGATGCTCGCCGGAGACGACGAACTCCTCGGGGCACTCGCCGTCTCCGGGACCGGCCTGCCGGTGATCCGGGAGCTCGGGTTCGGCGAACTACTTGCACGCCTAGTCGAAATCTGGCGCGCCCACGGCCTCCTGGCTGAGACGATCCCCGCGGCCGACCAGGTGTTCATCATCGACATGGCCCTGCACGGGGCCGTCACCGGCGGCGTCGTCACCGGCCTCGACAACTCCGACTACCCGACCGAGCACCGAGCCGACCTCCTCGCCCACACCATCCGGACGGCCCTCGAACCAGCCGGGCCCCCGAACCCGGCCCGCCTCCGAGCCGCTGCGCAAGCGGTCCTCACCGCACTGGAGGACGCCCGGCACACGCTCGACGCCCCCGAGCAGCACCCAGTAGACCGCTGAAAGGCGGCCACGACGGCCACGTTCAAGCCCCCCGACCAGCAAGCAGCCATCGCCCACACCTCTCGGTCACTGATGCGCAGCCACCACCGGCCCACCTGACTCAGGTTGGGGCCGCGGCGGTCAGCGGGTCAGGAGGACGCGAAGCTGACCTTCGATCTCGCGGAGGAGGTCCTCAATGGGCACGGTGCGGTCGGGTCAGTAGCCGACGGTGAACCGGCGCTGGACGTGGCGTGCGGTCTCTGCTTCGTCGACAGCGGCCATGGCCAGGTCTTCGAGGCTGATGTCGCTGGTGCCGTCCTCGCGGACCAGCAGCTGGTCGCCGCCGATCCGGAAGCGGCCGGTGCGGCCGCCAGGGCGGATGAGGCCGGCGGACGGGCTGATGTAGGTCCACCGCCGATTCGAGGCGCGGTAGATCGCGAGGGCCTCGACCCCGGCCCTGACGGCGTTCGCGTACTCGACGGGGACGTCGAGGGCCTCGGGCAGGCCTTCGGCGAAGCCCGGCACGTCGACGACCATGAGACCGGGGGCCACTTCCAGGCTTCCGGCGCCGCCCATGACGATGAGCCGGGTCACGGGATGTGATTCGAGGGCTTTGAGCATTGCCGTTGCGGCCCTGGGAAAGACGTCGGCGTTGGCGATGGTGTCCGCCACGCCCCGCCCGGCGTTGATGGCCTGGATGACGACGTCGAGGCCGCCGATCGCATCGGCGACGGCCACCGGGTCGAGGATGTCGGCGACGGCCCAGCGCACCGACTCGTCGTCCCGACCCAGTCGGGCCGGGTCGCTGGTGAAGGCGGTGACCTGGTGTCCGCGTTCCGCGGCCTCCAAGACGATCTGACCGCCGATGGCGCCGGTCGCGCCGAAGACTCCGATCCGCATTGCGGGCTCCGTTCTCGAAGAAGTGATAGAACGGCGATCAAAGATTGAACGCCGTGTAGTTTCTACACGGAGCATAGTTTCCGCACGGGGTATGCTGTCAACGTGACGAACACGACTCCGACTCGGCGCGAACAACTCCGACTCGACACCACCGCCGAGATCAAGCGGGTCGCCCTGGCGCTCCTGGCCGAAGGCGGGCCGGACGCGATCGCCCTGCGGGCCATCGCCCGCGAGATGCGGATGACGGCCGGGGCGCTGTACAGCTACTACGCGACCCGCGACGACCTGATCACCGCGCTCACCGGCGACATGTACACCTCGCTGGTGGACCGGACGGAATCGGCGCGCGACGCGCACCCCGTCGACGCGCCCGCCGCGAGGCTGCTCGCATGGGGTGAGGCGTTCCGGTCGTGGGCGATCGAGCACCCGGACGGGTTCCGGCTCGTCTACGGCGACCCGGTGCGCGGCTACCGCGCGCCCGAAGGCGGCGCCGCCCCCGAAGCGGCGTCCCGGGCCTGCGCCGGACTCACCGGCCTCGTCGCCGCAGCCTGGCCGCCGAAGGACGAGGAGCCCGCGGACGACTACGACTGGGACGACTTCGACCCCGGCCTCGCCGCCCTGGTCAAGGAGAAGTTCCCCGACCTGCCGCCCGCCGCGGTCGCACTCGCCCTGCGGGTCTGGGGCCGGATGCACGGACTCGTCGCACTAGAGGTCTACGGCCACCTGCGATCGCAGGCCAAGGACCCAGCACGCCTCTACCGCGCCGAACTCCGCGACCTCACCCGCTCCCTCGGCCTCGCCGACTAGGACGCCGGAACCCGACACCTCCATCGCGGCCGCGGCGATCACGCGCCTCCAAGCCGCCAACGAATAGTGGGCTCGCCTCGAGGTGGACCTCTCGTGGTTCGACATCGCGGCGGCTACTGCGGAAGCTGGGCGTAGAGGGCGTCGAGGTCGCCGGACAGCTGGGACTTGACCCAGCGGGTGGTGTCGTCGGCGAGCACTTCGCTCGCGTCGGCTTCAATGCCGTCGAGCGCGGCCGCGGCGATGTCGCGCGGGTCGGACTTGGGTGCGTCGATGCCCGCGGTCATGTCGGTGTCGACGTAGGCGACGTGGAGGCCGGTGACGCCGATACCGCGTGGCTGCAAGGAGAGTCGAAGCGAGTTGGTCTGGGACCACAGGGCGGCTTTGGAGGCGCTGTAGGGCGTGCCGTCGGCGAGCCAGGAGAGCGCGGAGTGGACGTTGAGGATGCGGCCGCCGCCGTTGCGTTCGATGATCGGGGCGAAGGCGCGGGTGACCAGGAGCGGCCCGTAGAAGTTGGTCTCCAGGTCGCGGCGGACGTCCTCGATCGGGGAGTCGAGGTAGGAGGCGCCGGTCGCAGCCCCGGCGTTGTTGATGAGGATCGTGACGTCCTGCGCGTGCGCGGCGGCGGTCGCCACCGACGCGGGGTCCGTGACTTCGAGGGCCAGCGCGGCCGCCTGCGGATGCGTGATCGCGCGCGGGTCGCGGGCGGTGGCATAGACCTTGGCGGCCCCGCGGGCGAAGAGCTCCTCCACCAGCGCTTTGCCGATGCCGCGGCTGCCGCCGGTGACGAGGACGTTGGCGCCCTTGATGCTGGTCATGACTGACTCCTTACCGAGTGGAAACCGATCGGTTTCAGGTTGTGTACCCACGACAGTAAACCGATCGGTTTCCAGTTGGAAGGGATTGTGTCGCAGGCAACCCGCGTGACTCAGTGCGCGGAGTCGGCGCCGTCGCGGGCATGCAGCAGGTCGACCAGGACGTCGGGCCGTTCCAGTGCGATGAAGTGGCCCGCCCCGGGAACCTGCGTGAACTCGGCACGGGGAAGCAGCGCCCGGTTCGCTTCGCGGTCGGCGGGCCGGGACCAGTCGCGTTCGCCATAGACGAGGTGGATCGGCGCCGTGACGTCGCGGTAGCGCGAGCGGGCCGCAATGAGGCTCGGCAGGTTCCGGTACACGCTCCGGGCCACGACCGGGTAGCCCGGGCGGGTGCCGACGTGCAGCAGCTCGTCCAAGTAGTCCTCCTGCAGTGCGGCCTTGTCGCCGACTCCACCCCGGAGGATGGCTCGCAGGGCGGGCCTGGGCTCGACGCCCGCGATCACCGGGCCGATCCCGGGGGCGAGGACGCCGCCGACCACCGCGCGGGCGAGCAGGCTCGATCGGGCGATGCCGCCGCGGAAGTCGTAGGCGTTCACCGCGACTACACGGCGGACGCGCTCGGGCAGGTCGGCCGCGGCGGTCAGGGCGAGCGTGGCGCCCATGGACTCCCCGAGCAGCGTCACGTCCGCGAGGTCGAGTTCCGTGAGAAGCCGCTCGACCCCGGCGCGCATTGCGGGCTCCTCGTAGGAGGCGCCCGAGACGATCTCGGAGTAGCCCATCCCCGGCAGGTCGAGTGCGTACACGGTGTACAGGTCCGCGACGAGCGGGATGAGGTTGCGGAAGTGCTCGGCCTGCGTCCGCACGGTGTGCAGCAGGACCAGCGGCGCGCCGCTTCCGGCCTGGAGGTAGCGCAGCACCCCCTCGCCTTCGTGGCGTGCGGAGATCGTGCGGCTGATGGTCCCGGGAATACGGATCGTGGGACGCGGTTCGTCGGCGGACATGGAGCTGCTCCTCGGCTCGGACCGGTGGAAACCGATCGGTTTCCATCATCGTAAACCGATCTGTTTCCAACCGCAAGCAGATGAAACTGATCGGTTTTCATTGCTTGCGAATCGCGCTAACCTGGCACGATGACCACGGACCTGAAACCCGGCCCCCGCGAGCGCCTCCTGGAGGCGGCGGCCGCACTCACCTACCGCGAGGGCGTCAACATCGGCATCGACGCGCTGTGCAAGGCGGCCGGGGTGTCCAAGCGCTCCATGTACCAGCTCTTCGCCAGCAAGGACGAACTGCTGGCCGCGAGCCTGGAGCGGCGCGCCGCCTCCTACGTGGCCGCGCTCCTGCCCGCCGCGGACGCCGACCTCGCCCCCCGCGAGCGGATCACGCATGTGTTCGACCAGGTCGCCATGCAATCGGCCGACCCCGCGTTCCGGGGCTGCCCCTATCTCTCGGCCGAGATCGAGCTCAAGGACTCCGACCACCCCGCGAGCCGCGTAGCCCGGCAGGTGAAGGCTGCCCTGACCGCGTACTTCCGCGCCGAGGCCGCCCAAGGCGGCGCAAGCGACCCCGACCTTCTCGCCCGCCAGCTCACCCTCGTCTTCGACGGCGCCAGCGCCCGCGCCGGGATAGGCGCCGAACACCTCGACGGACTCCTCGCCCCCACCGTGGCGGTACTGCTCGATGCGGCGGACCTGCGCTGACGACGCATCGACGCATCAGGGAGGGTTGCCGCTCAGGGCACCCGGGATTGCCGGGTGTCGATATCCTGACATCACGGGCGAATACGTTGAACCGCGCGGCCGTGTGGCGGGGGCGGAGCCGGACCCACCCGAAAGGAGCGATCCGTTGGAGAGGACACGGGTCGGAACCGCACTGACCACCGCTGCTGCGCTCGCGTTGGCGCTCACCGCGACCGCGTGCGCTCCCGGCGAGGACGAGACCCAAAGGGAGATCGCACCCGGCGTCGAGTACGTCGAATTCACCGGTCCGGACGACGCATCGGGGCATATGCTCGTCGTCGATCTTGACGAGCCGGGCGTCAGGCTGGATGTCCTCAATACCGGCGAGGTGACGGGCCTCGCGGAGCCGAGCGTCTTGGCTGCCGACGCCGGCGCAACCGGGGTCGTCAACGGCGACTACTTCAATTGGATCCACAATTCGAACGGCGACGCCGGATACCAGGCCACCAACGGGCCGGTCGGGCCGACCATCGCGAATGGTGTGGCGTTCAACAGCGCAGTCCCCGGTCGGCAGCGCTACGGCGCCAATCGTGAAGCTCTGCCCGAGGAGTACCGGTCCAATCAGGATGTCTTCGGCGTCACGCTCTCGGGCGCACCGGTGGCGACCACCGTGGGCCTCCACGCGAGCGCTGCCACCGAGAGCGGTGTGATCGACATCGGGACGTTCAACTCGTACGCGGTGCCGGTCGACGGCGTTGGCCTCTTCACCCCCGAGTGGGGTGACACCAGTCGTGAACGAGCGCGCTGCGGAGACGAGGGTGAACGACGCGCGGAGCGGGCCTGCGACGGCGAGTACTGGGAGGTCAGGATCAGAGACGGGGCAGTCGTCTCCTCTGAACCGCAGATAGGCGACCGGCACATCGAGGCGAACGAGCGCATTCTGCTCGCGCGGGGCGAGAGTGTGTCGAGACTCCAGAGCCTCGCCGTCGGTGACCCGGTGGAGGTCGAATGGGGACTGGAGTCGGCCGACGGCAACGCGCTCCAACAGGCGATCGGCGGCCTCCCCATCGTCGCCGAAGGCAGTCCGGTCGATGACCTGGACCAGATCGAGAAGGACGACAAGCCACGGACCGCGGTCGGCTTCGACGAGACCGGGGACACGCTCTACATGGTCGTGATCGGCGCCGGAGGGGCAAGCCTGGCCGAAATGGCCGAGGTCATGGTCGACAAGGGAGCCTACCGGGCCGTCGGCTTCGATGGGGGCGGCTCCAGCACGCTCGCGACCTACGAAGACGGCGCCATGCGGGTGCAGAACGAGCCGTCGGACGGCGCAGGGCCCGTCCACGTCGAACGCGCCGTGGCGAACGCCTTGGCGGTCTTCAGCGAACCGGTCGACGACGCCTCCTCGCTCGCACCGACCGCACCGCCCGGGGCGAACCGGTGGTCCTTCCAGTTGAGCGAGGTCGACGGGGAGCGGACCGGTGACGGGGACCTGTGCACACTGCTCGAACCGCCCGACCCGTTCGTCTGCTACCACCCGACCTGGTGGGGCGACTTCACCATCGCCGAGGACGGCACGGTCACCGGTTCCGGCGAGCTGCGCGACTACCGCATGAACTACTGCGACGCGGTGAACGCGGCACAGCCCGTCGAGCTCACCGGGGAGCTGGTCGACGCCGGTATGCAGGTCACGCTGGACTTCGGGACGCCTGAGTTCACCGAGGGCGAGGGCTGCGGCGATGCGGATCTGGCGGCGCGGTACCAGGAGGCCGTCGAATCGAGCTTCCCTGCCAACGAGCCCATCACCGTCACCGCGCCGCTGTCGGGCTCCGGCCCGGTCGAGGCAGGCGGATACGCGTGGCGGTTCCAGACGTGCAGCGCAGGGGTGTTCGACTCGCCTTGCAGCGCTTCAGGCTACTGAACCGCTCAGCACCCGCGCCGAGGAGTCAGGAGGAGCCATCCGCCATGGCATCCTCACCGCACCCGCCACCGCCGCCCTCCCCCCTGCTCCTCGGGGATGCCCACCGGCTGGAACGCCGCGAGCGACCTTGCCACGCGCCTGACCGACCGGCGACCGCCGCGCCTGCGGGTCCGGTACTTCCATCAGACGATCAGCCTCGGCCGCGGCGATGCGGTCGTCCAGTTCGTGACCGCCGACGACCGACCCAAACGCGCCGTCTTGACCGGCGCCGCGACTGTCCTGCAAGGAAGCCCTCTGCCGCATTGCGATCTGGGCGATCGCACACGACCTTCCCGCACGGCCGTCCACCTCCCACCGCGCCGCCACCACGAGCACCCGGACGTCCTGAGCGCGGTCCGACGGCGCGAATGCAGCCGTCAACGGCCGTGCACGACTGTTGCCTTGTGCGGGCGGATCGACGGCTAGTCTCGTTCGCGTTCGCCGACCGCCACCCCGACCGGAGCGTCAGCATCATCGGCGAGCCGATCTGGGCCCGGCGCAGACACCGAGTACCCGGCGTGCGCCCAGCACGAAGCGCTGATCAATCTCGCGTTCGCCGGCCGCGACGCCGCGATCCTGTGCCCCTACGAGGAGGTGGGTGCCTCCCCGTCGGGCCGCGACGCCTTCATCCGGCCAGATCTCCCGGTCTACTGCGTTCGCAGTACCTGGCCGCCCGGACCATGACTCGAAATCTCCGGAGACTTGCCGCAGGTCCTCATCCTGGATGCAGCTGGAGCGGTGGTATAGGTCCGGCGTCTCCAGGCGCACCCGGCGCTGACGCGAAGGTTCATCACTGCCATGACCGATTGAAGCAACCTCGTCTCGCCGCCCGAGAGCATCACTACCTCTCCGTACGCACAAGAAAACACCGGGAACATCATCGATGTTCCCGGTGTCTGTTTGTCGGGCTGACAGGACTTGAACCTGCGACCCCTTGACCCCCAGTCAAGTGCGCTACCAAGCTGCGCCACAGCCCGTTTTGCCGCGTTGCCGCGGCGGTGACAACTTTAGCTTATGGGGTCGGGGGCCTCTGAGGCGAGGTCCCCCGTGTGAGGCGGGCTATTTGCGCTTGTCTTTTTTGCGGGATTCGCGTGGTTTGACCACGAGTTCGATGGGCGTGCCCGGGAAGCCGAAGTCCTCGCGGAGCTTGCGGGTGATGAACTTGAGGTACTGCTTCTCGAACGGCGCGTTCGTGAAGAGGATGAAGCGCGGCGGCTCCGCGGCGGCCTGGGTCGCGTAGATGACCTTCGGGGCCTTGCCCGAGCGGGTCGGGTGCGGAGTGGCCGCCTGGAGGGTGCTGATCCACTGGTTCAGCTCGCCGGTGGTGATGCGCTGGCCCCAGCCTTCGAGGGCGACGCGGAGGGATCGGGCGATCTTCTCCACGGCGCGGCCCGTCAGCGCCGAGACGTTCACCCGCGGGGCCCAGCTCACTTGGCCGAGTTCCCTGTCGATTTCCTTTTCCAGGTAGTAGCGGCGGTCCTCGTCCACCAGGTCCCATTTGTTGAACGCTAGGACCAACGCGCGGCCGGACTCGACCACTTGCGTCAGGACCCGCTGGTCCTGCTCGCTGATCGGTTCGCTCGCGTCCAGGAGCACCAGGGCCACCTCGGCGGCCTCTACGGCCGCTTCGGTGCGCAGCGCCGCGTAGTACTCCGTTCCCGACGCGAACTTCACGCGCTTGCGCAGGCCCGCGGTGTCGACGAGGATCCAGTCCTCGCCGTCGATCTCGACGACGGAGTCGACCGGGTCGACCGTGGTGCCGGCGACGTTGTCGACGACGGCGCGGTCCTCGCCGGCGATGCGGTTCAGGAGGCTGGACTTGCCGACGTTGGGGCGGCCGACCAGGGCGATGCGGCGGGGGCCGCGCTCCTTGAGCTTGCCGGTGGGCTCTTCGGGGAACGCCCAGATGATCTTGTCGAGCAGGTCGCCGGAGTTGCGGCCGTGGAGGGCCGAGATCGGGAACGGCTCGCCGAGGCCGAGGCTCCAGAGGTCGTGGACCTCCGCTTCCTGGCGCTCGGAGTCGGCCTTGTTCGCGACGAGGATGACCGGCTTGCGGGTCGAGCGGAGGATGCGGACCGCGGCCTCGTCGGCGTCGGTGGGACCGACGCGGGAGTCGACCACGAAGACGATGACGTCGGCGGTGCGCATCGCGAGCTCGGCCTGGAAGGCGATGGCCTTCGCCATGCCGTCCGCGTCGGGGTCCCAGCCGCCCGTGTCGACCAGGCTGAACTGCTTCCCGGACCACTCGGCGTCGTACGCGATGCGGTCGCGGGTCACGCCCGGCTCGTCCTGGACGACTGCGGCGCGGCGGCCCAGGATGCGGTTGACCAGGGTCGACTTCCCCACGTTGGGGCGGCCGACCACGGCCACCGTCGGGACCGGGCCGCGGTCCTGCGAGGTTTCGGCGAGGTCGTCCCCGTCGAACTCGAAGTCGTCGTCGGCCCAGGTCGGTTCGTCACTCATCGATGTCCCTGTTGTTCAGCAAGGCCAGGATCTTGGCCACTACCTCCACGATCGGCAGCGCCGTGGAGTCGATCACCACGGCCCCCGCGGGGGCCTCCAGGGGCTTGGTGGTCTTCGAGTCGGCGGTGTCGCGCCGCTGGATGTCCTTCGCGGTCGCGGTCGCGTCGGCGCCGTTCTCGGCGGCGCGGCGCTTGGCGCGCTCGACGGGGTCCGCGGTGAGGTAGACCTTGACGTCGGCGTCGGGGGCGACCACCTCGACGATGTCGCGGCCCTCGACCACGATGCCGCGCTTGGCGTTCGCGATGATGCGGCGCTGCTCGTCGATGAGGAACTTCCGCACCGTCTTGTTGCCCGCGACCGCCGAGACGGCCTTGGTGACCTCGTCGGAGCGGATCGCCTGGTCGGCGTCCTCCCCGTCCACGCGCGTGAACGGGTCGTCGGGCGCGGTGCCGAACTCCAGCTTGGCGTTCTTCACCGTCTTGGTGACCTGCGCGGTCTGGGAGGGGTCGACGCCGGCCTTGAGGACGGCGAGGGTCGCCGCCCGGTACATCGAACCGGTGTCGAGGTACGCCGCTTCGATCGCGGTCGCGAGGGTCTTGGACACCGTCGACTTCCCGGCCCCGGACGGGCCGTCGATAGCGACGACCGGTCCGCTCTTCTGCTCAGGCACTGTCGGCTCCGTTCTTCATGTGCAAACCCCGCAAACCTACATCATGCCGGGTCAGGCGAGCTGGGGTGGCGAACGGGGCCGGTCCACTGTCTATGCGCGGACGGCCCAGCGCTCGTCCATGCCTCCGCGCGAACGGCCTAGCGTTCGACGACGCGCGCCCCCAGCGGCCACAGCGCGAGCGGGATCATCTTCCAGTTGGCCACGGCCAGCGGGATGCCGATGATCGTGATCGCCTGGAGGAACCCGGTCACCAGGTGGGCGAGCGCGAGCTCCCACCCGAACAGGATGAGCCACAGGATGTTCGCCACCAGCGTGAGGCACCCGGCCTGCGGGTCGTAGACCACGGTGCGCCCGAACGGCCACAGCACGTACCCGGCGAGCCGCATGTTCGCGATCCCGAACGGGATGGTCACGATGAAGATGCAGAACACCAGGCCCGCAACGAAGTAGCCGATCGCGAGCCACAGCCCGGCGAGCACGAACCAGATGATGTTCAGAATCGTCTTCATGATGAGACCCTAACCGGGCCTTGCCCATCCCGTCGCTACAGCAGGCTGTACAAGGCTAGAGCCCGACCTCGCGGAACAGCTCCCCCACCTCGTTGGGGGTGAGCCGCCGCAGCGTCCCCGGCTTCAGGTTCCGCAGCTGGATCGGGCCGATCTCGGTGCGCACCAGGCGCGAGACGTGATGGCCGACCTCGTCCATGAGGCGCCTCACAATGTGCTTGCGGCCCTCGTGCATGGTGATCTCGATCAACGACTGCCCGGCGTGCTCGTCGATGATCTTCAGCTTCTCGGCCTTCGCGAGCCCGTCCTCCAGCTCGACGCCCTTGAGCAGCCGGTTCCAGGTGGGCCGGTCCATGATCCCGTTGACCTGCGCCCGGTAGACCTTCGGCAGGCCGTGCGAGGGGTGCATGATCCGGTTCGCGAGCTCCCCGTCGTTGGTGAGCAGCATCAGGCCCTCGGAGTCGGTGTCCAGGCGCCCCACGTGGAACACGCGGTGGTCCAGGCCCTGCGCGAAGTTCGCGAGCGAGGGGCGGCCCTCGTCGTCCTCCATGGTCGAGACGATCCCGCGCGGCTTGTTGATCGCGTAGTAGACCTTGTCGACGTCGGTCACGACGCGCTTGCCGGAGACGTGGATGACGTCCTTGGCGGGGTCCACGCGCTGGCCGAGTCGGGCGGGCTCGCCGTTGACCTTCACCTTGCCGCGGGAGATCAGCTCCTCGGCGGCGCGGCGGGAGGCGATCCCGGCCTGCGACAGGACCTTTTGCAGGCGTACGCCCTCTGCGTCAGCGTTGTTCATCTTCCTCGATATCCGTCACGTCGTCGGGCAGGAACGGGGCCAGCTCGGGGAGCTGGTCGACCGAGTCCAGCCCGATCTTCTCCAAGAACAGGGTGGTGGTGCGGTAGAGCGTCGCCGTCGAGTCCGGGTCGGTCCCGCACTCCTCGACCAGGCCGCGCGCCAGCAGCGTGCGGATGACCCCGTCGCAGTTGACCCCCCGGATGGCCGAGATGCGGCCGCGGGTGACCGGCTGCCGGTAGGCGACCACGGCGAGCGTCTCCAGCGCCGCCTTGGTGAGGCGGGCGGAGGCGCCGTCGGTCACGAACCGCTCCACGTAGCGGGCGTAGTCGGCCCGGGTGTAGAAGCGCCAGCCGCCGGCTTGGCGACGCAGATCGAATCCGCGTCCGTCACCAGTGTATTCGGCGCTGAGCCGCCCGAGCGTCTCGCGCACCTGTGAGCGCGGTCGCTCCAGGACCGAGGAGAGGAACTCCTCGGAGAGCGGCTCCTCGGCGATCATGAGGATCGCCTCCAGGACCGCGCCCAGGTCGACGTCCTCGGGGACGGGGCTGGGGGCCGCGGCCTCGGGTTCGTCGTCGGCTTCGGGCTCGGGCTGGGCCGGGACGGCGGCCAGTGCGGCCGCGTACTCGTCGACGTCGCCGACCGGCTCGTCGGCGGGCGTGTCGGCGCGCAGCGGCGCGGCCTCCTGGCGCGCGCTGGGCATGCGCCAGGCGGCCAGGCCCTCTTCCAGGTCTTCGGTTCGCTCGCTCATTCGCGCGTGTCCTCCCCCGTGGGTGCGTCCGCGGACGCGGTTTCGGCCTCCGCGGGCGTGCCCGCGTACTCGTCGACCTCGATCTCGGTGTTGCCGGTGCCGCCGAGCCAGCGGACGGTCAGCTCGCCGAGGGCCTGCATCTGCTCGAAGCCGACCAGGGCCTCGCGGTAGAGCTCCAGGAGCGCGAGGAACCGGGCGACGACTTCGAGGTGGGTCTCGCAGTCGGAGGTGAGGGCCCGGAAGGTCGCGGTCTGGACGCGCTGGAGGCGGCGGGAGAGGATGACGGCGTGCTCGCGCACGGAGACGCGCTGGACGTGGATGTGGCCGGTGCCGACGGTGGGTGGCGGCTTGGGCTTCATGGCCTTCCCGGCGAGGGCGGCGAGGGCGTCGGGGGTGAGGTCGAGGACGAGTTCGGGCAGGAGGCCCTTGAATCGGTCTTCGAGGCCGACGTTGCGGGGGACGCGGGTGGCGGCGCCCTCGGCGAGCTCGGAGAGGGCCCCGGCGGCCTCTTTGTAGGCCTTGTACTGGAGGAGGCGGGCGAAGAGGAGGTCGCGGGCTTCGAGGAGGGCGAGGTCCTCTTCGTCGTCGACGACGGTGCCGGGCAGGAGGCGCGCGGTCTTGAGGTCGAGGAGGGTGGCGGCGACGAGGAGGAACTCGGAGGTCTCTTCGAGGTTCCAGGCCTCGTCGAGTCCGGTGACGTAGGCGATGAACTCGGAGGCGACCTCGTGGAGGGCGATCTCGGTGACGTCGAGCTTGTGCTTGCCGATGAGCTGGAGCAGCAGGTCGAAGGGGCCCTCGAAGTTGACGAGGCGGACGCGGAAGCCGGTCTCGGCCTCGTCCGGTTCGCCCTCCCGCTGGGTCGGGAGCTGGGGCAGCTGCTGGTCGCTCACGCACGCAAGCTTAGACGGGCCCCGCGCGCGCTTCGGGGTGAACTCTGGGTTTCTTGTGGTGGAACGCGTTCGGCTGTCTATTTGTCCGTAGCGGCGATGAGTTCGCGGGCCAGCTGGCGGTAGGCGCGGGCGCCGGAGGAGGCCGGGGCCCACGTGGTGATCGGCTCGCCCGCGACGGTGGTCTCGGGGAAGCGCACGGTGCGGGTGATGACCGTGGAGAACACCTTGTCGCCGAAGGCTTCCACGACGCGCTGGAGCACCTGGCGGGAGTGCGTGGTGCGCGAGTCGTACATGGTGGCGAGGATGCCGTCGAGTTCGAGGTCGTAGTTGAGCCGCTCGCGGACCTTGTCGACGGTGTCGAGGAGGAGGGCCACGCCGCGGAGGGAGAAGAATTCGCACTCCAGGGGGACGAGGACCGAGTGGGCGGCGGTGAGCGCGTTGATCGTCAAGAGCCCCAGGGACGGCTGGCAGTCGATGAGGACGTAGTCGAAGTCGGGGATGATCGGGCGCAGGACGCGGGCGAGGGTCTGCTCGCGGGCGACCTCGTTGACGAGCTGGATCTCGGCGGCGGAGAGGTCGATGTTGGCGGGGAGGAGGCGCAGCCCGGCGACGTTGGTCTTGACCATGACGTCGTCGATGTCGACGTCCTCCTGCATGAGGAGGTTGTAGACCGTCAGGTCGAGGGTGTGGGGGTTGGTGCCGAAGCCGACCGAGAGCGCGCCCTGCGGGTCGAAGTCGACGAGGAGGACCTTGCGGCCGTACTCGGCAAGGGCCGCACCGAGGTTGATGGTCGTGGTGGTCTTGCCGACCCCGCCCTTCTGGTTGGCCATGGCGATGACGCGGGCCGGTCCGTGGCGCTCCAGCGGCTGCGGCTGCGGGATGTCGCGCTTGCCGGTGTACGTCTCGGGGTCGGGCGAGGACAGGTCCCCGTCGCCGTCAGTGGGAGGCACCTGCGCGGCCCCGCGCAGGGCGGCCCACTTGTCGTTGCTGTCCACACTGCTCATTTCCGCCTCCGGGTGCGAGTCGGCACCGGGTGCCGGGCGTCTCACCATTGCCTGTCATAGCGACTGTACGTCAGTGTATCGAGGCTGTCGACGGCTTGCGAGACTCCGAGGCACCCGGTGTGGGATCGCTTGCTTCCGGCTGGGACGCGAGGGTCCTGTGTGTCCTCAGTTCTCGGCGAGGACCTGCGCGATCGGCATGAGCGGCAGGTGGTGCGTGGTCGCGACGGGCTCGTTGACGACCTGCCCGGCGTAGGTGTTGAGGCCGCCGGCCAGGGCCGCGTCGGTGCGGAGGGCCTCGGCCCAGCCGTGGTTGGCGAGCTTCATGACGTACGGGAGCGTCGCGTTCGTGAGCGCGTACGTGGAGGTGTTCGGGACGGCGCCGGGCATGTTGGCGACGCAGTAGAACAGCTTGCCGCCGTGGGTGAACGTCGGGTCGTCGTGGGTGGTGGCCTTCGAGTGGGCGAAGCAGCCGCCCTGGTCGATGGCGATGTCGACGAGGACCGCGCCGTCCTTCATCTCGGCGAGCACTTCGTCGTCGACGACGGTGGGGGCCTTGGCGCCCGGGACGAGGACGGCGCCGATGACGAGGTCGGCCTCGCGGCAGGCGCGCTTGATCTCGAAGCGGTTGGACACGATGGTGCGCAGGCGGCCCTGGTAGAGGTCGTCGGCGGCGTGGAGCTTGTCGATGTTGAGGTCGAGGAGCTCGACGTCGGCCCGCATGCCGACGGCGACGGCGGCGGCGTTCATGCCGGAGACGCCCGCGCCGATGATGACCACGCGCGCGGGCGGGGTCCCGGGGACGCCGCCCATGAGGGTGCCGCGGCCGCCTTCGGGGCGCTGGAGGTGGTAGGCCCCGGCCTGGACGGCGAGGCGGCCCGCGACCTCGCTCATGGGCGCGAGGAGCGGCAGGCGGCCGTCGCGGGTCTGCACGGTCTCGTAGGCGATGCCGGTGACGTGGCGTTCCAGGAGCGCGTCGGTGCACTCGGCGGAGGCGGCCAGGTGGAGGTAGGTGAAGAGGGTCTGGCCGGGGGCCATGCGGTGGAACTCGTCGTGGATCGGTTCCTTGACCTTGAGCACGAGATCGCCTGCGCCCCAGGTGGAGTCGGCGTCCGGGCAGATGACGGCCCCGGCGGCGCGGTAGTCGTCGTCGGTGATGGCCGAGCCGAGCCCGGCGCCGGTCTCGACGCTGACGTGGTGCCCGGCGGCTACGAGCTCGTGGACCCCGGCGGGGGTCAGGGCGACGCGGTACTCGTTGTTCTTGATCTCGCGGGGGACGGCGACTTTCACTCTGCGGGTTCCTTCCGAAGCGTTGTGCCAGTTCGGGGCCGGTCGGCGTCCCGCACGGGCAGTCTAAGACGCGCAGTGCCCGGAGACCGGCATTCCTTCTGGGTCAGCGGTTCGGACGGCGTCGTCGCGGTGATCGTAAGTCAGGCCCGCCGCACGAACGCACGACGGGCCGGTGGTTTTCGGTAACACAGCAGCGCGCGCCCTAGCGTCGTTCGAGGTGGAGGCGGGCGAGGTTGAGCGCGAGGGCGCACACGCCGTTGCGGATCTCGCCGTTCACGACCGCGTCGAGGGCCTTGTCGAGGTCCCACCAGACGAGCTCGATGTTCGCCTCCTCGTCGGTGCGCTCGTGCCGGTCGGCCTCGGGTACGGGGGTGAGTCCCGTGGCGAGGAAGTAGTGGATGAGCTCGTTCGAGATGCCCGGGGTGGTGTAGAACTCGCCGAGCTTGACGAGGTCGGCGGCGGCGAGGTCGACCTCTTCGGCGAGCTCGCGGCGGGCGGTGACGGCCGGGTCCTCGCCCTCGACGTCGCGCAGGCCCGCGGGGAACTCCCACAGGCGCTCCTTCGTCGGGACCCGGTACTGGCGGATGAGGCCGACCCGGCCGGACTCGTCGAGCGGCACGGTGACGACCGCGCCGCAGTGGTCGAGGAACTCGCGGCGCGCGCTGCCGCCGCCCGGCATCGCGACGGTCTCGGCGGTCAGGTCGTAGCACCAGCCGCGGTGGACGATGTCGCTGTCGAGGACTCGGTATTCATGCACGGGAGCCACCCTAGCCCGGCTCTGTTACGCCCCGCCGCTCTCAAGCGTGAGGCGGGCGAGGATCTGCTCCACGACCTCGCGCTTGGGCAGCGGGGCGCCCGCGAGCGCGGAGAGGAACAGGCCGTCGCCGACCAGGCGCACGATCTCGGCGGTGACGGGGTCGGCGACCTGCTCGTGGATGAGGTCGCGCCAGCCGTTGAAGATGAACAGGACGTCGGCGCGGGCCTCCTCCGAGAGCTCGCCGGTGCCGCGCAGGGCCGTGAGCAGGGCCCAGAGCCCGGCCGCGGACTCCTCGGACTCGACCCAGGAGACTTCCAGGAAGCTCGCGACCACGCCGGTCTCGCGGGCGCGGGCGATGTTCGCCTCCTCCTGCAGGCGGTGGCGGCGGGCCAGGCCGTCGTACAGGTCGGACTTGGACTTGAAGTGGTAGAGCAGGCCGCCCTTGGAGACGCCGGCCTCGGCGGCGACCTTCTCCAGGGTCACGCCGGAGGCGCCTTCCTCGACGAGGATGCGCTGGAGCGCGTTGAGAATCCGGTCACGCGTGCTCGGTTCGTCCTTGGTCATGGGCCCTCCCGCTTGCTACTATACCGTCTGGACGGTACAGCGATGTTCCCTGAACCGTCGATTCGATCACAAGCTTCGCCGAAGCGCCCCAGGTGTCCACCTGCGGGCCGCCCGTTCCGCGGCGGCCCTCGGCCCGCGAACTGACCCTGAGGAGGAGACACCATGACGACGACCCTGCCGCAGCACGCGGGCCCCCGCCCGCGCTTCACCGCGAAGCAGGGGTGGGCGCTGGCGGTGCTGGTGCTCCCCGTGCTGCTCATCTCCATCGACATGACCGTGCTCGGCTTCGCCGTGCCGTTCCTGTCCGAGGACCTCGAACCGTCCTCCTCGCAGCTGCTGTGGATCGTGGACGTCTACGGGTTCACGCTCGCCGGTCTCCTGGTCACCATGGGGACGCTCGGCGACCGCATCGGCCGCCGCAGGCTGCTCGTCATCGGCTCGGCCGCGTTCGCCGCCGCGAGCGTCGCCGCCGCGTACGCGACCTCTGCGGAGATGCTCATCGCCGCCCGCGCGTTCCTGGGCCTGGCGGGCGCGACGCTCATGCCGACCACGCTCGCGCTCATGCGGAACCTCTTCGAGGACGGCCGCCAGCGCAAGTTCGCCATCGCGATCTGGGCCTCCGGGTTCTCCGCGGGCTCGGCCGCCGGGCCGATCATCGGCGGCTGGCTCCTGGAGCACTTCTGGTGGGGCTCGGTGTTCCTCATGGCCGCGCCGGTGTCGATCGCCGTGGTCGTGGCCGCGCCGTTCCTGCTGCCGGAGTCGAAGGACCCGAACCCGGGCCGCATCGACCTCCTCAGCGTCGCGATGTCGTTCCTGGCGATGTTCCCGTTCGTGTACGGGGTCAAGACGATCGCCGAGCACGGCGTGGAGTGGACGGCGGCCCTCGCGATCGCCTTCGGCATCGCCATGGCGATGCTGTTCGTGCGGCGCCAGCGCCGCCTGGAGCACCCGCTGCTGGACCTGAACCTGTTCGGCATCAGGCGCTTCAGCGCCTCGCTCGCCACGAACTTCACGATCGTGTTCGCGATGATCTCGTCGCTGTTCCTGCTCACGCAGTACCTGCAGCTGGTGCTCGGCTACTCCCCCATGGAGGCGGGGCTGCTGCTCCTGCCGGGCATGGGCGTCTCGGTGGTCGCCGGGCTCGTCGCGGTGCGGCTGTCGGAGCGGATCGGCATGGTCCGCACGATCGTCGGCGGCCTGGTGCTGGTGGTCGCGGGCTTCGCCGCGATGTCCTTCATCGGCGTTGATCAGGGCGCAGGCGTCGTCGCGGTCGCGTTCGCGCTCATCGGCGCCGGGTCGGGCCTGGCGCAGACGGTCACGAACGACGCGGTCCTGGCGGCGGCCCCGGCCGACCGGGCCGGCTCGGCCTCCGCGATCTCGGAGACCGCGTACGAGCTGGGCGGCGCGATGGGCGTCGCGCTACTGGGATCCCTCGCCACCGGGATATACCGGAGCGAACTCGGGGACGCGCCCGCGGCGGCCGCCGAGACGCTCGGCGAGGCCGTCCACGCGGCCGCCGCGCTTCCGGCGGAGGCCGGGGACGCCCTGCTCGCCGCGGCCCGCACCGCGTTCACGCACGGCCTCCAGACGGTCGCGCTCATCGCCGCGGGCCTGATCGTGGTCGCCACGGTCATGGTCGGCCGGACCTTGCGCACGAAGCAGCCGTAAGGCGCACGGAAAGGGCGGGCTCCGGGAGCCCGCCCTTTCGCCGTCCCCTCCTCAAGGGAGCCGACGCGGGGGAATCGCCTCGCGCTCAACTGGGGGAACGTGGTACGTTTCCGATCGGCCCTCGCCCAGGGCCTCCCCCTCAATCCCCTTGACGGTCCACAGCGGATCGCCCCCTCGAAAGGACCCAGCGTGAACTGGTACCTTGCCGTGCTCAAGAACTACGTCGGTTTCTCCGGCCGCGCCGGCCGCCGCGAGTTCTGGATGTTCTACCTGATCAACGCGATCATCCTGATCGCCCTGTCCCTGCTGTTCTCGCTCACCCGGGAGCCCCTGCTCTACATCCCGTTCTTCCTCTACCTCGTCGCGGTGCTCCTGCCCACGCTCGCCGCGATCGTGCGCCGACTGCACGACACCGGCCGGTCCGGCTGGTGGTACTTCATCAACTTCGTGCCCGGCGTCGGCAGCATCATCCTGATCGTGCTGCTCGCGCTGGAGGGCCAGCACGGCTCCAACCAGTACGGCGACGACCCGCGCAACGGGTAACCGACAAGTGAGAAGGGCGGGGCTCCACTCGGAGCCCCGCCCTTTCTGCTTGTGGTGCTTACGCTTCGAGGTCGAGGCGTTCGGCGGCCTGGCGCTTCAGGGCCGCGGCGACCAGGCCCGCGAAGAGCGGGTGCGGGCGGGTCGGGCGGGACTTGAGCTCCGGGTGGGCCTGGGTCGCGACGTAGTACGGGTGCTGCTCGCGGTCGAGCTCGATGAACTCGACGAGGCGCCCGTCGGGCGAGAGGCCCGAGATGACGAACCCGGACTTCGCGAGCTGGTCGCGGTAGGCGTTGTTGACCTCGTAGCGGTGGCGGTGGCGCTCGTTGACCTCGGTGGCGCCGTAGACCTCGGCGACGATCGAGCCCTCGGCGAGGTTCGCCGGGTAGGTGCCGAGGCGCATCGTGCCGCCCATGTCGCCGCGGCCCGCGACGATCTCGGTCTGGTCGGCCATCGTGGAGATGACCAGGTGCTCGGCCTCGCGGTCGAACTCCTCGGAGTCGGCGCCGACGAGCCCGGCGATCTCGCGCAGGCCCTCGATCGCCATGCACTGCAAGCCCAGGCACAGGCCCAGCGTCGGCACCCCGCGGGTGCGCGACCAGGTGAGCGCCTCGATCTTGCCGGGCACGCCGCGGTCGCCGAACCCGCCGGGGATGACCACGGCGTCGACGCCCGCGAGGGCCTTCGCGGTGTCCTCGGGGCTCCCGCACTCGTCGGAGACGACCCAGCGGACGTTGACCTTGGCACGGTGCGCGAACCCGGCCGCGTGCAGGGCCTCCACGACGGACTTGTACGCGTCGGGCAGCTCCACGTACTTGCCGACGATCGCGACCTCGACGGTGGCCTGCGGGTTGTGGACGCGGTCGAGCAGGTCGTCCCACGCGGTCCAGTCGACGTCCTTGAACGGCAGGTCGAGCTTGCGGACCACATAAGCGTCCAGGCCCTCCGAGTGGAGGGTCTTGGGGATCTCGTAGATCGACTTCGAGTCGGGCGCCGAGACGACCGCCGCGTCGTCCACGTCGCAGAACCCGGCGATCTTGCCCTTGAGGCCGTCGGGGAGCGGGCGGTCGGAGCGGCACACGATCGCGTCGGGCTGGATGCCGATGCTGCGCAGCTGCGCCACGGAGTGCTGCGTGGGCTTGGTCTTCATCTCCGAGGACGCGGCCAGGTACGGCACCAGCGACACGTGCAGGAAGAAGCAGTTGTCGCGCCCGATGTCGTGGCGGTACTGGCGGATCGCCTCCAGGAACGGCAGCGACTCGATGTCGCCGACCGTGCCTCCGACCTCGGTGATGACGACGTCGGGGACGCGCCCGGTCTCCGGGTCGGGGTCGGCCATCGCCGCGAGGCGGGCCTTGATCTCGTTGGTGATGTGCGGGATCACCTGGACCGTGGCGCCGAGGTAGTCGCCGCGGCGCTCCTTCGCGATGACGTCGGAGTACACCTGGCCGGTGGTGACGTTCGCGTGCTTCGACAGGTTCCGGTCGAGGAACCGCTCGTAGTTGCCGATGTCGAGGTCGGTCTCGCCGCCGTCGTCGGTGACGAAGACCTCGCCGTGCTCGTACGGGTTCATCGTGCCCGGGTCGACGTTGAGGTAGGGGTCGATCTTCTGCATCACCACGTAGAGGCCGCGGGCCGTCAGGAGGTTCCCGAGACTGGCGGCGGTCATGCCCTTGCCGAGGGCGGACGTGACCCCGCCGGTGACGAAGAGGTGCTTCGTAGTGCGGATCTGACCATTCGCAGCGCTGGCCAAGGCGGACTCCCGTGGTGTTCGTGGCGAACGAGCTGCTTAAGGCTGAGCCTTTGCTCTGGCTCGCAAGCTTCGCCAGAGGCAGCCGGTGGATCGCTTCATCCACGGGATTCCACACTAACACTTTCGCCGCTGTTTTCCTCATCGACCCACGAGGGTGCGTCGACGATCATGTCGGAGTACTCGCCGTCCTTGACGTGCGCGCGGGCGAGCACGCGGTGGCTCATGATGACCGCCAAGGGGACCATGACCGCGAGGGCCGAGCCGAGGCTCATGACGCCCTTGCCGAGGAGGAGCCCGGCGATGCCCGATCCGACGACGGCCGCGGAGAACGCGGCGCGCAGCGGCGGGTACAGGCCCCAGGCGCGGCGCAGGCCGCCGCCGGGACGCAGGAGCACCAGCCAGCAGTAGCCGCCGGCCATGACGGCGAGGAGGCTCATCGGGGAGGTGAAGACCGACACGACGTTCGAGCCGACCCCGGAGGCGATGACGCCGTTGGTGTCGCCGAGGACGTCGCCGAGGAACGCGCCGAGCTCGCCGCGTTCGGCCGCGGGCCGCTGGTAGTCGATCCACGAGAGGCCGAACAGGACCGCGACGCCCGCGAGGCCCGACCACACGAACCGCTGGAACGTGACCCAGCCGCCGGTGGCGAGCGCGGCCGCGAGGCAGGTGCCGACGATGATCGCGACTGCCGCGGGCACGGAGTCGCCGAGGAACCCGGCGGAGACGACGAGGACGCCGAGGCTGCCGATGGCGGCCATGACGGGCGCCTGGTAGCGGCGCGGGAGCCGCCAGGCCGCGGCGGCGGCCAGGAGCCACAGGGAGGCGATGAACATGCCGGTGGCGACCGGGCCGAGCTCGTTCGACGCGGAGTCGGCGACGGTGTAGTCGCCCAGGAGCGTCCCGAGCGGGTCCTCGGTGTGGATGACCATCGCCATGACGGTGACGACGATCCCGAACGCGGACACGGTGACCATGAGGCTCGCGGGCCCGCGGCGGCCGGGGATGAGGATCGCGGCGAACGCGCACACGACGGCGATGCCGAGGGCCGTGAGCGGGCCGACGATGCCGGGCCGGTCGGCCGACCACCACTCGAAGAAGTCGGCGAGGATCGCGGCTGCGGTGAACACCGCGCACACGAGCGCCGAGACGATGTTCAGGCGCATGAGCCACAGCGGCGGCGGCTTGACGCCGGGCTGACCGGCGCGGCGCAGCAGGTGCAGCAGCGGCCACGCCACGAACGTCAGCGCGAGGAACAGGATCACCTGGAGCCACTGGGTGGCGGGCGCGGCGACCGCGGCCGCGATGAGCCGCACGTCGGTGTCGTCGAAGACCGCCTGGCGGTCGGCGTACGAGAGCGTGTCCTCGGCGGCGCCCGCGGCGGTCCCGGAGACCGAGTCCGGGAGCGGCGCGTCCAGGAGGGTCAGGATCGTCGCGGTGAGGTCGGTCAGGCGCAGGTAGCCGGGGCGCTCGGCGGGCAGGTCGAGGAGCGTGTGGCCGTCGGCGGACCCGAAGTTCGCGACGGTGGCGAGGAGCCGGTTGGGCTCCTCGGTCTGGCTGATGCCGGTGACGATGAGCGCGCTGTCGCCCGAGCGGGCCTCGTCGAGGGCGGCGACGGTCGCGTCGAGCTGGTCGAGCGCGGCGGCCCGCAGCTCCGCGTCGGAGGAGAGGACGCCGCCGTCGACGACGGTGAGCGGGCACTCGTTCAGCAGCGCGGCCAGGTCGCGGCCGGACGGGAGCGCGGAGGCGTACTCGCCGACGCGGCCGACCGAGTTCGCGGTGGCGTAGGCCCCGCCGGGACCCACTCCCGTGGCGCAGGAGGTCCCGGCGGCGAGCATCCCGACCTCGGCGCCCTGGTCGAGGTCGCGGTTGAGGGCCACGAGGTCGGTCATGTCCCCGACCGTGGTGGCGCCGTCCTCGTCGCTGATCTGCTCGTCGGTCACGGGCCCGCAGTCGGCGGAGTCGCCGTAGTTCCCGGCGACGGCGGGCGCCCCTGCGGAGAGGGTGAGCCAGCCGTCGAGCGTGCACGTGAAGTTGCGGCCCGAGTCGGTGTTCAGCTCGGCCAGCGCGCCGTTCTCGGCGAGCGCGGCGAGGTTCGGGGTGGTTTCGGCGTCGATGTCGGTCCAGGACAGGCCGCCGACGCCGAGGACGATCACGGAGTCGACGGTGTCGGGGATGGCGTCCTCGCGCTCGTCGGGCAGGAGCTGGATGACCGCAAGCGCGGCGAGGAGCACGACGGCGATCCAGACGCCGAGGGGCCCGCGGTGCTCGGACAGGGAGCGGGCGAGGGACTTGCGGACCTTGCGGGCCCGCCGCCCGGCGTCCAGGTTGCGCACCACTGGTTATCTTCCGGTCAGTTCGAGGTAGAGCGCGTCGAGGGCGTCGAGCATCTGGGCCTCGTCGGGCCAGGTGGCCGCGCGCGCGAGGCTGGCGGCACGGTAGCTGTCGAGCTTGTCCGGGTCGCCGAGGAGGCCGCGCACGGCCTGATCGAGGGCGTCGACGTCGCCGACCTCGAAGTAGATTCCGGCGTCGCCGACGAGCTCGGGGATGCCGCCGGTGCGGGTGGTGACGAGCGGGACGCCGGCCTGGAGGGTCTCCTGGGCGAACAGCTGCCGGGCCTCCCACTGGCTGGTGACCAGGGAGAGGTCGGCGTCGGCGAGGAGGTCGCCGACGTCGGTGCGGTGGCCGAGGAGGCGCACGTCGGCGCCCGAAGCGTCGATGAGGCCCTGGAGGCGGTCGCGCTCGGGGCCGTCCCCGGCGATGACGACGACGGGGGCCGGGTCCAGGGCCTTCCAGCGGGTGGCGGCGGCGATGAGGGTGTCGTAGTCCTTCTGCGGGTGCAGGCGGCCCACGGACAGGAGCATGGGGCGGTCGCCGATGCCGAGTTCGGCGCGGACCGCGCCGGGTTCGCCGCTGGCGTTCTTGGGCGGGGCGGCGACGGGCGCGAGGCGGGCGTCCTTGGCGCCCAGGGCGACCAGGTGCTCGTGGAGGTCGGAGGAGGCGGCAAGGGCGACGTCGACGCCGCGCGCGAGGCGTCCCTCGATCGCGTCGGAGACGCGGCGCTTGACTCCGGAGGTGATGAGCTGGTTGTGCCAGGTGGTGACGAGCGCGGCGCCCGCGGGGCGGGCGGCGAGCGCGGTGATCCCGGCGGTGAGGCCGTGGGCGTGGACGACGTCGACGCCGCGTCCGGTGATGCCGCGCAGGGCGTTGCGGGCCGACCACCAGGCGAGCGGCAGCTCCGGGGAGGGCTTCGCGGTGATGGGCGCGGGCGCGAAGCGGGCGCCTCGCGCGCGGAAGCCGAAGCGCTCCTCGGTCTCGGGCGGGCCGACCACCAGGACGGCGTCGCCGCGCTCCACGAAACCCTCGGCGACCGAGGCGACGTGGGTGCCGATGCCGCCGGTCGAGGGGCCGAGCACCAAGGCGATACGGCGGTGGCTCACTGGTCTGCTCCGTCTTCGTCGGGTTGCTGTGCTTCGTCTTCCGCTGACGACCGTATTCTGCCAGCGCGCCGCAGGACCGGGCGCACGACACCGGATCCGCCGATGAGCGCCCCGAGGCCGAGGTAGACCACGGCGGTGGCGGCGCCGACGACGACGCCCTGGAAGAGCGCGGTGTAGATCGTGTCCGCATGGCCCCACAGCGCGATCAGCTCGCGCGCGGCGAGCACCGCGGCGACCGCGGCGACGACCGTGGCGAGCGCGGCCCTGGGGATGCCCGCGAGGCTCGCGGCACCGGTGTGGCGGGCGATGGCGGCGGTGAGGGCGAGGCCGATGACGGTCATGCCGATCGACCAGGCGATGGCGAGTGCGAGGGTGCGGTCTTCGAGGGGCATGACCTGGGAGAGGACGACCGCGGCGACGGCCCCGGCGGCCCAGCCGATCGAGGTGGCCCCGGCGGCGTACTTGTTGCGGCCCACGGCGTACAGGCCGCGGGAGTAGATCGCGAACATGGAGTAGCCGAAGAGGCCGAAGGCGAGGCCGGTGAGGGTGCCCTGGAACTGCGACTGGGTGGACGCGGACTGGTCCGCGGAGACCGAGGACAGCACGGTCGCCATGGGTTCGGCGAGGCCAGCGAGGGCGGCGACGCCGAGACCCGAGAGGAGGAGGACGGCGCGACCGGTCTGCGAGAGGCGGCGTTCGTATCGCTCCTGCTCGCCAAGGGAGAACGCCTCGGCGAGGACCGGGTACGCGGCGGTCGCGAGCGGGACCGCGAGGATCGCCCAGGGCAGCAAGAAGAATGTCTGCGAGATCGTGAAGATCGCCGCGGGGCCGTTCTCGCTGGCGTTGTTGGCGAGGGCGATGAGCAGGGCCTGGCAGAGTTGCTGGGCGCCGACAGTGATCGCTCCCGCGATGGCGAGCGACTTCAGGCCCGCCGCGACATGTGTGTCGAGGCGCCATGCAGGCCGGATGCGCAGGCCCAGGCCGCGCAAGGGCATGATGAGCGATCCGGCGAGGACCGCGACGCCGACGGTCGTGCCGAGCGCGAGGAGGATCAGGTCCGATTCGGCGAGGTTCTGGACCTTGGGGTCGCGTCCGGAGAACAGGCCGTACACGACGTAGACCAGCGCCATGACGATGCTGGAGAGCAGGGGCGCGATGGCGGGCCAGGCGAACCGCCGGTGCGACTGGAGGATGCCGGTGAGGACGACCGCGACGCCGTACAGGGGCAGTTGCGGAGCGAAGAGGACCAGCATCTCGGTTCCGGCGTCGAGCGCCGCACCCGAGTACTCGCCTCCCGACAGGAGCCGGATGATGGGCCGGGCGAACACGGCCACGAGGATCCCGACCGGGACGAGGATCGTGAGGGCCCAGGTCAGCAGCGCCGAGGCGATGCGGCTGACCTGCTCCGGTTCGTGCCTGGCGAGCGGAGCGGCCAGGAGGGGAATGACGAGCGCCGCGAGCGCACCGCCCGCGACGAGTTCGAAGATGATGTTCGGGATGCTGTTGGCGGTCTGGTAGACGGCACCGAGGGTGCCTGCACCTACCGCCCAGGTGAACACCATCGTGCGGCCGAATCCGGCCAGGCGGGAGGCGACGGTGATCGCACCGATGACCGAGGCGGCACGACCGACTTCGCGTCGGGTCTCGGTCAAGACTTCGTCCGACCCAGCTCGTCCAGCTCGCGCAGTACGGGCGTCTCGGCGATGACCTTCGTGAACGAGACCTTCTCGGAGGCGGCGATGAGGGCGGCGACCCCGGCGAGGGCGACGTGGCGGCCGACCATGCCGGTGCGGGCGACGTAGGCGAGGCCCAGGAGCGCGCCGAGGGCGTTGGCGCCGCCGTCGCCGAGCATGGTCTTGCCTTCGAGGTCCTCGGACATCGCGGCGCCGGCCGCGGCCGAGACGGCGAGCGCGGTGTTGGCGCCGCCGGCGGCGGTCGCGCGGCGGGACTTGGCCCCCGGGGGGCGCGAGAGCGGGGCGGAGGCGAGGGTGACGACCTTGAGGGCGCGGCCGGGGCGCAGGTCGAACAGGTTGATGACGTTGGCGGCCCCGGCGATGACGCCGCCGCCGACGCCGACGTTCCAGATGCGGCGCAGGCGGGAGCGGCGGTCGTCGGTGAGCTCGCCGTTCTCAAGGTCGATGAGCGCGGCGGCGGCGAGCCCGGCGCCGGAGATGCCGAGGATCTTGACGAGCCCGGCGGAGACGCGGCCCTTGAGGAGGGCGCCGACGTGGCCCTTGAAGCCCTTCGCCTTCTCCCCCTTGGAGTCGGCGATGTCGTCGTAGAGGCCGACGGCGCCCGCGGTGACGCCCGCGGTGGCGGCGGCCGCGGCGTAGGCCGGGGAGTTCGCGCCCAGGACCGCGCCCGCGGTGGCGCCGATCGTGATGCCGGGGCCTTCGGCCAGGCTCACGGTGTCGCCCTTGTGGTTGATCCGTTCCAGGTCGGCGGCCCATTTCGAGCGGCGGATGGCGCCGATCGCGGCGATCGTGCCGCCTGCCGCGACCCCTCCGAGGAACGCCCTACCGACGGTTCGCGTCAACTGGCTCATGGGCGCGATACTAGGCCGCGTCGGGAAGCAGGGCCGAAGCGCCCTCCCCGATGCCGAGGTGGTCCACGGTGCCCGCGTTGACGAATTCGGCGAGCGCGGCGACCGTGGCGATCTGGCCCTGGGTGAAGGCGACGTTGTCGACGGTCGCGACGGTCTCGGCGCTGTCGGTGCGCAGCACGTTGATCGGGTTGCCGTCGCCGGTAGAGGTCATGGCGCCGTAGAGGGTGGGGCCGTCGGCGGCGTACTCGTTGGTGATCGTGACCATGCCGGTGTTGCGCTGGTCGGCGTCGGAGTCGGTGGCCCCGGCGCCGGCGAGGACGATGACGCCGTCGGCGAGGCCGGTCGGCGTGGTCTCGACGGTGAGCATCGACATGTCGGTCAGGGCGGTGGTGACCTTGGTGATGTCGCCGGGGGTGATCTCGACGGCGGTCCCGGCGGCCTTGCCGGTGGTGACGGCGGCGAGGACGTAGCTCATGGCCTGGACGCCGTCGTAGGTGACGGGGGTCTGGACCGTGGCGGGGGTGGTGGTGTCGACGAGGTCGACGAGCTGGTCGGCGTTGTTCGGGTCGAAGAAGTCGTCGAGCACCGAGAGGCGGCCCGAGACCGTGGCGCCCGCGTAGCCGAGCATCTCGACCGTGCCGTCGACGGCGGCGGTGTCGGCGCCGGGCAGGGCCACGACGAGGATGTTCTTCCCGGTGAGCTTCCCGGCGAGGTAGGCGGGGGCGATCTCGGCGGCGAACTCCTGCTCCTCGCCGAGCTGGTCCTCCAGCTCCTGGACCTGGGCGCGCAGCTGCTCGTTGGAGTCGCGCAGGCCCTGGCTGGTGGTCTCCAGCGCCTCCATGGCGGGGCCGTTGAGGGCGGCGGTGCCGAGGATGAGGCCGACGGTGAGGGCGAGGAACACCGCGGTGAGGCTCACCAGGTGGTACCGGAAGTTGATCACGAGAACAGCCTTTGGATCTGGAAGAGCAGCCCGTCCCACCAGTCGGCGATGACGTCCACGAAGGAGCGGCCGACGGTGGAGATGGCGACGGCGGTGGCCATGGCGGCGAGGCCGGAGACGATGAGCAGCAGGAGCGCGGAGACCGACATGTCCTGGCGGTACAGGCGCGAGACGCCCTTGGCGTCGACGAGCTTGCCGCCCACGCGCAGGCGCGTCAGGAACGTCGAGGCCATGCCCCCGCGGCCCTTGTCGAGGAACTCGACCATGGTGACGTGGGTGCCCACGGCGCAGATGAGCTCCGCGCCCTTCTCGTCGGCCATGAGCATCGCGATGTCCTCGGAGGTGGCGGCCGCCGGGAACGGGATCGCGGGGACGCCGAGCTTGTCCATGCGCTCCATGCCGGGCGCGCGGCCGTCGGCGTAGGCGTGGACGACGATCTCGGCACCGCAGCGCAGGGCGTCGTCGGACACGGAGTCCATGTCGCCGACGATCATGTCGGGCGTGTACCCGGCTTCGAGGAGCGCGTCCGCGCCGCCGTCGACGCCGACGAGCACGGGCTTGAACTCGCGGATGTACGGCCGGAGGACGTCGATGTCCTCCTTGTAGTTGTAGCCGCGGATGACGATGAGCGCGTGGCGGCCGTTGAAGGAGGTCTTCACCTCGGGGACGCCGACGCCGTCGAGGAGGAGGTCCCGCTCGCGCTTGAGGTACTCCATGGTGTTGGCGGCGAACGCCTCCAACTGGATCGACAGGCCCTCTTTCGCGGCCTCCATGTCGGCGGCCACGGTGTCGGCGGTCTGCACGGCGCCCTCGGCGACCAGTTCGGTGCCGAGGTAGACCTTGCCGTCCTCGACGGCGACGGTCTTGCCTTCGCGGACCTTGTCGAAGATCTCGTCGCCGACGCCGTCGATGAGGACGATCCCGGCCTTGACGAGGACCTCGGGGCCGAGGTTCGGGTAGCGGCCGGAGATCGACTTGGCGGCGTTGACGACCACGGCCACGTCGGTCCCGACGAGGGTGTCGGCGGCGACCCGGTCGAGGTCGACGTGGTCGATCACCGCGATGTCGCCGGGTTCGAGGCGACCGCAGAGCCGCTTCGTGCGGCGGTCGAGGCGGGCGGTGCCGACGAGCCGGCCCTCGGAGGGCTCGCCCTCCTGGTTCCGCCCGGGCAAACGCAAGCTAGGTACACGCATCGTGCATCATCATGCCATCCTGCGGCCACGCCTCATGCTGCGGCGCGCCGCTCGATGGCGGTAAGGACCGCCCTATGACTTCATCTTCGCGGCTTCGGCCAGCAGCTCCTCCGCGTGCGCGACGCCCAGGTGGGAGTCGGGCATCCCGGCGAGCATGCGAGCAAGCTCACGCGCGCGGGCGGCGTCGTCGACGACGCGCACGCCGGAGACCGTGACTGCGCCCGACGTGTCCTTGGACACGACGAGGTGGCGGTCGGCGAACGCGGCGACCTGCGGCAGGTGGGTGACGACGAGGACCTGGTGGCGGCGGGCGAGCTTGGCGAGGCAGCGGCCGATCTCGATGGCCGCGCCGCCGCCGACGCCTGCGTCGACCTCGTCGAACACGAGGACCGGCGGGCCGCCGATCTCCGCGAACACGACTTCAATGGCGAGCATCACACGGGACAGCTCGCCGCCGGACGCGCCCTTGTGGAGGGCGGCGGGCTGGGCGCCGGGGTGGGGGCGCAGGAGCAGCTCGACCTCGTCGGCGCCGTCCTCGGACGCGCCGGAGATCGTGGTGTCCACGACGAGGTCGACGCTGCCGCGCCCGGCCGGACGGGCCTCGACCGCGGCCACGACCTCCGCGTGCGGCATCGCCAGGCCCTTGAGCTCGGCGGAGACGGCGGTGGAGAACCGCTCGGCTGCGGCGCGGCGGGAGGCGCGCAGCTGCGTGGCGAGGTCGGCGGCGCGGGCGGTCAGCTCGGCGTGCTGGGACTCCAGCTCGGCGACGCGCTCGTCCGAGACGTCGAGCTCCCCGAGGCGCTTGCTCGCGTTGTCGGCCCACGCGAGCACGCCGGGAAGGTCCTCGGCGTACTTGCGGTACAGGGTCTTCAAGGCGGCCTGGCGCTGGTAGATCTCCTCCAGGCGCCGCGGGTCGGCCGAGAGGTCGTCGAGGTAGGACGAGAGGTCCACGGCCGCTTCCGCAAGGAGCGCACCGGCTTCGGCGAGCCGCTCGGCGAACTCGGCGAGCTTGGGGTCGGAGTGCGCGTCGTGCTCCAGGGCGCGCGCGGCGGCCCCGACGGTGTCGGTGGCGCCGCCTTCGCCGGTGGTCGGGTCGCCGGTGATCGCGCCGTGCGCGGTGGCGGCGGCCAGGCGCAGGGCCTCGGCGTTCTCCAGGCGCAGCGCCTCCTCGGCGAGGTCGGCCTCCTCGCCTTCCTGCGGGTCGACGGCGGTGATCTCGTCGAGGCCCAGGCGGAGCATGTCGGCCTCGCGGGCCATCTCGCGGGCGCTGGTGCGCAGGCGCGACAGCTCGGCCGCGCACGCGCCCAGCTCGTGGAACGCGGTGCGGTAGGCGTCGAGGAGCTTGCCGTGGTCGGCCCCGGCGAAGCGGTCGAGTGCGGCGCGCTGCTCGGCGGGCTGGAGCAGGCGCATCTGGTCGGACTGGCCGTGGACCGAGATGGCGAGCTCCCCGAGTTCGGCGAGAACGCCGACGGGTGCGGAGCGGCCGCCGACCCAGGCCTTCGAACGGCCCTCGTTGGAGACCGAGCGGGCCAGGAGCAGCTCGCCGTCCTCCAGGTCGGCGCCGGCCTCGATGGCGCGTTCGCGCAGTTCGAGCGCGGCCTCGCCCACGGCGAAGCGGCCCTCCACAAGGGCGCGGTCCGCGCCGAGGGGGGCGCGGGAGGCGCGGCCGCCGAACAGCAGACCCAGACCGGCGACGACCATGGTCTTGCCGGCGCCGGTCTCACCGGTGATGCAGGTCAGACCGGGATCGAGCGGCAGGGTGGCGTCAGCGATCACGCCCAGGTTCTGGATGCGAAGCTCCTCCAACACAGTTCAAGACTGTACCCGCACGGACCGACATCGGGCGGTGGAGAGGCGCTCGTTGCGAGCTAGATTCGCCCGTGACGCCAACCGTCAACGGGCAGAGAGAGTTTCGAGACGAGGCGCGAGGCGAACGGCTGGCCGGACATGCGCACCAGGCGCACCGGGCGGGCCGAGCGGCGGATGGTCACCGTCGATCCGGCCGTCAGGCGGGTGAGCTCCTTGCCGTCGGCGATGAGCGCGCCCTCGGTGCCGACCGACTCCACGCCGATGCGGATCTCCGAAGAGGAGTGCACGACCATCGGCTTGGCGAACAGCGCGTGCGCGTTCATGGGGACGACCACCAGGGCGTCCACATCGGGCCAGACCACCGGGCCGCCCGCGGACATCGCGTGCGCCGTCGAGCCGGTCGGGGACGCGACCGCAACGCCGTCGCACCCATAGCGGGAGATGCGGGTCCCGTCGATCTCGATGAACAGTTCGAGCATCCGCGCGGGCTCGGCCTTCTCCACGGCGATGTCGTTGAACGCCCATGAGCGGTGCAGCTCGCCGTCGGTGCCGGTCGCCTCGACCGCCAGCGCGGTGCGCTCCTCGACGCCGTAGTCGCCGTCCAGGAGGCGGGAGACGACGGTCTCCAGCTCGCCGGTCTCGGCTTCGGCGAGGAAGCCGACCTTGCCGAAGTTGACGCCCAGGAGCGGCACGTCGGCCTCGGCGGCGAGCTTGGCCGAGCGCAGGACCGTGCCGTCGCCGCCCAGGGCGAGCACGAGGTCGGCGGTCGCGGCGGCCTCCTCGCCTCCCGGTTCGACGACCAGGAGGGCGTCGGGGTGGAGGAGGGAGCGGACCTCGCCGGTGATGATGCGGACCGCCACGTCGGCGGAGCGGAGGGCGGCGGCCAGCTTCTCGGCGAGCTCGGCGACGTCCTCGCGGAGCGGGTGCGTCACGACCAGCACGCGGCCGGGCTTCTGCTGCGACCCCACGCGCGCTCCTTCACAGACGGTTCCAGGGCCTCGAACTGTACACCGGGAGCCGACGCGCCCGGAGGCGATCGTCGCCGCGGATCTCACTTGGCGGGCGGTCCGGCGGCGACCACGGCGTCCACGGTCTCGCGGGCGACGGGTTCGCCGCCGGTCTGCATGCGGCAGAAGAACTCCACGTTGCCCTTGGGGCCGGGGAGGGGGCTCGCGGCGACGGCGGTGGTGGTCCAGCCGAGGCCCTGCGCGGTCTCTATGACGTTCCAGACGGCGTCGGCGCGCTGCGCGGGGTCGGCGACGACGCCGCCCGCGCCGACCTGGCCCTTGCCGACCTCGAACTGGGGCTTGACCATCGGGAGGATGAGCCCGGTGGGCTTGGTGCAGGCGGCGAGCGCGGGCAGGACGAGCCCGAGGGAGATGAACGAGAGGTCGCCGACGGTGAGGTCCACTTGGCCGCCGAGCTGCTCGGGCGTGAGGTGGCGGACGTTGGTGCGGTCGTGCACGGTGACGCGCTCGTCGGTCTGGAGCTTCCAGGCGAGCTGGCCGTAGCCGACGTCGACGGCGAGCACTTCGGCGGCGCCGCGGCGCAGGAGGACGTCGGTGAAGCCGCCGGTGGAGGCGCCCGCGTCGAGGACGCGCAGGCCGGCGGGGTCGACGCCGAACGCGTCGAGGGCGCCGATGAGCTTGTGGGCGCCGCGGGAGACGTAGTCGTCGGCGTCGCCGACGAGGCGGATCGAGTCGTCGCCGGTGACGGAGGTGGCGGCCTTGGTGGCCGGGATGCCGCGCAGGTGGATGCGGCCGTCGGCGATGAGTTCGCGGGCGTGCTCGCGGGAGCGGGCGATCTTGCGGCGCACGAGTTCGGCGTCGAGTCGGTAGCGCGTCGGCATGGCGCGGTCGGTGGCTTTCTAACGTGTTCGGGTCAGGCGTCGTCGACGTTGCTGAGGATCTCGGAGAGGCGCTGCTGGACGCCTTCGAAGACCGCGACGTGCTCGGTGACGGGCAGGTCCTCCAGCGCTTCGAGGCTGCCGAGGGCCTCTTCGACCTCGGCCTCGACGTCGTCGGCGTCGCCTTGGAGGCGGGCCGCGAGGGCCCCCGGGTTCGGTGCGTCGGTCATGCGTCCCCTTCGTCGTCGCTGCCGGTCTGCGAGGGGGCGGGCTTGGGGGCGGCGGCGCGCGCTTCGGCCTCGGCGAGGCGCACGCGCAGCTCGCGGATCTGCTCCTCGGAGTGCTCCAGGCGCAGGTTGAGGTCGTCGAGGTCGGCCTGGGTGGCGACGCCCATGCGGGTGAGGCCGTTGTCGAGCTCGGCGCGGATGAGGCGCCTGACGTCGTGGGCGGTGCGGCCGCCGTGCTCGCGGAGCCGCTGGGCGCCGGAGCGGGCGCTCTCGGAGCCGGCGCGCAGGTCCTCGCGGACCTTGCCGGCGAACTCGCGGGCGCGGCGGGCGGGCTCGCCGGCCATGCCGAAGACGGTGTCGAAGTAGGCGCGGGCGGTGTCGGCCATGGTCCCACTCCTTTCGGGGTCTGGTTTCCCGGGACGGGGTCCTGTCCCGTCAACGGTACTGCCAAGCTACCGGTGACCGGTCGCGACCGACGCGTCGTACTGGTCGGTAACATACTCGTGGGCGCACAGCCGCGCCCGCGCCGATCGAACAGGAGGGCCACATGGCCACCATCGACGAATGCCGGACCGCCCTGGAGCAGTTCGCGGACAACCTCGCTTCGAACCCGAAGACGGTCAAGAAGCTCACCGGGTTCCAGCGGAGCCTCGCGGCGGACATCAAGGACCTGTCCGTCTCCTTCAACGGCCGCTTCGACGGGGGCAAGCTCGTCGACATCGTCGACGGCGACAACCCCGACGCCGAGATCCGCATGATCGTCGGCTCCGACGACCTGCTCAAGCTCGTCGCGGGCGAGCTCGACTTCATGAAGGCGTTCACCGGGGGCCAGGTGAAGATCAAGGCTCCCATGATGGACCTGATGAAGCTCCGCCAGGTCCTGTAGGGGCCCTTGGCGCCGGGATTGCGGCGTAGGGTGCGCGGGCGCGGGCCGTGAGGCCCGCCCCGGCCCCTGCGGCCCGCGGACGGGCAAATGCCTCCCGGTCGGACGCAACAGCATTCAGGCCACGTTGTAATCTCTGCGCAGCCGACCTCGCAGACGAGCGGGTCGAGCTTCGTATGCACTATCGGGAGGACCGCATGGCCACTGTTGACGAAGTCCGCAACGTGTTGGAGAAGATGGCGGGCAAGGTCGCCAAGAAGTCCGACGAGCTCAACCTTGAAGACGACTTCGAACGCACGCTGGCCGTCGAGGTCACCGACCTGGGCCAGGCGTTCAGCGCCAAGCTCTCCGGCGGCAAGCTGACCGACCTGCTCGACGGCGACGCCGCCGACGCCGAGGTCCGGATCATCATCGGCTCGGACGACCTCATCGCCCTGTCCAAGAAGGAACTCAAGCCCGCCAAGGCGTTCCTGACCGGCAAGGTCAAGATCAAGGCGTCCGTGAAGGACCTCGCCAAGCTGCGCAAGGCCCTCAAGGTCGAATAAGCCCCCGAGGCCCCTTCACCCGCACGACATGACGAAGCCCGGACCGCGGCAGTCCGGGCTTTCCGCTTGCCTGGGAACGGGACCGGTCAGGCCGCCAGCAGCTTCTCGGCGGCCGGACCGACCGGGACGGGCGGACGCGACGGGTCGTACCCGTTCATGTCCGCTGCGGCCCAGCTCAACTCGCACAGCGCGCGCCAGCCGTCCAACTCCTCGCCCTGCCCGCTGAAGCGGATGTCGGGCCCGTCGAGCTCGGCCGTCCAACCGCCGCAGTCGATCCGGTCGACGGCCTCGTTCCAGTCCGGCTCCGGGTGCGGCTCGGTCAGCGCCGCGAGGCTCCAGCCGAGGTACGTCGGCCGCTCCTGCGGCGGCAGGCCCAGCGCCAGTCGCGGCGAGGCCACGCCCGTGAACACCAGGAGCGAGTCGATCCCGGCGCGGTTGGCGCCCGCGATGTCGGAGTCGGGACGGTCGCCGACCATGATCGCCCGGCCGCCCGGCTTGCGCGCCATGGCGATCCGGTAGATCGGCTGCTCGGGCTTGCCCGCCGTGAAGTCGGGGCCGTGCCCGAGCGCGGTCGCCACCGCGCCCACGAGCGCGCCCATGCCGGGCAGCGGACCGTCCGGAGTGGGGAGTGTCGCGTCGAGGTTCGCCACGGCCCAGAACGCGCCGCCGCGGACCGCGATCGTGGTGTCCGCGAGGGAGCGCCACGAGGTCTGCGGCGTGTACCCGAAGGCCACCGCCGCGGCGGCCTTCGGGTCGTCGACCGGGACGAGCCCGGCGCCGGTCACCGCGTCGCGCAGCGCCTGCGAGCCGGTCACGAGGACCTTGCCGCCCTTGCCGATCCGGTCGAGGATGCCCGAGGCCACCACCTGCGCGGAGGTGAGCACCTGGGCGGCCTCGGCGGGGATGTCCATGCCGCGCAGGGACTCCGCCACCGTCTCGGGACTGCGCGAGGCGTTGTTCGTGACGAACACCGGGTCGCAGTCGAGCCCCGGAAGGGCCGCGAGGGTTGCGGCCGCCTCCGGGATCGGCTCGTGCAGCAGGTACACGACGCCGTCGAGGTCGAGCAGCGCCAGGTCGTAGGCGCTCGCCAGTGCCTCAGGGGCGCCTTTCAGTCGGGTCATCGGACTCCTCAGCGTCGGGGTTCGCCTGCTCGGCCGCCGGCCCGGACGGCTCCTGCGCCGCGCGCGGGGCCTCGGACTCGCGGTCCTCGTCGTCGTCCTCGTCGCCTTCGTCGAGGTCGTCGTCTTCCTCGTCGTCGTACTCGACGTCGTCGTCCTCGTCCTCGAAGTCGTCTTCGTCGTCGTAGTCGTCGTCGCGGTCGCGGTCGTCGTCCTCGTCGTCGTCCTCATCATCGAGGTCGTCGTCATCGAACTCGTCGTCGTCCTCGTCGTCTTCGAGCTCCTCGAAGTCGATGCCCTCCAACTGGAGGAGGCGCTCGGCGGCGCCGGTCTCGCCCTCCTCGTCGGCGGCGACGGCCTTGGACAGCCACTCGCGGGCCTCGTCCTCGCGGCCGTCGGCCAGGAGGCCCTCGGCGTACGCGTAGCGCAGACGGGCCACCCATGGCTCGGCCTTCGGCGAGTTGAGCGCCCCGACCTTGAGCATCGCGGTCGCGGCCTCGCCCATGCCCATGTCACGGCGGGCGCCGGAGGCGACGATCAGCAGCTCGACCCGGACCTCCGGGTCGACGCTCTCGTCGCTGCCGAACTCGCGGTACAGGTCGATCGCGCGCTCGGGGTGCCCGAGGGCGCGTTCGCAGTCGGCGATGAGGGCCACGTGGTCGTGGGTGCCGCCCAGGCGCTGCGCGGCGCGCAGCTCGTTGACGGCCAGCTGCCACTCCTCGGCGCCGTACGCGGCCACACCGGTCACCTCGCGCACGATCGCCACGCGGGACGCCTTGCGGCGGGCGTAGCGGGCCTGCTCCAGGGCGCCCTGGACGTCGTCCTCGGCGAGGAGCGCGGCGGCGGCGATGAGCCGGTTGCCGACGGCCTCGGCGAGCTGCTTGTTCAGGCTGCGGAGGCCTTCCTTGGTCTCCTTGTCGAGCTGGTCGAAGCCGTACTCGACGCCCTCGGGCAGGTCCGGGGCCTGGTCGGACTCGCCCATGCGGATCGGGCCCTCGTGCCCGGCCTCGCGCTCCTCCAAGGGGCGCAGGTTGTCCCGGCCCCGGCGCTCCTTGCCGTCGCGGCCGAAGCGGTCGTCCCGGTCCCGGTCGTCGTAGCGGCGCGGGCCGCGGTCGTCGCGGTTGAACCCGCCCCGGCTGCCGCCGCGGTCATCGCGGAAGCTGCGGCCGCCGCGGTCGTCGCGGTTGCCTTCGTAGCGGCGGGGACCCCGGTCGTCGCGGTTGAAACCGCCGCGGTTGCCACCGCGGTCGTCGCGGTTGAAGCCGCGGTTCCCGCCCCGGTCGTCGCGGTTCTCGAACCGGCGCGGACGCTCGTCCCGGTCGAACGTGCGGGGACCGCGGTCGTCGCGGTTGCCTTCGTAGCGGCGGGGGCCGCGGTCATCGCGGTTAAAGCCGCCGCGGTTGCCACCACGGTCGTCGCGGTTGAAGCCCCCGCGCTGGCCGCCGCGGTCGTCGCGGTTGAAACCGCGGTTCCCGCCCCGGTCGTCGCGGTTCTCGAACCGGCGGGGACGGTCGTCGTCGTAGCGGCGCGGGCCGCGGTCGTCGCGGTTGAACCCGCCGCGGTTGCCACCGCGGTCGTCGCGGTTGAAGCCCCCGCGCTGGCCGCCGCGGTCATCGCGGTCGAAGCGGCGCGGACGGTCGTCCCGGTTCCCCTCGTAGCGGCGGGGACCGCGGTCGTCACGGTTGTAGCCGCCGCGGTTGCCACCGCGGTCGTCGCGGTTGAAGCCGCGGTTCCCGCCCCGGTCGCCGTCGTAGCGGCGCGGGCCGCGGTCGTCGCGGTTGAAGCCCCCGCGGTCGTCGTCGCGGCGCGGGCGGTCGTCGCGGTTGCCTTCGTAGCGGCGGGGCCGGTCGTCCCGGTCCTCGTAGCGCCGCGGGCGGTCGTCGCGGCCTTCACTGCGGCCGTAGCCGCCCCGGTTCCCGCGGTCGTCGCGGCGGTCGCCACCGCCCCGGCCCGAACGGTCGCCGTAGCCGCCGCCCTCGCGACGGCCGTAGCCGCCTCGTCGGTCTTCTCCACCCTTGCGGGCGCGGCCGTCTTCAGCCACTTGTGTCTCCCCCTCTGTTCACCGCGACAAAACCAATCAAGTGTAGGTCCTAGCCGACGACCTCGACCCCGGCGACGGTCTTCTTACCCCGCCGGATCACTCCGTACTTGCCGTGGAGCAGGTCAGCGCGGTCGATGACCGCCTCGGCGTCGGTTACCCGGATGTTGTTCAGGTACGCCCCGCCCTCCTTGGCCGCGCGGCGCGCCTCGCCGAGGCTCGCGACGACGCCCGCCTCCTTCATCGCCTCCGCGACGGTGACATCGGGCTTCGGGAGCTCGGCGAGACCGGCCTCCACGAGCGCGGCGCGCAGCGTCGCCTCCGGCAGCTCGGCGAGCTCGCCGCGGCCGAACAGGGCCTGCGAGGCGGCGACGACGTTCTGCGTCTCCTCGGCGCCGTGCAGCAGCGTGGTCAGCTCCTCGGCGAGGGCCTTCTGCGCGAGCCGCGCGGCGGGCTTCTCGGCCGTGGCGGCCTCCAGCTCGGCGATCTCCTCGTGCGACTTGAACGAGAAGCGCTTGAGGTAGTCGACGACGTCGGCGTCCCCGGAGTTCACCCAGAACTGGTAGAACGCGTACGGGCTTGTCAGCTCCGGGTCGAGCCAGACCGCGCCGCCCTCGCTCTTGCCGAACTTGGTGCCGTCGGCCTTGGTCACGAGCGGGCTCACGAAGGCGTGGACGTGCGCGCCGGAGCGGCGCCGGATGAAGTCGACGCCCGCGGTGATGTTGCCCCACTGATCCGACCCTCCGAACTGGAGGGTGCAGCCGAAGCGGCGGTTGAGCTCGAAGAAGTCGTTCGACTGGAGCAGCTGGTACGCGAACTCGGTGAAGGAGATGCCGGATTCGAGGCGGTTCTTCACCACGTCGCGCGCGAGCATCTTCGAGACCGGGAAGTGCTTGCCGACGTCGCGGAGGAACTCGATGGCCCCCATCTCCCCCGTCCAGTCGAGGTTGTTCACCGGGATCGCGGCGTTCTCGCCGTCGTAGGTGACGAACGGCGCCACCTGGCGGCGGATCTTCTCGAACCAGCCCGCCACGACCTCCGGCGGGTTCATGACGCGCTCGCCGACCTCGCGGGGGTCGCCGATCTGGCCGGTCGCGCCGCCGACGAGCAGCAGCGGCCGCAGCCCCGCCCGCTGGAGCCTGCGGGCCGTGATGAGCTGCATGAGGTGGCCGACGTGCAGGCTCGGGGCGGTCGGGTCGAAGCCGATATAGAACGTCACCTGGCCCGCGTCGATGTGCTCGCGGAGAGCGTCGATACCGGTCGAGTCCTGGATGAGGCCGCGCCATGCGAAATCGTCGAGAATGTGCACGGGTTCATTGTGCCTTAGCGGGGGAAACGCGTTTCGCGGTGCGTTCGCGCGCGTGGCCCCGCCTACTGCGCGCTCTAGGCCGGGCTCCTGGACCCGGTCTCCCCGAGCGCGAGCCCGGCCTCGATGACGACCCGCAGCTCCAGCGAGGCGGCGGTCTTCGCGGCCTGCTTGGTCGGGCCGCGGCCCTCGGCGGCGACGTGCTCGCCGGTGGAGCGCAGGAGCGCCTCGCCGCGGCACGTGAACACCCGTTCGTGTGAGGGACCGTCGACCTCGAAGTCCCAGGAGAGGCCGTCGACGACCCCGCGGGCGGCGTAGATCTGGACGGCCTCGGCCGGGTTGACGGCGGCGTCCACGAGGAGCTTGCGAGGCGCGTCGGCGCGGGGCTTCGCGGCGGCGTCGGAGGAGAGGTCGGGCAGGCCCGCGAGCTGCGCGGCCAGCGCCAGCGCGGCCTGGTTGCGGGCGTCCTTCTTGTTGCGCTGCAAGCGTTTGGGGGACTCGACGCGGGTCTCGTCGAAGACGAGGGCGACCTGGGCGCCGAAGAGGGGGCCTTCGTAGGCGGGTTCGGCCTCGACGGTCCAGCGGACGTTCGCCTCGTTGCTGACGGGGCCGCCGAGGCGGTCCTGGAGGTAGACGTTGAGCACGGACTGGGCCTGCTGGGGCTCGCGGGCGAGGCGGCGGTTCAGGCGCTCGCGCAGGGACTGGAAGTCGGGGCCGCCGTAGAGGTAGACGGAGGCGAACTCGCGGAGCTGGAGTTCGCGGGCGTCGAGGCGGCGGGCGGTCTCGTCGGCGAGTCCGGCGGGGGCCTCGCCGCGTTCGACGGCGAACTGGAGGACGCGGGCGAACTGCTTGTAGGGCAGGGACGCGAAGTCGGCGGCCTCCATCTGGCGGGCGGTCTCGGCGTGGGCGCGCTGCTTGAAGAACTCGGCTTTGGCGCGGCGCTCGGCGTCGAGGTGCTCGTTGACGTGGTCGGCGGTGGCGGCGAGCTCCTCGGGGCTGTAGGGGCTGGGGTGCCCGAGGGCGGCGGCGAGGAGGATCCGCTGTGTGACGAGGTCGGGGTAGCGGCGGATGGGGCTGGTGGCGTGGGTGTAGACGGGGAGCTGGAGGCCGTGGTGGCCGTGGACGGTGGGGCCGTAGGTGGCGGCGCGGGAGACCATCTTCATGCGGGTGCGGAGCATCTCGAAGGCCGCGCCGTCGCCGGAGGCGGCGATGTCGTCGAGTTCGCCGCGGAGTTCGGCGGGGTCGCCCGCGACGGAGGCGAGGCGGTGGTTGCGGAAGAGGATGGGGAGGTCCTCGCGCACGGCCCAGGCGGCGATCTGCGCGTTGGCGGCGATCATGAACTCCTGCACGATGATGTAGCCGGAGTTGCGTTCGGCGCTGTCGAGGCGCACGATCTGGCCCTCTTCGTTGGTGGCGAAGCCGGAGAGGAGGTCGTAGAACGCGAGGGCTCCGGCGTTGCGGCGCGCGGCGAGCATGGTCTGGGCGAAGCGGAGCGCGAGCGCGAGGGTGTCGTGGAGCGGGTGGGCGGGGTCGCCGGAGGCGGTGGCGGCCTCGGCGTGGGTCATGGTCCAGGAGCGGGTGAGGCGGCCGGGGCCGAGCTCGGCGTCGAGGACGCGTCCGGCGGCGTCGATGCGGAGGTGGACGGCGAAGGTGTCGCAGGGCCGGTCGGGGGTGAGGGAGGCGGCTTCGACGACGGGTGCGGGGAGCATGTGCCTGGTGTGGTCGGCGCGGTAGCGGGTGTGGACGCGGCGGCGGGCCTCGGTGTCGGCGGGGCCGCCGGTGCGCACGTGGTCGGCGGCGCGGGCGATGTGGATCCAGACGTCGAAGCCGGTTTCGGGGCCGGGGCCGTCGCCGAGGGGTTCGATCCAGACCGCGTCGTCGCGGTCGGCGGTGGTGGGGGCGTCGATCATGATCCCGTGTTCCGCCGGGTTGTGCTCGGCCAACTGCGCTCCTTCGTGTCCAGCCGCAATCGTAGCGGGAGCGACACGCTGCGGGGGCGTACGCGTGGGGCCGGGAGTTCACATGGTGAACGCCCGGCCCGGTGTCGGCGTCGGTCAGGGGCGGAGGTCCCAGGTTTCGAGGCGGCCGCACATGCCCCACTTGCCTTCCGCGTCGCCCGCGGAGGCGACGTGGGCGTCGCAGAGGTGGGCGGCGTCGGCGCCCGCGAGGGCGTCGAGGTGGGCGCCGGTGGCGTCGGCCTGGGCCTTGGGCCCGTCGGCCCAGAGGCGGCGCCAGGTAGCGGTGCGGTCGGCGACGATGCGGGCGGCCTGGTCCCACACCGGTTTCATGGCGTCGGGACCTTCCTTCTCGACGCGCTCGCGCAGGGCGAGGTAGCCCTCGATGGCGAGGTCGCGGCGGGCGCGGGTGGCCTCGCCGCGCTGCTCGTGGGTGAGGCCGGGTGCGCCGGGCGCGGTGGCGGCGGCGTTGTAGGCCTCGGGGTCGTTCAGGACCTCGTCGGGGAAGGTGAAGACGGCGTCCCCGGCTTCGGGGATGCCGGCGTTCTGCATGACGACGACGAGCTGGAGGTCCCCGGAGAGGTTGACGAGGCGGTGGACCGTGCCGGGGGTGAACCACAGGACGGTGCCGCGGGCGAGGTCGCGGCGTTCGTAGCCGTTGCTCGACAGGGTCTCGACCGCGCCGGTGCCGCCGGTGACGACGTAGCCCTCGGTGGAGGCGGTGTGGAAGTGCGGGGAGCCTCCGGCCTGGCCGTCCACGGTGGGCCAGTCGTAGACGGTGACGATGGAGACGGCGGTGCCGCCGGGGAAGCCGCTCATGCCGCCACCAGCTTCGCGAGTTCGGCGGCGGCGAGGTCGGCGGTCTTGGCGGCGCCGTCGACGCCGGTGTCGCCGTTGACGATCGCGACGGCGTGGCGCAGGGTCACGGTGTCGCCGGGGGCCATCGGCAGCTCGGTGTCGAAGAACGGCGCGGGGCAGACCGCGGCGAACGGGTTCGAGCGGACGAACCACTTGACGGGCGCGCCGGGGTTGTCGGGGTGGTCGGTGAAGACGAGGGTGGAGGCGGCGTCGACGGAGTCGTGGGCGCCGCGGAAGGCCATCCAGTCGCCGCGTGCGCCCATGAGCTCGTCGCCGCCTTCGCCGTCGGCGGTGTAGACGCGGCCGCCGGTGAAGGACCGGGGCCCGCGCCAGAAGAAGCCGCCGTATCCGGCGTTGTCGCGGCCTTCGGTGGTGGGGCTGCCCATGACGACGGTGTCGTCGGTGTCGTTGGTGAACGCGGTGGTGAAGGACAGGACCCAGGTGTCGTCGGCGAGGACGCCCACGGCGAAGGAGCGGGTCTCGGAGAAGAAGTGGCGGCCGTCCTGGGTGATCCAGTCGAGGCGCTCGACGGCTTTGACGCCGTTGGCGTCCGCGGTCAGTTCGGTGAACTCCCGGTGGACCATGGCGCCGTCGTTCTGCTCGTCGACGTAGCCGAGGCCGCGGCGGAAGGTGCGCCCGCCCCAGAAGTTCTCGGGGCCCGCGTTGGGGAGCGAGAGAGCGATGCCCTTGTGCCACACGTGGTCGTGGGGCCGGTAGAGGCTCACCTGGTGCCCGGCGAGGTCGCGTAGCGGCTCGAAGTAGGGCCGGGGGGACTCGAACTGGTCGTTGTCGGGCCGGTAGACGTAGCGCAAGATCTCAAGGTCGCCCGTGGTGATCGAGAGGGCGGTCCCACTGTCGTCGAGGTGCAGCGTCATCGGTGTCTCTCCGCTCTGGTGCTGGTGCATCGTCGCTTCTGGCGCATCGTCACTTGAGGTCGGCCCAGGGAGCGCCCGAGCCGTTCATCCGCTGGTAGAAGGGCGAGGTCGGGTCGATGTCCCCGGCGCGGACGCGCTTGCCCGTGAACGCCGAGGCGTAGATCGCGGCGAGCAGTTCGAGGGTGCGGCGGGCCTCTTCGACCGGGACGGGCGGGGTGGCCTTGCCGTCGAGGGCGTCGGCGATGCGCTTGAACTGGGCGCCGTGGCCGGAGGCCTGCCCGCGCGGCTCGCCGGCCCAGGCCTGGTTGACCTCGTCGGCGGCGGACTCGATCGGATGGACCCGCCAGTCGTCGTCGCCGTACCCGTAGAGGTGGTCGAGTTCGACGGTGGCCGTGTCGAAGTCGAGGCGGATCTGGGAGACCTCGCGCGGCGACAGCAGCGAGTTGGTGATGACCACCGAGGCGCCGGATTCGAGGGTGACGATCGCGTGCGAGACGTCCTCGGTGTTCGTGCGGCGGCGGTGCCGGTGCGCGGTGGCGACCACTTCGGACCAGGGCCCCACGATCGACAGCAGCGTGTCGATCTGGTGGATGCCGTGGCCCATGGTGGGGCCGCCGCCCTCGGTCTCCCAGCGCCCGCGCCACTCGACCGCGAAGTACTCCTCGGGCCGGAACCAGAGCGTGTCGCACTTGGCGACGGCGAGGCGGCCGAGGACGCCGGAGGCCATCATGTTGCGCACCCGCTCGGCCGCGGACCCGAAGCGGTGCTGGGAGATCACGGCGAAGTCGGCGCTGGAGGCGGCCGCGGCCGCCGCGATCCGGTCGAACTCCTCCAGGCTCAGCGCCGGGGGCTTCTCGCACACGACGCCGACGCCCGCGGCGAGGGCCGCGATGGCGCCGGGCGCGTGGGCCACCGGCGGGCTGCACAGGTCGACGAGGTCGAGGTCCTCGTTCGCCAGCAGCTCCTCAATGGTGGCGTAGCCGCGGTCGAGGCCGAACTTGTCCTTGAACGCATCGAGCCGGGCGGCGTCGGGGTCGACGGCCGCCACGAGCTCGATGCGTCCGGGAACGTGTTTCCGGAGCTCTTCGGCGTGCAGATTGGCGATCCCGCCGGTGCCGACGATGGCGAGGCGGTGGGTGGAGGACACAGGGGGCTCCTTTGGCACGAAGAGTCGGTAAACGTTTTCCAGCGTTCAGGACAATACTAGACGACGCCGGTTTCGACAGTGACCTGGGTCTCCAGAGCCCTCGTGCCGGGCTCGATGCGGCGCTCGCCGGTGACCTCCACGGTCAACGACGGAGCGGTGTCGGCGGCCGAGCGGGCGAGGCGCAGTTCGAGCGCCCCGGCCTCCACGGTCCACTGGCCGTCGAGGCCGATGATCGCCGCGAGGTCGGCGGGGACGGCGAAGCGCGCCCGCGCGGCCTGCCCGGCTTCGAGCTCCAGGCGGGCGAAGCCCACGAGGCGCTGCACGGGGCGGACGGTGCTCGCGACGGGGTCGTGGAGGTAGAGCTGCACGACCTCGGTGCCGCGGCGCTCGCCGGTGTTGGCGACGCGCACGGCCACCTCGACGACGCCGTCGGGGGCGACCTCGGCGGAGGAGAGCAGTTCCGGCTCGTCCCAGGCGAACTCGGTGTAGGTGAGGCCGTGCCCGAAGGAGTAGCGGGCGGTCGGGTCCACCGAGGACACCTCGGAGCGGCGGGCCAGCTGCGGGCCCAGGTAGGTCGCGGGCGGCGAGTCGCGGCGGGCCGGGACGCCCACGGGCAGGCGGCCCTCGGGCTCGGCGGCGCCGGTGAGGATCGCGGTGATCGCGGCGGCGCCCTCCTCGCCGGGCAGGAACGCCTGGAGGATCGCGGCGGCCCGCTCGGGGGCGGTGCCGAGGGCGTACGGGCGGCCCGAGACGACGACCACCACGGTGGGCGTGCCGGAGTCGAGGACCGCTTCGAGCAGCTCGGCCTGGCGGCCGGGCAGGGCGTGGTCGGGGGCGTCGCAGCCCTCGCCGGAGGTGCCGCGCCCGAACAGGCTGGAGCGGTCGCCGACGGCGACGACGGCGAGGTCGGCGGCCGCGGCGGCGTTCGCGGCGGCGGCGATCTCGGCGTCGGTGGACTCGCGGACCCAGCCTCCGGCGATGTGCTCGATCACAGCGCCGGGCAGGTCCGCGGCGAGCCGGTCGGCGATCGTCGCGATGGCGACGCCGGTGTCGACGGCCGGGTACCGCTCGCCGCTCTCGGCGTCGTACCGCATGTGGTGGTTGGGGAACGAGTAGCAGCCGAGGAACGCGGCCGGGTCGTCGGCGACGGGGCCGACGAGCGCGACGCGCGCGGGGGCCGCCTTCAGCGGGAGCGTGCCGTCGTTCGACAGGAGCACCACGGACTTGCGGGCGACCTCGGCCGCCAGCGCGCGGGCCTCGGGCGGGTCGAAGTCGACCGTGGCGGACGGTTCGGCGATCTCGTCGAGCAGGCCGAGCTCGATCTTCTGGGTGAGCACGCGCTCGACGGCGCGGTCGAGGGTCTTCTCTTCGACGAGGCCGTCGGCGACGGCGTTGCGCAGCGGCTCGCCGAAGCAGTCGGCGCCGGGCAGCTCCACGTCGACGCCCGCGCCGAGGGCGGCCGCGGCGGCGGCGGAGCGGTCGCCCGCGATGCCGTGCAGGGAGTGGAGGAAGTTGACGCCGAAGTAGTCGCCGACGACGGTGCCCTCGAAGCCCCACTCCTCGCGGAGGATGCCGGTGAGGAGGCGCACGTTGGCGTGGGAGGGGACGCCGTCGTTGGCGGCGTAGGAGGGCATGACGGACTTGGCGCGGCCCAGGCGCACGGCCATCTCGAAGGGCGTCAGGTAGGTCTCGGTGAACTGCCTGGGGCCCAGGTAGACCGGGCCGAAGTTGCGGGCGGCGTGGGAGGCGGAGTACCCGGCGAAGTGCTTGACGGTGGCGATGAGCCCGGCGTCCTGGAGGCCGGTGACGTACGCGGTGCCGAGGACGCCGGTGAGGTACGGGTCCTCGCCGATGGTCTCTTCGGTGCGGCCCCAGCGGGAGTCGGCGACGACGTCGAGGACGGGCGCGAGTCCCTGGTGGATGCCGGCCGAGCGCATGGTGTCGCCGATCTGGCGGGCCACGGCCTTCACGAGCGCGGGGTCGAAGGTCGCGCCCCAGGCGAGGGCGGTCGGGAAGATGGTGGCGCCGTAGGCCATGAAGCCCGCGAGGCACTCGTCGTGGGCGACGGCGGCGATGCCGAAGCGGCTGGTGTCGCGGACGCGGCGCTGGATGGCGGCGAGGCGGGCGGCGCCTTCGGCGGGGTCGACGCGGGCGGATCCGAAGGGTCGGGTGACCTGTCCGAGCCCGTGGGCGAGGGGGTCTTCGGCGGCGACGGCGCCGCCGGTCTGCTCGCTCTGGTGGGGGGCCATGTCCCCCGCGTCGGCCTCGACGCCGTGCCACAGGCTCGACAGCTGCGCGCACTTCTCTTCGAGGGTCATCCGCTTGACCAGCCCGGCGGCTCGTTCGGCCGTCTCCGCGGGGGTGTCGGTGTCCATGCTGCTCCACTCAAGCGGCCCAGCGCGCGCCTTGGCGGCTGGTTCCGGGCCGATAGTTTCTGAAACTTTTCTGATCGTTTTCGATACAGGTTCGCACACCATAACATTGATGAAGCCTCAGTTCTAGCGTCAATCTGACGCTGGGATGCGTTTGCCCAGCCCCTTGTTTCAGGCTTTGAGTCCGAAACTTTCAGGCGGTCTCCGGGAGCCGCGTCGGCGCGCTATAGGATGTGCAGCGAACCATTGCGCAGAGGACCTGGAGGAGACCCTTGAGCGAAGCCGAACACGGGCGGATCACCATCCGCGCCATCGCCGACGAGGCCGGCGTCAGCGTGCCGACGGTGTCGCGCGTCATCAACGGCCGCTCCGACGTCGCCCCCGAGACCCGCCGACGCGTCGAAGAGCTGCTGAACGAGCGCGGGTACCAGCGCCGCCGCTCCACTCGCGCGCCGAGCCGCGCGCGCCTGGTCGACCTGGTCTTCAACGAGCTGGACAGCCCCTGGGCCGTGGAGATCATCCGCGGCGTCGAGGACGCGGCGCACGCCGCCGGCGTCGGCACGGTCGTCTCCGCGGTGCACCGCAGGCGCGCCTCGACCGAGCAGTGGATGGACAACCTCCGCACCCGCGCCTCCGACGGCGTCATCCTGGTGGTCTCGCAGCTCGCCTCGCCGATCCTGGAGCAGCTGCGCCACCTCGGCGTCCCGATGGTGGTCCTCGACCCCTCGGGCGGGCCCACGATGGACGCCCCCGCGATCGGCGCCACCAACTGGGCGGGCGGTCTGGCCGCCACCGAGCACCTGATCGCCCTGGGCCACCGGCGGATCGGATTCATCCACGGCCCCAAGCAGGTCCTGTGCTCGCGCGCCCGCTTCGACGGCTACCGCGCCGCCCTGGAGGCCGCTGGCATCGAGTTCGACTCGGACCTGGTCGTCGACGGGGACTTCTACCACCAGTCCGGCTTCGACGGCGCCAACGCCCTGCTGCGCCTGCAGACCCCGCCGTCGGCGATCTTCGCCTCCTCCGACCAGATGGCCTTCGGCGCCTACGAGGCGATCCGCCAGGCGGGCCTGCGCATCCCCGAGCACGTCAGCATCGTCGGCTTCGACGACCTCCCCGAGTCCCGCTGGACCTCCCCGCCCCTGACCACCGTCCGCCAGCCCCTCGCCGAGATGGGCGCCCTCGCGGCCCGCACCGTCCTGGAGATGGCCGCGGGCAACGAGATCGACTCCCCCCGACTCGAACTCGCGACCGAACTCGTCGTCCGCGAATCGACCGCCGCCTTCGGCTGAGCCGGACCGCGGGCGCCGCGCTCTGGTTCGCGCTGCGGCCGCGCGGTCGCGCCTCCCGCTGAGTCAGGCGTTGGGCGCGGCGTCGGTCCCGGCGCCGCGGCGGCGCACCTTGACCGCTTCGCGGACCTCCTCCGGCGCGGCATCGAGTCCGAGCGGGACGAGCCCGGCGTCGGCGATGAGCGCGAGGTCGTCCTTCGCGGCCTGGCCCTCGCTGGTCAGGTAGTCGCCCAGGAAGATCGAGTTGACGATCTGCAGCGCGGTCGCCTGGAGCGTGCGCAGGTGGACCTCGCGTCCGGCCGCGAGGCGGACCTCCGCGGCGGGGTTCGCGAGGCGGACCATCGCGAGGATGCGCAGGCACCGGCGCGGGTCCAGGTCCCACGTCGCCTCCATCGGCGTGCCGTCGAAGGGCAGCAGGAAGTTCACCGGGATCGAGTCGACCCCCAGCTCCCGCAGGCCCAGCGCGACCGAGACGAGGTCGGCGTCCGACTCCCCCATCCCCGCGATGAGGCCCGAGCACGGCGAGAGCCCCGCGCCGTGGGCGGCGTTGACGGTGTCGACGCGGTCGGCGAACGTGTGGGTCGAGCAGATCTCCGCGTACGTGTCCTCGGAGGTGTTCAGGTTGTGGTTGTACGCGTCGGCGCCGAGGTCGGCGAGCCGCTCGGCCTGGCCGTCCTTGAGCAGCCCCAGGCACGCGCACACCTCGACCCCCGGCGCGGCGTTCTTCACGGCGGCGATGGTCTTGCCGACCCGCTCGACGTCCATATCGGTCGGACCGCGCCCGCTCGCGACCAGGCACACCCGCGAGGCCCCGCCCGCGACGCCCGCGGCCGCCTGCTCGGCGGCCTGCTCGGGGCTGAGCCAGGTGTACTTGAGGACGTCGGCCTTCGAGCCCAGGCGCTGCGAGCAGTAGTTGCAGTCCTCGGGGCACAGGCCGCTCTTGAGGTTGACGAGGTAGTTCAGCTTGACCGTGTTCCCGAAGTGGCGGAAGCGGAGCCGCGCCGCGGCGGCGACCACGTCCATCAGCTCGGCGTCGCCGCTCGCGAGGACGGACTCCAGGTCGGCCGCGTCCGGGGCGCGGTCGAGTTCGGCGGCGGTGGCGAGGCGGTCGAGGGCGTCGTGCAGTCCGGTCATGCGCACGATCCTGCCACAGCCGCGGGAAGGGGATTTTCCGATGGTGCGGGGGTTATCGGGCGGTATGCCCCCGCGACTTCACGCTCGGGTCGGAGCGTCGCGATCCGCCTACACTTGCTACAGTGGGTGGTCGGTGCTGCGAAGGACGCGGCGGGCTGGTGGAGATCCCCCTGCTCGCGTCTCGACTTGTGAACCGCCCGAACCATCCGGAGAGAACCAACCTTGCCGATCGCACCTGGACAACCGGCGTTGATCGCCGTGGCAGTCGCGACCCTCTGGGCCCAGCCCTCCGCCGCCGGGCCCGAGGACCGGCTCGCGCTGGGCGTGCCGTCCGCCATCCGCGAATGGGTCGCCAGGCTCACCAACGACATCCGCGCCAACGGCCTCAAAGGACGCGTGCGGACCCAGTGCCTCCTCGGCACCCGCGTCGACGTCGAGCGCATAGCCGACGGCTGGGCGGAGGTCACCTGCCCCTCGCAGGAGACCTCGGGCTGGGTCCCGCTCGACCAGCTCGCGCACCCGGCCGACGGCAGCGCCGGCGGCACCGAGTACCTGGTCAGCGCCACCGCGACCGCCGTGCGCGACGAGCCCGGCGGCGACGTGTCGATCCCCGGCGTCACGCTCGGGACGCGCCTGCGCGTCGTCGGCGAGGCGTACCGCGGCTGGGTCCCCGTGGCCCTCCCCGGCCCGCGCCAGCCCGGCTGGGTCCCCCAGCGCGACCTCACGGCCGAGCCCGCCGCGGAGCTGTCCGCGCCCTCGACCGCGCTGGTCGCCGCGGGCCTCGACGCCGTCAAGCTCGCCCAGCAGCTCCTGGAGATCCCGTACCTGCACGGCGGCGTCAGCGCCTACGGCATCGACGCGCCCGGCCTGGTGTGGATCGTCTACCGCCAGCTCGGGATCGACGTGCCGCGCTTCGGCCCGGCCCTCATCGAGGCCGGCGAGGCCGTCGCGTTCGAGGACCTGCACCCCGGCGACCTGGTCTTCCTCGACCACGGCGGCGACCCGAAGACCCCGGCGATCATGGCCGAGCGCAGCCAGTCCGACCTGCCCGAGGTGATCTTCTCCTCGCCGGTCTACGGCAAGGTCGTGGCCGAGCCGCTCAAGGACGCCGAGCTGGCGCGCATCGCCGCGTGCCGCCGCCTGCCCGTCAGGGCCTAACGGACGCAACGCGAACGGCCCGCCTCCCCGAAAGGGAGGCGGGCCGTTGCATGTACTGGTGTCAGACCTTCTCGGCGCCCGCGGTGGCCGGGACGTGCTGCTCGCGCTCGGCCTCCTCGAACAGCTCCTTCCAGGTCTTGCCCTCGCGGCGCAGGAGGATGCCGTTCGTCGCGATGACCGCGATGAGGACGCCCGCGATGACGCCCAGCGACAGCGCGGTCGGGATCTCGGGGATCGCGTCGAGGTGCTCGCCGCCGTTGATGAACGGGAGCTGATTCTCGTGCAGGCCGTGCAGGATGAGCTTGACGCCGATCCAGCCGAGGATCGCGGCCAGGCCCAGCGACAGGTACCGCAGCGACTTCAGCAGGGCCGCGAGCAGGAAGTACAGCTGCCGCAGGCCCATGAGCGCGAAGATCGTGGCGGTGAAGACCAGGTACGGCTCCTGCGTCAGGCCGAAGATCGCCGGGATCGAGTCGAGCGCGAACAGGATGTCGGTGGAGCCGATCGCGAGCATCGCCAGCAGCAGCGGGGTCACGAACTTGACGCCGTCGATGCGGGTGGTCAGGCGCCCGGCGTCGTAGTCGGGGGCGACCCGGAGCTTCGACTCCGCGAACTTCATGAAGCGGTTCTGCGGCATGCCCTCCTCGTGGTCGTCGTCGCCCTTGAGCTGGCCCCACGCGGTCCAGATGAGGATCGCGCCGAAGATCAGGAAGACCCAGCTGAACTGCTCGATGAGCACCGAGCCGACCGCGATGAAGCCGCCGCGCAGGATGATCGAGAGGACGATGCCGACCAGCAGCACCCGCGACTGGAGCTTGTCCGGGACGCGGAACGCCTGGATGATGAGCAGGAAGACGAAGAGGTTGTCCACGGAGAGGGCGAGCTCGGTGAGATAGCCCGCGTAGAACTGCCCGCCGTAAGTCGCGCCCTGCGTGAAGAAGATGAGGGCGCCGAAGAGCAGCGCGGCACTGACGTAGACGCCGGCCCAGGTGGCCGATTCCTTCGTGGAGAGTTTGTGGGGGTTGCGGACCGCCATCACGAGGTCGAACACGACCACCGACGCCAGTCCTGCCATGGTCAGCGCCCATGCCCAGGCCGGGAGTTCCAATGTGTTGCCTTCCTTGGTCTTTGGAGGGTCACATGGTCTCTCCCGATCCCCCTGGGACCAGCGTCACCGGGGACCGATCGCGGTCCCGTGCATTGACGACGACGCTAACAGCGCTGTGCGCTGCGGGATACTCCCCACATACCTGATTTTGAACAGACAGGCTTATTCTGCCTGCCGGAACCCGACTTGTCATCAGTCGGATTTGTGACTTCTCTCTCGACAGTACTCCTGACCTGCGGCGATCCGTGAGCCTTGTGGGACGCTCCGCGCATGGTTCTGGAAGTCGCTGAAATCAAGATCACCCCCGGGCAGGAGGACGCCTTCAAGGAGGCGTACCGCGGCGCCCGCGCGTTCGTCGAGGCCTCCCCCGGGTGCCGCTCCATCCGCATGACCCAGGGGGTCGAGAACCCCTCCCGGTTCGTGCTCCTCATCGAATGGGACTCCGTCGAGGCCCACGAGCAGGGCTTCCGCGAGACCGACCGGTTCCCGAAATGGCGCGAGGCGATCGGCCCGTTCTTCGCGGAGCCGCCGTTCGTGGAGCATGCAGTCGACATCGACTAGCACCCTCGGCACAACACCGGCACGGGCCCGCGCATTCCCCGCGCGGGCCCGTCGCCGTGTCAGCCTCCGGCCGCGTCGATCTCCCGCAGCTCCCGCTTCAGGTCGGCGATCTCGTCGCGGTACGCCGCCGCCAGTTCGAAGCGCAGTTCCCTTGCGGCGGTGAGCATCTGCTCGTTGCGCTCGTCGATCTGCTGCACGATCTCGGAGCGCACCTTGCCCGCGCCCTTCGCGTCGGTCCTCTTCCCGCGGACGGGCCGCTCGGCGGCGACGAGCTTCGCGGTCTCGGCCGCGGAGTCGTACAGGTCCTCCATGATGTCGCCGATGCGCTTGCGCAGCGGCTGCGGGTCGATGCCGTGCTCCAGGTTGTAGGCCACCTGCTTCTCGCGGCGCCGGTCGGTCTCGTCGAGCGCGGCCTTCATCGAGTCGGTGAGGTTGTCCGCGTACATCAGGACCGTGCCCGAGACGTTGCGGGCCGCGCGCCCGATCGTCTGGATCAGCGAGGTCGCCGAGCGCAGGAAGCCCTCCTTGTCGGCGTCGAGGATCGCCACGAGCGACACCTCCGGCAGGTCGAGGCCCTCCCGGAGGAGGTTGATGCCGACGAGCACGTCGTAGTCGCCGCGGCGCAGCTCCCCCAGCAGCTCGACGCGGCGCAGCGTCTCGACCTCCGAGTGCAGGTACCGCACGCGGATGCCGTTGTCGAGGAAGTAGTCCGTGAGGTCCTCGGCCATCTTCTTGGTGAGGGTGGTCACCAGGACCCGCTCGTCCTTCTTCGCGCGCTCGCGGATCTCGAACATGAGGTCGTCGATCTGGCCCTTCGTGGGCCGCACCTCCACGTGCGGGTCGACCAGGCCCGTGGGCCGGATGACCTGCTCGACGAACTTGTTCCCGGTCTGCTCCAGCTCCCACTTGCCGGGCGTGGCCGACAGGTACACCGACTGGCCGACGCGCTCGCGGAACTCGTCGAAGCGCAGCGGCCGGTTGTCCTGCGCGCTGGGGAGGCGGAAGCCGTGCTCGACCAGGTTGCGCTTGCGGGAGGCGTCGCCCTCGCTCATCGCGCCGATCTGCGGGACGGTCTGGTGCGACTCGTCGATGATGGTCACGAAGTCCGAGGGGAAGTAGTCGAGGAGCGTGTGCGGCGGCGACCCGGCGGGGCGGCCGTCGATGTGCCGCGAGTAGTTCTCGATGCCGTTGCAGGTGCCGGTCTGCTTCATGTTCTCCAGGTCGAACACGGTGCGCATCCGCAGCCGCTGGGCCTCCAGGAGCTTGCCCTGGGACTCCAGCTCCGTCAGGCGCTCTTCGAGTTCGACTTCGATGTCGCGGATGGCGCGGCGCATCCGCTCGTCGCCGGTGGCGTAGTGCGAGCCGGGGAAGATGAGGACCCGGTCGACCTCGCGGATGACGTCGCCGGTGATCGGGTGCAGGTAGTAGAGCCGGTCGATCTCGTCGCCGAACATCTCGATCCGGATCGCCAGCTCCTCGTACGCCGGGATGATCTCGATCGTGTCGCCGCGGACCCGGAAGGTGCCGCGGGTGAACGCGATGTCGTTGCGCGCGTACTGGACGTCGACGAGGCGGCGCAGCAGCTTGTCGCGTTCCCACTCCTGGCCGACGCTCACCTCGGTGGCCTGTTCGAGGTACTCGGCGGGCGTGGCGAGGCCGTAGATCGCCGAGACCGTGGCGACCACCACGACGTCGCGGCGGGTCAGCAGCGAGTAGGTGGCGCGGTGGCGCAGCCGCTCGACCTCCTCGTTGATCGAGGCGTCCTTCTCGATGTAGGTGTCGGTCTGGGCGACGTACGCCTCGGGCTGGTAGTAGTCGTAGTAGGAGACGTAGTACTCGACGGCGTTGTTCGGCAGGAGCTCGCGGAACTCCTTCGCCAGCTGGGCGGCGAGCGTCTTGTTGTGGGCCATCACCAGCGCGGGGCGCTGGAGCTTCTCGATCAGCCACGCGGACGTGGCGGACTTGCCGGTGCCGGTGGCGCCGAGCAGCACGGTGTCGCGCTCGCCGCTGCCGACCCTGTCGGCGAGCTGCGCGATCGCGGTCGGCTGGTCGCCTGACGGCTCGTACTCGCTGACCACCTCGAAGCGCCCGTCGGCGCGCGGAATATCGAAAGCCACGGCCCAACGGTAACCCCGGGGTCCGACACTCCTCCGCTCCGAGGGTGACTTTTCGGGCGCAGGATCGTTGGTCCCTGCGTGAGCTCCACTACCTCGATTCCGTTCAAGTCGGCCCTGCTGTGGGTCGTCGCCATCATCACCGCGGTCGCGATCGCCGGGTGGTTCGCCGTCTCGTGCAGTCCGGGGAACTCGCAGGCCGAGCGCCCGGTCAGCGAGGACGAGGCCGCGCTGCTGGCGTCGATGCGCCAGAAGAACCACGACGCCGATCCCGTCGCGCTGCGGATGAGCCTGCCGGTCGACGGCGAGACGCTCGTCGTCGACGGGTACATGGACTGGCGGGTGCCGATGGTGTACGCGCGCGTCCCGGCCGACGACGGCTCGTACACGCTGGTCCAGGCCGTGCCGGGGCTGATGGCCTCGCGGGCCGACGACGAGGCCGCGTTCGCGGCCGCCACGGTCCCGGAGGACGGCTGGACGACCCGGGCGATGCTCTCGGGCGCCGGGTCGCCGCTGGAGACGACCCTCGACATCCTCGTGTCGTCCCTGTTCACGCTGACCGCGGCGGACGCGGACGACCCGGCCGAGCTGGCCGAGGACGCGACCTGGCGCGAGGAGGGGATCATCGACGGCGAGCCGGTGGACTCGTTCCGGGCGCCGATCATGGTGGAGACGGGCGAGCCCGCCGCCGACGAGACCGCCGCGGCGGCCCCGGAGGCCCTGTACTCCATCGACGGCGAGGGCGTACTGCGCCGGTTCCAGGTGAACACGGGCGCCGAGAGCCTCTCGGCCGTGGACTTCCTGCGCGATGTCGCGGTCGACCCCGCCGGGCTCGACCCGGTCGACCTCCTCGGCGGCCCGGCCATCGCGCCCGCCGAGGTGGACGAGGACCTCGCGGAGGCGATCAGCGAGGTCAGGTACGAGAACTGGGAGCGGTCCTCGGAGGTCGAGCTGTCCGTGCCCGTCGCCGACGGGCAGGTCGCGACCGGGTTCGGGTCGGTCGACTGGCGCACGATGACCGCGTACCTGCACCTGGAGGACCCGGACGGGCAGCGGCTCATGCTGGCGCGGCCGGGCGGGTTCGCGACCCTCGCGGTCGAGGACGGCGAGCTGCCCGAGACGCCGCCCGCGGAGGGCTGGGAGGTCCACAAGCTGAGCGACGAGGACGTCGCCGACAGCTTCGGCCCGGTCGAGTCGCTGGTGTACCGGCTGCTGGAGATGGCCGCGGAGGAGCCCGACGACGAGGAGCGGATGGCCGCCGACGCGCGGCTGCTGCGCACCGACGGCACCGAGGACGAGCCGGAGTACGTGGTCGAGTTCCCCGTCAACGGCGACGCGCAGGCCGAGGCGGGCCGGTCGGCGTACCGGTACCACCTGGCCGACGACCGCCTCACCGAGGTCGAGATGATGACGTACTACGGGGTCGCGAGCGCCGAGGTGGCCTACGAGGACTACCCGATGGTCGCCGTCCCGTGGGAGGTCGCCGACCAGATCGGCTGAGCCGCAAGGCGAGACGACGCGGGCCCGGCCATCGGCCGGGCCCGTCGCGCGTCGGGCGCTAGGCGGCGCGCTGGAGGTCGAGCCTGCGGAGGGTCGCGATGAGGTGCGTGTGCATCTCCTCGGGGAGCTCCCGGTTCTCCATCCACTCCAGGAGCAGGCCCTTGGCCGCCCGGACGCGCAGGTGCACCAGTTCCACGGCGGCCGCGATCCGCCAGAGCCACGGGGCCTCGGTCGCACTCACGATCCTCCAGAGCACCTCGATCGCGGCGATCCGGTTGAGCTCCGCCCAGCGGCGGGCGGCCTCCAGCCGGATCTCGAAGCCGCGGGCGGCGTCGGTGGCGAGCCCCTTGAGCACCTCCTCGGCGTCGCGCAGCGCCAGGGGCACGAGCGCGATCGCGGCCTGGAGGCGGCATTCGACGTCGAGCCCGGCGGCGGTCGCGATCACGAGGATCGCGAGGCGCCGGCGGTCCTCGCCGGGGATCCGGCGGGCGGCCGCGAGGCGCGAGAACGGGTCGTTGGCGACGTCGAGGGCGAAGCGCAGGAGCGCTTCGGAGGCCTCCTCGGGGAGGCAGCGGAGGTACTCCTCGGCCAGTGCGAGGCGGTGGTCCTGGCTCAGGTCGTGGTTCTGGATCGCGTTGCACAGGAGCCAGCGGGACGCCTCGCCGGCCCCGGGGCCGTGGGCGAGGTCGTGGACGGCGCGGTCGCGGTCCTCGCTGTTCTGCTTCATGTCGCGGATGGTGGCCTCGGCGTCGCGCTGCACGTCGCGCGGCTCCGAGATCCTCGTGTCGATGTGCCTGCACTCCGAACGGGCGCTCCGCCGTCCGAAGGTGATCCTTCCGAGCACGCCGCCGCGGAGGCGGCGCGGCTTGGCGTGGCGACTGCGACGGCCCGGGCCGGAGGCGGGGGCGGTCGGAGCGGCCGGACCTGCTGGAATATCCATTGTGGTCTGGTGACTTTCTGTGGTGGTCGAAGAGTCGGACCGGACTCGCCCGCGAATCACCGGTATCCGCGGCCGGGTCGGGAGGGGTGTCGTCGATCGGCAATCGAACGCGACTGTTCATCGTAACAGAATCGGACACCGCAGTAGGAACGGCATTTTCCGTCATCTGGCTATCACCGCGGGTCACCGATGGGAGATCCGGACACGACAAAGGACCCGCGAGACGCTCGCGGGTCCTGTCCGTGTCCGGTCGCTAGCAGAGCGGCGCGTGCCAGCCGTGCTCCTCGGCCCAGCGGTTGGCGCGGGGCCAGCCCTCGCGGTCGAACCAGGGCTCCTTGGCCTCGGTGTACTCGCGCGTGGAGTCGAACTTCGCGGCGAGCGCGCCCTTGACGTGCGCGTACTCGGCGCGGGCCTGCGCGTCGGCGCGGAGCCAGTCGCGGAACAGCAGCGCGTACCGCTGGCCGGGCGCGTCGATCGACCGGAAGTGGAGGTGCGCGATGTTGCCGGGGTCGGCGGAGCCGTAGAAGCGCTTCTCCCACTGCTCGATGTCCGGGTGCCCGGGCTTGGGCGAGTCGTAGGCGACCTTGCCGAAGTACCCGGCGTCGCCGAGGGCCTCGGCGAACGCGTCGACGATGTGCAGCGACACCACGGTGACCTGGATGTCGACGACGTCCTTGGCGGGCAGGCCCGGGACGGCGGTCGAGCCGACGTGGTCGATGCGGACCGCGCTGGGGCCCATGACGCGGCGCAGGCGCGCGGCGTGGTGCTCGAAGCGGTGCGCCCAGGCCGGGTCGGTCTCGACGAGCTGGAGCTTCTCGGGCCGGGGCTCGTACCGCTCGTTCTGGAGGTTCTCCGCGAACGGCTTGATGCGCTCGTCCCACAGCAGGGCAACGCGCCGTTCGAGCTCGTGGACGTCGTGGTCGTTGGAGAGGACGACGTCGCAGACCTCGCGGCGGTCGGCGTCGGACGCCTGGGCGTCGATCCTTCTGAGGGCGTCGGCGCGGTCGAGGCCGCGCGCGGCGAGCCGTTCGAGCCGGAGCTCTCGCGGCGCCTCCACGTCGATGGCGAGGTGGAAGCCGGGCGCCTGGCCGGTCTCGGCCAGGAGCGGGATGTCTTGGACGACGATGGCGTCGTCGGGCAGGGAGTCGGTGATCTCGCGGGCCCGGGCGCGGACGCGCGGGTGGACGATCGCTTCGAGTTCGGCCCGCGCGGGCGCGGAGTCGAAGACGATCTCGGCGAGTTTCGCGCGGTCGAGCGCGCCCTCCGGGGTCAGGACCTCGGGGCCGAAGCGTGAGACCACCGCGGCGAGGCCCTCCGTGTCGGGGGCGACGACTTCGCGGGAGAGGGCGTCGGCGTCGATGACGCGCGCCCCGAGCTCTGCGAGCTGCTTCGCGACCGTGCTCTTACCGGCTCCGATGCCACCGGTCAATGCGACGTTAAGCACAGATAAAACACTACCCGCCCCGGGCGAACGGCCTGGGACGGGCAGTGGTCTGTCAGTTGAAAGAGTGACGGCTGCTAGTTGCCGGCGAGCTTCTCGCGGAGAGCCGCGAGCGCCTCGTCGGTGGCCAGCGTGCCCTGGGGCTCCGCGGGGGCCGACTTCTTCTCGGAAGTGGCCTTCTTGGCGCCCTTGTCGCCCTTCGGTGCGGCTTCGCCCTCGGCGGGCTTGGCCGGAGCCTCGGTGATGACGCGCTCGGCGATCTGCTTGCCGTGCTCCTCCCAGCGGGTGCGGGCCTCGGCGTACTGCCGCTCCCACTCCTCGCGGGCCTCGTCGAAGCCCTCCATCCACTCGCCGGTCTCCGAGTCGAAGCCCTCCGGGTAGATGTAGTTGCCCTGGTCGTCGTACTGCGCGGCCATGCCGTACAGCGTCGGGTCGAACTGCTCCTCGTTCTCGACGTAGGCCTCGTTGGCCTGCTTGAGCGAGAGCGAGATCCGGCGGCGGTCCAGGTCGATGTCGATGACCTTGACCATGGCGTCGGAGCCGACCTTGACGACCTGCTCGGGCACCTCGACGTGGCGCTCGGCCAGCTCGGAGATGTGCACGAGGCCCTCGATGCCGTCCTCGACGCGGACGAACGCGCCGAACGGGACGAGCTTGGTGACCTTGCCGGGCACGATCTGGCCGATCGCGTGGGTGCGCGCGAACTGGCGCCACGGGTCTTCCTGGGTCGCCTTCAGCGACAGGGAGACGCGCTCGCGGTCCAGGTCCACTTCCAGGACCTCGACCTCGACCGGCTGACCGACCTCGACGACCTCGGACGGGTGGTCGATGTGCTTCCAGGACAGCTCGGACACGTGGACCAGGCCGTCGACCCCGCCGAGGTCGACGAAGGCGCCGAAGTTGACGATCGAGGAGACCGTGCCCTTGCGGACCTGGCCCTTCGCGAGCTGGTGCAGGAACTCGGTGCGGACCTCGGACTGGGTCTGCTCCAGCCAGGCGCGGCGCGACAGGACCACGTTGTTGCGGTTCTTGTCGAGCTCGATGATCTTGGCTTCGAGTTCGCGGCCCACGTACGGCTGGAGGTCGCGCACGCGGCGCATCTCGACCAGCGACGCGGGGAGGAAGCCCCGGAGGCCGATGTCGAGGATGAGACCGCCCTTGACCACTTCGATGACCGAGCCGCGGACGACGCCGTCCTCGTCCTTGATCTTCTCGATGGTGCCCCAGGCGCGCTCGTACTGGGCGCGCTTCTTGGAGAGGATCAGACGGCCTTCCTTGTCCTCCTTCTGGAGGACGAGGGCCTCAACGTGATCGCCCACAGCGACGACGTCTTCAGGGTCGACGTCGTGCTTGATCGACAGCTCGCGCGAGGGGATGACGCCCTCGGTCTTGTAGCCGATGTCGAGCAGGACTTCATCCCGGTCGACCTTGACGACGGTACCTTCGACGATATCGCCGTCGTTGAAGTATTTGATGGTCGCGTCGATCGCGGCGAGGAGCTCCTCGTCGGACAGATTCTCGTCGACCGTGGTGCTGTTCTCAGCGTTGCTCGAGGTGGCCTCGATGCTGCTCGTCATGTGGGCTGGTGCTCCGGATACGTATCATTCGTGGGCTCGCGCCCGCGCCCTGGGGACGCGCGCACTCGCGGTTCAGTCCCGGGCCGCCCTTGCCGCCGGCGGCGTCCTGCTCCATGCTGAGGACGCGGACAAGCCCAGGCCCGTCCAGGTTACCGTGCGCGATAATGCCGCGCCAGTCCGGGCCAGGGGCTGGTGTCCACGGACACCGCTAATGGGCAGCGTCTTCCCACGACGAGCCGAAGCCCGCGGCGACCGTCAGCGGCACGGCGAGCGTGGCGGCGTTCGACATCTGCTCCCGCACGAGTGATTCGAGCCGCTCCGCCTCGCCCGGTGCGACCTCGCACACGAGCTCGTCGTGGACCTGGAGGATGACCCGCGAGTCGAGCTTCGCCTCGCGCAGCGCCCGGTCGACGCCGAGCATCGCGGTCTTCATGATGTCGGCCGCGGAGCCCTGGATCGGCGCGTTCAGGGCGGCGCGCTCGGCGATCTCGCGGAGCTGGCGGTTGTCGGAGGTCAGGTCAGGGAAGTAGCGGCGCCGGCCCATGATCGTCTCGGTGTACCCGGTCTTGCGGGCCTCCTCGACGACGCGGTGCAGGTAGTCGCGGACCTTCCCGAAGCGCGCGAAGTAGTCGTCCGACAGCTGCTGCGCCTCCTCGTTGGAGATGCCCAGCTGCTGGCTGAGGCCGTACGTCGACAGGCCGTACGCGAGGCCGTAGGACATGGCCTTGATCTTCCGGCGGTGCTCGGCGGAGACCTCGCCGAGGCCCACGCCGAAGACCTTCGCGGCGACCGCGGAGTGGATGTCCTCCCCCGCGATGAACGCGTCGATCAGGCCCTCGTCGCCGGTGAGGCTCGCCATGATCCGCATCTCGATCTGGCTGTAGTCGATGGTCATGAGCGACTCGAAGCCCTCGGAGACGACGAACCCGGCGCGGATCGCGCGCCCGGCCTCGGAGCGGACCGGGATGTTCTGGAGGTTCGGGTCGGCGGACGAGAGGCGCCCAGTGGCGGCGACGGTCTGGTGGAACGTGGTGTGGATGCGCCCGTCGGTCTGGATCGTGGCGCGCAGCGTGGCGACGATCTGCTTGAGCTTCTCGACGTCGCGGAAGCGCAGCAGCTGCTCCAGGAGCGGGTGCCCGGTCTTGACCAGGAGCTGCTGGAGCGCCTCGGCGTTCGTGGTGTACCCGGTCTTGGTGCGCTTGGTCTTCGGCATCTTCAGCTCCTCGAAGAGGATCTCCTGGAGCTGCTTGGGCGAGCCGACGTTGAAGGGGCGGCCGACGATCTCGTGGGCGCGGTCGGTGGCGTCCTTCGACTGCGCGGCGAACCCGGACTCGATGTCGGCGAAGTGGCCCTCGTCGGCGGCGATCCCGGTGATCTCCATGCGCGCGAGCACGCCGATGATCGGGAACTCCAGGTCGTCGGCGAGCGCGGCCTGGTGGCGCTGCTCCAGGCGCTTCGACTGCTCGGCGGCGAGCTCGGCGACGACCGCGGCGGCGGTGCAGTCGGCGTTGACTCGGGCGGTGTCGTCGTCCGCGGGCTGGCCGGCGAGCGCGGCGTCGCTGAACAGGGCCCCGTCGTCGGCGGCGGTCTGGGCGGTCTCCAGTTCGCGGCCGAGGTATTGCATCGCGAGGTCGCCGAGCGCGTAGGAGCGCTGCTCGGGCTTGAGGAGGTACGCGGCGATCATGGTGTCGGCCTTGAGCCCGGCGGGCTCGGGCCAGCCCGCGGCGTCGGCGCCCCACAGGAACGCCTTGGCGTCGTGGACGAGCTTCGGCTTGAGGGGGTCGGCGAGCCAGGCGGTCCAGGATCGCTCGTCCTCGGCGTCGAGCTGCGGGGGCTCGAACCACAGGGCCTGGCCGCCTTCGGCGAGGGCGATGGTGTCGAAGGACCCGGCGCCGGACGCGAAGGTGCCGGTGAAGGCGACGGCGACGTCGCCGGTGCGCTCGCCGAGCCAGGCGGCGAGGCCGCCGGGGACGAGCACGGCGGTCTCGACCTGGGCGGTCTCGGCGACGGGGGCGACGGCGGCGCCGACGGCCTTGTCGGCGAGGTTGGCGTTGAGCCGGTCGCCGAGGGCGCGGAACTGGAGGGCGTCGAAGAGGCTGTTGGTCTCGGCGACGTCCCAGCCGTGCCATTCGAGGTCGGCGACGGCCTTGTCGAGCTCGACGTCGGTGACGAGGCGGTTGAGGCGGTGGTTGCGCATGACGTCGTCGAGGTGGTCGCGCAGGCTCTGCCCGGCCTTGCCGGTGATCTCGTCGGCCTTCGCGACGAGGCCGTCGAGGGAGCCGTACTTGGTGATCCACTTCGCGGCGGTCTTGGGGCCGACGCCGGGGATGCCGGGGAGGTTGTCGGCCTTCTCGCCGACGAGGGCGGCGAGGTCGCGGTAGCGCTCGGGGGTGACGCCGTACTTCTCCTCGACGGCCTCGGGCGTGTACCGGGCGAGCTCGGTGACGCCCTTGACCGGGTAGAGGAGGGTGACGGCGTCGTTGACGAGCTGGATGGCGTCGCGGTCGCCCGAGGAGATGAGGGTGGCGAGCCCGGCGGCCTCGCCTTGGGTGGCGAGGGTGGCGATGATGTCGTCGGCCTCGAAGGTCTCCTTGGTGAGCCAGGCGATGCCGAAGGCGTCGAGGAGCTGCTTGATGATGGGGATCTGGCTCTTGAACTCGTCGGGCGTGGCGCCGCGGCCGTCCTTGTAGGCGGCGTACTCGTCGGTGCGGAACGAGTGGCGGGAGACGTCGAAGGCGACCGCGACGTGCGTGGGCTCCTCGGCCTTGAGCAGGTTGATGAGCATCGAGGCGAAGCCGTAGACGGCGTTGGTCACCTGCCCGTCGTCGGTGGCGAACTTCTCCGCCGGCAGGGCGAAGAACGCGCGGTAGGCCATCGAATGGCCGTCGATCAGGAGCAGGCGGGATTGCGAAGCGGTCACGCCCCCGAGCCTATCGAGTGGGTCCGACAGGATCGGGGCAAGTCCGGCGACGGCGTGGCCGCGGTACGCCGAAGGCCCGCGATCCGGCGGATCGCGGGCCCCGTGGAATGCGGGTCGCCTACTCGGCTTCCTGGGCTTCCTTCTGCTCGGCTTCGGCGATGACGCGCTCGGCGACGGCGCGCATGGACAGGCGGTGGTCCATGGCGGCGCGCTGGATCCAGCGGAACGCGTCGGGCTCGGCCATGCCGTACTGGGTCATGAGGAGGCCCTTGGCGCGGTCGACGAGCTTGCGGACTTCGAGCCGCTCGGTGAGGTTCTCGACCTCCTTCTCCAAGGCGGTCATCTCGGCGAAGCGCGTGAGCGACAGCTCGATCGCGGGGACCAGGTCGGACTTCTGGAAGGGCTTGACCAGGTAGGCCATGGCCCCGGCGGAGGTGGCCCGGCTGATGAGGTCGCGCTGGGAGAAGGCGGTGAGGATCACGACCGGCGCGATGCGCGCGGAGACGATCTTCTCGGCGGCCTGGAGACCGTCCATGATAGGCATCTGGATGTCGCAGATGACCAGGTCGGGCAGGTGCTCCTGGGCGAGGCGCACGGCGGCTTCGCCGTCGGCGGCCTCGGCTACCACCTCATAGCCCTCCTCGGTGAGCATCTCGGCCAGGTCGAGGCGGATGAGCCCCTCGTCTTCGGCGATGAGCACGCGCTTGCGCGGCTCCTCGGCGGCCTTGCTCGTCATGCGGGTCCGTACCTTTCATGCGCGTCTGGACGGTGGGTCGTGCGGGAATCGCGGCACGTCCGGACGCTAGCTTAGCCGCCGCGTGTTACGTCCGCACGTTCCTATGGCGAGCGTTTCGGACGCCAGGGCCGAAACGTGAGCCGCACTACCCCTCACCGGGGCCGCCGCGAGTGTTCGCCATGAGCGCGTCGAGGAGCGGGATCTCGGCGAGCTGCTCGGCGGTGAGCCGGTCTTTGTGGAGCCCGTGCGGGCGGCGGGTGCGCGGGCAGCGGATGATCCGGGTCGGGGTGACGACGAGGTCGACGCGGAAGTCGTGCGGCTCCTCGGGGATCGGCTCGTCGAGCACCTGGAGGTCGTGGACGGTGGTGGCGATGACGGTGCGGTCGTCGATGAGCCCGGCCTCGGTGAGCATCCCGTACTCGATGTCGGCGTACCCGCGGCCCTTGCCGATCCGGGCGCCGTCGCGGTTGACGGCGACGGACCCGGAGACGACCAGGTCGAGCCGCTGCATCGCCTCGACGCCGACGAGGAGGCTGTGCGCCTCGGCGGCGTCGCGCGTGGCGGCCTCGTCGGGCGTGTAGCTCGGCAGCAGCGAGTTCAGCAGGTAGAACGGCTGGTCGAGCGCGAGTTTCGGGACGGCCATGTAGGTGGCCTTGGAGGCGCCGAGGGCCAGCGCGCGCACCTGGTGCTGGGCGCGGTCGGGGTTGACCTTGACGGCGTTGGCGCCGCGCCAGTGGTCGGTGGCGGCGAGGCGCTCGGCGGCTTCGCTCGCGCCTTGGAAGCGGGGTATGCGCCCGGCCGGGTCCCCTTCGGCGGCGCCTTGGCGCTCCAGGAGCGACCACACGCGGTGTCGGATCTCATCCTTCGCTTGCGCCGACGACATTCCGGTCTCCTCAACGCCCAGGGGTGAACTCCTCCAGGCTCCCACACCTCCACTGTGCCCGCCATCCTCCGGTCCCGGGAAACCCGGTTGCCGCCCGGCCCGGGCGGTGCGAGGCTCTGCCCATGCAGATGCACGACGACCAGCTGTTCGTTCCCGTTGCCGCAGTTCAGGAGCTGATCGACGCCCAGTTCCCGCGGTGGCGGGGCCTGCCGGTGTCCCCGGTGGCCTCGTCGGGGACGGTGCACGCGATCTTCCGCGTCGGCGAGGACCTGGCCGCGCGGTTCCCGCTCCAGCCGGCCGACCCGGCGGAGGCACGGCGCGCGCTCGAAGCTGAGGCCGACGCGGCCCGGGAGCTGCTGGGCCGCACGGGTTTCCCGACGCCGAAGCCGCTGGCGATCGGCGCGCCGGGCGCGGGGTATCCGCTGCCGTGGTCGGTGCAGACGTGGCTGCCCGGCGAGACGGCGGAGGGCGATCCCGGTGCGTCCCATGGATTGGCGGCGGACCTGGCCGAGTTCGTCCGCGACGTGCGGTCGATCCCCACCGAGGGCCGCCGCTTCTCCGGGAGCGGCCGGGGCGGCGTGCTTGCGACCCATGAAGAGTGGGTGCAGCGGTGCCTCATCGAAAGCGAGGAGCTGCTCGACGTGGCGCTCATGCGCCGCCTGTGGTCCGGGATGCGGGACCTGCCGCGCGGCACGGCGCCCGACGTGATGAGCCACAGCGACCTCATCCCCGGCAACGTGCTCCTGCGCGAGGGCCGCCTCGTCGGCGTCCTCGACGTGGGCGGCCTCGGCCCCGCCGACCCGGCCCTGGACCTCATCGCCGCCTGGCACCTCCTCGACGCGGGCCCGCGCCGCACCTTCCGCGACGCCCTCGCCCCCGCCGAATCCGAGTGGGACCGCGCCCGCGCCTTCGCGTTCGTCCAGTCCATCGGCGCCGCCTGGTACTACGCGGAGTCGAATCCGGCGGTGACCCGCTGGGCGACGCGGACGCTGGCCCGCATCGCCTGCGACGTCGTCGGCTTAGGCTCGACGCATGGGACGGGCAGTGGTCGTGACGGGCGGCGGGCGCGGGGTCGGGCGGGCGGTCGCGGAGCGGCTGCTCGACGGCGGGGACGCGGTCGTGGTGGTGGAGACGGCGCCGGTGCCGTGGCTGGAGCCGCTCGCCGCGGCCGGGCGCGCGGCGGTGGTCGTGGGCGACGCCGGCGAGGACGCGGTCGCCGCCCGGGCCGCGGAGGCCGCGGCGTCCCTGGGGACGCTGCGCGGCTGGGTGAACAACGCGGCGGTGTTCCGCGACGCGTGGCTGCACGAGGCCGGCGGCGCGGCGGTCGCGGAGCTGATCCGGGCGAACCTCCAGCCGTGCCTGGCGGGCGCTGCCGCGGCGGTGCGGGCGTTCCTGGCCGCCGGCACGGGCGGGGCGGTCGTCAACGTGTCCTCGCACCAGGCGCAGCGCGCCGTCGGCTGCGCGCTGCCGTATGCGACGGCGAAGGCCGCGGTCGAGGGGCTGACGCGGGCGCTCGCGGTGGACTACGGGCCGCTCGGCATCCGGGTCAACGCGGTCGCGCTGGGGTCGATCGCGACCGAGCGGATGGACGCCGTGCCCGACCGCGAGGCCTTCGCTCTCCGGATGCGGGAACTGCACCCGCTGGGCCGCGCGGGCGAGGGCGCCGAGGTTGCGGACGCCGTGGCGTACCTCCTCTCCGACGCCGCCTCGTTCGTCACCGGGGCGGTCCTTCCCGTGGACGGCGGCCGGGCCGCCCAGGGGCCCGACCCGGAGGCCCGCCGACTCGATTGACAGGTACCTGTCAAGTGCTGCTAGCCTTGCGCGCGTGGAGGAACTGAGTCCGCGCGCGCTCGCGGTGTCCGAGCTGATCATCGGCGTGTTCCGCGCCAACGGCGCGCTCATCGCCGCCGGGGACGACCTCGCGCGGCCCGCGAGGCTCACTAGCGCGCGCTGGCAGGTCCTCGGCTTCGTCGACACCGAGGCGCGCACCGTCGCCGACGTGGCCCGCCTCATGGGGCTGCGCCGCCAGAGCGTCCAGCAGACGGCCGACGCCCTCGTCCGCGACGGCCTCGCCGAGCTTCGCGACAACCCGCGCCACCGCCGCGCGAAGCTCATCGCCCCCACGCCCGCGGGCCTGCGCGCGCTCGCCGACGTCGAACGCCGCCATGCCGAATGGGCCGACCGCCTCGCCGCGCGCCTCGACCCCGACGCGGTCGCCGCCGCCCGGGCCCTCCTCGACACCCTCAGCGCCGCAATCGAACAGGAGCCTCCGCATGACCGGTGAGAAGACGATCCCCCTGCTCCCGTGCCGATCCATCGACGAGACCGCCGCGTTCTACCGGACGCTCGGCTTCACCGAGACGCTCCACCAGACCCGGCCGAACCCGTACACGGTGGTCGTCATGGACGACATCCAGCTCCACTTCTACGGCGTCGACGACCTCGACCCCGAGAACACCTACGGCACCTGCATCGTCATCGTCCCCGACACCGGCGCCCTCTTCGACCGCTTCGCCGCGGGCATGCGCGCCGAGCACGGCAAGCTCCTCGTCGCCGGCATCCCCCGCGTCACCCGCCCCCGCAAGCGCGCCAACACCGGCAACCGCGCGGGCTTCTCCCTGGTCGATCCGGGCGGCAACGTGATCCGCTTCTTCCCGGCCGACGAGGACGAGGACGCGGCTCCCCAGCGCGTCAGCAAGCTCGGCAAGCTCCTCGAACGGGCGATCGTCCTGGGCGACGCCAAAGGCGACACCGCCCAAGCCGCGAGAATCCTCGACGCGACCCTCGCCAAAGCCGCCGACACCCCCGCCACCGAACTCGCCGAAGCCCTCGCCTACCGCGCCGACCTCGCCGCCCGCACCGACGACCGCCCCCGCGCCCTCGAACTCCTCGACCGCCTCGCCGCCGTCCCCCTCACCCCCGGCGACCGCACCGCCCTCGCCCCCACTCTCACCGCGGCAGCCGACCTCAGAACCCAACTGACCTGACCCATCCCCCGTCCCGACCGCCCCCCAGGTATCATTCACACCGGCCCCGCCCCGCACAGGCAGGACCCCGGCCCGGTATTCCAACTGGCAGAGAAGACGGATTCAAAACCCGTACAGTGTGGGTTCGAATCCCACCCGGGCTACGTCATTAACCCGCACAGCAACCGCTGGTTGTGCGGGTTTTTCGCCTTCTTGCACGTTTTCCACCTCATTCAGCAACGTTCGCACTATTTCCGCGAGCGTAGGCGTGACGGTGGCGTGACAGGTCAGCTCTTGGGCTTCGGGCTGGTGTACCAGCTCCACCCTGAACGCCTGCAAGAGCCGACGAAGCTTGTCCGCGGGCAGGCGGTCGGTGTCGATCTTGTCGCACGGGAACGCGTCGACGATCCGGACATCCGGCTTGCTGCGAAGACTCTCCTCGATCGTCTCGATTCTGGTTCGGAGACCGTGGCGCTCTTGAGCGAGCTGCCGCTGGCGCTCCACCACGCTTTGGATGAGGTCGTTGTCGAAGTCCTCAGCGAGCTCGAACACCCGCACGAGTTTCGACTTCCGTTTCTCCGAGTCTGCCAGGGCGGCAGCAAGGGTGTCGCGCTCCCGCTCCAACTCGGTTGCGTCGGCTGCTTCGAGTTGGTCGGCGAGCGCCCGGAGGCGGCCGGTTCGCTGCGCCCCGAGCAGGTAGCTGTCCAGGAACTTCTCGATGACCCGCTCGGCGAGGTCCTCGCGCAGGTAGGTCGCGGCCGGGTGGCCGTCAGGGCGTGACCCGCGCTTGGGGTGGCACGAGTAGTAGATGCGCTCTTTGCGGGGCGTGCCGTACATGCGCAGCCCGCACAGCCCGCATCGGATGATCGAACGCAGCCGGTAGTCGGGGCGTTGGTGCTGTTCGGTGCTCTTGTTGCGGCGCCGCGCGTGGTAGCCGGAGGCTTGCTGGGCGGCGCTGAACTGCTCGGGGCTGATGATCGCCTCGTGTGTGGGTTCGGGCGACCAGACCCATTCGTTCATGGGGTTGATGCGGTTGCCGCCACTCTTAGTCGCGTGCCGGTTCCAGACCATGTAGCCGGTGTACTTCGGGTTGCGCAGGATCTCGCGGACCGTCGCACCGCACCAGTCCCCCCGGGCGCGAGCAGGGTTGGACGGTTCGGGCGGCGGATTGAGCGCCAGGTCTTCGTTCAGGATCGCCGCAATGGCCTCGTAGCCAGCGCTTCTGCCGATGCGCAGTTCGAAGATGCGGCGCACGACCGCGGCCCGTGTCGGGTCGATCTCAAGCCTGGTCTTCGAGATGCCTGCGGCACGTTTCTCAGCTACCGGGTGCGGCGTGCGATTCGCCTGGTACCCGTACAGCGGCTTCCCGATGTTGAACCCTGCCTGAGTGTGGACTTCGGTACCGCCCCAGGACTTCTCCATCAGATCGAGGACGTACCACTCGCTGATCCCCTGCTTGACTCGCCGCGTGAGAACGGTGGTGGCGTTCTTGAGCTTGCGCCGCGTGGCGACGACCGGTTCGTCGGCCGCCAGGAGCGCGACGCCTAGTTCTTCAAGCTCGTGCTCGATGCGAGTCGAAAAGTAGGTGATGCGGGCGAGGCGATCGATCGACTCGCACATGACGATATCGAAGCCCCGATCGCGACGTCGGGCATCGCGAAGGAGGTCCTTGATGCCGCCGGTGCGGGGAATCGGGATGTCGAACTGCTCGTGGGCGTTGCCCATGCCCCGTCGGTCGAGATCGGTGCGACCGCTCTCGATGTCGTAGTAGAAAGCGACGATCTGCGCCCCTGGCGGAAGGTTCTTCTCGCACGCGTTGAATTGGCGCGGGAGTGAGATGGTCGGGTCTTGGAGGTCCTTGGTCGAGGTGCGGCCCAAGACTGCGACGCGGAGGAATTGCTCCACATTGCCCATGGCCGCTTGGGCTGCCATTTCGCCGACCAGCCAGGGCGGTGTTACTGATTGAGCCATTCGATCACTTCCAGGATTGCTCGGATTTGCTCGGTCTCCAGCACGAGTGCTTCATCGCCGTCGACTTCGTGAATCACCCACGTCGCGGCGATCTCAGGCTCGGACTTGCCGGTGTGCTCTCGGCTGTTGTCACCGCCTGTCATGGCGCACCCCTGCTGGCCTTACGGCGGCCGACCGTAGCCCGACTTCACCGCGGTGACGAGCGGTCGGGAACTGCCGCTGATCCGGGCTCATGAGGGGCTCCGGAACACCAGCACGTCCTCATGGGCGCGCAGGAACACGGTCCGGCCAGCCTGGTGGGCGAGACGGACCTGGTGCTTGTGGAAGAACGAGGCGTGCACGTGGAGCGCGCTCCCGTCCCACCGGCCCAGCAGGGCCGCGCGCCGCTCGATGAGCGCGAACCCGGCCAGGCCCGCGGTGTGGGCGACGACGGCCGGGAAGTCGATCAAGGCCCCGTCGTCGGTGTACGGCCTCGCGCACACCACCAGGACACCACCGGGGCGCAGGGCGTCCCGGCAGCCCGCCCAGACCTGCTCCAGACCGGTCCCGAGCCGCCGGAGCGAGCCGGTGGCGAGCTGGTTCGGGTGCGCCGCACCGGCCGCGTACCGGTGGGCGTGGGGCCGGATCGCACCGCCCGTGACCCTACGGCTCTTCGGCCGCCCATGGGTGATCGCCCCGTAGGGCGGGCTGGTGAGCACCATGTCCACCGGCGCCTGGCCGCGCCAGCGGCTCAGTGCCTCCTCCAGGCGGGTCGCGTCGCCGAGGAAGACCTCACCCCAGACGCCCGGATGGGCGGCAGTAGCACGGTCGAGATGCTGGCGGGCGAGCTCAACCCAGCGGGGTTCGCACTCGACCCCGACCGCATTGCGTCCGGCGCGGATCGCCTCGATGAGCGTCGTGCCGATGCCAGCCATCGGATCGAGCACCGTCTGCCCGGGTTCGCTGTACCGCTCGATCGCGTGGCGGGCGATCTGAACCCACATCTTCGCCGGATGGTCGAGCACTTCGGGCAAGTACAGGTCGTCCCTCTGCCCCTGCGGCTGGCGCTGGCCGGTCGCCCACACCGTCGCCTCGTTTCGCTCCTCGCTCACTTCGCACCCCCGGTGGCCGCGGTGGCGCGGGTCCAGATGGCGATATCGAAGTGCCGCGTCAAGGGCGCGCAAGGCCGATGCGGTGTCGCTTCGCCGTTGATCGCCGAGGCGACCGCGGTGTCGAAGGCGCGCTTGGGTGCGGCGACGACGTACCCGGTGAACTCGAGGCCGACAGCGTGCGCGGTCGCGTCGAGTTTCGGTCCGGGGCGCGGCCGGTTGAACTCGGTCATGGCGGCCGCATCGGCGTCGGTGCGCCCGATCACCGCCAACAGGCCGCCCGGTCGAAGGACTCCCACCAGAGCGGCGGGAGCGCCGGGCCACGTGAGAGCGCGGGCCGAGGCGAGAGCGAGCCCGGCAGCGCCTTCGAGCTTGGCGATGCGGGTGGCGGCGCTGTCGGCGTCGAGGGCCTGGAAGATCCCGAGTCCCTGCTTCGACGTGGGGAGCGATGCGAGAGTGCGCGCGAAGGCGCCGCGGTTAGTGCCGAAGACGACCGCCCGTCGGCCCGCGCGGCAGACCTCGTCCCATCCGGGAAGGTCGACCACGGCGATCGGGCCGCGGGCGGGTTTGAGCTCGGCGAATAGGTGCGCGGTCACGTCCGCCGCGTCGGCAGCGGACCAGACGGTCAGGGGCACGTCGAAGGAGCCGTAGCGCTGCGGCGGGTGCGAGGCGCGGTTGTGGTGGTGCTGGGTCAAGGCGACGTCTCGTCGCGGATCGAACTCGGCCTGGACACTGTGTAAAAGACACAGGGTTACCGTGTCCGAGGGGTGTGGTTATCGAGGGTTACTCGCTGTGTTGTTCTCGCGGGTGCCGGTTGTGTCTAGACAGGGTGGTCAACGTCCTGCGTTGTCCAAGGAAGGGCCGTTCGCGGCGGAGTTTCGTATTGCGTGCGAGAGTTCCCGTGCGGCACTTGGCGGAAGATCGAGGATGGGTCGGTTGATGTTGACTTCTTCCAGGGCGCGTTCGATGTCGGCGGGGTCGGCATCGCGCCAGGCGTCGTGGAGATTCGGCGCCTGCGTCTCCGTGTAGAGATGACCAGCGGGACGCGCGCAGGAGAGTGTGTCCAGGCGGCGGCGACGTCCACGTATCGCATGAGGCTTCGCGTGCCGTCGTGTTCGTTGCTGAGCTCGCACAACACCACACTGGTATCGGCATGCTCCGGTCGCAGGACCTCGCGTTCCCGGTCATCGGATACAAGGCGCCCCAATCGGTCTTGAACTGGTCGAACTGCCGCCCGGCCGCTACCGCCATATCAAGCAGCCCATGCAGCTCACGCTTCGCGGACAACGCCTGCCCGCTGACCTCGAACGGCCTGAATTCCGCTTTCTCATCGAACAGAACACCACGATATTTCCAAAACTGGTTAACAAGGACCAATCAATCACTTCGGATTTTTCCGGAGGCGCGAACCATATCTGCTTTCGTTCGGAGCAGGTGATATGGACAAGTGATTCACTTGCATCACATCCGAAACTCATGTCTCAGGGATGCGATTCCTGGAGCCCTGTGTTGCTGCAATTTGGCGAACCTTCGGCCTTGCATGGTCTGATATAAAATCAGGAAGGATTCGATCGAGCAAAGAACGGGGATATCCATATCATGTCGAATCGGGACAATCCTCAGCGAACGCCTGCGCGCATCAAGTACGTGAATCATGATGAGAACATCATGTACATCGAATACCTTAATGGGTCTATATCCTATACATACCTTGAAGATGAGGACGAGTTCGAACCGGGCGATGTGGTGCTTGTAGGCCCGTCATTCGATGACGTGGAGTTCGCTCCTTCAGAGCTGTGGCCCCAGATGACATGGATAGGCACCGTTCGGGTAGTACTTGAATCGGAGCTTGTCATTTCCATCGGTGACAGATTCTTGACGCTACCTAAGCCTGCCGATGTAGATATCAAAGTGGGGTTCACAGTTGAGGGAAGTGATCTCCGAGGAGTGATACGAGTCCTCGCTGACCATCCAGTGCGACAAATAGAGATATCGCTCGATCGACCCATCGATATATCGCCTTTTAAGTCCGATCCTAGTGCCACACCAACCTTTGCTAATTTTGGAGGGTCTCAGGCAATAATCGAACGTGCTCAAGAGTTGATCGAAATCCCACTCAAGCATCACGTGGCACTCACCAAGATTAACGCGAGACCAATCAAAGGCGTGCTCTTCACTGGCGTTTCAGGAACCGGTAAGACGATGCTTGCGCGAATAATTGCAAATCAAGCGAAAGCGCAGTTTTATAGTATCAGTGGTCCTGAGATCATTAGCAAATGGGTTGGAGATAGTGAAGAGTTGATTCGTGCGATATTCGACGATGCCAAGAAGCAGGATCGAGCGATCGTTTTCTTCGATGAGATCGACAGTGTTGCGCAACAACGTGGAAGCGATTCGAATGAATCTTCGCGACGAGTAGTTGGGCAATTGCTTACGTGCATGGATGGATTTGACAAGAATCGCAATGTAATTGTAATTGCCACGACGAATCGGCCACAAGACATCGATGTTGCATTGAGGCGTCCGGGTAGATTCGACTGGGAGATTGAATTTTCTCTGCCAGACGAGCAGGCCCGAAAGGAGATACTCGCTGTTTCGGCGAGCGATCTTGCAACTGAGGGCAGGCTACCGCATGGCGAGATAGCCGCGCTTACGGATTCCTGGTCACCGGCGGACCTAACTGCAATTTGGACTGAAGCCGCACTATTGGCAGTACAAGATGATCGTGACGTGATTCTTGAGGAAGATTACTTTGGCGGGCTAGAGAGAGTCGCGGCACAGCGTTCGAGGCCGACTCTCAACAGACGCAATGACGGAGGAAAGCGGGGAATGCAGTGAAACTTTGGCGAAAATGGTTTGGCGGCAAGGAAAATGCGAAAGGCCGGGTTGCCAGAGGTGAACTGAGGGAGTTTGTGTACCTCGATGAAGTTAGCGTGGTAAGTCTGCTTTCGTCTCGACTAGGGAAGATTCCAAGCCAGTACACACATACGCTCACGCGTGGTTCGACATCCGAGGTCAATTCGGCAATTGAAGGCAACGCCACAGTCGTCAAAGCGAAGGTCGGCTCTCGTCTTGAGTCCACTGAAACAGAAGACACTCAGGTAGTGAGCAAGGCGACGATTCAGGCAACCTTCAAAGAGTTCTATGATAGCGAGAATACCTCCTTTGCGCTCCGACCCATTCCGCCTTCCGACGTCGTTCCAACCTTTAACGAAGTCCGGGCTTCTGTTGAAGCACGGCGAAATGAAGGTTCATTGACTCAGTGGCTGATGCCGGTGGATCGGCTAAGTCGCGGGCAAATCATCGAGCTTGAAGTTGATCTAAGCGCCGATTCCCTATTTCGGATGAGCACGATTATCTCAACTATCAGCGATATCGTTTCGGAAACTGCCGACGCTCAAGACTCAGCAGTACAGGGTGGCATCGATACCGCTATGGGGATTAACAAAATCCTAGAGAAACTGATGGCTGGGCTTATTCCGCTATATTCTCGCGCATCGGACTATTTCGTCATCAGTGACGAAAAAGGCAGGTACCTCATACATCGAAGGTTGCTCGAATCAATCCAGCCGGACGAACGCCCTTCAACATCTGAGCTCCACTTGGCTTGCGTTACCCAGAAATCGCTCTTCTGGAAGGATATCCGACGACTGCTTTTCTCAAATGCAAGGTTTCGCATCTTGTGCAGATTGAATCATGACGGCCTGGCGTCAAACTGGTCGCCCATCAAGATGGATGACATTATTGGCGAGGTGGTTCCTGAATTCAAGGCCCAAATATCAATGTTTGGCGCGCAGGGCCTGGATGCAATGAGTCGAAGCGTTGCAAAGCAGTCGCGATTTATCGAACCCCGCTTGCGAGTGATATCTGATTTTGGTGAGATGTTGGCCCAAGAGCTTGAATATGAGCTCACAGCAAATGATCGGGAGCATATTCAGAATATTGCGGAATCTAGCGCGGATCTAATCACCTCCGTGCCATCTAGTAGGGCTGTCTTTGCGGATGTGAAGAAATATATAGTCGATCGGTCTCACGGTGAGGTTGACGCTGTTGCAATCTCGCGTTTGAGAATGCAAGCATTTCGGCAGAATGGGATTCCTATCGGTGGATCCGCTTCTCTGACGGGGCTCGAGGTCTCACCAGAAATACTCGCAGATTCAAAGGGGCCCGTAATTGACGCCGAGGTAATAGCAATTTATTGGTAGTCGGCTCAGAGTGAAGGTAGCGCTATCGTTAATTGACTTCTGGATTTTTCGTGTCCTGGCCCCCAAGCTCAAACGTCACCAGGTGGAACATCAGATTTCCTAGAAGTACAGACTCGAAGGTGCCTTCCGCCGAGAGCCAGATTTCTATATAGAAAACGACACGCCGGTGAGACAGAGAACCTACATCAGGTTTCCTGCTGAACCCTCGTCTAGGTCAATGCTCAATGTCGTTTCAGCATATGCTCGCGCTACGCTGCGAAATACGCACCGAAGAGGTAGCGATCGCATATCGAGCGGTGAGACGAATGACCTGCGCTTCAGTCTCCCCCCACGGCCCTGCGGTAGAGGTCAGCACGAGCGGAGTCGTGCTGTGCCTCGTAGTACTCAACGAGTACCCGAGAGGCGCGCGATACTGCACTCCGGTACTGGGAGCGGAGGTCGGTGGCAGTTTCAATGTCCATCTGGTCGGCCAGGTCCCCGGCGTAGAGACTGACGGCCTGGGCGAGCAATTCTGCGCGTTCGTCGTCGGTTTTGGCGAGGGCGGCGTCTTGTTCGAGGCGGTCGAATTCGTCGCGGTCGATGGCGAACCGGCCTTGTTCAAGGTGGTAGCGGCGGGTGCGTTTGTCGTAGACGATGAATCGCTCCTCGGTCTTCTCGATGCCGGCGGCGCGGCTCAGGTCGCCGCGGGTGTCGTTGATGATGGTGGTGAAGTAGTGCTTCGCCGTGCTCATCGGCTCGCCGTCTAGTGCGTCGAAGAGCAGGGCGTCCTTGGTGCAGCCGTTCCCGTCCGGGTCGAGGGCGAGCGCGGTCAGGATGGCGAGGGCGCGGCGGCCCTGCTTGAGCGGGACGGGCTTCTCATCGAGGTAGACGCCGGGATACCCGAAGACGCAAAGCCGCAGTTCCCGTGCCGGTGCGGATTTGTCGATCGGTTCGGGTTCGGCAGGCGCGGCTTGCGGCACCTGCCCCGGGTTAGCGGGCGCGTCTTCGTCGGGTTCGAGGTCGCTCTCACTGATGCCGGGGCCGCGGTGCTGGGCGAGGGCGAGGTCTTCCATCATCTGCTCGGGGGGGCTGGGGAAGGACGCGCAGCGCCCGGGCAGGTCGACGCCGTGGTGGTCGGTGATTTCGCCGGTCTCGTTGAAGGTGAGGGAGGCGTCGGGCCAGTCGCCGAGGATGATGGCGGTGATGTCGCGTTCACCGAACTGGGGATCGGTCGCCTTGTCGAGGTCGGCTTCGGTGCAGACCACCAGCGCGCTCGTAGCGCCTTGCGAGGAGCGGTCGGCGGCGCGGTCGATCGCGGTGGGGAGGTCGGGTGCGATGAGGTCGGCGCATTCGGGCGGCCACGGGCAGCCGCCGTCGATGCTCACTGCTGCACGGGGAGTCAGTACGACGGCTCCTCCTGCGGCTGCCGTCGAGGCCACGGCGACCCGGGTCGCTTCGGGCGCGAAGGGGCCGTTGAGGCCGATCGCGGGGTCGAGCCAGTCGATGACGTTGATGAGGTCGTCGAACTGGTCGATAGCAGCGAGGAAATCACCGAGGGTGCGTGCGGCGCTGCCCCAGTACGGACGTGTTGTCCTGGTCTCAGAGACGGAGCTGCGGATCGCCAGCTCCACCACGGCGGGCTCGGCGATGTAGCACTGCCTGGCCTCGGCCTGTTCGCTGTGGCCGGTGGCAGCGAGGACCGTGCCATCGGCGGCGAGAGTCATCGTGGAGTCCAGGTCGCCCGAAAGGACGAGCGCGCGCTCTCGGTTGCGGTTGCATAGGTCGCTGAGTGTTGCTTCGTCGAGGCCGTCGAGGTCGGGTTCGGCGCATACCAGGAGCCGGGGTCCTGGTGCCTCCTGCGGGTTCGGCACCGGCGAGGAGAACCCGTCGATGAGGTGCAGTCCGCGATGCAGGGTCGCCTCGGGAATGTCGTGGAGTCCGCAGTACTGCACGGCCGCGGCGGTGATGACGACCGGCGTGCCCTCCAGGAGCGCGCTCGCGACCGCGGCGCGAGCGGCTGCGGCCTGGCCGGGGCCGAGGAGGCCGACGGCCGGTTGCGCCACGTCGCGGAGGTCGATCGGCTCGCGCAAGTCGGTCGCGATGGTGAGCGCCCCGTTTACAGCCCCCGGCGCGGATTGGCCGAGTCTTGCGAGGTGGTGGTCTTCTTCGGCGACGGCGGCTTCGATGTCGGCCAATCGCCCGGTCAGCCGCTGGTCGCTCGGTGCGGTCCGCTGGCGGCGCTGCTTGCGCAGCCGTTTCGCGAAGGCGGCGATGGTGAGGGCGGCGAGAAAGGTGCCTGCCCCGATCCAGACGCCGATCGGGAGCGCATCGGCTGCTTCACCGGCCTCGGTTTCGGGCTCGTCGCTCAGGTCAGGTGCAGAACCGGGATCAGTGGGATCTGCGCTTTGATCGGGTGCCGCCGGTGCCGGTTCGGGATCGGCGTCGGCAGGGGCGTCGGGATCGCCAGTGTCGGTCTCGGTCTCGGGTTGCAGTGGCGGGATGGCGGTTTCTGGGTCAGAAGGTTCAGGTTCAGCGTCCTCGGTCTCCGGTGCAGCGGGTTCGGTGGCGTCGGCAGGGGTTGCGGTGCCGGGGATCGCGATCTCGGTGCCGTCGACAATGTGGTCGGCGTCGGTGAGTTTGAGGCCGTTGGACTGGGTGAGGCCCTCATTGTAGTCGAAGATCCGCCCATATTGGTTGCCGTCGCCGTAGTGTTCTTCGGCCATGCCCCACAGGGTGTCGTCGCTGGGGTCGCTCGGGTCACTGTCGACAGTCTCGATGATGAGGCCGTCAGCATTCCGCTCGTGGTCGTCTTCGGGCGTCTCTGCGGCAGGTTCGGCATCGGCCACCGGCGGGGCGTCCGAGGCAGCGCACTCGGCGGCCGTCGGCGCCTCGGCGGTGCCAGTGGCAGTCATGGCGGCGAGTTCGTCGGCAGTGAGTTCGCGGGTGGTGTTCGCTGGTTCGACGGGCTCGGTGGCGGCGTGGGCGGTGGCAGGCCACAGCGCAGCGACGGCACCGATGAGGAGCCCGGCGACCCACCGGACGGGATTGGAAGCGTCTCTCCAGGTCTCGGCCCGCACACCCCACCGGATCGCATCGACGGTACTGGTGATGATCCCGTGGAGGACCAAGAGCACAAAGATCCCCCACAGCGCCCAGCCGAGAACGGCGAGCACGCCGAGGATCAGCTCCCCGGTCGGGTACAAGTTGAACCGGGAGAAGTCGTCCTCAACGGGCCAGCGGGAAGGCCAGCGCGAGCCGACGACGAAGTAGAGAAACAGCGGGATGCCGACGATCATGACGATGCAGCCGAAGACGGCGGCGATGGCGGTGCCGATGCGGGCTCTCATGGCCGGTGCCGGGTCGACTCCCGTTGCAGGCGTGCGGTACTGGTCGTAGGGGTCGCGGTAGGCGAGGCGGGTCATGGCGTGCTCCCATCGGTAGCGTCGATTTCGGTGAGGCCGAGGACGTCTTCGGGGCTGCGCGGGCTGGCGGTCGAGGTAGCGGCGACGCTGATCGATCCGACGCCGACGATCCCGAGGACCTGGGTGGGTGCTTCATCAGTGACGGTGACAGTGACTTCGGTGGTCGAGGCGGACACCGATCCGGTGATGCCGGTGCTGGCGAGCCATGAGCTTGCCGCGGCGCTGGCCTCGGCGGGGTTGAGGCGGACGATGCCGGTCTGCCGGAAGTAGACGAGGTCGAGCTCGTCGGCGCCTGCGCGGGCGGCTTCGGCGGCGGCGTGCTGGGCGCGGGCGTGTGCGGCGGCGGCTCCGCCGCCGTCGACTGCGAGGCCGATGACGGCCATGAGTGCGAGGGCGATCACGGTTACGAACGCGGTCGCGTACCCGCCGTCGGGTGCGTCGAAGTCGGGTTCGTTGGGGTGGTTCATGATCCGGGTCCTGCCCGCCAGGCGTCGACCGGGGATTGCCCGGTCGCGGTGATGGTCCGGGTGCCGAAGGCCGGTAGGCCGGTGGTGTCGACGGTGCAGGTGATGGTGACGGTGACCGTGCCGCCGGGAGTGAGGTCGGCGTCGATGCCCACCGCCGGGCCCTGGCAGCGCTCCGAGAGCGTGGCCTCGGCAGCGGCTTGCGCTGCGGCCAGCGCAGCACCCTCGGTGCGTTGGAGGCTGGCGGCACGAGCGGCGTCGCCCGCGGCGCGGTCGGCCTCGATGCGGACCGAAGCGGCCGTGCCGGCCACAACCGCGAACATGATCAGCAGCACCAGCACGGGTGCGAGGAGGACGACCTCGATCGGGGCCGAGCCCCGGTCGATGGCCCCGGCGCGGATCTTCGCGCGGATCGCTGCCCGGATCGTGCCGGCGCGCATCAGGAACCGCCTTCGGCCGGTTCGATATGCTCGACCGCCCCAGCGACGGTGACCTCGACGGTCGCCTCCCACAGCGGGATGATCTGCGTCGGCGTTCCAGTGACGGTGACGGTGATCGTCTCCGCGCCCCGGTCGACGCTTACCGAGGGATCTTCGAGAACCCCGGATGCGTTGCGGCCCAGGGACGCCGTGGCGGCGGCGGCGCCGTCGCCGCCGGAGGCGAGGGCGACGCGGGCGGCCTCCATGGCTTCTCCCGCGGCGGCCTGGGCCATGTGGCGGGCGTGCCAGATGATCCCCGCCTGGATGATCGCCAGGACCAAGAGCAGCAGCAGCGGCGTGGCGATGACCGCCTCGGCCGTGGCCGAGCCCCGGTCGATCGCGCTGCGCCCCATGAGGACGGTGTCGGTTCGGTGTCGCACGGCGGACCTAGAACGAGATGCCTTCGGCCTTGGCTGTCACTTTCGCGGCGATGATCGCCATGACCCCGACCGCGAGCGCGACCATGACCGCGATCGTGACCGTTTTCTCGGAGACGTCGCCCCTGTCGCCGTCGTCCCGCCAGCGCTGGGCGAGGCGGCGGACCTCGCTCGTAAGGTACAGAAGTACGATTCGTATGTCCATTGTGTGTCAACTCCTACTGCTCTCTTCCTGGTGTGTCGGGTCGGTCAGAGTCCGGTCATGATCCGGTCGAAGGCGGGGAATCCGAGGAGGACGATGAAACTGGCGGCGATGAGGACGAGCCAGATGCTCATGCGCTCGGACCGGGAGTGCTCGTCGGCTTCGGTGGCGGCTTGGCGGGCGGTGCGCAGCGCGGTCGCGCGGTCGGTCAGTGACTGGCGGATCCGTGCGCCTTCGGTCCCGGCGAGGGCGGTGGTGGAGGCGAGCTGGGTGTAGGCGGCGGCGCCGAGGCGGTCGCCGACCTCGGCGAGGGCGTCCCAGGGGGTCTGCATGAGCAGTCCGGCGCGGTCGAGCGCGGCGCGGATGCGGTCGAAGGCGCGGCCCGCGCCGTTGGCGGTGGCGGTGCGCAGCGCGGAGTCGATGCCCGCTCCCCCGGCCAGGGCCATCGCCGTCAGCGACAGCACCGCCGCGAGCACCCGGAGGGCTTCGGCCCGTTCGCGTTCGGCTTCGGCGTGCAGGTCGGCGTCGACCAGGGCCCAGGCGAGGATCGCGAACCCGACCGCCGCCGCAGCGACCAGGGCCGGGTCGAGACCGGTCCCGGCAACGGCCAGGAGGAGCCCGGCGGCGACGGGCGCGGCGGCGGCCAGGAGCATGAGGCGGCCCAGGCGGGCGGCGTAGTCCTCGACGGTGCGGTCGAGGGCCCGCAGGTCGGCACGAACCTGCGGCCGGGGCAAGCCGAGGCGCTCGGCGAGACGCCGGACGCCCCCGGGCTCCTCGACCGGGACGGTCCCGGTGTCGGGGGCGAGGAGGGCGAGTCCTGCGGCGAGGCTCGGCGGCGCCGGGGCGAGCGCGGCGAGCGCGATCCAGATCGCGGCCCCGGCCGCCGCGCCGAGGAGTCCGGTCCACACGGCGGTCATGACGGCGCTCCCGGCGGCTCGGCCGCGGGGAGGCGCGGTGTGAACGCGCGGCCCAATCGGCTGCCCACGCCGCTGAGGTCGGGCAGCTCGGCGGTGATGAAGCGCGGCAGGCGCGCTGGGGTGGCGAGGCGGTGCATGCCCCACAGCCCCAACCCGAACAGGCCCAACGCCATCGCGAGGACGAGCTGCCCGGTGAGGGTGTCGTAGGGGGCGAGGTAGTCGCCGGAGACGACGAACAGGAACGCCAGCATCAGGATCGTGGTGCCGCAGATGACGCGGGTGGCGGTGCGGGTGCGGGCGCGTCCGGTATGGACTCTTTGGCGCATGACGGCCTCGGCGCGGGCGGTCTGCGCGAGGTCGTCCAGCACCGGTGCGACAGCGCCGGAGCTGGTTTCGGTGCCGATGAGCGCCAGCGCGACCAGGTCGGCGGTCTCGTCGTCGAGGTCGATCGCGAAGGCGCGCAGGGCGCTGGTCATGTCCCGGCCCGCGCGGAGTTCGGCGGCGAGGTGCCGTACTTCGTCGGCGATGGCCGGGGGCGGGTGAGCGGCGGTGCGCTGGATGGCCTGTCCGAGTCCGGCAGCGGCGCCGATGACATCCCGCAGGCTCTCGGCCCAGGAGGCGACGGCGTCGACGCGGGCCTGCTCCCGCTGGAAGGCGGCTTCTCCCCCGAAAATGACGGGGAAAAACCAGGTCAGGGCGGCGGCCCCGGCGGTAGCGGCGGGCCACCCGGTGAGGGCCCACACGAGGGCCGCTACCGCCGCCGTGGCCGCGATACGCGCCCACGGGGCCCGGTCCCTACCCCGGGTAGCCCCCGCGCGGGTGGGGCCCGCAGGGGCCGCGTCGGCGGCTGCGGGGTCGGGCTCAGGCCGCGTCGCGAGCGCGAGCGCGCCCCAGATCGCAAGGCCCGCAAGAGTTCCCAGCACGGCAGTGATGGGCGCTTCGGTATCCATGTGGATCACCACCGCCGCGCCGGGGAGCCGGGAGGCCGCCAGCCGTGCTCGGCGAGGCGCTCGGCCCGCGCCGCACTGACCGGCGTCGCGAACACCGCCGTCTGCGCCGCGGCATCGGGGGCGTACAGCTCGTTGGAAGCGACCATCGACCCCTCCGAGCCCACGACTTCGCGGATCGAGGAGACCCAGCGGCGACCGCCTCGCAGGGCGATCTGCACCACCAGATCGAGGGAGCCGCCGATCAGGTCAGCCGTCGCCTCCGGATCCAGGCCCGCAGGCGGCTTGCGGGCGTGGGTCTTGATCTTGCGGAACACCCCCGCCGAGCTGGAAGTGTGGATGGTCGACATGGACCCGTCCGTGCCGGTCGACATGGCGTCGAGCATGACCGCGACTTCAGGGCCGCGGACCTCGCCGACGAGGACCCGGTCAGGGCGCATGCGCAGCGCCTCATGGAACAAGTCCCACGCACTGACTTCGCCTGCGCCTTCGATGTTCGCGGGCCGGGCTTGCATCGCCACCACGTTGCCGTGCCGGGAGTCGGTGTGCAGGCCCAGTTCGTAGGCGTCCTCGATGGTCACGATCCGCTCGCTGTAGTCCAGCAGCCCGGCGAGGGCCCGCAGCAGGGTGGTCTTGCCCGCCGCCATGGGTCCGGCGATGATGATGTTCAGCTTCGCGGCGACCGCGGCCTTCAGGAGCTCGGCGATGTCGCGGGAGAACATGCCCCCGGCCTGGAGCTGGTCCAGGGAGGCTTCGGTCAGGCGGTGGCGCCGGATGGAGACCGAGGGCCGGTGGGCGACATCGCGGACCGCGTGCAGCCGGGACCCGTCCGGTAGTTGCAGATCGAGGGCGGGGGCGGCGCGGTCGAAGCGCCGCTCGGTGTCGCTCAGTCCTGCACCGGCGGCGAGCATCTGCACCGCTGCGATCAGCTCCGCATCCGAGGAGGCGACCGGGCCGACCTGCGCTTTCGAGCCGTCCGCGCGCGTCACCCACACGACATCGCACCCGTTGCAGGTGATGTCCTCGATCGCGTCGTCGGCCAGGAGCACGGCGAGGGTGCCCAGCCCGGCAAGACGCGCGACCACCCGCTCTCGCAGCCCTTCCCGCTCGGTCTCGGCGATCAAGTCGCCGTCGACATCGACGAGGCTCCGGTTGACTTCGCGGATCGCCTCGTCCACGGCCGCACCGTAGGCGTCGGCGCGGGACTCCAGGTCCCCTGCGGTACTGGTCGTCTGGTCGAGGAGGCGGCGCGCGGCGGCGTACACCAGGCCGTCATGGTCCGCAGCCTCGGCGCGGTGCCCGGTGCGGGACGGTTCCAGCAGCGTCATGACAATGCCTCCTGCGGTGCCGGTTCGGGTGCGGCGGTGAGGGCGAGCGGGCGGGGCGTCTCGGCGAGGTCGCGAACCGCATCGGCGAGGACACGCCAGGCGCGGTGGCCGCGGCGCGCGGCCCGCCCGGTCGGCGGATCGGCGTCGATCAGACTCCCGGGGCCGGCCGCGCCGAGCACCCGGACATCAAGATCAGCCGTGAGGGCGACTTCCTCGACCTCGGCGGCCGTGGACTCGCGCTCGACCACCACCAGGCCCGTGCGAGGCCCCAGGCGCTCCAGACTGGACAGGTCCTCGATCCGCGCGCGCACCTGCGCGAGCGCCGCCAGCGTGCCCTCGGTGACGCACACCAGGACATCCGCCGCAGCGGCGACCGACCACGCGGGCGACTCGTGATGCAGCCGCCCCAGATCAGCGATCACCACCCCGTCAGGCGGATCGAGGAGCTTCGCGCCCGGGGCGGCCAGCATCGGGATCGCCTTGCGGACCCCGCGCCCGCCCGGCGCCGCGCACACCACCGGCACCGCCACACCCGCGACCGGAAGCTCCTGGGAGCCTTCGGCGAGCACGTCGACGTCGGTGTCCGCCAGAGCCCCGGAGGCGAGGAGCGCGATCACGTCGGCCAAGCCGCGCTCGATCCGCACCCGCCAGTACGCCGCTGCGTCCCCGCCCTCGGGGTCGAGCTCGACCACCACCGGAGTGCGCTCATCAGCGTCCTCGGTGTTCCAATGCGCGGCAAGCGCAAGCGCGGTCGTGGTCGCTCCGCGGCCCTTGAGGGTGCCTACTGCGATCAGCATGGTCATCCCCCCGCGGTCGGGCTCGGCGTCGGCGAGGGCGAAGCTTCGGGGTCGGGGGCGGCGTGGGCGGTGGCGACCATCAGCAGCGACGTCGCCTCCACACTCACCAGACCGGGGATCGTCTCCGCGGGCAGCTCCACGGTCACCAGGGCACCGCCCTCCTCCGGATGCGCGACGGCCGTGACGGTGCCGCCCGCCGACCACACTCCCGTCGCCGCGGTATCCGACGCACCGAGCAGCGACACGAGATGGCCCGGCTGGAGCGCGGCGGGGACGCGGCCGTCCGCCAGCGCCACCGTCACCTCCACCCACCCCTCGCGGGGCGAGGACGGGGTGCCGACCATGGACGCGCTCAACAAGGTTCCGGCCGCGAGTGGGATCGCGGCGAGCTGCCCGACCACCGATGCCGCGGCCGAGGACGGGACGAGGCCGAGCGGGTCGACCTCGTCGGCGGCGACGTCGACTGGCGCGAGGTCGGTCTCGGCGATCACCTGCCCGGCCGCCAGCGTCGAGGCCACCCGGAGCACCGAGGCCCGGTCGGGCTCGGACGTCACCGTCCAGACCACGGCCGCCGCGCAGCACAGCACCACGGCCGCCGCACCGGCGATATGGACCCAGATTCGGCGGCGGCTGCGCCGCCCCGGTCTTTCAGGGCGGTCAGCGCCCTGCTTGTTGCCGCTCATGAGAACCCCCGTAATCGCGAGCGCGCGTATCGGTCGTTATTCGGTGTTGAGCGCGTGGGACTCGGTGACCGGCCAAGCCTCATTCGCTTCAGTGGTCATGTCCGGGAACGTGTCCGACTCCCCGCCCCCCGACCACGACACCTCCCAGGTGATCGCCACCGACACCGGCAGCTCGCCTTCGGAGGGCTGTTCGTAGACGTGGCCGCAGTCCGGCGACTCGGCTTCCTCGTCCTGGTCCTTCGTCCAGGGGGTGCCGCGCCCGTAGCAGGTCACGACGGTCCCGTCCCCCATGTCCCACATCGCCACCACCGGTTCCGCGGTCGCGGTCACCGAGAGGCCGGGAACCGAGGCGGTGGCGGACTGGGTCTCCCAGGACGCCTCGCTCACCGCGAGCCACACCGGCAGCATCACGAGCTGCTTGTCCTCCGGCGAGGCAGTGATGGTCGGGGTCGGAAGCTGGAGCGAGTCGACCGCCTGCTGGGCAAGGACGGCGGGGTCGACGATCGGTGCGTCCTCGCCCGGTAGGACCCATTGCGCGCCGGTCATCGTCCGGCCGGTGTGCGGGTCGCGGCACGAGCGCCCCAGGAGCTGGTGCTCTTCGGACGGACGCTCGCCGGCCGAGGCGCCCATGTAGGTTCCCGAGTCCGAGTCGACCACTTCATACGCCCAGTTCGGGCACACGCCTTCGGGCGCTGAGGTTCCCCCCTCGGCGGAGGTGTCCGATCCCGAACCGCTCCCGGACGAGTCGTCGCCGGAGCCGCCCGACGAGCCGCCAGGGCTGCCGTCGGTGCCGACGCCGATGTCGACACTGTCGTCATCGGGGTTGACCTCACCCCAGGTCTCCGCCCGTGCCGCCGAAGGGATCATGAGCCACGCCGCGGCCGCTGCGGCGGCCACGAGCGCGGCGCGGCGTCTTCGCGTCAGCATGTCCCCACCCCCTGGACGGCGAGATCGGTGACGTACCAGCGGCCGTCGAGCAGCTCCACGAGGGCCTCAATGTGGCGCCTGCCGTACTCCTCATCGGCGACCGGCTCGCCGGTCTCAGCATCAACCGAGAGCCAGTCCGTGGTGTCCTGGCAACTCGTGACAACGACCTGGATCGGGTCGGTGTTAAGCGCACTTTCGGTGACCGTGACGTCGGAGATCGCGGGCTCGCCCTCCGAACGTTCACCCTCATCGAGATTGGTCTGCAAGGCGTCGGTGACCGCGCGGAGGGCATCGCCGGTCGCAGCGGTCGCCAGCTCAACGGAAGCGGGATCGGGGATCGCGGACGCGGCCACGAACGCGTCCATGAACCGCTCGAACGCGGCGACCGCAGCTTCGTGGGGGTCGACGATGTCTTCAGGAGCGACCGCGGGGGATGCGCTGGCGCTCGGCGTCGAGGTGGTGGCGGGGGCGGGGTCTGCGGGGGTTTCGTCCTCGGAGCATGCCGTAAGTCCGGTCGCCAGGAGGGAGCCAGTGGCGAGGGCGATGAAAACGCGAATCATAGTCGCACCGCTCGGGTTAGTCTGCGTAGGCATGGCATAACCCTGTGTCAAATGGGCGACAGATGCAAGGGCCAGCGGAAACCCGCGGCGCATGATGGCGCACGGGAGCGAATTTCACCTCTCTGACCGATTTCCAGGAGCCGATGATGGACGACCCGCCGAACTCAACACCCGCAGCCGGAGAACGCGACAGCGACCTCGCCACGGTCGGCAAGACGCTCATGATCTACACGGCGCTCGGCCGCACCAAGACACCCATGTACCTCCATGACATCGAGTCGAAAAGCGGCCTGCCCCGACGCACCGTCCAGCGGCACCTTGAGTTCCTCGAATCCCATGGCTGGGTGCAGCGCGTCGGCGCCGGTCGCTACATGCTCACCCCGGGCACCCGGCTCCCGCTCGGCACCGCCGACCACGAGGGCATCGATCGCATCCTCGCCGAGTTCACTGAAGCCACCGGAAGGGACGTCGCACTCGCATCGCTCAGCGGCGAGCGGCTCGTCTTCTCCCACCGCCACCCGAGCCCGAAGGGAGTGTCCCTGCTCGAAGGCATCGACCCGCTCGCGCTCCATGCGACGGGTTCAGGAAAGTGCCTCCTCGCCCAGCTCCCCTCCGCTCAGGAGCGCCGCCGCCTAATGCTGCTCACGGGCATGCCGCGCTACACCGAACACACCATCACCGACCCCGAGGAACTCGAAGCCGACCTTGCCGCACAAGAAGACGAGTTGTGGAGCGCCCGAGGCGAATACCGCGACACGGGCGCATGCCTGGCGATCCTCGCCCACCCCGGCGGCATCTACGGCGGCAGCGTCGCCATCACCACATCAGTCGCCGCCGACGAGTTCGAGCAAGCCAGAGAACAGCTCGCCGCCGCGCTCCACCAGGCAGTCGCACGAATGCAGCCCTACATCGGCCCGCTGCTCCCACCGACATTCAAGCCGAGAACGACCACCGAGTGACCAGGTAACTCCAAGCTCAACCTGGACCTAAGCCGATGCCCATGGGTCGGGGCCGCTCCCGGGCACGTCGTCGCCGGCGGCGTCGGATTCGGGGGTGTCCGGCCGGCTACAGCTGCCCTCCTGTCGAAGAGTAGGTGGTCACCGTCAGGTGCGCCGCCATCCAGTCGTTGGTGTTTTCCGGGCTGATGGAGTCGAAGGTGGCTAGGACCAGGAGGTCATCGTTGGTTTTCAGGCAGATGGTCGCCCCGACTTCGATGTCGGCGCTCTCCGGGTGCCAAGGGTCAAGGAACCAGTCGAGGGGAGCAGGGTCGTCGCGCAGTTCCTGCTCGCACTCCGCTGGGGTGGGGTCTCCCCCAGTTTGGTAGAGCAACCCGCCGATACTGTTGGTATAGAGGTAGCTCGTTCTCGTGCTCTGCGCTTCGACATCGATGTCGCACGGGTCCCAAATCAGGTCCACATAGTTGGCTGGGGTGGAGCCGTCTGTCGTGGTCTCGTACCAGACCTCGGGTTCCATACTGCGGTCGTCGAAATCGAGGTGAATCTGCGGACAAGTACTGTAATCGCTGTTGGTGATACGGGTATTGAGTGTCATTGACCAGTCCGAGTACTCCTCCGTCCATCCAGAGGTTGCAGTTTCACCTCCGATGCCTGAGCCGCCATGCGTTGGGCCGATGCCGAGCCAGTCAAGGATCCCGAGCACGCTCGCGAGGAGGCCGATGGCTCCGATAACGGTGAACTTCCCCTTATTCCGTTGCCATGTCCCGCTTGGGGGGTCGCTTTCCACACGACCAGCCTACTGAATTTCCGGGTCTCTCGGTGATTCCGATTCGCGCAGAGGCGACTGAGCGGTTTCCAGAGGTCATTCCATGTCGTGCAGGTACTTCGCCCAGCTCAGCGCGTGTTCGGCGGACACGCTGAGGAGTTCCCGTGAGGGGTCCCGCCGGGCGAGGTGGAGCCAGGTGCCGAGCATTTGGACGGCAAAGCTGCGGCGTATGTCGAGCGCGACTCCAGGGTGGGGAAGGTGGTCGAGTCGCCATTGGTCAGCTTTGGCGCTGGTGTGCCCGTCCGCGACGAGGCGGAAGGCGAGGAGTTCGGCGTCAACCCAGGGGGCGGCGGGGCGGGCCCAGGCCCAGTCGATGAGGTGGCCTCGCCGGTGCTGGTCGTCAATGAGAATGTTGTATCCGTGGAGGTCGGTGTGCACCAGCCGGTTGCCGTGGAGGATTTGAAGCGCGTCGTACTCGGCGGCGGCGAACCGGTCGAGGTTGCCGCGTATCCATGGGTCGAGGTGCTCGGGTGGCGCGGCGGCGAGGTGTTTCCAGGGCTGGAGGCGCTCCCAGCGGCGTGCTTCGGGGGCAAAGCCCGTACCGACTTCGAGCGGGGGAATCTCAGCGAGTTCGGCGAGGGCGGCGGCGATCAGGTCGAGGTCGGGGGAACCTGGTGCGAGGTCGGCGTGGCGGCCCGGGAGGTGCTCCCAGGCGAACAGGTGCCATCGGTCGACTTCGAGGTGCCAGAGAAACTGCGGGCCCGGAGCTCCGGCGCTGGCGGCGGCGAGCTCGTTGCGGAACATCCACTCGTTGCGGGCCGGTTCCTGGTAGCCCTTGAGGAAGACAGCGCCGTCGCCTGCCGTGTCGAGCGCGCAGGCGACGGCGCTGTTGACGCCGACGCTGATCGGAGTGACGGCCCTGATGCCGCCGCACTGGTGCCCCACCGCATCCCGCACGGCGGCGGGCAGGTCGCTCCAGTCTCGGCGCAGCGTCATGAGTGGGGTCGTCTCCTTAGTTGGCGCCGGGGCCCTGGCCGGGGATGAACGGCGGGACCGGCGGCGGGTCCTCCGCGCAGCCATTGTGGCACTGGCTGCACTTGAGTGCGCCCTCGTACTGCCACAGCTCCCGGTCGACCTGGTACCCGGCCTTACGGATCGCTGCGGCCGACCGGTCGAGCACGGTCTGCACGTCCTCCTCCGCGGCGGTGCCTTCGGTCTCGTCGGGGACGTGGTGGAGGAAGCGGCCCGCGACGGCCTCGCAGAAGGCGGCGTAGTCGCGGGTGTAGAGGATGAAGGTGTGCCAGCCGATGTCGGCCGCCATGCTCGGCGACAGCGGCGCGGTCGAGACCGCGCAGGCGCCCAGGAACGCCAGTCCCTGGTCGAGGCATCGCTCGGCCATCTCGGTCTCGAAGTGGTGTTCGTCCGCGATGCGCTTGGCGAGCTTCGCGAACACCTCCTCGGAGACGAGGTCGCGGCCCCGTTTCAGGGCTTTGGTGGTGTCCATTGGGGGTCTCCTCTCGGGAGTCGGACTCGGCGGGGCGGGTTCGCCCTGCCTTGTCCAGTACATTCCGTGCGCACCCTGTGCGGGTAGAGTGAGTGCGCCGCGCACGACGTGCGCACGCCCACGCACACCGGAGGCATCGCCCCTTGAGCGCCAACGAGGACCCCGACTCCTACGCTGCCGAAGTCCGCCACTGGCTCGACATCCGCGGCTTTTCCCGGACCGCGCTGGCGAAATCGACCGGCTTCAACCGGCCCTACGTCTCCAAGATCGCGTCCGGGGCCGAGCGGGGATCGGTCGAGTTCGCCCGAGCGGCGGACAAGGCGATGCGTACCGGCGGGGCGCTGGAGCGGGCGTGGCGCGAGCGCCACGGCCAGGCCGCCGCACCCGCGCCGGTGCCTTCGGCCGCAAGCGGACTGACCGTGGACCAGGATCTCGCCGAGCTCCACTACGAGGACGGTGTCTATCGGCTCACCCAGCGCCGCCGCTTGATCAACACCGGGACTGACCCGGTGCTCCGGTACTTGATTCGCATTGCCGTCGACAAGTACCCGGGCGAGCCCGAGCGCAGCAATCAGCTCTACCGAGAGCACCCGCTCACGTGGGACGACCTCCAGCTCCAGGCGTGGTACGGCGAGGGCCGCACGGAACCGATCAAATGGACCGTGCAGCACGATCGAGATGCGTTCAAGGAGGTGTGGCTGGTCCTGCGCGGCGAGGACGGGCGGCGCCTGCCGCTGTACCCGGGCGAGGCGGGCTGGATCGAGTACACCTACACCGTCCCCGAAACCCTGTGGGGCAATTGGTACAGGCGCGCCGTCCGGCTGCCGACCAACCACCTCGCGGTCGCCCTCGACCTGCCCGCCAGCACCGCCCCGCAGGTGTGGGGGACGCACACCTCCCTGACCGGCGACGACCTCCCGCTGCCGACCCCGATCGCCGTCGACCGATCCGGCGAGCGCGTCCGATATTCGTGGGCGACCGACAACCCGCCGCTGCACGCGCGCTACACGCTCCAATGGCGATGGGGTGCAGCGCCGTACGATGAGCCGATGCACCAGCGTCCCAGCGAGGTCATGGCGGTCCTCGGCATCGTCCAGGACGGCGACCCGATCCTGCGGGCCACCGCCCGCAAGTTCAACCTGCCCGCCGAGGCCGAGCAGGCGCGAATTGCAGTCGCACGGTTGCAGCAGGCCGCAGAGCTGGTCGCGACCGGGCACGATTTCAGCGGCAAGGGCCGGGGCCTGGCCGCGCCGCAGATCGGCCTCGACGCCGCGGCCGCGGTGGTCTACCCCCCAGGCGCCTCCGACCCGGTCATCCTGCTGAACCCGGTCGTGGTCGAATCCAGCGCCGAGACTGACATGCAGTACGAGGGCTGCCTGAGCTTCTTCGACACCCGCTCGCGCATCCCCCGGCCCTTGAGCGTCCACATCGCCCACACCGACCCTGATGGCAGCGAACGCATCACGGTGTTCGAGCAGGGCCTCGCCAGACTCGTCCTCCACGAAGTCGACCACCTCTACGGCGTCCTGTGCTCCGACCATCTCCCCGAGGGTGAGGCCCCGATCCCGGTCGAGGAGTACCGGGGCACCGGATCGGCGTGGGCCTACCGGTCCTGATAGCGGCCCGGCCCGGGAGACGTGCCCGGACCAGGCGTATGACGCGTCGCTAGTGGGTGGTGCCGCTGGTTTCGCGGATGGTGACGTTCGCGTGCGACTCCTGGAAGGACTGCTCGGACACGAGGGTGAGTTGGGCCCCTGCCTGGAAGTCGGGCAATGCGGTCGCGCCGCACGAGACCATCGTGGCCTTGACCTTCGCCAGGGTACTGGCGACGCCCTCGTGGAGATCGCCTGCGAACGGCACATACCCGTCCACGCCCTCCTCGAACAGCATCTGCTTGCCCTGCCCGTACCGGGCGGCGTTCTGCGCCCGCGCTGAGCCTTCGCCCCAGTACTCCTTGACGAACCCTTCCTGCGTGCGGATCTTCGCCCCGGGCGCCTGGTCGAAGCGGGCGAAGTAGCGGCCCATCATCACGAAATCCGCGCCCATCGCGAGCGCGAGGGTGATGTGGTAGTCGTGGACGAGGCCACCGTCCGAGCAGATCGGCACGTATTCGCCAGTGCGCTCGGTGAAGGCGTCGCGGGCGGCGGCGACGTCGAGGACCGCTGAGGCTTGGCCGCGGCCGATGCCTTTCTGGTCGCGGGTGATGCAGATCGAGCCGCCACCGACGCCGACCTTGACGAAGTCGGCCCCGGCCTCGGCGAGGAAGTCGAATCCGGCCCCGTCGACCACGTTGCCGCCGCCGATCGGGGTCTGGGGGAACTCCTTCTTGGTCCAGGCGATGGCCTCGGCCTGCCAGTCGGAGTACCCGTCCGAGGAGTCGAAGCACAGCACGTCCGCGCCGGCCTCGACCAGCGCTGGGATGCGGTCGGTGTAGTCGTGGGTGTTCACGCCCGCACCGACCCTCAATCGCTTGTCGGCGTCCACGAGTTGGTTCGGAAATTTTTTCCCGTCCTCGTAGTCGGAACGGAACACCAGGTGCTGCAAGCGGCCTTCGAGGTCGAGGACGGGCAGGACGTCGAGGCGTTCCTCCCACAGGCGCGCGTTGGCCTCGGAGAGGGTGAGTTCGCCCTTGGCGTGCGCCATGCCGTCGATCGGGGTCATGCGGGATTCGACGGTGGCGTCGAGGTCGTGGCGCTGGGGGTGGAAGTCCCGCTTCCCCACCAGGCCGAGGAACACGCCGGTGGCGGTGCCGTCGTCGGTGACCGCGGCCGTGGAGTGGCCGGTGCGCTCCATGAGCGCGACCAGATCGCGGAGCGTCTGGGCGGGCTGGACGTTGGTGTCGGAGGTGACGAACCCGGATTTGAAGTGCTTGACCTTGCGCACGGCCGCGGCCTGGGCTTCGATCGGCTGGTTGTGGTAGATGAAGGACAGGCCGCCTTCGCGGGCGAGGGCGATGGCGAGGTCGTGCGAGGAGACGGCCTGCATGATCGCCGAGGTGAGCGGGGCGCGGAGCACCAGCGGCGACTCTTCGTGGGCCGGGTGGCGCACCAGCGGGGTCGACAGGTCCACGGCGCTGACCGTGCAGTCCTTGCGGGTCCGGCCCGGAAGCAGCAGGTACTCGTTGAAGGTTCTGGAGACCTCGTCGATGATGATCGGCACCGGATAACTCCCTTGTGGATTGGTTGTGGATGGGTTGTGGTGTTGCGTCTGGCGCGGGCATTAGCCGCCCCGTCTCCAAGGCAGCGCATCGAGCAGTTCCAGCGGGACGTCCGGGTGGACGTAGGCGACGGTGTCGGTGCCGTGCAGCAGCACGGGACGGTAGCCGCCGGTCAGGGCGTGCAGCCGCAACTGGAAGTCCACCTTGACGCGCTTGCCCTTGTCGCACAGGACGATGACGGGCACCGAGTGGTAGCTGAACAGCGACGGCGAGTTCTGGTCGGACGTGTGGACGCCGATCTGCCCCTGCTTCGGGCGCGTCGTCACCCTGATCCCGCCGGGGACGATGGTGTTCAGGATATCGGTGGTGCGGGCCGCTTCCATGACCGCGAAGTACTCGATCGTGGAGTGCCACGCTTTCTCGGCCACGGCGGCTTGTTCTTTCTGGGCCCTGTACTGGAAGTTCGATCGTGCGGGGGCGGGGAGGGCGCGCATGATGACGTCGTTCACCCGCGTGTCCTCGATCCGCTGGCCCCACAGGATGGACCCGACGATGAGGGTGTAGACCACGGCGAATTCGAGGGTGAACTCGTGGGCGAGCTGGCGGATCTCGGGGTAGTGGATGCTGCCGATCGAGGAGTGGAACAGGTCGGCGAAGTTCGCGGTGTCGAAGAGGTCGTTCTCGCGGTCCAGGGCCTGCTTGAGGGACTGGTCCAGGTCGCCCCGGTCCAGCAGCGGGCCGAAGACGTCGTGGCAGTGGGTCCGGGCGGCCTCGACGGCGCGGTCGTAGGCGACGCGGTGATCCGCCCCGGCTTCGGCGAGCATCGAGTAGAACTCGGTCACGGACACGTATTCATCGATGGCGAGCCGGGCGGTCATGTCGCCCAGGCGCGAGACGTAGGACTCGCACGCCAGGCTCTCGGTCTTGAACATGCCGTCGTTCATCCGCCCGTCCGAGATGACGGTGACGGCGAACGCCTTGCCGATCGGCTGGCCGAAGTGGGTCAGGACCGCGGCGAGTTCAGCGTAGCGCAGCAGGACCGACACGTCGCCCAAGTCGACCGCGTCGCTTCTGCACTCAGTCTCCAGGGGGTTGGCGACCTTCATGGGGAACCCGGTGCAGAACAGCCGGACGACCGGGTCCTCGGAGGCCAGCGACCGGTCGATCATGTCCATCGCCGCGGCATCGTCCAGGATCTTGGACTTGGTGCGGCCGAAGGAGCGGTGGGCGAACACGGCCTTGATGCACTGCTGCGGCGTCGGGTCCTCGGTCTCGTAGAGGACTTTCGCCCGCTGCTGGGTCTGGCGGATCGCCCCGGCGACGAACGCGCCCGAGGACTCCTGCAATGCGTCGAGCACCTTCGCGTACTCGGTCCCCGACAGCGTGATCGGGGACGAGCGGTACAGGTGGTCGGCCATGTCGCGGACGGCGGCTTTGGTCCGGTGCAGCGGCGGGTCCGGTGCCGCTGCCGGGTCGTGGTCGTTGCCCATCATGCTCCGTTACTCGTTCGGCGGCCGGGGACGGCCGCATGTGCTCGCGTTGTGGTTCACCGGATTCCAGGGAGCTGACGGGCAGCCGCGCCGGTGAGGACATTTCGATATACGTGACTTCGGAAATGACCTGCGCGGCTGCCCTGCGGGAGCCGGGCGTCGTTGACCGGCTCCCTCCCTGCGGCGGGGAGCGCGGGGTGCTCGGGTGCAGGGGCCGCCGCTTCGGGAAGGAGGTGAGGCGGCGGCCCTGGGTGGAGAGGAACCCCCAGTCCTCTCCAGCTCAGGGGCCCGCTAGGCGGGCTGCGGATCGGGCGGCGATGGCGCGTCGGGCTGCGCCCACCTGGGGTAGGAGGTGTCCAGGTGCCGCCGGAGCTGGGCCCGGTACGCCTCGCCCTCGTAGCGGTCCGGGTCGTCCAAGGCAAGCGATTCGAGCATCAGGCCCAGGCCCTCGACGTCCATGCCCAGCCAGGACTGGCCCGGGTCAGACGCGAGGCTGTTGACGACCATGTGGACCGACCAGTGGTAGCCGTCCTCGGCGGTGATCGGGTGACCGGTGACCTCGAAGGGCCGGAACAGGATGGTGACCTCCCGCGCCCAGGTGCGGATCGTCTCGGGGTCGGACTCACCGGTGAGCAGGTCGAGGACCGCGCCGTGCATGTCCGCTCTAGTCAGGACCGCCAGGGCAGGGTCCGCTTTGCCGAAGCGGTGCAGCAGGCGCGCCAAGCGCCACTGCCCGGCAGGCGTCGGCGGTCGGCGGGAGGCGATGAAGTCGGCGAGCACCTGCCGCGCTCTGCTCGCCTCGGTCGTCACCACAGCGGCATCCCGAGCGGCGCGTCACCCGACAGGTGTCCCGCCACCGCCCCGGCCAGGAGCAGTACCGCCACGAGCGCGGCGATGCGCCAGGCGACTTGGAGCGCGCGGCGCACACCGCGCAGCACCCAGTACACGCCCAAGAACGACCCGACGCACACCACGCCGACCAGCGCGGCCGCGGCCAGTTCCGGGGTCGAGTCGGGGAGGACGATCGCCAGCGCCCACTGGAGGGCCACGGCGATCCCGAGGGCGAGGATCACCGGCAGCTCCGGGTCGTTTCGCCACCGGGAGCGCTGCGGTGTCGCGAGGATCGTGGACGGGAGGGTGTGGCCGCTGGTGTGCGCGCGCCAGACCGCTTGGGCATGGGCGAGGATGTCGGACGCCCACACCTCAAGGCGGGCGCGCTCGTCGGGCTCGACCCAGTCGTAGACGACCAGCTCGGGGGTGTCGGTGTGCAGCTGCTGGAGGCTGCCGAGCGGATCGGCCTCACCGGTCCGTCGCAGCAGCATCGCGGCTGCAAGGCGCTGGTCGCGCTCGTCAGGGAGGTCGAGGGCGTACTCGAAGTGCCCGAAGGTGAAGGTGTTGACGGTGGTCATCCTGCGGTCACCTCGATGGCAGTGCCGATCGCGCGACCGCTGACGGCGATCAGGGTCGGCTTGATGCCGGTGGGGGCGGGGGCGCTTAGCTGATGCACGTGAGCCCCGCTTCAGCGACCGCGAACACATACGGGCACAGGTCATCCTTCTTGAACAGGAACTGCCCCGACAGCGTCTCGCCGGTGCGAATGGAATGGACGAGCGCGACCGCGAGCCGGACGAGCCCGTGATCGACCGGGCCGCCGGAGCCGATCCCGGCAGCCCCGGCGGCATCCCACCACTGCTGTTCGGTCCGCCCGGCGGTGTGGACGATGAGATTGCCCAGGTCGGTGCGGTCGTCGCCCTCGCGGAGCGCCACCATGATCAACATGCCCTGCTCGTGGCCGGTCTGGTGGCGGAATTCGAGGTTGCGGCCGTTGCGCCGGGTCGACCCGAGCGGCACGATGCCCTGGGGCGGTGCGGCGGTCGCATAGGCGGTTTCCATTGGCGGCGTGCGTCCTCACTACATGTCGAAAGAGAATGTCCTGTGTGGTGTTTCATGTGATGTGGCAGGGTCCGGGCGCGGCGGCGGGTGCATCCGCTGCTGGGAGGCTCGGGACACGCACCAAGCTGGTACGACGCCGCCGCGCCCGGGGTCTTAGGTGCCGGTGGGCGGTCGGGGCGCGATGAGGTCGCGGGCGTGCAGCTCGATCCAGGCGCACCACGCGTCGCCCGCCCAGGCGGTATCCCAGACCGGCGCGGTGAACGGGTCGGCAGTGAGCGTGCCGACCGGCCGCGGCTCGGAACCGCACCGGCAGTCGATGCGGTACATGCCCGCTTCGGCATCCTCTAGCGTCTGGAACACCGAGAAGACCATCGGGCCGCGGACGAAGTCGCCCAGCCACACCGACTCGCTCACCTCGGGCAGGTCATCCGGCCGCTGCATCACGTACCTCCTTGGCGCGTCGGGCGATAGCGTCGCGCTTGTCGGCTCCGCGAGGATCGTCGGCGCGCGTGCCGAGGTCCTTGTGGTACTTCCAGCCCGGGTTGAACAACGGGCCGAGCTGACGGTCAAGCGAGTGGGCATAGCCGACGTAGTCCCCGGCGTCGTCCACGACCTTCACTACGACTCCGTCGACCTCGAACCGGAGCCGGTATCCGGCGACCTCGACCGGTTCCACTAGGCGGCCTGCGCTTCGCGCTCGGCCGCGGCGCGGTCGGCCGCGTCCTGTGCCGCCTCCTGGGCCTTGTGGTGGGCGAGCCATGCGTTGGCGACGGCGATGGTGACCTTGTGGCGCTCATCGGCCGTCCAGTTCTCCGGCCACCGCCAGAGGGTGCGGGTGCCGTCGAGCCCGCTCGCTCCGGCGACGTTGCGGCCGCGGTCGGGCTGGGGATGGCGCCGGTGGATGCGGACCGCATCGGCGTCCGCCTCCTTGACGATCTGGAACCACCTCCCGCCCGAGAGCGCGAACTCGCGCAGCACCCCACCGGCCGGCGCATGCTCCAGCTCGGGGACGGGCTCGGCCGTCGCAGTCGGCGGTGTCGGTCGTTCGGTCATGGCGCACTCCCTGTGGTCTCGGCGGCGGGCGTCGAGCCCGCCGCGATCTCGTAGTGGTCGGGATGGCGGTAGAAGTCGACGGCCAGCGCCGCGACGGCGGCGACGGCATGGGCGTCGCGGAATCCGGGGATGAGGTCGGGGTCGATGATCGCGATGCGCGGCAGTCGGATCGAGGTGTCGATGCGATCGACCTCGGCCGCGAGCGGCAAGTCCGTGCCCTGGGAGGAGATGGGGACGCGCCCGTCTCCCAGGAACGCCCGGACGCGCACGGCCAGGCCGTCCACGGTCGCATCGATCGAGCGCACGGCGCTCTTGTTCGGCAGTCCCACGGCTACCTCCGGACCCGGACCGGCCGGGGCAGGCGCAGGCGCTCGGCGATCGTCCCGAGCAGGACCGCCTCGGCCCTCCCGGCGAGGACGCGGGCCCCGGCATCGCTCCACAGCGGCCGCAGAGTCCCGCCGGGGCCGATCAGCACCGTGCCCAACCGGACCCGGGCCCGCCTGACGGTCAGGCCGTGGCAGTTGAGCAGGTTGCGGCTGGTCCAGGCGGGACGGTCGATGGCGGTGAAGCGCGGCGGGTCGAATCGGGCGGCAAGCAGACCGGCCGAGACGGCACTCAAGTCGATCACGTTCGGATCGTCCATGTCCTCACCCGTTCACCGGGTGCGGATGGGGGCGCCGCTGCTCCGGTGCGCGCACCGGCTGCGACAGGGAGGTGTCCGGCGGGCTCCAGGTGCCGCGAGCGTCCGCTCGCTGTGCGCGGCTGCGCGCGGCATGGAACAGACGCGCGCCCATCGCCGCCCACGCCTCGACCTGCGGCTTGCGAAATTGGTCGGAGACCCGGCGCAGGCCGACCGCGTTCCCCTTATCGTCGGTCGCGAACGTCGCCAGGACCTCCAGCGCATCGCCGACGCGGCGGACGGCCAGGGCGTACACCCCGGACTTATCGGTGGTCTCGACGGCGAGGGACCACGGCACATCGCCGAACTCCACCAGGACGCGCTGCGGATCGCGCCGATGACGGCGCTCGTCTGACTGCTTACTCATCGGAGGCCGCCTCGTAGCCCTGGAACCATCCGATCGCGTACCCGCCGAGCAGCTGCTTCGACCCGTACAAGCGGTGCTCGTAGGCGACCGCGAGCATGGTGCGCATCCCGTCCTCGGCAAGCTCCACCAGCGCGGCCATCTTGAAGGGCTGCTGCGCGGTGTCGTAGAACCGGACCTCCCGCGCCTCCACAGCGGCGCGGACGTGAAGTCGCAGCAGGGCCGCGCCCCGCGTGGGACGCATCGCGAACTCCCCGGCGAAGACCGTCTCTTCTTCCTGGGCGACCCCGGTCATGCGATCACCGCCGCCGCATCCAGCGGGTCGTCCTGCGGTCGGCGCTGCTGCGGAATCTGCGGCTCAGGTGCGAGCGTGCTCAGCATCTCCGAGCGCCGGAACAGGTAGTCGTCGCGCAGGGCCTGGTCACGCCGCCGCGGGTCCTCGCAGCTGAGGATCGTGCAACGGGCGCTGATCCGGTCCGCGCAGCCCTGGGGACCCACCGCCATACGACAGACGCGACACCGGAACCGCTCCTTGCGTCGGAACAGACACCCCCGGAGGGTCCGCCGCGGCCGGTGCCGGGCGGCAACGAACTGGGCGATGTCGATCGCCGCATCGTAGGATGGCGGGTACACCAGATCTGTCGTCGTCATGAGAGCAGCCCTCTCGCGTCGGTGATGTGGAAGTGCTGGTGGAGCGGCCCGCCCCAGAGACCAACCTGACTACCAATCACCCGGTCTCAAAGGCGGGCCGCCGTCATGGCGGCCGAAGCCGAATTCAGTTGTAAGCGGCCCGCCTGCCCCCTCTTTCGGGACGAGAGCCCCACCAAGACAGGCGGGCCGGGGCCGCTCTTGCGGCGGGGAGCGCAAGCCGGTGCCCACCCAGCAACCGGCTGAGCACATCAGCACCGTCCGGTTCGCGGCCTCGGATCAAGCTTCACCCCCAGGTGGGGGCAATCACCTCAAGTGAGATGCTTAACCGATCGTCGCACATCGCTCGTATTGAGTCAATCGACCCGCCCATGAAAATTTTCACGAGGGAGGATTAGTGTATGGTGAGGCAGCCGCAGCTCCCTCAGAACGGATGAGGGCAGCTCAATACCCTGGAGGTCGAGCAGGTGGCAGACAAGAAGGCCGCCAAGGCTGAGCCAACTTGGCGAGCGAGGCGCTACGGCCAGATGCTTGAGGAGCTACGTCGGGCAGCCGGATTCAAGCTTGAGGATGTCGCAACTTACCTCAGACGAAGCCCTTCGACCGTCTCGCGATTCGAGTCAGGGACCTATCCCGTCGTTGGTGAGGAGCTCAAGAAGCTCCTCACTCTCTACCGTGTCGCCGAACCCGAGGAGCGGGAAAGATTCCTTCGCCGTTCCGAGGAGGTCAACCAGCGGGGATGGCATGAAGGGATCATCACCGACCGCGACTTCGCCGACTTCGTTTGGGCCGAGGATCGGTACGCCGACTGGCGGATCTTCCAGATAGACACCATCACCGGCAGTCTCCAGACAAAGACCTGGGCCCGTGAGCTTCTCAGCGCCGGACCACAGGAGGCAAGCAAGGTCGATGACCTCGTCGACGCTCGAATGATCCGTGGTCGAATCCTGCTCAGGGACTCCAACCCGCCACACGCCCGGTTCCTTCTCCACGAAAACGCCTTGGCACAACGTGGAGCCAGCCGGGAGGCGACACAAGAGCAGTTCACTGGCCTGCTCGACAAGGCCCAGCTTCCCAACGTCGAGGTTCGGGTGCTGCCCGCAACGTCCTGGGCTCACACGGTCGCCGGGATTACCGGCAGCTTCCGCGTCCTCCAGAACCATCGGGACTGGCCTGCGCTTATGTACGTGGAGACCACAGGCGGAGGTGTCGTTTACGAGGGCCACGACATAGACTCGACCGTGGAAGCATTTGACCACATCTGGGATCACGACGCCTGGGGCCAGACCAGGACAATGGAATACATTGCAACCATGTTGAAGGAAGTTTCGAGATGAACCGCAAGCTCGCTACCCCATCCTCCACATCACAGGCTGCGGGGTGGCGCAAGTCGTCGCGCAGTGCCGATAGCGGAAATGGCAACTGTGTTGAGGTTCGAGTGTCGGCACTCGGCTTTGAGGTCCGGGACTCGAAGCTCGGCGCCAGCTCACCGATCCTCGAAGCAACTAGGTTGGATTTCCTCGCCATGCTCACTGCCACGGAGTCAGATCACCGTTAAAGCTGGTCCCCCAGACCATATGGCGCCTCCTCCCCAGGAGGCGCCTTTGCTATCCGAACAGTTAATTGCCCCTCGGGCTGGGTTCAGGCTCGTCTAGGCTCCGGCCATGTGGGTCGGGATTGCTGTTGGTGGAGGCATAGTGTCGGCATCCCTCTGGGTACTGGGTCTTCGGCTGGCTCCTCATGAACATGGACGCGCGCTTAATACGTTGCCGAGCTGGCTGCGATGGCTGCTGTTCATCACGGTCGTGGTGACGTCCTCCGGCGGTGCGATACTTGCCGTGTCGGTCGTGGGCAATCGGCCCGCAGTGATTGCGTTCGGGCTGTTCGCGGCCGCATCACCAGCTGTAGCGGTAATCGATGCGACGGCGCATCGAATCCCGTACCTGCTGACCGGAGCACTTGTCATCACCGGAGCGGTGTGTTTCATGTGGGATGCAGAGGTGACCGGTGACGTTGCGGCGTTGAAGCGGGCGGCGTGGGCGGCGTTGGTAGTTGGTGCGTTCGGATTCGTGCTGTGGTTGCCGCGCAGCGGGATCGGCCCAGGAGACGTCGCCTTGTTCGCGGTCCTCGGTGGCTATGCGGGGTGGGTGTCGTGGCCGCTAGTCGAGTGGGGGATCGGGCTCGGGTGCCTGGTGGCTGCCGTGGGGGTGAGCGTTGCGCTGCTCTGGCGGCGCTGGGGTGAGATCGTGGTCCCGTATGGGGCATTCCTGCTGGCCGGGTGGTGGACTGCTTTCATGTTCGCCGACCGGATCCATCACCTGTATTGATCCATTGTGGATCAAGGCGGCATAAAAAGGGGGCCACCTGCATGCGGGCGATCGTGGGCCGGAGGCGATCCTCCGACCCACGATGTTGGTCAACGCGGGTACTTATGATTGCCGCGCTCGACCTCGTTCTGGCGGAGCCAGGCCGCCGCGTTGTGACGGGTCTTCGCGCGCGGTTCGGCCTGGTAGGTGAAGAGGATGCCACCGATGAGCTGCTGGAGGATGATCGGTGTCCCTGGCGGGAAGTAGTTCCAGGGGCCCGTTTCGACGCGGTTGGGACTGCGCTCGGCGTGGAGCCAGTAGCCCGGGGCCTCGACGACACCGAGGTCGGGCTTCTCCTTGAGAGTGCGTTTCAGATCGGGGCAGGCGCGCATCGCATAAGCGAGGCATTCGGGGTGGCTTGCCGGCTCGGTCCAGGTCTGGGAGTCGTTGTCGGCGATCCAGAACATCCGGTCGCCGAGCTTCTCGCCGCACTGGCCGCAGCAGCGTTGGGTCATCGCCTTGCGGTGCCGGGGGTAGCACAGGTTCGCGAACTGTGGTCTTCCCTTGCCCGGGATGCAGTCGCAGGCGGCGACATCTCCGAGGGAGGGATCGTATTCGATCTGGTCGCCTGGAGGCGCGGTCATGGTCCAGCGGACGATCCAGGGCACGGCGAGGTACCCGTATCGGGGCAGGTTCGCCATGCGGGCCGGGATCGGTTCGTGGTTGCCGGTGGTGTCGTTGGGCCGGTTCACTTGATTCCTTTCAAGGATCTGGAGTCGAGTCGCGGCGGCCGGGTGCCGAAGTCGCGTCCGGGCCCGGCGGCGCCGCTCGTGTTCTGGTGTTTGCAGCACACGGCCGAAGGCCCGGCAGCGCTTCGCTACCGGGCCTTCGGGGTTAGGTGCGTCGGCGTTTGATCCGGCGTCGTCCGGGTTTGCGTGTTGCGAAGAACTCGATGTAGAGGTCGATCTGCGGCTCCCGCATGTCAGCGGGCAGGCCCTGGCAGCTCACGGCCCGGTCGGCGAGCCGGTCGATCGCCTTGAGCACGATCAGGTCAGCGCACCGTTGGCAGGCAGCCCAATCGATAGAGAAGCCCGATCCCTCGCGGACGCGGTCCTCGTCGTCGAGGACTGCGATCTTGATCGGATCGGCCCAGTAGCACCACTTCACGGCTGTCGACGAGCAGAAGTCGCAGTGAAAGACGAGGTCCTCTTCGGGGACTTCCGCAGCCGGTCGCGGCTCAGGCGCATGGTCGTGGGCGTCTTCGAAGACGTGCACGTACTGGATCTCTCCGGTGAACGCGCCGTCGGCGAGCTCGGCGCGGAACTCGTTGAGCGCCTCGTTGCACCGTCGGCAGGCCATCGGCTCGGTCTTGCCTGCTTCGGTCATTCGGGGGCCTCCCGTCCAGCGCCATGCACGAGGTCGGCCAGAAGCTCGGGCAGCGCCAGCGAGAGGAAACCGAGCACGTCCATCCCGATTTCGGCAACTGCGGTGTGGATCCCATTGGTGGCCCAGCCACCCGTGACCGCGCCGCGGTCGATCAGGACGGTCTGCCAGTCCACCTCGCCGGGCACCTTGTAGATCGCGACGACCGCGCGGAGCGCCGCGATGGTAAGGGCGGTCCGGTCGCGGCGCGCGTTGGTGAGCGCGCTGGTGAACAGGTCGCGGATCGTGTGGTCGTTCGCGGCCGCGAGTCGTTGCTGGTCGGTTTCGTCGTAGACGAAGCCGATCTCGATGCGCTCGCCGGGCGGGGCGGTCATGACCGCCCAGAGCCCGCCGATGCCCTGTTCGCGGGATTCGCGTGCGAGCTGTTCGACCTGCCAGATCAGGCGCGGGTCGGTCCGCTGGCTCATGCGCTCTCACCTCCGGTCAGGGCGGTGAGGATCGCGGTCAGGCCGCGTACGAACGGGTCGGAGCTCACGTCGAGGCGGCCGGGCACGGCGATGGTGCCGCGGGGACCTCCCTCGCCGGGACGCCAGCCGGTCCGGTGCACGATCTGGTCGGCGCAGACCACGGTGAGCAGGTGGATCGGGGCTGGTGGGAGGTCGACCTGGAGGACCAGGCCGACCCCGAACAGCCCTTCGGTCGGATCGGTGACGCGCCCGGCCTCGACCACTTGGGCGAGGGCTTCGAGCCGGTCGCCGACGTCCCTGCCCGACCCGCTGACCGAGGAGCCGAAGGCGGCCTGGAGGCCGGTCATCGGGACCGCGAAGTAGGCCGGTGCGTGGCGGTAGACGCCGAAGATGGTGCTGTCCCCGGCGAGGGCGCAGCGGGTCACGACGATGCGCAGCAGCTCCGACAGGGCCGCGTGGACGGAGTCGTTCATCAGGCCGCCGCCTCCTCGGCATCGAGGCTGCCCCGCGCCGCGATCTCGCCGGGTTGGATGCCGGTGCCGATCAGGTGCACGGCGGCCCAGGCGAGCACCGACTCGGAGTCGGCGTCGACGGCCGCTTCGGCGAAGGCCGCTGCGGCGTCGTCTCCGGCCTGCCATGCGGCCAGCGCTGCGAGCGCGGTGCTGGGGGCGCGGTCGGTGCCGGTGGCGTGCCGTGCGGCCTCGGTCCACACCTCCAGCGCGTGAGCGTGGCCGCTGCTGATGTCGTCGATCGCCGTTGCCGCGAGGTCGGTGTTTGCGGCAACCGCGACGCCCAGGGCGACCGCGCTCGTCGTGTTCAGGCTGCGCGGGTCGCGCAGGGCCCGGTGGTAGCACCGCTCGTCGGCCTCGGCCTGTGCGAGGGGATCGGCCGCATCGGCGCGGTTGGTGCGGCAGCGGATGGCGATCCGTGCGGCCTTGGCGGCGCTGGCGGCGTCGCGGGGCCGGAGGCGGGCGAGGGCGTAGCGCTTGCGGCAGGCGGCGCGGAACATCAGGCCCTCGATGCGGCCCTGGGCCGGGTCGGGGGCGGTGATGGTGCCGGTGCCCTCGTAGGCGTCGAGGAGTCCTCCGAAGGCGGCGTAGCCCCAGGATCGGCCGGTGACGACGAGGTTGCGAGCCGGGTCGACCGACTCGCATCCGGTGTCCCGGAGCTGGTCGTGGAGCCCGTTGAGGCGCGTTGCGGCGGCGTCGGTGTCGGCGCTGTAGGCGATGAAGTGGAGCTGGTCGAACTCCTCGCTCGCCCAGGTGCGGGCGATGCTGCTGCGGGGTTCGCCCGCGTCGAGGGCGGCGAGCGGCCAGGCGGTCCAGGCGCGGGGCTCGCCTCCGTAGGCGCCGAGGATGACCAGTTCTTCTTTCGGGTGGCGTTCGAGGATGTAGGGGACGAGGCCGATCAGCTCGGCTTCGGTGCGGGTGTCGAGCACCCCGGAGATCCCGTAGGCTTGCAGGTTCACTGCACTTCCCTTTCTTCGCGGATTGGTGGTGTGGGGCGCAGCCGAGAAAGTTTCGACGCAGACTCGGCTGCACCCGTTGTGGCCCGGTGGGCGGCTTCTAGGAGCCGCTCACCGGAGTTCGCTGCCGCACGAAGCGCGGCGTGCGCCCGGTTTCGGCGCGGAGGCGGACGATGTGGTTGTGGGCCCGGTAGACCGCGTCCAGGTCGAGCCATCGGTCGCAGGCCATGACGTCGGTGACCGGGAGGACCCCGATCGCGGTGAGCCCCTCGCCATACGCACTGCCGGTGAACAGTGCGCCGTAGCCCAGTTCGATCACCTCGTCGACGAACGGGATGCTCGGCGCGAGATTGCGGGACAGGTCGGGGGCCAGGATCGGTTCGCGCACGGTGACCACGCGGGCGGTCAGGCGCACGACCTCCCCGACCGGAGCGTCCTCGAACCCCACCCAGGAGTCGCCGTCGCTCATGAGGGCGACGCAGTTGCGGCTCAGGTATCGCACGAGTCCGTTGGGCCAGTGCAGGACGCCCTCGCCGAGCTCGTATTGCTGAGCATCGGACACGGTTCACCAGCTCCCTTCAGGACGGCGGGTGATGGTTGCGGCGCGGGTCTCGGGGGTGCGCACCAGGACCAGGCGGACCCGGTGTCCCTCGACTTCCTTGAGCGCGGCGAGATCGAGCCACGGGCCCGGGCCCGGTGCGGGCCGGTCGGGTTTGACGCCGACCGATTCGCGCCCGGTCGCCGGACTGATCTGCGAGGTGAAGACCGTCCCCACGCCCAGCGAGACAGGTGCCTCTTCGATCTCTGTGCGCGAGCGCCGGAACCACCGTCTGATGGTGACCTCGGTGAGCTTGACGGCGACCAGTTCGGCCCGGTGTCCTTTCGGGATCCGGTCGAGCGTCAGGCGCACCCAGCGGTCGTCCTCGACCAGGGCGACCGACCCGAACCGGCCCGACTCGCCTTCCCAGGCCGGGACGCGGAGGACGCCCTCGCCGAGGCGGATGATGATGACGGTGCTCATCGCCGCCGCCCCCGCGCCTGGCGCGAGCCGCGCTTCTTGCGCCGGGGCTTGCAGATCACCGGCTTGCACCGGCATCCGGGCCAGGACTCGTGCGCCTCAAGCAGGATCGGCACGTCTTGCAGTTTCGCGAGCGCGCGCGGATCGAGCCACCAGCTCTGGCGCCCGTCGCGGGGCCGGACACCCGCCGCCTGCGCGGGTCGGTCCTTCCACCGGGTGTCGGCGAAGAACAGCGCGCCGACGCCGAGCAGCTCGATCCGGGGCCGCGACGCGGGTCCGGCAGCATCGTTGCTGGCGATGGTGGCGGTCAGGACTGCGGTGCCGATCGGCGTGAACACGCGCAGCGGAGCCGGGTTGCCTCGGTCGTCGAGGAGCAGCACAGCGCCGTAGCGGCGCGAGTCGGATTCGGCCGGCGGGAGGGCCAGGCGGCCTTCGCCGATCCGATGCGGATTGGTGTCGTCCATGCGGACGGTCCTTTCTGTCGGGTACGGCGGTGCCGCCGCCCACGCAAGGGCGGGCGGCGGCACCGTGATCGGTTGCGGTGATGTCGGATCGGCTAGACCCACAGGGCCCGGTACGTTCGGGGCCCCATCGGCCTGACCAGCTGCACGAGCGCTCTGTCCGCGTAGCGGGCCCGCCTCGGGTCCTTGCGGCACATCTTGTCCAGGGCGTTCTTGATCGCCCCGTCGGAGTTGTCGGACACCTTGCCCGGGTGCAGGGCGACGAGCGCCTTCGTGATCTGGCGGACGGTGAACTCGACACCGGTGTTCTCGGGGTCGGTGACGTAGTCGATGACGTAGCCGGTCAGCTCACCCGCAGCCAGGATCGTCCTGCCGTCGTTACGGACGTTGCTTCCGGCCGGGCGGGGCCTGGGGGCGCCGCCGAAGGTCTTCGTCTGCCCGCACACCTCGCAGGTAAGGTGGTCGGGGGCGTCGGCGACCTGCACGCGGACCACCGCGTCCATCAAGGATTTGTCGTAGACCAGCTCCCACACCGCGTCGTCGGCGTCGGGCGCGAACGGCTTTGAGCACCGCACGAGGCCGTGCTCGGCCATCGCGCGCAGGATCGTGGTGACGGCGCGCCGCTTGGTCGGCGTGTACGCCTTGTCGCACAGCGTCTGGGTGTCGAACGGCGCGCCGATGTTGGCGATGACGCTCGCGTAGTAGAGGATCTGCGGGTCCGGGTCGGGCTCGGGCTCGATCGGCAGCGTGGGGGCCTCAGTGGACTCCTCGCCACCGTCCTCGTCCTCTTCCTCCTTGTCGTGCTCGGTCTTCTGGACCTGGCCCTCGCCGGAGTCGGACTCCGAGGTGGCGATGTCGCCCTCGCCGGTGCCCTCGTTCTTCGACTCGGTGGCGTCCGCGGTGGGCGCCTCGGCCTCTTCGGACTCCTCGGAGGCGGCCTGCGCGGTACCGGACTCGTCGGCGTCGGCTTCGCTCGCCTCGTCGGCGGTGGTGCTGTCGGCCTCGTGGTCGCTGGGTGCGGTCGGGGCCGTCTCCTCGGCCGGGTCGTCGCCCTCCTCGGGCGCGGGGGCCAGGGTCCAGCGCCGGTCGGTGCCGGTGCCGGTGACCGTGAGCGTCCCGTCCTTGACCAGGCTGGTCAGGGCGCGGTTGGCCTGGGCCTTGGTGACCTCGGCCCCGTAGACGATCGCTTCGATGTCGTACTCGCCCTGGTTGCGGGTGAAGAAATCGGCGACGTCGCGGGTCGCCTCGTTTTGCGTTGACATGACGGTATGTCACCTTTCGTGTGATTGCTGTTGCGTTGCATGAAAAATGACCCGACTCCGGTGCGGTGTCGAGCCATCGCGAACGCGTGCGGGTTCGGACTGGGCCGAAGCGTCGTGCACGCGTCGGGTTCACAGGGGTGCTGATCGGACTGCGGTCAGGCTCCTTTCTGGTCGGTGGGGTGGGGGCGGGTGTGGAGGCCGCCGGCGGGGTGCTAGCGGCGTTCGGCCCGCAGGAGGGCGTGCGCGAGGCGGAACAGCTCTTCGCTCTTCCAGCCGCCGGTGCGGTCGGACGGCCAGGCGGTCCAGGTGTCGCGGTCCGCGTCGGTGGAGCGGTGGAGGACTTGGCCGGAGCCGTCGAGGAGGACGGCGGTCGCCGTTCCTCGGGTGCGGCCCCAGGTCTGGAGCTGGAGCACGCCCCACACGCCGGTCAGGCCGACCCGGGTGGGATCGGCAGCGGCGATGTCGGCGAGCTGTCGCACCGCCAGCGGCTCGGCGGTGTCCGCCAGGTGCTCCAAGCTCTCGTGCACGAGCTGCCCCTTCGTGCCGCGCAGTGCGCGGATCTCGGTGCGGTAGTCCCTGCCGTCGACGCTCGGGTCCATCAGCGCATCGAGGGCTCCGTCAGCGAGGGCGCGGATCTCGGTGTGCAAGGGCACGTCCACCATCGGCAGCCCCGGGCCGCTGTAGCGACAGGCGAAGCCGACCGGGGCCCACGCCAGCGCTCGATCCTCGCCCAGGCGCGGGGGCGTTTGCACCAGTCGGGCGACTGCTCGGGCGACGGCGCTGGTCGGATCGGCCGCGACCGCATCGGCGGCGGCCTGTTCGGCACCGCCGTAGAGGCCCCACCGCCACTGCGCGAACGCGCTCAGGCCAGCGATGAGGGACTGCGCGGTCCCCGCTGCGGGCTCGCTCCCAGTAGTGCGCCAGTACGCGATGTCGAGCAGTTCCGGCTCGGCCGCCCGCCAGACCGCGTCGTAGACCTCCGCGAGCGCGTCGGCACCGGAGGTGAGATCGATGCCGTAGACGCGCGCCGGTGCATACGCCCACGGCAGTCGCCCGTTGTCTGAGATCCGGATCGGCCCCGACCCGAGCCCGTGGGCGAGGGCGGGCAGTGCGGGGGCCGGGACCTGGTGGGCGTCGCCGAGGGCCTGCTGCCAGGCCAGGGCGAACAGCCGGGCCAGGACCGGGTGCGGCTCGCTCAGGTGCGACCAGTGGTCCTCGAACGGGAGGTCGCGGCCGTCGCGGTCGAAGGTGTTGAGCGGGGCCCAGCCGCGCTTCGAGCGGGCGACGGTCAGGTACTCGCGGAGCCCGTCGGTCACCGGCAGGCACTCGTACCAGAGTGCTTCGGCCGCGTCGTAGCACCGCTCGGGGTCCTCGGTGCAGACCAGGACGTACAGCTCCTCGCACTGCCTCGCCCACGTGTTGATCGGTTCGGCGTAGGAGGCGTGGTCGGTCAGGCTCGCCAGCGGCCACGTCGCGGTCAGGGCCGGTCGCCCCTCGGCCAGGCCGATGGCGACGAGTGTTTCGGTGGGCTCGTCGCCCAGGAGGTAGGGCGCGAGCGCGGCCACGGCCGCGTTGGCGCCGAGACCGGCGGTCAGGCCGAAACCGGCCCAGGATTCCAGATGCATGACATGCTCCTCGTGATCAGTTCGTCTGCGGCGCAGACGAACAGAGCCCGGCACCGGGCGGTACCGAGCGGTTTGCGAACGCGTCCGTGTACGGACTTCGATGTCGGTACGGACGCACGTCGGATTCGTTAATATGCAGGCCGGATAGCGGCGGTGCTCCTTTCTGGCCGGTGCCCCTCCGAGCGCATTGCGCGGCCGGGATCGGGTGATTCGAGGCTTCAGCGGTGCCAGCGGGCGAGGTTGCCCCGCAACTGCGGCTCGTGAGCGATGAGCCAGGCGGTCTGCTCCTCGCTCATCGAGCTTTGCGGCGCTTCGCCTGCGGTGAGGCGGCCCGCCTCGTGAGCGAGGCGGGTGATGAGCGGCAGGTAGAAGTCGGCCGGGCAATCCGGGGACGGCAGCGCCACGGTCCAGTCGTATTCGCCGGAGAACCACAGCGTCCCGTCGGCGACCACGCGGTAGGCGAGGCGACGGACCTGGCCGAGGTCGGTTTCAGCCGAGGGCGGGTCGCCGATGGTGCGGGCCTGGAGCGTGATGGTCTCGCCGGAGTCGGCCTCGAGGTCGATCGAGCTGAAATGCGGCATGACGTGGCGCAGGAAGGCATCCTCCACGCCTGCGACCGGCCTCGGCGGTCGGAGCGCGGCGGCCTCGGCGATGGCGGCGTCGTCGATCCTTCGGGGCATCGCCACGTGCTCGTCGGTGACCAGGCGGACGTCGCCGTAGTAGCGGACGTCGACGTAATCGGTCATGATGTCGGAGCCGTCCCAGTTGTAGGCCCGGTGGATCTCCTCCAGTTCCCGCACCAGCCGCAGCAGCTCGGGAGTGGGGGTCTGTCGCAGCTCCCAGTCCCGGTCGTAGACATCACGAACGGGTGCGGTGTACCAGCCCCAGGCCGGGGGGATGTTCCTGACGTTGATGTCGATGCTGCTGGTCCAGGTGCCGGAGTCGGTCCGGACGGTGATCCTGATGCCCCTTGGGATGCCCGCGAATCCGGAAGGGATCGCAACACCGCCGGCGTCTTCGGCGGGGGCGTTGGCGACTTTGCGGGCGAGCTTGATGTCCGCGCGCATCCACGCCGCGATCTCGGTGGCCGGGGCGTACTCGGTGGTGGCTTTGCTGCCGTACCAGCGGTTCTGGTAGGAACCGAGCCAGCGGCCATGCTCGTCGTAGTGCTCAGGGTTGCGGTCAGACGCGGGTTCGACCGCGCCCTTGGTCATGAGGCGGTCGAGCATCCGCTGCGCTGCCTCCCGCTCCTCGGCCGAGGTGGCGGGGTGGTCGATGAGGTCTTTGAGTTGGCTGATGCGGCTCTGTCGTGACATGGTCGTGCTCCTGTTCGTCGTGTTCGATTGCGGTGCATGGAAAAGCCCGCCACTGAGTCAGTGGCGGGCTGCATGGAAGTGCGGTCGGTGTGGTGGTGGGCGGTCAGTTCGCGCGGTCGGCCTCCCCGGTCGCGGCCGAGCCGAGCCCGATCCAGTCGGCCACCTCGGATGGCGGCACCCCGAGATGGCACGCTTCGGCCAGAGCCTCGGCGCGCTCATCCCCCGGGGCGGCGGCGAGTGCCAGGTGGAAGGCTTCGGTGGCGAGAGTGCCGTTGCCCGAGCGGTAGGCGGCGAACCCGGCAACGATCGCCGCTCCTGCCACCAGATCACCGTCGAGGTGGCGCACCAGCCAAATCCACACATCGAGCCGCACCTGGTCCGGATGGGTCGCGATGTGTTGCAGCGCCCGGTCGCGGATCTGGCCGTCGGCCAGCGCCAGGCCCAGGCGTGCCATCGCGGCGGGCCAGGGCAGGACCGGGAAGTCCCACCACTGGTCGACGTAGTCATACTCGTCATTCCGCCACGCGGCCTGGTCCTGCCCTGCGTTCATCTCCCTGCACGCGATGGTGTCGGCGGCGACCGCCGCTCGGGCACCTTTGTCGGCGGGGTCGAGCTGCGCGGCCACCGCGGCCCGATCGGCCAGAGCGACGACCCCTGCGGCGAAGCAGGCGAGTTCGGCCTCCGTCAGGACCGGGACCTCCCGTCCGGGCGGGCAGCAGGACCCGTCGCAGGTCAGCGACCAGTAGCGGCCCTGCTCGACGCGGAGCACCTCGATCACCTCGACATCGGCCGCCTCGCACCTGCGGGCGGTGACCGCAGCGACGGCATGGGCGATGGGCTCGGGCCCGTAGACGATCGCGATGCACTGGCCGCAGCCGCTGCGCAGCAACTGCCCGACGAGATCGGGCACGCCGAGGGCGTGCTCGGGCCGCTCGGGCAGGTCGACGCGGAACGCGCTGCGGTAGCCGAGTTCGTTGAACCCGGCCACGACGAGGCTCGACTCCGGCGCGAAGCCCAGCAGGTAGGGAACGACGGCGATCAAATCGCCAGGGCCGTTGATCTTGATCGATGCAGGTTGCGGTGACATGTCGGTACCTCATTCCGTGTTGGGGAAGATCCGTTGTCGGGCATGGCAACGGCGATGCCTCCGCATGGGGGCACCGCCGTTGGATGCACAGAGGCCGATCGGGCGTCACCCGAGCTGGCCTGTGTCGTGGTCTCAGCCCTCGGCGCCGGAGTCGGCGGCGAGGAATCCGAGAACGGCGATCGTTGCGGCGATGTACGGCATCGGAATGCTCCTTTGGTTGAGCCCGTTGGCGGGCACGAGAAAGGCGGTGCCGGTCGGCACCGCCTGGGACTGGGTCGTGGGCTGGGTGTTGGGGATCGGGGTAGGGACAGGGCCGGTTTCGGCGAGCTAGGGGCGGTAGCCGCGTTCGATGAGCAGGTCCTTGAACGCCTCCAGCAGCGCCACGCGCGATCGGCGTCGCTTTCCCACGCATCGTCGCGGCCGGTGTGGTTGAGCAGGCGCAGCAGCGCCCCGAGTTCGACGGCATCGCGGTCGACCGGGTTGGCGCTCGCCTTCCCGCTCACGGCGGCCGGTCGGCCGCCCGTGGTGCTCACGGATTCGGGGAGCATGGCGGCGAGGGCGCCGGGCTGGTGGTAGTCGGCGTACTCGCTCAACCACAGGAGAGTGCCGACGAGGGCCGGGAGCCGGTTCGGATCGATGGCGGCGCGCTCCATCAGCGAGTTCAGGGCCTCGGCTTCAGGCGTTCGCACGAACTCAGATCCGGTGTCGTCGTACTCCTCCAGCGCCTCGCTGAGTTCGGCGAGGAGTCGATGGGTATCGGCGACGTCGAGGGCGACGGGGCCGACGATCGGCCACACCATGCGGCGCTTCGCCTCGGCGCTGGCGGTGAAGTGCGCGCCGATCAGCGCTCCTGCGCCGAGGCCGACGATGAGGATCGCGAATCCGATCAGGAAGATGGTCATGGAGGTGCCTCCTTCAGATGCGCCCGCGTCGTGCGGCGGGCATGCGAAACGGCGGCACCCATGTGGTACCGCCGCATACGAGGTGACTCCAACTGGCGGGAGTCGAGACATCACGAAGGACCGCAACCGGTCGGGGCGTGCTCCAAGAGGGAGCGTCAGCCCGCGGTAGGTGCGGTGGGTGCGTCCGGCCGGAGCCGGTCAGGTTGTGGTGGTGAGCGGGTCTGGTGCTGGACTCGTGGCGGTGATCGGGTCTCCGACTGGCAGTGCCGGTGGGAGGGTCCGCGATGCGGTTCCGCCGTCGTCCAGGCCGGGCCTGGGCTCGTGGTGTTCCTAATGCATGTTCTTCGTGATCACTCCAGCGTACCGGTCCCGAACAGGGAAAACACCATTCGAGCGCTGGGTGGTCGGTAACCTGGGGTAACCCACGAGCCAGTCGCCCGGTTTGTTCTCACGTTTCGACCGGAAGCAAGCCTCCGGTAATTCCAAGGTCGCGGCGAGCACACGCGTAGAACCGGTTCCGCGCGTCAACGGCGTTCCGCACAGCTTCCTGCCATCCGCCGGGCTCGCTCCGCATACCACGGGCGTAGTGGTCGAGTGTCCATACGATCTTGTGCCACTCGCGTGCGGCTCGGATCGTCTCGGTGTCGGCGACGAGGAGGACTCCTTCCCACTCGGCGGCACGGACGGCTTCTGCTTCAGCGAGCGCCTCCATCCCCTCGGCGGGATCAAGGGGCTGAGCGCCGTGCTCGAAGCCACGGGCCACGCCGATCCGAAGGGCAATTTGACCGAACCGCTTCAGCACATTGGCGTAGCTCTTGTAGATCTCGAAGCGTCTCTCGTCCCATCGCTCGGCACGAGCTCGTTGCCAGCGCAGTTTGTCAGTTCGGCTGGACGCGAGGTAAGAGCCAGCAGCGCCGACGACGACACCGACGAGGGCTGGAAGCTGGTCGAGGAAATCCATCTGCATCTCCCTGGGTGATCTTTCCACCACTGTGCCCTACGAACGGGGGCAAGGGGAGCCGCCGGGAACTGGGTCCGACGCCGACACGTGGGGAAGTGGAGGTACGTGAAGAAGGGGCGGGGGATGTTGGAGCCGCCGGGAGAGGAGGGGACACGGCGGAGCGTGAACGGCCCGAGGGCCCCTCGGGGATATGTATATATATTCGGATGTTGTCTTGAGGGGCGTCAGGGGGCATTGAGCAGCGGTGTTGGTTGGTGGCTGGTGCTCAGCAGGGGAAGGGGCGGTGGAAGGGGGGATCTGGAAGGCCCGATCTGGAAGCCCTGATCTGGAAGGGGCGTGGACACCGCCGTTACGGTGTCGAGCGGCGAGCGAGTGAGCGCAGGCTGTGCAGTTCCGCATTGCCGAGGACCCGCCAGCGGGGCTGGTCAATCCGGGGAATCGGGGCGGCGTCCTCGTGGGAGATCGGGGGCAGGGGGACGGTGACGTGGACGGCGACGGTGAGATCGGCGGGGACCGGCGCGGTGGTGAGGAAGTGGTCGAGTCGGCGGGAGCCTGGGACGCCGATGAGCAGGGTGCGGGAGCGGGCGAGGGCGAGGCGTCCGGTGCGGTAGCGGTCGACGGTCTCGACCAGGCGGGCGAGGGTTTCGGTGCCGCGGTCGTGCTCGTACCAGAACCGCAGCTCGCGGCCGTCGTCCCAGGTGAGGGTCCCGGCGGCGTCGGGCCGGACGCCGAGAAGCCCGGTCCCGGCGGCGTCGGCCTCGTTCAGCCATTCGGTGACCCGGACGTCGCGGGCTGCGCGGGCGCCCTCGTACAGGAGCGCGAAGAACTCGTTGACGCCTTCCTTGTGGGTGCGGTGGGCTGAGAAGATGATGTGCTGGATCGCCAGGTCGGCGTCGCGGCGGGTCGGGGTGCGCTGGCCTTGGCGGATCGCCCAGATGACCTGGCCGTGCCAGTCCAGGACGAACCGGAGGGTCCCGGTGGCGGGCAGGCGGAACCGCCGCAGCAGGCCCAGGTCGCACAGGGCCCGGAGCCGGAGGTTGGCCGCCCGCCTGCTGGGGAAGCCGACGACGGCGCGCAGGATCGCGGTGGTGGCGATCTTGTGCCGGGCGAGCAGGTCGATGACGGTCAGGTCCCGCTCGGTCAGGCGGGCGATGAGGGTGATCGGGTCGAAGTCGGCCCCTCGCGGGCTCATGGTGCCTCCTCTTTGAAGGTGAAGGCGGGGAAGGCCGCGGCGCTGGCGCGGACGGTGCGGGCCTGGCCGATCGGCTCGGGCGCGGGCAGGGTCCGCAGCGAGAACGCGGGCCGCACTTCGGATCCGATGACCGGGCGGCAGGCGGCGGTGAAGGCCCCCTGGTGGGCGAGATCGTGCTCGTTGACCAGCGGGGCGGTGTGGCGGGCGAGGCGGCGGGCGTCCTCGGGCGCGACGTTGAAGACGACCTTGGTGCGGCAGTTCGCGCTGACGGCGCTCTCCAGGTCGCGGCCGAGCTGCCCGAGGTGCTGGTGGGCCAGCACCATGCCCAGGCGCAGCGCACGGGCCTCGGCGAGCATGTCATCGATCGATTCGGGCAGTTGCAGGAAGTTCTGCGCCTCGTCGACGTAGAGCGCCACGTCCTTGCGGCGGTGCTCGGCCTGCTGCTGGCGGGCGGTGACGGTCTGCCAGGTGCGCGCGACCAGGAGCGAGCCCATGAGTTTGGCGGTGTCTTCGCCGAGCTGCCCTTTGGGCAGGCGGGCGAGGATGATCCCGCCGCCGTCGAGCGCGGCAGGTAGGTCGATGCACCGCTCCTGTGCAGGGTTGCCGATGGTGGCGGCTACGAAGGGGCGGCCCAGGATCGTCCGCAACCGCGCCACGACCGGCCCGACCGCCTGCGACTGCACCCCCGCGGGCAGGGAGTCGAACCACTTCCAGAATCCGGTAAGGATTTTCTCCCCCTCCGGGATGCTCGTCACCAGAGGCGCGCGCAGCGCGCTGTCGGTCAGCAGGATCGGCAGCGACTCCAGCCCCGAGTAATCATGCGAGCCCAGCAACACCTGCGTGCGCAGGCTCTGGCGCAGCACATCGTCGGCCCGGGGACCCCAGTGGCGCACGAAGATGTTCGCGCAGATCCCGACGAGGTGGTCGATGGCGAGTTCGGTGTCCTCGGTATGCACGATCGGCGGCAGACCCCGATGCGCCGCAGCGGCCTGGTCGGGGTCGATGAGGACCAGCCGTCCGGCGACCTGGGCGGGGTCGAGGCGGTCGAGGACGTCGTTCACCAAATCGCCCTTCGGATCGACCAAGATGATCGCGCGGCGGGCGCGGATGTCGGCCAGGATCATCCGCAGCAGCAGCGTCGACTTCCCCGACCCGGTGGAGCCGATGACATGGAGGTGCGAGCGCGCATCGGCGACGGGGATCGCGATCTTGCGTCCGCCGACGAGGGCGACGCCGAGCGGTTTGGTGGCCCGCCCGCCCGAGGGGACGGCCGCGACCGGCGCGATCGGACGGGCCCCGGCCCGCTCCAGCGCGGGCACCACGGCGTCGGCCGGAACGTGGGCGAGGGCCGCGAGCTCGTCGGCCGACATGAGCGGCCCCGCCGCCGACGCCCAGCCGTCGACCAGGGCCCCGGCCCGGCGGCAGCGCCGACGCCGCCACGCGGGCCCCAGCATCGCCCCCACCGCCGCACCCACCTGCCCTGAGCGCGCGGCGGCGGTGGCGGGTGCGGCCTCGACCGCGAGGGCGTAGCGCACGCCCACCGACCACAGCGCGCCCGAGCCGAGCCGCGCGGCGAGCCGCTTGCGTTCTTCGCCCGCCCACGGCCCCTCCGGGGCCCGGTGGGCGCGCGGCGCGGGCTTTCCCGGCGTGAACAGGTCGAGGACCTGTGCGCCGAGGCTGCCCGAATGCGGGGTGAGCGCTCTGCGGGCGCGGGCGACGCGCCGCGGCGAAGCGGGCCGGGCGACGATCTGCACCACGGTCCGGTCGCCGGCCCGGTTCGACGTCCCGGCCTCGATCAGGCCGCGGACCACATCACCCCCGGTCTCAGCGGCCACCAGTCCCGTCGCCGCCTGGGTGCCCGCGCGGAGCCCGAACCTGGCCCCGGCGATCGACTGCTCCTGCTTCGCGGTCATGAAGAAACTCCTTCCCTCAGTGGCGGTTCAGCGTCGGTGACAGCACAGGTGGATCCGGGCCACGCGGTCCCGACCGCATCAATAACCATCGCTGTCGATATATCTCCTGGAACCCAGATGCGGACGGCGAGGCTCGGGCCGGTGAACCGGTATTCGAAGATCACGTAGGGCTGGCCCTCCCAGAACCGTCTCCAACTCCCGTGTTCGATCGCGGCGAGGTGCCTCCACAAGAGCGCGGCCCCGGCGTGGTCGACTTCGGGCGGGGCCGCGACGGTCACGTACTTGGCCCCGGCGAAGCGCACCCGAGCGGCGCGGCGGTGCAGGACCGCCCGGAGAGCGAGGACGGCCAGCACTACGGCGGCGGCACCGATCCCCCACGGCCGCAAGGCGAGCAGCGTCAGGTCGGGCAGGACGTCGTATCCGGTCATAGCTGGACCCCCTTGGCCTCGAATGCCGCGACCGGTTCGATCGCGGTGTCGAACGTGGCGTGATGGGAGGTGTGGACTTCGAGGTGGAGGTGGGGGCCGCTGGAGCGGCCCGAGGAGCCGACGTAGCCCAGCAGGTCCCCGGGTGCGACCTGGTCGCCGACGGACACGGCGGGGCGTTCGCCCATGTGGCAGTAGCGGGTCAGGAGACCTTCGGCGTGGGCGACCTCGACGTACCAGCCGCACCCGGCGATCCCGGGTGAGCCGTCCACATCGCACGAGAGCTGACGGCCGACGCCGTTGTGGGCGTTGCACACCACCGTGACCACTTCCCCTGCGGCAGCGGCAAGGATCTCGGTGCCGCGGGGCGCGGCGAGGTCGACGCCGTTGTGGGTCGGGCGTTCGCTCGTGCGCCAACCCGAGTTGACGCCGTATCCGGCGACCGGGTGGATCCAGCCGCATTCGATCGCGGCGATCACCTTTGCGGCCGCGGTCGCGGCGCTCTCGTGTTTGGCGTAGGCGTCGGGGAAGGCCGACACTTGGACGGCCTGGGCGGCGGCGGCGAGGCTCATCGACTCCCAGCCCTCGACGTCTTCGAGGGCGTCGAGGAACAGGTTCGTGGAGGCGGCGGGGTCCATGAGGTCGGCCAGGTCGCCCCAGTGCGGGCGCTGCTGGAACAGGCCGACCGAATCATGGTCCTCGCCGAGGCCGTCGTGGGGCAGGTCGAGGGAGGCCGGGACGGCCGGATTCGCGAGCACGCGGAGGGTGCTCTCCTGCATGGCGGTGGCGAGGGCGATGAGGCCGGCGCGCTCCGGCAGGTCCCGTCCGGTCGCGGTCTGCCAGATGGTAACCGCGTGGTCGGCCTGGGTGCGGCCGTAGCCGGAGCCGAGTGCTGCGGCGACGGCGTCGAGGTCGTCGGGACTGGGATCGCATGCGCCGCCGCCGGTGCCGATCGCGGAGTGCTGGTCGCTCGTGCCGGAGACGACCGTCAGGACCGCGCACGCACCGAAGGCGCACAGGCCCAGCAGGGCGAGGATGATGAGGCGGCGCATCAGGCGCTCCCGGTCTCGTAGCGGGAGCGGCCGGTCAGGCACAGCCGGTGCTCGGTCTCGGAGGCGCAGGCGCGGAACGCCACGTGCGTCTCCCCCGCCAGCAGCAGGGCCTCGCCGACGCGGGCGGAGGCGACGAGGGACCGTTCGGCGCCGGTGAGCTTGCAGGCGTCGGTGATCGTGTCGATCGCCTGCGGGGACTGGCGCATCAACAACTGGGTCGCGGAGTTGTTCAAGACGGTGCGCCCCAACTCGGAGGAGAGCACGTCGTCGGCGTCCTGCGTGACCACGGCCAGGCCCATCAAGTGCTTGCGGGCCGACTTCGCCGTCGCGGCAAGGAACTCCGCGGCCCGGCCGTCCTTGAACAGGGTCCACACCTCGTCGACCACGACCAGCTCGAACCGGCCGTCGGCGCGGCGGGCCGGGGTCGTGCGGTCGAGCACGACCAGCGTCACGGCAGGGAGCAGCTCCTCGGGGACCTCGGCGAGCACCCAGACCAGCAGCCGCGGCGACGGCTCGATCGCCGACTCCCTGAGCGCGAACAGCGACCCGTGGCCGGTGAAGGGGCCCAGGCGCGAGGCCAGCGCGCGGCCGTCCTCGCGCGCGGCGAGCAGTCGGACGACGTCCGCGAGCGTGGGCATGGGCCGATCCCACGTGGCGGGGTCGGCGTTGATGCCGTGCTCGGTATAGGCAGCGAGGACGCATTCCTGCAAGGCCGCGACCGCATCAGCGTCCAGACGCTCGCGCAGCAGCGTCTCGGCGACGGTGCGCACGAACAGGCCCCGCCGCACCAGCGCGTCAGAGCGGCCCCGCTCGCGCAGCGTGAGGGGGTTCAGGGCAGCACCGGGGGCGCCGGGCCGCAGGACCGTACCGCCGACGTGGGCGGCGAGGTCGGTGTATTCGGCCTCGGGGTCGACGATCGTCACCTTGACGCCCTGGTAGAGCTGCCGCAGCACCTCGCACTTCGTCAAGTACGACTTCCCGGCACCGCTGCGCGCCAGGAGGACGGAATTGTGGTTGGGCTCGGACCACCGGTCCCACAGCACCGGTCCCCCGGTCACGAGGTTGAGGCCGTACAAGACGCTGGCGGGTGCGACCGGGCCGGGGACATCGGCCGACGCGAACGGAAACACGGCGGACGCGCTGTCGGTGTCCACGACCCGGGTCGCACCCACCGGATCGATGCCCACCGGGACCGTGGCGATCAACCCCGGAAGTTGCCGGGCGGTGGCGGGGCGGACGTCCATCATCGCCGCCGAGGCCCCCGCGCGAAGCCGCGCGCACGCCAGGTCGAGGTCGCGTTCGGTCTCGGCGTGGACGGTGACGTACACGCCGATGTCGTGGAGGCGGGCGATGCCGCGGGCGATCCGGTCGGCCAGGTCGGCCGAGTCCTGGGCGGCGGCCTCGACTTCGGGCTCATCGAGCCGCCCCCGGTGGGCGGCGTACTGGCGTGAGGATTCGAGGCGGGCGCGGCGCTTGTGCAGCCGTGCGGCGGCGACCGAGGACGCGATGGGGCCGATGTGGACGGCCACTTCGATGCGGGTGTGGGCGCCGGTGAGCGTCTCGATCCACCCCAGCGGGAGCGAGGCCGGATAGCCCACCAGGACCAGGACGGCGGCCCAACCGTCTCCGGCGCGCATGCGCCGCAGCTCCACGACGGCCGTATCGGGCCACAGCTCAGCCGGGACCGGGAACGAGCCGCGTCCGCGGATCTTGGCGATCAGTCGGTGCGCGCGTGTGGTCATGACGGGGCCTCCGTCCGTGCGGGCGAGCCGTACGGGTCGATCCCGTACCGGACCCTGGCGGTCAGTTCGGCGCGGTCGAGCAGGCGCGCGGACACGCCGATACCCTCGGCCATGGCCCGGACCTGGCCGGCGGCGTACCGCGCGCCTTCGGCGTCGGGGCAGCGGACGGTCACGGTGATCTCGCGGCGCAAGAGCTGCCGGGACGCGACGACCTCGCCCAGCCACGCCCGGTGGGCCTCGGCGGCCTCGCGCAATCGGGGCGCATCGATCGCCGCAGCGGACGCACCGAGCCCGTCGAGGTAGGCCGACAGGTCGACCGGGCGCGTGGAGAGGCAGATTTGCAGGTGCGCGTCCGTGGAGCACAACAGGCGGGCGAGCGCGGCGCACAGCATCGCCTGCTCGCTCGGGGCGCGCAGCCCGAAGTTGAGGAAGCCGACGTCGACCGCGACCGCCCACCCGGCCGGGCCGAGGTCGATCGCGCCGTCGTCGCGGACGGCCCGCACCGGCCCGCGCACCGGCGCGACCGCGCCGGTCTCGCTCACCGGGGCGATGCTGCGGGCGACCGCTGTCGCGGGGGCACCGGCCGCGACCGGGCGCCGGGGCTGGCGGATCGCGGCCAGGGCGATCCGGTCGAGCCCGGCCCCGTCGACGCGTCCGAGCGCCAGGGCGACGGCAGCCGCGGCGAGCGGCGCGGTCACCAGCAGGAGCACCGGGAGCGGGACGGTGCCGACCAGGCCGCGCCACGCGGCCAGGAGCCCCAGGGCGACCGGGGCGAGGATCAAGGTCTGGCGGGCGGTGAGCCCAAACAAGATCCGGTCCTCGACGTTCACGTCAGCGGGGACGCTCACGCTGCCGCGGCCGTTCATGACTCGGCCCGCCCCTCGCGCTGGCGGCGCTCGTCCTCATCGCGGGCCCGCTGCGCCTCGATCGCGGCGGCGGCCCGGTCGGAGGCGGCCCAGAATCCGGCGCCGCCGAGGACCGGCTGGTCCGGGCCGGGCGCGCTCGTCCCAGGCCGCTCACCGCTCGCCGAGTCCGGCGCGGCGCCGGTACTGGCCGCAGCGGGGTGGCGGGCGCGTTCGGCGGCCACGTGGGCATCGAACGCCGCCCATGCCTGCTCGTTGTGGCGGAGCGGCGGCACGTCGGCCACACGCCGCCCCTCGCGCGGGCGGATGCCGGGCAGTTGCTGGCGTCGCTGCTCGGCGGCGAGCTTCCGGCCTTCGGCGTTGGTGAGGCGCTGCTCCAGGCCGCGGCGGCGTCCCGCATCGGTGGCGGCGCCGCCGAGCCTGCGCGAGTGGTCGAGCGGGTGGGCGGGTTCGAACATCGAGTCGTACTCGCCCTCGCCGGGCCGGACGGGCTGCTCGGGGGCCTCACCGGGCGGGCGCTCCCACCACGGCGGCGTCCGCGGCGCGGTCTCGGGCGACCGGTGGCCGAACGCGGACCCGAGGTCGTTCACCTGCGACGCGCGGCCCTCGACCGGAGGCCGGTGGCCGAAGGCCGAACCCAGATCCGTCGCCGTCGACAGGCGGCGGCCCGCAGGCTTGTCCCACCAGAAATCACCCGCAGGCTCCTCCGGCTCCGGCGTCTTCGGAGCCTGGTTCTTGCCGCCGCGGCGGCGGAACCGGCCGGTCACGGCCCCGACCGCCATCGCGGTGGCGACACCGGTCAGGAACCGTGCCCCGGGCACCCGCAGCGCCCTGCCGCGCGCGATCCGGAACGCGTTCTGGTGGACCTGCCACATCATCCAGATGACGACGATCAGGTACAGGCTGTGGACGCCGATGTGACCGATGTGGCCGAAGTAGCGGCCCCCGCCGTCGCGGCCGTCGGGCCACAGCAAGCTGTTCCACACCCAGATCAGCACGGCCTGCCCGATGGAGCTCGCCATGCACGCACCGAACATTCGCCACCACAATTGCGCCGCCCATTCGGTGACCGGGAGCGCATGACATGCCAAAGCGATCGGGCAGAGCGCCACGAGAAAGAACCAAACGATGTTCCGCATGATGGAAACGACGAACAGCATCAGCAGGCAGACGATCGTCAGCACCACCCACAGCAGGTCGAGCAGAAGCGCATCGACGGTCGGCGTATCGGTCCCGAGGTCGCGAGTCGAACTCAACTCGGAAAGCGAATACGATCGCTCCTGGTCATCCACGAGCCGGGTGTCGGAGGCCAGGAACGCCGAAGCGATATCGTTGTTCACTTCGAGCCCTTGGAGGACGATGACGAACGAGCATCCCGCCAAGAGGAACCCGATAATCAGACGCGGGGCGAGTTCACGGGCCGTATAGCGGGTTTGCAGGGTCTCGTGCGCCATCAGGATCAAGCCGCCGACGACGATCAAGAGCGCGTAGGAGGCGTACACGATGACGGTAAAATGACCGCGGAGTTCGAGTCCCCAGTCCGTGAAATCCTCCGAGAGGAGGACCCATTCCGTCTCGCGCAATGCATCAACAATCGTCTGCCTGAACGCGCCAGCACGGTCGGCGAGCCATGCGATCATCCCGTCGAGAATCTGCTCATACATGGCTTACTCCCCCGACAGGATCTGCTTGAGAATCGTCACGAGAATCGGCGCGAGCACCACGATCCCGAAACCGATCGCGGCGCTCCTCAGTGCCGATTTCGCGCGCTCGGTCTCGCCCGGCTCAGATGCAAGCAGATAGCGGAAACCGGCGAGCGTCAACATGACGGCGACCGCGGTTCCCGCAATGACGACAATGACCGTCTGCAACCGGTTCAGGACATCGATGACACCCTGGGTATTCGCCATCGCGGGCTCAGCCATCAAGACAAAAAACAGGGCCGACAGCCCGGATGCCATACCCAGGCGCAATAGCCTGGACGGCTTCTCCGGCCGTGGTGAGTGGTGCGTGCGCATCTTCTGCGCCTCCCTCGGAGGACTCGTGCAGAAGACCGGCCCGGAATCGCGCCGAAGCCCGTTTCCGGGCCGGTCGACACGCTACCGATTCGCTTCGCCGCGACGGAGACATCACCTCCTCCGATGCGAGTGCCAAGAGCTATGTCCAGGCCGCGACGAAATCGCCAGCGTGTCAAGTCGACACCGTTCCGTCGACTCACCATGAAATGACAGCGGGTTACCGATAATGCGAACCACCCGGGCAGTAACCACGCAATAACCAGCTTCTGAACTGGTGAAATACCAATGAATTATCGAGATAACCAAGCCTTGGAATCCGTCGAGAATCATTTTCAGGATCCGGGGTTGTCACGCGACCGGTAACCTTGAGTCACCTTTTACGGCGTCAAGGTTGTCGGAGGTTACCGTGCGATTTGCACATCCCTCGCAGATGCGTCTTCATAGATGGAGAACCAGGCGCACAAAGCGTCGAGAAACGCACCGAGGGAAGCCATCATGAGAACGTCAACCATCGGGAACTGTGAACGCGAGTTCAAACGCCTCTGCACACAGAAGGGCACACGAACCGCAGACGGACACTGGTCGATTCCCGTCGGCGGAAAGCACATCTCCACCGGCGAGCTCAGTCAGACGCTCCTAAGCAAGGGCACCAGCCAGCGCGAACGTGACCGGGCTTGGGCAACCATCGCCTCGAACGTCAGAATCAAGCATGGTCCATGGCTCGTGATCGCCACTGGAGTTGCCATTCCCGGCATCCGAAACGCCGTCAAGACCGCTGCCGTATACGCGCCTGACTACCAGGACCGAACCGAGCTTGAAAGCGCTGCCCTCGCCGGATTCGTCTACGCGATCCACGACATCGACCTCACCCGTCCGAACATCTGCGGACGGCTGTGCAATCGCGCCTATGTCGCCGCCCGCCGCTGCGCGATCGAGCTCTCCCGATATCAGCGACAGTTGCGGTCGCCGACGTTCGAATCGCACCCTCCAGCCCTGGAATTCGGCCATCCGGACCTCATCCTTGCCAAGGCGTCGCGCAACGGCATCATCACCAGGGAACAGGCCCGACTCGTTTTGGCGGTAGTCATCGAACGGCGATCTATCGATCTCGAAGCAATAGCAGTCGAATTGACCGCTGAGGAAGCAGAAAATCAGATCAACGCCGCCAAGAAACAACTTCTGGAATGGCTGACAAAATGACGCGCATAACAACTGGGGCGCACTGGCGTCCGACGAAGATCAAGCGGATCCAGCGGTTCATTAGCGCATGCGGCTACGGAATCTTGCTCCTGTTCGGGGGCGCTGTGATAACTGGATGGTGGCTGATGGCAGCCGTTGGAGTCATCCACGAGGAATGGCTGACCAGCATGCCTACGCTCGGGTTCGAGGCGGCGGTAAGAATCTGCGCGACAGCACTGGTCCCCCAGATACTCCATCGAGTGCGATATCGCCTGCGAGCGGCAGAGGCATCAGCAATGGCACGATTTGCGGGCCCATCAGGAGACCGTGAGACTACTGCCAGCGCGCAAATCGCAGAATCAGTATTCGACCGCGACTCCGGGAGCAGGATCGACCTGCCGGAGTCGAAACCCCGGCGGCCAGCGCAGCAACCGTGGCACTGCCGACGCAGACGGAACCGATGACCTCTGCAACATCCCCGCAATCGGAGGACCGGCGCAAAGTCGGTGCATCTCCACTCGCTCCGGCTGTTCTGCGGTAATGATGTGGGCATGGGTACCACGTCGCCGTACCGGGTCGATCACCGCCGCCGGGACGGCCGCCTCGAGAGCCGTGTCTACCTGCTGGCGGTGACCGACGACCGCACCGCTCGCCAACTTCTGCTCCGCTCAGTCTCCGCCCGGTGGCGTCTGAAACTGGGCGAGCGGTGCGAACTGGTCCGCGAAGACGCCGACGGCGAGGATGCCTGGATCGCCTGGTACGGACTGACCGACGAGGGACGGCGCGTGAGTGAGGGCCTGCGGATGCAGCGGGCGCATCGGCGCGCCGCCCATGCCGTCACGGTCTTTGCCCGACGGTGGGGCCCAGCGCTGCTGCCACTGGTCAGCCTGGCCCTCGCAGCGGGCGTCGCCTGGAGCGTCGGCGGCCCGTGGGGTGTGGTGCTCGTTGGGGTCGCCGTCGGACAGATGCTCGCCGCCATCTACGGCATCTGGACGAGACGCCTGCCCCGGCTGCCGCCACCCGAGGACCCGCGCGACCACATCAAGGAAGAGTGGGCCGCCCGGATCGCCGCGGATGCGATCCTCCAGAACAGCCCTTCGGAACAGCTGTTCGAGGAGTTTCGCCGGTACTTGGAGGCATCCGTACGCAACGGAGCGAGCTTCGATATCGACGAGCTTCGCCCGGAAATCGCGTTGGCGGTGGAACGCGGGTTCAGTTTCTTTGCGCGCGTCCGCTGGCTGTGCCACCAGGCCGAAGCCGGATCGGGGAACGGCGCCAAGGCCGGCGTGGTGCGCACGGAGGCGCGGCTGCGCCAGCTCCTGTGCATCGACGCCGACGATCTCCGGGCCCCGGACGGTGTCCTGCTCGACCGCATCTGGACCGAATCCCGCGAGGAGCACCACCAGTACTGCCTTGCGGCGAAGTGGTGCACCGTGCCGGGCTGCCGCCGTCCCACCCAAGGCGTCTATTGCTCTCAGTGCGCGGAACTGGGTACCGTCTCCGACTCCGCATAGACCACCGCCGAGGCACTTCCGCACCCGATCGCACTGCACCTTGGGAAGAGGCGTGGATCGCGCTCAGGCGCCGAGCGGCTCGCGTCCACTGCCGCATGGGGGTGGTGGGGACGGTGAGCGATGTTCGCGGTCTCGAGTCCGGAATGCCGTCAGACCCCGCGCCGGGGTGCTGCGGACTGGCTGTCGCAGACGGGACAGCGGTCGCCGCCCAGTGCGGGGCGGCGACATCCCAGCACCGTGCACCATCCAGCGTCCCGGCACGCCTGGGCATGGCGCGCCATCGCCTCCGGCCAGCGCTCGGTCACGGTGGAGTCGGCGACGTTGGTCATGACCCGCCACACCAGTGCTTCCGATTGCACGGCGGTGCTGGTGCGATCGTCGCGGATATCGGATTCGGCGACGGCGCACAGGTACTCGACCCGCTCCAACACCCGCGGGCCCACGCGCAGGGCGTGACGCACGACCTCGGGCACTTCGACCTCGGCGTTGCCCGTGCCGCGCACTGACTGCGCCTGAACCTCGCGTATGACCGCTTCACTGGGACGGCCCTCGCTGAGAATGGCGGCAGCGGCCATGCGCGCCTCCCACTCGTCGATGAAGGAGGCGCGCGACTTCGCAGGGGCGGGCCGATAGGGCAGCCGACCTCGGAGCCAGAGCACGATGCCCGTTGCGATCAAGACGCCGCCAAGCAGCCCCAGGAGTACCGCGAGGATGCCGCTGGTGAACACGACGGCCGCCATGACCACGACGGCCCAGGTGAAAGGCCACCACCGGCCCAGCACGCCGAACGGACGACGAGCCAAGGCAGGCGGAACCAGGAACGGCCGCATCCCCTCGTTCATCCACGGATCGATGCCGCCCGGGGCCAGCCACGACGACGTCACCACGTGGTCGGGGCCCGGTCGGCGCTCGCGGACCACGTCCAGATAGTGCCCCTTCGCCACCTGCCACGGCTCGAACGCATCGAGGGCAATCATGATGTGCAAGAGCACCGAAGCGTCGCGATCCTTGCCGACCGCAGGCAGGTACATGCGGTGCTCGACCGGCCGTTCCGGAATCCGGTGGTCGATCCGGTATCGCTGCTCTTCACCCACCAGCCCATCCGATCACAGACCGTTCCGCGTGCGCGGGATTTCAGGTGCGTACACTACCTGGATCGCGGGCGAAGCCCCCAGCAGTCCGCTCATCAGCGGACAATTCCCGCGGGGCACCCTCAGACAGGTCCACGTCCAGGGTGAGCGGCATTCGGTCCCGAGTAGATTCGTACACCCGTTCCCCTGGGCTCGTGTCTCAGTAACGTCTGTGATCAGGGCTTTTGTGTGGTGGACAGTGTCCGTGTCGCAGCTATCCGTTCGCGCCGTTGCAGTCGATCGGCAGAAGGCGACGGTCGCCTGCGAAGTGATGGCGTCGCAGGCCGCGGACCGTTAATAGTCGTCGCCGTAGTCGTCCGCATAGTCGTCGCGGTAATCGTCGGCATAGTCGTCGTAGTCGTTGCGGTAGTCGTCGTAGCCGTCCGCGTAGTCGCTGTCGTAGTCGTACCCACCGTCGCCGTCGGAGTAGTAGTTGTCGTCGCCGTAGTCGTACTGGTTGTAGTCGTTGCGGTCGTAGTTGTAGTCGTTGCCGTCGGAGTAGTCGTCGTCGTAATCGTCGAGGTCGCGGTCCCAGTCGCCGCGGTCGCGGTCGTAGTCGTCGCGGTCGTAGTCGTCGTCATCGGCGTTGGCGGGCGCGCGGGACGTGGTCATTTCGAGTTTGAGGTCGAAGGAGCCGATGCGGTCGCGGCGGGTGTCGACGCTGCCCGCGCGAATGTCGGTGTGGCCGTTGGCGAGTTGCTCGTCCTTGTCGAGCACGGTGGGGTCGTAGTCATACAGGTGAGCCCCGAAGCCCATCGCCTGGCCAGATCCGAGCTCGACTGTGAACGACTCGGAGGGCTCGAAGTTGGCGTACTGGTCGTCGTACGCGCATGCTTTGAAGAAGTCGTCGTCGGAGGCTTCCCAGAAGGTGTGCCAGGTCCCAGCGGCGTCGCGGTAGGTCAGTTTCCCGTAGATCTCAAGGCAACGGTCGCCATCGTCGCCGAAGTCATCGATGGCCATGATGATGCTGTGCACGTAATACGACTGCGACGCCTCGATCGGCGCGGCGGCCTGGGCCGGTGCGGCGGCGAGCGATGCCGCTACAGCTACGGCCGCGGACACAAAGACGTGCTTGACTAGCATATTCCACTCCTATCGTGATGTTTCATGCCATATGGTTCCATGCGTCGCAGGAGCATGCGGGGACCGACACGGTCCATAAGAGGCAAACCGGGCCCGTTCACGGCGATGCCGGGCTCCCCTGGTCCAGCCACAAGCCCACAAGCCGAAGGTCGGTCAACTGGAACACAGACGAGGACACTCAGCCGCCCCGTTCACTCCGTCACGGACACCCCGAGAGGACAAGACTTCGACGACACAGCATCAGCAATCTGGGCCTCGTTGGCTACATCAAGGACATCTAATACTCAGCACAGGGGAACACCTGTTCCCCTTTGCCGTCTTCCTCATTGTGTCGCTGACGAGGCATGTTGTGTCGCGAATGGAGTCCGTGTCGCAAGGGTCGGCTCGGTCGGGGAAAGGGAGCTGGCGGTCGCGTGGTGGGCCCGGTCGCAGGGTGGGTGGATTCGGTCAATCGGGTGCCGCTGCCGTACAGGTGTCGTAGCCTCGGTGCGGATTCGCGTCCACAAAGCACCCGGTGTCCGGTCGTTCGGCCGTGCCCGGGACGATCCGCACGACATGGAGGAAGCAACACCATGGGCATTGCTCAGAAGACCACCGCGCGGGTGCTGGCCGCCTGCTCGGTCGCCGCCGTCGCCGCTGTCATGGTCGCCGGTCCGGCAGGCGCCGCCGGGCCCTCGTTCAACCCGGACTGGCGCATCAGCCACCCCGACGACATAGTGCTGCGCACCGCAGGCGAGGCCGAATACCGGACCGGCCCCCTGGAAGGGGCGTTCGCGATCGAGGGGATGCCCGGCATCCTGGACCAGGGCACCGGCGAGGCGAGCTTCCACCTGGAGACCGCCGACGACCCCGAGGCGGGCGGCCTGGGCGAGGTGCGCCTGAGCGGGACCGGGACGGCCTCGGTCGAGCGGGTCTCCTACCTGCCGCTGAAGTTCCGGCTCGTCGTCGAGACCGACCTGCGCATGAGCGTGGAGGAGCCGCCCGAGGCGTGGGGCGTCGGCGAGGGACCGGTGGAGCTGGCCTCGACCGAGCCGCTGCGCCTGACCGCCACCATCGGCAGCCTCGATCCCGACGAGTTCACGCTCACGCCGCGCGGCGAAGCGCACCTGGCGGTCGCGACCGAACAGGACCTGCCCCACGACGGCGGGATCATCGACACCCTCCTGTTCGATATCTTCTGCGCCGCAGGCTCATAGCACCACTGCGCTTCCGAGGACAGCGCCGCCCGCACCCCGCCGAGGGGCGCGGGCGGCGCGGCAATCACCGCATCGAGGACACCCCAAGCAAACCGCACCCCGACCAGAAAGCACCCGTGCCCCGGCCCCCTTCGGCTACATCAACGACACGAACCAAGAAGCCCTGGAGAACATGTGTCTCAAGAAGCTGATTCCGCGATCTTCTTCGGCCGGCTCCCTGGGGGTCGCGTTTGGGAATCGAAGGGCTTCTACGTCTGGGACTGCTGCACGGTGCGGGTCGGGCAGGTCCGCGACCGCGGGCGCTGGTACGTCGAACGCCTCGACCACCCGACCATCGGCCCCTACCGCGCCGAGCTTTACCGAACCGAAGACGAGGCACTTGCTGTCGCGCACCGGGTCATGGCGCAGGCAAAGAAAATCCTCGGAGGCAGAGAGTTCGTCGAGGTCGGCGACGATGCACCAGACTGAACCTACGCGAGCTTGGGACCATCTCCCCCGACTACAAGAAAACCGGGGCCGCCATCAGGCAAAGCCCCGGTTCAGAACGACTTCTAGCTACAGACCTTGATGCTCGCCGACAGCTCTATCCCGCCGTTGTTGTATACTGACTGGAGCGAGAATCCACTTGATGTGGAGTAAACACCGAGGTCATATGGGTGTGGGTTAGCGTCATAGCCCGCCCGGGCTACCGAAGCGGAGTTATACCTCCACTACCAGGTCAAACAAGACATCCAAGGCGTGACACGAACAAGTGTCACGCCTTCACTGTCCCTCCAGCCCCCTCCGTTCGCCCCGGCGCGGTCATCACCATCGCCGACGACGGGCCCGGCATCTCCGCACACCAGCGCGAGGCCATGAAGGAGCGCTTCACCCGCGGGGAGCACCCCCGCGCCGGGTCAGATCTCGGTCTGGCCCTGGCCGAACAACAGGCACCTCCACGGCGGCGATCTCCACCTCGACCGCTCCAGTGCCGGTGGCCTGCTCGCCGTCCTTACCCTCCCCGGTGGACAGAACTCGTAAAGCAGTCGCGAACGCGGCCATGAAGCCGGGACGCGTGAACCGATCACCTCGCCGAGTCCCGGCCGCCACCACGACCGTGGACGGCCGCCTGGGCGGTCACTATCGGAGATGCTCTCTCCGTTTCATGGTAGACTCGAAACGGAGAGATGATCTCCGAATATGAGGAGTGAGGGGCATGGGCGAGAAAGTCCTGGTGACCGGCGGTACCGGGTATGTAGGCGGGTGGGCGATCGTGGCGCTGCTGGAGCGCGGTTATGACGTGCGGACGACGGTGCGGTCGTCCGGCAAGGAGGCGGTGGTCCGGGCCGCGGTGGCGTCTGCGGTGGATCCTGGCGATCGACTGGGTTTCGCCCATGCCGACCTGCTGAAAGACGAGGGCTGGGACGCCGCGATGGACGGGATCGACTTCGTGCTGCACGTCGCCTCGCCGCTCGGGGACGAGCGCTCGCGGGATGCCGAGGCGCTGATCGTGCCCGCGCGCGACGGCGCGCTGCGGGTGCTGGGGGCGGCGGCCCGCGCTGGCGTGAAGCGTGTCGTGATGACCTCGGCGGCGAACGCGGCGAGCCCTGCGTCCTACGCCGTCGAGGGGGTGACGGATGAGACGCTGTGGACGGTCGACAGCCCTTCGCTGCCCGCGTATCGGCGGTCCAAGACGATCGCCGAGAAGGCGGCGTGGGACTACATGGCCGCGAACCCCGGCGCGACGGAGCTGACGACAGTCCTGCCTGGAGCAGTGCTCGGCCCCGTCCTGACCGCCGACAACGTCGGCACGGCCGCGATCGTGCAGAGGATGCTCCGCGGCACGATGCCCGGTGCGCCGCGGATCGGTCTCGAAGTCGTGGACGTGCGCGACCTGGTCGATCTGCACCTCCGTGCGATGACCTCGCCGGAGGCGGCCGGCCAGCGCTTCCTCGGCACCGGCCCGTTCATCTGGATGGGGGACATCGCCGAGGTGCTCCACGACCGGCTCGGCGACGCAGCCGCGAAGGTCTCCACTCGGGTGCTGCCGAATCTCGTGGTGCGGATCGCGTCGGTCTTCGACCCGTCGTTGCGGGCGATCACCATTTCGCTGGGGCGCCGGAACAGGCACAGCACAGCGAAGGCGGAGCAGGTGCTCGGCTGGGTGCCGCGTCCGGCCGAGGAGACCGTTGTGGACTGCGCCAGGAGCCTGATCGCCCACGGTGCGGCGTCGTGAGGATGCCGGGAGCTCGTGTTGCGGGCCGGTCCGTCCGGACCTGGTGGATGCCGGCCGCGGTCGGCATCGCGCCGCCGAGGGTCTCCGAGGAGGATGACAGGATCGCAGCATGAGCACCTCCGAGAGCAGACCGGCACGGCGCGATTCGGTGCGGAACCGGCAACGCCTCGTCGAGGCGGCACGCGAGGTCTTCGCCGAACGCGGCTTCGGTGCCACGCTCGATGACATCGCGCGCCATGCCGGCCTCGGCACCGGTACCGCCTACCGCCACTTTCCGAACAAGCAGGCCGTCGCCGCCGAAGTCCTGCGGGGCGCGACGGAGCAGATCGTCACCGATGCCCATGAGGCGCTCGAAGTCGCCGATCCCTGGGCCGGGCTCGTTCAGTTCTTCGAGTGCGTCGCAGCACGCCAGGCGGCCGATCGCGGTCTCTACGAGACCCTGACCGGACAAGGGGACTACGAGGCGCAGGCACAGATCTGGCCCCGCATCGTTGCGGCGGTGCGGCAGTTGTTCGACCGCGCTCACGAGGCCGGAGCCATCCGCGCGGACGCGGTCGCCGAGGACATCGCCGCGGTGTTCGCGCTGCTCGGGCCCGCGTATGCGATGGGGCGCACCGTGCATCCCGAGGTCTGGCGTCGCTACCTCGCGCTGCTGCTCGACGGACTCCGCGCGGAAGGGAAGACCTCCCTGCCGGGACCGCCGCCGACGGCCGCCGACATCCCCGCGCTCCTGGGTGCCGGGAAGCAGTTCTGATCGAAAGCCGCCCTGTCGCGCGACCGGCTAGGTGAGCGGTGGCGTCGGGCGGGTCCTGTGGTCTCGCCAGTCGCGCGGGGTCATGCCGTAGGCGGCGCGGAAGGCTCTGCTGAAGTGGGTGGCGTCGGCGAAGCCCCACTGGTGGGCGATCGAGGCGATGGTGCGGTGGCGTGCGTGGGGTTGGGCGAGTTCGCGTCGGCACGCTTCGAGTCGCTGGGTGCGGAGCCAGTCGCCGAGGCCGATGCCGGCCTTGCCGAGGATGTTGTACAGGTGGCGCACGGAGATGTGGTGGGCGGCGGCGACCCGGGCGGCGTTGAGGGTGTGGTCGCCCAGGTGCGATCGCAGGTATTCGAGGATGCGCAGTTCGAGCGTGGTCTGCATCGCCTCCTTGCCCAGCGCGGGGTCGGCCATGCTGGACAGCAGCGCCGCACGGACGAGGTCGATGGTCGGCTGGGCGAGCGCGGTCGCGACGGCGGGGGACCGCAGATCGGGGTTGTCGGCGAGCTGCCCGAGGTACGAGGCGGCGAGCCCGGCGACCGGGTTGCCGGGTCCGAGGGCGCGCGAGGCGACCTCGTGGAGGGCCGCTTCCGGCAGGGCGAGTTCGGTGAGGGGGATGCGGAAGAAGTGCGCGTCGAGCCCGTGGTCGAACATCAGCGTGTAGGGGCTGGTGGTGGTGTAGACGGCGAACTGGCCTCGCTCCAAGCGGGCGTACCGGCCGTGCTGGGACATCGCCGAAGCGCTGCGGCCCTGCACCGTGACGAACAGCTGCGGCTCGGTCGCGTCGCCGGCCAGGCGGGGACTTCTGGTCACAGTGGTCGCCATCGAGCGCACCGTCAGCACCTGGACGGGTCCGGCGTGTGAAAGGTTGAGGCCGACGTCGATGTCCCGGGGATCGTCGGGCAGGTCGATGTCCACCCGGACCACCTGACTGCCGACGGCCTCCCGGACGGCGCTCGCCCGCTCCGGTCCGGGTACGTCACGGGAGTTCCACACCGCGGTCATCGACGCACCTCGCAATCGTCCTCTCACGACTGAACCACGGCCCGAGGCACCAGCGCAAGCGGACTCCGGACACTGCGAGGCCCTGTGCAGCCGCGGCCCGAAGCCGTGCACGCTGAGCACATCCCGCGATCCAGGACCGTGCCCGGCCTGCGCCGCGGCGGCTTCGGCGCCCGCGCATCCGTGCCGGACGGGCAAGGCCCGTTGCATCCCTGAGCAGGACTTTCAGCCCTGATTCGACCTAGCGTTCAGGATGACGGAATCGACTATGGAGAAAGCGAAGACCGATGCCTCACCATGAGCACGACATCCCCCGGCACACGGTGGACCAGATCGAGCGGGCCAACAAGTCCGGTCGCACCCCGATCCTCTTCATCCACGGGCTGTGGCTGCTGCCGAGCAGTTGGGACCGCTGGGCGGCCCTGGCCGAGGAGGAGGGCTACGTCGCCCTCACCCCCGGATGGCCGGACGATCCCGAGACGGTCGACGAGGCCAACGAACACCCGGAAGTGTTCGCGGGCAAGACCGTCGGGCAGGTCGCCGACCACTACCACGAGATCATCGAGGCGCTCGACAGGAAACCCGCGCTCATCGGGCACTCGTTCGGCGGCCTTCTGGCGCAGATCCTCGCCGGGCGCGGCCTGTCCGCTGCGACGGTGGCCGTCGACGCCGCCCCGTTCCGCGGCGTGCTGCCGCTGCCGGTCTCGGCGCTGCGGGTCGCGTCGGTGGTGATCGCCAACCCGGCGAACTGGTGGCGGGCCGTGCCGCTGACGTTCGACCAGTTCCGGTACGGATTCGCCAACGCGGTCACCGAGGAGGAGGCCAAGGAGCTCTTCGCCGCCTTCGCCGTCCCGGCGCCGGGAGCGCCGCTGTTCCAAGCGGCCACGGCCAACGTGAACCCCTGGACCGAGGCCAAAGTGGACATCGAGAACCCCGAGCGCGGGCCGCTGCTGATCATCTCGGGCGAACGCGACAACACCGTCCCGCGGGCGATCACCGAAGCCGAATTCAAACGGCAGCAGCACAACCCGGGAATCACCGAGTTCACCGAGATTCCGGGCCGCGGCCACTCCCTGACCATCGACCACGGCTGGAGCGACGTCGCCGCGATCAGCTTCAACTTCATCCGACGCTTCACCGCCTGAGAGGACCTTCGCGATGCCCTTCATCACCACGGCAGACGACGTCCGGCTCTACTACAAGGACTGGGGTCCCCGCGACGGCAGACCCGTCACCTTCAGCCACGGTTGGCCCCTCCACAGCGACTCGTGGGAGGCGCAGATGCTGCACCTGGCCTCCCAGGGCTACCGCGTCATCGCCCACGACCGGCGCGGCCACGGTCGGTCCGCCCAGACCTGGGACGGCAACGACATGGACCACTACGCCGACGACCTCGCAGCCGTCATCGACGCACTCGACCTGCGGGAGGCGACCCTGATCGGGTTCTCCACCGGCGGCGGAGAAGTGGCCCGCTACATCGGCCGCCACGGCACCGGACGCGTCGCGCAGGCCGGCCTCATCTCGGCGGTACCGCCGCTGATGCTGCGCGGCCCCGGCAACCCCGACGGCGTGCCCGAGGAGGTCTTCGACGGACTGCGCTCCGCATCGCTCGCCGACCGCTCACAGCTGTACAAGGACCTCGCCGCCGGGCCGTTCTTCGGCGCGAACCGGCCCGGCGCGCACGTCTCCCAAGGCATGCAGGACGCGTTCTGGCTGGCCGGCATGGCCGCCGGCCACAAGGCCGCCTACGACTGCATCGCGGCGTTCTCCGAGACCGACCACACCGAGGACCTGCGACGCTTCGACGTGCCGACCCTGATCATCCACGGAGACGACGACCAGGTCGTGCCGATCGGCACCGCCGGGATCGCGTCGGCCGCGATCATCGCGGACGCGACCCTGACGGTGTACCCGGGCGCGCCCCACGGCATCACCGACACCCACAAAGCACGGCTCAACACCGACCTGCTGGAATTCGTCAACGGCTGGAAGCCCTGACCTCGCCAGCGCCCCATGATGCCTCCGAGACGGGACCGGCCGATCAGGCCCCGTCTCGGATGCAGTGGAGTGGACGGTCGTGGTCGACGGCGACGAGGTCGTCATCAGCGCGACCGCGCACTGCTCGGACAGGACGCGCATCGGCTTAAGGGAGGTCGCGGGCAGGATCCTCCCGGCGCTGTGACCACTCAAGCGCAGCAGGGTCTGACTGGTGGGCCGGATATAGGCCGTGAGCTGGGATGAGGTCGGTTTGAGGCGGGTGTGAGAGCGGTCGGCTCTTGACTTTCAGAGCCCGGCGAGTCTCGGACTCGCTTCGGGGATCTTTCCAGTGAACAGAACGGAGCGGCGTCATGCCCCAGTACTTCCTCACCGTCCCGCACGGGTCCGAAGAGGAGCCGACGATGGAGTCGATGCAGGATATCGATCCCGCTGAGCTGCAAGCGATGATGGACGCCGTTGGCGCGTTCAACAGCGGCCTTGAGAAGGCAGGGGCCTTCGTCTCCGCGGGCGGCCTCCAGCCGCCGTCGACGGCGGTCACCGTCGACGCCACCGGGGACGTGCCCGTGCGCGTGCCGGGGCCGTTCGTGACGGCGGCCGAGTACGTCGGCGGGTTCTGGATCATCGACGTCCCGGACCAGGAGCAGGCGCTGGGCTGGGCGGAGCAGGCCTCGGCCGCGCTGGGTTCGCGGATCGAGGTCCGGGCGCTGCAAGAGGCGCCCGAGTAGTCGTCAGGCGAGTGCCGATCATGAAGCACGCGAAGCTGCTCCCGCTCGGCGCCTGCCTGCTCGCGGCGGGCCTCGTGCTCGCCGCGTGCGGCGGGCAGAGCGGTGGCGGCAGCAGTGACGGCGGCATCGGGGACACCGCGGCCGCGACCGCCGACGAGACGTCCGCCCCTGTCGACTCCGGAGGCAGCGGCTCAGGCGTCGCGGCGTCCACACCGGTCGAGCAGGTCATCGTGGACCTGGTCGACGCGGTCAACGCCGGGGACGCCGCCGGAGCGATGGAATTCGTCTGCGAGGGTTCGGAGAGCGCGGTCCAGGCCGCGGTCGAGGAGCTGGCCGGGGACCCGCCCGGCCTGGTCGTGGAGGAGTTCGCCTCCGACGCGTCCGGTGGCGTCACCGCGACGGCCGCGGGCGCCGCCGGCGGCGGAGCGGTCGGCGCGAGCATCGGGGCGGCCGATATCAGCACGGGCCCTTGCATCGCGGCGGTCTTCGTCACGTGACGCACCGAGAGCCCTGAGACGAGACGAGGAGTGATCATGCTGTCCACACCCCCTGAGAGACGGAGCACCGGGATGATCCTGCGGACCTGGTCGGCGCGGGCCACCGAAGAGGGCGCCGACGCCTACCAGCGCTATTTCGAGGACGTGCTGCTCGCCGAGCTGGGTAGGCAGCCAGGCTTCCGCGGCGCCCACCTCGCCCTGGGCGGCGCCGCGGGCGATCCGGTCCGCGAGCTGGTCGTCCTGACGTTCTGGGAGTCGATCGAGGAGATCCGCTCGTTCGCGGGCGAGCGGTTCGACACGGCCGTGGTCGAACCCGAGGCGCAGGCGGTCCTGGTCGACTACGACCGGACCGTCGTCCACCGGGAGGTCCTGGCCGCGGGCGGCTTCTAGAAGCCCGCGCACGACATCGGCGGCCCGCCTCGATGAGGCGGGCCGCCGATCTGCGTCCGCGGGAACAGCGTCGCGGACGGGGAGTGCCCCCAAAGGCCGCGGCGTCGGCCCGCCGTCGGCAGCTGGAGCCGCCGGACGGTGTCAACCCACGACAGCCGCCCGCGGCCGGGCACTAGTAGTCGCGTCCTCGCATGGCGCACCTCCTCCCCTGCTCGGCGGACCCGCCCCGGGTTCGGGGCGGGAGTCTCGGTGCGGCAGATCCGGTGTCCCCGCTGTCGTCGCGCGCCTTCATGAGCGGACCGGTGCAGCAGGTTCGGGCGCTTCGTGGTCGACGCGGCCGAGCCGGGCGGCGATGCCGACGGTGAGCGCGGCGGCCGTCCCGACCGCGGCGCTGACCGCGATCGCCGAGGACGGAGGGAGGGCCTCGGCGAGCAGGCCGCCGAACAGGACCCCGAGGCCCTGCGCGGTCTGGAGGCCCGCCGAGGCGAACGCGATGGCGCGGGCCCGCATGTGGTCGGGGACCAGGCCGGTGAACGCGATCTGGGCGATCACCATGTAGGTGCCGAGGAACCCGGCGGCGGCCCACAGGGCGACCGTGGCCGGGACGCCGGGAGTGAGCGCGGTCGCCATGAGCGGCAGGCCCGTCGCCGCTGCGAGCGGGACGAGCAGCCGTCGTCGCCAACGGACCCCGGTTTTGGCGAAGGCGACCGCGCCCACGGCCATGCCGATCACGTCGCCGGCCATGAGGAAGCCCACGGCCTCCTCGCCGGCGCCGATCTCGGCCGCATAGGGGACCGCCAGCGCTTCGGGGACCACGAAGCAGCCGAAGATCCACATGAGTGAGGCGAGCCCGAGGAGCGTGCGGTCGCGCAGGACGTGCCGCACGCCCGCGAGCGCGAACCCGCCGCGCCCGGTCTCGTCGGAGGGCTCAGGGCGGTGCGGGCCGATGCCCCAGCGCAGCAGGCCCGCCGAGAGCGCGAACGTGCCCGCGTTGAGTGCGAGGACGAGGTGCGGGTCGCCGGTGGCGGCGACGAGGAGCCCGCCGACGGTGAACCCGGCGATCTGGGCGAGGCCGTCGGTCGCGGTGATGACGCTCATCCCGACCGCGAATCGGCCGTCGGGCAGGACCTGCGGGAGGGTCGCGTTGCGCGCGGCCGAGAACAGCGGCTGCGGGCAGGTCGCGAGGGTCACCAGGACCATGAGGACCGGCAGCGGCAACGAGGGCACGGCCATGAGGGCGATGACGACGGCGCGGATCAGGTCCACCGCGACCATGACGGTGCGGCGCGAGTAGCGGTCGGCGAGCCCGGCGAGCAGGGGCGCCGTCAGCAGCGGCGGGAGGAACGTGAGCGCGTAGACCAGGGCGGTCATCGCCGCCGAGGACGTCCGGTCGAACACCAGCAGCGCCAGCGCCACGCGGGCGAGCTGGTCGCCGATGCGCGACTGGGCCTGCGCCAGCCACAGGACCCGGAACTCGCCGCTCGCGAAGACCTCGCGGAACCCCGTCCTGCCGGGGCCTGTGCGCCTCTCGTGTCGCCGCCCGGGCGGGGCCGCGCCGGTACCGTTGCCGTTCATCGGGACCAATGGGACCCCCGGCGCGCGTCATCCGGCTCTCACGGGCGCCTCATGCCTGGTCCCGGCCGCTGTTCGCGACACTAGGGGGTACGTTGTACGCAGTTCGTGCTGCGGTCCTAGGCTTGGCGGACACCATGGACGATTCCCAAGACGAGCTCACGATCGGACTCCTGGGTCCGCTCGCGGTCCGCCGCGGCGGTGCGACCGTCGAAGTGACGGCGGGGCGGCTCCGTTCGCTGCTCGCGATCCTCGCGCTCACGCCGGGGCGCGTGGTGCCCTACGGGCGCCTGGGCGAGGCGATCTGGGACGACGGCGAGCCCGGCCACCTGCGGCGCACCCTCCAGACCTACGCGGGGCGTCTGCGCGACCTCATCGGCGCCGACCGGATCGGCGGCGGCCCGCACGGGCTGGTGCTCCACGCGTGCGACGACGACGTGGACGCCGCCCGGTTCGAGCGGCAGGCGCGGGCCGCGGGCGACCGCGCGCAGTTGGAGGCCGCGCTCGCGCTGTGGCGGGGCGAGGCGTTCGAGGACATCGGCTGCCACTGGCTCACCGGCACGGTCGCGCCGCGGCTGGAGGCGCTGCGGCTCGAAGCCGTCGAACGGCGCGTGGACCTCGACTTGGCCGAGGGCCGCCACGAGGCGGCGGTGGCCGAGCTGGAGCGGCTGGTCGCGCTCCACCCGTTGCGCGAGACGCTGTGGACGCGGCTGCTGGTGGCGCTCGACCGCAGCGGGCGCGGCGCCGAGGCCCTCGACCGGTTCGACGCGGCGAGGGCCGCGCTCGCGGACGCCCTCGGCGCGGACCCCGGGCCGGACCTGCGGCGGCTCCACGCCGACCTCCTCGCCGGGCGGGCCCTGTCGGCGCTCCCGCCGCGCACGCCGCCGCCGACCGTCCCCAGGCAGCTCCCCGCCGGCCCCGCGGTCTTCATCGGCCGCGACGACGCGCTGGACCGGCTCACCGGCTCCGACCGGCCGGTGCGCGTGCTCACCGGCACCGGCGGCGTCGGGAAGTCCACGACCGCGATCCACTGGGCGCACCGGATCGCGGGCGAGTACCCCGACGGGCAGCTGTACGCCGAGCTCCACGGGTTCAGCCCGCAGGCCGCCCCGACCGACCCCGCCGACGTGCTCGCCCGGTTCCTCCAGGCGCTCGGCGTGCCGCCCCGCGAGATCCCCGAGGGGCTCGACGCCCGCGCCGGGCTCTTCCGCACCGTCACCGCCGACCTGCGGATTCTGGTGGTCCTCGACAACGCGCGCGACACGGCCCAGGTGCGCCCGCTCATCCCCGGGACCGGCGGCGCCCTGACGCTCATCACCAGTCGGAATTCGCTGACGGGCCTGCTCGTCTCGCACCGCGCCGTCTCGGTCGGCCTGGCGACGATGGACGCCCGGGACTCGCACCGGCTGCTCGCCGCCCGCCTCGGCACCGCCGCGCTCGAACGCGAACCTGAAGCGGCGCAGGCGATCATCGACGCGTGCGCGGGACTGCCGCTGGCGCTCGCGGTCGCCTCCGCCCGCGCCGAGGCCGACCCCTCGCTGCCCCTCGCCGACCTCGCCCGCCATCTGCTCGGGCGCTACCGGCTCGACGCGCTCGACACCGGCGAGGCCGACACCGGTGTCCGCGCGATCCTGTCGTGGTCCTACCGGTCCGTCCGCCGCGACGCCGCGCGGCTGTTCCGCCTGACCACACTCGCCCCCGGTTCGTCCCTCGGCGTCGAGGCCGCCGCCAGCCTGATCGGACGGCCCGCCGCCGAGACGACCTGCCTCCTCAACGAGCTCGCGGCCACGCAGCTCGCCGCCGAGACCGCCCCGGGCCGGTACGACACGCACGACCTGCTGCGCGCGTACGCCGTCGAGCTGACCGAGCTGACGGACCCGCCCCGGCGCCGCGACGCCGCGCTGCGGCGGCTCGTCCTCCACCACATGCACACCGCGCACGCGGCGACGCTGCTGCTGGTCCCCGGGCGGCCCCCGATCGACCTGCCCGAGGCCGGGCCCGGCGTCACGCTCCCGGACCTGAAGACCTCCGCCGACGCGCAGCAGTGGTTCGACACCGAGACCGCCGCGATCCTCGCGCTGGTCCGGCGGTGCGCGGACCGCGGCTGGGACGACCTGCTGTGGCCGCTGGTGTGGACCGTCGGCGAGACCCTCCACCGCCGCAACCGGTGGCGCACCTGGATGGAGATCGAGGCGCTCGCCCTCGGTGCGGCCGAGCGGCTCGGGAACCGGCGCTGGCAGGCGGTCTCGCACCGCAAGATCGGGCGCGTCCACGGGCACCTCCACGAATTCGACGAGGCGCGCGCCCGCTTCGCGCTGGCGCTGGGCGTCTTCGAGGAGATCGGCGACGCGAACGGGGAGGCCGCGATCCTGAAGAACCGCGGCTACATCGACTACCTCCAGGGCCGCCACCGGGACGCGGCGGCGTGCAACGTCGCCGCGCTGGAGCGGTACGAGCGGCTCGGCGACCGCAACGGGCAGGCCGACTCGCTCAACAACATCGGCTGGAGCCTCGCCCAGGTCGGCGAGTACGACGCGGCCGAGCGGCGCTGCCGCGAGGCCCTGCGGCTGTACGGCGAGCTCGGCAACGGCGACGGCCTCGCCGTCTGCTGGGACAGCCTCGGCTACGTCTACGCCGCCCGCGGCGAGCACGCCGAGGCCGAGGACTGCTACGCGCGGGCCCTCGCGTTCTACGAAGGGCCCGAAGGCAACCGGTACCGGGCCGCCGACACCCTCGTGCACCTGGCCGAGAACCGCACCGCCATGGGCGACTCCGGCACGGCCCGCGGCCACTACCGGCGTGCCCTGGAGATCCTCGACCGACTCGGCCACCGCGACGCCGCCGAGGTCCGCGCCGCCCTGGACGCACTGCCCTGACGCGGCGGTGCCGACCGTCCAACCGCCGATCCATGGAGACCGACACCCCGATGATCGCGATCACGACCGCCCGACCCGAGGAATTCGCGGCCGCCGCCGCGGTCCTCGCGGACGCCTTCACCGACGATCCCGTCGCCCTCAGCATCCTTCCCGCCCAAGCGGACCGGCAGCGGAAGCTGACGCACTTGTTCACCGCGGTCCTGCGGTCCGGCCCGGGGCCGCGCGGTGCCGTGGACGTCGCCCGCCGGGAGGGCGACGAGCAGATCATCGGCGTCGCCGCCTGGGAGTCGCCCGAGGCGCGCCGCGGCGCGCTCACCCGGGAGCTCGCCCAGATGCCGCTGTTCCTCAAGGCGTTCGGCGCCGCCGGGATCCCCCGCGCGATGACCATGGAGCACCGCCTCCAGCGCCACCGCCCCGCCGAGCCGCACTGGTACCTGGCGGACATCGGCGTCGGTGCCGCGAAGCAGGGGCTCGGCGTCGGGTCGGCGCTGCTGCGGGCCCGCCTGGAGTACGTCGACCGCACCGGCTTGCCGTCCTATCTGGAGTCCTCCACTCCCGACAACCGACGCCTCTACGCGCGCTTCGGCTTCCGCGAAATCGCCCCCATCGACGGCATCCCGAACGCGTCGCCCGTCGCCATGCTCAGATAGCGCGGCCGACCGTCCGGACGGTCCGCGTTGCAACGATTCAGCGCTCGCACGCCGGAGGGCCGCCGTGTGGACGCATTGGGTAACCGTTTGCGGCGGATGCGCCATCGCCACCCGCTCCTAGCGCTGAGCCGCGATCGCTCACTTCCTGACGTCCCCGCCGGAGAAGCGCCGCAACGCCTCCAGGAAGGCTTCCTCTGAAGGCTTTGCCTCCCGAAGATCGCACATCTCGTATCCGCCGTCTCGGCTCGAATACCGCTCCTGCGGCATACCGGGAACGAAGCCGCTGTTCGGCTTCAGCACGGCCACCACCACACGCTCGGTGGAGTATTTGTGCACTATGGCGACATGGTCGACCTGATCCCAAGCGATTCGCCATTCACGCGGCCGTTCGTAGTTCCGTCGCACGACCATGCCGGCCTCGTTGAGCTCGACTCCGATCGTGTCGTCTGCGCTGTCGATCATCCGTGCTCCGAAGAGCATGCCCGCCAGAGCAATAACGGCCCCGATCGTGCTTTCCATATCACTTTCGGAGCTCTCCAGGCTCCAGAAGCCGAACACGGCGCTGGCGGCAATGATGCACCAGGCGACGACTTTGCCCGTCGTATCGGGGTGTCGCTTGAGCGTGAAGAACTCGACCGCTCCCCCGTCGCGATCAGCGTCCCCGCGTTCCCGCTGTGTGGTGTGTGCAAGGCGGTACTGACGAAAGGCGTAGTACGTGCCGGCCGCCGCAACGACGACCCCCGCGAGTTGGAGGCCGGTATCGAAGCTCATCGCCATGGGAACGACAGTAGCCGCCGTCGACCATCCGCCCGCGAGCTCTGGCGCGGATCCCGTTGAGGCCGTCGCGGTCTCGGTGCCTTCGCAGAGCGCCCTGCGTGCCGCGCTCGCGGCCGTGCCCCGCGGACGCCGACACCACCATCCGCACCCGGGCCTCCCATTCCCCCGCCGACTACACCACCCATACCGAGTTCTGGCCGAAGGGCAGCGGCTGAGCCGGGCCTGGCACCGGTCCGACCGTGCACGCTGAGGCGTGGGATCGGCGGGACTCATATGCCCGGCCCGGCGCTGGGTCGCCGGGCCGGGTCTTGAGCCGGGGTGGTGGTCACGCGTACGTGGTGAACTCCCGGTCCCAGTTCCATTGGCCGAAGTCCCAGTGGCCTGCGCGCCACTGGATGTTGTGGCCCTCGGGGAGGTCCTTGTTGCAGCTGGTCCAGTCTGCGGCGACGCCGAGCGTGTCGGTGCATCGGCCGACCCGGTTGCCGGAGAGGTCGCGCCATTCGATGGCGACCCGGTTGCCGTCCGCCTCCTTGTCCCTCACCCAGAAGATGTCGCCGGAAGGCTGGAAGCAGACCGACACCCAGGGGCTGTCGGTGGAGCATTCCTTGTCCTTTCCGGACATGGTCGTGTTCTTGGCGTAGTCGAGTTCCCAGGCCGCTGCGCCCACGTCTTCGGCGCTCGCGGTGGAGCCGCCGATCACGGCCAGTCCCGCGGTCGCCGTGACCACCAGGGCCAGCATGGTGAGCGCCCGCCTGCCGGACGCCTTGATTCGCTCGAACATCGCTTCCTCCGTTCCAATGCCGGTACGGCATTTGATGGGGATCGTTGGAGGACCACCGTCCCGCGGGGCCGCATCCGAACGGCATCCGTTCTGCACCCGTCCGGAAACGACTCCGTGAACCACCGCCGACCGGTGCGCGCAAAGTCCTTTATTCCTCATTGCATCTTGGTGAGTGTTTCGATGGCTTCGGCGGCTATTTGTCGTCAGACAAACAGTGAATTTTTCTCGACTTGGACGAGAGGCGCTACAGGCGGCGGCAGGTGCAGGCACGCGTCCCCACAGCAATTCCGAGAAGCGCTAATATTTATCCTCAGTCGCTCGAACATGCACACGAGATGCGATTCGAGCCCACCCCTGATTTCAGAACAATGAGGACATTCTGATGCTTAAGAAGACGCTTCTGGTCGTCGGCCTGGCCGTCGCCACCCTCGTTGCCACCGCGACCCCGGCCTCCGCCACAGAGTACTCGTCGGCCCTCAAGATCCGCGGCATCCAGTACAACGCGCCCGGCTCCGACGACAACCGCTGCGTGGGAGGGAACACCGCCGAGGAGTACGTGACCATCAAGAACTACTCCAAGACCGCGACGGTCAACCTCCGGGGCTACCTGGTGAAGGACGCCGCCGGCAACAAGTTCAAGTTCACCGCCGACCACTACCTCCAGCCCGGCGACTACGTCCGGCTCCGCGGCGGCAACGGCAGCGATTCGGACGGGAACAACGTCGTCTACCGGGACAACTGCAACTTCATCTGGAACAACACCGGCGACTCCATCTACCTCTACAAGCCGTCGGGCGCGAACGCGGACTCCCACTCCTACAAACCCTCGCGCGATGACGCCGACGGCAACGGCTACGTCACCTTCCACTGAGCTCCGCGGCGCGCACCCATGTGAGACACGCTCTTAGTGGCTAGCGAGGCCGGTGAGTTCAGTGAGGCGGCGGTGGGAGTCGAACAGGGCCTTGCGGTCGTAGGAGGTGGTTCCGATGAGGAGCTCGTCCGCACCGGTCGCTTCGACCAGGCGCGCCAGCCGAGGGGCGACCTCGTCGGGGGTCCCGTAGACCGCGCCCGCGAGCGCCTGTTCGAGATACGTGGACTCGCGGCGGGTCTTCGCGGCCGCCCGGATCTCCGCTGAGGGCCGCAGCGGCGGGAACTCGCCCTTGGTGCGGGACAGCGCGGTGGACCAGTACTCGGGGAGCAGCAGGTCCTCGGCCGCTTCGCGGGTCGCGGCGACGGCGACCGTCTGCGCCACGACCACGTACGGTTCAGATCGCCACGCGGAGGGTCGGAAACCGAGCCGGTAGTCGTCGATCTTGGCGCGTGTGGCCGCGAAGTCTTTCGAAGCGGCGATGACCAGGCCTACGCCGTGCCTGGCGGCGTACTCGCCGCCTGATCCCACCGCCAGGACGAAGGGTTCGGGGCGCAGCCCTTCGCCGGGCCGCGCGTGCACGCCCGGGTGGGACCGCTGTTCGCCGGTGAAATAGCCGAGGAGTTCGGTCAGGAGGTCGTCGAAGTCGTCGCCTTCGGCGAGGTCGTGGCCCAGTGCCGCGCGGACGGCCGGGATGAACCCGAGGGTGCGGCCCAGGCCCATGTCGATGCGTCCTTCGAACAGGGACTCCAGGACCCCGAACTGCTCGGCGACCACCAGCGGCCGGTGGTTGGGCAACATCACGCCGCCGGTGCCGACCCGAATGCGGCTGGTCGCTGCCGCGACCGCGGCTGCGAGCACTGTGGGCGCCGAACCGGCGATGCCGGGGACACTGTGGTGCTCGGTCACCCAGTAGCGGTGGAAGCCCAGTTCCTCGGCCTGCTTGGCGTGCCTCACCACCTCCCGCAGGGTCTCAGCAGCCGTCTCGCCTTCGGCGATCACGGCGCGATCGAGCAGTGAGAGCCGAAGTGGTTGCGGAGTCCTCATATGCCGCGCAACACCCGCGGGCTCGCGAATGTTTCTCTCTCGACACTGATCGTGCCCGGTCTCACCGGGCCGTCTGGGCCCGCAAGTGCCGGTCTCCAGGTCGTGGTGGAACGCTTCGAGCGCATGCGACGCGGCGGTGCGGACCGCGACTTCGGTGACAGTGCCCTTGACGCGGCGCCCGGTCGCGAAGTCAATCGCGGAAGCGGCGCCAGCCAGGTCCTCGCGTTGAGGACCACGGCGATCGCGACCGCGGAACAGCCGCGCTGTGGCCGGTGTGCTGCTGCGCCCGTTTGCGGGCAGCGGGGCGGCCCTCGCTCGTTTAGCCTTCTCCCATGAACTGCAAGCGACTTTTCACCGCGGTGCTTGTGCTCGGCGCGACTGTGTTGACGAGTGCCTGCGTGAACGAGGGGCCGTGGGCCGATGAGCCGGCCGCATCCGAGGCGGCGACTCCGGCATGGGTGCCGGAGGACCTGCCCTGCAGTGAACTCGGGACCGTGCTCGGCGCGCATGCGGCGCTGTCGATGGCACTCGTCGCCGACTACACCGAGCAGGGACCGGGCCTCGCGGAGGACATGGTCCCCAGCGTCGATACGCAGTCCGGGGCCGACACCCTCGCCGCGGCCAGACAGGAGTTGGCCGAGCTCGTGCCCGAGGACGTCGCAGCCCACGTCCAGGTGCTCACGGAAGCGGGGACGGCGATCTCCGGGGTCGTCGACGACGGCGGTTCGCTGGCCGAGGCCTACGACATCTGGAACGTGCCAGAAGTCGAGGGTGCGCGAGCGGCGATCCGGTCCTATGTCGACGAATCCGGCTGCGTTTCCTGAGCATTGACATGGCCGCCGCAAGAGCTTCGCCCAGCTGTCCGCGGTCTTGACCCGAGCTCTGCCTTGCCGTCGCGGTCGTAGTCGTACCCCTGGAACTGCGCCTCGGGGCCGGGGTCCTCGCTGCGGGCGATGCGCCAGAGCGCGAGGGCGATAGCAGCTCGCTGTCGTCCTCCCGGCTTGGCTAGTGCGAGGTCGAGCCGGGACTCCAGCCAGGCGAGGCGTTCTTGGAGGGTGGAATGGTGCAGATGCAGGCGGTCTGCGGCTTGGCGCAGGCTGGTCTGGTCAAGCGCGGCCTGGAGCGTGTCGATGATCCAGGGGCGGGTGGCGAGGGCCTGGTTCAGACGCTGCACGTCCGGGACCGCCGCGGCGTCCGGTGGGCTGAAATGTTCCACAAGTGCGGCGACGGCGCCGAGGCCTTCGTACCGGACCACGGACGCGCCGGGCCCGCCGACGCGGTCGGTCAGGCGAAACGCGATGGCGGCTCGCCCCACGGCGGTAGGCAGATCGAGCGGTTCGCCGGCAAGGGCCGTACCGGCTCGCAGGTCGGTCGGGAAGGCCACAGGTGCGGGGGCCAGCGCGACCGTGTACCGGCCGATCGCCGCCGCGAGGGGCAAAGCGGGGAAGGGTGCGGTGGCGACGACGACGGTCACATCGGAGGGGAGGCCGAGTGCCCGCACGGCGTTGCGTCGGTCGTGCTCGGCGGCATCGGGGTCGCAGGCGACCCGGACCAGTGTGGCGGGAGTGTGCGGTGCGGGCCGGTTGAGCGCCTGGATCGTGTGCGCGGCGCGCTCCAGCAGGAGCGGGTCGAGCGGTCCGGTGGTCGCGTCGGGCCGTTCGAGCCAGACCCAGGCGCCGATGCGGCCCGGCACTGCCAGCCGCACCGACGAGGCGTGCTCGGTCTCCGGCAGCGGCCTGCCTTCGGGGTCGAATCGCCTGACGCTGCCGGCTTCGGCGTCGTGCAGTCCGGCGGGGCAGCCCGCCAATGCCGCCGTCGCGCGGACCACGGCCGCTGCCGTGGCCCGCGCCTGGACGAGGCGGTCGAAGTGGTCGATGACGCGCAGGGCGGCGACGGCGGGGTCGTCGCTGGACTCCAGCCTGCCGATGAGCTCACGCACGCCAACCTCCCGCGCCGACCTTGGTGCTTGAACGTGAAGGTTAGCTCCGGTTCAGGCTTCGAGCGCGCGCCGGATGAACTCGTCGCGGGTCGCGACGGAGGCGCGCGAGACGGCGGCGTGCGCCGCCATCATGTCGGAGCCGTGGAACGCGCCGCCCCACATGTGCAGGTCGACGTTGACGCCTGCCTGTGAGAGCCGCGTCGCGTAGTCGAGGATCTCGTCGCGGAAGACCTCGACCGAACCGGTGTCGATGTAGGTCCGCGGCAGGCCCGAGAGGTCCTCGGCGCGGGCGGGGGCGGCGTACGGCGAGACGTCGGGCCCGCCGCGCCGGTCCCCCAGCAGCGAGGTCCAGCCGAACAGGTTGGCGTTGCGGTCCCAGACGCCCTCGCCGTCGAGCATGCGGCTGCTGTGGGTCGCGAAGCGGTCGTCGAGCATGGGGCAGATGAGGATCTGGTGGCTCAACCGGGGGAAGGCGCGGTCGCGGGCGAGGAGCGCGGTCCCTGCGGCCAGTCCTCCTCCCGCGCTGCCGCCGACGATGATGAGGCGGTCGGAGTCGATGCCGAGTTCGTCCGCGTGCTCGGCCGTCCACGCCAGCCCGGCGTAGCAGTCCTCGACCGGCGCCGGGTCGGGGTGCTCGGGGGCGAGCCGGTACTCGACGGAGACCGCGACCGCGTTCCCGTCGGCGACGTACGGCAGGACCAGTTCCGCTCCGGACCGCCGGTCCCCGGCGATCATCCCGCCGCCGTGGATGTTGAACAGGCCGCCCACCCGGCCGCGCGCGCTGGCCGGGCTGAGGATGAGCAGCGTGATCTCCGGCGCCCCGTCGGGGCCGGGGACGCGGCGCTCCTCGACTCGGACGCGTCCGCCCGCCGTCAGGTCGGGCTCCGGGAATCCGGGCGCCTCGACCTCCGGCATGCCGTTTCGCAACGCGGGCAGCGTCTCCGCCGTCAGGACCGTGCCGGCGGGCCCGGCCCGGAGCATCTTCTCGGCGGGGGCGAGTTCGGGGTCGAACGGGGGCCGCGTGGTGACGGGCCCCAGCATGCTTTCGGCCGCGGTATCGGTCATGGTCCACTCCTTCGCGTGCATCGCTGATCCCCCATCCTCGAACGGCGAACGGGCGCCGCGACACCCGCAGATGGCGGGAAGTCCACTCGCTCCACCCGCCAGAACGGCACCGAAGCCTTCCCGCAGCCGGGATGCCACGGCCGGAGCCGTGGCATCCCGATCCGTCAAGAGCGGACGAACGTCAGGAGCGCCTCGTTCACTTCCTCTGCGTGGGTCCACAGCAGCCCGTGCGGGGCGCCTTCGACCTCGACGTACTCGGCGTCGGGCACGGCCTGGTGGAAGCGGCGGCCGGTGGCGTCGATCGGCAGGATGTTGTCCTTGGTGCCGTGGAGGATCAGGGTCGGCTTGGCGGCGGCGCGGACGGCCTCGACGTCGGCGCGGAAGTCCTCGATCCAGGAGGAGACGACCGCGTAGGCGGCGACCGGCGCCGAGCCGGTGGCGGTGTTCCAGTTGGCGGTGACGACCTCCTGGCTGATGCGCGAGCCCAGGTGCTCATCGAGGTTGTAGAAGTCCTGGTAGAACTGGGTGAACCAGGCGTAGCGGTCGCCGCGCGCGGCCGCGGCGATGCCGTCGAAGACCTCCTGCGGGACGCCCTCGGGGTTGTCGTCGCGCTTGACGAGGAACGGCTCCAGCGAGGCGAGGAAGGCGAGCTTCGCGACGCGCTCGTGGCCGTGGTTCTTGACGTAGCGGGCGAGTTCGCCGGTGCCCATGGAGAAGCCGACGAGGATGACCTCGTGCAGGTCCAGCTCGGTGAGGACGGTGTTCAGGTCGGCGGCGAAGGTGTCGTAGTCGTACCCGGTGCCGACCTTGCTCGACTGCCCGAAGCCGCGGCGGTCGTAGGTGATGACGCGGTAGCCGGCGGCGAGCAGCTCGCGGGTCTGGCGCTCCCAGCTGTGCCCGTCGAGCGGGTAGCCGTGGATGAGGACGACGGGCTGCCCGGAGCCCTGGTCCTCGTAGTAGAGCTCGATCGGGGTGCTGTTCTCGGTGCCGACGGTGATGGTGCCCATGGTCTTCGTCCCTTTCCCGATGGAGAACGATCGTTCTCCGCTGATGTGGACTACTCTAGAGAACGATCGTTCTCACCGCAAGGGGTTCCCATATGATCGACGACACCGCGGCCCGGGCACAGGTGGTCGGCGCCGCCGACCGGCTCTTCTACGCCTGCGGGGTGCAGGCCGTCGGGATGGACGCCGTCCGCACCGAGGCCGGCGTCTCGCTCAAGCGCATCTACCGGCTGTTCCCCTCCAAGGACGACCTCATCGTGGCCGTGCTGGAGCGGCGGCGCGAGGTGTGGGACGCCGGGATCGCCGCCACCGCCGAGCGGGCCGCGACCCCGCGCGAGAAGCTGCTGGCGGTCTTCGACTTCCTCGACGCGTGGTTCCGCGAACCCGACTTCCGCGGGTGCGCGTTCATCAACTTCTACGGCGAGCTGAGCGGCGGCTCCGAGGAGGTGCGCCGGACCGTGCGCGAGCAGAAGGAGGCATTCGGCGCCTACGTCGCGCAGCTGGTCGACGAGGCCGGAGCCCCCGCGTCCCTTGCCCCCCAGATCACCATCCTCGCCGAAGGAGCGCAGACGACCGCCGCGATCGCCAACACTCCCGACGCCGCCGCCCACGCCCGCGCCGCGGCCGAAGCCCTCCTCGCCAACGCCCTGGACTGACCGACCGCCGCACGGCACGCGTTCAGGGCCGGTCCTGCGTACAATCCTCCGGTGGAGATCATCGACATCGAGCCCGGTGACGCCCGGCTCACGGCCGAACTGCTGCCCGTCCTCCGAGAGCTGCGCCCGAACCTGAGCGTCGACGACCTCCTCGCCGTATACGACGAGGGGCACGGCCAGGGGCTGCGGTTCACCGGGGCCTACTCGGACGGCCGCTGCGTGGGGGTAGCCGGCTGGCGCACGGTGGCGAACACCAACCGGCTCCGGATGCTCTACGTCGACGACCTGGTCACGCTGTCCGAGGCGCGCTCGACCGGAGTCGGCCACGCGCTCCTCGAATACCTGGAGCGGCGAGCGCGTGAACTCGGCTGCAACGCACTGCATCTGGACTCGGGAACACATCGACTCGACGCCCACCGCTTCTACATGCGGGAGCGGTTGACGATCAGGGCCTTCCACTTCGCACTGGAGCTCGACTAGGGCCTGCGGTGCACGGGCGGCACCCGCCGCGTGCCGTCCCCGGTCAGTCCCAGGTGCGCTCGGCGAGGTGCGCCTGGAGCCTGGCGTGCCTGAACTGGTAGACGGGCCCCGATTGCCGGAGTACGCCGCGTCGAGCGGCGTCGTCGAGGAACCGCATGAGCCGCAGCGGACCGAGCCCGCTGCCCGCGAGCACGACGCAGGCCATCGCGAACGACCACACCCCGGTGATGCGCGCGTAGACCAGCCAGAGCAGGCCCGTCATCTCGATGAAGGCCACGACCACGGCGACCGCTCGGCCGCCCGGTGGGACCGTCGGCTCGACGAGCGCGATCGCGCTCCAGATCGCGCTCGCGATCACCGTGTAGCCCAGGACGGTCACGTGGAACGACTTGAGCATCTGGGCGGGCGTCGGATGCTGGTCGACCACCTGCGCTTCGCGGGCCGTCCGCCGGAGCAGCCGCTCGAAACCGCGGAAGAACCGCCCTGACACGAGCAGGAGCACGATGGCGACGGCGACCGACGCCATGGACGCCGCGGCACCCCCGTTCGCGAACGAGCGGCGCAGCTCCGCGATCCCGATCTCGGACACCGGTCCCAGGTCCCATGCGGTCGGCTCTCCCGTGACCTGCCCCCACGACTCGATGAGCACCATCCAGAATGTGAAGACGAGACCGCCATGCGCGACGGCCGCCCATGATTTCATCCACTTGAGACGGTCGGTCAGGTGGACGTACCCGACCAGCGGCAGGTCGGCCACCCGTCGCCGCTCCGCCAGGGCCAGCACCAGGGAAGCCGACGGCACGAGGACCAGTATGGACAGCATGAAGGTGAGGTAGGGGAAACCGTCGGTCCTCCCGAACCGGACATGCTCCAAGACCGTGACGAGCACGGTCGCGACCGCGGCGACGGCCAGTGCCGCGAGGTGCAGGCGGACCGCGTCGACCGACCGGTGCAGCTGCCACCATGCGAGGTCCCTGGTGCCGAAGCGCTCGCAATGGGAGGCCAGGTGCTCCAGCCACCGCCGGGCCTCCTCCGGCGGATACGGGCGCAGCCGCATGGCGGCCAGCGCGCTGCGCTTGCGCCCGTACACGGCCGGCACGTACGCGCCCAGGAGGTGGAGCTCGATCGACGCGGCGTCGGCCTGGTCGAGCAGTTCGGCGGGATTCGACGCGGGATCGTCGTACGCGGTGCGGGCCAGGTAGAGGTTGAGCGGTGTCGACAGCACGGTCGCAAGCGGCCCTTGCGGATCGGCCGCGAGCGCCTCCGTCACCGGCGTCCACCGGTTGCGCGCGGCGATCTCGCCGCCGGGCAGATAGAAGGCCGCTTCGCTGGCGGTGACCGGGGCGATCTCCACGACCGCCGCGCGCTCCAGCGGGCGCCCGGCCGCCTCCACCGCCGATTCGTACTCGTCGATCCGCGAGGTCAGCACCAGCGGGAGCGACGCCCCGGAAGGCTCGTCGAACACGTCGTTCAGCGCCGCGAACGCCTGCGACCTGATCGTCGCGGGCAGTTCGTCGAAGCCGTCGAGGACCGGCAGGAGGCGTCCTTCCTCCATGAGGTCGGCGACCCGGTCGGGTCCGGCCTTGCCGTGCCCTTTCAAGTATTCGGCGGCCACCGTTCGCGCGATCCACGTGTCGAGCCGGTCGGCGCGCGCGTTCCAGCCTGCGAGGTCGAGCAGGACCGGGACGGGGCCGCCGGTCGCGGGGCCGCCGGTCGCCGCCTGACCGGCGAGGAGGCGGCACACCAGGAGGACCGCGAGCGAGGTCTTACCGGAGCCCGGCGGGCCGAGGATCACCAGGCGGCCCGAGGGGATGCGGCGCCACCGCTCGGCGATGTCGTCGGCGGTGCCCGACTCCCAGGCGGGGCCGGACGCGGCGGCCGCACCCGCCACATCGGCGTCCGAAGGCGCGATCGGACGCGCGGTCGCCTTCCACGCCACAGGGATCGGCGACGGGTCGGCCAGACCCCGCTGCCGGGCCGCGGTGTTCCACTGGCGGGCCAGGAGCTTCGCCAGGTCCCGTGCGGTGCCGTCAGCGCTCGCCGACCGGGCCTTCCCCTCCTGGTGCAGGGACAGTATCCATCCCACGAACGCCGTGACCGCCGCGAGGCAGGCGAGGACCGTCAACGTCGGCGGGCCTGCGGCACGCCAACCCAGATACGCCGAGACTGCGGCCACTATGAACGCGAGGAAGTTGTTGAGCGGGCCGAGCCGGACCAGGGCGTGCAGCAAGGAGCCCTCCAAGGGGTCGGGAGGCGGGCACACCGATTATCGCACCGGGACCGCCGTCGCCGCTCTCGCGACGGCGTTGACTCGGACAAGCCGGGGCGCTCGGGCTCGTTGCCGCACATCGGTACTCCTCGGACGAGGCGTTGCCCGCACACGGCGCGCAAGGCTCGTGGCCCTGCCGGTGGATTGCCTGCCGCTCGCCTGGTGCACCGCTCTCGGCGGCCGAAGAATGGCGTGTGCAAGCACGCTCATCCGCAAGAGCGTTCACGAAAGGATCCACATGCGACGTCTCAAGAGCGTCCTCTTCACACGAATACTGGCCGCGACCGCCGCATCCGCCGTCGCCCTCCTGGGGACACTGCTCATCTCCGCCGCGCCCGCCGAGGCCGCCTGCCAAGGCAGGGCCAGCGGATTCACGATCACCCACTATCAGGGCGGCGTCGCCGTCGCGCAGGAGCGCCAGGTCGTCGGCACCTGCGACGGCAACGGCGTGTACCACGGCCAGCTCCGCGACCTCCGACCCGGCGACGGATACTCCGCGAAGGTCCGGTTCAAGGAGGGCGACTTCAACGCCGTCGTGTTCACCACCACGAGCAGCACCTGGCAGAACTACACGTACACCGAGAAGACCCCCGACTCGGCCGAGAGCTACGCATCCGTGCAGGTGTACGCCGATCCGGCCCACCGCCCCGACATCTACACCCCGAACTACGGATTCTGACCCCGCGGGCCCCTGCCGCGGACGAGTGCGCTCGCGGCAGGGGCCCGTCCGCCGCTGTCCCGAGCCCTGCTCGAAGGGGTATTGGCGGGGCCGAGCCAGGTGGTGAGGGAGGCCCGTAGCGCGTCCAGGTCGCGCCGGTCGCGAGTGCGGGCGGCCCAGGCGACGTGTCCGTCGGGGCGGACGAGCACGGCGTGCGCGTTGAAGTCCGCGCCTTGCGCGGTGCGGGTCCGGACGAGGTCGGCCCGGTCCGTCCATCCGGCGGCGGCCGCTTCGAGTCCGTGCAGGCCGCCGAGGTCCAGCAGCAGGGCGCGGCCCTTGTGGAGCAGGTCGTAGACGCGGCCGTGCTCCAGGTTGAGGTCGGGCATGCGGCGGCCGAGCAGGTTGTCGGACCCCTCGATCGGATACCTGGTGTCGATCGCGGTGATCTCGGCGGCGAGGCGGGTGCGGACCTCGGCGATGCCGATCAGGTCGGCCATGGTCTCGCGCAGCGCGGAGGTGTGGTCGTCGACCCGCCACAGCGCGGTCTGGGCGCGGGTGTTCTGCAGGACCCGGGCGGCGATCGGACGGCGTTCGGCCCCGTACGTGTCGAGCAGCGATTCCGGTGCCTGACCGCGGATCACGGCGGCGAGCTTCCAGCCGAGGTTGACCGCGTCCTGCACGCCGGTGTTCAGTCCCTGCCCGCCCGCGGGGAAGTGGACGTGCGCGGCGTCCCCGGCCAGGAGCACCCGGCCGTCGCGGTAGCGGTCGGCCTGGCGGGCGGCGTCGCCGTGGTGCGAGAGCCAGCGCGGGGAGTGAATGCCGAAGTCGGTCCCGGCGATCTTGCGCATGGTCGCGCTGAGGACGTCGAGGGTGACCGGGTCGTCGCGGTCGCGCACGTGGTCGAACTCGTTGGTGATGACCCGGTACCAGTCGGGGCCGAAGCGGAGCACCGAGAAGGAGCCGTGTTCGCGCCGCTCCTGGAAGACGTCGCGCTCGGGCGGATCGGTGAGGTGGACGTCGCCGAGCATGGCGGTCATGGTGGCGGGGGTGCCGGGGAAGCCGATGCGGGCGAGGCGGCGGACGGTGCTGCGGCCGCCGTCGCAGCCGACGAGGTAGTCGGCGCGGAGGCGCGAGCCGTCGGCGAGGTCGACGGTGACGCCGTCCTCGTCCTGCGCGAAGCCGGTCAGTTCGGTGCCGCGCAGGATCGCCGCCCCGGTCTCGGCTGCCCGCTCCGCGAGCAGTCGCTCTACTTCGGACTGGAGTAGGAACAGCAGGAACGGGTACCGGGTCGGCAGGTCGGAGAGGTCCAGCGGCAGGCCCGCGTAGTGCGCGCCGGGCCGCCGCTGCCCGCTTGCCAGGAACCGGTCGGCCAGGCCGCGCTGGTCGAGGACTTCGAGGGTGCGGGCGTGGAGTCCTCCGGCGCGCGATTCGACGGTGCGGGGCGCGGTGTCGCGTTCGAGGACGAGCGCGTCGACTCCGGCGAGCCGCAGTTCGCAGGCGAGCATGAGCCCGGTGGGCCCGGCCCCGGCGATCACTACCTGGGGCCGGGTCCCGGTCTTGTTGTCGGTCATCGTGGTTCCGTTCTGGGAGGCGTGGCCGGGGTTCACCGGCGGCTGATGCGGTGGACGCCGGTCATGGCGAGGAGCTTGTCGGGGTTGCGGATCGCGTAGAAGTCGGTGATCCGCCCGGCGGCGACCACGAGGAGGAAGACGCCTTCGAGGCGGTCTTCGATGTAGGCGGCGATGGCGGGCGCGCCGTTGCAGGTGACGGTCTCGATCCGCAGATCCGACTCCGTTCGTCGCTTGTGGAAGATGTCGAGGACGGCGGCGGCGACCTTCGCGGCGCCGACGACGGGCTTGCGGGCCGCGGTGGTCTTGCCGCCGCTGTCGGCGGTCCACACCGCGTCCGGGGCGAGCAGCGCGAGCAGCCCGTCCAGGTCGCCGGTGGCCGTGGCGGCCATGAACTGCTCGGTGATCCGCTCGGCCTCGGTGTCCAAGGGCGCGAAGCGCTTCCGACGGGCCTGCACGTGCGCCCGGGCGCGGTGCGCCGTCTGGCGCACCGCCGCCACGGACTTCCCGACCGCCGCGGCGATCTCGCCGTGCTCGAACCCGAAGACCTCCCGCAGGACGAACACCGCGCGCTCGTCGGGGGTGAGGGTTTCGAGGACCACGAGCATCGCCATCGACACCGATTCGGCCAGCACCGCGTCCGCGGACGCATCGCGCTCGTCGAGCAGCAGCGGCTCCGGCAGCCAGGGCCCCACGTAGTCCTCGCGGCGGCGGCTGCTCGCCCGCAGCGCGTTGAGCGCCTGCCTGGTCACCAGCTTCGCCAGGTACGACCTGGTGTCGCGGACCTCGGCGAGGTCCACTCGGGACCAGCGCAGGTAGCCGTCCTGGAGGACGTCGTCGGCTTCGGTCGCGGAACCGAGGATCTCGTAGGCGATGGTGAACAGCAGCGGCCGCAGCGCCGTGAAGCGCTCGGCGTGCTCGTCGGCGTCCGCCGCGTCGTACGCTTGCGCTCCTTCGGTGCTCATGCCCTGCTCCGTTCCGCCACCGGTTCGAGGGCGCGGGGGCCGCCCTTGATCCAGATCATCGTGCCAGGCTTGCGCGCTTCGAGGCGGATGCGCTTGGCGACCACGAACCGGCAGGTCGCCTCCTTGATGAACGCGCCCAGGCGGCCGCCGATGAACAGGCCGGTCATGGAGTCGTCCTTGCGGCCGATCTGCCGGATCCCGTCGTGGCGGCCAAGGCTCACGCAGGCACCGGTGAACCCGAGGTCGATCACGGCCGGCTCGGTCCCGGCGATGCGGCTGAGCACCGTGTCGGCGGCCCGCGCGCCGAGCGGCCCGGCCGCGTACCCGCTCATGCGCAGCGCCTGCCCCGACGGGGCGGCGCAGTCCCCGGCCGCGACGATCCGGTCGTCGTCGACGCTGGTCAGCGTCTCGTCGGTGAGGAGCCGCCCGAGGCCGTCGGTGGACAGGCCGCTCGCCGCGGCCAGGTCGGGGACGGCGAATCCGGCCGTCCAGATCGTCAGCGCACTCGCGTATTCGGCGCCGGAGGCGAGGCGGACGGCGTCGGCGCGGACCTCGGCGACGTTGTCGCCCTCGATCACCGTCACACCGTTCTTGTTGAGCCACTTGGCGACGTAGCGGCGCCCCGGCCCGCTCAGGTAGGGCGCGAGGACCCGGCCGCACACGAGCGCGACCCGGCGTCCCTGCTCGGCGAGCTCGGCCGCGATCTCGATGCCGGTGAGCCCGCCGCCGACGACGGTGACCGGCGCGTCCAGCGGCAGGTCTTCGAGGCCGGCGCGCAGGCGCCGCGCGGGTTCGAGCTCGGCGATGTCGTACGCGAACTCGGCCGCGCCGGGCACCGCGACGGGCGTCGCCCCGGTGCTCCCGACCGCATAGACGAGGTAGTCGTAGGCCAGCGCGCCGCCGGAGGCGAGGCGCACCGTGCGAGCGCCGGCGTCGATGCGCTCGGCCTTGTCGACGACGAGTTCGACGCCTTCGCCCAGCAGCGTCCCGTAGTCGATCTCGGCCTCGCCGGTGCCCGCCGCGAGCTGGTGCAGGCGCAGCCGCTCGACGAACTGCGGGCGCGGGTTCACGAGCGTGACGCGCACGTCGTCCCTGGCCCGCAGCCGGTTCGCGGCGATCGTCCCTGCATATCCGCCGCCGATGACGACGACGTTCCTGGTTGCACTGTGTTCGTTCATGCCCCCAAGACACCGCCGCGCGTGAAGGCGTGACACGGGATGGCGCGCATCACCTCCGTCCCACTCGGAGGCGGCGGGCCCGGGCCCCGGTGGACCCGCCGGTGGTCTGATGCAACCCCCGATCGCGGTCGAGGGGTAGGCATGATTGGAATACGTTGGAACGCAAGCACCGGAAGCGAGGACGCATGCCCCCTGCCGACACCGCCGCCCGGCTCGCGGCCTGGCTCGCCGCGCACATGGAGCACCACCGGCTCAGCGCCGAGGAGGTGGCCCGCGAGCTGCGGGTCGGTGCGGGCCAGGTCCGCGCCTGGCTCGCCGCCGCCGGGCACCGGCCGCCCGCCGCCGCCGGGGAGTTCGACCACCTCGACACGCCGGTGAAGCTCGGCGCGTGGCTGCGCGCCCGGATCGCCGACTCCGGGCTCACCGTCCGCGAACTCTCTGCGTCCACTGAGCACGTCTCGATGAGCACGGTCTACAACTGGCTCAAGGGCGAGCACCTCCCCGCCCCGCCCGCCGCCGACGAACCCGACCGGTTCGACCTGCTCCTGTCCAACCCCGCGCTCGGCCTCGGCATCCACCAGCGCGTCCAGCTCGACGAGGTCCGCCGCCGCCTCACCGGGACCTCGCTGCACGTCGACGACCCCGCCGCCTGGGACGCCCGGGCCCTGCCCGCCGCCAACCGCTCCTTCACCGGCCGCCGGGCCGCCCTCCGCCGCCTCGACCGCGCCCTCGCCGACCGCGCCGCACTGGTCCTCGTCACCGGCATCGGCGGCGTCGGCAAGACCGGCCTCGCCGTCCAGTGGGCCCGCTCGGCGCTCGCCCGCGCCACCTACACCGACGGCTGCCTCTACCTCGATCTGCACGGCTACAGCGCCGGGCCTCCTGTGGACGCCGACACCGCCCGCCTGCGCCTGCTCTACCAGCTCGGCGTCGACCCCCGCCGCCTCCCCTCCGACACCGAAGCGCAAGCGGCCCTGTACCAGCGGATCCTCGCCGACCGCCGCGTCCTCCTCGTGCTCGACAACGCCCACGGCGAGCCGCAGGTGCGCCCGCTCCTGCCCGCCGCGCCCGGCTGCCTCGCGCTGGTCACCAGCCGCGGGCGCCTGACCGGCCTCGACGTCACCAGTCCCGGACTCGCCCGCCTCGACCTCGACGCCCTCGCCGACACCGAGGCCACCGCCCTCCTGCGCGACCTCCTCGGCCGCCTCGCCACCAAGGACGTCCCCGACGCCGACGTCCAGGCCCTCGCCGACCGCTGCGGCCGCCTCCCCCTCGCCATCCAGATCGCCGCCGCCGACTACCTCACCCACCACCACCCGCGGCGCACTTCGCTCGCCGACTACACCGCCGACCTCGCGTTGGGGGCCTTGGCGACCGGCCCCGACGACCCCGCCACCGCCGTCACCCCCACCCTCGACCACTCCCACCGCCGCCTCAGCCCCGGCGCGCAGCGCGCCTACCGCCTCCTCGGTCTCCACCGCGCCCCGGACTTCGCGCCCGCGTGGGCCGCCAGCGTCGTCGCCGAGCCCATCGAGCGCGCCCGCGCGCTGCTGTCGGAGCTCGCGCAGGCCAACCTCCTCGCCGTCGACGACCGGGGCCGGTACGCCTTCCACGACCTCCTCCGCGAGCATGCCGCCGCGCTCGCCGACCGCCACGAGACCGCCGAGGACCGCCGCGCCGCAGTCGGCCGCGGCCTCGACCACTGGCGCGCCGGAGGCATCGCCGCCACCATGGCCGCCGAACCCGGCCGCGACCCGATCGTCGCGCGCCCCTTGGCCCCTGGCGTCACACCCGAGGTCTTCGACGACTACGACGCCGCGGCGCGGTGGATCGACGACGAACTCGAAGGGCTCCTCGCCGGGGCCGCCCACGCCGCCGAGGCGGGCTTCGACGCCGACGTCTGGCAGTTCGCCTGGACCGCCGCGAACGTCCTCGGCGACCGCGGCCAATGGAGCCGCCAGATCGAACTCGCCCGCCTCTCCCTAGAGGCCTCCCAGCGCGCGGGCGACACCGAGGCGATCGCCCGCAGCCACCGCTTCGTCGCCCACCCGGCGATCCGCGACGGCCGCGTCGACGAGGCCCGCACCCATCTTCGCTCCGCGCTCGACCTCCACCGCGCCGACGCCGACGCCGCGGGCCAGGCGGCCGTGCTCCACAGCCTCGCCGCCATCGAGGAGCACGTCGGCGACTACGCGGCCGCGCTCGCCTGCGCCGAAACGGCCCTCGCCATCGACCGCGACCGCGGCTTCCTCGGCGGCCAGGGCCGCGCCCTCAACGAGATCGGCTGGCACCTCGCCCATCTCGGCCGCGCCGCCGAGGCCGTCGAGCCGTGCCTCCAGGCCCTCGCCGTCTTCGAGAAGCTCGGCGACCGCGGCGGGGCCGCGCTCACCCTCGACACCCTGGGCTACATCCGCCACGCCGGGGGCGAGCACGACGCCGCGATCGCCGAGTACCGCCGCGCCAACGCCGAGTTCCGGGCCCTCGGCCGCCCGTTCGAGACCGCGGGCACCCTCGACCGCATCGGCGACGTCCACGCCGACGCGGGCGACCGCGCCGCCGCGCGCGCCGCGTGGAGCGAATCGCTCGCGCTCTTCGAGGAGCTCGGCCACGCCGTCGCCGACGAGGTCCGCGCCAAGCTCGAAGCGCCCGAGTGACCGGTCATGCCCTGGGCGCCGGTCCATCTCGCGGCGGGGCCAGCCGTCGACCGTGCGGTCCCCGTGCTCAGGCGATCGAGGCGGTGATCTGCTCTGCCTGGGCCGCAAGGTCTTGGAGGTAGGCGTCGGCGTCCTCCGGGGACTGCTGCGCCGGGTCGATCCAGCAGAAGACCGAAATGGTGAGGCGGCCGGTCACGAACGTGATCTGGCGCTTCTGCTGGTCCTCGCCCTCCCCCTGCACGTACAGGAAACCCGACTCCCCGGCGCCGTCGAAGTCGCTGACGGCGTCGGCCTGCTCGGTCCACCATGCCTTCTCGTCGAGCCAGTACTGGGCGGCCGAGTCGGCGTCGGTCCAGGCGTCGACGGCCAGGCCCGCGCCGTCCGCGCCCTCGTGGTACCACGTGCAGGTGAGGTTGCCGATGCCGCCGGAGGTGTAGCCGTCCGATTCGGACGAACCGGGTTCGGTCCCGAACAGGGGCGCGTACCCGTCGGTGTCGAACTCCGCGCAGGTCTCGTCGGCGAGCACCTCGGCTCCCGAGCCGCTTCCGGTGGGGTTCACTTGCCACACGACGACCAGGATGGCGGTGAGCGCGATCGCGACGACGGCGACCACCGCGGCGCCGCCCGCCCAGAGGCGCCGGTGCGGCTGCGGCGGCGGAGGAAGCGGCGACGGGGCGTTCCAGGCGGTTCTGGTCGGCGGCATCATGCGGGGTTCCCTACTGTCGTAGTGGCGGGCGCCGGGTCTCGGTCGGTGGCGGGGTCGCGGCCGATCCTCGCGTGCAGGCCGATCGCGAGCCCGGCCGCGGCGCCGACCGCCCCGCACGCGGCGACGGCGATCGAGGGCGACAGGGCCGAGGCGAGGAGCCCGGCCAGCGCCATGCCGAGTCCCTGGGCGGTCTGGAGCCCGGCCGCGGCGAAGCCGATCGCCCTGCCGCGCATGCCGTCTGGCACGGATTCGATGAACGAGGTCTGGGCGAGGACCATGTAGGAGCCGAACAGGCCCGAGAGCGCCCACAGTGCCACCGTCACGGGCAGGCTCGGCGCGGTGAGAGTCAGGACCAGGGGGACGCCGGTGGCGACGGTGAGCGGCACGGTGAGTCGGCGCCGGGCGGTCGGGCCGAGGCGGGCGACCAGGAGCATGCCGACGGCGGCGCCGATGACGTCGGCGGCCATGAGCCAGCCGACGGCGGCCTGTCCGGCGCCGATCTGCGCGGCGTAGGGCGCCGCGAGCGCCTCAGGGACGACGAAGCATCCGAACAGCCAGGTGAGCGCGGCGAGCCCGAGGAGGCGGCGGTCGCCGGCGACGTAGCGGATGCCCGCGAGGGCGAAGCCGCTGCGGGTCCGCTCTTCGGCGACGCCGTCGCGGTCGGGCAGGTGGGGCCCGAGCCCGGTCCGGAGCATGAGCGCGGACAGCGCGAACGTCAGGGTGTTGACGGCGATCGCGAGGTGCGGGCTGCCGGTAGCGGCGACGAGGGCGCCGCCGAGGGTGAAGCCGAGGATCTGCGCGATGTTGTCGGTGCTGCTCATGATCGCTTGGCCGACAGGGAAGAGCCGCCCGGGGAGGACTCGCGGGGTGGTGGCGGTGCGGGCGGCGGAGAACAGCGGCTGCGGGCAGGTGACGAGGAGGACGAGGAGCGCCAGGAGCGGGAGGGGCACGGCGGGGATGATCATGAGGGCGCTGAGGCCGGCGCGGACGAGCTCGGTGACGGTCATGACGGTGCGCCGGGAGTGGCGGTCGGCGATCCCGGCGAGGAGCGGTGCGGTGATGAGCGGCGGCAGGAGCGACATGGCGTAGACGAGCGCGGTGACCGCCGCGGACCCGGTGCGGTCGAAGACCAGGAGCGCGAGCGCGACCCGCGCGAACTGGTCGCCCATGCGGGACTGGATCTGGGCGAGCCACAGGACGCGGAACTCGCCGATAGCGAGCACGTCGCGGTACCGCGCGGTTCGCTCGGGCATGGGCTTCCTCGGTTTCGGTGTCGCGGCGGAGGGGGCTGGGGCCGGCCGTGTCCGGCCCCAGCGGATGGACTCGCGGCCTGGTCAGTGCCAGTCGCTGTCGCGGCGGTATTCGCGGTCGCGCATCGCAATCTCCTTTCCTGCGGCGGAGCGGCCGGGAGGCGTCCCGGGCGCTCGGCCGCAGCCCATTGAACTGAGTGGAGGGCCGAAGCGGAAGGACTCGTTGGAATCCGTTGCAATCGACGGGAGGCGGGCGCTCGGAGCCGTGCGGCCGCGGCGTCACGGTTCGGTGTCGCAGGGGGTGCGCGGCTGGCGGGGGGTCAGAGGTCGGCGAGCACGAACGGCGCCGCGGCGTCGATGAGCGCGTCGGCGTCCCAGGTGCGCAGTACCCCGGCGGGCTCGTTGTCCTCCGCGGGCCACAACTTGACCCATTGCGGGCACGGCGCGTCGCCTCCGTCGTCGCTTTCGACGTCGAATTCGCCGATCGACCTGCCGCTGGCGGTCTCGCGGACCTCGAACGTGTAAGCGGCGGGGAACAGGTCGAGCACGATGTGGACGTAGTCGCAGCGCATGATCGGCTCGGTGCCGGTCCGCCTGATCTCGGTCAGGCAGATCACCAGTTGCGACCGCTCGACGTCGGGAAACCCGAGCTCGGCGACCGGGGCGAGCCACTCCTCGGGGAAATCGTCCGAGTACAGCCTCTGGGAGGTGTCGGTGTGGTGCTCGGGGTCATGCGAGGCCACGATCGGGTGGGGACCGGGGCCGTCGTACCTCGGTGCAGCTGTGGTGGGGTAGCCCGCGTAGCCGCACGGACTCAGGTAGTACTCGGGGATCCGGTCGGTCGAATAGGGGCCCTCCTCCTCGCCTTGCCGCGCGCCGGTCGCGGTGCTTACCGTGGTGCAGGCGGCGAGGGCCAGGATGATCACGAGCGCGCCGGTCGCGATGAGCGCGATGTCGCCGCGCAGGACGTGCCGGTGCAGCCCGGGTTCGGGATCGGCGCTGCCGAGACCGAGCCGCGGGGAGAGCGGGCCGCGCCGTTCGATGAAGGAGGCCGCCGCGGGCCCGACGTGCTCGATCGTCACCGCTTCGCCCCGTTCGAGCGAACGCACCGCGCGTTTCGCCGTCTGCCGCAGCATGAATCCGAAGGCGAGCAGGACGGAGGCGGCGAGCCAGTACGCCTCGCCCGTGATGGAGAAGGCCAGCAGGACGAGATAGGCGGCGAGACCGGCGCACGCGCCGGCCGTGCCGCCCCAGAAGCACAGCAGCCAGGTCGACCGCCGACGCGACGGCTTGCGCAGGGGCATGTCACGGGTCCTCTCTCCAGACGATTGCACCCTCCCCTGCACGGGGGCGGTCGGCAAGCGGCCGTTGGAATCCGCTGGAATCCGATGGAAGAGCGCCCCGCGGCGGGGCGGCGGTGGCGGGCCTTTCGTACGATGCGGCGGAAATCGTCTCGGGGAATGGAGTTCATCGGTGGGTGACGACGGCCGGTCCTGGCATTGGCACGAATACCCGGTCGGTCTGGGCGGCGAGGTCGCACGCACCGGTGTCCGCACCCTGATCGCACTCCTCATCGGACTGGCGTCGGCCTTCATCCTCATGATGATCGGCGCCATCCTCGCCGAGGAGCACCTGTTCAACGACCCTGGACTCGAACACGCCATCGACGACCTCGCGCGCATGAGCGCCGGCATGATCATGGCGTTCGCCCTGGCCGCATGGGCCGCGTTCGCGCTGGCGACCTTTCTGCGGGAGCTGACCACCTCCCGGGCGCTCGTCAAAGCCGCCGCCCGCGGCGCGTCCCGGTACGAGGTGCCCTCGCCCGAGCAGATCGTCGCCGTGACGCGCGAACCGGCGACGCAGCTGACGATCTTCGGATGGGGCAACGCGGCCATGGCCGGGATCCTCGGGATCATCGGCCTCGGCATCGCGGTCGCCGAGGGCGACAGCTCCGAGGACGTGCTCCTCTTCTGGCTCCTCATCGGCTACGCCGCGCTCATGGCCCTGCTCGGCTTCGCCGGGCCGAAATGGCTCACGCCCGCGCACGAGCGGCGACAGGCCCTGATCGCCGCGAACTGGAGCTCCAGCGACGAGGCGGCCGCCTGGAAGCGGTCGTTCCGGTCGCCGGGCAAGCAGCGGCTGCTCTACGTGACGCCCGCGGAGCGGCTCCTCTTCGCCGCCGCAGTGCTCCTCGTCCTGGGGTTCGTGGCGCTCCAGGCGTCGGTGACGATGCGCTGCGGCACCGCCCCCAGGCCGGGCGCCCAGTGCGACGAAGTCACCTACAACTCCTTCATCGAGCGCCTCCTCGCCGGGGGCCTGGTGGTCTTCGCGGTCCTGCTGCCGCTGGCCGCGCTCCTCGCGGTCGCCGGCGTCCTCGTCGACTGGCGGCGGCGCCGGGCCGAGCGCGCCGAGCTGCTCGCGAAGCTCGCCGAGCCGCGCGGGGGCCGCCCGGCCGAGGACCTGCTCGCCCACCACGCCCAGCGGCGGATGCACCCGCTGGCGCTGGTCGGCGCGGCGCTGTCGGGGGTCGGCCTGGTGTTCGGCGTGTCCGCGTACATGGTCGGCGAAGGCAAGGGCCTGGGCTCGGAGGACGTCTTCGCCGTCTATCGCGAGGAGTCGCTCCTGGTGGTGGCCGTCTCGGCGGGCCTGTTCGCCGCCGCGCTGGTGGGCAACGGCATCGCGAACGTGCGCGGCCGGGAGCTCCGGAACGAGCTGATGCGCCGCTGGCCCACCCGGCCCTCCTGGTCCGCGGGAGAGGACGGCCAGGTGCTGCGCGCCAAGCGGGGCCCGGCGCTCCACGGCCCCCGCTACGTCAAGGTCGGCAAGAACGCCGGCTCGAACTGAAACAGAGGAGACGCATGATCCACCAGGAGCCCCGGCTGTGGGCCGCGCTGGAGTCGGCACAGGCGGTGGAGGACTTCGAGATACAGCAGGCGCAGCTGGAGGACGTCGTCAGCGGCGCCGAGGCCGGGGGCTTCGCCCGGCTCGCCTTCGTCGCCCGGCACGCGCTTGCGAACGCCTACTGCGTCGGGCGGCAATGGGACCGGGCCTTTCCGCTGTTCGCCCGCTGCCTCGCCGAGCACGACGACCGCAGGCACGAGTTCGGCCCGGCCGAAGAAGCCGCGCTGCGTTCCTGGTACTGCTGGATCATCCGGTCGATGGCCGAGTTCCCCGTCTTCAGCCTGACCCAGATCTACGCCGCGCTCGACGACGTCGAAGGGCGCTTCTGGACGGCGGGCGCGAACCTCGCGGAGGTGTACGCGACGCGCCGCGCCGTCGCGCACATCGCCGCCGACCGGGAGCAGGAGCAGCAGTACTTCCGGCAGTGGACCGCCGCGGGCGGACCGGACCCAGCGCGCATGTGGGACCTCGCCGCGCACGTCGACCGGCTCGTCGACCGCGGCGACGACGCGGCGGCGCACGCACTAGCCGCCCCGGCGCTGTCCGGCGCGCGGACCCTCGACGAGCCCCCGGTTCCGGTGCACATCGACATGCTCCTCCCCCTGGCGCGGCTCGGCCTGCACGCCGAGGCCCGGCGGTCCTTCCGCCTCGCCCGCCGCGGCATCACCCGCGAGGTGTACCGCTACGAGTACAGCGGCAAGCTCATCGAGTTCTGCGCGCTCACCGGGAACCTCGACGCGGGCCTCGAAACGCTCAGCAGGATGATGTGGGGCTTCCCGACCCTGAACCGGCCCACCGGAAAGATGGACTTCGCCGCCGCCACGGCGGTGCTGATGCAGCAGATGGTCGAGGCCGGCCGCGGCGACGAGCCGATCGGCTGGGCGCAGCAGGGCGACGACGAGTACGTCGACGCCGCGCGGCTCCTCGAACGGATGCGCCGCATCGCACTCGACCTCGCGGCCCGGTTCGACGCGCGCAACGGCACCGCGTCCCAAGGCGACCGGGTCCGCGCCCGCCTCGCCGCGCGGCCCGTCGCCGACGTCAGGATGAGCGCCGCGCACTACCGGTTCACCCACGGCATCCCCGAGGACCTGCCGCCCGAGGAGATCCTGTCCCGAGCCGAGCGGCACCTCGACCGCGACCAGCGCACCTCCGTCGGCGACCACCTCCTGGCGCTCGGGGAGCCGCCCGCGCACCTGGCCGCCCGCCGCGCGCACCTGGAGGCGCTGCTGCGCGGCGGACCGGACAAGGGGACCGCGCTGTACGAGGCGGCCGGGCGGTACCAGGACGAGGAGGACTGGGTCCGCTTCGCGCTCTGCATGTGCGACACCGCGATGTGGATGGCCGACAACGGGAGGATCGACGACGCGGTGCCGCTGGTGACCCAGATGCGCGACCTGCTGCGCAAACTGCCCGACCCGGGCGCGATCGCGCGCGCCGAGTTCGCGTACGCCAACGTCATGACGGGGCTGGAGCCGGACGAGGTCGACCGCGCGCTGGCCCGCGCCGCCGAGGACGCCGCCGAATCCGGCGACCCCTATGTCGTCGCCGTCGTCGCGGGCCACCAGGTGCACCTCGCGGTGAAGCAAGGGCTGCCGTCCGAGCAGGTCATCGCGCTGGCCGCGACGATGCGCGACGCCGCGCTGGACGCGGACTGGCCCGCGCAGGCGGTCCACGCGTTCTCCTACCTTGAGGCCGCCCATGCCAAAGCGGGGACGACGGCCGCGTACCGCCGCGAAGTCGACGAGCGGATCGCCGGGTTCCCTGCTGGCACACCGCTTGTAGTGCGGGCGGGCTACGGGTTCGCGCAGGCCCGGGGCCTGCTCGCCGAGGGCCGGGAAGCCGAGGCCGTCCCCGCGCTGGAGGAGCTGATCGCCGTGGAGCGCTACAGCGGCGTGCCCGCCGTCCACTGGCACTGGCTCGCCAAGGGCTACTTCGCCGCAGGCCGCCTCGACGACGCGGCCGACGCCGCGGAGGTCAAAGCCGACCTCCTCGACGACCTGCGCGAACGCGGCGACCTCGAAGACCCGTCGGCGGCCGACGAGAACCGGAAGCTGCTCATCGAGTGCTACCTGCTCCTCGGCGACCGCGACGGCACCCTGGAGCACCTGGAGACCCTGAGCCGCAACGCCCACAAGCGGAACGACGCGAACCTCCAGGACTACGCGCGGACCCGGATCGACCAGATCCGCCAGCGCGTCTGACGGCCCGGGAGCCGGCCCGGCGCGTCATTTGACGGCGCCCGCGGTCAGGCCCGCGATGACGTGGCGCTGGAGGAGGAGGAACAGGACGACCGGGACGAGCATGACGAGCGTCGCGCCGGTGACCGCGCCGGTGACGTTGAAGCCGAACTGGGACTTGAACCCGGCGAGGGCGAGCTGCACGTTCTGGTTCTCCTGCGAGACGAGCAGGAGGTTGGCGAAGAAGAACTCGTTCCAGATGTTCACGAAGGCCACCACGGAGACGGTGGCGAGCGCGGGCCGGGTCAGCGGCAGGACCACGCGGAACATCGTGGTGAAGTAGCCCGCGCCGTCCATCATGGCCGCCTCCTCCAGCTCCGGCGGCGTCGAGACGAGGAAGGCGCGCAGGACCACGAAGGTGAACGGGAACTGGAGCGCCGCATAGAAGACCACCATGCCGATCCGTGAGTCGAACAGGCCCAGTTCGCGCACGACGAAGAACACCGGGGTGGCGAGGCCGACCAGCGGGAGGGCCAGCGCCAGGGAGAACAGCGCGACGAGGGCGTTGCGGCCCGCGAAGGCGTACCGGGCCAGGGGGTACGCGGCGAGGTAGGCGGCGGTGAGCGCGCCGAGGGTGCCGAAGACGGCGTAGATCAGCGTGTTGAAGAGGTAGCGGTGGAGGTGGATCTGGGTGAAGACGTCGGTGAAGCCCTGGAGGGTGAACGGGTCGGGCCACAGCCCCTCGCCGGTGAAGATCTGGTTGCCGGTCTTGAAGCTGGAGAGCATGACCCAGGCGGTGGGCGCGAGCGCGAGGAGCGCGACGGCGGCGAGGAACCCGTAGACCGGGATCCAGGTCCACAGCGGACGGCGGGTGGTGGCGGCGGCGGTCATGTGCGCTCTCCGATGCGGAAGACCCGGCGGACCGAGACGATCAGGACCAGGCCGATCGCGATGATGACGGTGCCGACGGCGTTGGCGTAGCCCCATTCGCCGGTGAGGTAGGCGCGGTAGGCGTAGAGGGCGAGGGTGGCGGTGGCGTCGTCGGGGCCGCCCGCGGTGAGGATGAAGACGAGGTCGAACATGCCGATGTCGACCAGGAGTCGCAGGAGGATCGCGGTGCCGATGACGTTGCGCAGCAACGGCAGTGTGATGCGGGTGAGCTGCTGCCAGGTGGAGGCGCCGTCGACGGTGGCGGCCTCGTAGACCTCCTTGGGGATCGAGGTGATCTCGGCCATGACGAGGACCACGGTGAAGCCGATGACGAGCACGAAGGTGCCCGCGACGGCCCACCTGGCGGTGGCGCTGTCGAAGAGCCAGTCGCGGTCGCCGCGCACGCCGAGCGCGGCGAGCGCGTTGTTCAGCAGCCCCGAGCGGGGGTTGTAGAACATGGAGAAGATGACGGCGTAGGCGGCGCCGGAGATCACGAACGGGATGAAGACGACGGTGCGGATCGCCTTCCAGCCAGGGGGCCGGAGCGCGAGGACCATGCCGACGGCGACGCCGAGCGGGACCTGGACGAGGACCGACGCGGCGGCGTAGAACACGGTGTTGCCGAGGGCTTTGAAGAAGACGGGGTCGTCGAGGAGCGCCCGGTAGTTGGCGAGGCCGGTCCATTCGAGCCGGAGGCCGCTCCAGTCGGCGAAGGCGGTGGCGACCATGACCGCGAACGGCACCAGGAAGAACGTGCCGAACAGGGCGAGGCCGGGCAGGAGCGAGAGGACGACGGCGCGGCGCATGCCGCGCGGGATGCCGCCCGCGCGGCGGGCGGTCCGCCGCCGCGGTGCGGCCCCGCGCTCGGGCGGGGCCGCGCCGCCGGGCCCGGCGCCGAGGATCTGGGGCCGGGGGATCGTGGGCGTGCTCATCGTCAGCCGCCGAGGCCGGTCGCCGCGGCGTCGTCGGCGAGGCGCTGGAGGAACTCGCCGGTGTCCATGTCGCCCTCGACGTACGCGGGCCACAGGTTCTTCCAGGCGGCGCTGAAGCCGGCCGGGCCGTGGACGCGGGCGTGCGGGTAGGTGTAGGCGAGGTCGGCGGCCTGCTCGACGAGGCCGGTGGCGAGGGGTTCCAGGCCCGCGGCGTCGGCGGCGGCGGGGTCGACGTCGACGGGCGGGTTGGCGCCGGTGGCGGCGGCCTGCGCGAGGACCTCGTCCTGGGAGGAGACGAAGCGGGCGAAGGCGTGGACGGCTTCGAGTTCGCGGTCGTCGACCGCGCCGGAGACCCAGCCGGCGCCGGAGACGACGATCGCGCCGCGTTCGCCTGCGGCCCAGCCGGGTGCGAGCGCGTAGCCGGTCTTCTCGTAGAGGCCGGGGGCGGCCGCGTCGGTCGTCAGGTTGGTGGCGACGAACCAGGGGCCGTTGGAGACCATGGCGGCGTCCTCGGTGAGGTAGGCGGCGGCCGCGTTCTGGAAGTCCCCGGAGAACGCGTCGGCGTTGACGTAGCCCGCTTCGTGCCAGGAGCGGAGGCGCTCGGTGGCGGCGACGACGGCGTCGTCGCTCCCCCAGTCGCCGTCCTCGATGCCCTCGTCGAGGAACGCGGCCCCGCCGGGGTGGGTGCCGATGAGGTGGACCCACATGAGCATCGTGGACCAGTCGCCGTCCATGGCGATCGCGGTCTTGCCTTCGCTCTCGAGCACGGCCGCGAGCGACTCGAATTCGTCCCATGTGGAGGGGAACTCGTCGTATCCGGCGGCGGCGAGGAGGTCGGCGTTGTAGTAGATCCCGATGGCGTCGCGCTGCTGCGGGATGGCCCAGACCTCGCCGTCGTCGCCCGTGAGGGCGTCGAAGGCGTGGTCCTGGAACGTGCCGGCCCAGTCGGGGTCGGCGTCGAGGGCGGGCGCGAAGTCGTGGAGCCTGCCGGTCTCCTGGAGGGCCTTGATCTCGCCTGAGTTGAGCTGGAACAGGTCGGGGAGGTCGTCGGCGAGGGCGAGCCGCTGGTAGTACTGGAGGCGGTCCTCGCTCGACCCGGCGTTGGCGTTCTCGATCGTCTCGATGCGGTACCGCCCGGCGAACTCCTCGTTGAACCGCTGCGCCGCTTCGTAGTTGTACTGGAGGAACGGGTCGGTGGGGCTCTCCTGGCAGGTGCCGCAGGTGATGACCACCTCCCCGGTGTCGCTCTCGGCGCCGCAGGCCGCGGCGGACGCCAGCAGGAGTGCCGCGGCGGCCGCGGCGGCGGTCGTGCTCGTCTTGGACATGGTGCCGTCTCCTTCGATGGGCATGCGGGGGTGGCGCGGTCAGTAGCCCGCGACGCGCGGCCAGTGCCGCTCGACGCCCGCGTCGTCGAGTTCGCGCTGGAAGTCGGCCAGGAGCGCCTCGTCGGCGCGGACCTGCCTGGGGGTGGCGCCGCGGGCGGCGCAGAAGGCGACGAGGTGCCCGACGACCTCGCCGATGTTCCACTCCACCAGCGGCATCCGGTAGGCGCCGTTGGTGATGTGGGTGGTGCCGATGTTCTTCGCGGCGGGCAGGAGGTTCTCGACGCGCACGGGCAGCAGCGCGCCGAGCGGCAGCTCGAACGGGCAGCAGCCGATGTCGATGTACGGGTCGCCGCCGGTGGAGGGGTGGAGATCGATGCGGTACATGCCGATGCCGACGCTGTCGGGGTGGGCGACGGCGCCCGCGTCCCCGCGCACGTCGAGCGAGAGCTCCTGCTCGACCACGGTGTGCTCGGCGCGGATGCGGCGGGACTCCCTGATGTACGCGGCCTTCGCGAGGCCGTCCTCGGTGTCGCCCAGGAGGTCGCCGCGCAGGCGCAGGCCGGGCCAGCCGGTGCCGCCGTCGGGCCGCGGGGCCTCGGTCTGGAGCCAGTACAGGAAGGACCGGCTCAGCTCGCGCGCGGCGGCCAGGTGCGCGCCGGCCTCGGGGTGGTCGAACACGGGGCCGCCCCAGTAGTCCATCTGCGGCCAGTTCACGAGCGTGACGTCGCTGGGGTAGGCGCCGGGGAGGAAGTTCCCGCGGGCGGCGATGCGCCGGAACGTCCACAGGTTCCGGTCCATCGAGCCGACCCGCTGGTCGGCGTAGTCGGGCCGCAGGTCGGCGGGGTCGCCGTCGGGGTTGGGGAGGAACATGTGCTGCACGGGGCGGCGGGTCTTGGGGTGCGGGGCGGTGAGGGAGAGCTGCCCGTCGGGCCAGTCGACGGCCCCGGCGGACTTGAACTTCTCGTAGGCGTCGGGCCGGTCGATGACGTGGTCCTCGCCGGGCCGGTGGTCGAGCGCGAAGCACACCGACACCGGCTGCATGTTGAGCGGGTCGGCGGCCGCGGGGGCGTGCGGCTCGCCGGTCTCGGCCCGGGACTCCGCGCCGGTGACGTGCTCGACGCCCGCGAGCGGGAGGAGGTCGCCGGTCTCGGTGGCGTCGACGACCCACGGGGCGGCGATGACGCGGCGGGCGCCGGTGCGCCGGTCCTCGACGGTGACGGAGGCGATGCGGTCGCCGTCGGTCTCCGCGGCGACGGGCGCGTGCTCCATGAGGACGCGCAGGCGCCCGGAGGCCCGCAGCGGGGCGATCATCGCTTCGAGGACGGCGAGGGTCACGCGCGGCTCGTGGCACAGGTCGGAGACCTTCGCGCCGCCGGGGTTGAAGGCGCGGCGGGTCCGGGCGGCCTCGGTCAGCGGGTAGTGGCGCCGGTAGTACTCGCGCACGCCTTCCCGGTAGGCCCGGTAGGTCGCGGTGCAGCCGAACCGCTCGATCCAGACGTGCTCGTCCGGGGGCACGGCCTGCGTGGTGAGGACGCCGCCGATCCAGTCGGTGGGCTCGGTGAGGGTGACGTGCAGGCCGCGGCGGGCGGCGGCGACGGCCGCCATGAGCCCGCCGACGCCGCCGCCGACCACGAGCAGGTGTGTCTCAGGTTCGCTCATGTGATCCATGACATCAGGATTCATCCTGTATTTACATGGCTGTAATATGCTGGTCTGTGTCTGAGATTGATGACGGCTTCCGAGCGGGGTTCGATGCGCAGTCGTTCGATGCACAGTCGCGGCGGCTGCGCATGACCGACGCGACCGCCCGCCAGCTCGTGCAGCCCGCCGGGTCGCGCATCGGCCCCCGCCTCCAGCAGGAGGTGCAGCTCATGCTGGTCCACGCCGGGTCGATGACCGTGCGCATCGACGGCGGCGAGCCCCGCACCGTCCCCGCCGGGCAGATCTGCCTGCTCCTGCCCGGCCACACCGAGCAGATCCGCTTCGACCCCGACGAGGACACCCGCGAGACCCTCGTCCGCGGCCGCATGGAGGGCGCCACCGACCGGATGCGCGCCTGGCTGACCTCCCTGCGCCCCACCAGGACCCTGTCGTCGGCGCTGACCTATCTGGCGCGCGAGGCCGTCGTCACCGAGCAGACCCGGCTCACCGCCGACGGGGCCCTGGTCGACGCGCTCGCCACGGCCCTGCTGTGGCGGTTCATCGCGGAGTTCCGGAACCTCCCGGCGGCCCTGCCGCGGCCCATCGAGGACGCCCGCATGTTCATCCACCGGCACCTCGACGAACCCGTCACGCTCGCCGACATCGCGGCCGCCGCCGCGGTCACCCCCGGCCACCTCGTGCGGATGTTCAACGCCCACATGGACACCACGCCGATCCGGTACCTGTGGGACCGCCGCATCTCCCTCGGCGTCGAGCTGCTGACCTCGACCGGGCTCCCGGTCGGCTCGATCGCCGTGCGCTGCGGCTTCAAGACGAGCTTCCACTTCGCGCGGAAGATCAAGGACGCCACCGGCCTGTCCCCCACCGAGCTGCGCACGTCGACCGCGCGCACCGCGCCCGAGGCGCTCACCGCCGCAGACCGGACAGGCTGACGACCGCCACGCCCGCGACGACCGCGCCCGCGCCGCCCATCGCCACGTGCGGCCCGGCCGCCGTCGCCGCCCAGCCGCCGAGCACGCCGCCGAGCGGGTAGCCGACGCCGTAGGCGGCCATCCGGGCGGCCGTGTTCACCCGCGACCGCAGCCGGTCCGGGGTGCTGAGCTGCCGCCACACGACCGCCGCGAGCACCACCGCGAGGTAGCCCAGGCCCCAGACCGCGCTCGCGGCCACCGCCGCGGGGACGCCGACGGCGAACGCGCAGCCGACCGCGCCCGCCGCGGCGATCCACATGGCGCCGAACGCGACCGGCCGCTGACCCGTACGGCGGGCCAGCGCGGGCACCGCGGCGGTGGCCGCGAGCCCGCCGACCGCCCAGGCGGTGAACAGCAGCCCGGCGACCGAGCCGTCCCCGCCCGCGCCGAGCCGCTCGGCGGCCCACGGGACGGCCTGGGACACGAACACGCCCTGGCTGACCGCCACGGCGACGCCGAGCGCGATGGTGGACCGGACCGGCCGGTGCGCGAGCAGCCAGTGCGCCGCGTCCGCGATGTCGCGGTACAGGCCCGACGAGGGCCGCTCGGCCCGCTCCGCGCCTGGAAGGCCCGCCGCGGCGTAGCAGGCGAGGGCCAGCGCCGAGGCGGCCGCGCCCGCGGCGATCGCGTACGGGACCGGCAGCAGGGCGAGCGCGGCGCCGACGAGGCTCGGCCCGACCATCTCGACGACGGTGCTTGTCGCGAACAGCAGGGCGGTCGTCTCGGCCAGGCGTCCCGGGGGCGCGAGGGCCGGGACGAGGCCGAAGTTCGCGGCGTCGGCGAACACGAACGCGGTGCGCGCCACGGCGACCGCGGCGACGACCAGGAGCGGCGGGACGGGGCCGAAGAGGGCCGCGGCGGGGATCGCGGCGAGCGCGAGCGCGGTGGCGAGCTCGGCGGCGCGCAGGAGCGCGGCCCGGTCGCAGCGGTCGGCGACGGCGCCCGCGACCGGGCCGAGGACCAGGTACGGCAGGCCCTGGACGGCGACGAGCGCGGAGACCCACAGGGGCGAGCCGGTCTGCTGGTACAGGAGGACGGGGGTGGCGACCAGGGCCGCGGAGGCGGCGGCGAGGGAGAGGACCCTGCCGTACCAGTACCTCCGCAGCGCCCGGTCGCGCAGGAGCCGGAGCGCGTCCGACACGGGCTCAGGCGCCCGGGACCGGGTCGACCGGGACGCCGAGGCCCGGGTTGACCGCCTCCCTCGGGTGGACGAGGCCGAGGCTCCGTCCGATCTGGAGGACCCGCTCGGAGAATTCGAGGTTCGCCTCGCGGGCCTGGTCGAGCGCTTCGGGGGCCGGGCGGGCGTGCTCGACGGCGATGAGCCAGTCGGCCTGGCTCGCGTACGAGATCGGCCACCGGAAGCCGTGGAAGCGGGTCGAGTTGGGCTCCACGGCGACGGCGCCGCGGCCGAGCAGGAGCGCCCAGTACAGGGCGTGGTAGGAGTTGGACACGACGACCTTGGCGGCGGCGAGGCGCGCGAGGGTGCCGCGGAGGTCCTCGGTGTTGTTGGTGAGGTGCTCGAAGTCGCGTCCGGCGGCGCGGGCCTGCGCGGTGTCGATGCCGCGCTCGTAGTGGTTGAGGACCACGAACTCGTGCTCGGGCTCGATGCCGCGCAGCTCGTCGAAGACCGGGAGCATGGCGCTGGCGCACGGGACCCACGGCAGGCCCGCGTCCCAGTCGCGGACACCGACGGCGTCGGCGCGGGCGAGCCACTCGGGCCAGAGCCGGGTGACGCCGTCCTTGAGGACGCGCCTGCGCCAGCCGGAGGTCGGGTCGCGGTGGACGCCGGCCTGCACGTTGTGGCCGATGCCCCACAGCGCCACGGCCGCGGGGCGCTGCTCGAAGATGGACTCCACGCAGGACTCGAAGCGGCCGGGGCCGACGAGTCCGCTCCCGCCGACGACGACGAGCTTGCCCTGGAGGGGGGAGTGCTTGCCCAGGCGCTGGAGGGACGCGGCCTCGTAGAGGCTGATGGTCCCGCCGAGGCGCTGGACCCATTGGACGGTGCGGCCGGCGGCGGACCAGTGGTCGCCGACGTTGCGCATATCGTTGCTCTCGCAGACCGCGACGACGTTCACGCGTTCGAGGAGCTCGGCGAGTTCGCGGGGGCTCCGTTCGGGAGCGGGTGTGGCGGCAGGGGGCGCCGCGCGTCCTGCGGCGGCCCGGTGGGTGTCGGTGGCGTCGGTTCCGTTGGCGCTTCGCGTGATCTGCACGGTGCGCTTCCCTTCTCGCATGGCTGGCGCGGTCCGGACCCCCCTGCGGGACGCCGTTGTCGGAACCTTCACGGCCGCGGGGGACCCGGATCTTGCTTCGAGCGTATGGCCGCGTGCGGCGGGCCCGCTGTCCACTGAGAGCCGTTGTGCGGGCCGGATCCTGCATCAACACAATGGAATCGGTGCGTTGAACTGCCGGTAACAGCGGCGCATCTAGCAGGGAAACCATCGATCTACATAGTCCACTATGTCTATTCAGTCGATCTCGGGGATGAGGATCGGCACGAGGTCGGCCGCCGCCAGGCGCAGCCGCCGGTCCACCTCGCGCCTGCGGGCCTGCGGCAGTCCGGCCGGCACCGCGGCGGCCAGCGCGAGGCCGTCGGAGGCGCGGGCGCCGGTCCGCACGATCACGCCCGAGCAGGCGACGCCCTCGCGGTACTCGCCGGTCTCGGTGAACACGCCGGACCGGGCGCCGCGGCGCAGCTCGGCCTCCAGGCCGTCGGCGTCGCGCACGGTGCGGGCGGTGAACGGGCGCAGTCCGTGCTCCTTGAGCAGGCGGCGGCGCTGGTGCGCGGGCAGCCCGGCGAGGAGGGCCCGGCCCATGGCGGTGGCGTGGACGGCCTCGGGGAGGTCCTCGGCGAGCCCGTCCAGCGGCACCGCGCCGGGGGCCGCGGCGTGCGCGGCGACGGCCAGCCGGTCCTCGCGCAGCGACGCGAGGAACACGGCGGCGCCGGTCCCGGCGGCGAGGCGTTCGAGGACCGGTCGGACCCGGTCGAGCCGCGGCACCGCGCCGGGGGCCGGGCCGACGGCCTCGGGCCGGAAGTAGTGGCGGCCGTCCTCGCCGCGCCAGGCCCACTGGCGGTCGATGACGGTGCGGAGGTGGTGGTAGACGGTCTTGAGCGGGATGCCCGTGCGGCGGGCGAGCTGCTTCGCCGTGAGCCCCTGGGGGTTCCGGCTGAGCTGCTCGACGAGGCGCAGCACCCGGTCGGGGCTGCGGAGGGCGGGGGGACCGCCGGTCGGGGCGGGGACAGGCGCCACGGCTGCTCCAAAGGGGATCGCTGGTCGCACCGGCGCTGGCGCGGTCGCTGGCGGCGGTTCCGCCCCCGTGCCGTGGAACCGTTCTCACTATCTTGGATTCGCGGGCCGCGCGGCGATTGCCCTCGGCCGCGCGGTCACCGATAGTTAAGCGATGGGCACTGATTCTACGCAGCCCCTGCCGCTCGCGGGCCACCGCGTGTTCCGCACCTCCGATCCCGAGGCCGCCCGCGCCGAGGCGTCCCGGTACCTGTTCCCGCATCGCCTGCGCCGCAACGAAGGCGAATTCGACGCGGTGCTGCACTCGGCCGCGGTCGGGGCGGTGCGCGTCAGCGTGCTCGCGTACGGGGCGGGCGTCGAGATGGCGGCGGAGGCGCACGACGGCTACCTGGTGGCGCATCCGCTGTCCGGACGCGCGGTGTTCCACTTCGGACCTGATGAGGTCGCGGTCGCGCCCGGGACGGCGGCGGTGGCGTCCCCCGGCGCGGAGCTGCGCATCGACTGGGAGCCGGGCTGCGCGATGACGGTCGTCGGCGTCGAGCAGGCCGCGCTCGACGCCGAGTTCGAGTCGTGGACGGCCGAGGCGCCCGACCCGCCGCTGCGCTTCGCCCGCGGGGTCGACGCCTGGGAGCGCCCGGCCGCGGGCTGGCTGGCCGCGGTCGACGGCGTGATCGAGGACCTGGACTCGCCCGCGCCGCTGCTCAGGCACCCGGCCGCGCTGGCGGCGGCCGAGCGCGGCCTGCTCACAGGGCTCCTGCTCGCCTTGCCGCACAACCACTCCGAGCGCCTGTGGGACGGCGGGTCCCCGCCCGGCCCCGACTGGATGCACCGCGCCGCCGACCTCCTCGAACGCCTCCCCCACCGCAACTGGACCGTCGCCGAGCTGGCCCGGCACGCCAACACGAGCACCCGGGCCCTCCACGCGGGCTTCCGCAAGCGCCTCGGCACCACCCCGATGGAGTACCTGCGCGGCGTCCGCCTCCAGCGCGCCAAGGACCGCCTCCGCGCCGCCGACCCCGGCGAGGGCGCCACCGTCACCGCCATCGCCATCCAGCTCGGCTTCACCAACCTCGGCCGCTTCGCCGCCGACTACCGCCGCCGCTTCGGCGAGCCGCCCTCCACCACCCTCCAGCGCCGCGCCGACCGCTGACCGGCGCGGCCCGCGGCCGGGCGGACCCGCTGCTCAGCTCGCGGGGAGGCCCGGCAGCGGAAGCTGGCGCGACCCGGCGGGTACAGCTAGCCCTACCCCGAAGCCGGGGTTCTGCTGCAATGCGCGGAGCCCCGCGCCTGCTTAGGGTTCCAGGAATGGACATTCAGCGCCATTCGCGCTTCCCGGGTGAACGCCATCGGCAGGTGTTCGCCTGTTTGACGGCTGTTCTTCATCAGGGCTCACCTGCGGATACGAGAGTCTGTTCCTGCACGTCGAACCGATCCGGCACGCGAGTCCGCATCACCGGACCCTGCACCACCCGACGCTGCACCCCTGCCCGCGAACCGGCCCCCGCCGCCGCGCCCGAGAGGAATCCATGCTGATCCTTGCCATCGTCCTCGCCGCCGTCGGCGCCTGCTGCCTGGCCGGCGCCGCCTGCCTCCAGCACGGCGCCGTCACCCAGTCGACGTCCGGTCCCGAACTGCGGCTCTCCGCGGTCCGGACCATCCTGAGCACGCCCTCCTGGTACCTCGGGAACGGGCTCGTCGTGCTCGGCGCCGGCCTGCACATCATCGCGATCACCTTGGCGCCCATCGCGGTCGTCCAACCAGTCGGCATGATCGCCCTCGTGCTCACCGTGGTGTTCACCGGGACCGCGCTCACCCGCTCGGTGATCGCCGCCCTGACGCTGAGCACCGTGGGCATCGCGGCCGTGATCGCCTTGTCCGCCATGGGAACGAGCACCGTGGTGTCCGCGCCCGACATCGCCGCCGCCCAGTGGGCGCTCCCCGCCGCGGCGGCCGTGTGCGCCGTGGCGTTCGCCGTCAAGGGCCGCATGCGGTGCCTGCTCCTGGCCGTCGCCGCGGCCGTCCTGTTCGGACTCACCTCGGCCCTCGTGCGGGCCGTGGCCGTCGCACCGCTCGCGCCGGAGCAGATCGCGCTCATCATCGCGGAGGCCGCGGCCGCGGCGCTCGCCGGGGCGTGGCTCGTGCACCAGGCGTACGCCGCCGGGTCCGCCGCCACGGTCGTCGGCGCGCTCACCATCGTCGACCCGCTCGTCGCCGTCCTCATCGGCGCGTTCGCCTACGGCGAGACCGCATCCGGGACGCTCGCCGCGATGGCAGCGCCCGCCGCCGTCGCCGCGGCCGGGCTGCTGATGCTCGCCCGCGCGCTCCCCCCTCGTGAGGCCGCGGCGGCCGCCCGCCGCAGGACCGGCGAGGGCCCGCTGCGCATCGCGATCACCGCCGACACCTACTGGCCCGACGTCAACGGCGCGGCCAACTTCGCGCACCGCCTCGCCTCCGGCCTGGCCGGGCGCGGGCACGACGTCCACGTCATCTGCCCCTCGACCAGGAACGAGTCGTTCACGGAGATCGTCGGCGGCGTCACGGTCCACCGGATCGGCGCGGTCCGGACCCCGTTCCACCCGGACTTCCGGTTCTGCCCGCCTTGGCGCGCAGCCAAAGCCGTGCCGGAGCTCCTGGCGGAGATCGACCCTGACGTGGTCCACACCCAGGCCCACTTCATCGTCGGCCGCGCCGCCGTGCGCGCCGCCACCGCCGCCGGCATCCCGGTCGTCGCCACCAACCACTTCATGCCGGAGAACCTCCTCGGCTTCGGGCCGCTCCCGCGCTGGTCGCACCGCCTCGCGGCCCGGCTCGCGTGGCGCGACCTCGCCCGCGTCTACGACCGGGCCACGGTCTGCACCACGCCGACGCTCCGCGCCGCCCAGCTCCTGGAACGCAACGGCCTGGACCGCCCGGTCATGGCGATCTCCTGCGGCATCGACCGCGCCCGCTACACCGGCGGGAGCGTCGAGCGGGCCGCCGCGCCGACCCTGCTGTTCGTCGGCCGCCTCGAAGCGGAGAAGAACGTCGACGAGCTGCTGGAGGCCGCCGCGCTCCTGCCCGCCGACGTGCGCGTCGAGATCGTCGGCGACGGCAGCGTCCGGCCCAGGCTGGAGGCCCTGGCGGCGCGGCTCGGCATCGCCGAGCGGGTCGTCTTCCACGGGTTCGTCTCCGATGACGAAGTGGTGCAGGCGTACCGGCGCTGCGACGTGTTCTGCATGCCGGGGACGGCCGAGCTCCAGAGCATCGCGACCATGGAAGCGATGGCCGCGGGCAAACCGGTCGTCGCCGCCGACGCGATGGCCCTCCCCCACCTCGTCCACCCCGGCCGCAACGGCTGGCTCTTCACGCCGACGGACACGGACGACTTCGCCAAGCGGATCGCCGCGATCCTCGACGACGAGCCGGCCCGCGCGGCGATGGGCGAGGCGAGCCTGGAGATGATCGCCTCCCACGACCTCGAATCCACGTTGGCCGAGTACGAGCGCGTGTACCTCGACATCGCCGCGCCCGGCCTTTCGGACCTGCGGGCGGCGAAGCCGGAGCACGCGGTCCTCTCGGCCCGCTGAATCCAAATGGGAAAGCCGCGGAGGGCCATGGCCCTCCGCGGCTTTCCGCTTGCGTCAGTGCGGATCTAGCCGAACTGGCAGCAGATGTTGTAGCCCCTGGCGGTCCAGAAGCTCGTCGGGTTCGGGTTGCTCAGCGTGGGGTCGCCGACGCTGGGGGCCGCGGCGGTCTGGCGGCCGTTGCGCATCTCGACGTGCGTGTGGGCACCGCCGGAGGAGCTGACGCCGCGCCAGTCCTCGACGCCGATCTTCTCGCCCACGGAGATGGTCGCGCCGACGCCGACGGTCGGGTCCAGGTGCAGGTAGACCACGGTCTTGTCGAGGCTGGAGTTGTAGACGGCGAGGGTCGACAGGCCGCCGGAGCCGCGGGAGCCCTCGGTCATGCGGACCACGGTGCCCGAGACCGGCGCGTATACCGAAGCGCCCACGGTGTGCGCGATGTCGACGCCCTCGTGGCGACCGGAGGTGGTGGTGTAGCCGTCGAAGTAAGCGGTGATGTTCGCCGAGGACGTGTGGTAGACGGCGTATTCGAGGTTGTCGGCCGCGTCGCCGCTGACGCCGAGCAGGTGGGCGGCGTTCTCGTTCTTCAGGTAGGCGCGGAGGTTCGCCTCGGCACCGGGGCTGAAGTTGTCGATCGGGCCGCTGTAGCCGCTGTAGTAGAACACCGTGACGTACCGGCTGGTCCGGTTCCAGGCGGAGGCGGCGTTGTTCTTGACGCACTGCCCCTGTCCGGCGCCCGCGCTGATGAACTTGTAGCAGCCCGAGCCCGACCCGTAGTCGCTGACGGACCCGGCGAAGTCGCTCACCGAGCCGGCGGTGTCGCTGTTGTAGTAGAGGCAGAACTCCCCGGACTCGCACACGCCGTTGCGCGCCGTCGCGGCCTGCGCGGGCGCGGCCCCGGCGATCGCCGCCGCCAGGCCCATCACGGCCGCCGCGAACACCGCGATCAGGGCATGCCGCTTCGATCTGATCCAACTCATGACTGCTCCTTGCAGAAGGGGGTAGAAGGAGATCGGGCGTCCGCCTTGGGGTCGAACGGCGCCCGGTGGGACGGCCTCGAACTGAATCGACTGCGACACTTGGGGTTACAATCCCAGGTCGGCTGGGCCCTCATCCAGGATCTGACAGGAATCTCCACAAGTCAAGCAATCGATGAAGGAATTCTTCGTGCAGAGGCGGAGTCAGGATCGTGTCAGCGTCGTGTCAGCGCCGGAGTCCAGAGTTCAGGGCATGACGAACAACGACACCAAGGCCCTGTGGACCGGCATGGTCCCGGTCGACGACACCGCCCTCTACGTCACCGACACCGGCGGCGACGGCGTCCCGGTCATCTACTGCAACGGCCAGTTCGCGACGCTCGGCTACTGGAAGCACGTCGTCGCCGAGCTCGGCGACGGGTTCCGCCACATCAACTTCGACGAGCGCGCCCGCGGCAAGAAGTCCAAGACCTCCGCCGACTACTCCTTCGAGGCGTGCGTCCGCGACGTGGACGCCGTCCTCGCCGCCCGCGGCGTGACCGGGCCGGTGATCATCGCGGGCTGGTCGTACGGCGCGTTCGTCGCCACGACCTGGGCCTTCCGCAACCCCGACCGCTGCATCGGCGTCGTCCCCGTCGAAGGGGCTGAGCCCCACGACTGGCTCACCGACGCCATGGAAGCGCGCATCCGCAAGCTGTTCAAGCGGCTCAGCCTGGTCACGGCCCTGCTGCGCCCCACCGGCCTCACCCCGAAGCTCAGCGCGGCCCAGCAGGCCGAGTGCAACATCGAGCTCGGCAAGATCTCCCGGGAGGCGAACCTCGGCCCCGTGATCGACGGCCTGGCCGTGCCGACCCGCTACGTCCTCGCCTCCGGCGCGTCCTTCGGCAGCAAGGGCGACGAGCAGGAGCAGATCCGGGCCGCGCTCGACAAGTACGTCGCGCGCAACCCGAACGTCGAGATCAGCGCGAAGGTCGCCAGCAACCACGACCTCATCCTCAAGAAGGACTTCAAGGCCGTCGCCGACGCCGTCCGCGACGTCGCCGCCACCGCTCGCTGAACGCGGCAGCGCTTCGAGAACGCCCGCCGACGGGGGCCGGCCATCGGCCGCCCCGTCGGCGTTCGCTCTCGGGTCACGAGCCGAGCAGCTCGACCGCCTTGTCGAGGGCCGCGTCCTCGCCCGCGGACAGGTCCTCGGCGGTCAAGGGGGCGTAGTGGTCCGGCGGGACGCCGACGCCGTCGATGATCTCGCCGTTCGCGCCCACGACGCGGTGTGACGGCAGCCGGATCAGGCTGACGCCGTCGTCGAGCGCGTACTCCAGGGCGGGCCCGGAGTTGGCGCCCGCAGTGCGGGTGCCGACGAGCGCCCCCAAGCCCAGGTCCTTGACGCCCGTCGCGAACACCTCGCACGCCGAGGCGCAGCCGTCGTCGACGAGGGTGGCCATCGGCAGGTTCAGGAGCGGGACGCTGTCGTCGACCGGCTGGGGTTCGCAGGCGCCCTCGGCGTCGCAGAAGGACACGGCCGAGGCGTCGTGGACGAAGGCGCCGAGGAGCCTGTTCGCCTCGTCGCCGAGGCCGCCTCTGTTGCCGCGCATGTCGAGGACGACGCCGGTGATCGCAGTGGACTCCTGGAGGTCGGCGACGGCCTGGAGGACCTCCTGCGCGACGCCGGGGTAGAAGGACCCGACGCGGACGCTCGCGATGCCGCCGTCCACGACTTCGGCCTCCACGCCAGTCTGCGGCTGCGCGGGCAGCGGGCCGGGGACGACGCGCACGCGCTTGGTGCGGCCGGTGGCGGGCCGGGTGATCGAGAGGACCACCGGGGTGCTCTCGCCGCTCGGCGGTCGCAGGTAGTCGAGGACACCCGGGTTGAGCTGGCCGTTGGTGAACACGGGGACGCCGTTGACCGCATCGATCACATCCCCGGGCTTGAGCCCGGCCGCGGCGGCGGGGGTGTCGGGGTCGACCGAGGTCAGGAAGAGCGGCCCAGTGAAGTCCGGGGCGGTCTCGGCGGCGGGGAGGGTCCGGTTCAGGCCGATGCCCAGGCCCCACGGCTGGGCGTCCGACGTGGTCCCGCCGCCGGCGACCAGGTATCCGGCGTGGTTGTCGTGCAAGGACTCCAGCATGCCTTCGATCGCGGTGACCGCGAGGGCGGAGCGCACGTCCTCGTCGTCGGTCGCCGCGTCCAGCACCTCTTGGAGCCGTTCGGCGAAGCGCGACCAGTCCTCGTCCCTGTCGCCCGTCAGCGCGGGCAGGACGGCGCGGGGCTGGTCGATGCCGCGTTCGCGCAGGTCCCGCACCACGGCCTGGAAGGCGTACTGGAGCAGTTGGCGGTCGTCGATCAGGCTGCCGCCGTAGTAGTTGTCGAAGATGCAGTAGTACGCCTGGGCCACGGTGTCGACGGTGGTCGGGACCGGTTCCCGGGCGGGCGGCGGGCTCGCCGGGTCCTGGGCCGTGCAGGCCGCGGGCGCGTCGGCGCTCTCGGCCGATGCCTGCGGGTCGTTGAAAGCGCTCAGGCCCGCGACGAGGACGACGCCCGCGAGGGCGGCGGCGCCCGCGGCGGCCAGGCCGCGGCGCCGGGTCGGTGTGATCGTTTGCGGCAGTGGGGTCGCCGGTGTTTCGCTCATGCGCAGTGCTCCTGGATTCGCGCGTGCGGTGACGCGGGCGCCGCAGCGGTCGGGCGCCGAGGGGCAACGTACGCGACGGGCGGTTTCACCGCGGTTTCGTTGGCGCAGCGGGGAACACGATGGCGATGCGCAGTCCGCCCCCGGGTCTCGGGGCGGCGGTGAGGTCGGCGTCGTGGGCGGCGGCGACGGCCGAGACGATGGAGAGGCCGAGTCCGAACCCGCGGGCGGTCCGGGCGGTGCCGAGGCGCTGGAACGGCATGAAGATCCGTTCCACATCCTCTGGAGCGAGGTCCGGACCGGTGTTGGCGACCTCCAGGACGGCGCGGCCGTCCCTCGTGGAGGTGCGGATGTCGACGTGCCCGCCGGGGGTGTTGTAGCGGATCGCGTTGTCCAGCAGGTTGATCACGAGCCGTTCGGCGAGCGCCCGGTGGCCGGAGGGCGCGGCGGGGCCGGTCGACGGGCGCAGCGTCACCTGCCGCTCCGCCGCTTCCGCACCGCAGGCGACGACCGCTTCCCGCGCGATCCGGGCCAGGTCGAAGGGGCGGCGCTCGTCGAGGCCCGCGTGCCCGCGGGCCAGCGTGAGGAGCGCGTCGATCAGGCGCTCCTGCTGCTCCCCCGCGACGAGGATCCGCTCGTGCGCCGCCCGCAGGGTGTCCACGGTCGGTTCGGGATCGGCGAGGGCCACCTGGCCCAGGACGCGCTGGCGCGACAGCGGCGTGCGCAGTTCGTGGGACGCGTTGGCGACGAACTGCCGCTGCGCATGGAACGCGTCGTCGAGCCGGGCCAGCAGCGCGTCGAAGGTGTCGCCCAGTTCCCGCAGCTCGTCCTGCGGTCCGTCGAGGGCCAGCCGCCGGTGGAGGCTCGTCGCCGAGATGTCCCGCGCCGTCGCGGTGATGGTCCGCAGTGGATGGAGGACGCGGCCTGCGACCAGCCAGCCCAAGAGGACCGAGATCACCGACATCGACCCCAGGGCGATCCCCGACTGCACCAGCAGGGTGCGCAGCACGGCGGTCTTCTGCCGGTCCGCGATTCGCTGGGCCTCCTCCCGCAGGTCGCCGATCTCGGCGTCCAGCGCAGCGCCGTCGCCGGCTGCCCCGTCCACCGAGTCCGCATTGGTCGTCACCGCCCGCTCCAGGACCGTGGGACGGTCCAGGGCCCCGGCCACCAGGCCGTATGTGAGCGCGAGGAGCGCGGCCCCGGAGGCGAGGAACAGCCCGCCGTACCAGGCGGTCAGTCGCAGGCGCACCGTGCGGCGCGGCAGTCCCGCACGGAGGGTCCGGTCGGTCAACCGCCGCAACGGAACCAAGGGGCCGCTCATATGCGGTAGCCGCTCCGGGCCACCGTCTCGATGAGAGGCGGCGGCCCGAGCTTGGCCCGCAGTCGGCTGACGGTGATCTTGACGGCGCTGGTGAAGGGGTCGGCTGCTTCGTCCCAGGCCCGGTCGAGCAGCTCCTCGGCGGAGACCGTGCGGCCCTCGGCGGCGAGGAGGAGTTCGAGGACGCCGAACTCCTTGGGGGTCAGCGACAGCGGCCGACCGGCGCGGGATGCGGTGCGCCGGGCGCTGTCCACCGCGAGGTCGCCGCGGCGCAGCACGGGCGGCACGGCCGGGTGGGCGCGGCGGGCCAGCGCGGCGATCCGGGCGACCAGCACGGGGAAGTCGAACGGCTTGGCGAGGTAGTCGTCGGCGCCCAGTCCCAGGCCCGCCACGATGTCGTCCGCATCGCCTGCGGCGGTGAGCATCAGGATGCGGCTGCGGCATCCGGCGGCGGTCAGGGCCGCGCACACCTCGTCGCCGTGCGTCCCGGGCAGGTCCCGGTCCAGGACGACCACCTCGTACAGGTCGCCCTCACCGGCCAGCCGCTCCAGCGCCTCCGTGCCGTCGTACACCACGTCGACGGCGATCTGCTTGCGGCGCAGGCCGATCGCGACGGCCTCGGCCGTCTCCTCGTCGTCCTCGACGATGAGCACGCGCATCCCACGACACCTCGTTCCCCTCCTCGTCCCGGAGCCGACCGGGCGGAGCGGACGCGTCCCGGCCGAGACCGCCCTACCGTAGCGGGTGTCCGCACGGCGCGGCGAGCCGTCGTTCGCCGCGTGCGGCTTAGGATTCCAGGTCGGCGAGGTCGGACATGTCGAGGACGAAGCGGTAGCGGACGTCGCCCTTCTCCAGGCGGGTCAGCGCCTCGTTGACGCGTGTGGAGGGGAGGACCTCGATGTCGGCGGTGATGCCGTGCTCGGCGCAGAACGCCAGCATGGCGGATGTTCCCTTCGTCCCTCCGGTGCCGTTGGAGGTGAGCTTCTTGCGGCCTGCGGTGAGTTCGAGAATGCGCGGGCCGGACATCAGCGGGTTGCCCACGACGGACAGGGTGCCGTCGAGTGCGAGCAGCCGCAGCAGCGGGGAGAGGTCGTGGTCGGCGGCGATCGTGTCGAGGATGAGGTCGAAGCGGCCGCGGGCGAGCCGCAGCTGATCGTCGTCGGTCGTCAGGAGGAAGTCCTCGGCGCCGAGTGCGAGCGCGTCGTCGGCCTTGTCGCCGGTGCGGCTGAGGACGGTGACTTCGGCGCCAAGGGCCGCAGCGAGTTTCACGCCCAGGTGGCCGAGGCCGCCGAGGCCCGCGATGGCGACGCGGCTGCCGCGTCCCACGCCCACCGCCTGGAGCGGCTCCCACATCGTGATCCCGGCGCACATCAGCGGGGCGGCCGCGGCCGGGTCGAGCGATGCGGGGAGGCGGTAGGCGAACCGCTCGCGCAGCACGTACTCGCGGCTGTAGCCGCCCTTCGTCACCGTCCCGTCGACGCGGTCCCGTCCGCCGTAGGTGCTGACGGGTCCGAGCTGGCAGAAGTTCTCCTGCCCGACCCGGCACATGGCGCATTCGCCGCACGAGTCGACGAGCGTGCCCACGGCGACGAGATCGCCTGCGGCGAAACGGGTCACGGCCGTTCCGACGGCGGTGACCGTGCCGGTGAACTCGTGGCCGGGGACCAGCCCGCCGCCGTCGGACATGTGCGGGGTGGCGCCGTGGATCGCGTGGAGGTCGCTGTGGCACACGCCGCAGAAGGCGACCTGGACCGCGATGTCGTCGGCGCGGAGGCTCCGGCGCTCGATCGCGACCGGTCGCAGCTCGGTGCTGTCGTTCGCGTGCTGCCACGCGAGGGTGCTGGTAGTCATCGGGACCTCCAAAAAAAGAATAACTAGTCTGTCTTTATCGAGACTAGGCCGCGGGCGAGCCGAAGTCAACCGACTGGTCTTTCTGGTACCGTACGGCCATGTCAGAGCCCCCGATGCCCACCACTTCGCGCGGGATCGCCACGCACCGCAGGATCCTCGACGCCGCCGCCGCCGAGTTCGCGCGCGTCGGGATCGCCGGGGCCAGGATGGACCGCATCATCGCGGCGGCCGGGGCCAACAAGGCGCAGCTGTACGCCTACTTCGGCAGCAAAGAGGGCCTGTTCGAAGCCGTCATCGCCGACCGGGTGGACACCAGCGCCGACAGCGTGCCGTTCGACGCCGGCGACCTGCCCGGGTGGGCGGTGCGGCTGTACGACCGGAACCTGGAGCATCCCGAGCTCGCGCGGCTCATCGCCTGGACGAGGCTCGAACGGCGCCCCACCGGGCGCTGGTTCGACAGCGCCGAGCATGAGCCGAAGCTCGCGGCCATCGCGGCCGCGCAGGAGGCGGGCCGACTGCGGGCGGGGGACCCCGCCGATCTGCTCATCCTCCTCATCGGCATGGCCTCCGCCTGGTCGCCGTCGAGCAGCGTCTACACCGCCACGGTCGAGGAACCCGAGAGCGACCACGACCGGCGGCGCGCACTGCTGCGCGAGGCCGTCGCCCGACTCGTGGCGCCCTGACCCCCGATCAGGCCGCGACGTCGTCGGTGCGGCGGTCCCAGGCGCGGTGCGCGGCGATCGCGTCGGCGAAGGCGTCGAGGAACGAATCGGGGACGTCGCCGCCGTCCGCGGCGGTGGTGACGACGCCGGGTGCGCCGGGGTCGATCCGGGCGGCCTCCAGCAGGTCCGATCCGGTGCCGAACGCGGCGATCGCCTTGCCGTGCTTGAAGGCTTCGGCGACGAAGTGGAGCGCCCGGCCGTCCGCGCGCAGCGCCGCGTCGGCCCCGCCGGGGACGGCGACCGCGTCGTACAGGACCGAGGCCATCGTGGGCAGGGCCCGGTCGACCACGACGTCCTCGCCGGTCTCGGAGTGGACGGCGCCGTCGGTCTGCCCGAGGACCTCGGGGACGGCGCCGCGGCGGCGCAGGTCGGCGACGAGGCGGGTCAGGCCGGTGCCGTCGACGCCGTCGGCGGCGAGGACCGCGACCTTGCGGGTCGCGACGGACCGCACCGGGTCGGTGAGCTGCGACAGCGCCGGGGAGGTGGGCCCTTCCCGGTGCGCGCCTTCGGAAGGCGCGGGCACGCCGACCCCTTCGGCGACGCGCTGCGCGAGTTCCAGGTCCACGAGGCGCAGCTGGTCGACGACGCGGGCGCGGATGCCCTTGTCGGTCACCTTGCCCAGCTCGAAGCGGTACGCGGCCACGATGTGCTCGGCCTCCACCGGGGTCATCGAGTGCCAGAACAGGGCCGCCTGCCCGTAGAAGTCCTTGAAGGACTCCGAGCGCTCCCGGATCTTCGCGCCCTCGACCTTCTCGGTGTAGTGCCGGTACGAGCCCTCCGCACCCGGCGCCGGGCTGTCCCCCGAGATCGAGTTCTTGTTGTACGAGGTGCCCGAGGTGTGGACGCGGTGCTGCCCGTAGCCGTCCCGCTGGTCGTTGTGGACCTCGGCGACCGGCCGGTTCACCGGCAGGTGCGCGAAGTTCGGGCCGCCGAGCCGGATCAGCTGGGTGTCCAGATAGGAGAAGTTGCGGGCCTGGAGCAGCGGGTCGTTCGTGAAGTCGATGCCGGGCACCACGTTCGCGGTGTGGAACGCGATCTGCTCGGTCTCCGCGAAGAAGTTGTCCGGGTTGCGGTTGAGGACGAGCCTGCCGACCGGGCGGACCGGGACCTGCTCCTCGGGGATGAGCTTGGTCGCGTCGAGCAGGTCGAAGTCGAACGCGAACTCGTCCTCCTCGGGCACGAGCTGCACCCCCAGCTCCCATTCGGGGAAGTCCCCGGCCTCGATCGCGTCCCACAGGTCGCGGCGGTTGAAGTCCGGGTCGGCGCCGGAGACCTTCTGCGCCTCGTCCCACACCAGCGAGTGGGTGCCGAGCGCGGGCGTCCAGTGGAACTTCACGAACGTGCCGCGGCCGGCCGCGTCGACCAGGCGGAACGTGTGCACGCCGAAGCCCTGCATCATCCGGAACGAGCGCGGCAGCGCCCGGTCGGACATGAGCCACATGATCGCGTGGAGCGTCTCAGGCTGGAGCGACACGAAGTCCCACAGGGTGTCGTGCGCCGAGGCGGCCTGCGGGATCTCGTTGCGCGGCTCCGGTTTCACGGCGTGCACGAAGTCGGGGAACTTGGCCCCGTCCTGGATGAAGAAGACCGGGAAGTTGTTCCCGACCAGGTCGTAGTTGCCTTCGCGGGTGTAGAACTTCGTCGCGAAGCCGCGCACGTCCCGCGGCGTGTCCGCCGAGCCGCGCGACCCGGCGACGGTCGAGAAGCGCACGAACACCGGCGTCTCCTCGGCCGGGTCGGTCAGGAACGACGCGGTCGTGAACTCCCGCAGCGAGTCGTCGTAGGGCCGGAAGACGCCGTACGCGCCCGCCCCGCGGGCGTGGACCACGCGCTCGGGGATCCGCTCGTGGTCGAAGTGGGTGATCTTCTCCCTGACGTGGAAGTCCTCCATCAGGGTCGGCCCCCGGCCGCCAGCCTTGAGCGAGTCGTCGGTGTGGTCGACCCGGACCCCCTGCTGCGTGGTCAGCGCCTCGTCGGCGTCGATGACCCTGTCGCGGTCGAGCTGGGCGTCCTTGCGGTCGCGTGCGGCCTCGTCGGTCATGGCGGTCCCCCTTCGTCGTCCCTCTCGGACCTCCCTACCCGCGCTGGCCGCCGTCAAACGGCGGTTATCACCCCGGGGAGCGGGTAGCCCCGTGTGACGACGACTACCGGGAGGAAGGGCGCCATGGCGGAGCAAGTGGGCGACCACGTACTGGGCAGGCTGCGCGAATGGGGCGTGGAGCAGGTCTTCGGCTATCCGGGAGACGGGATCAACGGGATCATCGCCGCGTTCGGGCGGGCCGAGGACAGGCCGCGGTTCATCCAGACCCGCCACGAGGAGGCGGCGGCCTTCGCGGCCGTCGGGTACGCGAAGTTCTCCGGGCGCACCGGGGTCTGCGCCGCGACCTCGGGTCCGGGCGCGATCCACCTGCTCAACGGCCTGTACGACGCGAAACTGGACCACGTGCCCGTCGTGGCGATCGTCGGGCAGACCGCCCGCAGCGCCATGGGCGGGTCCTACCAGCAGGAAGTGGACCTGCGGTCGCTGTTCAAGGACGTGGCCTCCGCGTACCTCGCCGAGGTCGACGTGCCCGAGCAGCTGCCGTTCGCGCTCGACCGGGCGTTCCGCGCCGCCGAGGCGCACCGGGACCCGACCGCCGTCATCATCCCCGCCGACGTCCAGGAGGAGGCCTACGCGCCGCCCGCGCACGCGATGAAGCAGGTGCCCTCCTCGCCGCCCTCGCACCCCGCGGTGCGCACGCTGCCCGCCGCGGCCGAACTCGACCTCGCCGCCGAGATCCTCAACGCCGGGGACCGGGTCGCGATCCTCGCGGGCCAGGGCGCCCGCGGCGCCGGGGCCGCGCTCACGCAGGTCGCCGACGCCACCGGCGCCGGGATCGCCAAGGCGCTCTTGGGGAAGGACGTGCTCACCGACGACCTGCCGTACGTCACCGGCTCGATCGGCCTGCTCGGCACCCGCCCTAGCTACGAGATGATGCGCGACTGCGACACCCTCCTCATCGTCGGCTCCAACATGCCGTACAGCCAGTTCCTGCCCGAGTTCGGGCAGGCCCGCGCCGTCCAGATCGACCTCGACGGTTCGATGATCGGCCTGCGCTACCCGGTCGAGGCCGCGCTCGTGGGCGACGCGGAGGCCACGCTCGCGGCGCTCCTGCCGCGGCTGGAGCCGCGCGAGCGCCGCGAGTGGCGCGAGACCGTCGAGGAGAACGTCGCCTCGTGGTGGGAAACCCTGGAGCGGCAGTCGCTCGTCGAGGCGGACCCGGTCAACCCGATGCGGGTGGTCCGCGAGCTCTCCGAGCGCATCCCCGACGACGCGATCGTCACCGCCGACTCCGGGTCGTCGACGAACTGGTACGCGCGCCAGCTGAAGGTCCGCGGCACGATGCGCTGCTCGCTGTCGGGGACGCTCGCCACGATGGGCTGCGCCGTCCCGTATGCGATCGGCGCGAAGTTCGCCTACCCCGACCGGCCCGTCGTGGCGCTCGTGGGCGACGGCGCGATGCAGATGAACGGCCTCGCCGAGCTGCTCACCGCGTCGCACTACCTCGACCGGTGGGAGGATCAGCGCTTCATCGTGTGCGTGTTCAACAACGGGGACCTGAACATGGTCACCTGGGAGCTGCGGGCCGCGGGCGGCGCGCCCAAGTTCGGGCCGTCGCAGGACCTGCCGCCGGTCTCGTACGCGGACGTCGCCGGCCATCTCGGGTTCCAGGGCGTCACGGTGACCGATCCGGACCGGCTCGGCGACGCCTGGGACCTCGCGTTCGCCGCGGACCGGCCGGTCCTGCTCGACGTCCAATGCGATCCGAACGTGCCGCCGATCCCGCCGCACGTGAGCCGCGACCAGCTCGCGTCCACGACCCAGGCGCTCCTCAAGGGCGACCCCGACGCGTGGGACGTCCTCGTCCGCGGCGTGAAGACCAAGGCCCGGGAACTGCTGCCGCACCGGCACTGACGTAGGAGGACGCTGTGACCGAGAAACACGAGGAGCGCACGGTGGACGCGACGATGCCGGAGGACGTCTCGAACCACGTCGGCCTGTTCGACAGGTTCGCGACCAAGGCGTCGGAGTTCGCCGCCCGCGCGCCGTTCTTCCTGCTGTGCATCCTGCTGGTGCTGATCTGGGCGCCGTCGATCATCTGGCTGCCGATGGAGACCTGGCAGCTCATCATCAACACCACGACGACGATCATCACGTTCCTCATGGTGGCGCTGCTCCAGAACACCGAGTCGCGCAACGACGCGGCGATCCAGCAGAAGCTCAACGCGATCGCCAACGGCCTCGCCGACCTCATGCAGCACACCGCGAAAGAGGACCCGGACTCCACCGACCTGGACGAGTGCCGCGACCAGCTGCGCCGCGCGGTGGGCCTGGAGGAGGACGAGAGCACCTGAGCCGCGAGTCGGCGGCCCGCGCATACGCGGCCGGTCAGCGGGTAGGCCTGTGGGCGAGGGCCGCGGGACCGCGGCCCGGCAGCGTTCGCGGAGGGGGGAATGCGATGAAGGCCGTGGTGTGGCACGGGATCGGGGACATCCGCTTGGACGAGGTGCCCGATCCGGCGGTCGAGGAGCCGACCGACGCGGTCGTGCGGATCACGCGCAGCGCGATCTGCGGCACGGACCTGCACATGGTGCGCGGGACGATGCCGGGGATGGTCCCGGGCACGATCCTCGGGCACGAGGCGGTCGGCGTGGTCGAGGAGGTCGGTTCCGCGGTGCGCGGGTTCCGGCCCGGGGACCGGGTCGTGGTGCCGTCCACTGTGGGGTGCGGGACCTGCTCGTACTGCCGGGCCGGGTACTACGCGCAGTGCGACAACGCGAACCCGAACGGGCCCGCCGCGGGCACGTGCTTCTTCGGCGGCCCGGCGTCGACCGGGCCGGTCGACGGACTCCAGGCCGAGTACGCGCGGGTGCCCTACGCGCAGACGGGACTGGTCCCGATACCGGACGAAGTGGACGACGACCGGGCGATCCTGCTCTCGGACATCTTCCCGACCGCGTGGTTCGGCGCGAAGCTCGCGGAGGTGAGCCGGGGCGACACGGTCCTGGTGCTCGGCGCGGGCGTGGTCGGCCAGTTCGCGGTCGCCTCGGCGAAGCGCCAGGGCGCCGGGCGCGTGCTCGTCGTCGACGGGATCGCATCGCGCCTGGAGAAGGCGCGGGAACAGCACGCCGAGGTCATCGACTTCAACCGGGAGGATCCGGTGGCGGCCGTCAAGGACCTGACCGGCGGGATCGGCGTCGACCGGGTGATCGAGGCGGTCGGCGTCGACGCGCAGCGGCCCGCCGCCGGGCCTGCGGTGCTGCCCGAAGGCGAAGCGGCGCAGTTCGACCGGGAACGGGACGTCGCCGCGCCGGAAGGCGCTCCGGACGGCGACCAGTGGGTGCCGGGGGACGCGCCGAGCCTCGCGCTGCGGTGGGCGGTCGACGCGGTCGCGAAGGCCGGGAGCATCGGCGTGGTCGGGGTGTACCCCGCCGGGTTCGACCGCTTCCCGATCGGCGACGCCATGAACCGCAACCTGACCCTCAAGATGGGCAACTGCAACCACCGCCGCTACATCCCGGGGCTGCTGCGCCTGGTCGCGACGGGCACGCTCGACCCGACCGGGTTCATCACGAAGCACGAGCCGCCCGCGAACGCGATCGAGGCGTACGAGACGTTCGACCGCCGCGAGGACGGCTGGCTCAAGACGGTGCTGGACGTCGCCTGACCGATGATCGCAGCGGGGCCGAGTCCTGTTCGCAGGGAACAGGACTCGGCCCCGCCGTTCCGATCACTCGGGCTTCACGGCGTCCTTCAGCGCGGCCTTGTCCATGTTGGACGCACCGCTGATGTCCATGTTCCGCGCCTGGAGTTCGAGCTCCTCGCGGCTGGCGTGGCCCGGCTCGTCGCCGAGGTGCTGGGCGCGGCTGGCGGCGAAGGCCGCGCCGAGTTCGGCGCGGCGGGCGTCGTCGAGCCCGGTCTTCATGCCGGGAAGGACCGTGGACTCCTCCTCCTCGACGTGGTGCGTGACGGCGTCGATGAGCTGCTGGAGGGCCCGGTCGAACTCCGGGGACTCGGGGTCGGCGCCGTTGAGGCGGACGAGCAGCTCCTCGGCCTCCTCGTGCTCCTCCTGAGAGTGCGCGACCTCCTCGGTCTCGTGGGCCTCGGTCTTGGCGACCGGGTAGACCTCGGCCTCCTCGGCGCGGCTGTGCGCGGTCAGCAGCGCCGACAGCACCGGCGTGAGCAGGGGCCGGGTCTCCGGGTGCGTCTTGAGCTCGTCGAACAGCCGCTCCACTTCGCGGTGGTCGGCCATGATCAGGTCCACTACATCGCCGCTCATGTCCTCGTCCTCTCCTTCGGCGTCGGTCGCCCCGGGGGTACCCGCTGCTCAGAGCGCTCATGCATCAGGGGAGGACCTCCCCCGCGGGAGGGGCGCGCAGGACGGAGGGCCCCGATATGGGACCCTTGTCCGGGCCGCAGGCCCGCTCCCCCCGGACTTTCGAACGAAGCGCGATGGACGACACCACCGACAGCGAATTCCTTCCCCCAGAAGAACTCCAGGCCCTCCTCCCCGGGTTCCGGATCGATCCGGAGCCGCTGGGCACGACCGCGATGAGCCGGGTGTACCGGGCCGCCGACGCGCGCCTGCACGACCGCAAGGTGGCCGTCAAGGTCATGGCGGGCTCGCTGGCCGCGTTCCCGGGCTTCCGCAAGCGGTTCCTGCGCGAGATCGAGCTCATGGCGGGCCTGGACCACCCGCACATCATGTTCGTCGTTGCCGCCGCGGGGCCGGACGACCGGCTGCTCTATCTCGTGATGCCGCAGGCGGAGGGCGACCTGCGGGCGCGCCTGGCGATGGGCGCCATGGAGCCTGCGGCGGCCGCGCGGGTGATCGCCCAGGTCGCGAGCGCGCTCGACTACGCGCACGACCGCGGGGTGGCCCACCGCGACGTCAAGCCCGCGAACATCCTCTTCGGCGCCGGGGACCACGTCTACTTGAGCGACTTCGGGGTCGCGAAGCACGCCGTGGGCGAGGACCTGACCCGGGTCGGGGACTCGATCGGGACCCGCCGGTACACCGCGCCGGAGGTGTACTCAGCCGCCAAGAGGGCGGCCGGGTCGGACAGCGGGGTCGACCGGTCCGGGGACGTGTACTCGCTCGGGGCCGTCCTGTTCCACTGCCTGACCGGGCAGCGGCCGTTCGACCGGACCGACGACGCGATCGTCGCCCGGGTGCAGGAGGAGGGCCCGGCGCCGAGCGTCGCCGAGATCCGGCCCGACCTGCCCGCCGAGTTCGACGCCATCGCGGCGAAGGCGATGAGCCGCGACCGGGCGGACCGGTACCGGACCTGCGGGGAGCTGGCGCGGGCGTTCGAGCAGGCCGTGGCCCGTGCCGAGGACGGGCCCGCGAAGCCGGGCCGGGTCCGCAGGCCGGGTCGGCTCGCGCTCGCCGGGGCGCTGGCGGCGGGGCTGGCGCTCGGCGGCGGCCTGTCGTTCCTGGCTTTCGGTCCCGAACTGCGCGACTCCACAGGAGACGGTGTCGTGGCGGGCGCGGTCGACCCGACCGCGGCTCCGGTGACCGGGGACGACCAGGTGGAGCGCGCGCCGCGCGCCGGGGAGTGCCTGACTGCGGACGAGGACCGGTACGTGGTCGTCGCCTGCGACTCGGAGGCGGCGGCCAAGCGCGTGTACCGGGTGGTCACCGACCCCGAGGACCCGAACCCGGCCCAGCCCGACCACGACGACGCCGCGTGGGAGGCGTGCGGGCACGAGGGCGTCGAGTTCGACTACTACTGGGCCGACTCGGCGGTCCGCGAAGGGCGCGAGTGGGAGCCCGAGACCGACCGGATCTACTACTTCCTGTGCTACCAGCGGCTGTGAGCCGTCACAGGAGCGTCCACCGCTGCTTCGCGTCCCCGGCGTCGCAGTCCTGGAGCGCCACCGCGTCGCCGGACTCGGCCGAGGCGCTCTTGAGGACGCTCAGGCACAGCGAATCGCTTGCGGCCGTTCGCAGCAGGTAACCGCCGCCGGCCGGAGCGAGTTCCCACGTCTGCGCGTCGAGGCCGTCGCAGCCGTCGAATCCGACGAGCATCCCGTCCTCGGTGCCGCCGTTGTCGGCGGTCATGCAGGGCGTCCAGTCCTCGAACGCCATCTCGACCGCGTACCGGCCGCCGTCCTCCACCCAGGTCAGTTCGGGCTCGGTGCTGGCGCACTCGCCCAGCACCATGACGCTGCGCCCGTCCCCGTCGGGCTCGTCGCCCCAGGTCATGCACAGGCCGCTGGCCTCCTGGCGGGCCCGGTAGACACCGGTCTCCGGGCCGGCGGCGGCGGTGCCGACCACATCCTCCGATGTGGATTCGGACGGCGACGCGTCCGACGTCTGCGTCGCGTCACCGGACGATTCGTCCGCTTGCACGGTCCCGGCCGACTCCGTCGCCGTCGCGCTCGCCTCGGAGCCCGAGGCCGAATCGGCGTCGAAGTCGGCGAGCTTGGCCGAGTCCGCGTCCACCGCGGGCGCGTCGCCGGACACCGCCTCCCACACGATCGCGGCGGCCAGCGCGAGCGCCACGGCCGCAACGGAAGCGACCGATCTGCCGGTCAGGCGCCGCCGCGGCCGGATCCAGTCGCCGTCGGCCTGGGCGCCCTCGCGCTGCGGGTGCGGGGAACTCTCGGGTGTCACTCTGGCGTCCTCGGGGTGGAATGGTCGCAACGAGCGTGACCGATCCTACCGGGCGCCCGGTCCGCGTCAGCGGTCGACGATCAGGAGGGTGTTGCCGTCGGGATCGGCTGCGGTGAACCAGAAGCAGGTCCGCTCGTCGCCCGAGACGGGGCCGACCTCGCCGGTCTCGGCCAGGCGGGCGCGCACGGCCGCGAGGTCGGCGGCGACCAGGTTGAACGGTGCCCAGCGCAGTCCGGGCTCGGCGCCGATCCCGCTCGGCGGGCCCATGAGGGTGAGCGTGCGCGGGGGCGAGCCGGCGTCCAGCACGGCCGCATGGTCCGCGCAGCTGCGCACGGTCATCCCGAACCGCTCGGAGTACCAGGCCGCGGCCGCCGCGGTGTCGTGTACGGGCAGGAACACGCTGCCGATCTGCGTCATGCCGCGACCATAGTCCACCCCACCGACAACACCGGTCACAGCAGTCGGTGCCAGGTGTCCGAGGGGCTGCGCCGCGTGCGACGGTTTTGCCCTTTTCATTGCAGTACAACGCTTGCATTGGGGTTCAGGAGGAATTACCCTGTTCATGACATCGATCAGCCTCGATTTTGATCGACCTCCTCACGAACGGACGGCACCATCATGGACCCTGCACTCCCCCACCGGCGCGGCCGGAGGCGTCGCGTCCTCACCGCATTCGCCGCCGTCGTCGGCGCGCTCCTCCTCTTCCCGCTGGCCGCCCCGGCGCAGGCCGACGTCGAGACCGAGCAGAGCACGATCACGTGGACGCTGGTGCGCGCCTCAAACCCGACGCAGGACCAGCAGCAGGCGTACGCCCTGATCACGACCGCGATGAACGCCGCCGTCGCGCGCTACAACGATCTGAGCGACCTCGGCAAGTCGATCACCGTCCACTACGACCCGAGTGTGCCCACGGCGGACGGGAACATCAACGGCACCATCCGCTTCGGCGCCCGCGCGTCGATGAACGAGCGCACCGCCCTGCACGAGATCTCCCACACGATCGGCGTCGGCACCAGCTCGCGCTGGGGCTCGCTCGGCTGCGGCGGGACGTACAACGGCGCGCAGGCGACCGCGCTCGTCAAGCAGTACGACGGCCAGAGCGCGGTCATCACCTGCGACGGCGCGCACTTCTGGCCCTACGGCCTCAACTACGACAGCGAGTTCTCCCAGACCAACGCGGACCGGCACGTCGAGATCGTCGAGGCGATGGCCCGCGACGGCCTCTGACCGCCGTCAAATGCGGATGCCGGTCTCGGCGGCGAGGGCTTCGACGAGGCGGTCCTGGAAGTCCTGGTCGTGGACGGATTCGTGGGGGTCGCGGCGGGCCTTGTGGTACCAGTAGCCGCCGGTCGTCAGCGCCTCGGCGTCGTCGCTGACGGCGAGCCACTCCTGGGTCCGGTGGCCCTGTTCCAGGTCGTCGGGCGCGCCCGGCCCGCCCATGCGGGTCGGGACCCAGCCGGGGTCGACGGCGTTGCCGACCACGCCGGGGCGCAGTCGGTCCACGGCGGCGGCGAGCGCGGTGATGAAGAGTTTGCTGTCCGAGTAGGAACCGGCGGTCCGCCCGCGCCAGTCGGTGCCCTTCATCGCGGCGGCGCTGCCGCTGTAGTGCGAGCCCGAGGAGAGGTAGACGAGGCGGCGCGGCCGGGTGAGCAGGGCGGTCAGCAGGTACGGCGCGATGACGTTGACCGGCATGACCGCCCGGCCCGACCACACCCCCGCGTTGTGGATGACCGCGTCCAGGGGCTCGTCCCCCAGCTCCTCGGCGATGCGGAGCACGTCGTCGCGCTCGGCGAAGTCGCCGATGACCACCGCCGCCCCGCGCTCCGCGAGCGGATCGAGGACGGCGGCCCGCGATCGGTTGCGGGCGTGCACGATCACGTCGTGCCCTTCCGCCTGGAGGGTCTCGGCTGCGGCGCGTCCGAGCCCTTCGGCCGACCCGGTGATCAAGATGCGGCTCATGTTCGCTCCTCCGATCGGAAGCCGGTTGCACAGGCCTCCGATGGTAGGCCCGAGGCGGCCGGACCGGGAGGCACTGGCAGTACACGGCTCGAAGTCGCACGGCGGCGCGGCTAGTCGAGCTGAGCGCTGATCATCGCCTCGATGTCCTGTCGCCCTTTGGTTCCGAGGGCGGCGCCGAGCGAGGCGGCGAGGCGGTCGAAGGGGTCCTGCAAGGGCAGCGCGCCGAGCCGCGCCGCCAGTTCCGCCTGGGTCCAGGCGGTGCCTTCCGGCTCGATCCCCTCGCCGAGCTCCCAGCCGCGGACCGGGGTGACCGCGCCGCCGCGCACCGACAGGACCTGCCCGGTGAACGCGCAGTCGGGACCGGCCAGATAGGACACGAGCGGCGCGACGACGGCCGGGTCCTTCGGGTCGGGGCCGTCCGGGGCGTCGTCCATGCCGGGGACGCCGAGGGTGAGGCGGGTGCGGACCATCGAGGGGACGACGCAGTTGACGCGCACGCCCAGGCGGCCGAGTTCGAGGGCGTGCACGGTGGTCATGGCCGCGACCGCCGCGTTGGCCGAGGCGTAGTTCGACTGGGTCGGCAGCGGGTTGTAGAGCCCGGAGCCGGAGGCGGTGTTCACGATCGCGCGGCCGGCCCGGTCCCCGGCGTCCCGGCGGCGGCGCCAGTGCGCGGCGGCCCAGCGGCTGACGGCGAAGGCGCCCTTGAGCTTCACGGCGACGACGCCGTCGAACTCGGCTTCAGTGAGCCGCTCCAGTCCCTTGTTGGCCTCGGTGGCGGCGTTGTTGACGACCGCGTGGAGGTCGCCGAACTCCGCGACAGCCAGCGCGACCATGCGTTCGGCGGCGTCCCAGTCGGCGACGCTGCCGGTGTCGGCGACCGCGCGGCCGCCGCGGTCGCGGATCTCGGCGGCGACGGCTTCGGCGACGCTCGCGTCGCCTCCCCGGCCGTCGACGGCGACGCCGGGGTCGTTCACGACGACGTTGGCGCCGAGCGAGGCGAGGTGGAGGGCCTCGGCGCGGCCGATGCCGCGCCCTGCTCCGGTGACGAGGACCGTGCGGCCCTGCAAGTCGTTCATCGCGGGTCTCCTGTCTGCGTGCGGTGCTTGCGGAACGAACATATCAATGCACCGGGTTTATAAGTATACCGGGTGCATTGATATTCGGGGTGCACTATGCTGGCCGGGTGCCGGAGGAGACGGGGCGCCGCGAGCGCAAGAAGCAGCAGACCAGGCGGAGCCTGATCGAGACGGCCGCGCGGCTGTTCGCCGAGCGCGGCTACGAGGCGACCGGCGTCGCCGACATCGCCGAGGCGGCCGACGTCAGCAAGCGCACGTTCTTCCTGCACTTCCCGACCAAGGAGGACGTGCTCATCAGCGACGGCCGGGCCCGGCTCGACCTGGCGCTGCGGGTGATCGAGGAGCGCGAACCGGACGCGCCGCTGCGGGACGTCCTCGCCCGGTCCCTGACCGCGATGATCGACGACACGGCCGCCCGCGACCTCCCGAGCGGCATGGCGGCGCTCCGCGCCCGCCTCATCGCCGACTCCCCCGCCGTGCGGGCGCGCATCCTGCACGCCGTGTTCACCGCCCAGGCCCGCATCGCGGAGGCCCTGCGCGAGGCGTACCCGGACGTCCTCGACCGCACCAGCGCCCCGAGCATCGTCGGCGCCGTCGTCGGCGCGGTCAGCGCAGCGGCCGTCGCAAGCCTCCAGGACGGCGACTCGGCGGCCGAGACGACCGGGGCGATGCGCCGCGCGGCAGAGATCGGGCTGTCGGCACTGGACGCGCTCGGCGAGTGAAGTTCGGGCCTCATTTGGGGCTCATCGGCGGCGAACCGCTCGTGCACAACGGCCGCACAACGCCCGCGCAACGGCCGCAACGGGAAACGCGATTGCCTCGGAGCGCGCCTCGGTGACACGCTGCGGGGCATGGCCCCCCCGTATGAGATCCGCGCCGACTTCGACGCCCGCACTATCGTCGTCTACCAGGCGTATGCGCCCGCGATCGCGGATGCGGCGCTGCGCGCCGGGCGGTTCACCGCGCCGTTCTCGTTCAACCGGATGACGTGGATCAAGCCGTCGTTCCTGTGGCTCATGCACCGTAGCAACTGGGCCCGCAAGGCCGGTCAGGAGCGCATCCTCGCCGTGCGGATCACCCGGGACGGCTGGGAGGAGGCGCTCGCGAGCGCCGCGCTCACCACCGGCGACCCGGCCGCGCTCGCCAAGGCCGCCGTGCACGTCCAGTGGGACCCCGAGCGCTCGGTCCGCGGCGCCGCACTCAACCACTACAGCATCCAGGTCGGCGTCGGCCGCCACCTGATCCGCGCCTTCGCCGAGGAGTGGACGGTGTCCCTGACCGACCTCACGCCGCAGGTCCGCAAGGCGGCCGACCTGATCCAGAGCGGCGGCGCCGCGAAGGCGCAGCGCCTGCTGCCGCCCGAGCGCGCCTACCCGCTCCCGGCGGATCTGGAACGGCGGCTGCGTCCCTGACGCCCTGGTCTTGACAACGCTCCACGATGTTCGACATCGCTCGAAGGGCTACCGGTATTCGTTGAAGCGCAGGGTGTTGCTGAACGGGTCGATGACGGTCATCGAGCGGGCGTTCCAGGGTTCGGTCTCGATGGCGGGGTTCAGGTTGGGGTAGTGCTTGGCACTGAGTTCGCGGTGGAAGGCGTCGAGGCCGGCCATGGAGACGAAGACGACGGTGCCGGGGCTGCCGTCGCCGTGGTGCTCGCTCAGGTGGAGGACCGTGCGGCCGCGTTCGATCTGCATGTAGAGGGGCAGGCCGTCCTCGAAACGGTGCTCCCAGGCCAGGGTGAAGCCGAGGTAGTCGAGGTAGAACTCCCGGGCCTTCTCGACGGAGAAGATCCGCAGGACCGGGGCGGGAGCCTGCAAGGCGACGCCGTCGGTGTCGTGGCGCTCGGCCGCGCTGAGTTCGGCGGCGAGGATGTTCCAGTTGCCGAATCCGAACTGGGCCGCCACGATTTCGAGGCTCTGGCTGTGGGACACGTCGGCCAGGCCGAGGCGGGCCAGTTCGGCACGGAGGGCCTTGGCCATGGTCTTGGCGTCGCGGAAGTCGCGCATGATGTCGTCCTTCGTAGGGCGAAAGCCGTGGTCAGTGCCTGCGTTGCTGACAGGTTCGCCACTGGAAGGGTCCGAACCGGCGCGAATCGCGATGCGTTCACCATGCCCGAGCGGGCGCAGGCGGCCGGCCGCATCAGCCGCAGCCGAGTATAGCGGGCAAGATTAGTCGGGGCGGCGTCCCACGGTGAATCCAGCCAGGCGGAGAACTCGGGCACAGATCGAGGCGCGCCGGTATCATCGCCGTCGTGGCTCCACTCCTCCCCTCAGGCGGCCTCTATCCCACCCGGGCCCGCTGGGCCGCGATCCTCGCTGCCGCAACCGCTCTCGCCGCAGTCGCCGTCGATTGGCCGGCCACTTGGGACACGGCCCGCGGTCTCGTGCCGGCCGCAAACGAGCAGTACGGCTGGGACGCAGCCGATCTCGCCGACTCGCCGGGAAGTCCGGAGGGCCTGACCGCAGGCTTCGACGACGCCGATGCCGCTCAGTCCGCCCGGCTCACCGCGGCGGATCTGGTGCTCGAACTCGCGTGGGAGCCGGAACTCGACATCGAGTCCGTGAAGGTCGAGACCTATGAGGACGCCTACGGCACCGGGCTGCGCCTCGGTGTCGCCGCCGACACCACCACCGCCTCGGGCCCCGACTGCCTCAACGCCCATGCGACCGCCGCGGGGCGCACGACCGACCTCCAGTGGTGCGTGCACACCGTCCAGCACGGGCCGGTCGACATGGACGGGTTCCTCGGCAAGGGCGACGGGGACGCCTGGGAGGCCGACCGGCTGTTCGTCACGCAGACCGCCAATCTCGACGCCGGGAGCGCGCTGGTCGACTACTACGGCCTCGGCGCCGCCACCGGCGATGCCTACGAGACCGGCCTGTGGCCCGTCGGCATCTGGACCGGCGGCGAGCACCCCGCCGACTGCGATGACCCCGACCTGCGGCTGCGCATCGACGACCTCCATCTCACCGACCGGTACGCCGATCCCGCCGAGCACCGCCAGCGTCTCGACGAGGTCCGCGACGCGCACCCGGCGTTCCCCGCCGAAGGGCGGCTGCTCTCACCGGCCTGCGCCGACATCAGCGGCTTCGGCCCGTTCGGGTCGATCGCCGTCAAGCCGTTCCGCGCCACCGGGTCCGTGCCCTTCTCCGGGGTCGCGCCGTACAACGCCACGACCAGGGACGTGCTGCCGGTGCGGGCAGCGGTCGTGGTCGACGTGCGGTCCTGCGACGCCGGGATCGCTGACTGCACGGCCGATGCCGGACGGGAGACCTGGTGGGCGGCCAACGGCGGGCCCGGCGGAGAGCAGATGGCGGCGCTGCTCGACCGTTGACGCTCGGAGTAATCGATAATTCCCATAGGATAAGTTGACTATGGGCGCGGCCCGGCATAGGCTGGTGCCGCGCCATAGCCGCCTCATCTCAGGGAGCCCCATGGATTCGTGTTGCGCCCCAGGACGTCCCGTGCGCTCGTCAGGTCGAGCGCCTGCGGCCGCCGCGCTCGCGGTCCGGGCCGCGGACTTGATCGGGCTCGACGGCGGGGTCTTCCTCATGGGCGCCGAGGACGGCATCGGGCACCCGAAGGACGCCGAGGGGCCGGTGCGGCGGGTCGAGTTGTCGCCGTTCCGGATCGCGGCCACGACGGTCACGGTCGAGCAGTTCGCCGGGTTCGTCGACGCGACCGGGTACAAGACCGAGGCCGAGGACTTCGGGTACTCGTTCGTGTTCGACGGGTTCCTCGACCCGCGCATCGCCGAGGTCTCGCCGCGCGTCCCGACCGCGCCGTGGTGGCGCTCGGTCGACGGCGCCACCTGGCGGGCCCCGGAGGGCCCCGGCTCCGACACTGAAGAGCGCGGCGACCACCCCGTCACCCACGTCTCCTGGAACGACGCGCAGGCGTACTGCGCCTGGTCCGGGACCCGCCTGCCCACCGAGGCCGAGTGGGAGTTCGCCGCCCGCGGCGGCCTCGAACAGGCCGTCTACCCCTGGGGCGACGAGTTCGAGCCGGACGGCCGGTACCACGCGAACATCTGGCGCGGCGACTTCCCGCGGGAGAACACCGCAGCCGACGGATATCTCGCCACCGCCCCCGCGAAGTCGTTCGAGCCCAACGGGTTCGGCCTGTACAACACGGTGGGGAACGTCTGGGAGTGGACCGCCGACTGGTTCGGGCGCGACCACGCCCCCGGCCTCGACCCGCGCGGCCCCGAGCAGGGGCGGGCAAAGGCCATGCGCGGCGGCTCCCACATGTGCCACGACTCGTACTGCAACCGCTACCGGGTCGCGGCCCGGTCCGCGAACACCCCGGACAGCTCCAGCGGCAACGTCGGCTTCCGCGTCGCCGCATAGCGATCGACCACAACTGAAGGACTCCCCATGCCGAACCGCACCTCCCGCCGCGCCGTCCTCGCCCTCGGCGGCGCGATCGCCGGGACGGCGGCCCTGCCCGCCGCAGCCGCAGCCCAGGACGCCGAGCGGCCGAACATCCTCTGGCTCGTCGCCGAGGACCACAACCCGTTCCTCGGCGCGTACGGCGACGACCAGGCGCAGACGCCCACTTTGGACGCACTGGCCGAGCGGGGCATCCTGTACGCCAACGCCTTCTCCACCTACCCCGTGTGCGCCCCGACCCGCTTCTCCATCATCACCGGGAAGGCCCCCGAGTCCTGCGGCCCCGCCCACCACATGCGCGCCTCGGGCCTGCGCCCCGACTGGCTCCTGGGCTTCCCGCAGTACCTGCGCGAGGCCGGGTACTACACGTCGAACAGCAACAAGACCGACTACAACACCGACATCGACCTGGCCGCGACCTGGGACGCCAACGGCCCCGACGCCTCCTGGGCGGGACGCGACCCGGGCCAGCCGTTCTTCGCGATCTTCAACCACATGACGACGCACGAGTCGTCGCTGTGGTCGAGCGAGCCCACCGGCGTCCACGACCCCGCCGACGCCGAGCTGCCCGAGTACACGCCGGACACCGTGAACACCCGCGCCGACCGGGCCCACTACTACGACAACATCACCCGCGTCGACGCGCAGATCGCCGACCGCCTCGCCGAGCTCGAAGCCGCGGGGCTCGCCGAGGACACGATCGTCTTCTACTACTCCGACAACGGCGGCGTGCTCCCCCGCTCCAAGCGCTACGCCTACGACTCGGGGCTGCGGACCGCCCTGATCGCCGTCTTCCCCGACAAGTGGGCGCACCTCGCGCCCGCCGAGCCGGGCGCGGTGGTCGCCGATCCGGTGACGACGCTCGACTACGCGCCCACGGTCCTCGAACTCGCCGGGCTCGACGTCCCCGGCCACTTCGACGGGACCTCGCTGCTGGAGGCGCGCCGCCGCCCCGAGTACGCCTTCGGGGCCCGCAACCGGATGGACGCGCGGTACGACTTCGTGCGCACCGTCAGGGACGGGCGCTACCGCTACATCCGCAACTACGCGCCCCACCGGATCTACAACCAGCACGTGGCGTACCTGTTCCAGCAGCTCGGCGTCCTCGACTGGGAGCGGCTCCACCTCGACGGCGCGCTCGACGAGGTCCAGGAGCGCTGGTGGCAGCCCAAGCCCGCCGAGGAGCTCTACGACCTGGAGACCGACCCCGACGAGGTCGCCAACCTCATCGACGAGCCGCATCTGCGCCGCGTCCGCCGCCGCCTCGCCGCGGCACTTGACGAGCACCTGATCGCCGTGCACGACAACGGGTTCATCCCCGAGGGCGCCGCGGCCGAAGGGTACGACCAGTCGCGTGTGCGCGGGGCGTTCCCCATCGAGCGGGTCAAAACGCTGGCGGACTCGGCGATTCAGCGCAAGCGGTCGAACACGGCGAAGTTCACGCGGGCGCTGAACGACGGCAACGAGGTGGTGCGCTACTGGGGCGTGCAGGGCCTGCTCATCCTCGCCGCCGCGGACCTCTTGCGCCGCAACGATGTCGAGGACGACCTCCAGGCGGTCCTGGGCGACGCCGAGGAGATCCCGCAGGTGCGCATCGCCGCGGCCGAGACCCTCGCGCGGCTGGGGCGAGGCGCCGAGGCGGTCGACTACCTCTCGGGCGTACTGGGCGACGCCGACGCGCCGGACCCCGTGCGACTACAGGCCGTCGAGGCCCTCACCTACATTCCGGCCGAGGACGCCGCCGCCGCGCTCGACGTGCTCGACGCCGTCGCGGGCCCCGAGACCGGCACCTATATCGGCATTGCCGCCAATTACCTGCGTTTCGTGCTCCGCGGCGAGTACGCGCCCACGCCGGAGGTCCAGGCCGCGATCCTCGGCCTCGCCTGACCGCGTCGCTAACCTGAAGCGGCCGCGGTGAGCCGCTTCAGGTGCGCGTCGCGGACGGCCGCGGACTGGCCCTGGACGAGGCAGAACTGCGCCGCTCGGGCGAGGAGCTGGGCGCGGTCGCCGACGGCGATGCCGTGGCCGGAGCGGGACGCGGTGAGCGCCCGGGTCAGGGTGCCGAGGGCTTCCAGGACCGTGACCTTGAGGGCCAGGCGCTCCTCGATGCGGTGCGGCCCTTCGGTGTCGGCGGCCTCGTCGGCGAGGCCGTAGGCGTCGGCGCGGTACCGGGCGATGAGCGGACGCCAGGCGGCGGCGCACTCGCGGGCGGCGGCGTGGGGTTCGGCGTCGAGTTCGCGCAGGACGGCCTCGGCGAGGCCGAAGAGGTGGGGGCGGGCGTCGCCGGAGAGGGCGGCGTCGGCGCGGCGCCACTCGTTGAAGGACTGGACGGAGAGCACGTGCTCGTCGGCGACGGGGACCCGGTCGAGGCGGACGCGCTCGGTGCGGCTGCCGGTGACCGTGCTCAGGCGCAGCGGGGTGGCGACGGTGCGGTCGGAGACGGGGACGAGGGCGGTGACGACTTCGGCGGTGCCGGGATCGACGGCGGCCACGGCGAGGACCTCGTTCAGGCCCCAGCCGCTGACCCAGGACAGGGTGCCGTCGAAGACCCAGCCGCCCGGGGTGCGGGTCGCGGCGACGTACCGGTCGGGGTAGCGGCGCACGTCGCTGATGCCTGCGCCGCAGAGGATCTCGCCGCGCAGCAGCCGCTCGGCGAGCGGTGAAGGCCCGGAGTTCAGGTTCGCGGCGAGGCGGCCGACGAACGGCGCGTGCTGGGCCCACACGAGCCAGGTGTTGAAGCAGGCCCCGGACAGGATCTCGTGGAGGCGCCGGTCGGCGTCGCGGTCGAGCCCCGCGCCGCAGAACGCGACGGGCGCGAGGTGGTTGAGGACGCCGAGGCCCCGGAGCCGCTCGATCGTGGCCGCGGGGACCTCGGCGGCGTCGACGTCCATCGCGGCGGGCCGCAGCTCCTCCTCCGCGTACCGCGCGACCGCTGCAATGACCGGGGCACCCGCGACTGTCGTCATCCTCTGCTCCTCACCTCGAATTCCCACTTATCCTATCGGAGCAATTCGAGCATTGCCGGTTTCCTTGCGGCGCTGCGGTTCCGGACCCAGGCGGCCCGTCAGGACGATCCAGGCGCACAGGACCAGCAGGGGCGCGGCCTGGAGCAGGTTCACCTCCCACGGCGCGAACCCGCCGAGCAGCGGCTCGGAGAACGTGCCGATCACGAGGTTGTTGCCCGCGTGCGCCAGGCTCGGGACCCAGATCGAGCCCGAGCGCAGGAACAGCCACGCCAGGATCACTGCCTGGGCGATGATCTGCGCGGCCCAGGTCGCGAGCGTCAGGCCCGGGGCGTCGCTGCGGGCGTAGTCGGTGAACACCAGCGGCGCATGCCAGGCCGCCCAGATCAGACCCGTGATCAGCGCGGCCGTGAGCGGGCTCCGGCCGACGCGCTGCTGGAGGTAGCTGCGCCAGCCGAACTCCTCGCCCCAGAACACCGGCATCGCCACCACCGGCACCAGGAGCGCGAGCGGCGCGAGGACCGCCCACGGCACGTCCGCGCCGAGCACCGCCTCCGGAACGGCGGCAAGGTCGGGCAGGTCCCCGAACGCGCCCGCCAGCGCGACCGAGGCCGCAAGGACCAGGACCGGGCCGAGCCAGGCGTACAGGTAGTAGCGCCGGGCCGCGCGCAGCCGGAGGCGCTGGCGGGCGTCGGCGAAGCCCTCGCGCGTCACCCAGGCGCGGACGACGAGTGCGGCGACGGCCGGGGCGAACGCGATCGGCAGTTGGAGGAGCGGGTTGACGACGGAGCCGCCCGAGGCGACCACGGCGGCGATGCCGCCCCAGGCCAGACCGAACGAGAGGATCAGGTAGGCCGTGAGGCCCTTCGTGTTGCGTGCCATGGGGACAGCCAACCGCGTCGCGGGCCGCGGGTCACTACGCCGGGGCATCGGATCGGGGTATGCCCAGCCATACCCCGGGCGTATGCCCAGCCCCATTCACCTGCGGCTCCGCCGCGATTACGGTGGACGCCATGAGCAATGACGCGCCCGGGACGGCGCTTGAGGCGATGCGGCTGGCGCGGCTGCCGGTGAGCGGCTGGCCGTGGCGCTCGGCGTGGTACCTGACGGCGACCGCGCCGGTCGCGGCGTTCGCGTTCGGGGTGCTCGGGGTGCCGTGGCTGGTGCTGGTCGTGGGGCTGGTGGGCGGCACCGCCGGGACGGCCGACCTCGTCGTCTCCGGGGTGGTGGGCCTGGTGCTGCTGGCCGGGCTCGGGCCGCTCGTGGGCGGGCCGATCGGCGCGGCCGAGCGGCGGCTCCTGCGCATCGCCGACCGGCGGCCGCTTCCGGCGCGGGCGGCGCGGGTGCGGATGTGGGCGCGGTACGCCGACCAGGGGGCCTGGCGCGAGGCGGCGTACGCGTTCCTGCTGCCGCTGCTGGGCGCCGCGACGCTCGGCGCGGCCGTGTTCGCGCTCATCGCGGTCGTGTTCACCGCGAGCCCGGTGATCCTCGCGCTTCAGGAGCCGGAAGGCGAAGTGGCCCTGGTGTTCGGCACGGTCGTCGACGTCGACGAGACGGCGCCGTTCGCCGTCGCGGGGGTGCTGATGCTCGTCGCGCTGCCGTACCTGGTGACGCTGCTGGCGGGGGTGCGCGCGGCGCTGGCGCGGGCGCTGCTCGCGTCGGGTTCGGAGGCGGCGCTCGCCGCGGAGCTGATCGAGGTGTCCCGGTCGCGCACGAGGCTCGCGGACGCCTTCGAGTCCGAGCGGCGCCGGATCGAGCGGGACCTGCACGACGGCGCGCAGCAGCGGCTGGTGAGCCTCACGCTCAAGCTCGGGCTCGCCCGGCTGGACCTGCCGCCGGACTCGCCCGCGGCGGCCTCGGTCGGCGAGGCCCACGACCAGGCGAAGCACCTCATGGCCGAGCTGCGGGAGCTCATCCACGGCATCCGGCCGCAGATCCTCACCGACCTGGGGCTGGGCGCGGCGCTCGGCGAACTCGCCGACGCCGCCGCGATCCCGGTGGATCTCGATGTGCGCCTTGAGGACCGGCCTTCGGCGCTGGTCGAGACGACCGCGTACTTCACTGCTGCCGAGGCGCTGACGAACGTGATCCGGCATTCCGGCGCCGAGGCCGCGGCGATCAGCACCCGTGTCGAGGACGGCGTGCTCGTCCTCGAAGTGCGCGACGACGGGCGCGGCGGCGCCGACCCCGCGGCCGGGACCGGCCTGACCGGTTTGGCCGACCGGGCGGCGGTCGCCGGTGGGAGGATGCTGCTGTCGAGCCCGGCGGGCGGGCCGACGGTCCTGCGAGTGGAGCTGCCGTGCGAGAAGCCGTAGTCCGAGTGGTCCTCGCCGAGGACGGGGTGCTGCTGCGCGAGGGCCTGACGGGCCTGGTCGAGCGGTTCGGGTTCGCGGTGGCCGCTGCGGTCGGGGACGCCGAGTCGCTGAAGGCGGCCGTCGCCGAGCACCGGCCCGACCTGGTGGTCACCGACATCCGCATGCCGCCTGGGTTCACCGACGAGGGCCTGCGCGCGGCCGTGGAGCTGCGCCGGGCCGACCCGGGCCTGCCGGTGGTGGTCCTCAGCCAGTACGTGCAGCACCGCTACGCGGACGACCTGCTCGACACCGGCGACGGGCGCGGCATCGGGTACCTCCTCAAGGACCGGATCGTGGACGTCGCGGAGTTCGCCGACGCCCTGCGGCGGGTCGCCGCGGGCGGCACGGTCCTCGACCCGCAGGTCATCGCGCAACTCGTGCGCCGCCACCGAGACCCGTTGGGGGCGTTGACGGAACGGGAGCGGGAAGTGCTCGGCCTGATCGCCGAGGGCCGCTCGAACCAGTCGATCGCGCGGGGTCTGTACGTCTCGGAGGCGGCGGTCGGCAAGCACGTCGGCTCGATCCTCGCGAAGCTGGGGCTGCCTCCCGACGAGGACACGAACCGGCGCGTGCTCGCGGTGCTCGCCTACCTCCGGAACTAGTCCCTCACCTCATTTCGCCCAGCGCAGGGCGAGGAGGTCGCGGCGGCGGGCGTGTTCGAGCAGGCCCGCGCGGGTCTCGGCGGACACGGACTCGAACGGGGCCCGGCAGGTGTCCGAGGCGATCACGCCGCCTTCGGCGAGCACGATCTTGGCCGCCCGGAGGCCGCACTGGCGGTTCTCGAACTGGATGAGCGGGAGGGCCGCTTCCCATACGGCCACGGCGTTCTCGCGGTCGCCGTCGAGATGGGCGCGGACCGCGGGCCCGAGCAGGTCGGGCAGGAGCGCGCTGCACATGGTGCCGACCGCGCCCGCGTCGAGGTCGGGGAGGAGGGTCACCGACTCCTCGCCGTCGAACAGGCCGGGCAGGTCCTCCCCCGCGAGCGCGGCGAGGTCGCGGATCTTCTGGGCGGCGCGGGCGACCTCGATCTTGGCGTACTTCACCTGCGGCACGGCCGCGGCGATCCGGGCGAGGAGCGGCGCGGAGAGCGGTGTGGCGCTCATCGGGGCGTCCTGGATCATGATGTCGACGTCGAGGCCGTCGGCGACGCGCTTGAAGTACTCGACCACGTCGTCGTCGTTGCAGCGCACGGTGGTCCCGAAGAACGGCGCCATGAGCATGACCACGGCCGCGCCGCGCTCCTGCGCCTGACGGCTCCGCTCGGCGGCGATCCGGGCGCTGAAGTGGCTGGTGGTGACGGTGACCGGGACGCGCCCCGCGGCGGCGTCGAGGCTGGCCTCAAGGACGTCGAGACGCTCCCTGTCGTCGAGCGAGAACTGCTCCGAGTAGTTGGCGAGGATGCAGACGGCGTCCGATCCGGCGTCGATGAGGAACTCGACGACTCGGCGCTGCCCGTCCAAGTCCAGGGCCTCATCCTGCGTGAACACGGTCGGCGCGACCGGCATCACGCCGGTCAGCGTGGTGGTCATGATGGTTCGTTCCTCCTTGCGTGTGGGCCGGAGTCAATCATGACGGCACCGCGCGGAGGATGACTTTGCCGATGCGGACGATCGTGGCCGAGCGGATGGTGATGCCGTCTTCGACGTCGCGGACCGAGGGGTCGACCCAGACGCCGGTGCTCCGTCGCCAGGGCAGGAGTTCGAGGCGGACGCCGTGCGCCGCAACGGCGTCGCGGTGGGCGCTCAGGTCGAGGTCCCAGACGCGGCCGTGCCAGAAGTGGTCGCTCACGAACGCGTCGCCGATGTACGCGCGGCCGGTGTCGCCGGTCCAGTCGAGCCGCAGCAGGGTCCGGTCGGCGGCGCCGAGGTCGGGGACGGCGAGGTGGACCTGCGCCGCGCCGGAGTAGTCGGTCGGGGCGCTGAGGCGGTTCATGGGGCCGCCGCGGCGGGGCTCGGGGGCGGTCGCGGGACCGGGCTGGTCGACGTCGAGCGGCACGGGGCCGACGCCGGGAGTCGTGATCGTCCAGCGGGTCCACGGGCCCTCGGTACCCGCTGCCTCGACCTGGGCGCCTTCGGCTTCGAGGGCGTCCGGGGCGGGGAGGACCGCGACCGCGACCTCCTCGTGGTCGGTGTGGAGGGCGAGACCGCCGTCCTCGGCGTAGACCGGGGCGTCGGCGAGGACGAGGCGGTCGCGGCCGGCGAGCGGGAGCCGGTAGAGGCGGTTCGCGCTCGCGTCGTCGAGGATCAGGAGGCGGACGCCGTCGAGGTCGATGAGGCAGTCCGGGCCGGGCGCGGCGGGGAGGTCCACGAGGGTGCCGTCGCCGAGGACGATCTCCACCGGGACGCCGTCGGTGGCGGCGAGGACCACGAGGTCGTCGAGGCGGGTGAGCAGTTGCGCTGTGGCGCTGCGGAGTTCGAGGGTGTCGGTGAGCGAGTACCGCAGCGGCCAGACGACCGAGACGCCCGCGGGGAGGTCGATCGGCTTGGTCGGGACGGTGACCTCGGCGTCGTCGAAGCGCACGGTGAACTGGACGCCGGACTGGGCGGCGAGGGGACGCTTGGGCGGCTGGTAGGTGGTGGTGAAGAGGTAGCCGCTGCGGCCGTCGGAGCGCACGGCCCAGCGCAGCTCGTCGGGCCCTTCGTCGCCGCCGCCCACAGTGGAGGCCATGACGGCGATGCGGCGGCCTTCGGCCTGGAGCCAGAGGTGCTGGCGGCGCAGGGCGTGGTGGTGGGGCCGGATCTGGCCGTGCTCGCCGATCGGGGCGTGGAAGTCGTAGCTCAGGGCGGGGACGTCGTTGGGGTAGCCGGTGGCCTGCGACTCCTGTTCGGTCCCATGGGCGCCCGTGCGCTGGGTGCCGCCCGCGTACATGTAGTAGCCCTGCCAGGCCGAGCCGGACCCGATCTTCGCGAGCGCGAGGTTGGCGACGTCCTCGGGTGAGACGAGCGGGCGGCGGTGGTAGGCGACGTGCATGCCGCCGCCGAGTTCGCAGGTGGCGAACGGGGTGCGGTCGTCGTGCTTGAGCGGTTCGGCGGCCTCGGCGGCGATGCCGTCGAGCGCTTCGCGCAGGTCGGCGCCGACGGTGAGGTCGTCGCGGACCTCGGAGTAGCGGAAGTGGAAGGGCGCGAAGGCGGGCCACTCGACGGTCGAGTCCTCCCAGAAGCCCTCGGAGTAGGCGCTGTAGACCGGCAGGAGCGTGTCCGGCACCTGCGCGCCGCCCCAGCCGGTGGCGGTCCAGAACGGCACCCGCAGGCCGAGGTCCTCGGCGATCTCGCGAAGCGTCGCGAGGTGGCCGGGCTGGTCGTACAGCTCGTTGTCGACCTGCGCGCCGACGACCGGCCCGCCTTCGGCGTGGGTGAGCCCGTCGAGCTGGGCGATGATCTGCGCGTAGAGCGGGCGCACGAGCGCGAGGTAGTCGGGGTCGTCGGTGCGGGTCTTGAGGCCGCGTTCGATGAGCCAGTCGGGGAAGCCGCCGTAGCGGTACTCGCCGTGGCCCCACGGTCCCATGCGGACGATCACGTCGAGGCCGTGCGCGGCGGCGAGCTGGATGAACGCGCGCAGGTCGCGGTTGCCGGTCCAGTCGAAGCGGCCCGGTTCGGGTTCGTGCGCGGCCCAGAAGACGTAGGTGGCGACGGAGTCGAGGCCGCCCGCGCGGGCGTGGCCGAGGACCTCGCTCCAGCGTTCGCGGGGGATGCGGGCGTAGTGGATCTCGCCGGTGATCGGGAACCACGGGCGGCCGCCGCGTTCGAACCACCTGCTGGTGACCTCGATCCGGTCCGGCGTGCCGGGGGGCTCGCCGAAGGGCAGGTGGCCGCGCAGGGGCGGCTCCGGGGCGAAGATCCGCAGGTCGTGGGCTTGCTCGTGCATGACGCTCCTTTGCGCGCTTCGTGGTCAGCGTTGCGTGGTGAGGGCGGCGACGGTGCGGGCGTGGCCGTTGAGGGGGTCGCGGGCGAGGACGCGGCGGGCCAGGAAGGCGGCCCGGCCGGTGTCGCCGTCCAGGTGCGCGAGCTGGGCGCGGAGGACGAGCACGCGGGTGTCGTGGTCGGCCTGCACGTCGGCGGTGAACAGGAGCATGGTCGGAAGCGAGGTCGCGAAGTAGTCGATCGTCGCGGTCTCCTGCGCCTGCTCCTCGATGTACTGCGCGAGGTCGTCGCGCAGTGCGGCGGCGCGGTCGTGCTTGCCGAGGCGGCGCAGCGCGGTGACGGCGGCGGCGGTGTGCTCGGAGTGGGCTTTGACCTGCATGCCCTGGAAGTCGCCGTCCTGTGCGGCGGCCTGCTCCCAGGCGGCGCGGGCGGCGAGGTCCTGCCCGGCCGCGGCGAGCGCGTCGCCGAAGGCGAGGTGGAGGTCGGCGGTGTTGGCGAGCGGGTGGCGGGCCTCGCCGAGGCTGCGGGGCGGGTTGAGCGCGGCTTCGGCGTGCACGGCGGCGCGGCCCGGGTCGGTGCGAGCAAGGTGGAGGTGGGCGTCCTCCCAGGCGGCGAGCACCCGGCCTTCGCCGCCTTCCCACGGCTGGAAGTCGCGGCCCGCGAGCACGTCGACTGCGTCGCCCGGTCGTCCGGCGGCGGTGAGGAGTTCGGCGAACTGCACGGTGAGGTCGTCGCGGGTGGCGACGAGGTCGCGGCGGTCGGCAAGGGCGGCAAGGCGTTCGGCGGGGTCGACACCTCGGCGGGCGTCGAGCTGGTCGGCCTCGTAGAGCAGGCGGGCGTCGTCGGGGGCGGCGGCGCGGGCGCGCGCGTACCAGTCGGCGGCGCGCTCGGGGTCGCCTTGGACGTTGTGGGCGGCGACGCCGAGGTTGCGGAGCACCACCGGGTCGCCGGTGCCGACGGCAGCCTCCCAGGCGGTGATCGCTTCGGTGCGGCGGCCCGCGGCGTAGAGGCGGTGCCCGGCGAGCGCGGCCAGGACCGGGTCGTCGGGGCGGTGTCCGCGGAGGCGCGCGAGGGCGTCGTCCTCGGTGTGGGAGGGGAAGCACCAGGTGCGGTCGAGCGCGTGGACCTGTTGCAGCGCATGGTCGGCGGCGGCGGTGTCGCCCCGTTCGAATTCGAGGTCGGCGCGGTGGAGCCAGGCGATGAGGGCGACGTTGACCTGCCCGGGGGCGGGAGTGAGGGACGCGGCCTTCGCGAGGAGGTCGGTCGCGGCCTCGTCGTCGCGGATCGCGCGGTATTCGAGGGCCGTGTCGAGGGCGATCGTGGGGTCGGTGGTGGGTTCGGCGTCGAGTCCGAGGCGGGCGGCGAGGTCGCGGGCCCAGGCGTCGAGCGGGTTGTCGCGCAACGTGTCCGCCGTGATCGCGGCGGCGCCGGTCCGGTCGCCGCGGCGCAGCAGCGCTGCCGCGAGGAGGTTGCCGGCCTGGGTGTGGCGGGGGCGGCGGGCGATGAGGTCGCGCAGCGCCGGTTCGGCGTCGCGGCCCGCGGCGAGGTCGAGGCGGGCGGTGGCGACCGTGGCGGCGTCGGTCCAGGCTTCGTCCCAGAGGGCTTTTCCGAAGGCGGCCTTGGCTTCCTCGTCCTTGCCCTGACGGGCGAGGACGAGGCCGAGGCGGTAGTGGGCCTCGCCGTCGCGGGGGTTGGGGTTGCGGCGGGTGAGGCGTGCGACCGCGGTGCGCAGGTGCGCTTCGGCTTCGGGAAGGCTTCCGGCGCGCATGTGCCGCGTGGCGAGCGCGGTGTTGCAGCGGGCGTCGCCGGGGTCGCGGCGCAGGGCCTCGCGCCAGTAGGGCTCGGGCGGGCGGGTGGCGTGGCGGTACTGGTCGAGGTGGAGGCCGGTGAAGTACAGCTCGTCAGTTGACGGGATCGCTTCGGGCGCAGGCGGTTCGGTCGCGGGCTCGGCGACGGCGGGTTCGGCGGGCTCGGGCCGGGGACGCCAGGACACGAGGGTCGCGCCGCCGTGCTCGACGGCGAGCTCCAGGCCGGTCGCTTCTATCGCCTGGGGCAGATGCAGCTCCTCGACGTGCGGGGCGCCGGGGGCGAGGTCCGCGGCCGTCTCGTGGACGATCCGGTCGCCGTGCCGCAGCACCACCCGGGCGCCGGGGCGCGGGGCGGTGGCCGCCGCGGCGATCCGTACGCGGTCGCCGTCGACGTCGAGGCGCACCGCGGCGTCCAATGTGGCCTGATGGACCGGTCCGGTGTCCTGGATCGGGTACCAGTGCTGGGAGAACGTCCGCGTCTCGCCGGGCCGGAGGAACGCGAAGTCGGGCTGGTTGTCGGTGAAGACCCCGGCCATGAGTTCAACGTAAGGCCCGCCGGTGTCGGTCAGATGCGAGTCCCAGGCCCAGCCGAAGGGCGCGTTGCCCCAGGTCCACTGCTTCTTGCCGGGCGCGGTCCGGTGGTCGGCCCAGTGCACGAACCCCGCGCCCGCGGCGTGGTCGTATCCGCCGAAGAAGTCGTCCTCGGTGCCCAGGCACATGTAGGAGGTGGGGACGGGGATGTTGCGGTACCAGTCGAGCCGGTCGCCGTCGGGGCGCTCGGCCGTGCGCTGCGCCGGGTAGTCGACCCCGTAGTAGCGGCCTTGGGCCGCAGGGAAACTCGTGGTGGCGCGCTTGGCGTGGTCGGCGACGACGCGCACGTCGGTGGGGAAGAACGACTGGTAGTCGTCGTGTACCTCGGCCGCGACATTGGCCCACCACAGGAACGTCTGCACCTCGTCGGTGCGGTTGACGAGGTGGCCGCGCAGCTCGATCAGGGCGCTGCCGGGCCGCAGCCGGATGCCGTGCATGCCCTGCATGCGCGCGAACGGGTCGTGGTCGGAGCACCAGACCGTGACCGCGCCGTCCTCCTCGTGCTCGATGAGGGCCTCGGTCGGCAGGTGCGTCGCGGGCCGGTGGTGCTGGGGCCAGTTGAACTCGACGCCGCCGGAGAGCCACGGCCCCGCGAGCCCGACGAGCGCGGGCTTGACGACCTCGTTGCGGTAGAAGAAGTCGTAGCCGCGGGTCTTGTCGTACCCGACGTGGATGCGCCCGCCCAGCTCCGGCAGGACCATGAGCCGCACGTACTCGTTCTCCAGGTGCACCGCGTCCCATTCGCGCGGGGCCTTCTCGCGCTCGATCGCGTCGATGAACGGCAGCGGGTACACCGCGCCCGAGGAGCCCTGGTAGACGCGCTGGTCGAGGTAGGCCGGGTAGCGGTCCGGCGCGGCGGGCGCGTACGTGTCGATCGCGACCGCCTCCCGCCAGGCGCGCACGGGCAGGTCGGCGAGCTCGGCGGGGGCGTCGGGCAGCACGATCTTGGACGCTTCGGTCGACATGGTTCGAGCGTATGGACCCTTGACATCGAAGTCGATGGTCATTTCACTGGAGGACATGGACGAACCGACGACCGTCACCGATGCCGACGGGGTCCGCGAGGGCTTCGCGGGCCAGCGCATGCTGGTCGTCCCCCGCTCCATCGCCGACCGGGCGCTGCGGCACCCGGTGACCGGGAAGCTCCTGGTCACCGACGCCGGGTACTTCCCCCACGCGGCCCGGCACGGCCGCTCCCGACCGCGCGGCGCGCCCCAGCAGATCCTCCTGGTCTGCACCGACGGCGAGGGCTGGTGCCGCTCCGAGGGCGCCGAGTTCGCGGTGTCGCGCGGCGGCGCGGTCCTCCTGCCCGCCGACCGTCCTCATGCCTACGGCGCCTCCGAGACCGACCCGTGGACGCTCTGGTGGTTCCACTTCACCGGCTCGGACGCCGCCGACCTCGTCAAGAGCGCACACGCCGCCGCGGACGGCCGGGTCACCCACCTGCGCGACCCCGCGCCCGTGGCGAGCCTGGTGTCGCAGGTGATCGACGCCCTCGACTCAGGACTCACCCTCTCCTCGCTCATCCGCGCTTCCGGCGCCGCCTGGCATGCGATCGCCGAGGTCATCGCGACCGGGCGCCGCAACCCGGGGCCGACGCTCAACCCGCTCGAACGGGCCGTGGACCACCTGCGCGCCACGGCGCCGAACCGCACCTCGGTGACGGCGCTGGCCTCGATGGTCGGCCTCAGTGCTTCACAGCTGACGTCGCTGTTCCGCGACAACCTCGGCGTCTCGCCCCTCCAGTTCCAGGTGAACCTGCGCATGACCCGCGCCCGCGAGCTCCTCGACGGCTCCGACCTCCCCATCGCCGCAGTCGCCCGCGAAGCCGGGTTCGACGACCCGATGTACTTCTCGCGCCAGTTCACCCGCGTCCACGGCACGACCCCGACCGCCTACCGGAGCCGCCCGCTCGGCACCTGACCTCAGCCGAGGCGGGATTCTGCCAGGGCGAGGTGCCATTCGATCGTCTCGGGCGGCGCGGCGCGGAGTGCGCGGTCGAGGTGGTGGAGCAGCCATTGGGCCCAGTAGCGGCGGAGGACGTCCGCGGGGAGGCGTTCGGCGAGGATCTCGTCGAGGCGGTGGGCCGCCGCGGTCTCGACGGGGTCGGGGTCGGGCGACTGGACGAACCATTCGCGGTCGAAGCGGGTCTGGACGAGCGCGAAGTGGCGGTCGCCGCGGTAGGCGCCCAGGTTCCAGTCCACTGCTGCGGTCGCGGTGCCGTGCTCGTCGAAGAGGACGTTCGCTCCGGACAGGTCGACGTGGACGAGGTCGGTCCCCGATTCGGGCGGTGCGCTCTCGGTGGCGCGGACGATCAGGTCGAGCACGCGGCGGCCGCGGGGGCCGTGTTCGGCGAGGGCCGCGTGGCGAGGATCGTGAGCGCCGTTGCGGGACAAGGGCGGCGGCGGGATGTCGGGCCGGTCCGCGAGCGCGTCGGCGAACCGGTCGTTGACGTCGACGATCGCTTCCATCCGCGCGGGGCTCAGCGGCTGCGGCGGTGCGCTCGGGAGCCGCTCCTGGACGAAGTAGACGCCGTCGCCGAGGCGCACGGCCGGCTCGTGCCGCGGCACCGGGAGACCGCGGTCCCTGACATAGGTCAGTACGTCGACGGTGCGGTCGGCCTCGTCGGCGGGACCGGTGAAGCGGGTGATCACGGCCGGTCGACCGTCGGGCCATTCGGCGTAGATCGCACCGCCGAGCTTGCCGAACAGGGCTCGGCCGGTCGCCGTCAGTCCAGCGTCCGTGGCGCGGTTGATCGCCTCGACGACTTGGAGGTCGTGCGCGCGGTTCACGTCGGTCGGCCGCCGATGATGACGGTGGCCGGGTGGCCGTTGACGAGGATGCCGTGGGCGGCGTTCAGGGCGAAGCCCGCTTTCTCCAGGGCCGCTTCGGCGACGGGGGCGATCCGGCGTGCGGTGAGGAGCACGAGCCTGCCGGTGTCGGTGCGCAGCACTCGGTCGAAGGACTGCGCCATTCGGTCGAGGAATTCGGAGACCGGCAATGCGAGTTCCTCGAATTCGCCCCAGGGCGGATCGGTGACGATGACGTCGACGCTGCGGTCTTCGATCGAGGGGAGTTCGAGTGCGTCGTCGGCGAGGAATTCGATCGCGCGGCCGTCCCTAAGGCGGTCGGTGAATTCGCCGCGCAGCAGTTGCAATGCGGTATCGGAATAGACGATGCGCTGCGCCGGGAATGCCAGTCGGGCCTCGACGAACGAGCCCGATCCGGCGAAGGGGTCCAGGAACACGTCGCCGGGCTCGGGCCGGGAGGCCGCGACGAGCATCGCGGAGAGCTCGTGGGAGATCGCGCCGCGGGCCTTCGCGGGGAGTTTCGGGCGGTTGTGCCTGCGGCAGAACATGAACCGGTCGTACTCGGTGCGTCCGACGATCCAGTACTCCTCGCCGGCGCCGCTGGGCGCGACGCGCTGCCCGGAGGCGTACGAGACGGCGGATTCGAGGCGGCGCCGGGCGCGGGCGCCGATGCCGACCAGTTCGCCGTCCACATGGAACATGAGCCGGAACGTGCGGGCACTGCTGTCGAGCCGGTCCTCGGCGATGAAGTCGGCGATGTCCAGGGCCGCCGTTTCGAGTCGCTCCCGGGGCACGTCGGCGATCACGGAAAAGGAGTTCTTCGCGAAGGGAATGCGCTCGATGTCCTCGGGCGCGGAATCGGCGTCGAACACCATGGCGCTGTCGTCGGCATAGGCGACGTCCACCCCGGTCGCATAGGAGCCGAGGGATTCCTCTACCAGTCCGCCGGTCCCGGCAGGGAACTGAATGTAATAGCGCACCGGTGGATCGTACAGGCCGCGAACGTGAACCGGCTCAATAGCGCTCGCCGGGCGGGACGATGCCCGTGCGGCCCTCCCACGAGCCGTGCTCGGCGAGCGGGCGGAAGCGGAGGGTGGTGAACTCGCGGTGGAAGTCGCGGCGCTCGCGCTCGGCCATGGCCTCGTGGTGGAGCCGGGCGGCCGGGCCGTCGTCGCGGCCGAAGACCATGCCGGTCATGGCGCGGGCGCTGGTCCACACGGAGAAGGTGACGACGGTGCGCGGCGGCCGCATCGCGGCGAGCGCGAGCGTCGTCTCGGGGTGGTCGCGGACCTGGCGTTCGACGGGCCTGCCCCAGTGGAGGAAGCGCGGCAGCTCCGGGAGGCGCATGCGCGCGAGCGTCACGGCGACGACGGGTTCGGCCGGGTCGGTGCGGCCCGTGTCCGCGGGGAGGTGGTCGAAGGCGCGGACCGCGCCCCAGCGGCGCAGGTAGGCGAGCCGCACGTGCCAGCCGGTCGCGAGCGCCCGGCCGAGCGGATGCCCCGAGAGGAACGCGTCGAGCGCCGCTTCGTCGGTCCACTCGGCGAAGACGGCGAGGTGGCGCAGCCGCAGGCGGTGGCGGGAGACGACCAGGGCGCCGAGCCGCATCCCGGCGAGGACCTCGACGCGGTCCAGGCCCGGCGCCGCGGGCCGCCGCGCGAACGCGCCGAGGGCCGTGCGGAGGGGGACGCGGGCGAGGTGGAACGAGTGGATGCTCATGTATGCATTGAAGCCCGTGCGTTCAACGCGGGCTGAATACTGGTCGGGACGGAAGGAGTCGCAGTCGTGGGGATCATCGGGGTGACCGGGGCGAGCGGGCAGCTGGGGTCGAGGGTGGCGCGGCTGCTCGCCGAGCGCGGGGCCGCGCAGCGGCTGGTGGTGCGGGACGCGTCGCGGGCGCCGGACATCGCGGGCGCGGAGGTCGCGGTCGCGTCGTTCGAGGACGGGGCGGCGCTGCGGGAGGCGCTGACCGGGGTGGACACGCTGTTCCTGGTGTCCGCGCACGAGAGCGAGGACCGGATGCCCGAGCACCGCAGCGCCGTGGCGGCCGCGGTCGCGGCGGGGGTCGAGCGGGTCGTCTACACCTCCTTCATGGGCGCGTCGCCGCTCGCGACGTTCACGTTCGCGCGGGAGCACTCGCTCACCGAGCAGCTCATCATCGGGTCGGGGCTGCGGCTCACGGCGCTGCGGAACGCGCTGTACGCGGACATGCTGCCGCTCTTCGTGCAGGACGGGGAGATCCGCGGCCCGGCCGGGAACGGCAGGGTCGCGTGGGTCGCCCGGCACGACGTGGCGCGGCTTGCGGCGGAGGTGCTCACCGATGCGGCCCATGCCGACCGGATCTACGACGTGTCCGGCCCCGAGCCGCTGACCTTGGAGGAGTCGGCGCGGATTCTCGGCCGGGTCGTCGGCACCGACATCAGGTACGTGGCCGAGACCGACGAGGAGGCCCGCGCCTCCCGTGCCGGGGCCGAGGAGTGGCAGATCGCCGGGTGGGCCGGGTCGTACAAGGCCGTTGCGACCGGCGAGACCTCGGTGACCAGCCATACGATCGAGCACGTCACGGGGCGGCGCCCTTGGACGCTGGAGGAGTTCCTGCGAGCCGAGCCCGACTCGTGGCGGCATCTCGTCTGAGCCTCAGCGCCGGGCCTCGTGGCAGCGGAAGACGAGGCGCATGCGGACCGTGCCGTCGGTGCGGGTGAGCGGCCCGAACAGCTCGTGGAACGCGGATTCGACTGCGGCGCGCCCGGAATGGCGCACCGCGGCCGCGACGGGGCCCGCCGGGAGCTGGGCCGCGACGGCGTCCGCGATCGACGTGTAGTCGACGTCGAAGGCGATGTGGAACGTGGCGGCCTCCGTGAATCCGGCGTCGAGGAGGGCTTCGGCCGCGGCGTCCGGGTCGGTGAGGTCGAAGGGGCCGGGGACTTCGCCGCGGGCGGCGAGCGGATTGATGAGCGCGGCGCTCCGGGCCTGGTCGGGCCCCGCGCCGACCGTGAGCACCGCCCGGCCGCCTTCGGCCGTCACGCGGGCGAGTTCGGCGAGCGCGCGGCGCGGATCGGCGGCGTAGTGGACCGAGTTGAAGGCCGTCACGGTGTCGAAGCCGTTGTCGGGGAACGGCATCCGGGCGAGGTCGCCGAGGACGTAGCGGGGCCCGGGGCGTTCGGCGCGGGCGTACTCGATGAGGCCGGCGGCGGCGTCGAGGCCGGTCACGTCGGTTCCGGTGCGGGCGGCGAGACTCGCGAACAGGCCCGCGCCGCACCCGGCGTCGAGGTGCCGCGTGCCGGGTTCCGGTTGCAGGCGTTGGAGGATGCGCTCGTAGAGCGGCAGGATGCGGCCTTCGGCGGTGCGGGCCCATGCCTGCGGGTCGCTGCTCCAGAGCTCGCCTTGGACTGCGGCGTTCGATGCGGTGTCGGACATGGCCCGACCGTACGGCCGCGGTCCGGCGCCCGTCTTGTACGAACCGGGCGCATGTTCCGGGCCGAGCCCATGGGGCGATGAATCCGGGGCGGCCGCCTCGTCTCAACCTGTAGCGCTGGCGCTCGGCCTGCGCACGAGGCGGAACGGAGCGGGCATGACCAAGGTGCAGAGCCACATGACGATGTCGCTGGACGGGTTCATCGCGCAGCCCGACGACCAGGTCGGCGAGCTGTTCGAGTGGTACGAGGCCGGAGACGTGACGGTGCCCAGCGCGAACGAGCGCGTCGAGTTCCGGGTCGACGCCGCAAGCGCGCCGATCCTGAAGGAGCTGACCGAGCACTGCGGCGCGATCGTCGCGGGTCGGCGGCTGTTCGACATGACCGGCGGCTGGGGCGACAGCCATCCCGCGGGCGCGCCCGTCGTGGTCGTCTCGCACACGGTGCCCGAGGACGCCGCGGAGCGGTGGCCGCGGACCGTGTTCGTCGACGGCGTCGCCGCTGCCATCGAGCGGGCGCAGCAGATCGCCGGGGAGCGGGACGTGACGATCGCCAGCGCCACCATCACGCAGCAGGCGCTGGCGCTCGGGCTGGTCGACGAGGTGTGCGTGAGCCTGGTGCCGGTGCTGTTCGGCGAGGGCGTGCCGTACTTCGCGGCCTTCGACACCGGGCATCTGCTGCTGGAGGACCCGGAGGTGGTCCAGGGCAAGCGCGCCGTGCACCTGCGGTACCCGGTGCGGCGGGGCTGAACTCCGGCCGCTTGTGACCGATCCTCGGGCTTACCGGTCGGCCGGGTGGCGCCGTGCGACGCGCGCCATAGGATGGGCGCATGAAGATCTGGATCGCTCATGAAGCGGGGCTGGCGCACCTCGGAGTCCTCCCCGACGGTGCCGAGGTCGAGGTCTGGGACGGCGGCGAGTTCCCCTCCGACCCGGCCGACGTGAAGCTGCTGGTCGCCGGGGGCGGCGGCGTGGACGAGGACAAGCTCAAGGCGATGACGGGGCTCGCCGCGGTGCAGATCCTCAGCGCCGGGGCCGAGAAGTGGATTCCGATCATGCCCGAGGGGGTCGCGCTGTGCGACAACCGGGGCGCGCACACCGAGACGACCGCGGAGTGGATCCAGGCGGCGACGCTCGCGTCGATCCGCCGGTTCGACGCGTTCGCGCGGCACCAGGCGGCCCGCGAGTGGGCGGCCGGCTTCACCGGGACGCTCACGGGCGCGACGGCGCTCATCGTGGGCGCCGGGTCGATCGGCGAGTCCGTGGCGCGGCGGTTCGCGGCGGGCGGCGTGGACGTCGTGAAGATCGCCCGCACCGCGCGGCCGGGCGTCGGGACCATCGAGGACCTGCCCGACCTGCTGCCGAAGGCCGACGTCGTGGTCATCATCGTGCCGCTGACACCCGAGACCGAGAAGCTCGTGGACGCCGCGTTCCTCGCGCGCATGAAGGACGGCGCGCTCCTGGTCAACGCCGCGCGCGGCCGGGTCGTGGACACCGACGCGCTGACGGCGGAGGTCCGCACGGGCCGGATCCGGTGCGCCCTCGACGTGACCGAGCCCGAGCCGCTGCCCGCGGACCACGAGCTGTGGGGCCTCGAAGGCGCGCTCATCACCCCGCACGTGGGCGGCGCGGTCGACGGGTTCATCGGCCGGGTCTATCCGCCGGTCGGCGACCAAATCCGCCGGTTCGCCGCTGGCGAGCCGCTCGCCAACACCGTGGTGAACGGCTACTGACCGGGCTCCGTCCCAGGGCCTGGTCTAGGCGGTGCCGAAGCGCGCGGCCGCGCGCGCCTTGGCCTTCGCGGCCTCCTCCTCCCTGTCGCGGGGCGGCGCCGCCGTCACGAGGGAGTCCAGCAGCTCCCTGGTGGCGGCGGCGACCGCCTCGACGGCTTTGTCGAAGGCCTCCTGATTGGCCTTCGACGGCTTCGTCGACCCGCTGAGCTTGCGCACGTACTGGAGCGCCGCGGCGGCGACCTCCTCATCGGTGGCGACGGGGTCGAGGTTGAACAGCGTCTGAATGCTTCGGCACATGCCCCAACCCTGACACGCCCCACCGACAGCCCGCAGCCGCGCGCCCGGAGTCAGGAGCGCGCGGCCCGTCCGCGTCCGGACGCCGTGCTCAGTGGTCGTCCGCGGTGAGCGCCGCCTCCACGTGCGCCTCGCCGGGCTCGGAGAGGGTGAGGTCGACGCTGCGGCCCGCGGCGGTGATGCGGTAGTCGCCGAGGAAGCCGGTGAAGCGCACGCGGCCGTCGGCGTCGGTGGCGAGGGTGGTCGGCGGGGTGCCCCACTCGTCGTTGACGAGGTGGTGGAGGCGGTCGTAGGAGGGCTTGGGGGTGCCGTCGGCGCGCACGAAGCCGCCGGGGGCGCCGAGCCACATGCCCGCGTCGTTCATGCCCCAGTAGGTGATCGCCTCGACGGAGGGGTGGGCCACGAGCGTGCGGTAGTGGCGTTCGATCTCGTCGGCTTGGCGCGCTTCGCCTTCGGGGGTGGAGGGCCAGGAGTCGACCTGGTGGTCGTTGAGGTCCTCGATGTGCGGGGGCATGAGCTCGCCGGAGAGGATGGTGGTCTCGGTGAAGTGGATGGGGAGGCCGTAGCGGGAGAAGCGGTCGAGGATCGCCTGGGTCTTCTCCTCGCCCCAGTAGCCCTGGTGCATGTGGCTCTGGAGGCCGAGCACGTCGATCTGGACGCCCGCTTCGAGGACGCCCTCGATGAGGCACTCGTAGGCCGCGGACATGTCGAAGTCGTTGAGCAGCAGGGTCGCGGACGGGTTCGCCTCGCGGGCGGCGTCGAAGACCATGCGCACCATGGGGATGCGGCCGATGTCGCGGCACAGGCGGGTGATGCCGTTGTCGTACTTGTCGAAGATCGGCATGATGACGACCTCGTTGATGACGTCCCACATGTCGATCGCGCCCGCGAAGCCGCTCACCTCGCGCGTGATGCGGTCGACCTGGGCGCGGGCGATCTCCTCGTTGTCGAGGTCGAGGAGCCAGTCCGCGGTGACGGTGTGCCAGGCGAGGGGGTGGCCCTTGACGGGGTGGCCGCGGTCGGCGAACCAGCGGGCGGCCTTGAGGAGGCGCTCGGTGTCGGGGTTGCCGCGCTCGGGTTCGAAACGGCCCCAGTAGAACGGGAGCGTCGCGAAGTTGAACAGGCCCTCCCACAGCTCGGCGTTGCGGGCGGCGCGCTCGGCGTCGGCGGCGGTGCCGTTCGCGTGGCCGACGAGGTCGAACCCGGTGCACCCGAAGAGGAAGCGGTGCCGGGTCTGCTCGACGACGACCTCGCTTCCGGCGAGGGGCGCGCCGTCGAGGGTGAGCGTGACGACGGCGTCCGCGGTCCGGTGGGCGAGCGTTCCGGAAGTTTCTGACATTACAGCGCTGCTTTCCATGGAATTTTCGGTGCAACCGTATTCCAGCAGGCTCGCGCCGCCACGTCAAGGGCCCGCCCTGATGCACAGGACGGGCCCTCGGGTGATCTGCTACCAGGCGTACGCCTCGGGGGCCGCGCCGCCGGGGCCGGGGAACAGCTCGTCGAGGGTCTTCAGGTCCTCGTCGGTGAGCTCCACGTCGAGCGCGGCGACCGCGTCTTCGAGCTGCTCCACGGTCCGCGGGCCGATGATCGGGCCCGTCACGCCCGGCTGCCGCAGGACCCACGCGAGGCCGAGCACCGCGGGCGCGATGCCCTTGTCGGCCGCGAGCGCCTCGTACGCCTCCAGGGCCGGGCGGTGCTCCTCGATGCGGGCGGCCATCTGCGCGCTCGCGCGGCGGCCGGTCTGGGCCGCCTTGGCGAGGACCCCGCCGAGGAGCCCGCCCGCGAGCGGGGACCACGGGATGACGCCGAGGCCGTAGTGCTGCGCCGCCGGGATCACTTCGAGTTCGATGTGGCGGTTGACGAGGCTGTAGATCGACTGCTCCGAGACGAGGCCGAAGCTCCCCCGCTTGGCAGCCTGCTCGTTGGCCTGCGCGATCATCCAGCCCGCGAAGTTCGACGAGCCGGAGTAGACCACTTTGCCCTGGGCCACCAGGACCTCGATCGCCTCCCAGATCTCCTCCCAGCGCACCGAGCGGTCGACGTGGTGGAACTGGTAGAGGTCGATCCGGTCGGTCTGGAGGCGCTTGAGCGAGGCCTCCACCTGGGCGCGGATGCTGTACGCGGACAGGCCGCGGTCGTTGACGGCGTCGCTCATCGCGCCGTACACCTTGGTGGCGAGGACGACCTGGTCGCGGGCCTCAGGGCGGGCGGCGAACCACCGGCCGATGATCCCCTCGGTCCAGCCCTTGCGGTCGCGGCCGTAGACGTTCGCGGTGTCGAAGAAGTTCACGCCGAGTTCGAGCGCCCGGTCCATGATCCGGTGCGCCTCGGACTCCTCGGTCTCGGGCCCGAAGTTCATGGTGCCGAGGACGATGCGCGAGACCTTGACGCCCGCGCGGCCGAGCTGGGTGTATTCCATTGTTCCTCCTTGGTCAGCACCGATCCTAGTCCGCGCAGAAAGCCTTTTCACGTGCTGTTCGGCGGCGCGAACGGCGGTCCCGGGGACGGTGCTGACGTAGACTGGGGCGGCCCGCAGGACGTGTCGAGGGGAGGCCCGGTGGCATCCGAGGTCGTTGTCGTGCATGCGAACGAGACGCCGCCGGACTGGTGGGACGCCGCGGTGTTCCTCGCCGGGCCGCTCCCCCGGACCGACGACGTGGCCTCGTGGAACCCCGAGGCGATCGAGCACCTGCGCGAGCAGTGGACGCGGGACGGGCGGCTCGTGGTGTTCACCCCGGAGCTGCGCGCGGGCGTCCTCAGCGACTACACCGGGCAGATCGAGTGGGAGCACCGCGGGATGCACGACGCGGACGTGGTGCTGTTCTGGGTGCCGCGCGACCTGGAGACCATGCCCGCGTTCACCACGAACATCGAGTGGGGCATCTGGTACGGCACCGGGAAGGTCGTCTACGGGGCGCCGCCGACCGCGGAGAAGAACGAGTACCTGCACTACCTCGCGGAGGCCCACGGCGTGCCGATCGCGGACCGGCTCGACAAGACCGTCGCCGCGGCGCTGGCGATGATCGGGGACGGGGCGCGGCGCGAGGGCGGGGAGCGGTCGATTCCGCTGCTGCTGTGGCGGGCCGCGAGCTTCCAGACCTGGTACCGGGCGCAGCTCCACGCGGGCAACGTGCTCGAAGGGGCGAGTCTGGAGTGGACGTTCCGGGTCGGGGAGGACAACGAGTCGGTGATGTTCTGGGCCGCGCACGTGCAGGTCCGCGTCACGGCCGAGGACCGCGTGAAGACCAACGAGGTCGTCATCTCCCGGCCCGACACCTCGCAGGTGCTGCTGTACCGGCCCGGCGCGACCGTCGACGAGACGGTGGTCGTGCTCGTGCGCGAGTTCCGGTCCCCCGCTTCGACGTCGGACGGGTTCGTGCACGAGCTGCCCGGCGGCTCCAGCCGCGAGCAGGCCGACCCGGCCGTCCAGGCCCGCGAGGAGGTCGAGGAGGAGACCGGGCTGGCCTTCAGCGCGGACCGCTTGCGGCCCATCGGGGTCCGCCAGGTCGCGGCCACCGTGTCGGCGCACCGCGCGCACCTGTACGCCGCCGAGATCACCGAGGCCGAGCTGGAGTGGTTCCGCGCGCAGCGGGACGTGCCGCACGGCGAGGGCGACACCGAGCGCACATGGGTCGAGATCGCCTCGTACGGCGAGATCCGCAGGCGCGGCCTGGTGGACTGGGCGACCCTCGGGATGATCGCCCAGGCGCTCGGCTAGAGCGGCCCAGGGCGCGCCCTAGTCGCAGACGGCGGGGTCGGAGCCGCTGTAGGAGTAGGTGATCGTGATCGTGTCGGCGAACGCCCGCTCCTCCCCCGCGGCCGGGTCCTGCCCGATGACCTCGCAGTCGTCGTAGTAGGGGCCGAACAGGCCCTCCTGCTCGCCTTCCCGCGCGACCTCGCCGAACCCGGCGCCGTTCAGGGCCGACTCGGCCTCGTTCGCGGTCAGGCCCGTGACCTCGGGGACCGCGCCGGACGTGGGGGCCTCGTCGGCCTCGGTCGTCGGGTCGCTCTCCGTCTCCTCTTCGGCCGCTTCGGATTCCACCGCGTTCGGCGAGCCCGGGGCCTCCTGTCCCCCGGTGCCGCCGGTGTCGCCCTCCTCGTCGGGCGAGGTCGGGGCCTCGCTTGCCGCGGTCGCGGTCGGCTCGGGCGACTCGGAGGCGGTGGCCTCGGGCCGGTCGTCGTCCCCGAGCTGGTTGCCGTACACGGCGCCCGCGGCCACCAGCGGCACGAGCACGGCCGCGAGGACGACGAGGCGGCGCTTCTTTCGCGGGCGGCCCTGCGCCTCGGCGACGGGGGCGTTCGCGAGCGCCACGAGCCGCGCGCCGTCGGCCGCGGCGGCCTCGGGGAACGCGGGCAGGACCGGGTCGAGTCCGGTCCGCGCGGCGAGCACGCTCGCCAGGAGCGGGGTGCGGCTGGCGCCGCCGACGAGGATGAGGCCGGTGACGGCGGTGTCGGCTTCGGCGATGGCCGCGACGGCGAGGTCGGCGGCCTGGTCGACGAGTTCGGCGATGCACGACTCCAGCTCGTCGCGGGTCAGGTGGAGGTCGCGCTCGCCGACGGGGAGGGGCACGCCCGCCCTGGGGCGCTTGGAGATCAGCTCGCGCGCGTTCCGGATCTCGGCGAGGAGCGCGGCGCGCAGGGCCTCGTCCTCCGCCGTCCCCGGCGAGTCCACTCGGTCCCAGAAGTCGGGGTCGGTGTCGCGGTAGCGGCCCGAGAGGTACGCGAAGAGGAGCTGGTCGAACTCGCGGCCGCCGACCGCGGCGGTGCTGGCGGAGGCGCGGTGCTGGAACTCGTCCTCGCCGCGCACGACCACGGTGACGTCGAAGGTGTTCGCGCCGAGGTCGCACACGACGAGTCCGGCGCCGGTCTCCAGCTCGCGCCCGAGGCCCTCCACGTAGCAGACCGCGGCGGCCTCGGGCCCGGCCATGACCTCGACCTCGCCGAGCCCGGCCTCCCCGGCCAGGTAGACGAGCTCCTGCCGCCGGGCCGCGCCCCAGGACGCGGGGACGGCGAAGCCGACGGCCGCGGGGACCGCTCCCGCGGCCTCGTCGCGGGCGTCGCGGACGCGGCCGAGCACGGCTTCGAGCGCCGTTTCGCCGTCCAGGCAACGGATCTCGGTCTCCTGGTCGCCGCGTCGGATCGACAGCGTGACGTTCGGCCCTCCGAGCTCGACGCCGATCGCCGCCATTGCGGGGTTGTGCTGCATGATCCGAGTCTAGGAACTTCTATAGAAGCCCTTTGATCTACCTTGCGCCTATTCCCCTTTACCTGCCCTTACACCCGGTCTGATCGCATTGCGTCCGTCCCTTGTCACGCAAGGTGTTGTGCCTGTTCGTACCAATGGGACGCAATTGTTCAATCAGCGCCGGGCGCGTCCTGGAGGGGGACGGGGGCGGGGCGGTCGCAGGTGCTCTCGACGGTGACCGCGGTGCCGCTGTGCGCGGCTTCGAGGAGGGCCGTCATGGTTTCGAGGACGTGGTAGGCGAGGTCGCCGCTGGCGCGGAAGGGTTCGCCGGGCGGGGTGGCGGCGAGGTCGGCGACGCCGTAGCCGCGGCCCGCGTCGCGGTAGCCCGCGGAGGGCGGGAGGGTCTCCCATGCGCCGCCGAGCGCGTGCAGCTGGACGTCCCCGTCGAAGTGGTTCGGGTCGGGGACGATGAGCGAGCCGGTCTCGCCGTGGATCTCGATGTTGGAGGCGCGGGTGGCGACCGAGTCGAAGCTCATGACGAGGGTGGAGAGCGCGCCGGACTCGTGGCGCAGGACCCCGGTGACGTGGGTGTCGACGCTGACCGGGATCGTCTCGCCCGCACGGGGACCGGAGCCGATGACGCGGGTGTCGCGGGTGTGGCTGGCGGCGCCGACGACGGAGGCGACGGGGCCGAGGAGCGTCACGAGCGCGGTCACGTAGTACGGGCCCATGTCGAGCAGGGGGCCGCCGCCGGGGACGTAGTAGAAGTCCGGGTTGGGGTGCCAGCGCTCGTGGCCGGGGCAGAGCATGGAGGCGGTGGCGGCGACGGGGGCGCCGATGAGGCCGTCGTCGACGGCTTTGCGGGCGGTCTGGACGCCGGTGCCCAGGACGGTGTCGGGGGCGCAGCCGACGCGCACGCCCGCCTCGCGGGCGGCGTCGAGGACGGCCTTGGCGTCGCCGAGGTCGGCGGCGAGGGGCTTCTCGCCGTAGACGTCCTTGCCCGCGGCGATGGCCTTGAGGGCGATGTCGGCGTGGGCGGCGGGGATCGTCAGGTTGAGGACGAGGTCCACGTCGGGGTCGGCGAGGAGGCCGTCGACGGTGAGGGCGCGGGCCCCGCGGGCGTCGGCGACCTCCTTGGCGCGGGCCTCGTCGAGGTCGGCGACGGCGGTGAGGCGCACGGCGTCGAGGCGCTCGAACGCGGCGAGGTACTGGCCGGAGATCGCTCCGACGCCGATGATCCCGATGTTCAGCGGCTGGCCCACAGGATGCCCCTCTCGATGATGGTGCGCACGTTGCGGTCGGCGAGGACGCCCATGTCGTGGCCGGGGGTGGCGACGAAGATGCGGCCCTGGCCCCATTCGCGGGTCCACACGGCCGGGCAGGTGATCGGCCGGTGCCACGGGTGGTAGGGGGTGACGGGGATGGTGGTGGTCGCGAGGACGTCGTTGAGCTCGTCGGAGAGGACCCAGTACTGCTCGGTGTGGAGGTCGAAGTCCTCGATGCCCTTGACGATCGGGTGGTCGGCCTGCTCGGGGACGATGTTCACGGTGTAGTGCGTGAAGCAGTCGGCCGCCTCGCCCTTGAGCTCCTCGCGCGGGGCGCGGGTGGGGTGGGTGGCGAACTGGCCGCCGATGAACTGGAGGTAGTCGGAGCTGTTGCGGTAGGAGTCGGCGATGCCGCCGTGCCAGCCGGCCATGCCGGCGCCCTGCTCGACGGCGGCGATGAGGCCGTGCAGCTCGTCGCGCTCAATGGTGTTCATGGTGTTGGTCTGGACGATGAGGTCGACCGTCGCCATGTACCCCGCGTCGGCGTAGACGGCGGTGGCGTCCTCGACGCGGACGTCGTAGCCGTGCTCTTTGAGGAAGGGCAGGAACGAGTCGGTGGCCTCGACGGGCTGGTGCCCGTCCCAGCCGCCGCGCACGACCAGCGCGCGCTTGTTCTCCGTTGCAGGCATTGCTTGGCTCCAAAAGTTGCGCAAGTTCGGCGCCGGTCCGGCGTCGTCGATTGATTATGTCAAGAGTTTCGCGCTATAGCCAGCTCGAATTGGAGCGGTAAAGTTGCGCAAGTTTTCGCGTTGCCGGTATGCTGCGGCGATGCAGAAGGAGCAGCGGCGGACGACCCTCGCCGACGTGGCCGAGGCGGCCGGGACGACGGTGCCGACCGCCTCGAAGGTGCTCAGCGGGCGCTCCGACGTGTCGGCGGCGACGCGCGAGCGCGTGATGCGGGCCGTCGCGGAGCTGGGGTACCGGGGCCGGTCGGGGCGGGGCGCGGTGCCGCGGACCGATCGCCCGGCGCTGGTGGACCTCGTGCTCATGGGCGTCAAGGGGACGTGGGCGAACCACGCCTTGATGGGCGTCGAGCGGGCCGCGACGGCGGCCGGGGTGGACCTGGTCGTGTCGGTGGCGGGCGAGGACGGCGCGTGGCTGTCGCGCCTGCTGGAGCGGAACCTCCGCGGCGCGGTGCTCGCGCTGGTCGACGTGACGGCCGGGCAGCTGGCGACGCTCGCGGCGGCGCACGTCCCGGTGGTCCTCCTCGATCCGGTGACGCAGCCGCCGTCCACGGTGGCGAGCGTGGGGGCGGCGAACTGGGCGGGCGGCCGGGCCGCGGCCGAGCACCTGATCGGGCTGGGGCACCGGCGGCTCGCGGTGATCGGCGCGGACCGCAGGGCCCTGTACACGCAGGCGCGGGTGGACGGGTTCCGTTCTGCCGCGGCGCACTTGGACGTGGAGGTGCGGTACCTGGAGTGGCCCGACGCCGGGGCGGCGGACACGGCGACGGCGCTCCTGGACCGGGAGGCGCCGCCGACGGCGGTGTTCGCGTGCACCGACAACATCGCGGCGGGCGTGTACGACGCCGCCGAGGCGCTCGGGCTCCGCGTCCCCGCCGACGTGAGCGTGGTCGGCTTCGACGACCTCCCGGAGGCGCAGTGGCTGCGCCCGGCGCTGACGACGGTGCACCAGCCGATCGCGGAGATGGGCGCGGCCGCGATGCGGATGCTGCTGCGGATCATGGCCGACCCGCCGCGGGACGCCCCGCGGGAGGAGCTGGCGACGCAGCTGATCGTCCGCGGCTCCACCGCGCCTCCTCAGAACAGCTCGCCATAGCCCATCGCCACGAGGTTCAGGTACGAGGTGGTCAGGCATTCGATCGCGGTGCGGCCGTAGAACTCGTCCTGCTCGACCAGGAGGTGGTCGGCGCCGATCGCGATGGCGGTGTCGATGATCGACGGGAAGTCGAGGTTGCCTTCGCCGACCTCCGCGAACTGGACGATCTGCCCCAGGGCCTCCTGCCAGGGCCCGCGGTCGTCGGCTTCGAGGGCGGCGTAGACCTCGTCGGGCAGGCGCGCGATCCGGTAGTCCTTGAGGTGGACCATCGACACGCGGCCCGCGTACTTGCGGAGCGTCCGCACCGGGTCGAGGCCGCCGCGCTGCACCCAGTGCGCGTCGATCTCCAGGCCCACCGAGGGGGAGCGTTCGGCGATGACGTCGAGCAGGAAGCGGCCGTCGTACTTCGCGAAGTCGACGTGGTGGTTGTGGTAGTGGAGGCGGATGCCGTGGTCCGCAAGGCGAACGGCGACCTCCTGGCAGTCGTCGGCGAACGCCGCCACTGTGGAGGGATCGCGCATGGCCTCGGGCGGCAGCATCCCGATGCGGATCATGTCCGCGCCCAGGGCCTTCGCGTCGGCGACGAACGTGTCGAAGGCGTTCACCAGCGACTCCTCGCCGGTGAGCCCGCCCGAAATGGAGGCGAACTCGAATCCCAGCTCCTCGCGGACGCGCACGAGTTCGGCCACGTGCTCCTTGGTCATCGGCAGCGCGGAGACCTCGGCGGTGCGGTAGCCGATGTCGCGGACCTTCCGGAAGGTCTCGTACACGCCGTGCGCGGGGAACTCGTCGCGCAGGGTGAAGCACTGGACGCCGATCCTGGTCATGGTCGCTCCTCTACGGTGCAGGTCAGTTCGAACTCGGCGGTCAGGGACGCGCCCGCGGCGAGCCGCAGCGGGCCGAGCGGGCCGCCGCCGTGGTCGTAGGGCCGGGCGGCGGGTTCGAGGGCGATCGTGTCGGCCGCGCCCCACCACGGGTATCCGGCGGTGCCGCGGTGCTCCTGCCAGACGTACAAGTGCGGGAACAGGTCGGGGTCCCAGGTGAGGGCGACCGCGTTGCGCCCGTTGCGGATCGCGGCCGTGCCGCGGCCCTTCGCGCGCAGCTCCCGGAAGCCGGAGCGTCCCTCCCCCGCGGCCGGGAAGCGCACGTCGACCGGGTCGCCGCCGATGGTCACCTCGGCCTCCGGGCCGGTGAGGGCCGGGCCGAACGCGGGGTGCTCGACCCAGGTGAACGCGGTCTCGCGGCTGGAATAGTTGGTGACGGTCTGGGCCACGGCGACGCCGGTCCCGGTGGCGCGCACCCGGCGGCGCACGGCGAGCGGCGCGGTGCGGAGCACGGCCTCGTAGGTGCATGACGAGTCCGCCTCCGTCCCGGCCGGTCGCCAGCGCCGCCAGGCGGCCTCGCCGTGGAACGGGTGCGAGACCTCGTCGAGGGTCCGCGCGTCGCCCGCGTGGGGGACGAGCGTGTGCCAGCCGCCGGGGTACCGGCGGTGCCACTCCTCGTTCGAGCCGGAGGACTGGTAGGTCCCGCTCCAGTCCTCGGCGTTCCACGGCGTGGTCAGGAGGAATTCGGTGCTGGTGGGGGCGTGGCGGATCGAGGCGATCCGGGCCCCCACGGGGTCGACATCCACTGTGTATTCGCCTGCGGCGAGCCGCTTCACAGGCCGTACCTGCGGGTGCGGCGCACGGAGGGCGCGAAGGAGGCGTGGAAGATCGTGGAGGCCGCGCCGATGGCGCCCGCCTCGGTCTTCACCATCGAGCGCTCCACGGCGACGTGCCGGGCGTGCCGGGCGGTGGGCATGGTGTTGACGGCCTTGTCGATGGCGTCGAGGGTGATCGCCTCGATCTGGGGCGCGAACGCGGGCCCGCCGACGACGAGGAGCGGCAGGTCGAGCAGGTCGATGAGGGCGACGGCGCCGAGCGCGATGACCTCGGCGATCTGGCGGGCCGCGGCGGTGGCGGCCGGGTCGCCCGCGCCGACTTCGGCGCACATCTCCAGATACGTCGCGGCCGTGCCGGTGTAGCCGAGTTCGCGGGCGATCTCGGGGAGCGCGGCGGTCGGGTTGCATTCGCGCACGAGCTGCGGGCGGCCGGTGTCGTCGACGCGGCCGGACCTGACGGCGCACAGCTGCCCGAACTCGCCCGCGTTGGCGCTCGTGCCGCGGTAGGTCTCGCCGTTGAGGACGAGTCCGGAGCCGATGCCGGTGCCCACGTACAGGTAGACGAAGTCGCCGCCGCGGTCCTCGCCGCCGATCCAGCGCTCGCCGACCGCGGCGGCGGCGACGTCCTTCTCCAGGACCACGGGGCAGTCGAGGCGCTCGGCGAGCATCGCCCGGAGCGGGACGTTGCGCCATTCGCGCGACAGCGGCAGGTCGAGGAGCTGCCCGTCGGTGGTGATGGGCCCGGGGGCGGCGACGCCGGTGCCGAGGAACGTGGACCGGTCGATCCCGGAGGCGGTGACGGCTTCCTCGGTGCACTCGGCGATGGTCTCGACGAGCGCTTCGGGCGACGTGCCGTGCTCGATCGGCAGGCGCTGCTTGTGGAGCACGGTCCCGTTGAGGTCGGTGAGGACGACGGTGACGAGCTCGGGGTCCACGAGCGCGCCGACGGCGTGGGCGGCTTCGGCGCGCAGCCGCACGGGGGTGCGGGGCTTGCCGAGGCGCTCGGCGCGCTCGGAGGCGTTCTCGACGAGGAGGCCGCGTTCGAGGAGGATGCGCAGGATGCGGGAGACCGACTGCTGGGTCAGGCCGGTCCGCTCGGCGATCTCGACGCGCGAGATCGCCCCGGCCTGGCGGATCGTCTCGATGATGGTGGCCTCGTTGAACGAGCCGAGGTCGGACTGGTTGGCGCCGGGCCGGTCGCTCGGGCGCTGCGGTGTCTGCCGGTCGGTCACGGGGCCTCCAGTGCGCCGTCGGGTCTGCGGACGCCGGCGGCCCAGGCGTCGTGCCCGGACAGCTCGGCGGGGTACTTCGCGGCGGCGGCCTCGTCGAGGTCGATGCCCCAGCCGGGGGCCTCGTTGGGGCGCAGCCAGCCGTCCTCGATGCGAAGGGTTCCGGGGAAGACCTCGTGGACGCGCTCGCTGTAGACGTGGCCCTCCTGGATGCCGAACGCCGCGGAGGTCACGTCGAGGGCGACGTTCGCGGCGGCCCCGATCGGCGACGTGTCGCCGGGGCCGTGCCAGGCGGTCTTGACGCCGCACAGCTCGGCGAGGTCGGCGACCTTGCGCGCGTTGGTGAGTCCGCCGATGTCGGAGACGTGGCTGCGGATGAAGTCGACGCCGCCGCCCTGCACCAGCCGCACCGCGTCCTGAAGGGACGTCGTCAGCTCGCCGACCGCGATCGGGACGGGGCTGGCGGCGCGCACCTCGGGGAGGCGGTCCCAGTGCTCGGGCGCGAGCACGTCTTCGAGGAAGAACAGCCGGTAGGGCTCCAAGGCGCGGGCGAGCCAGACCGCTTCTTTCGGCGTGAGCCTGGAGTGGACGTCGTGCAGCAGCTCGATCCCGTCGGGGAGCCTGTCGCGGGCGGCCTCGAACAGGGCCGGGGTGCGGCGCAGGTAGTCGCGGGCGGACCAGCCGTTCCGGTAAGGCGCGTCCGGGTACTCGGTGGCGACCGCCGGGGCGCCGTACCCGCCGCCGCCGGGCGTGGACATCTGGAGGCGGATGTGCCGCTGCCCGCGCTCGACGAGGCGCTGGGCGTCCTCGATCACCTCTTCGATGGTGCGCCCGGCCGCGTGGAGGTAGGTGTCGGCGGCGGCGCGCACTTTCCCGCCGAGGAGCTCGTGGACGGGCATCCCGGCGCGCTTCCCGGCGATGTCCCACAGCGCCTGGTCGATCCCGGAGATCGCGTTGTTGGTGACCGGGCCGCCGCGCCAGTACCCTGAGAACGCCGCGAGCCGGGTGAGGTCGCCGATGTCGCCCGGGTAGCGGCCGATGAGGAGCCGCGCGAGGTGGTCGTTCACGAAGGACACCACGGCCTTCCACCGCTGCGTGAACGTGGCGCAGCCGAGCCCGTAGAGCCCGGGCACGTTCGTGTCGATGCGCACGACGACGAGCGCAATGCCGTCGGGGGCGGTCGCGATCGCCCGCACGGAGGTGATCGCGACGTCCTCCCGGGGCGGCCACGGGTTCGCGAACGTGTCAATGGTCATGGGTCGCTGCTCCTCGCTGGGTCTTCATTATGGGGGTCACCTGAACTCGGCCGGGAGGTCGAGCGTCGGCACGGGCAGGTCGCGGCGCGCCTCGAAGCCGATGAGCTCGCGCGCGGGCGTCAGGTCGATCGGGACCTCGCGCCCGACGAAGCGGCGCAGGCGGGGCGCGTGCGGCGCGAACGCCTCCAGCAGCGCCTCGGTCCGGTACGGCGCGTTCGTGTTGTTCGCGGCCAGGAAGAACGCGTGCGCGCCCGTGGTGTTCGCGGTGAGCGCCAGGACGATCGCGCGGGCGGCGTCCTCGGTGTGCAGGTACGACCAGGCCTCGCGCAGGCCCGCCCGCGGGTCCGCTTCGTGCTGCTTCGACTGCGCGAGCAGGGCCGCCTCGTCGTGGACGTGCGGGAACCGGAGCGTGACGACGTCGATCCCCCACTGCCGCCATGCCATCCGCGCGGTGCCCTCGCCGTGGTGCTTCGACAGCGAGTACCAGTCGGCGATGTCGACGGGGATGTCGGTGTCGAGCGGGAAGTACGCGGGGGTCACGTCGTGGCGGTTCATCGGCAGCCCGTAGGCGTTGATGGACCCCGCGACGACTGCTCGCGCGACCCCGGCGGCCCCGGCCTGGGCCAGCACGTTGAACGTCGACACGACGTTCACCGAGTACACGTCGTAGGCCGGGGCGATGTCGCGGTGCGCGAGCGCGGCGAGGTGGACGACGAAGTCCGCGCCCTCCAGGGCCGTCGCGACGTCCTCCTGGGACCTGGTGTCGCCCACCAGGACCCGCTCGGCCTCCAGGGCCGGGTTCTCCTGGATCGAGAGCGTCGTGACCTGGGCGCCCGCGGCGCGCAGGTGCGCGACCGCGACGGGCCCGATCCGGCCCGACGCTCCCGTGACGAGGACCCGGGCGCCGTTGAGGGACGTCATCCCTTCACACCTCCTGCGGTGCCGACCCCGCGGAGGAACTGCTTCTGGAAGATCGCGAAGAGCACCACGGGGATGATGATGGACAGGAACACGGCGGCCATCTGGACCGCCAGCGGCGAATTGCCCGTCGCCAGCCGCGGCAGCATCACCGACACCGGCTGGAGGTCGGGGTTCGACAGGACCAGCATGGGCCACAGGAACTCCTTCCACGAGCCCACGATCGACAGCAGCACGATGACGCCGAGGATCGGCCGCGACAGCGGCAGCACCACGAGCGTGAGGACGCGCAGCGGCCCGGCCCCGTCGATCGTGGCGGCCTCCATGTACTCGCGCGGGATCGAGTCGAAGAACCGCTTGAGGACCACCACGTTGAACGCGCTGGCCCCGGCCGGGAGCCACACCGCCCAGAACGTGTCCTGGAGGCTGACGTGCAGCAGCGGCATGTCGAGGATCGTCAGGTACAGCGGCACGAACGAGACGACGCCGGGCAGGAACAGGGTCGCGAGGATCGCGCCCGACAGCCACGGGCCCCACTTGGGGCGCAGGACGGAGAGCAGGAACGCCGCCGCGACGGAGACGATGAGCGTGGACAGGGTGGACCCGACCGCGAGGATCACGGTGTTGCCCAGCGACTGCCCGATCTGCGCCCCGTTCCAGGCGAGGGCGAGGTTGCCCCAGTCGTTGGGGCTGAACCAGATGCCCATCGGGTCGGACACGATGTCGTTGCTCGGGGACACGGAGGCCTTGGCGGCCCACAGGAGCGGGCCGAGGCCGGAGACGATGAGGACGATCAGCAGGGCCGTCTGGGCGATGCCGAACCAGGCGCGCACGCTGGGGCGCCTGCGGTCGGCGGCGGAGACGACGCCGCGTTCCTTGAGCTCGGTCATGACGTGCTCCATCGCTTGGTGACGAAGTAGTAGGCGACGGAGAGCAGGCCGAGGAACAGCGCGAGGAGGACGCTCAGGGCGGTCGCGGCCCCGAAGTCGCCGTTGACGAACGCGTAGTTGTAGATCTTCAGCAGGATCGTCTGGGTCGCGTTGTTCGGGCCGCCGCCGGTGAACAGGAACGGCTCGGTGAAGATCTGGAACGTGCCGATGAGCTGAAGGAGCATCATCACGAAGATGACGTTCCGCAGCTGCGGGAGGGTGATGTGCCAGACGCGGCGCCAGATCCCGGCGCCGTCGATCTCCGCGGCCTCGTACAGCTCGGTGCGCACTGTGGACAGCGCGGCGATGTAGATGATCGCGGTGGAGCCGGCCCCGGCCCACGTGGCGTACAGGACGATCGAGGGCATCGCGGAGTGCTCGGCGTTGAGCCACGGGAAGGGCCCCAGGCCGATCCAGCCGAGCGCGGTGTTAAACATGCCCGTCGCGTCGGGGTCGTAGAAGAACTTCCACAGCAGGATCGCGGCGACGGGCGGGACGATCGCCGGGAGGTAGGCGAGCGCGTTGTACAGCGCGTCGTACTTGCGCAGCTCGTTGACGAGCACCGCGAGGACGATCGGGACCGGGAAGCCGAACACGAGGGCCAGCAGCGCGAAGTACGCGGTGTTCAGGGAGGCCTGGACGAGGCCGGGGTCGGCGAGGACGTACGTGAAGTTCGACCAGCCGACCCATTCGGCGGGCTGGATGAGGTTGGTCTTCTGGAAGCTCAGGACGAGCCCCTGGATCACCGGGCCCCAGCTGAAGTACGCGTAGACGAGCACGACCGGGACCGCGAGCAGCACGGCGTGCAGGCCGCCTCCGCGGGCCCAGCGCGCGGCGTTGAACCGCTTGCGGCGCTTGGCGACCGGCGCGGCGGCGACTGCTTCGAGCGTCTTTGTCATGGGTGGTCTCCGTTTCCGAGGGCCGGCCGGGCCCGGCGCGGTGCCCGGCCGGCGGCTCGGTCCCTACCGCGCGGCCTGCGCGATGATCCCGTTGAGGACCTCGGTCGCGTCGGCCACGGCCTGGGCGATGTCGGCGTGCTCGTCGGTGAGGATCTGCTGCACGACCGGGTCGAGCGCGGCGTACGTCTGCTGGGTGCCCGCCGGGGGTTCGGCGATGAGCGGCAGCGTCGAGGAGGTGTAGCTCGCGAACTGCTCCAGGGGGACGTTGATGTGCGGTTCGATCCAGCCCAGGTACCGGTCGTAGATCTCCTGCGAGACCGGCGGGAGGCCGGGGAGGCCGACGGGGTTGCCCGCGGCCGCGTTGGTCTCGGCGTCGTCGAGGGCGACGGCCTCGTCGTAGTACTTGTCGAAGTCGTAGTACTTGATCCACTTGGCGGCGGCGAGGAGCTGGTTCGGGGTGGCCTTGGCGTCGAACAGCTTCAGGGTGCCGCCGGTGAGGGTGCCGTTGGCGCCCGAGCCGCCCTGCGGGAGCTGGCCGATGCCGAAGTGGGCGGGGTCGAAGCCGTAGTCGCGCACGAGGGTGTCGTACGCGTCGGGGGCCTGGAGGACCATGCCGATGGTGCCGCCCGCGAAGGCCTGGCGCACGCTCTCCTGGTCGTAGAGGAACTCGCGGCCCATGGTGTCGTCGACCCAGCGCATGTCGTGGAGGAGCTGGAGCGCGGCGATGGTCTCCTCGCCCATGACGGACTCGGTCCCGGCGTCGTCCTGGATGCGCCCGCCGTTGGCGTACGTCATGGTGGTGAGCATCCAGCCGCCGGTGTTGTTGGTGGTCATCTGCGCGTAGGGGGTGACGCCGGGGACGTTCGCCTTGATCTGCTGGGCGAAGGCGCGCACCTCGTCCCACGTGGCGGGCGGGGCGTCGGGGTCGAGCCCGGCCTGCTCGAAGACGTTGCGGTTGTAGGCGATGCCGACCGAGAACAGGCCGGTGGGGATGGTGTAGACGTTGCCGTCGTCGTCCTTGACGTTGTCGAGGGCGAGCGGGTTGAGGTCGCCGGTGAGGTCGAGCTCGTCGAGGTAGGGGGTCATGTTCGGCAGCTGGCCGTTCTCGATGAGCTCGTAGCTGTAGGTGAGGGACACGCCCATGACCGTGGGGAGGGTGCCGCCGGCGAGCTTGGCCTGGAAGGTCTGGGCCTCCCAGACCTCCGGGGAGGGCTCGATCGTGATGTTCGCGTTGGCGGCCTCGAACTCGGCGACGCGGTCGTTGAACGCGGCGAGCTCTTCGGGCTTGTCCTCGGTCGGCTGGTCGCCGACGGAGATGGTGACGTCGGCGGCGGGGTCGAGGTCCTCGGTCGCGCCGTTGGCGCCGGGGTCGGAGCAGGCGGCGGTGGCGGCCAGGACGGCGCCGCTGGAGCCCGCCGCGAGCACATGGCGCCTGGACAGTTTCATCATTGAAACTCCTGAAGGGTTCTGGCCCGTGAGGCGTTCGGGCCGGTCGTCGTGGTGCCGATAAACTAACTCCATTAGTGTTAGTAAGTCAACCCGGTGCGGGCCGTTAGTGTTGGACCCGCCCCCGGACCGCGTTCCCTCCGACCGCCGAAAGCCAAGGAGCACAAGCAGCATGAGCACCGAAGCACCCCTGCGCGTGGCCGTCGTCGGCTGCGGCGTCATCGGCCGCCTCCACGCCGAAGTGGCCGCCCACTCCCCCGACCTGGAGGTCGCGGCCCTCGTCGACCCGTACGCGCCCGCCGCCGAAGCGGTCGCCGAACAGCTGGCGGACCTCGGGCGGCCGAGGCCGCGCGTCCACCCCGACCTCGCGTCGGCGCTCGCGGCGGGCGGGATCGACGTCGTCGCCGTGTGCACCCTCAGCGGCACCCACGCCGACCTGGCCCTGGAGGCGCTCGAAGCGGGCGTCCACGTCGTCGTGGAGAAGCCCCTCGACGTCGCCATGGGCCCGGCCCGGCGCCTGCGCGCGGCGGCCGCCGAGCGGCCCGGGCAGGTCGTCGCCGTCATCTCCCAGCACCGCCACGACCCGGCGTCCCTCGCGGTCCACAACGCGCTCAAGGCGGGCCGCTTCGGGACCGTGACCTCCGCGGTCGCCAACATCGACTGGTACCGCACCCAGGCGTACTACGACTCCGCCGACTGGCGCGGCACCTGGGCGCTCGACGGCGGCGGCGCCCTCATGAACCAGGGCGTGCACACCCTCGACCTTCTGCTGTGGTTCCTCGGGACCCCGGTCGAGGTCACCGCCCACACCGCGCGCCTCGGGCACGAGCGCATCGAGGTCGAGGACGTGGCCGTCGCGATCCTCCGCTTCGAGGGCGGCGCGCTCGCGACGCTCCACGCCACCACCACGGCGTACCCCGATCTCGGTGTGCGCCTTCAGGTCCACGGCACCGACGGGTCGGCGGTGATCGCCGCCGACGAGCTGACCTTCCTGCACACCCGGGACGCCGAGGGCCTTGAGGGCGACCAGGTCGCCCGCGAGCTGCGCGACGCCGCCGAGGCGCCGCAGGGCGGGTACGCGAACCCGCACCTGACGCAGTGGACCGACATCGCCGCGGCCGTGCGCGAGGGCCGCGACCCGTGGGTGACCCTCGACGACGGGCTCCTGGCCCTCGCCACCGTCCGCGCGGTCTACCTGTCGGCGACCCTCGGGAGGCCGATCCTCGTGGCCGACGTCCTCGACGGCGCCTACGACGATCAGGAGACGCATACCGGGTTCACCGCTCCTGTTGGGGAGTAACCGTTTCGCTCCGGTGCATTAGGGTGGAGGCAGGCACATGGGGGCGATTCGGGTTTTCGGTGGGAGCGGCCAGTGCGCACTGGGCAGGTTGTGGGCGGGCGGTACCGGCTTGAGGAGCGCCTCGGCTCCGGCAGCCAGGGCGAGGTCTGGCGCGCGGCCGACCAGCGGCTCCACGACCGGCCCGTCGCGCTGAAACGGGCCCTGTCCGGCGGCGACGACGCCGCGGCCGCCAAGGTGCGCAAGGAGTCTCAGGCTCTCGCCAGCCTGAACCACCCCAACGTCGTCACCGTCCACGACCTCGCCGAGGACGACGGCGACCACTGGATCGTCATGGAGTACGTCGCGGGCCGCTCCCTCGCCGACCTCGGCACCGTCGACGCCGAGACCGCGGCCAGGTACGGCGCGCAGCTCGCGGGCGGCCTGGAGGCCGTGCACGCCAAGGGCATCCTCCACCGCGACATCAAGCCCGCGAACGTCCTGGTCACCGAGCAGGGGCAGGCGAAGCTCGCCGACTTCGGCATCGCCCGCCAGGTCCACGCCGAGCCGACGCTCACCGGAACGGGCGCGGTCACCGGCACCCCCGGGTATGTCGCGCCCGAAGTGGTCCGAGGCGGCCGCTACACCGCCGCGGCCGACGTCTTCTCCTTGGGCGCCACCCTGTTCCACGCCGTCGAAGGGACCTCTCCGTTCGGCGAGGGCAACGCCCACGCGCTGCTGTGGCGCACCGCCCAGGGCGACCGCGTCGCCCCGAAGCGCGCCGGCACGCTCGAACCGGTCCTCGACCGCCTCCTGGAGGCCGACCCCAAGCGCCGCGTCGCGATCGGCGACGCGCATGCCGAACTGGCCCGCCTCTCCGGCGAACCGGTACCCGGCCGCTCCCGCACGCCCTTGCGCCGCAAGTGGATCTGGGCCGCCGCGGCGGCCTCCGCCCTGGTCGTCCTCGCCGCCGTCCTGTGGCCCGCGCTGCGGCCCGCCGAATCCGGCGGCGACCCGGCCGCCGGGGGCCTCCCCGTCGACTACGTGGGCGACCAGCGCACCGCCGACCCGTGCGCGCTCCTCGACGTCGAGGCGCTCAGCGCGTACGGCAGGGCCCGACTGGACTCCGACAACGGCAACTTCAACCGCTGCGACGTCTTCCTCGACACCGAGACCGGCTGGGTCGACGTCGAGCTGTACTTCTACGTCAGCACCGCCGAGCCCGAGCGGGGACCGACCAGGATGGAAGGCCCGATCGGCGTGATCAGTTACGAGGGCGAGCACGACGAGTGCGAGCGGACCCTGGTGCTGCCCGACGGCACGAACCTCCTGTCGATCGACGCCGGGCAGGACGAGAGCGGCGAGAGCGACCTGTGCGCGGTCGCCGACACGGCGGTCGCGGGCGCGCTCGCGGTCCTCGACCGCGGCGAGATCCCCCGCCGCGCGCCCGAAGACCCCGCGTCGCTGTACGGCCTCGACGCGTGCGAGCTGCTCGGAGACGAAGCGCTGGAGCGGTTCCCCGGCGTCAACGCCCACTCGCCGTACCGGGGGTTCGGCGACTGGGAGTGCGAGTGGTACAGCACCACCAGCGACCGCAAGGTGAGCCTGGAGTTCGACCGCGCCGATCCGCCGACCGCAGAGGACGGCGAGGTCGTCGAGATCGGCGGGCGCCCGGCGCTCGTCGAGGGCGACCACTGGTACCCCGACTCGTGCCTGGTCAGCGTCGTGAACCGCTCATACCCGAGCGCCGACGGCGATGGGACCACGACGACGGAGTTCCTGCGCCTCATCGTGTTCGGCGATGAGGAGACCCAGGAGGACCGGTGCGCGCTCGCAGTGGACCTCGCCGAACCCGCCGCCGAGGCCCTCCCCGACGCCTGATCCGGGAGTGGTCCCGAGCGGTGCGTGGCAGGGTGGGCGGGAAGGATTCCGGAGGCCGAAATGACTGACATCCCCCAGGTCGAGGGCCTGGAACCGCTGCCGCCCGACCACGCGAGCCTGGCGTTCGGGGTCGCCGACGCCGTGCCGGGCACTATCTACGCGCTGTCTGTCTCGGGCGGGGTCCGGTTCCGGCCCAAGGAGGACCGGGTCGTCCTGTTCGGACGGAACCGGCCGGAGGTGCACGTGTGCGTGGGCGAGGACGACCGGCGCGTCAGCCGCGCGCACGGGCGCGTCGCCCGCGTCGGCGGGCACTGGTGGCTCGCGAACACCGGGCACCTGCCGCTCCAGCTCCCCGGCTCGCGCACGCTGTTCCCCGAGGACGAGCCGGTGCCGGTCCTGACCGGGTACACGCCGGTGTTCATCAGCGGCACCGCGAGGCGCAGGCACCTGGTGGAGCTGTACGTCTCCGGCGACGACGGCAGGCTCCCGCCGCCCGCGCCCGGCGCGGCGACGCTCAAGGACCGGCCGTGGCGCCTCGACGCCGACGAGCGGCTGGCGCTGGTGTGCCTGGCTCAGCGGTACCTGCTGCACGAGGCGTACCCGCAGCCGGTGTCGTGGAAGCAGGTCGCGGTCGAGCTGAGCGGGCTCGGCGGGGAGGAGTGGCGGCCCAAGAAGGTCGAGCACCTCGTGGCGAACGTGCGCAGGCGCCTGTCGGGCGCTGGCGTGCCGGGCCTGACCCGCGAGGAGGTCGGCGAGCCGGTGGGCAACATGCTCAACCACAACCTCATCACCGAGCTGCTGCACACGCGCACGCTCGTGCCGCCGGACCTGCGGGTCCTCGGCGAGGACTGAAGCGGCCGCGCCCCGGCGGGCGCGGCCGCCGCCTCAGTCCTGGAGGCGTTCGAAGACGCTGCGGACCTGGGCGTCGCTGACCTCGGCCTCCACAGTGCCCGGAGGGCCGGTGTCGATGCCGCTGTAGGTGTAGTACTCCAGGACCTCCGGGCAGGGGTCCCCCTCGAACTGCACGGTGTACGAGTCGACCTGCTCGCCGGTGCGGAGCGCGAAGACCTTGACGTCGAAGCGGGTGGCGTAGAAGTCGACCTCGCTGTTGAAGTAGTCGCTGAGCGGGTTCTCGTAGTAGCAGGTGTCCAGGTGCTTCCCCCGCTTCGGGCCGTCGACGCACGTGACGATCTGCGTCTCCTCGACGCTGCCGGAGAGCCACGAGTCGGACATGCCGTACGTCGACCCGTCGAGGCCGATCATCCACATCGGATGCGGGCCGGACCCGGAGTACGCGGGGGCGCCGCGCCACGGGGCGGGGGCCTGGCAGTACTCGTCGGCGTCGAGCAGGGCCGAGACGGTGTCGAACTCGATCCGGGAGTCGACCTCGTAGGCCTCGTCGGATGCGGTGGCGGCCTCGGCGTGGTCGGGGTACTCGGCCAGGAAGCGCTGGTAGCTCGCTTGGGCCGCTTGCAGTTCGTCGTGCGCGGACTGGGAGCGGGCGCAGTCGAGGAGACGCAGGGGCACCGCGTCGGCGGCCGCGGCGATCGGCTCGGTGATCTCGGGGGCGTTCCAGGTCCACCCGGCGATCCAGTCGTCCACGGCGACGGCCTCGCAGGGCGCGGTGTCGTCGTCGAGGTCGGCCATGAGCTGCTCAACGATGCCGCGCACGCGGTCGGACTGGCCGGGGTCGGCGGTCAGGGTGTCGGTGAGCTGTGCGAACCCGGCTTCGAGGGGTTCGGCGGGGTCGCCGCCGCGTGCCACGTCGAAGAGCATGGCGGCGCGCTCGGGCCCGGCGCCGTCCCACAGCGCGGCCGGGTGGGCGAGGTAGTCCTCCATCGTGGAGGCGCCGGTGAGGAGGCCCTCGGCGCGGGCCCGGTTGAGCAGGCGGCACGCCTCCAGCTGCTCCTCCCCTTCGATGACGATGGGGCCGTTCGTGATCCGGTCGACGGCGTCGAGACCTTCGAGGGTCTCGACGGCGCTCGCGCAGTTGCCTTCGGCGTGGTCGGCTTCGGCGCCGCGCACGGTCCGCCACGCGTCCAGGTGGAAGCCGACGACCGCGAGGAGCACGAACCCGGCGGCTCCGGTCGCGATGAGCCGCATGCGCTTGCGGCGGCCTTCGAGGAGCGCGGCCTCGGTGCGGCGGGTGAGGTGCCAGGCGTGGAAGCACATCAGGACCCACCAGGCGCCGAACCCGTACCGCCAGGCCAGGTTCCCGGGGTCGGCGGCGAGCGGGAGCAGCAGGAAGGCAGTCCCGGCGATCGCGGCCAGCGCGAGGCGCACGCGGCCCATGAGCATGTAGCCCAGGCCGAGTGCGGTCGCGTTCCCGACGATGGCGGCGACCGGGTCGACGGGGCGGGGGACGAACGGCGGGCGGAGCTTCGGCTCGAACCGCGGCGGCTCGGGCCCCAGCGGCTCGCGTTCGAACCGGGGCGGCAGCGGCTGCGCGACGACCCGGTCCGGGGACGGTTCCTGAGGCGGTTGCGGGGGCGACATATCGGGGTACACGGGGCGCTCCTCTGTCGGCGGTGCGTCCAGGAGACCACGTGCGGCCCGGGACCGGTCCCGGTCGGCGCGGCGGGCCGCCCGGGACCGGCATCTGCTTTGCGCTGGAACACTGGCGGGATCGGCGCGGATCGGCGAGACTGCTTCCATGCTTCTGGTCGTTCAGGTCCTCGCCGCCCTCGCCGGGCTGCTCCACGTGTACATCTTCGTGATGGAGAGCGTGCGCTTCGCCGATCCCAAGGTCCATCAGGGGACGTTCAAGACCGATCCGGCGGACCTGGAGGCCGTGAAGCCGTGGGCGTACAACCAGGGCTGGTACAACCTGTTCCTGGCGATCGGGGCGCTGGCGGGCGCGGTGCTGGTGCGGACGGAGCCCGCGGTGGGGTGGACGCTGGTGGTCTCCTCGTGCGGTTCGATGCTGCTGGCGGCGCTGGTGCTGGTGGCGCGGGACCGGTCGATGGCGTCCTCGGCGCTCAAGCAGGGGCTGTTCCCGCTGCTCGCACTCGTGTTCGCGGCGACGCAGCTGTGATCTTGTAGGCTGGCGGCGCCCCCTTCCCCTGAAGAATCGGAGTGCCCCATGACGTATCCGCCCGCCCCGCAGACCCTGAAGGTCCGGTACAAGACCTGGTACCCGGTGCTGTTCACCGTCGTCGGCGCCGTCTGGACCGTGGTCGGCGTGCTGAACCTGCTGGTCGGCGCGTTCGCGATCGGCATCATCACCGGCCCGCTGTTCCTGCTGATCGGCATCCTGACGTTCTCGAACCCGTACGCGTCGTACGAGCCCGCGACCGGCACGGTCTACCTGCACTCGCCGCTGGGCTTCAAGGCCGCGACGTACGGTGCGGCGAAGGGCGAGCGGCTGTGGTTCGACGGCACGAACGTGCTGCGCATCCTGCCGGACGGCCGCCAGAAGAAGGTGAACCTGAAGGTCGGCCGGCCCGAGGAGGTCGCGCAGGTCGTGCAGGCGGTCGGCGCCGCGCAGCAGCAGGCCCCGCAGCAGTAGGCCGCGATGGACGACCGGCGGGTGGTCAAGGTCTCGAAGTACCTGTCGCGGCATCTGCGCCACGATCCGCAGCGGATCGGGATCGAGCTGGACGCGCAGGGCTGGGTGGACGTGGACGTGCTGCTCGCGGCCCTGGAGCGGCAGCGGTTCCGCGTGACCCGCGCGGAGCTGGACGAGGTGGTGGAGCGCAATGACAAGCGGCGCTTCACGATCCGCGACGGCCGCATCAGAGCGAACCAGGGCCACACCGTCGAGGTCGATCTCGGTCTGGAGCCCCTCGATCCGCCCGCGGAGCTGTTCCACGGGACGGCCGAGGGGTTCGTGGACGCGATCCGCGCGGAGGGCCTGAAGGCGATGGCCCGCCACGACGTCCACTTGTCGCCCGATTACGCCACGGCCGTCCGCGTCGGTTCGCGGCGCGGGCGGCCGGTCGTGCTCGTGGTGGATGCGGCGGGCATGGCCGCTGAGGGCCATGTGTTCTTCCGGTCGGACAACGGCGTGTGGCTGACGGAGTCGGTGCCGCCGTGGGCGATCGCGTTCCCGGAGTGAGCCGGGGGCGGGCTAGCGGAGCCGGGACCCGGCGGTGGGTTCGAGCCTGAGCGTCTGGACCGGCTCGGGCAGGTCGTGCGCAGTGTCGCCCGCGGCGAACCAGACGAGGACGTCCTCTCCAGTGCGGACCGGCAGCGCGGGGAACGTGTTCTCGGCGGGCTCGGTCTCCAGGCAGGCGAGCGGCCCGATGCGGCGGCGGCACTGGTCGGCGAGGCTGGGTTCGTTGCGGTGCACGGCGGCGGTGAAGCGGCCCGCCTCGGCGCCGCCGGGCGCGGAGAATCCCGCGCCGGGGTAGGCCGGGCGGAGCAGGAGCACGTCGTCGGAGTCGATCATGGTGGCGTTCGCGGCGTCGCGGTGCGCCTTCCAGACGGGGCCGCCGTAGAACGCGGCGAGCGCGGCGGCGCGGGTCTCCATGTCGCGGAAGCCGCGGACCCACACGAGGTGGTCGGGGCGGTCGAGGTCGCGGAACTGGCCGACGATGCGCATCCCGGCGTCCTCCTGCGGTTCGATGAACTCGCGCTCGAACAGCTCGACGAGCTCGTCGCGCCGTCCGGGGTGGAGGGTGTACTGGCGCAGTTCATAGACGGTGCAGGGGATCACGGTCGCTCCTGATGGGTGAGGGTCTCGGCGAGGACGTCGGCGACGGTGCGCCCGGCGAGTTCGCGGGCCACGGCCGCGTCGGCGGCGGCGTAGACCTCCGTGAGCGCGGGCCGGATGCCGAGGCCGACAGGGCATTCGAGGTTCGGTTCGGTGGCGTGGAGGGCGAACAGCGGTTCGGCGCCGATCGCCCGGTGGACGTCGAGGAGGGTGATCGCCGCGGGTTCGCGCGCGAGGAGCCACCCGGCGCCGGTGCCGCGGCGGGACTCGACGAGTCCGGCTTCGCGCAGGTCGCCGAGGCTGCGGCGGACGATCACGGGGTTGGTGGCGACGCTGGCGGCGATCTCGTCGGAGGTCATGACCTCGCGGCCGCGGCGCTTCGCCAGCGCCATCCACGCGAGGACGTGCACGGCGATCGTGAGCCTGCTGTTGGCCGCCATGGCCGCCTCCTTCCGGTCGCGCTGATCGTAACAGAAACGGTTACGACTGAGCCGCCGTCCCCGGCGGGGGACGGCGGCTCAGTGGGGGGCTAGGCGGTGACGGGGACCGGTCCGGCTTGGGCCGCTTCGGTCTTGCGGACCCGGATCACGGTGACGGCGACGAGGAACGCGACGGCGACCATGACGGCGGCGATCGTGTACCCGAGCCGGTACCCGGCGGTGAGGGCCTCGGCCTGCGCGGCGCCGCCGTCGAGGAGCGAGGCGGTGCGGGCCGAGACGGCGGTGCTGATGACCGCGAGTCCGACCGCGCCGCCGACCTGCTGGGCGGTGTTGAACAGGCCGGAGGTGACGCCGGCGTCCTCGGGCTTGGAGTCGGCCATGCCGAGGGTCATGAGGGCGGGCATGGTCAGGCCGAAGCCGAGCGGGGCGGTGACCATCCCGGGGAGCACGTCGGTCAGGTAGGCGCCGTCGGCGCGCATCTGGGCGAACAGCACGAACCCGAGGACCATCACGGCGAGGCCGACGATCGCGATCTTGCGGGGCGCGAACCGGGTGAGCAGGCGCGGGGCGACCCACAGCGACACCGCGGCGATCACGAGCGGGGCAGGCAGGAACGCGAGGCCCGCGTGCAGCGGCTGGAAGCCGAGGACCTGCTGGAGGTACAGCACGGTGAAGTACATGAACCCGAACGCGGCGCCGACCATGAGCGCCTGGGCGATGTTCGCCCCGGCGACGCTGCGGGAGAACATGATCCGCAGCGGCACGAGCGGCGCGGCGGCCTTCGCCTGGCGGACGAAGAACCCGGCGAGGAGCGCCGCGGCGAGGACGCCGAAGCCGATGGTGCGCGGCGAGTCCCAGCCCTGCTGCTCGACCCCGATGAGGGTGTAGACGGCGAGCATGACACCCGCGGTGACCAGGACCGCGCCGAGCACGTCGGCCCCGGCCCTGAGGCCGATGCCGCGGTCGTTCGTCAGCAGGCGCCAGGCGAGCACGCCGACGATCACGCCGAGCGGCACGTTGATGAAGAAGATCGACTCCCACCCGATCGACTCGGTGAGGACGCCGCCGACGACGCTGCCCAGCGCGCCGCCCCCGGCGGACGCGAACCCGAACGCGCCGATGCCTTTCGCCTGCTCGGCGGGCTCGGGCAGCAGCATCACGACCATGCCGAGCAGGCCCGCGGAGGCGACGGCGCCGCCGATGCCCTGCACGAAGCGTCCGGCGAGGAGCAGGCCCTGCGTGTCGGCGAACCCGATGGCCGCGGAGGAGAGCGTGAACAGCGCCAGCCCGGCGATGAAGACCCATTTGCGGCTGAGGAGGTCGCCGAGGCGCCCGGCGAGGAGCAGGAGGCCGCCGAACGGGATCACGTAGGCGTTGACGGTCCACACCAGGTTCGACGGGGAGAACCCGAGGGCGTCGCGGATGGCCGGGAGGGCGATCGTGACGATGTTCTGGTCCAGGATGATCATGACCTGCGCGGCGAGCAGGACCATGACGGTGAGCCAGCGGCGGCTCAGACTCGCTTCGGTCGCGGTCGGCATTGCGGGGCTCCTTCAGCTCTTGGGGAACGATTTGTTCCTGGAGCAATCATGTGTTCCAATGGAGCCGTCCGTAAGAAGGCACTTTCATGTACCGGGGGATACACGGATGTTCCTCTCCAGGTCATCCCCCTGAGTGCCGCTCTGTGAAGTGGAGCACATGCCATGGCGAACGAATGCGACGACGCCCCGATGTCCGACGTGCAGGTCGAGGCGTGCCCGATCGTCCAGATCATCGACCGCGTCGCCGGCAAGTGGTCGGTCTCGATCCTGGTCGCGGCCATCCGCAACCCGGTCCGCTACACCGAGCTGGAGCGCAGCATCCCCGGCATCAGCCGCCGCATGCTCACCCTGACCCTCCGCAACCTGGAGCGCGACGGCCTCCTCACCCGCACCGTCTACCCGACCGTCCCGCCCAAGGTCGAGTACAGTGCCACCGACTCCGCCCGCGAGCTCTACGGCCACCTCACCGGCCTCCTCGAATGGGCCGAACGCCACCGCCCCGACATCATCGAGGCCCGGGAACGCTACGACGCCCTCGTCGCCGCCGCGTAATCGCCTTGAGCGGCCGGCGCGACGCCTCTAGACTCGCGCGGTGACCCCGCACCGCTACCGCTCCGACGACGAGGACAGCCGGCGCTGGCTGTCCTTCCCGATGCGCGACGACGACATCGTCATCAGCACCCGCTCCAAGCACGGCACCACCTGGACGCAGATGATCTGCGCCCTTCTGGTCTTCCAGACCCCGGACCTGCCCGCGCCGCTGCCCGAGCTCTCGCCCTGGCTCGACTGGACGATCACGCCGGTCGACGAGGTCCACGCGAAGCTCGCCGCCCAGGACCACCGCCGCTTCATCAAGACCCACACCCCGCTCGACGGCCTCCCGATCCACCCCGCGGCCCGCTACATCGTCGTCGCCCGGCACCCGCTCGACGCGGCCGTCTCGCTCTACCACCAGGGCTCCAACCTGATCCGCGAGCGCATCGCCGAACTGACCGGCGTCCCGGTCCCCGAGGCCAAGAAGAACCGCCCCTCCCTGCACGACTGGGTCGTCAGCTGGACCCGCGCCCAGAACGACCCGCGCGAGCACCTCGACATGCTGCCGGGCGTGATGGCGCATCTCGGCGACGCCTGGGCGCGGCGCGAGGAGTCGAACCTCCTCCTCGTCCACTACGCCGACCTCTCGGCCGACCTCGAAGGCGAGATGCGCCGCATCGCCGCCTGTCTCGACATCGACGTCCCCGAATCACGCTGGCCCGCCCTCGTCAAGGCCGCGAGCTTCGCCGAGATGAAGGCCAACGCGGAGCACCGCGCCCCGGATCCCAAGGGCCTCATGCGAAGCAAGGACGCCTTCTTCCGCCGCGGAACTTCAGGTGCGGCCGCCGAACTCCTCACCTCCGAGGAGCTCGCCGCGTACGAGGCCCGCGTGGCCGACATGATCCCTGCCGACCTCTCGGCCTGGCTCCACCGCCCTTGACCGTTTCGGAATCGGCTCGCCGGATGGAAGGATCGCGTCATGACCGACGACTCGCTGACGCCCCGCGCTAAAGCCCTCTGGGAGCTGCTCGCCGCTGCGCCCGTGGCGTTCCCGTCGGGCCCGGGGGCGCAGGTGGTCGCTTCACCTGGATCGAAGATGTGCCCGCCGGGGTGGGCCGGGATCGTGGTGCTCGGCGATGCGGCGATCGCGACCGTCCCCACTGAGGACGCGCGCAAGCCGGTGCAGGAGGCACTGAGCAGTATCGCAGTCGAGTCGCTCACCCGGGCGGACGTCCTGAAATCGGTGCTGCCGATCCAGGCGGTGCTGGGCCCGGCGACGCTGGCGTACGTCTCGCGGGAGCACTTCGTCCCGGCGCGACCCGGGGTCATCGAACAGGTCGCCCTCGATGACCCGGAAGTCCAAGCGCTGCTTCAGGAAGTGAGCATGGGCGACGCTGACGAGAGCGGGATCGGCGAGATCACCTCTGCGGCGTTCATCGTGCGCGAGGAGGGGGAGCTCGCGGCGGTGGCGGGCTACCGGGAATGGCCGGGCGCGACGGCGCACATGTGCATCCTGACCGCCGAGGCGGCGCGCGGCCGCGGCCTCGCGAAACGGGCTGCGGCGGCCGCAGTCGACCATGCGCTCACCGCCGGCCTTCTCCCCCAATGGAGAGCCCGCCCGGAAGCCTCCCGCCGCGTCGCCAAAGCCCTCGGCTTCCGACAACTTGGCGCCCAACTGAGCTTCCACCTGCGCCCCGAATAAACCGTTTCCCCGCAGCCCGGCAGCACCTACGATGCTGCGATGAAGGCACACTTCGAATGCGTGGTCCTCGACTGCCCCGATCCCAGGGCACTCGCCGATTTCTACCGGTCGATCCTCGGCGGCGACGTCAACAGGCCCGACAAGCGCTGGTCCCTGACCGACGGCAGCGCGACGCTCCACCTCGAATCCGGGTTCGCGCTCCTCTTCCAACCGGTCGAGGACTACCGCCCGCCCCAGTGGCCCGATCCCGAGCGCCCGCAGCAGATGCACCTCGACTTCGCCGTCCCCGACCTCGACGAGGCCGAAGCGGAAGTCCTCACCAACGGCGCCACGCTCCTCGACGACCAGCAGGGCTGGCGCGTCTACGCCGACCCGGCGGGCCACCCGTTCTGCCTCGTCCGCGACTGGTGGACCGCCAAGGGAGGCCCGGAAGCATGACCGTCCCGTTCGCCGACCCGGCAGGAGCTTGGGACCCGCCGCCCCTCAACGAGATCCACGCCCTCCTCGCGCCCCTCGACTCCCCTTGGTGGATCGCAGGCGGCTGGGCGATCGAACTCGCCGTCGGCCGCCCCGTCCGCCCTCACAACGACGTCGACGTCCTCATGCTCCACCGCGACCACTCCGCCATCCAAGCGGTCCTCCCCGACTGGGAATGGTGGGCCGCCGACCCGCCCGGCACCCTCCGCCCTTGGCTCCCAGGCGAACTCCTCCCCCACCACGTCCACGACATCTGGTGCCGCCCCACCGCCGACCACCCCTGGTCCTTCCAGTTCATGCTCGACAACGCCGACGGCGACCACTGGGTCTCCCGCCGAGACCCCCGAATCCGCCGCCCCATCGCCGACATCGGCCGCACCACCGACGACAACCTCCCCTACCTCGCCCCCGAGATACAACTCTTCTACAAATCCAAAGCCCCCCGCCCAAAAGACGAACTCGACTTCCAAGCAGCCCTACCGATCCTCACCCCGGACCAGCGCGCATGGCTCGACGAAGCCCTGCGGATTCACCCTGCTGGCTAACAACCTTTCAACCCGTCTCAGCCTTGCGAGGCGGCGGCCTTCAGTTGGGGCGTGTCGCCTCTGCGAAAGACCATGAACACGAGCATCGCGGCGATGACCGCGATCGCAAAGATGAGGCCGAGGAATGGGTTGTCGGCGACGCCCAGGGCGAGACCGAGCCAGACTCCCGCGAGAGTGCCTCCGGCCGAGAAGGAGCGGCTGATGCCTATGGCGCCCAGGAGCGTCTCCCCTTTGAGGCGAGCCTGCCGTGCCGACGCGTAGAGCACCATCGCCCCCGAGCGGGAGAACGAGGCGCCGAGGAGTGCCAGCCAGGTCAGTGTCGTCGTCACCGCGGATTGCGCCGGGAGCGCGACGGCCGCGAGGAGGCCGACGGCAAGACTAGCCAACAGCATTGATGCGCCTGTGACCATCGCGGCCGAGTACTCGACTCGGCGGATCACACGTCGTGCCGTCAGCGGCCCGACGACCGCGCCGACCCCGACGCAGAACAGGCCGATACCGGTCTGCGCCAATAGGTTCGAACCGTTGCTCGCCGTCCAGATCACGATGTAGCCGCCGATAATCCCGTTCGCCAGCGCGAGTGAGCCGGAGATGATCGGGGAGATCACGCCGAGGCTGAACGCGAACGTCGCCTTCCGCCATAGGGATCGCCGCGCGGACTTGCGGCGCGGATCCCCCGCTTCGGTCTGCGCGAACGGGGCGGTCGGCAGCATCCGATTGGAGACCGTCCGCGCCGTGAGCGCCACTGCGGACAGCACCGTGTTGGCGACGAGCAGCAGCACGACCGACTGCTCTGCGATGAAGGCGCCGAGCGGCTGGGCGATGACGAAGCCGAGGAGTGCGGTCGAGGAGGAGACGGCCGAGTTGTAGCGGACGGCGGCGTCCTCGCTGGCCATGGAGACCTGGGCGATGTAGAGCTCTTCGGCGACATCGATGACCAGCGGGAGGATCGTTGTGGCGAGCAGGTAGGCGACGATGACCGCCGCGAGCGGGACATCGAGGACGGCGATGAGGGCCAGCGCGGTCAGGCACAGCGCGATGTCGACCAGCTCGCACGCCTGGAGCAGTCTCCCCGGGCTGAAGCGGGCCAGGAAGCGCATCGCGAAGGGCGTGCCCATGTCGAGCACCATGCCCGCGGTGCGGAAGACGGTCAGCCAGACGACCGGCGGGACCCCGACCGCGATCAGCGCGGGAAGCGCGCTTTCGGCGAACATGCTCCCGGTGAAGGAGACCAGGAAGCCGCCGATCATCCATTTGGAGGCTCGCAGCGCAGCGAAGGACCGCTGCGGGGCGCTTACGGTGACGATCGTTCCGCCCTAGAGTCCACTCGCAGACCTGGCGGCCCGTTCGATTTCTGCACGGTGGGCGGCGCGGGCCGGTTCGTTGATGGGTTGTTCGTGTTCGGGGCGGAGGCCGGTTCGGCCGTCGAGGGATTCTCGGAGGATGTCGGCGTGGCCGGCGTGGCGGATGGTCTCGCCGAGGACGTGGAGCAGGACGAGAAAGAGGTTGGTGTCGGCGTGGGGCTCGGTCCACCAGGGGACGCGGCCGGGGGCGTCGAGCGGGAGGGCGTCGATCGTGGCGTCGGAGTGCTCCCAGGTGCGCCGGTAGAAGGCGGTGATCTGGTCGCGGGTCTCGTGCTCGTGAGCCCAGTGGTCGCCGCCGTCGGAGTCCTGCCAGCGGCCGAGCGGCTCGGGTGACGGGCGGTCGAAGACCGCGCCGAAGTACCAGGCTTCGACGGTGGCGACATGCTTGACCAGGCCGAGGAGGCTGGTGCCCGTGGCGGTCAGAGGACGGCGGGAGTCGTATTCGGACAGGCCGTCGAGTTTCCACAGCAGCGCCCGGCGGTCCTGCCGGAGCCGCCCGTGCAGGTCGGCTTTCGCCAGTTCGTCGTCGATCATGCCGCGGGCAGCCGGTAGACGGAGACGTGGGACGGGGACTCGGCGGTGAACTCGCCGCCCTGCCAGTCGGCGTGGCGGGATTCGAGTTCGAAGCCCGCGAGGCGGGCCATGAGGTCGAGTTCGGAGGGCCAGATGTAGCGGTGCGGGGAGCGTCCGAGGCGGGCCTGGCGGGTGTCGTCGAAGGTGAAGTGGTGGGAGACGACGCGCTGATTGAGGGGGTCGTAGGTGTCGAGGAGGATGTAGCCGTCCTCGACGATGCCGACGGTCGCCTTGCGGCCCGGCGTCAGCGCGCGCAGTTCGGGGACCCACAGCTCGATCACGAAACGGCCGCCGGGGACGAGATGGCGGGCCGCGTTGCGGAAGCACTCGACCTGCAGGTCCTGGGTGAGCAGGTTCGAGATGGTGTTGAACACCAGGTAGGCCAAGCGGAATTCGCCGGGGACGCGGACGGTGGTCATGTCGCCTTCGAGCACTGGGAGCGCGGATTCGTCCACTTTGGTGCGCAGCTGCGCGATCATGTCGGGCGACAGCTCGATCCCGGTCACCGGCACCCCGCGCTCGGCGAGCGGCACGCCCACGCGGCCGGTCCCGATCGCGAATTCGAGGGCGCGGCCGCCTTCGGCGAGTTCGGCGAGGCGATCGACCGTGGGGTCGAGCACCTCCGGCGCGAACATGCCCTCACCAGGAGTGTCATACCGGCTGGCGGTCTCGGCGTCCCAGATGTCGTTCGATTCCATCGCCCCAGGATTCCCCAGGCCCGCAGCCCTGTCGAGCGGAATATCAACGTGCTTGAGAGCCCGAGACCCGGCCATGCCGTCGCGGCAAGGTCCGCCGTCCGCTGTCACCAGGTCCAAGTCCTCGGCGGGCGCGCCTGCACGTCTCGCAGCCATGCCGGACGCGGCGGCTTGTCGACCGGATCGATGCCCCATTCGCACGCTGGGCCGAGCTCATCGATGACGAGCGTGGAACGCTCGGGGTCATCGGCGAACCGTTCCAGGTCCTCGGCGTAGCGGACCAGCAGCGCGGTCCACGACGGGGCCAGGACGTCCCACTGACTGCACTCGATGTCGAGGCGCACCACCTGCCCGGGCGTCCCTCCCTCGGGCGGGTCGAGGTCGATGAACCAGTTGACATCGCCGTTCATCGTCCCCACGACCACCCTGTTCCTGAGGCTCGACGTCGGCCGCACCGGCCCGCTCACGTGGAGCATGCCTCTATCGATCAGGCAGGCCATGACGGGAGGACTGTCGAGGTCCGAGTCCTCCTCGGAGTCCCATGCCTGCGTCATCGCGACGATTTCCCCCGCGCTGAACAAGTGGTCGAGCGGCACCGGGGCGGGGCCGCCGAAGGTCGACCCGTTGTGGATGCCGAGGCTTGCCCGGAAATCCGGCGGCAGGACCACCCCCAACGCCGCCTCGATCGCGTCGATCTCCGATGCCGGGGCCGGTCCCTCCAGCCGCGGCAGCGAATCGGGCAGGACACGCCTCAAGGCCGCTTCGACTCGGGCCCAGGCGCTCTCGATGCCTTCAGAGGAGCGATCTTCGGATTCAGACATGCCGCCGATCCTAGGGCTCCCGTCCGACTACACCGCGACCTCGGCGCGCCTCGGCTGCGGCTCACGGCGGTTATCCTGAAGCCGAATCCCGCTCTCAGTGGAGGGTGCCCCTTGACCAAGCCGAAGCCGACGAAGCCCCGCACGTACCGGAACGAGTTCCACGCGCCCGTCCACACCCTCATCCAGGCCGGCACCGTCGAGTACCACCAGGCCCCGAACCCCGTGCACGACTTCGCAAAAGCCCGCCTCATGATCGGGCGCATCCCCGGACTCGCCGCGAACAGGCAGGACCGGGAGAGCGACCGGCACCTGGCCGAGACCCTCGGCGCCGACGAAGCCGCCGTGCGCTGCCAGATCGTCTCGGGCCTCGGCGGGGTCGGCAAGACCCAGACCGCAGCCGCGTACGCCCGCGCCGCATGGGATTCGGGCGGGACCGACCTGCTCGTGTGGGTCAGGGCCGCCGAACGCGCATCGATCGTCGCGGCCTACGCCAATGCGGCCGTTCAGGTCTGCGGCGCGGACCCGACCGACAGCGTCCGGGCCGCCCAGGAGTTCCTGTCCTGGCTCGACCGCCCCGACGCGCCCCGCTGGCTCATCGTGCTCGACGACCTGGACGACCCCGAGCACCTCGCCGGCCTCTGGCCGCCTGACGCACCGCGCGGACGCACCGTCGTCACCACCCGCCGCCGCGACGCCGCTCTCGAAGCCCAAGGCCGCCAGCGCATCGACCTCGGCCTCTTCACCGAGGACGAGGCCCGCGCCTTCCTCGCCCGGCGCCTCGGCGCGCACTCCCACGCCCACGACGGCGCCGACGAGCTCATCGAAGCGCTCGGCCGCCTCCCGATCGCCCTCGCGCAGGCCGCCGCGTACATCCTCGACCAGCCCGGCACGTCGTGCCGCTCCTATCTCGTGAAACTCGACGAACAGGCGCTGCACTCGCTGCGCCCCGAGCACCTGCCTGACGAGTACCCGCTCGCGGTGGGCGCGTGCTGGGCCATGTCGATCTATGCCGCCAACAGCCAGCAGCCCAAACAGGGCGCGATCAAGGTGCTGAACTTCCTGAGCCTGCTGGACCCTGCCGGGGTTCCCGCCGAGTTCTTCACCACCGAGGCCGCCCTGTTCGCGCTCGGAGCGCGGTACCCGTTCCCTTGGCGCAAGCAGAAACCAATGGAACGCGACGCAGCCCTCGCCCTGCTCGCGCGGCTCCACAAGCTTAGCCTGATCGAGTACGACGGCCGCACCGTACGCACCCACGCGCTCGTCCAGCGCTTCGCGCGCGACCGGCTCCCCGAAATGGCCATCCGGTCGTTCACGTGGGTGTCCGCCGAGGCGCTGGCCGAGATCTGGCCGTACTCCCGGCTCACCCCGGAGGCCTTCGCCTCCTTGCGGGACAACATATCCCACCTGGGCGGCTTCGACCTCGACGCCATGTTCAAGGACGGCATGCACCTTGTGCTCGTGTACCTCGGCGAAGGCTTCGAGGAGCTCGGCCGCCTGGCGGAGGCCGAGAACTACTACCAGCACCTGCGCGAAGAATGCGAGTCGCGTTTCGGCCCGGACAACAGGCAGACGCTCATGATGCGCCACAACCTCCACCGCATTGAGGCGCTTCGCGGCGAAGCCGAGCAGGCTGTCGCGGCGCTCGAAGCGGTACTCGATGATCATGTGCGTGTGCTCGGCCCGGACGACCCCGAGACGCTCCGAACCCGCGATTCCCTGGCCTTCGCGCGAGGCATGGCCGGTGAACCAGTGCGCGCCATGAGCGATCTCGAAACGCTGCTCACCGATGCAGTTCGGGTGTTCGGGGCCGACGACTCACGCACGCTCGAAGTCAGCGCAAACCGGGCCTATTGGGCGGGTGCGATCGGTGATATCGAGGAGCAGCGCGAAGCGCTGGAGGCACTGCTCCCAGACCAGTTGAGCGTCCTCGGACCCGACGCCCCTCAGACACTGGCGACCCGACTGGCGCTCATCAAGATTCGCGGCGATGCCGGAGATCCGAGCGGCGCAGTCGCCGACCTGCGGGAACTCCACGCCGACATGGCCCGAATCTTCGAGTCCGACCATCCCTACACGATGGGCATTCTCATCGACATTACCTCCTTCGAAGGTGTCGTCGACGGCGCCGAGGCCGCGATCGCGTCGCTGCGACCGCTGCTCCTCGAAATCGAGCGCGTCCTCGGTCCGCAGCATGCGGAGGCGGTCCGCGCCAGGGAGCACCTCGAATGGTGGGAGGCAGACCGCGCCGAGGCCGAAGCGGAAGCCGAGGAGCCCGTTGCGGAATGAGCAGGAGTGGGGCCGGGCGGCTTCCACCAAAGTCCGCCCGGCCCCGTGGGAGTGCGAATCAGGTCATGTGGTGTCGGGTTCGGCGATGAGCGTGAGGCACTGGGCGATGATCCAGAGGTTCCATTCGTCGCCTGCCCAGGCCGGGGACCATTCGGGGCTGTCCTCCGGGTCGTCGGTGAAGCGGCAGCATTGGCGCGGGCCGGCGCCGTCTTCGACGTCGAGAAGGTATTCGGTGACCCGAGGCGACTGGGCCGGTTGGGAACCGAGCGAGTAGAGCGTGAACACCGCTGGGCCGCGCTGGAAGTCGCCGAGGTAGCCGTCTATGCCGGGCTTGCCGTCGGAGCGAAGGTTGTAGTCGCCCTTGCTAACCATTGCAGAACCTCACGGCGCGGCGGTAGAAGATCCGGAACGCCTGCTCCTCGACCCAGATCTTCGCGTGGGGCTTGAGGCCGTTCCAGAAGCGGCCCCAGGTCGCTTTGAGGTCGCCGGAGTTGAGGCCGGAGACGACGAGCACGACGTCGTCGTTGCCGGGGCCGGTCAGCACCTGGAACGAGTCGGGCGCGACCGGTCCGGCGGCCCTGACCGTGTAGGTCCGGTAGTCGTCGGAGAAGGTCCCGCGCACGAGGTTCTGCGGATCGGGGTCTTCACTCGTTAGAGGGACTGCTCTCATCGTAGCTCCTTTTCGGACTGTCGGGTTCCTGACACTTGCTCGCGCACGTTTTCCGGAGCGGGCACCATGACGAGAGAAATGAACCGAATCTCGCGCCGCATTCCCTCTCGACTTCCATGACTCTAGACGGTAAAGTCGCAGGTCACAACATGGAATCCCTTGCGGCACAGTGGAACTATGGACAGATGACCGTGGAGAACGCACGGTGGAATTTGCACGGTTGTGACACCCCGCGGCGTTTCTCACAGAGGCGCAACAGGACCGGCGTGTGTCATAGTGACGATCCGAACACGTCAAGGACCACCGACCTTGGGAGCTGCGATGGCGAAAACGGAATCGGGAGCCTGGTTCATCCGCATGATGCTGAAGACCGGACGCGACCGTGTGGGGAAGACGCAGGAGCAGATCGCGCGCCTCTGCCACGTGTCTACCGATACCTACCGCGCGTACGAGGCGGGACGATCCAGCCCGCACGCCTCGATCATGGAGAACCTGGCCAAAGCCTGCGGCTACGACGCGGAGCTGGCCGAGTACATGGTCAAGGCCGCCGACGCCCGCGCGGAGGAGTGGGAGGCACTGGAGGCTGACCAGCGGTTCAACGCGCTGTACATCGCACTCGCCGAACGCTTCTACGGCGAGATCTTCAAGTTCGACGCGCTCATGATCCCCGGAATCCTCCAGCTCCAGGGATACCACTACCTCGTCGTCCGCCTGGCCGAGCCCGGAAGCGATGAGTGGGTGGACAACGGCTGGGACTTCAAGGAGATGCGCATCGCCGATATCGAGGCCCGGACCGACCGACCGATGTTCCAGTTCCTCATCGGGGAGGCCGCGCTGATCCAACTGCGGATGATGGACGAGGAGCTCTACCAGGAGCAGCTGGCGCACCTGCGTCGCTGGGCCAAGAAGCCCGGAGTCCTCATCCGCATCCTCCGGGGGCCGGTCCTCGCTCAGCGGAGCAATTTCGAGATCTACCATGTCGGCAAGAGCAAGCTGGCCGGTCCCGACATCGCTTACTCGGAGATCGTCGACTCCAGCTGGCTCATCGATGACCCCAAGCGCATCGCAAGTTACGATGGGCTCCGCAAGATCCTTTGGAAACAGGCGATCCGGATCGAGGTCTACAACGATGACGACTGGCGTTACCGTCTGGCGTAAGAGCACCCGCAGCGGTTCTGGCAACAACTCAAGCTGCGTCGAAGTTCGCCGGGCCTGGCGCAAGAGCACCCGTAGCGGTGGCGGGAACAACTCCGACTGCGTCGAAGTCGCCTTCTGCGCCGACGACGCCGGTTTCCACCTGCGGGACTCGAAGCTCGATACCGAATCCCCGGTGTTCGATCTGACCGCCGCCGACTTCACCGCCCTGGCGAAGGCCGCTGGCTAAGCAAATACAGACCTGAACGGGAAGGGCGACCGCTGCGCGGTCGCCCTTCCGTCGTCTCTCGCCCGGTCCGCTCGCAGCGCCTCCGGGACCTATCCTGGAACGATGCCCCCTCAGGTCCTTCCGGCCGACCCTCCCGAACCGCTGAAGCCGATCCCCAAGTGGACCGCGGTCGTCGCCGTGGCGGTCATCCTCGCGGCCATCTTCACCAGCTACCTCATCCTTTCCGCCCCGATCCCGCAGGACACCGCCCACCAATCGGTGACCACCCAACTCGAACTCGCCCGCCTCCGCGCCGAAGCCCGCCGCAACGCCCTCGCCACCGGAGCCGGATTCGTGGCAATCGGCGCGCTATTGCTGGCTCTCCGCCGCCAAAACCACGCCGAACGCCAGCAACGAGTCCACGAAATCGCCACCGCCAACGCCGAAGACGACGCCCTCCAACGCAGGATCACCGACGCCCGCATACGCGCCGTCGAACAACTCGGCTCCGACAGCCCATCGGTCCGAATCGGCGGCCTCCACAACCTCGAACGCATCGGCGAACAACACGAGCACCTACGCCAGATCGTCTTGGACGAAATCTGCTCCTACCTCCGCCTGCCTTTCAACCCAGCCCCGGAGGCTTCCGAGACCCGCCTCCCCACAACCCAATTCGAACCAATCGGCCCCGCTCCGGCCGAACCCCGACACGACGACGCCGAGCGCGAAGTCCGCCTGATCGCACAAGAGATCCTGCTACGCCACCTCAACCCCAAACTCGGCCAGGACCGCTACTGGACCCACACCCGCATCAACCTCCGAAACGCTCACCTGGACTCGATCGACTTCAGCGAATGCCGTTTGGTGTCCGCCGATTTCACAGAGGCGACCTTCTCCGGCCACACGCGGTTCTACCGTGCGGTATTCAGTGGGTTCACGAACTTCAGCCGCGCGACCTTCAGCGGCAGAGCTGACTTCGCACAGGCGTCATTCAGCGATTTCGTCTTCTTCGTGCTGGCAACTTTCAACGCCGTTCTCATCCTCGATAACGCAATCTTCAAGAAGGACGCTCACTTCACGGGAGTGGCCTTCAGCAGGGCGGCACACGTCACCAACGCTGGTATCCGAATCGGCAGGATCCTCCGTTCGGTGAGATTCAATCAGGCGCTCTTCGCAGACAGAGCCGACCTCACCGGTCTCATCGAAAGCCAGAGCGTGTTCTTGAAGGAGGGCATCTACCACCGCCTGCCCGAAGGATGGCGTCTGGAGCCGAGTCGCGACGATCCCGGATGGGGCCGGCTCACGAACTTGCCCGAGGGGCAGGCGCCTACGGAATGAGGTGGGCCGCCAGCGCGCGGGCTCTGGCGTGTTCCGCCGTCGTAATGTTCGTATCCGCCTCCCGGAAGCGGAGGGCCGTGTCGAGGGCCGTCGCCGGGAGGTCCCGGGCAAGGGCGTCGAGAAGCGGGGCCGGGTCGAGTGGGAGCGCCGCCGGGTCGAGTTCGGCCAGGATCGCCCAGCTCACCGCGCGGTCCACAGCCGGGTCGCCGGCAGCCGCGTTGGTCCAGTCGATGACCGCCGGGCCAGCCGGGGTCTCGATGATGTTCTCCGGATGCAGATCCAGGTGGAGCACCTTGCGGCCGTTGAGGTTGAGGCCGCGCGACTCGCCGGGGAGCCAATCGGGCGCAGAGATCTGGTGGAGTCGTTCGAGGAGGTCGAGCATAATCGCCGCCGCCGCGAGCGGAGCCACGCGGCCGGAGGTCATGCCCTCGGCGAGGGTGGGGCCGTGGAGGCGTTCCATGGTCATGTCGGTGCCGTCGATCCTGAAGACCTCGGGGACGGGATATCCCTGGTCGCGGAGGTGGGCCATGAGGCGGGCTTCAGGTTCGGGGTTCCAGGAGCAGCGGCGAAGGACCAGATTGTCGGACAGGGCGTATACCTTCGAGGCCCTGCCCGACGAGAGGAGGTGCATCAGGCGATCTCGGCCATGAGGGCGCGGTGCAGGTCGGGGTTACAGGCGAGGATCGAAGTGGCGCTGGTGTCGTAGTCGACGCCGTCGAGGTCGGTGACGAGCGCTCCGGCTTCGCGGGCGATGACGACCCCCGCGGCGACGTCCCACGGGTTGATGAACGAGTGATAGGTCGCGTCGACGCGTCCGGCGGCGGTCCAGCACATGTCGAGCGCGGCGGTGCCGAGCATGCGCACCCGCTGGATCTTGGGGACGAGGCGGCGGAACAGCTCCAGGCGCTGCGCGTTGCGGCGCTCCGATTCGGGGCGGACGCCGAAGTCGCCGAAGGCGACCACGGCGTCGGAGAGCGCGGCGGGGCCGTGCACGGCGAGCGGGTGCTTGTTCAGGGCGGCGCCGTGGCCGAGGGCGGCGGTGAAGCGCTCCTCGCTGGCGGGGGCCTCGACGACGCCGACCACGGAGATGCCGTTGCGGGTGAGAGCCAGGGACACGGCGTAGAGCGGGGAGCCGTGGGCGAAGTTGACGGTGCCGTCGATCGGGTCGAGGACCCACTCGTAGTGGGACTCGGTGTTGCCGGTGCGGCCGCGTTCTTCGCCGAGGAGCGGGATGTCGGGGGTCTCGTCGGCGAGGAAGTCGCGGACGGCGTCCTCGACCGCGTAGTCGAGGTCGGTGGCGAAGTCGCGGTCGCCTTTGCCGCTGATGGAGCGCTCGCGCCCGAGACCGGTGCGGATGACCTCGGATGCGGTCGCGACCGCCTGTTCGGCCGTGCCCAGGAAATCCAGCAGATCGCTCATTATTCGGTTCCTCGTCTCGTCAAACCCACCCGACGGACCACATCCTAGACGTGCAAGACCAAGCGCCACTTGGACTCCCGGTGCGATTTTTCCGACAATCGCCGCGAATATCCGACCGGTGCGCCCGCAAAGCAGGGCGCACCGGTCAAATCACTCAGTTGACGGGCAGCCACACCCGCATCGCGGCGGGTCCCCGCGTGGCGCGGAGTCTAAACGGCAGGAGCGGGATCTCCGCGGCCTTGCCGTCGTCGTCGGCCGCGGCGGGGCCGTAGGGCCAGGCGTCGGGGCGGTCGTGGATGCGGGCCGCGACGTGGACGGCGCCGTCGCGCTCGACGGGGGCGACCGTCGTGTCGACGGTGAGTTCGTCGAGGTCGCCGCCGGGGAGGTCCAGGGACTCGGCGCAGAGGACGACCGGGCCGCGTTCGACGGCGGCGCAGCCGCGGACGGCGTCGACGCGCGGGTCGGGGAAGGTCCAGCGCGGGGCGACCGAGAATTCGAGGTGGAGCTCGTCGCCGGGGCTGAACTCCCCGATGCGGCCCACCGAGACCGCGGCGGGGTCGACCTCGTGCACCGAGCCGTCGGGGTGGATCAGCCGCACGTCCTCCGCCCAGGCGGGGACGCGGAAGGTGATCTCGCGGGTGCCGCCCTCGTTGGCGTCGACGCGGACGGTGACGCGGCCTTCCTCCGGGTAGTCCGTCTCGACGGTGAGCGCGAGGCGGGCGCCGTCGACGACGGTGTCGATGGTGCAGGGCGTGAACTGGTGGATCTGGAGGCCGTGCTCGCTGGTGGTGGCGATGTACGCGGCGAACTGGGCGAACGTGCGGGCGAGGTTGGTGGGGCAACAGGACACGTCGAACCAGTGGGCGCGGTTCCCGCCCGCCCGGGTGTGCGGGAGGGCCCCGTCCGCGGGCGGTTCGGGGTCGGCGGTGCGCTGGTGGAGCGGGTTGGCGTAGAAGAACGACTTGCCGTCGGGGGCGACCGCGCCGGACAGCACGTTCCAGGCGATCCGCTCGATCATGTCGCCGTAGCGGGAGTCGCCGGTGGCGAGGGTGAGGCGCCACGCGGTCATGATCGCGGCGATCCCCGCGCAGGACTCGGCGTAGGCGCGGTCCGGGTTGAGCGCGAAGTCGCGGCCGAACGCCTCGTCGGCGTACTGGGAGCCCATCCCGCCGGTCAGGTGCGTGCGGCGGGCGACGGTGCGTTCCCACTGGGCGCGGACGGCTTCCAGGAGCTCGTCGTCGCCGGTCTCGACGGCGACGTCGATGGCGCCGGAGGACAGGTAGAGCGCGCGAACCGCGTGGCCGCGCAGGACCTCGGCGTCGCGGACGGCGGTGTCGTCCTGGTAGTAGAAGCCGTTCTCCTTCAACGTCTTCCGGCCGTGCCGCTCGATGAACAGGCGGGCCTGCTCCAGGTAGCGGGACTCGCCGGTCTCGCGAGACAGTTCGGCGAGGGCCACTTCGATCTCGGCGTGGCCGCAGATCCGCTCGATGCCGCCGGGCCCGAAGGTGTCACAGACGTGGTCGGCGACGCGGCGGGCGATGCGGGTGAACTCGTCTTCGCCGTGGTTGCGAAGCCGCGCGACCGCGGCCTGGATGAGGTGCCCCGCGCAGTAGAGCTCGTGGCCCCATTCGAGATTCGAGTAGCGGGGTTCCTGCCCGGGGTTGCCGAACGCGGTGTTGAGGTAGCCGTCCTCGTGCTGCGCGGCGCCGATGCGGGCGGTCAGCTTCTGGAACTCCTCCTCCAGGCCGGGGTCGCCGGTCCGGCCGATCTCCCACGCCATCGCCTCGGCCAGCTTGTAGACCTCCGAGTCGGAGAACTCGCGCCCGGCGCGCTGGAACGGCCGCCCGGGCGCCTCCCCCGCGGCGACGCGGTCGAAGTTGCCGATCCAGTCGAGCGCTTCGAGCCAGTGCAGGCAGTGGCGGATCGTCGCCGCGGCGTTCACCGCCTGCCGCTCGAACCAGTGGCCGCCGGTGATGCGGACCTCGTCCGTCCCCAGGGGACGGAGTTCGCCGGTGGAGGGCATTACGGGTGTTCTCATATTCATCCTTTAATAGCTCCGGACATGAATCCTCGGACGTAGTGGCGCTGGAGCAGTGCGAAGAGCACCAGGCACGGCAGCGCCATGACGACCACGCCCGCCTGGGTCGCGCCGAAGTCGACGGCTCCCATCGACTGCTGGCGGAGGTTCGCGATCGCCACCGGCAGCACGGCCTTGTCGGCCGAGCTGACGAGAATGAGCGGGGCGATGAAGTCGTTCCAGGCGGCCAGGAACGAGAAGAGGCCCACGGTGATGAGGCCGGGCCACACGCTGAACAGCATGATGCGGGTGAGGACGCCGAAGGTGCCGGCGCCGTCGACCATCGCCGACTCCTCGATCTCCTTGGGGACGGCCTCGAAGGAGATGCGCATCATGAAGACCGCGAACGGGAGCTGGTAGAGGGTGAGGACCAGCGCGAGTCCGGTGAGGGAGTCGCGCAGGCCGAGGTCGCCGAGCATCGAGTAGAGCGGGATCAGCAGGGTCGAGTACGGGACCATGAGGATCGCGAGGGTGAGCAGGAACAGGGTGTCCTTGCCGCGGAAGGAGAAGCGCGCGAAGGCGTAGCCCCCGGCGATCGACAGGGCCAGGGTGAAGGCGACGGTGAGGACGGACGTGTACGTCGAGTTCCACAGGTACCGCACGAGCCCGGCGTCGTATTCGAGGAGGCTGACGTAGTTGCCGAAGCCGTAGCCGACCTGCTGGTTGGTGGCGCCGTGGGGCGCGACCGAGGCGTAGCCGGTCCAGATCAGCGGGAGCAGGAAGAGGACGGCCAGGGCACCGGCGAGGACGTAGTAGGAGGTGCTCCAGAGCTTGGTGCTCATCACGCGTCCCTTCTGAGGGCCCGGAACTGGACGATGTTGAGGACCAGGAGCGCGGCCAGGACGACCACGGAGATCGCGGCCGCGGCGCCGAGGTCGAAGCGCTGGAACGCCTCCCGGTAGATGAGCTGGACGACGGTGACGGTGGAGTTGTCGGGGCCGCCCTTGGTGAGGATGAAGAACTGGTCGAAGGCCAGGAGCGAGCCGGTCACGGAGAGGATGAGGACGAGGCCGAGCGCGGGGCGCAGGAGCGGGATCGTGACGTGCCAGAAGGACTGCCAGCGGTTCGCGCCGTCGAGGCGCGCGGCCTCGTAGACCTCCGGCGGGATCGACTGGAGCCCGACGAGCAGGATGATCATGAAGAACCCGGCGAACTTCCACACGATGAGCACCACTGTGGACCAGAGGGCGGCGGTGGGCGTGCCGAGCCACGAGACCGGCTCCATGCCGAGGGCTTCGAGCAGCGGGTCGAGCGGGCCGATCGCGTGGCTGTAGAAGCCGTAGAACAGGAGCGAGGCCGAGGCGAGCCCGAGCGTGGTCGGCAGGAAGTACGCGGAGCGGAAGAACCCGGTGCCCTTGCGGCGGTCGGCGACGATGAGCGCCAGCAGCAGCGAGAGTCCGATGAGGATGACCACGACGATGCCGGTGTACTTGAGGGTGAAGCCGACGGCGGGCCAGAACAGCGGGTTGGCGGTGATCCCGGCGTAGTTGTCGGGCAGGTTGATCCCCCGGTCGCCGGCCAGCAGCGGCCAGTCGGACGCTGACATGCGTCCGACCAGCAGCAGCGGCGCGACGAAGAAGACCAGCACGAAGGCCGCCACGGGGGCGGCGTACAGGGTGCCGGCCAGCTTGCGCGAGTGTCGCATCGGGTTCCTTCTAGCTCGCGAGGGAGGCCGTGACGTCGTCATTGAGGGCGCCGAGGTCGGCGTTCGGGTCGCCGTAGACCGCCTCGCGGACCAGCGGGAGCCACGGGCCCTGCGGGTCGTTGAAGGTCTGCCCGAAGTTGAGCGAGTAGGGGGTGCGGCCGACCTGCACGAGGTCGTTCATGATGACCGCGTTCGGGTTGGCGGCGTAGTACTCGTTGTCGGCGAGGTCGGTGCGGGCCATGACGTCGCCGTTCGCGGCGAGGATCTCGACCTGCTGCTCCTCTTCCAGGCTCCAGCGCAGGAAGTCCCACGCCTGGTTCGGGTGCTCGGAGTTCGCGGCGATGCCGATGGAGTCGCCGCCGACGAACGTGGACTCGCCGCCGTCGATGCCCGGGATGGGCGCGACGCCGATGTTCATGTCCTCGGGCATGAGGCCGAGCATGGTAGAGGGCATGGGCATGACACCGATGTTCCCCTCGGGGAAGAACCCGGTCCAGGTCGCGCCGGTCTCCTCGGCGTGGCCGGGGGCGACGACGTCGTCTTCGACGAGGCCGCGGTAGGTCGAGTACACCTCGCGGGCCTCCTCGGAGTCGAGCAGGGACTCGGTGCCGTCCTCGTTCATGACCTCGGCGCCGGAGGCCCAGATGCTGGGCCACCAGGTGAAGACGTAGCAGCCGCCGCAGTTGCCGCCGAAGAACGTGCCGCTGACGTCCCCGCCGAGGGCATCCACGGCGCGGGCCTGCTCTGCGAACTCGGCGAGCGTGGCCGGCGGGGTCTCGGGGTCGAGGCCCGCCTGCGCGTAGAGGTCCTTGTTCCAGAACAGGACGGAGAGGTCGAGGGTGTGCGGCACGAGGTACTTCGCGCCGTCCACGGTGCCGACGTCGATGTGGGACGGGGCGAGGGAGTCGGCGAAGTCGAGCGCGTCGATCCGGTCGGTGATGTCGAGGTAGGCGCCCGCGGTGGTGAAGTTCGGGGCGAACACCACGTCGAGCGCGAACAGGTCGGGCAGCTCCTGGTTGCCCGCGGCGGTGCCGACGCGGGTCTGGTAGTCGTCGGTGGGGATGACGGTGAGCTCGATCTGGTTCTCATGGCTCGCGTTGTAGGCGTCCACGAGGGCCTGCGACTGCGCCTCGGTGGCGGCGCGGGTCCACATCGTCAGGGTCGTGCCGTCGTCGACGCCTTCGAGGACGACCTCGTCGTCGGAGCCGCCGCCCCCGCCGCTGCACGCGGAGGCGAGCAAGGCGGTGGCGGCGGCGAGCGCCGCCGCCCCTTTCACTCGGGCTGGGAATCTCATTGCCTACTCCTCGGTGAATAGGTGTGAAGGGTTTCGGCGGACGGCTGCTGCCGCCGCCAGTAGAGGTGGTACGGGTCTTCGTCGCCCAGGTGGAGGGGGGCGAAGGTGTAGCCGTCGGCGGTGAAGTGGAGGGGGTCGCCCGCGGGTTCGAAGGCTTCGTCGAGGTCGTCGCCGACGGCGATGGAGATGAGGCCGGTGGCGAGGTCGGTGCCGACGGGGTCGTGCTTGATGGCGAGAACGGTCGGTCCGTAGTAGACGGACTGGACCGTGTCGTCGTCCAGGGCCGCTTCGGTGTGGAGGCGCAGCGGCATCGCGATGTCGACGGTGTCGCCGTCCCTCCAGCGGCGGGAGACGACGGCGTAGGTGCCGGGCTCGGCGGTGATCGACTGTCGGCGGCCGTTCACCTCGACGGTGAAGGTCGTCGCCCAGGACGGGACGCGCAGGCGCAGGTCGAAGCGGCCGCCGCGGCCGCCGATCTCGATGCGGCTCGCGCCTTCGAAGGGGTAGTCGGTGGTCTGCACGACCTCGGTGCGGCGGGCGGTCCAGTCGAGTGTGGACGGCATGTAGAGGTTCACGTACAGGCCGTCGCGGTCGGCGAAGTAGACGGACTCCTGGTGCTTGGTGTGGTTCTCCATGCCGGTGCCGCCGCAGCAGGTGCCGGTGTTGCCGTAGCCGCGGGCCTGGCCGGGGCGGACGGGCACGAAGTAGGTGACCTGCGGGTCGGTGGTGGAGTCGGCGTCGCGGCGGGAGGCGAGGATCTGGTTGTACAGGGCCCGCTCGACGTACTCCATGTACTTCGGGTCGCGGGTGTGGAAGAAGAGGTTGCGGGCGAGCTTGATGAGGTTGTAGACGCAGCAGGTCTCGGCGTGGTTCGGGTCGTTCGGGTACTGCCACAAGGAGGCGGCAATGGCGTCGCGGGCGCGGAAGATCTCGCCGACGCCGGTGCCGCCGTGGGCGTAGGCGCGGTGCGGGATCGCCATGTCCCAGAACTGCTCCGCGGCCGTGAAGTAGTCGTCTCCGGCGCCCTGCTCGTACATCCGCAGGTAGCCGGTGAACTGCGGGATGTGCTGGTTGGCGTGCTTGCCGTCGAGGAGGTCCTGGCCCGCGACGGTGGCGGCGAGGAGCGCCGTGTTGTCGAACAGCTTCGCGGTCTGGAGGAACTCGGGGCGGTCGGGGTGGAGCGCGGCGAGGTTCGCGAGGGACTCGTTGACGCCGCCGTACTCGCCCGCGATGTAGATGGACCACATCCGGTCGAGGCGGGCGCGGTCGAGGACGGACAGTCGGGAGTGGATCCACTCGCCGATGCCGGTGGCGATCTCAAGGGCGTCGCCGTTGCCGCCGAGGCGGTGCGCGTCGAGCAGGCCCGCGAGGATCTTGTGGGTCGTGTAGTACGGGGCCCAGATCCCGGCGTTGCCGCCGTACGTGGCGAACTCCTCCAGGCGCAGGAACTGCGTTTCCGGGTAGGCCGCAAGGAAACCGGGGTGGCGGCGGCCGTCGGTGGGGGCGACGACGCGCGCGTCGGCGCCGTTTCCGGAGGTGTCGGCGCAGACCGCGCCGGGGGCCTCGTCGAACCGGTAGCGGGCGAGGTCGCCGCCCGGCCCTGCTCCCGCGGCCAGGGCGGCGACCTCATCTGCTCCCAGTGAAGTGCTGAAGACGTGGAACTCGTCGACGTCGGCGCCGAGGTACTGGACGCTCCCCTGCGGGAACTGGCCGCGGCCGATCCAGTTCGCTGCGGTCGAGCCGAGGTCGGCGGGCGTGAGCGCGACCGGGCCCGAGGCCGCGGCCGTGCCGTTGACATAGAGGACGGCGGTGCCGCCGCCGAGGGTCACCGCGAGGTGCGTCCACTGGCCTTCGGGGATGGCGGAAGCGGCGGTGACGCGCTGCTCCCCCGCCGTGCCGGAGGTGGTGATGCCGAAGCGCGGGAACGGGTTCGCGTTGTCGGCCCGCACCGTCAGGTACAGGTGGTGATCGGCGTCGGCGCCGAAGTCGAAGACCTTGACACCGTTGCGCAGCGGCGCCGGGTCCGCGTTCGGGTCGGGCAGGCGGGACGCGTCGATCGCGGCGAGGTTGATCCACACGGCGACGGTGAGTTCGGTGAGGCCGTCGACAAGTCCACTGGGGAGCGCGACGTGCTCGGCGTGCCCGAGCGGGGAGCCGGTGAGGTGCAAGGCGGTGCCGGTGCGGCCCGCCACACGCGGCGTGGCCTGCGCGGCGGCCGCGGCGAGGGCGTCGCGGGACTCGCCGAGCCCGGCCACGAGGTGATCCAGCTTGCGGCGGTACAGGTCGTCGCCGGTGCCCGCGTACGCCTGGGCGAGCATCGACAGGAAGTGCCCGGAGTAGTGCCCGCGCAGGTATCCGTTGGCGTCGTCCCAGCTCCCGGGCGGGCGGATGCCCGCGGGGTTGGCGAGGCCGGCGTTCGCGCGGAAGTTGTAGAGCATCCGGTCCGGGCCCGCGAGCTCGCCGCGCGCGGCCTCGTAGCCGCTCGCGTAGCGGAGCATCCGGTCCCGCTTGTCGGCGAAGATGCCGTCCCCCAGGGCGACCGCGTCGAGCCCGAAGGGCTCCACGAGGGAGGCCGCGGGGGCGGCCCCCGCCGGGATCTGGTGCGCGATCCCGACGGGGGCCACGGACGCCAAGGCGCCCAGGCGAAGTGCGTTGCGGCGGTTCAGGTGCATCAGGCGCCTCCCCTGGTCTGCACGACCTGCTGCATCGTGCCGTCGGCGTTGAAGTACAGCGGGTCGATGGCGACGGAGCGGCGGAAGTTCCCGCCGCCCGGTGCGTCGGCGGTGTGGTAGACCATCCACCACTGGCCGTTGAACTGCTCGATCGCCGGGTGGTTCGTGGTGGAGGTGACCTGCCCGAGGACCACGCCGCGGTGCGTCCACGGCCCGGCCGGGTTCGAGGCGGTCGCGTAGCGGATGCACGCGTAGGAGGAGCTGGTGACGCAACCCGAGCCGCCGTTCGAGGCGTAGGCCATGTAGTAGACGCCGTTCCGCTTGAACATCCACGGCGCCTCCCAGAAGTCGGTCAGGCCCGTCGGGGTCGTGACCGCGCTCGCGAGGGACGTCATGTTCTGGTTCAGCTTCGCCATGCGCGGCTGCCAGTACGAGCCCCAGTAGAGGTAGATCTGGCCGTCGTCGTCGATGAACACGGTCGGGTCGATGTTGAGCGCCGAGGAGTTCGGGGTCGAGTCGGAGATGAGCGGGCCGCCGATCGCGTCCACGTACGGGCCGAGCGGGTTGTCCGAGACGGCCACTCCGATGTTCATCCAGCCGTTGTCGGTGGCGCCGTCGACCGAGACGAACCAGTAGTAGCGGCCGTCAGGGCCTCTGACCACTTCGGACGCCCACGCGTTCGCCCCGGCCCACGCGAAGGTGGACAGGGAGAGCCGGGCGCCGTGCGCGGTCCACGCGGCCGGGTCGTTGTCCGGCGCCTTGGAGGAGAAGGCGTGCCACTCGTCCATGACGAACGACTGCTGGCCCGCGGCGGCCTCGTCGCGGCCGGAGAAGATGTACATGGTGTCGCCGACGACGAGCGTGGCCGGGTCGGCAGTGTAGATGTTCGTGACGATCGGGTTGCCAGCCTGGGTCGCAGAGCCGGAGCCCCAGACCTTCCATTCGAGCACGCCTACGGACGCGGCGCCGCTCTGGAGGACCGCGCGCAGGGCCGTGGTGGTGACGGCGTTGAAGTTCGTGTGGTTGTAGGCGTTCGCGTTGACGCCGTAGGCGCTGGCGCCGCTCACGGCGGTCCAGGCGCCGTTGTTCAGGTACTCGATGCGCCAGCTCGCGGGGACGCGGACGCCGCCGGGGCCGGAGTTGTAGGAGTCGTCGAAGAAGTAGAGGTCCGAAGAGGACACTGTGACGGGGCTGTTCCAGGTGAGCTGCACCCATTGGGACCCGGTCTGGGGCCAGGTGCCCCAGCGCGGGTTGACGGTGTCGTTCGAGCTCGGCGGCTCGATCCCGTCGTTGACGGCCGCGACGGACTCCCACGAGGAGGTGTAGGAGGCCGAGGCGACGGCCGAGCGGGCCACGTTCACGGCCTGCGCCTGGGCGGGGCTCGCGAACTGGAGGCAGGTCCAGGCCAGGGCCGCGGCGAGCGCGGCCGACAGTGTTCTTCGGATGACGGTGCGGTTCATGGTTGCTCTCTCCTTGTGCCGGTTGGAGATCAGAGGACGGTGACGGTGACTTCTGCGCGCAGCGAGGTGCCGCCGATGGTGCCGCGGACGGTGAACGTGCCGGGCGCGGCGTAGTCGGCCGGATCGATCGCGTCCCAGGTGACCGCGGTGGTCACGTTGTCCTTGGAGCCGTCGTTGTAGACGGCGGTGACGGTGGACGGGAGCTGCGGCGCGGAGCCGGCCCTGGTGACGGCCTCCTCAGCTTCGAGCGCGGTGATCTCCACGGCGTCGGTGAGTCTGACGTGGACGGTGGCGCTCGCGGGGAGGGCGAGGCCGGTGACGAGTCCGGCGACCGGGACCGCGGTGGCGGGCTGGTCGACGTCGTCGGCGGTGAGCGGGCCCCACACGACGGGGAGGTCGAGGCGGGTGCCGTCGCCGTAGACGCACGTGACGGTGTCGGGGAGGTCAGGGACGGTGCCGACGGTGGTCGGCTGGTGGACGGCCCGGACCTGTTCGGGCGCTTCGGCGAAGACCTTCCATTCGAGGACGCCCACGGAGGCGCCGCCGCTCTGGAGGACCGCGCGGACGGCCGTGGTGGTCACGGGGTCGAAGGCGGTCTCGTTGTACTGGTCGGTCTCGGTGCCGTAGGCGTCGGCGTCCACGTCGGTCCACTCGTCGCCGTTCAGGTACTGGATCTTCCAGGAGGCGGGGGCGAGGACGCCGCCGCCGTCGTCGAAGAAGTACATGTCGGAGGCGTCGAGGCGGACCGGGTCGTCCCAGGTCAGCTGGACCCACTGCTCGCCTTCTTCGGGCCAGGTGCCCCAGCGGGGGTTGGCGCCGTCGTTGGAGCGGGGCGGGTCGATGCCGTCGTTGATGGCGGTGGTGTTCTCCCAGGGCGAGGTGTAGGAGGCCGTGGGGGTCGCGAAGAGCGCGGCGTTGACACGGTCGTCGGGCGCCTCGATCGAGACGTCCACTCTGGATTCAGTTGTGGCGCTGCCGTCTCCGGCGGTGAGTTCGAGCGTGTACGTGCCGGGTTCGGTGAAGGTGGCGACGGTGCTCGACGCGGTCGGGTCCTCGAATACGACCGCGCCGGGCCCGTCGACGGCCGCCCACGAGGCGCTGAGCGCCCCGTCGAGGGGGAGGCCGTCGTCTTTGACCGTGCCGGTGAGTCGCGCCTGCATCGGCTGGCGGAACGCGAGGTCCTGCCTGGCGAGGGCGTAGGGCGCGGTGTTCTCCGGCGGGTCGGCGTCGTGGTCCGTCCGCAGGACTTGGACTTCCTTGAGCCCGGTGGCGTGCCCGTCCTGGTGGTCGAGGAGGACGCGGACGCGGTTGGTCTCGACCTGGGGGAACTGGACCTGGTTGTAGTTGGCGCGCGGTATGGCGGGGGTCTTGGTCTGGTCCTCTACGGTCACCCAGTCGGTGCCGTCGTGGTACTGGACCTGGTAGACGGCGGGTTCGGCGAGGCCGTCGGCGGTTCTGTCGCGGTAGAAGTAGAGCCGCAGCTCGTCGATGTCCACGGTCTCGCCGAGGTCCACTTCGTACCAGTCGGTTTCATTGCCGGAGCCTTCGCTGGACCAGATGGGCGCGTTGATGGTGGTGCCGTCGACGGCGCCCGCGGTGGTGGTGCCTTCGGCGGTGTAGGAGGCGGTGGCGGTCCGGCCTTCGGCGAGGTTCTCGGCGTCGGAGGTGAGGTCGGCGCCGGCCTTGGCGAAGACGTCGACCACGCGGCCGTCGAGTTCGACGTCCTCGGGTGCGGAGAGGTGCTTCATCTTGCGGCTCTTGACGACGTCGGCTTCGGTGTCGACGCGGCCGGTGTCCGGGTCCCAGACGGCGGGGGCGAGGCTGTCGAGGGTGAAGGCGCGGGTGCCGTCGATGTAGACGGAGTAGCCCTCGGGGACGCCGGGGTAGTGGTCGGTGCCGTCGTCGGGCTCGTCCCACACGACGGTGAGGTCGGAGTCGCGCCAGCGCAGGTCGTTGACGGTGAAGTGGTCCCAGCCGATGTCGATGGGAGACAGCTCGATCTGGTCGTCGGTGCGGGGGCGCAGGCCCGCGACGTCCTCCACATAGGTCCAGATGCTGGAGCCGAGGGTGGTGTGGTGGATCCAGGAGCGGTAGTCGATCTCCTGGCTCGCGGGGTCCCAGTCGGCCCAGAACTCGTTGGAGTCGGGCCAGGCGGTGTCGCCGCCGATGTAGGTGGACCAGGCGTTCCAGTAGAGCAGCTTCTTGTAGTCCTCGGTGGTGATCGCGTCCTGGTCGTAGTCGCGGAGCACGGAGGAGAAGAGTCTGAACTGGACGGTGGAGTTGATCTGGGAGAAGTTGTTGGAGCCGGGGTTCCCCTGCTCGGCCGCTTCCTCCTTGTCGGCCTGGTTGGCGGTGTAGAAGGGGAAGACGGGGTACTCGTCGGGGTCGGCGAAGAGGCGGAGCGCGTCGGTGTAGGGCTCCTCGTTCGGGACGGCGCCGACGCTGAAGGGGTAGTAGTTGTTGATCTCCTTCCAGGGCACGTGGTCCCCGGAGGCGACGTGGACGTGCTCGAACAGCTGCGTGTCGGGGTTCCACAGGACGTCGGTGATGGCGTTCTTGATGTCCTCTGCGAGGGCGCGCATCTCGTCGGCCTTGGCGGTGTTCCCGGCGAGGTCGTAGGCTTCGGCGGCGGCGAGGGCGCCGGAGTACTGGTAGGCGGATTCGGCGCGGTCGAGGTCGCCGTCCCGCCAGTGGAAGGAGACGGCGTCGGCGTCGTTGCCGGTCATCGCGCCCCAGTCGTACTCGATCAAGTAGTTGTTGTTCGAGTCGAAGGTGTCGAGCTGGCCTTTGACGTCGCCTTCGGCGTAGCGGGCGAGGTTCTCGGCGATGTCGACGGGCCCGCCGTGGACCTGGTAGGAGCGCCAGGCGGCTTCGGCGATGTACTGGGTGTAGGAGTTCGACCAGTTCTCGGGGTCGCCGGGGTTGTCCATGAAGCGCCCGCCCTGGGAGGACTCGCCGGTGGAGACCCAGGGGCCGTAGGAATAGGCGGGGTCGCGCAGGTACTTGAGGTCGTCGATGAACATCGGGACGGTGAGCGCGATGGCGTTGTTGTAGCCGGTGACGCCTTCGATGGAGGTGGGGAACTGGAAGTCGTTGCCGGGGATGTCCGCGTCGAGGTAGTTGTAGCGCATCAGCCACCAGCGGTAGTAGATGAACTTCTTGTGGGCCTCGTCGGGGACGTCGAAGTAGGGGACGTTGTCGGCCCACCACTTGTTGTAGGTCTGGACCTGGGTGGTGAAGGCGTCGGCGGGGGTGGCGTCGCGGTAGGCGGCGTACTCGGTCGCGGACTCGGGGATCTCCTCGGCGATTATGCCGAGCTGGACCTTGATGGTGGTCGATTCGCCTTGGGCGAGTTCGAGTTCGCCGGTGAGGGCGCCGTCGTCCGGGGTGAGGCCGGTGCCGGAGAGGCGCGGGAAGACGGTGGTGAGGCGTTCGAGCCGGGAGTTCTGGACGTCGAGGACGCCGGTGAGCTCGTCGCCGTCGGCGGTCCAGGCGAAGTCGGACTCGACCTTGACGGGGACGGTGGTGTCGCTGCCGCCGTTGGTGATCGTGATGTTGGCGACGGCGGTGTTGTTCTGGGTGATGAACTTCTGGACTTCGGCGGTGAGGGTGCCGTTCTCGTGCACGGAGGTCCAGTAGCTGGGGGTCTGGCGGCGCTGCGCGACGTCCTCGGTGAAGTCCCCGTCGCCGATGTCCACGGTGAAGCCGTCGGTGTTCGAGGCGCGGTCGAAGGTGGGGTCGTAGTAGGCGAACTGGCCGCCGAAGCCGATCACGTCGGGGTCGTGGACGCGCATGAGGAGGGCCCGGCCGCGGGTCATGAGCCACTGGTCGCCGGCGGGGTCGGCGCCTTCGCGGGCGAGGAGGCGGTCCATCCAGAAGTCGGTGCCGTCGCCGCCGTCGAGCTCCTCCTCGTACATCGCGGCCATCATGCCGTCGACGTCGTAGGGGACGGGCTCGTCGGGGACGGCGTCGCCGCCGGTGAACTCGGGGTAGCCGATGGTCTGCTGGGCGGCGGCGGGGGTCGCGCCGACGACAAGGAGGCCGGCGGCGAGGGCCGCGGCCGCTGCGGCGGCGGACAGGGTGAGCGGGGGGCGTAGCTGCATCGCGTGCCTCCGTGCGCGTGAGGGTGTGCCGAGTGGGGAGAGGGACCGAGGACCGAAAGCCTCCGAAAACCTTTTCGGAACGCCGTCGAGACGATGTTAGGGGTCTCATCGTGGCCCTGTCAATGCATGGATCGAGGAGAATCGATGCCAGGGGCGGTGGCCTGCGGTGATGTGACCGAAAGCCTGATTCGCAGGATTTCCCTCCGTCGGCTACAGTCGATCCGTTCCGGCGCGCGAGGCGGCCGGACCGAAGGAGGACGAGGTGGCCCGAACCCCGGCACCGCGCGGCGCGCGCGCCGCGACGCTGACCGACGTCGCCAAGCTGGCGGGCGTCTCGGTCGCCACCGCCTCGAAGGCGCTGAACGGGCGCAACCACGTCAGCGCCGCCACCCGCGAGCGCGTCGCCGAGGCGGCCGCGCAGCTCTCGTTCTCCCCCAACTCGCTCGCGCGCGGGCTCCTCGCCGGGCGCACCGGCACCGTCGGGCTCTTGACCTCGGACCTGGTGGGCCGCTTCAGCCTCCCGATCCTCATGGGCGCGGAGGACGCGTTCGGCGCGGGCGAGATGTCGGTGTTCCTGTGCGACGCCCGCGGGGACGCGATCCGCGAGCGCCACCACGTGCAGGCGCTGCTCAGCCGCCGCGTGGACGGCCTCATCGTGGTGGGCTCCTCGACCGACCCGCGCCCGCCGCTCGCGGCGGCCGTCGACGTGCCGGTCGTGTACGCCTACGCGCCGTCCGAAGACCCCGAGGACCTGTCGATCGTGCCCGACAACGTGGGCGCGGGCCGCATGGCAGTGGAGCACCTGATCGCCTGCGGGCGCACCAGGATCGCGCACATCTCCGGCGACGGCGCCTACTCGGCGGCGCGCGACCGCGTCACCGGCGCGCTCGCCGCGCTCAATGAGGCCGGGCTGTCGCCGGTCGGCGACGTCGCCTACGGCACGTGGGAAGAGGGCTGGGGCCGCGCGGCGGCCGGGATGCTCCTCGACCGGGAGCCCGATGTGGACGCCGTACTGTGCGGCTCGGACCAGGTGGCCCGCGGCGTGCTCGACACGCTGCGCGAGCGGGGCCGCCGCGTCCCCGAGGACGTGGCCGTCATGGGCTTCGACGACTGGCAGGTCATGACCACCGGCGCCCGGCCCAAACTGACCAGTGTGGACATGAACCTGGAGGAGCTGGGGCGCAGCGCGGCCCGCGCACTCTTCGAGGCCATCGACGCCGAGCACGGCAGAGGCGTGCGGACCGTCCAGTGCCGGGTCGTGGTGCGCGGTTCGACGGCCGCCGAGGCCTAGCGCGCCGGGCGGGGGGAGTATCTTCTCCCGTCGTGACCGAACAGATGACCTCCGACCGCCACGCGACCTGGCTCGAACTGTTCTTCGACCTCGTCGTCGTCGCCGCGGTCGCCCAGTTGACGCACCTGCTGGTGCACCCCAGCGGGCTGCACGTGGCGGCGTTCTTCACGCTGTACACGGCGATCTGGCTGGTCTGGACCTCGTTCACGGTGTACGCCAACGTCGCCTCGGAGCGGACCCGCACCCGGACGATGCTGCTGGGCATGCTCGGCCTCGCCGTGATGGCCGCGGCCGTCCCGGAGGCGACCGGCGCGCACTCGGCGGTGTTCGCCGCCGCGTACCTGTACACCACCGGGATCGCCTCGCAGGGGCTCGCGCGCTCGGGCCGCATGGTCATGAGCTGGTCTGCGGCGCAGCGGAACGCGGGCCTGCTGCCGTGGATCATCGCGTTCTGGGTCGACGACCCGCGGTGGAAGCTCGGGCTGTGGGCGCTGGGCGTGGCGATGACGCTCGCCGGGGCCCTGCTCGTGGGCGACGACGAGGACCGCATGCGGGAGTTCCGGGACCGCCTGCGCGAGCGCAGCGAGCGGAGCAGGCGAGGGACGCAGGAGTTCGAGCTGTGGGACGTGCAGGGCTCGCACCTCGGCGAGCGGCTGGGCCTGTTCATCATGATCGTCCTCGGCGAGGCCGTGCTCCAGCTCGTCACCGCCATCGGCGAGGTCGAGTGGGGCTGGGCCCAGGTCGGCATCGGGCTCGCCGGGTTCGGGCTCCTCATCGGACTGTGGTGGCTGAACTTCCGGTTCGGGTTCGACGAGGAGAACCAGACGGCGCCGCGGTTCCTGCTGCCCGCGCACCTCGTCGTCGCCGTGTCGGTGACGCTCGTCGCGTTCGGCATCGGCACGGCCGCCGAGCACGCCACCGCGCCGCTCCCGGACCTCCACCGCTGGCTCCTGTGCGTCGCGCTCGCGGTGTGCCTCGGCCTGTGCGCCGCCGCCCACCGGGCGTGGTGGTGCCTCGCGATCCTCGCGGCCCCGATCGCCGTGGCGGCCTTCGGCTCCCAGGTCGCGGCGGTGTTCACCGTCCTCGTCCTGGCGGCCTCGACGGGCGCGCTCGCGCTCTACTTCCTGCGCCGCACGGCAACCTCGGCGGCATGAGGGGGCCATCCAGAATTCGGCACAAATTTTCGGGACTTGATCTACCCATGAAGGGGATTTTCATGGGATCTTCTGGAGGACCTCTGTAACCCGCACTCCCCCGAAGGCCAGGTCCCACCGTGCGCACCACCGCTCCCTGGATCCTCGCGGCCGCAGCCCTCGCCGCGCTGTTCGTCCCGCCGCCCGCCGCCGCCCAGACCGGGGAGGACACCGCCGTCCCCGTCGACGGCGACAGCCGCCCCATCGGCCCTGGCATCGAGCTGGAGTCCTTCGACCGCTGGGAGGACCAGGGCTGGATCCGCGGCGACGCGGCCACCGTGGACCTCACCGGCGGCGCGGTCCCCCGCTACCTCGACCCGGGTGTCGTCGCCGCCTCCGAGCCGGTCCGCGAGCAGCTCGACGGCGTCGAGGACGTCGTGCTCGCGTTCAACGCTGACTTCTTCGACATCAACGACACCGGCGGCGCCGAGGGCGTCGCCATCGCGGACGGCGAGCTCGTCAAGTCCGCCGCGGCCGGGTCCTCCAACGTCATCGCCTTCGACGCCGACGGCACGGCCTCCGTGCAGCGCATCGGCTTCGAAGGCACCGCGACCACGCCTGACGGGACTCTGGACCTCCACGGCCTCAACACGACCGCGCTCCCGGCGAACGGGATCGGCGTGTACGACGCGCGCTGGGGCGAGGCCTCGCGGGCCCGCGTCGCGGACGGCGCGGCGGTCGTCGAGGTAACCGTGGTCGACGGGACCGTCACCGCGGTCACCGACGACCCGCAGGCCGGGCCCATCGCCGACGGCGCGCTCACGCTGGTCGGCCGCGAGACCGGCGCCGCGGCACTGGCCGCGCTCCAGGTCGGCGACGCCGTCGCGGTCGAGTACGCCGCCGAGACCGAAGGGGACCTCCCGCAGACCGCCGTCTCGGGCAACCAGCTCCTCATCACCGACGGGGAGCTCGTGAACCAGACCGACCAGGCCCGCCACCCGCGCACCGCCGTCGGCGTCTCCGAGGACGGCACCGAACTGTACGTGCTTACTGTGGACGGACGGCAGGCGGCGAGCGGCGGCTACACGCTCCGCGAGACCGCCGAGCAGCTCCTCGCCATGGGCGCGTACAGCGCCCTCAACCTCGACGGCGGCGGCTCCTCCACCCTCATCGCCCGCGCGCCCGGCACCGAGGACCTCGTCACCGTCAACAGTCCTTCTGACGGCTCGGAGCGGTCCGTGGGCAACGCGCTCGCGTTCACCGTCCCGGACGGCGACGGCGAGGTCGACGGCTTCGCGGTCGCCCCGCAGGCCCCGTTCGACCCCGGTGCCGTCGAAGGCGCCGACTACGACCGGGTCTTCCCCGGCCTCACCCGGCCCCTGGCCGTGGCCGCCTACGACGACGCGTACGGGCCCGCCGACGCCGACCCGCGCTGGAAGACCGACCCGTCCCGCCTCGGCTGGGTGGACGGCGACGCGGTCTTCCACGCCCGCAACCGCTCCGGCGAGGTCGTGGTGACCGCCAAGGACGGACGGGCCTCCGGGTCGACCGAGCTGACCGTCCTCGGCGCCCTGGACGCGATCGCGCCGTCGCAGCGGCTGCTGTCGCTGCCGGACGCCGGCACGACGACCGGGTTCCAGGTCATCGGCACGGATGCGGACGGGTTCACCGCCCCGATCGACCCCGCGGACGTGGACCTGTCGTACGACGGCGACCTGTTCGCGATCGAGCCGGACGGGCTCGGCGGCTACACCGTCGCGGCCGAGGCGGCGAGCGGCTCCGGCACGGTCGAAGTCACCGTGGCCGGGAAGACCACGGCGCTCGCGATCACCGTGGGCCTCGACGAGCAGGCCGTCAGCGACTTCAGCGACGGCGCGCAGTGGATCTTCTCCACGGCCCGCGCCACCGGCTCGATGGCGCCCGGCGAGGGCCACGACGGCGACGCCGGGCTGACGCTCACGTACGACTTCACGCAGTCGACCGCGACCCGCGCCGCGTACGCGCGGCCCCCGGCGCTCATCCACGTGGACGGGCAGCCGCAGCGGTTCGGCATGTGGATCGAGGCCGAGGGCTTCGGCGAGTGGCCGTCGCTGCAACTGAAGGACGCCAACGGGACCGACGTGGTCCTGCGCGGCGACTACCTGACCGAGCCGGGCTGGACCTGGGTCGAGTTCGACGTGCCGCAGGGCACGAGCTACCCGGTGTCGGTGTACCGCTTCTACGTCGCCGAGACCCGGCCGTCCGCGGTTTATCACGGGTCGGTCACCATTTCGGGCCTCACCGCGTACACGGCGCCCGATGTGGACATCCCCGTCGCGGAGCCGCGCTTCGACACGATGGTCGCCTCCGACCTCGACGGCGCGGACTGGACGTTCGCGGTCATGTCCGACGCGCAGTTCACGGCCGAGAACCCCGACAGCGCGATCGTCGCCTCCGCGCGCCGGACCCTCCAGGAGATCAAGGCCTCGGACGCGGAGTTCGTGATCGTCAATGGCGACCTGCTGGACGAGTGCGAGCCCGACGACCTGGCCCTGGCCGAACGGGTGCTCGACGAGGAGCTCGGCGACGAGCTCGACTGGGTGTACGTGCCGGGCAACCACGAGGCCATGGGGTGCAGCGTCGCCGACTGGTCGGCGGTCTTCGGGCCCGCCTACCAGACCTTCGACCGCGGCGGCACGCGGTTCATCACGCTCGACACGTCCGGCCTGACCATCGGGAAGGGCGGCTGGGACCAGATCCTCATGCTGCGCAATGCCCTTGACGAGGCCGCCGCGGACCCCGAAGTGGACTCGGTGGCGGTCGTGGCGCACGTGCCGACGAACGACAAGAGCCCGCAGGCGGCCTCGCAGCTCGGCGACCGGCTCGAAGCCGAGGTGGTCGAGGAGTGGCTCACCGGGTTCGAGGCCGACAGCGGCAAGGACGCGGCCTACATCGGCGCGCACGCCGGGTACTTCGACGCGTCCCGCGTGGACGGCGTGAACTACTGGGTGAACGGCAACTCCGGGAAGGCGCCGTCCACGACGCCCGAGGACGGGGGCTTCGTCGGCTGGACCCAGTTCGGCGTCGGAGGTGGCGACGAGTGGCTCAACGCGCTCGTGCGCCCGCAGGTCGACTCGCTCGCGGTCGCCGCCGACGACCTCGCGCCCGGGGCCACGGTCACGGTGGAAGCCGAACTGGCCCAAGGCGGTGCGACGATCCCGGTGGTCTACCCGATGGGCGTCGAGTGGACCGGCGCGAACGTCTACATCGGCGACCGGCCGGGCCCGCTCGCGTGGCTGCGGTACGCCGCGTGGTTCGACCCCGAGACGCGCGAGCTCACCGCGTGGCGCCGCGGCACGGTCGAGCTGACCGCCACCGTCAACGGCGTCGCCGCCACCGACACCGTCGCCATCCGATAAGGGCCTGACCTCCTTCTCGGGAACGTGGCAGTCGGCCAGGTGGTCGTCGACCATCCCGACGGCCTGCATCATCGCGTACGCCGTGGTCGGCCCGACGAACTTGAAGCCCTGCTTCTTCAGGGCCTTCGACAAGGCCGTCGACTCGGGCGTGACCGCGGGGATGTCGGCGAGGGCCTTCGGGCGCTCCCGCGGCACGGGCGCGAAGGACCACACCAGGTCGCTGAGGCCGCCGTCCAACCGGGCGGCGGCCTTCGCGTTCGCGATGGTCGCCTCGATCTTCATGCGGTTGCGGACGATCCCCTCGTCGGCGAGCAGCCGCTCCGCGTCCTGCTCGGTGAACTTCGCGACCTTCTCGATCCTGAAGCCGCCGAACGCCTTCCGGAACGCCTCGCGCTTGCGCAGGATCACCAGCCACGACAGGCCCGACTGGAACGCCTCCAGGCTGACCCGCTCGAACAGCGCGTCGTCGCCGCGCACCGGGCGGCCCCACTCGGTGTCGTGGTAGTTCCGGTAGATCTCCGGATCGACGCCCCACGGGCACCGCGCCAGGCCGTCCTCGGCCGACGTCACCGCATCGCTCAACTTCGCTCCCCCTCCTGAACCGTCGCGAGCCTACGCGCCGGGTCCGACACGTCCCGCGGACCGGGATGTCGGTGGCTTGTTGCAAGATAGTTGCAATAGAGTCCCCACGTCCCCCGAAGGAGCACCCGTGAACGCAGATCCCACCGGCCACACCCTCCCCGAACTGGTCATGGCCTGGGGCCGCGGCCGCGCCCACTCGCGCATCACCGCCCAGCCCGAGCCGATCGACGGCGGCTACGAGGTCGCCGTCGGCCCGCCCAGCACCGAGGTCCGCAAGGTCTACCACACCTACACGCCCGAGTTCCTCGCCGAGACTGCCGCCGCGCTCGACACTCCCGGCCACCAGCTCATGATCGCCGGACCCGACGCGCTCCTGCGGTCCGCCATCCCCGCGACCTGGACCATGGACCAGGGCGGGCACCTCATGACCGTCGTGTTCGCGCAGGACCCGTACACCGTCCCCGCCGACTACCGGCTCGTCGTGGAGACCGAGGGCCCGCTCACCGTCGCCCGCGCGTTCCACGCCAACGGCGACCACGCCGCCTCCGCGCGCCTGGGCCGCGACGGCGACTTCGGCGTGTTCGACAAGGTCGTCACCGCGCCGAACCACCAGCGCCGCGGCCTCGGCTCGACCCTCATGCGGGCCCTGTCGCTCAACGCGTACGCGCTCGGCATGCGGTACGGGCTCCTCGTCGCCAGCGACGAGGGCCGCGCCCTGTACGAGCACCTCGGCTGGACGTTCGTCTCCGACTTCCCCGGCGCCCGCTCCAAAGCGGCGTAAATCGCTTGCCGGTCATGCGGACCGCTGCGAGAGTGGCCGCATGACCTCCGAATCCGCCTGGCGCGACGCCAACCGGGCCATGTGGGACGAGCGCGTCCCGATCCACGCCGCCAGCCGCTTCTACGACCAGGACGGCTTCCGGGCCGGAAGCGGCGACGTCAACGCGTTCGAGGCCGAGGAGGTCGGCGACGTCACCGGCAAGCGCCTCGTCCACCTCCAGTGCCACATGGGGCAGGACACGCTGTCGTGGGCGCGGCGCGGGGCCGCCGAGGTCGTGGGCCTCGACTTCTCCGAACCGGCCGTCGCGGTCGCGCGCGGCCTCGCGAAGGACCTGGACCTGGACGACCGGGCCTCGTTCGTCGCTGCCGACGTCTACGACGCGCGCGAAGCGCTCGGCGGGCGGACCTTCGACATCGTCTACACCGGGCTCGGCGCCCTCTGCTGGCTCCCGGACGCCGAGCGCTGGGCCGACGTGGCCGCGTCCCTGGTCGCGCCAGGCGGGTTCCTGTACCTCGCCGAGTTCCACCCCCTGGTCGACGTCCTCGACTGGGAGACCGGCAGGCGCATCGAGCGCGGCTACCTCGACGGCGAGCCGATGGTCTTCGACGAGCCGGGCACCTACACCGACGGCGACGCCGAAACTCAGAGCAATCTGAACTTCCAGTGGACCCACCCGGTGAGCGAGGTCGTCTCGGCGCTGGCCCGCAACGGCCTGCGCATCGAGTTCGTGCACGAGTTCGACTGGACGCTGTTCCAGCACCTCGGCCCCCTTGAGCAGCGCGAAGGCCGCTACCGGTGGCCGGAGGGGGCGCCGCGCACGCCGCTGATGTACTCGCTCAAGGCGTCCCGGGTGTGACGGCTGTCGCGCGCTAGTTTTCCGATCTTCCTCTGACCTTTCCTTCACCGGAAGCCGGGTCCGTCCCCGAAGAATGTGGAGGACGAACCGCCAAGGAGGAAAGCCGTGAAGACGAAGCAGCAGACGCCGAGCTACGAGGGCCGCCCGTACGCGAAGCCGGAGGAGGAACTGGTCGACCAGGGACTCCAGTTCGACATCGGGACGCTCTTGAGCCGCCGCGGCGTGCTCTTCGCCGGGGCGGGGGCCGCGGCCCTGGGCCTGGCGGCGTGCTCGAACAGCGGCGACTCCTCCGGGAGTGGCACGACCACCGCGGCCTCCGCGGAGGACCTCACGGAGATCCCCGAGGAGACGGCCGGGCCGTACCCGGGCGACGGGTCGAACGGGCCGGACATCCTGGAGCAGAGCGGGGTGGTCCGCAGCGACATCCGCTCCAGCTTCGGCGACAGCACCACCGCCGCCGAGGGCGTGGGGCTCGACATCGAGCTGACGCTCTACGACATGGCGAACGACAACGCGCGCTTCGAGGGCGCGGCCGTGTACCTGTGGCACTGCAACCGCGACGGCGAGTACTCGATGTACTCCGAGGCCATCGTGAACGAGAACTACCTGCGGGGCGTGCAGGTCGCCGACGCCGACGGGGTCGTGAAGTTCACGAGCATCTTCCCGGCCTGCTACGACGGCCGCTGGCCGCACATCCACTTCGAGGTCTACCCGGACGTCGACTCGATCACCGACTCGGCGAACGCGATCGCCACGTCGCAGATCGCGCTCCCGCAGGACACGTGCGACACCGTGTACGCCGAGGAGGGCTACGAGCAGTCCGTGGAGAACCTCTCGAAGGTCTCCCTGGAGACCGACGGGATCTTCAGCGACGACGGCGGGGCCTCGCAGCTCCCATCCGTCTCCGGCGACGTGGACGGCGGATTCGCGATCACGCTGCCCGTCGGCGTCGACACGTCCACCGAGGCGGGCGGCGGCTCGGTCTCGGGCGGCGGGGGCATGCCCGAAGGCGGTGGCGAGGGCGGCCCCGGCGGGACCCCGCCGGGCAGTGAAGAGTCGTCGAGCGACAGCTAGGAGCAGGGGAAAGGCCCGCGACCGCAATGGTCGCGGGCCTCTTTGCGCCTCAGATGAGGACGACGAGCCCGGCCTCGCCGAAGAGGGTGGCGGCCAGCGCGCCGCGGTTGGCGGCCTTCATGGGGAGCTTCGCGCCGACGGCCTCGATGTGCGGCTCGACGCGCTCGGGGTGCGGGTGCACGGCCTCGATGCTCACGAGCGGGACGATCGGCAGGCCGGCGGCGGGGTGCGGGGTACTCCCCCAGTCGATGAGGAACGGGACGGGGCCGCGGTGGCGGCCCTCCTTGTCAAGGGTGAGGCGCCACGCGAGGTCGGCGCCTTCGGGGGTCCGGCGGGTCATCTCCCACGGCTCGCCGGGGTCGTACCCGGCGGCGCGGGAGGCGGCGACCGCGCCGTCGATGTCCTCGGTGCGCACGGCCCAGGTGACGAGGCGGGCCTCGGTGAGGGTGTCGATGCCGAAGGGCCGCCACTTGTCGGGGGACGGCTGCTCGGGGTCGGGTCCGATGATCTCCAGGTAGGCCCCCTCGCCGACGCCGAGCAGGAAGTTCCGGGTGCCCAGGCCCTGGTGGACGCCGCCGGGGACGGGTCGCGTCCCGGTCAGGCGGGCGACTTCGTTCACGGTGGCGGCGAGGTCGGGCGTGGCGAGGACGAGGTGGTCGAGTGAGGACATGGGCCGGAGTCTAGTCACGAAGCGCCACAGCCGTAACGGCCGTCCTGAAACCGCACCGCCCCGGTCAGGCGCGGCGGGGGTCGACGAGGGCTTCGAGGATCTCGTCGCCCGGTTCGGCGAGCACGCGCTCGGCGGCCTGTTCGAGGACGCGTTCGGCCTCGCCCTGGCCGGGGTCGTAGCCGACGCGGCAGCCTTCGGGCGTGAACGCCGGGTCGGCGGCGGGCGGCTCGGTCTCGCGGCGCATGACGTCGCCGATGCCGTTCTCCAGGAGCCCGAACGCGTGGTGCGCGGCGGAGTAGGCCATGGCCGCGACCTCGTAGATCGGGCGGCCTTCCAGGATCAGGTGGACGTTGGCCTCGACGAGGATGTGCTGGGTGTGCAGGAGCTGCGAGGAGACCAGGCGCGAGGTGAGCTTCGGGTGGCCCTCGTCCATGAGGACCTCGGCGAGCATCGCGCCCGAGCGGCGGCGGTAGTCCATGGCGCTGACCACGAGCGAGGGCGTGGCCTGGATGAGCTGCTGGACCTTGAGGAACATCGGCTTGTCGCTGAGGCCGGTCTGGGGGGCGCGGTGTTCCAGCAGCTCCAGGAACCGGTCGCGCAGGACCGCGTGCGGGGTGGTGCCGCGGGGGCGCTCGCGGACGACGCGGGCGGCGTCCTCGATGTGGTGGCGCATGCCGCCGATGACGAGGTCTTCCTTGGTCGGGAAGTAGTTGAACACCGTGGCCTTCGACACGTTCGCGGCGGCGGCGATCTCGGCGACGGACACGTTCTCGTACCCGCGCTCCAGGAACATCTGGAGGGCCGTGGTCTTCAGCAGTCCCCACGTGGCGTTCTTCTTGCGCTCGCGCAGGCCTCGGTGTCGTTCCATCCCGCCACTGTACCAGTTCATCGTTGACCCGGCCAAAAATTCTTCCCGGAAAAAAGTTGTACCCGGTCAAAATCGGGTGCTACGCTCGCCGACATGACAGGAAACCCACCCGCCGACCGGCCCCGCAAGCCGGCGCCGGACGCCGGCGGGGAGGCGGCACCCGAGGCCTCGATCCTCCGCCTCCTCGCCGACTACCTCCGCCCCCACCGCAGGCCGCTGACCCTCGCGATCGTCTTCCAGCTCGTCCAGACGGTCGCGTCGCTCTACGTGCCCACCCTCAACGCCGACCTCATCAACAACGGCGTCGCCGCCGGGGACACCGGCTACGTGCTCCGCCACGGCGGCTTCATGCTCGCCGTCACCGTCGTCCAGCTCGCCGCCGCCGCGTTCGGCGTCTACTTCGGCGCCCGCGCCGCCATGGGCCTCGGCCGCGACCTCCGCGCCGACCTCTTCGCGCAGGTGCAGCGCTTCTCCACCACCGAGATGGACCGCTTCGGCGCGCCCTCGCTCATCACCCGCACCACCAACGACGTCACGCAGGTCGTCACCATGCTCGTCATGGGGCTCACCCTGTTCATGGTCGCCCCGATCACCGCGATCGGCGGCCTCACCCTGGCGCTCACCCTCGACGTGCCCATGACCGGCATCCTCCTGGCCGCCATCCCCGTCATGGCCCTGATCATCTACTTCATCGTGGTCTCGATGGTCCCCGCCGGACGCGCCATGCAGCGCTCCATCGACGGCATCAACCAGGTCATGCGCGAGCACATCACCGGCATCCGCGTCATCCGCGCGTTCGTGCGCGACGACCACGAGCAGCACCGCTTCAACGAGGCCAACGACAAGCTCACCGACGCCTCGCTGCGCGTCGGCCGCGTCCAGGCGTTCTTCGGCGCCACCGCCATGGCCAGCAGCAACATCACCTCGATCGTCATCGTGTGGATCGGCGCCGGGCGCATCGCCGACGGCAGCCTCCAGATCGGCGACCTCATCGCGTTCCTCACCTACGCCGGGCTCATCCTCGGCTCCGTGATGATGTCCATGGGCGTGTTCATGATGGCCCCGCGCGCGAAGGTCGCCGCCGGGCGCATCCGCGAGGTCCTCGGCACCGAGCCGACCATCACCGACCCCGCCGACGCCGTCCATGAGCTCCCCGGCCGCGGCGAACTCGACGTCGACGCCGTCACCTTCCGGTACACCGGCGCCGAAGAGCCCGTCCTCCGCGGCGTCGACCTCGTCGCCCGGCCCGGCCAGACCACCGCCGTCATCGGCTCCACCGGCGCCGGGAAGACCACGCTCCTCAACCTCATCCCCCGCCTGTTCGACGTCGGCGAAGGCGCCGTCCGCATCGACGGCGTCGACGTCAGGAGCATGGACCGGGCCCTCATCGCCCGCACCGTCGGCCTCGTCCCCCAGCGCGCCTACCTGTTCTCCGGCACCATCGCCGCGAACCTCCGCTACGGCAACCCCGACGCCGACGACGAGACCCTCTGGCGCGCACTCGAAACCGCGCAGGCCGCCGACTTCGTCCGCGACATGCCCGACGGCCTGGAGACCCTCCTCGGCCAGGGCGGCACCACCGTCTCCGGCGGCCAGCGCCAGCGCCTCGCCATCGCCCGCACCATCGTCGCCGCCCCCAGGATCTACCTCTTCGACGACTCGTTCTCCGCGCTCGACACCGCCACCGACGCGGCCCTGCGCGCCGCGCTCGCCCGCGACATCGCCGACGCCGCGCAGGTCATCGTCGCCCAGCGCGTCTCGACCATCCGCGACGCCGACCGCATCGTCGTCCTCGACAACGGCCGCGTCGTGGGCACCGGCACCCACGATGAACTCCTCGAACACAACCCGGTGTACGCCGAGATCGTCAACTCCCAACTCACCCTTCAGGAGGCGCTGTGACCATGCGCGGACCCGCCGGCCTCGCCGGCCCGGCCCTGAAGAAGGCCGACGACTTCCGCGGCACCGTGCGCCGCATCGTCGGGCTCCTGTGGCGCGACAAGCTCCGCCTCACCTCCGTGATCGGCTTCGGCGTGCTCATGGTCCTCGGGATGCTCGCCGTCCCCACGGTCCTCGGCCGCGCCACCGACCACGTCATCGCGGGCGCCGCCGCCGGAGACGTCGACTTCGCGGGCCTCGCGAAGATCCTCGGCCTCGCCATCGCGATCGCCGTCGCCACCTTCGGGATCACGGTCTCCAACGGCCGCACCATCGCCAAGATGGCCCAGTACATGGCGTACGACCTCCGCAAGGAGGCCGACCGGAAGGTCGCGGCGCTCCCGCTGTCCTACTTCGACTCCCGGCCGCGCGGCGAGGTCCTCTCCCGCGTCACCAACGACATCGACAACCTGACGCAGACCGTCGGCCAGGTGACCCAGCGGGTCGTGCAGGGCCTGCTGTTCCTCATCGGCGTGCCGATCATGATGCTCACCATCTCGCCGCTGCTCACGCTCGTCGTGGTCCTCACCCTGCCGCTCACGGTGCTCGCCGCGCGCCTCATCGGCAAGCGCAGCCAGCCGCGGTTCGTGCAGCAGTGGGCCACCACCGGGAAGCTCAACGGGCACGTCGAGGAGATGATCACCGGCCACCAGCTGGTGACCCTGTTCGGGCGCCGCGCCGAGGGCGCGGCCGTGTTCAAGCGGTACAACGACGACCTGTACGAGAACACCGTGCGGGCCCAGTGGGTCTCGGCGCTCCTCGGCCCGGCGATGGCCTTCCTCGGGCTCGTCACGTACGTGCTCGTGGCCGTCGTCGGCGGCCTCCAGGTCGCCGCCGGGCTGCTCAGCTTCGGGCAGATCCAGGCGTTCATCCAGTACACCAACCAGTTCTCGAACCCGCTGAACATGCTCGCGGCGATGTTCGGGCAGATCCAGTCCGCCGTCGCCTCCGGCGAGCGGGTGTTCGAGCTGCTCGACGCCGAGGAGCAGTCCCCGGAGCCGCAGGGCGCGGGCGACGCGCTGGCGGCGGTGGAGGGCCGGGTGGCGTTCGAGGACGTGTCGTTCCGGTACCTGCCGGACGAGCCGCTCATCGAGCACCTGTGGCTGGAGGCCGAGCCGGGGCAGACGGTGGCGATCGTGGGGCCGACGGGCGCGGGGAAGACCACGCTCGTGAACCTGCTGATGCGCTTCTACGACCTGGACGCGGGCCGGATCACCGTCGACGGCGTCGACGTGTCCACGGTGGAGCGCGAGCGGCTGCGGCGGCGGATCGGCATGGTCCTCCAGGACACATGGCTGTTCGAGGGGACGATCGCGGAGAACATCGCCTACGGCAAGCCCGAGGCGACCCGCGAGGAGGTCGAGCGGGCCGCGCAGGCGGCGCACGCCGACCACTTCATCCGGACGCTCCCGGACGGCTACGACACGATCGTGGGCGCCGACGAGGGCGGGCTGAGCGCGGGAGAGCGGCAGCTCGTGACGATCGCGCGGGCGTTCCTGATCGACCCGTCGATCCTGATCCTCGACGAGGCGACGTCCTCGGTGGACACCCGCACCGAGATGCTCGTGCAGCAGGGCATGGTGGCGCTGCGGCAGGGGCGCACGAGCTTCGTGATCGCGCACCGGCTGTCGACGATCCGCGACGCCGACGTGATCGTGGTGATGGAGCACGGCACGGTGGTCGAGCAGGGCCCGCACGAGAAGCTGCTCGCCTCGGGCGGCGCGTACGCGCGGCTCTACGAGGCCCAGTTCGCGCAGCCCGCGGTCGAGGAGGAGGACGTCGTCGCGACGCCGGCCCGCGCATAAGACTCGGTGCACTGCAACGGAAACCAGGGCCCGAACGACGGCGGCGCCCGGAGCCTTCAGGCTCCGGGCGCCGCCGCGCGTCCAAGGCCGGGAAATCGTGCATCCTATAGGATATAGGATGTACGATTCAGTCGCGGAATCCTATATCCTATAGGATATATCCTATGTGGTCGCGGGTCAGTCGGCCGGGGTCAGACGGTCGCGGTCTCGCCGTTCGCGATGCGCCGGTACGAGTCGCCGACGAGGAGCGGGAAGAGGCGGTCGGGCAGGCCCAGGCCGATGTCGCTGAGGATCGCGTCGTGGATGGGGTGGACGGCGGGGGCGTCGACGGCGCGGGCGAAGTCGATCGCCTCGGAGAGCTTGAGCCAGGGCGCGGCGACCGGGACGAGGAGGGTCCGCACGGGCATGTCGGGGACGGTGAGCGAGTCGCCCGGGTGGTAGACGCCGTCGACGAGGTAGCAGACGTTCGCGACGAGCGGGATGTCAGGATGAATGACCGCATGGCGCCCGCCGAAGACCTTGACCTCGGTGCCCGCCACGGGGATCGCGTCGCCCGGGCTGACGCATGTGAACTTCAGGTCCCCCAGGGTCGCGGCGAGCGCCTCGGGGCCGAAGACGGGGACGTCGGGGCGGGCGGCGTGGAAGTCGCGGAGGCGGGCCTCGTCGACGTGGTCGGCGTGCTCGTGGGTGATGAAGACGGCGTCGGCGTCGTCGAGGGCCGCCGGGTCGGAGTAGGCGCCCGGGTCGATGACGATGAGGCCCTGGCCGGTGTCGAGCCTGACGCAGGAGTGGCCGAACTTGGTGAGTCGCATGGTCACACAGTATGACTCGGGGCCGGGCCGCGGCGGGCCGTTCCGGCAATGGGCTAGACGGTGAACGTGCCGGTGGCGGCGCTGATGGCGACGGCCGCGGCCCCGGCCGCGGCGGCGAGGCCGATGAGGGCCCAGTCGGCGGGGCGCATCCGCTGCTCGCGGGCGTGGGTGCGGGGGATCTCGGTGTCGAAGCCGCGGGCGTCCATGGCGGCGGCGAGGCGTCCGGCGCGGCGGATCGCGCCGACGAGGAGCGCGAACATCGTGGAGGCGAACAGCCTGGTGCGCCGCAGCGGGTTCCAGCCGCCTTCGAGGCCGCGGGCGCGGCGGGCCGTGGTGATCTGGCGCCATTCGGCGGCGAGGAGCGGCAGGAGCCGCAGGGCCGCGAGCGACCCGATCGTGAACCGGGCCGGGGCCTTGAGCTGCTGGGTGAGGGCGTCGGCGAGGTCGGTGGGGTCGGTGGTCGCGAAGACGAGGACGCCCGCGGTGGCGGCGACGCACACGCGCAGGCCGATCGCGGTGCCGTCCAGAAGCGCCCCGGTACTGATCTCGACGGGCCCGAACGCGACCAGGGTGCGGCCGGTCTGCTCGGCCGCGAAGACCGCGTTCACGAGCACGACCGTGCCCGCCGCGGCCCACAGCCAGCGCAGCCGCACCGCGAGCGGGCCGGGGCGGATGCCGGTGAACGGCAGGACCGCCGCCACGAACGCGAGCAGGAGCAGCGGGGTGAGCCAGTCCGCCGCGACGAGCGCGACGGTGGTGAGCAGGGCGACGGCGGCGAGTTTCGCGACGGGGTTGGCGCGGGCGATGGGCGCTTCGGGGCCGCAGACGGGCGCGAGGGTCAGCACGGGGCCTCCCTGCCGTCCTTGAGGACGAGTTCGCGGGCGCCGAGGGCCGCGGCGAAGTCGCGGTCGTGGGTGACGGCGAGAAGGGCGGTTCCCTCGTCGCGGATGCCGGCGGTGAGGTCGACCAGTTCGCCCCAGGTGCGGCGGTCCTGGCCGAACGTGGGCTCGTCGAGCAGGAGCACGCCGGGCGCGGCGGCCAGCGCGGAGGCGACGGAGAGGCGGCGGGCCTCGCCGCCGGAGAGCGTGTGGGGGTTGGCGGCGGCGAGGGGCGCGAGGCGCAGGCGTTCGAGGAGCTCCGAGACGCGGGCGTCGATGCGGTCGGCGGCCCATCCGGCCTGCCTGGGGCCGAAGGCGAGTTCGTCGCGGACGGTGGGGGCGACGAACTGGTGCTCGGGGTCCTGGAAGACCGAGCCGACGCGCACGGCGAGGCGCCGCGCGGGCAGGCGGTGGAGGGGCCGCCGCTCCCCCGGGACGGTGGCGGCGCCGCGGTCGGGCCGGGCGAGGCCCCCGGCGAGGAGCGCGAGGGTGGACTTCCCGGCGCCGTTGGGGCCGGTGACGGCGAGGAGCTCGCCTGCGCGGAGGTCGAAGGAGACGCCGTCGAGGGCGGGCTGCAGGGCGCCGGGGTGGGTGAGCGCGAGGTCGTCGGCGCGCAGGGCAAGGTCGCCGGGGGTGCCCGGCGGCCGGTGCGGGAGGGGCGCGTTCGGCACCCAGACGCCTTGGGCGGCAAGGGTCTCGCCGTGCTCGGCGAGGACGCGGGCGGCGGGCCCGTCGGCGAGGAGCCGTCCGCCGGGTCCGAGGGCGATGACGCGGTCGACGAGGTCGAGGATGTCGGCGACGCGGTGCTCGACGACGATGAGCGTGGCGCCGGAGTCGGCGAGGGCGGTGCGGAGGGCGTCGCGGACGTCTTGGGCGCCTTGGGGGTCGAGGTTCGCGGTGGGTTCGTCGAGGAGGATCAGCTCGGGGCGGCGGGCGAGGACCCCGGCGAGGGCCAGGCGCTGCTGCTCGCCGCCGGAGAGGGCGTGGGTGTCGCGGTCGGGGCCGTAGGGGAAGCCGACGGCGCGGAGCGCGTCGTGGACGCGGGGCCAGATCTCGCCGCGGGGGACGGCCTGGTTCTCCAGGCCGAAGGCCACGTCGTCTCCGGCGCGGGCCATGACGAGCTGCGTCTCGGGGTCCTGGAAAAGGATGCCGACGCGGCCGCGCTGGTCGGCGGCGGGCTTGCCGTCGAGGAGGACGTCGCCGTCCTGGTCGCCCGCGTCGTCGGTGAGGAGTCCGGCGAGCGCGGCGAGCAGGGTGGACTTGCCCGACCCGGAGGGGCCGAGCAGGAGCACCCGCTCGCCGGGCTCGACGCGGAGGTCGACGTCCGTGACGGCCTGGGCGCGGCGTCCGGCGTGGCGCCAGGCGAAGCCGCGGAACTCGACGGGGATCACGTCAGATGCGGGCCCGTTCGCGCCCGGCGGGGAAGCGGTCGAGGACGCCGGTGGGGAGCATGGCCTTGACGAGGGCCCTGGAGCCGAGCCCGGCGACGATCGCGCCGGAGAGCATGGCGAAGGCGATGTAGGGGACCTTGTAGGCCCAGAGGTCGTAGGTGGGGTAGTAGACGAAGACGTCCCAGAGGGTGGCGGCGAAGCAGGCGAGGGCGCCCGCGGCGACGGCGGCGGCGGTGCCGAAGCGGCGGTAGCGTCCCGCGGCGAAGGCGAGTTCGCCGCCGAGGCCCTGCACGAGGCCCTGGTAGACGACGAGGAGGCCCCAGACGGAGCCGAGGAGGGCGGAGACGGTGGCGGCGAGGGCTTCGGTGAGCAGGCCGGCGCCGGCGCGGCGGACGATGAGCGGGGCGAGGACGGCGGGGATGAGCCAGACGCCGTAGAGGATGCCCGCGAGCGGCGGGAAGAAGGTCAGCGCGGGGTCGACGCCGGCCCAGACGAAGTTCCAGGCCCAGAAGACGACGCCGAAGGCGACGGCGAGGACGGCGCAGGTGAGGATGTCGACGGTGCGCCAGCGTCCGGGGGCGTGGAGGGTGCTGTCAGCAGGCATGGGCTTTGCCTTTCAAGTGATGGGTACACAGCGCGACAGCGGCACACGACGACTTCCTCCGCCGGTATTACCCGGATCAGGTGTGAGGGTCTGCGGTCGGTTCCGCACTCTCAGCCATTCGGCTCCCCTGTCTGCATCGACGTTAACACCACGTGGGCCGCCGGTAGCGGGCCGCGGTCGGACCAGTGGCCCCGGGCGCGGCGGGCCGGTCGCGCGGAGCGCGGCCGGTGGGTCGCGAAGGGGCGGGCGGTCGGCCGCGCGGGGCGCAGATGGGCGGCCTCGCGGACCGCTGCCCGGCGGGGCCGGGTGCGGCCCCGGCGGGCGTGTCGCCGCGGGCCGTTAGGCTCGCGGGCATGACGAGCGAGCAGGATTGGGACCTGGTGAAGCGGGTCGTCGAAGCGCTGCCGGACGGCACCTGGACCTCGTACGGCGACCTCGCCGAGCTCATCGGCACGGGGCCACGGCAGGTGGGGGCGTACATGCGCGACGGCGACGTGACCCGGGCCTACCGGGTGCTGACGGCGGGCGGCACGGTCTCGGACGGCTTCCGCTGGGCCGACGGCCGCACGGGCAGGAATGTCCCCGACCTCCTCCGCGAGGACGGCGTGACGGTGAACACCCGCGGCCGGGCCGACAAGTCGCAGCGCATGTCGGTCTACGACCTCAAGCTCCTCGCCGCCGAACTGGACGACGAGGCACCCGCCGACACAGAAGACCAGACATAACCCGATAAATCATGATTTGCCCGGTCTAAGGGACCCCTGGCGCAAAAGTACCCCAGGGGTCCGACATCAAGCGCCGCAGGCGAAAACGCGAGCCGCGCTCGCAGCGAGGCGAGCGAGGCTGCGCAGTGCCATGCGGGCGGCCGCGCCGCGCGGAGCCGCGGCGGGCCGCCCGATGCGGCGACGCGGATCGCGCGGAGCGGCGATGGCGCCCGCCCGGCGAGGCGGCGGGCCGCGCAGAGCGGCCGCGCGTCAGTGCAGGTCGGCGTCGGGTTCGGTGAGGCGCCATGAGGTGAACGAGACCGTGAGGCCCGCTCGGGTGGGCGCGGCGCAGTACGGGCCCGCCGAGGCGGTGGCGCCCGGGTCGAGCGGGGCGAGGCGGACCAGGCGCCAGGGCTCGGGGGCGCCGTCGGGGCCCGCGGCGCGGGCGCGGACGACGACCGCGTCGCCGAAGCGCGTGGCGCGCATCGTGACTTCGCGGCCCGCCCATTCGGGGACCGGCGCGGTGGACCAGTCGGAGCGGCCGTCGGTGACGACCGCGCCGAGCTGGAGGGCGCCGTCGGCGTACTCGACGCCGGTCTTGATCCACCGCTCGGCGTCGATGCGGACCATCAGGCCCGCCTGGTCGAACTGCGCGTCGTAGTCGGCCAGAAATGAGACCTCCACGGCCCGTTCCCGGTCCCACTCCTCCAGGAGCGCGTGCTCGTTGTCGTGGACGAACCCGTAGCCGGTGTGCCGCCACGCGTCGCTGCCCTCGGCCGCGGTCACCCGCAGCCGCCCCCCGGCCTCCTCGGCCGACACCGGCAGCGACGTCCAGGCGCCGGACTTCCACGGGACTTCGATCGGTGCGTCGATGTGCATCGGCCCGAGCCTAGCGGGTCCCACCGCCGTCGTACCAGTGCTGTAGAACAGTGGCCATGGCGGGAAGCACCACGGAGACACTCAGAGACGAAGCCGAAGCGCTGCTCCGCGCGCTCGCGGGCGAGCACGCGCGCCTGCGCGACGACCAGTGGAGGGCGATCGAATCGCTCTGCACGGGCGGGCCCGACGACCCCGGTCGCCGCGTGCTCCTCGTGCAGCGCACCGGGTTCGGCAAGTCCGCGGTCTACTTCACCTCGACCGCGCTGCTGCGCCGCCGCGGCGCCGGCCCCACCGTCATCGTCTCGCCGCTCCTCGCGCTCATGCGCAACCAGATCGAGGCCGCCGAGCGCGCGGGCATCCGCGCCCGCACCATCAACTCCGCGAACCCCGAGGACTGGGACGCCATCGCCGATGCCATCGCCGAGGACGCCGTGGACGTGCTCCTCATCAGCCCCGAGCGCCTCAACAACCCGGCGTTCCGCGACCACCAGCTCCCCAAGCTCGCGGCCGGGTGCGGGATGCTCGTCGTCGACGAGGCCCACTGCATCTCCGACTGGGGCCACGACTTCCGGCCCGACTACCGGCGCATCGCGACGTTCATCGAGGACCTCCCCGAGCGCGTCCCGGTCCTGGCGACCACCGCGACCGCGAACGCCCGCGTCTCCGACGACATCGCCGAGCAGCTCGACCGGCCCGGCACGCCCACGCTCGTGCTGCGCGGCACCCTCGACCGCGAGTCGCTCCACCTGGCCGTCGCCGACCTCCCCGACAACGCGCACCGCCTCGCCTGGCTCGACGAGGCCCTCCCCCGCTTCGCCGGGTCCGGGATCGTCTACACGCTCACCGTCGCCGCCGCAGAGGAAGTGAGCGACTACCTCGGCAGCCGCGGCCACGCCGTCGCCTCCTACACCGGCCGCACCGACAACGCCGAGCGCCTCGCCCGCGAGGACGACCTCCTCAACGACCGCATCAAGGCCCTCGTCGCCACCAGCGCGCTCGGCATGGGCTTCGACAAGCCCGACCTCGGGTTCGTCGTCCACTTGGGAGCGCCGTCGTCGCCCGTGGCGTACTACCAGCAGATCGGCCGCGCGGGCCGCGCCCGCGACCGCGCCGAGGTGGTGCTCCTGCCGGGTGCCGAGGACCGCGCGATCTGGGACTACTTCGGGTCGCTGTCGTTCCCCGCGGAGGACGCGGTGCGGCGCACGCTCGACGTGCTCGAAGCCGAGGGCCGCGCGCTGTCCACCGCGGCCCTGGAGACGCGGGTCGACCTGCGGCGCACCAGGCTGGAGATGATGCTCAAGGTCCTCGACGTGGACGGGGCGGTGCGGCGCGTCAAGGGCGGCTGGGAGGCCACGGGCATGCCGTGGACCTATGACGGCGAGCGGTACGCGAAGGTCGCCGCCGCGCGGCGCCACGAGCAGCAGCGGATGCTCGCGTACGAGGCCACGGACCGGTGCCGCCTGGAGTTCCTGCGGGCCGAGCTCGACGACGCGGAGGCGGCGCCGTGCGGGCGGTGCGACAACTGCACGGGCGAGCGCGCGACCGCGGCGGTGTCGTCGGAGGCCGCCGAGGGCGCGGCGGCGGCGCTGTCGAAGCCCGGTGTCGCGGTGGAGCCGAAGCGCATGTGGCCCACGGGGATGCAGGCGATGGGGGTCGACCTGAAGGGGAAGATCGCGCCGGAGCTGGGGGCCGAGCCGGGGCGGGCGCTCGCGCGGCTGTCGGACATCGGCTGGGGCGGGCCGCTGCGGGCGCTGCTGGGCGACGGCGCGGACCGGGACGTGCCCGACGACGTGTTCGGCGCGGTCGTCAAGGTCCTCGCCGCGTGGGACTGGGCCGACCGGCCCTCCGCGGTCGTCTCGACCGGGTCGCTGTCGCGCCCGCGCCTGGTGAACGGACTCGCGGAGCGGATCGCGAAGCTGGGCCGCATGGAGTACCTCGGGGCGCTGGGCCGCACGCCGGGCGCGATGTCCGGGCAGCACCGCGCGAACAGCGCGCAGCGGCTGCACCAGGTGCTCGACGCGTTCACCGTGGACTTCCCGGTCCCGGCGGCGAGCCTCCTGCTCGTCGACGACGTGCGCGACTCCGGGTGGACGGCGACCGTGGCGGCGATGCGGCTGCGGGAGGCGGGGGCGGCGGCCGTGCATCCGCTGACGCTCGCGTTGCAGGCGTAGACGATCGCGGGCCCGGACGCCGAAGCGTCCGGGCCCGCTTTTTCGGAGGAGGAGACAGGTTCGAGGAGGCGCGGTCTGGGAGGCGCAGTCTGGGAGGCGCCGGTTCGAGGAGCGCCTCTAGAGTGCGCCGAGGAGCGCCGGGTAGTAGCCGGAGGCGTGCCCGGCGGCGTTCGGGTGGTAGGGGACGTCGAGGATCGTGAACCCGTGCAGCCACGGCGTGCGCGAGCAGATCTCGTGGCCGGTGAACTCGTCGCGCACGTCCACATAGGTGAACCCGTGGTCCTCGGCGGCGGCCTGGATGACCCCCGAGAGCAGGTCGGCGCCCTGGTTCATGCGGGCCTGCTCGGCGATGCTGATCGACCCGAGCGCGTCGCAGGTGTTGCGGGCGGCGAACAGCCGCGGGTAGCCGGTGACGAGCACTTCCGCGTCGGGGGCGCGCGACTCGATCTCCGAGTAGACCGCGTCGAGCTTCGCGGGGAGCTCCTGGGTGGCCTGGCGCTCGGACTCCTCGATCGCGGGGGTGCAGTTCTTGAACGGGGTGATGCACGCGATGACGGCGTCGGTCCAGCCGATGTCGTTGCCGCCGATGCCGATCGTGACGAGGTCGGTCCCTGAGTCGAGGGCCTGGACCTGGTTCGCGAGCACGTCGTCGGTGGTGGCGCCGCCGCAGGCGACGAAGGTGAACTCGGCGCCGAGGTCGGCGGCGAGGAGCGCGGGATGGGCCTTGTTCGAGCGCTGGCAGGCCGCGTCGGTGTAGGGCCCGGCGCCCGAACCGGAGGAGTAGGAGTCGCCGAGGGCCACGTACTCGGTCTGCTGCGCCTGCGCCGCGGCGGCGGGGGCGAGGAGGAGGGCGGCGAGGGCGGCGGCGACGGTCACCGTTGATCGTCTGAGTCGGTCCATGGGAGGTCCTTCGCGAGTCGGGGGAAGACGTGCCCATATTGTGAACTCACCGGTAACTTGCGGGGAACCCTCGGACGCCAACAAATCGGGAAATTTACACTTATCGTTCTAGCGGTGGGTGCGGCGGGGCGGGCGAACCACCCCGCCGCTCGCTCACAGGGCCCTGGCGACGGCCGGGTAGTAGCCGTTGGCGTGGCCGAGGGCGTTGGGGTGGAACGACTCCGCGGCCGGGTAGCGCAGTCCGTGCAGGTAGGGCACGTCGTCGCAGACCGCGTGGTCGGCGAAGGACTCGCGCACGTCGACGTAGGTGAACCCGTGGTCCGCGGCGGCGGCGCCGAGCACCTCGGCGAGGACGTCGGCGGCCTCGTTCATCCGGGCCTGCTCGGCGACCGACGGCTGGTGGAGCGCGCCGCACGTGGTGCGCGCGTTGAACAGCCGCGGGTAGCCCAGCACGAGGACCTCGGCGCGCGGGGCGCGGTCGGCGATGGCGCCGTAGACGCCGTCGAGCAGGCCCGGCAGCTCGCCGCGCATGAGCGTCTCGGAGGCCTCGATCTTGCCGGTGCAGTCCATGAGCGGCGTCAGGCACGCGGCGACGGCCTCGGTCCAGCCGATGTCGTTGCCGCCGATGGTGACCGTGACGAGGTCGGTCCCGGCGTCGAGCGCGCCGAGCTGCTCGGCGAGGAGGTCGGCGGCCGTCGCGCCCGAGCACGCGGCGAACTGGAGGTCCGCGCCGAGGCCGTTGGCGAGCAGTCGCGGGTAGGCGAGGTCGGAGCGCAGGCACTCCTCGTCGAAGTAGTCCCCCGCGCCGGTCCCGGAGGAGTACGAGTCGCCGAGGGCCGCATAGTCGGCGGGCCAGGGCTCGGCCTGGGCGGCGGCCGGGAGGAGGACGAGGGCGGCGGTGGCGGCCAGCGCCGCGGCCGCGAGGCGCGCAGGGTTCATTCGGGCTCCGTTCCGAGTCGGTATGAGACGGAACTTTATTGCCCTTCATTCGCGAATAGGGATGGAACCCTTGTTATGCGGAGGAATCACGTTTTCGGGCGTCTGTGGGCGCGGTCGGTTTTAGGCTGGGCGCATGGGTGATTCGACGGCGCGGCGGCGGGATTCGATGTCCGACCAGGCCCTGATCGAGGCGACGGGCGCGGACTGGCAGACGTGGCTGCGGCTGCTCGACGAGCGGGGCGCGGCGGACCTGGAGCATGCGGCGATCGCGCGGCTCCTGGTGGGCGAGTTCGAGATCGACGGGTGGTGGGCGCAGTCGATCACCGTGGGGTACGAGCAGGAGCGGGGGCTGCGGGAGCCGGGGCAGCGGCCGGACGGGACGTTCAGCGCGTCGGCGTCGAAGACCGTGGCGGGTCCGATCGGGGCGGCGTTCGAGCAGTTGGCCGACCCGGAGGCGCAGGCGGTGTGGCTGGGGGACGTGGAGCTGACACAGCGGAGCGCGTCGCCGCCGAAGTCGGTGCGGTTCGACGCGTCGGACGGGAGCCGGGTGCACGCGAACCTGACGGCGAAGGGCGACCGGACGGCGGTGCAGGTGGAGGTCGCGAAGCTGGCGTCGGCGGAGGCGGCCGCGGCGGCCAAGGCGGCCTGGAAGGAGCGCCTCGGCCGCTTGGCGGAGCGGTTCGAGTAGGGAAGGGCCCCTAGGTGGTCGTGACCTCTTCGGCGGGTGCGGCGGGGGGCGCGGCCTTCTTGTCGGCGCGGCCGCCGGAGCGGGAGATGGCGACGCCGACGAGGGCGAGCGCGCCGCCGGTGAGGGTGAGCCAGGTGGGGATCTCGCCGAGGAGCGCCCAGGACATGAGGACGACGATCGCGGGGACGACGTACGTGGTCGCGCCCATTTTCCCGGCGGTGGTGAACCGCAGCGCGTAGCCCCAGGTGAGGAAGGCGAGCGCGGTGGGGAACAGGCCGAGGTAGAGGACGTGGAGGGTCGCGGAGGCCGGGGCGTCGCCGAGCTGGCGGAACAGGAGCGGCGCGAAGGGGAGGCACAGGACCGCGGCGATGGCGTTGCCGAAGGCGGTGAACTGGAGCGAGGTGCAGTGCTTGAGGGTGGGCTTCTGCACGACGACGCTGACGGCGTAGGCGATTGCGGAGACGAGGCACAGGAGGACGCCGAGGACGGAGGTGGTGCCGTGCCGGCTCATGGAGAGGCTGACGACGGCGACGCCCGCGAAGGCGACGGCGATGCCGAGGAAGAGGCGGGGCGGGAACCCTTCTTTGAGGATCCATCCGCCGAGGAGGGCCATGAGGATGGGCCCGATGTTGACGATGAGGGCGGCGGTGCCGGCGTCGACGAGCTGCTCGCCCCAGTTGAGGGCGACCATGTAGACGCCGAACCAGAGGACGCCGGCGGTGGCGATGCCGGGCCAGGCCTTGCGGCTGGGGAGTCCTTCGCGGCGGAGGGCCCAGACGGCGAGGAGGACGACGGCGGCGGTGGCGGCGCGGCCGAGGGCGAGGGGGCCGGCGTCGAGGTGCTGTCCGGCGTCGCGGATGGAGACGAACGCGGAGGCCCAGCAGAAGACGGTGACGACGACGGCGAGTGCGGCGCGGGTGTTGAAACGCTCGCTCATGGGCGGGCTCCTCGGGCGGACGGGCGCAGGCGGGGTGTGCTGCGGGTGCGGGCGTGGCGCGGTTCGCGCCTGCGTCAAGGTAGCACCGGCGGCCGACTTCCGTATCCGTCGATCGACTGGGCGCGGGACCCCGGGTTGCGGCGGCCGGGGGCGGGGACCCTAGGATGGAAAACGGTATCTACGGGTGCGGCAGCGCCGGGGCCAGGGCGGATGCGGTCGGCCGGATCATGGCGGACAATGGTCGGACTCCTCCCGTCGGACCGAGACGAGGCGGCCGTGCTGGAGCGCGGCAGCCCGACGGGAACGGCCCATTTACTGGAGAGGGAAGCTGATTTCATGAGTCAGACCGGTTTCACCTACGTGGAAAGCGTTAGCCCCGGCAGCGGGCGGCGCGGTCCCCGGGCGGCGCTGGCCTCCGACGCCGCCGCGCTGAGCCTCGACGGCGACTGGCGGTTCCGCCTGGCCGCGGGGCTCCACGACGTCGCCGAGGGGTTCGAGGACCCCGGGTTCGACGCGGGGGCGTGGGACGTCCTCGCGGTCCCGTCGATGTGGCAGATGCACGACCTCGACGGCGATGCGCCGTACGGGAAGCCCGCTTACACGAACGTGGTCTACCCGTTCCCGGTCGACCCGCCGCGGGTCCCGGACGCGAACCCCACCGGCGAGTACCGCCGCGTCTTCACCCTCCCCGCCGACTGGCCCTCCACCGGCCGCACCGTGCTGCGCTTCGAGGGCGTGGACTCGGCGTTCGCGGTGTGGGTCAACGGGGTCCGCCTCGGCGACGGCAAGGGCTCGCGCCTGCCCACCGAGTTCGACGCCACCGAGCACGTGCGCGCGGGCGAGAACACCGTCGCCGTCCGCGTCCACCAGTGGTCGGCCGCCTCGTACCTGGAGGACCAGGACATGTGGTGGCTGTCGGGGATCTTCCGGCCCGTGTCGCTCGTGCACCGCCCCGAAGGCGGCATCGAGGACGTGTTCGCGCACGCCGACTACGACCACCGCACCGGCCAGGGGACGCTCCGCGTCGAGGCCCCCGAGGGCGCGCGGGTCACGGTCCCGGAGCTGGGGATCGACATCGCCGCAGGGGAGACCGTCTCGCTGGCGGTGGAGCCGTGGACGGCCGAGACGCCCCGCCTGTACGACGCCGAGGTCGCGACCGCCAGTGAGCGCGTCTCGCTGCGGATCGGGTTCCGCACCGTGAAGATCGAGGACGGCCTCCTCAAGGTCAACGGCAAGCGGATCCTCCTGCGCGGCGTCAACCGCCACGAATGGGACCCCGACCACGGCCGGACCCTCTCGGTCGAGACGATGCGCCGCGACCTGGAGGTCATGAAGCGGCACAACGTGAACGCCGTGCGCACCAGCCACTACCCGCCGGACCGCCGGTTCCTCGACCTGTGCGACGAGATCGGCGTGTGGGTCGTCGACGAGTGCGACCTGGAGACCCACGGGTTCTTCTTCTACGACTGGCGCGACAACCCCAGCGACGTGCCGATGTGGCGCGAGGCGTACCTCGACCGCATGGCGCGCATGGTCGAGCGCGACAAGAACCACCCGTCGGTCATCATGTGGTCGCTCGGCAACGAGTCCCACACCGGGCAGAACCTCGCCGCGATGTCCGCGTGGGCCAAGGACCGCGACCCGTCCCGGCCCATCCACTACGAGGGCGACTGGGACTCCGGGTACGTCGACGTCTACTCCCGCATGTACGCCGACCACGCCGAGACCGACCGCATCGGGCAGAAGACCGAGGCGCCCACGAAGGACCCCGCGCTCGACGAGCACCGCCGGAACATCCCGTTCATCCTCTGCGAGTACGCGCACGCCATGGGCAACGGCCCCGGCGGCATGACCGAGTACCAGCGCCTGTTCGAGCAGCACGAGCGCTGCCAGGGCGGGTTCATCTGGGAGTGGATCGACCACGGCGTGCGCATGCGCACCGCGGACGGCCGCGAGTGGTTCGCGTACGGCGGCGACTTCGGCGAGCCGCTCCACGACGGGAACTTCGTCGTCGACGGCCTCGTCTTCCCCGACCGCGAGCCCTCCCCCGGCCTCGTCGAGTTCAAGAAGGTCGTCGAGCCCGTCCGCATCACCGTGGACGCCGGCTCGCGGCGGATCACCGTGGAGAACCTCCGCGACTTCGCCGACACCGGCGACCTGGAGTTCACGTGGGCCGTCGAGGACGGCGGGGAGCCCGAGCACGAAGGGCGCCTCGACCTTCCGGCGCTCGCGCCCGGGAACGCCGCGATCGTGCCGTTCCCGGCGGGCGTCGGCGAGCTCGCCGACCCGCGCGGCGAGCGGTGGCTGACCGTGCGGGCCGTCCTCGCGAAGGACGAGCCGTGGGCCGCCGCCGGGCACGAGATCGCCTGGGGCCAAGGGCAACTCGCGGCCGCGCCCGCGCCCGCGCCTGGATCCGCCACGCTCGCGGCGTCCGCCGCCGACCGCGGGTACCTGCTCGGGGACGCCGAGTTCGACGCGTACGGGCGCCTCACCGCGCTCGGCGGCCTGGAGATCGAAGGGCCGCGCCTGGACCTGTGGCGCGCGCCCACCGACAACGACCTCCGGTCCTGGCACGCGCCCCTCGCCGACAAGTGGCGCGACAACGCCGTGGGCCTGCACCGCCTGGAGCACAAGGTCCTCGGGATCGACGCCGGGGACGACGGCCTCGCCGTCACCACCCGCGTCGCCGCCGGGGGCGCCGAGATCGGCATGGGCGCCGTCTACCGGTGGACCCGCACCGGCGGCGTCCTGTGGCTCACCGTCGAAGTCGACCCCGAAGGCGAGTGGGACTTCCCGCTGCCGCGCCTGGGCGTGCGCGCCTCGCTGCCGAAGGCGTTCGACGACGTCACGTGGTTCGGCGGCGGCCCCGGGGAAGCCTACACGGACACGAGGGACGCCGCCCGGGTCGGCCGGTTCCGGTCCACCGTGGCCGGACTCCAGACGCCGTACGTGTTCCCGCAGGAGAACGGCTCCCGCATCGACGTGCGCTGGGCCCGCCTGGCCGCCGCCGACGGCCCCGCGCTCACCGTCTACGGCGCGCCGCAGTTCGCGCTCACGGTGCGGCCGTGGACGAGCGAGGACCTGGAGGCGGCGCGCCACCGCACCGACCTGGTCGAACGCGACCGCGTCTACGTGAACCTGGACGCGGACCTCCAGGGCATGGGCTCGGCCGCGTGCGGCCCCGGCGTGCTCCCCGAGCACCGCCTCCTGCCGCGCGCCACCGCGTTCACGCTGGGCTTCCGAGCGGGCGAGTAAACACGATGCGGCGGGTTCGCGCTCCGCGGTCGTCCACCGTGTGAACTACCCTGAGTGCGGACCCGTCGCATCCCAACCGGTGAGAGAAGGACCCCTGTGCCCAAGAAGTCGAATGCCGACACCGCGAAGCGCCCCACCATCAGGGACGTCGCCGCCCGCGCGGGCGTGTCGGTGCCGACGGTCTCGCGGGTCCTCGCCGGGAACTACCCGGTGGCGCCCGCGACCCGCTCGAAGGTCCTGCGCGCCATGCGGGACCTCGACTACGTGGTGAACGCCCACGCCCGGGCCCTCGCGGGCGCGACCACCAAGACCGTCGCGTTCGTCGTCGACGACGTCACCGGGCCCTTCTACGCCTACATCGCGCGCGGCGTCGAGCAGCAGGCCGCCTCCGAAGGCCGCCTGTGCCTCCTGTGCACCACCCACGGCGACCCCGAGCGGGAGCTCGCCGTCGTCGAGCTCATGCGCGAGCAGCACGCCGAGGCCGTCATCGTCGTCGGCGGCGCCTGGGACAACGAGCACTACCAGGAGCGCATGCGGTACTTCGCGACCGCGCTCGACCGCTCCGGCTCGCGCCTCGTCCTGTGCGGGCGGCCCTCCCCCGGCGACGACGTGCCCGCCACGGTCGTCCACTACGACAACGAGGGCGGCGCGTACGCCATGGCCTCGCACCTGCTGTCGGCCGGGCACCGCCGCATCTGCTACATGGGCTTCGGCGAGGGCCTGACCACCACCGACGAGCGCATCCGCGGATTCAAACGCGCCCATGCCGACCACGGCGTGGAAGTGGACGAGTCGCTCATCCTCCCCGGGTCGTTCTCCAAGGCCAGCGGGCACGAGCTGACCCGGAAGCTCATCGCCGAACGCGACGACGTCACCGCGGTCTTCGCCGCCACCGACATGGTCGCCGCCGGGGTCCTCAAGGCCCTGCGCGAAGCGGGCGTGAGCGTCCCCGAGGACATGTCCGTCGTCGGCTTCGACGACATCCCCCTGGCCTCGGACCTGACGCCTGCGCTGACGACGGTGCACGTCCCCCACGAGCAGCTGGGTCGCGAGGCCGTGCGCCTCGCCCTCCACAGGGGACCCGAAGTGGAGGACCGGGTCGTCCTCGGCACCCACATCGTGGTCCGCGAGACCGTGGCGCCCCCGCGCCGCAAGTAGACGCACGCGAGGGGCCGGGACGTGTTCGCCCCGGCCCCTTCAGCGTCTCGGTCAGCGCTCGTCCCGGTCCCTGCCGGCTATGCGCTCCTTGGCGTCGTGGAGCTTGTCGCCGGCCTCTTCCTTGAGGTCGTGCCACTTCTCCTTCGCCTTGCCCTTGAGCTCGTCCGCGCGACCCTCGTTTTCGAGGCTCTCATTGTCGGTGGCGTCACCGAACTTCTCCTTGGCGCGGCCCTTCATCTGCTCGGCCTGGTCCTTCGCTTTGTCGAAAGCGCCCATGGTTTCCGTACCCCCTTCGGTGCGGTCATACGAACGGATACCCTTTCGGACGCGGATCATGCATCGGCGCTGTGACCAGGTGCGCCACCGGCCGGAACCCCCGTCGGATTCCCGATGGCGGATACCGGCCCGGCGGGGCAGAATTCCCGGGTGACTTCTGACAGCGCGTTCCAGATCCGGCCGGTGCTCCCGAGCGAGCACGACGCCCTCGGCGACCTCACCGTCGACTCCTACCTCAAGGGCGGCTTCCTCATCGGAGGGCTCGACGACGGCTACACACCGCACCTGCGCGACGTCGCGCACCGGGCCGCCAACGCCACCGTGCTCGTCGCCGTCGACGGGGAGCGGCTGCTCGGCGGCGTGACCCTCGCGTTCCCCGGAAGCCCGCTCATGGAGCTGGGCGGCGACGGCGAGGCCGAGATCCGGATGCTCGCCGTCGACCCGGCCGCGGGCGGGCGCGGGGTCGGGTCGGCGCTGGCGGCGGCGTGCGTCGAACTCGCGCGGGAGGCCGGCACGAAGCGCATGGTGCTGTGCTCGCAGCAGACGATGACCACGGCGCACCGGATCTACCGGAAGCTCGGGTTCGAACGCGAGCCCGCGCTCGACTGGTCGCCGCTGCCGGACGTGCGGCTGTGGGCGTTCTCCCTGCGGCTCTAGAGGCCCCGGAGCCCCGCCGCTAGAGGAACGCCCCGTAGATCCGCTTGTAGTCGGCCAGCGCGTAGTCGACCTCCGCCTGGCCGAGGCCGTAGCGGGCGAGGTCGTAGCGGTGGCCGCGGGGGCGGGTGGCGAGCGCCGCGTCGAGGGCGGCCTGCTCGGCGAGGCCCCAGGGGAGGCCGAGGCGCTGGAAGAGCGCGGGGACCTGGCGGGGCGCCTCGGTCGTGAGGTGGCGGTAGGGGACGTCGATGACGGTGTAGGCGGGGAGGCGGGCGCGCTCGGTGCGGGCCCGGTCGGTGCCGGTGGCGAGGAGGCCGAGCCACAGGCGCCCGATGTCGCCGGGGTCGGCCTCGGTGGTGTTGACGGCCATGGCGGTCTCGGTCATGGAGCACAGCGAGGCGAGGGCGTCGGCGGGCTCGCGGTGGGTCCACACGATCTGCGCGTCGGGGAAGGCCTTCATGAGGGGCCCGAGGCTCCACAGGTGGGCGGGGGCGCGCAGGACCCAGCGGCGCTTGGGGCCGCCGTGCTGGAGGACCTGGAGGGTCTGCTTGAGGTAGCGGTAGTCGGGGGCGGCGTCGCGGTCGAGCATCCACTGGACGTAGCCGGGCGGGTGGATGCGCACGAGGTGGCCGACGCCGTGCGGGAGGACCCAGATGCACGAGTCGGGCTTGTCGGGGTGCATGTCGTAGAGGGCGCCGAAGGTGGGGACGGCCTTGTGCATGGCGTCGACGGTGCGTTCGGTGCGGCGGCGGTGGTCGTGGTCGGGGGCGCCGGGGAGGTCGGGGTGCATGAGCTGGTGGAGCAGGGGCGAGCGGTTGCCGGCGGGGACGGCGAGGAGGCGCTGGAGGAGCGTGGTGCCGGTGCGGGGGACGCCGGTGACGACGATGGGGCGGTCGATCCGCTCGTCGGCGATCTCGGGGTTGAGGGCGTGGAGCTTGCGGATGCGCAGGCGGTTCTCGATGCGGTCGGTGACCTCCTGGACGGCGCCGAGCCAGCCGACGGGGGTGAGGCCGGGGACCTCGGCGTAGGCGTGGAGGAGGGTGCGCATGTCGTCGGTGAACTCGTCGTCGCCGCGGGCGGTGGAGCCGGTGCGGCTCTCGGCGTCGCGGACGGCGCGCTCGATGAGGCGGTCGACCTTCTTGCGGCGGCCTGCGATGGCGGGGGTGAGTACCGTGTTGACGGCTCTGAGCCAGGGCGCGACGCGCTCCATCCGGGTTGACTCCTTTTGTGCCGCTTGTGGATTGGGGTGAGCCTACCGTCGTGCGGCGGTAGGCCCGCCTCGGGTCCTGCCTGTGCAGGTTGTCACTGCGACTCTGCGGGTTCGAGCGGGATCGCGGCCGCGAGCTGGGGCGCGAGTTCGGCGACGAAGCGGGCGGTCAGGTGGTTGGCGTCGCGGTAGACGAGGAGGTCGCCGACGATGACGGGGCAGGTGCCGCCGTCGGTGTCGCAGATCCAGGGAATCGGGTCGACGACGGTCGCGCCGGCCTCGGCGACGGCCGCCGAGGTGGCTTCGCGCCGCGGGGGGTCGATCACGGAGTCGTCCAGGTCGGCGACGCATTCGGTGGCGGCTTCGGGATGGCTGGTGAGGCAGTCGGGGACGTTGATCTGGACGTCGGGCGAGTCGGCGAGGTAGTAGACCTCGGCCCCGGTGTCCTGGAGGCGCTCGACGGACTCGGTCCAGCCGTCGACCCAGGCCTGCTGGGGGTCGTCGGCGAGGATGTCCTTCTTGTCCCATGCGGCGGCGACGACCACGTCGGGCTGCACCTCATCGAGGAGGTCGTAGACGCCGTCCTTCCATTCGGGGCACTCGGTGTACTCGCGCTTGAGGTACGGGTCGTAGGTGTCGACGGCGGGGACCGAGCAGTTGGCCTTGGTCTGGACCAGGAGCCTCCAGCCGGAGGCTTCTGCGAGCTGGTTGAGCGCGGGGAACCACTGCGCTGCATGGGAGTCGCCGAACAGGACGACGGTCTTGTCGCCGTCGGGGTCGCCGTACCAGCAGTCGGGGTTGACCTCGGGGTCGTCGCGGTCGACCTGGCAGCCGTCGTCGTAGAGCGCGGGCTCGTCGAGCCGGGCGTCTTCGAGGGCGGGCGTGAGGTTCGCCGGAACGATGTCCACATCGGAAGATTCGTCCAGGAGCTCCCACACGGTCGAGTCGTTCCCGGTGATCTCGGCGGCCTCCTCGTTGGACGCGGTCGGCATCGGCTGGAGCGAGGCCAGGATCGACAGGGCGAGCGCGGTGGTGATGAGCCCGCCGCCCATGGCGAGCGCCCGCGACGGGACCCTGACGAGGTTCTTCCGGGTGCGGATCGGGTTCTCCACCAGGTGGAACGTGGCGACCGACAGGAGGAACGCCGCGGCCATGAGCACCAGGTAGTGGCGCAGGCGCGGCTCGTCGACGCCGAGCATCGCGGGGCCGATCATGACCAGGGGCCAGTGCCACAGGTACAGGCCGTAGGAGATCTTCCCGACGTACTGCGCGGGCGCGATCCCCAGGAGCATCGTGGCGCCGAAGCGGTGCGGCGCGCAGCCTGCGGCGATGATCAGGGCGGTCCCCGCGACCGGCAGGATCGCGGCGGTCCCGGGGAAGGCGGTCTGCTCGTCGATGAGGAACACCGAGGCGACGACCAGCGCGAGGCCGACCCACGAGAGCGGCGCGGCGACCGGGCCGGGAAGCCGCTTGAGGCGGGCCGCGGCGACCGCGACTCCCGCGCCTGCCGCGAGTTCCCAAGCACGCGTGTGGATGCCGAAGTAGGACCACGTCGGGTCGGATCCGGACTGGGTGGCGCTCAGGTACAGCGAGACCGCGCCGATCACGGTCAGGGCGACGGCGACGGCCGCCGTCCGGCGGCGGCGGAGATGCGCCTCCGGCGCGAACCGGCCGCCCCAGATTCGGCGCGCGAGGAGGGCGATCCCGAGCAGCAGGAGGGGCCAGACGATGTAGAACTGCTCCTCGACCGCGAGGGACCAGAAGTGCTGGAGCGGGGAGGGCACTGCGTCCGCGTTCAGATACTCGGTGCCCTCGCGGGCCAGGCGGATGTTGACGACGTTGAGCGCGGCGGCCGCCGCGTCTGTGGCGATGTCGGGGAGCCTGGTGCGCGGCAGCCAGATCCAGGCGGCGGCGAGCGTCGCGGCCAGGACCACGACGGCGGCGGGGAGGAGGCGCACGGCGCGCCGGGCGTAGAACCCGGTGATGGAGACGCGGCCGGTGCGGTCGATCTCGCGCAGGAGCAGCGAGGTGATGAGGAAGCCGGAGATGACGAAGAAGACGTCGACGCCGACGAAGCCGCCTCCTGAGTAGAAGAAGCCGATGTGGGACGCGACGACCGCGCCGACGGCCAGGGCTCTGAGGCCCTCGATGTCCGGTCTCCAGTGGCTGGGGCGCGCGCTGGGGGCCTTCCGTGGTGCGGCCGGGGAACCGGCCGCTTCGAGTATGGGGGCGCCGCTCGGGGGCGTCGCCGTTGGTTCCGCGTTGGTCAGACGCATATGTCGGGTCTCCGCAAAGGTTCACCGGGCAGGGACGTGCCGGTCGGGCAGGACCGGCTTCTGGCGATGGGGATCGTACCGGGGACGAACGCCGACCCTAGCATTCAGTTCTTACCCGGACCGACCCCCTCGAAACCGGTGAAATCAGTCTCAAGGGGGTCGATTACCGCGCGTAAGGCCCGTCCTGGATCGCGGGACGGGGTACCGGTCTACGGGACGCCGGGCGACTCCGGGGTCTGCCGGAGCAGGCCCTCCTGGGTCGCGGAGGCGAGGTACTGTCCCGCGGCGTCGAAGAAGCGGCCCTGGGCGAGCCCGCGGCCGTCGGCCGCGGTCGGGGAGACCGAGTCGTACAGGACCCAGTCGTCGAACCGGAACGGGCGGTGGAACCACATGGCGTGGTCCAGGCTCGTCCCGAGGTACCCGCCGGGGCCCCAGACGGCGCCGTGGCGGGACAGGACCGAGTCCAGGAGCGTCAGGTCAGAGGCGTACGTGAGCACGCACACGTGGATGAGCGGGTCGTCGGGGAGCTTCCCGTCGGCCTTCATCCACACCCGCTGCCGCTCCAGGGCCGGGCGCTCCCCCGAGGCGGAGAAGCCCGAGCCGCCGAAGTACCGCACGTCGATCGGGCGCGGCACCCGCGCCCACATGCCGAGCCGGTCCGGGTGCGACTTGAGCTGTTCGCTCAGCGGCGGGATCGACTCAGGGGAGGGCAGGTCCGGCGGGGCCGGGTCCGCGTGCTCCAGGCCCGGCTCGCCGGTGTGGAACGACGCGGACATGAAGAAGATCGTCTGCCCGCCCTGGAGGGCCACCGTGCGCCGCACCGAGAACGAGCGGCCGTCGCGGATGTTCTCGACCTGGTAGATGATCGGCCTGTCCGAGTCGCCGGGGCGCACGAAGTACCCGTGCAGCGAGTGGACGCGCCGGTCGGCCGGGACGGTCCGCCCGGCGGCCACCAGCGCCTGCCCGGCGACCTGGCCGCCGAAGACCCGCTGGAGGCCGACCTCGGCGCGCGGCCCGCGGAACAGGCCCGCGTCGATGCGCTCCAGGTCGAGGACGCCGAGGAGCGAGTCCACGGCGTCCTGGCCCACGAGGACCTCGACCATCAGGAGCCGATCTGGTGGACCCGGACCGTGTTGGTCGAGCCCGGCGTGCCCGCCGGGGTGCCCGCCACGATGACCACGAGGTCGCCGGGGGCGGCCAGGTGGTGCTCCTGCACGGTCTTGTCCACCAGCGCGAACATCGCGTCGGTGTGGTCGACGTGCTCGACGAGGTACGCGTCGGTGCCCCACGAGAGCGCCATCTGGTTGCGGACCGACTCGATCGGGGTGAGGCCGAAGATCGGGCGGTTCGGCTTCAGGCGGGCGAGGCGCTTGACCGTGTCACCCGTCTGCGTGAACGCGACGAGGGCCTTCGCGCCGATCGCGTCGGCGATCTCGGCGGCGGCGTGCGTGACGGCGCCGGACTTGGTGCGCGGGTCGTGCTTGAGCTCGGCGAGCGGGATCGGGCCGCACTCGGTGGTCTCCACGATCTTCGCCATGGTGCGGACGGTGCCGATCGGGTACTTGCCGACCGAGGTCTCGCCGGAGAGCATCACGGCGTCGGTGCCGTCGAGGACGGCGTTGGCGACGTCGGAGACCTCGGCGCGGGTCGGGCGGGCGTTCTCGATCATCGAGTCGAGCATCTGGGTGGCGACGATGACCGGCTTCGCGTTCTCGCGGCAGAGGCGCACGATCTCCTTCTGCACGATCGGGACCTCGTCGAGGGGCATCTCGACGCCCAGGTCGCCGCGGGCGACCATGACGCCGTCGAAGGCCAGGACGATCTCTTCGAGGCGCGCGACGGCCTCGGGCTTCTCGATCTTCGCGATGATCGGGCGGCGCACGCCGACCTCGTCCATGACCTTGTGGCCCAGGCGGACGTCGTCGGGGGTGCGCACGAACGACATGGCGATGAGGTCCACGCCCAGGTTCAGCGCGAACTTCATGTCCGAGATGTCCTTCTCGGAGAGTGCCGGGACGCTGATGTTCACGTTCGGGAGCGACAGGCCCTTGTTGTTGGAGACCGGGCCGCCCTCGACGACGAGGCACTCGACGTCGGTGTCGTCGGCGCCGAGCACTTCGAGCGCCAGCTTGCCGTCGTCGACCAGGAGGCGGTCGCCCTTGGTGACCTCGGCCGGCAGCTTCTTGTAGGTGCAGGACACGCGGTCGTGGGTGCCGTCGATGTCGTCGGAGGTGATCTTGATGCGGTCGCCCGCGTTCCACTGCTCCGAGCCGTTCGCGAAGGTGCCGAGGCGGATCTTGGGGCCCTGCATGTCGGCGAGGATCGCGACGGGCTTCCCGGCGGCCGCGGCGGCGTCGCGGACCATCTGGTACACGGCCTCGTGGTCGGACTGGGCGCCGTGCGAGAAGTTCATGCGGGCGACGTTCATCCCCGCGTCGATCAGGCCGGCCATGCGCTCGGGCGTGGCGGTCGCAGGCCCGATGGTGCAGACGATTTTTGCTCTACGAGTCACCCTGCGATGTTATATCGGACGCTCACTCGCACTCAGGGGGTCACCGCAGTTGAGAGCTGTGATTCACCGTATGTGAATACGGAAAAAGCGTAGGCGGAATTGAGCGCAGTGCGTCCGGGACTCCAGTGTCCCGACATATTCACTGCGCTCAATTCCGCCTATTGCACGTTATGCGGCGAGCGGTTGTGCGGAGGCCGCGACGGGCGCGGGGAGCGCCGTCTGGCCGCCGAGGTACCGGTGCGCGGCGGCGGCCGCGGCGCGGCCCTCCGCGATCGCCCACACGATGAGCGAGGCGCCGCGGTGGGCGTCCCCGGCGACGAACACGCCGGGCGCGTCCGTCTGCCAGTCCTCGCCGCAGTCGATCACGTTGCGGCGGGTGCGCTCGATGCCGAGCTGGCGCAGCAGCGGCTGGTCCTCGGTCCCGGCGAAGCCGATCGCGAGGAGCACCAGGTCGGCGGGGACGAGCTGCTCGGTGCCGGGCACCGGGATCACGTCGCGGCGGCCCTGGGACTTGTCGACGGTGACCTCCGAGAGGCGCATCTGCCGCACGTGCCCGTGCTCGTCGCCGACGAACTCGGCGGCCGCGGAGCCGTAGTTGCGCTCCCCGCCCTCCTCGTGCGCCGGGTAGTTGCGGACGATGACCGGCCAGGTCGGCCACGGGTCCTTCGCGGCGTCGCGGTCGGCCGGGGGCATCGGGTACAGGTCGAGCTGGCGGACCGAGGCCGCGCCCTGCCGGTGGGCCACGCCCAGGCAGTCCGCGCCGGTGTCGCCGCCGCCGATGATGACCACGTGCTTGCCCTTGGCGTCGATCGGCGCGAACGGGGCCTTGCCCGCCGCGACCTGGTTGGCGCCCACGAGGTGCTCCATGGCCTGGTGGATCCCGGCGAGGTTCCGGCCGGGCTGGTCGGTCTCGCGGCCTTCGAGGGCGCCCACGGCGAGCACGACCGCGTCGTGGCGCTCCCGCAGGTCCTCGGCGGTGATGTCGACGCCGACGTTCACGTCGCAGAGGAACTCCACGCCCTCGGCGCGCATCTGGGCGACGCGGCGGTCGATGTGGTGCTTCTCCAGCTTGAAGTCGGGGATGCCGTAGCGCAGGAGCCCGCCGGGGGCGTCGTCGCGCTCGTACACCGTGACCGCGTGGCCCGCGCGGGCGAGCTGCTGGGCCGCGGCCAGGCCCGCCGGGCCCGAGCCGACGACCGCCACGGACTTGCCGGTCGCGAAGGCGGCCGGGCGCGGCTCGACGTTGCCGTCGTCGAAGGCCCGGTCGATGATCTCGACCTCGATGTTCTTGATGGTCACCGGGTCGTCGCCGATGCCGAGGACGCACGCGGCCTCGCACGGCGCCGGGCACAGCCGCCCGGTGAATTCCGGGAAGTTGTTCGTCGCGTGGAGCTGCTCGATCGCGGCGCCCCACCGGTCGGTGCGCGCCAGGTCGTTCCACTCGGGGATGCGGTTCCCGAGGGGGCAGCCGTTGTGGCAGAACGGGATGCCGCAGTCCATGCACCGCGAGGCCTGGGCAGTCACGAGCTCGTTCGACGTGCGCGTGTACACCTCGCGGTTGTCGAGGATGCGCACCGGGATCGGGCGCTTCTTCGGGACCTCGCGCTGGTGCTGGAGGAATCCGCTGGGGTCAGGCATTGTCGGCCTCCGTCTGGGCTTGCTGGAGGGCGAGAACGGCCTTGTACTCGCGCGGGATGACCTTCGTGAAGCCGCTGGCGGCCTTGGGCCAGTTGCCGAGCAGCTCGGACGCGACCGCCGAGCCGGTGGCCCGGCCGTGGCGCAGCAGCAGCGAGTGGACCAGGTCGATGTCGGAGGCCGACAGCGGGTCGAGGTCCGCCAGCGCGGTGTTGGTGCGGGACTCGTCGAGGCGCCACACGTAGGCGGTGCCGCCGGACATGCCGGCCGCGAAGTTGCGGCCGGTGGGCCCGAGGACGAGGACGGTGCCGCCGGTCATGTACTCGCAGCCGTGGTCGCCCACGCCTTCGACGACGGCGACGGCGCCGGAGTTGCGGACGGCGAAGCGCTCGCCGACCTTGCCGCGGATGTACGCCTCGCCGGAGGTCGCCCCGTACAGGAGCGTGTTCCCGGCGATGATGTTGTCCTCGGCCTTGAAAGGGGCCCCGGCGTCGGGCGTGAGCACGAGGCGCCCGCCCGAGAGGCCCTTGCCGACGTAGTCGTTGGCGTCGCCGACGAGCTTGAACGTCGCGCCCCTGGTGAGGAACGCGCCGAAGGACTGCCCGGCGGTGCCGCGGAACGTGAGCTTCACGGAGTCGTCGGGGAGGCCCTCGCGGTGGGCGCGGGAGACGGCCGCGCCCAGGAGCGCGCCGACGGACCGGTCGGTGTTGCGGATCGGCAGGTCGGCCTCGACGCGCTCGCCCGATTCGATGGCGGGGCGGGCGAGGTCGACCAGGGCCGCGCCGAGCGTGGCGTGGACGCCGTGGTCCTGGACGGTGGCCTGGACGCGGGGCCCGGCGACGGGGGGCGCGATGACGTTGGCGAGGTCCACGCGGGCGGCCTTCCGGCCGGGCGCGGGGAGCTGCTTGAGGCGCTCGACGTCGCCGATGGCCTCGTCGAGGCTCCGGTAGCCGAGCTCGGCGAGGAGCTCGCGGACCTCTTCGGCGATGTAGCGGAAGAAGTTCTCCACGAACTCGGGCTTGCCGGTGTAGCGCTTGCGCAGGACCGGGTCCTGGGTGGCGACGCCGACCGGACAGGTGTCGAGGTGGCAGACGCGCATCATGACGCAGCCGGCGACGACGAGCGGGGCGGTGGCGAAGCCGAAGCCCTCGGCGCCGAGGAGCGCGGCGACGACGACGTCGCGGCCGGTCTTCATGGCGCCGTCGACTTCGAGGCGGACGCGGTCGCGCAGGCCGTTGCGGATGAGGGTCTGCTGGGCCTCGGCGAGGCCGATCTCCCACGGGGTGCCCGCGTGCTTGATCGAGTTCGCCGGGGACGCGCCGGTGCCGCCGTCGTAGCCGGAGATGAGGATGGTGTCGGCCTTGGCCTTGGAGACGCCCGCGGCGACGGTGCCGACGCCGACTTCGGACACGAGCTTCACGTGGACCTCGGCGTCGCCGCCTCCGGCATGCTTGAGGTCGTGGATGAGCTGCGCGAGGTCCTCGATGGAGTAGATGTCGTGGTGCGGGGGCGGGCTGATGAGGCCCACGCCCGGGGTCGCGTTGCGGGTCTTGGCGATCCACGGGTGGACCTTGTTGCCGGGCAGCTGGCCGCCCTCGCCGGGCTTGGCGCCCTGGGCCATCTTGATCTGGATGGCGTCGGCGGTGGCGAGGTACTCGGAGGTGACGCCGAAGCGGCCGGAGGCGACCTGCTTGATCGCCGAGCGGCGCTCGGGGTCGTAGAGCCGGTCGACGTCCTCGCCGCCCTCGCCGGAGTTGGAGCGGCCGCCGAGGCGGTTCATGGCGACGGCGAGGGTCTCGTGGGACTCCGAGGAGAGCGCGCCGTAGGACATCGCGCCGGTGTGGAACCGCTTGACGATGGCCTCGACGGGCTCGACCTCGGCGAGCGGGACGGCCGGGCGGTCGTCTTCGAAGCCGAGCATGCCGCGCAGGAGCCCGGAGTCGGCGGCGATGGCGTTCACCTTGTCGGTGTAGCGCTTGAACACCTCGTACTGGCCCGAGCGGGTGGCGTGCTGGAGCAGGAACACCGTCTCGGGGTTGAACAGGTGGACCTCGCCTTCGCGGCGCCACTGGTAGTCGCCGCCCGGGGGCAGCGGCTCGGTGGCCTCGACGGTCCGCTCGTAGGCGGCGCGGTGGCGCTCGGCGACCTCTTTGGCGAGGGTCTGGAGGCCGATGCCGCCGATGGAGGAGTCGGTGCCGGTGAAGTAGCGGTCGACGAAGTCGGCGTCGAGGCCGACGGCCTCGAAGATCTGCGCGCCGGTGTAGGACGCGATCGTGGAGATGCCGATCTTCGACATGACCTTGAGGACGCCCTTGCACAGCGCGTTGATGTAGTTCTCGACGGCCTGCGCGGGTTCGGCGGCGACCACGCCCTGGGCGCTCAGCTCCTCGACGGAGTCGAACGCGAGGTACGGGTTGATCGCGGCGGCGCCGTAGCCGAGGAGGACCGCGGCGTGGTGGACCTCGCGGCAGTCGCCGGTCTCGACCAGGAGCGCGACCTTGGTGCGGGTCTGCTCGCGCACGAGGTGCTGGTGCACGGCGGCGGTGAGCAGGAGCGAGGGGATCGGCGCGAGGTCGGCGGTGGAGTCGCGGTCGGAGAGCACGAGGATGCGCACGCCGTCCTCGATGGCCTCGGAGACGTGGCGGCAGATCTCGACCAGGCGGTCCTTCATGCCGCGGGCGCCGTGGCGGGCCTTGTAGACCCCGGAGACGCGCACGGCCTGGAAGCCGGGCATGTCGCCATCCTCGTCGATGTGGAGGATCTTCGCGAGCTCCTCGTTCGTGAGGATCGGGCGGGCGAGCTCGATCTGGCGGCACGAGTGCGGGCCGGGTTCGAGGAGGTTCCCCTCGGGGCCGACGGTGGTGCCGAGCGCGGTGACGAGCTTCTCGCGGATGGCGTCCAGCGGCGGGTTGGTGACCTGCGCGAACAGCTGCGTGAAGTAGTCGAACAGGAGCTTCGGGCGCTTCGAGAGCCCGGCGATGGGCGTGTCGGAGCCCATGGACACGAGCGGCTCTTCGCCGTTGGAGGCCATGGGGGCGAGGAACATGCGCAGCTCCTCGTCGGTGTACCCGAAGGTGAGCTGGCGGCGGCGCACGGACTCGGCGTCGTAGGTGCGGGGGCGGCGCTCGGGCAGCTCTTCGAGGCGGATGAGCCCGGCGTGGAGCCAGTCCCCGTAGGGGTGCTCCTTCGCGAGCGCGTCCTTGACCTCTTCGTCGTCGACGATGCGTCCGGCCTCGGTGTCGACGAGGAACATGCGGCCCGGTTCCAGGCGGCCCTTCTGGGCGACCTTCGCGGGGTCGATGTCGACGACGCCGGACTCGGAGGCGAGGACGACGAGGTCGTCGGTGGTGCGCCACCAGCGGGCGGGGCGCAGGCCGTTGCGGTCGAGGACCGCGCCGATCTGGACGCCGTCGGTGAAGCAGACCGCGGCCGGGCCGTCCCACGGCTCCATGATGGACGCGTGGTAGCGGTAGAAGTCGCGGCGCTTGGGGTCCATGGTGGCGTTGTGCTCCCACGCCTCCGGGACCATCATGAGCATCGCGTGCGGCAGGCTGCGCCCGCCGAGGTGCAGCAGCTCGACGACCTCGTCGAAGTTGAGGGAGTCGGAGCCGCCGGGCGTGTTGATCGGGAACAGGCGGCGCAGGCGCCCGGGCAGGGCCTCGGTCGCGAGCTCGGCCTGGCGGGCGGTCATCCAGTTGCGGTTGCCGCGGATCGTGTTGATCTCGCCGTTGTGGGCGACCATCCGGAACGGGTGGGCGAGCGGCCACGACGGGAACGTGTTGGTGGAGAACCGGGAGTGGACCAGCGCGATGGCGGAGGTCAGGCGCTCGTCGGCGAGCTCGGGGTAGAACTGCGGGACCTGCGCGGGGGTGAGCATGCCCTTGTAGACGACGGTGCGGCCGGAGAGGCTGACGATCGCGGCGCCGTCGAGCTGGCGCTCGCGCATCTCGCGCTCGGCCTGCTTGCGGACGCAGAACGCGAGCCGGTCGAGCTCGATCCCGGCGGCGGAGGCGTCCTCGGCGGCGAGGAACACCTGGGAGACGCGGGGCTTGGAGGCGAGCGCGGCCGCGCCGAGCCCGGAGTGGTCGGTGGGCACGTCGCGCCAGCCGAGGACGCGGCAGCCCTCGGCCACGGCGTACTTCTCGACGATCGCGCGGGTGAGCTGGACGGCGTCGTCGTCCTCGGGGGTGAAGACCAGGCCGGCGGCGTAGTGGCCGGCGGCGGGCAGGGGGAAGTCGACCGCGTCGCGGTAGAAGGCGTCCGGGATCTGGAGCATGATGCCGGCGCCGTCGCCCGAGTCGGGGTCGGGGGCGGTGGCGCCGCGGTGCTCCATGCGCACGAGCGCGGACAGGCCCCGCTCGATGACGCTGTGGGCGGCCCGGCCTTGCATGTCCGCGACGAAGGCGACGCCGCAGGCGTCGTGTTCCCAGGCGGGGCGGTAAAGACCGGGTGCGGGGTTCAGGGCAGAAACCAACCGTGGCCTCCTTCGTCGTCAAGCGCGCACGGCATGTGGGGATGCCCGTGCACGGCGGTGTTTCATACGGGACGACGTCGGCCCGAGAGAATGCAAAGTGTCAGCCGAGTGTAATGCATCGCTCATCTTTCGGACACCATCGTCCTACGATCCGAGCAGGTCGCGCGGTTTTTCTGAACGAGCCCTCAGGCGGACCCCCGGCAAGTGCGCAACCTTCGCGTAATGGAGGTGTAACAGCACCTAGCACCGGGACCGGGCCGTGCGGGCCGGTGGACACGGGTGGTTAGAGTGATCCCCATATCGCACGGTGCCCATCCCGTGCAGGCACCCCTCGACCAGAGTACGTTCGCAAGGAGTCTTCTTCCAATGACCTATCCCCCGCCCCCTGGCTACGGACAGCAGCCGCAGCAGCCGGGCTACCCGCCGCAGCAGCCGGGCGGGTACGCCCCCCAGCAGCCCGGCTACGGCCAGCCTTCGCAGCCGCAGCAGCCCGGTTACGGCCAGCAGCAGCCCGGCGGCTACCCGCCTCCTCCCGGAACGCCCGGGGGCCCCTACGGCGCTCCCCCGCCCATCCCGCCGTCGGGCGGCGGCGGCAACGGCGGCCTGGTGTGGAAGATCCTGGCCCCCATCGCGGTCGTCCTCATCATCGGCGTCGTGTTCGTCGTCCGCCTCATGTCGAACGACGGCGACGTCGGCAACACCCTCGACGACATGACCGACTCCGACACGTCGGCGTCCGTCGCCGAAGGCGACTGCCTCATCGAGGACCTCAACTCGACCACCACCTCCACCGACTCGGACCCGACCGCCGGCCTCACCGCCGAGTGCGAGGCCGCCGAGGCGTACTGGACCGTCAACAAGCTCGTCGACGACCCCGACCTGCGCGCCGACTCGCTCGGCGAGCTGGAGGACTACGCGGGCGTCGAGACCGAGTGCGGCGCCGTGGCGCTGCGCGGCGCGTTCGGCGAGGTCTGGCAGTCGTACTTCTACGTGTACGACTGGGACGGCGGCAAGGTCGACTACCTGCTGTGCCTGACCGCGATCGAGAAGGAGAACGCCGACGGCGCGCTCCCGGTCACCCCGAACACCGGCGACTGCGCCGACGCCAACGGGCTCAAGATCGACTGCTCGGCCGCGGGCGCGCTCTACATCGTCGAGGAGACCGAGACCTACGACCCGCCGGTCGACGAGGCCTCGTGGGACTACACCACCGCGGTCGGCGGGTGCCCCAACTCGGGCTACTACGCCACGTCCCTGATCGGCGGCGACGGACTCGTCTGGGGCGCCTACTGCTCCAGTGACAACGCCTAGCGCCGCAACGACATCGAGGGCCGCCCCCGCACTGCGGGGGCGGCCCTCGCCCGTTCACCAGCGGGCTCTGTTCGCCGGACCCGCCTATGATGGAGCAGAACCGCCCCGAGCACGGCCACCCGACGGAGAGCCGCCATGACCTACCCGCCCCCGAACCCCTACGACCCCTCGCAGCAGCAGCCGGGCTTCGGCCAGCCGTCCGCGCCCCAGTTCGGCCAGCCCTCCGCGCCGCAGCACTACACGACCGACGCCGACCCGTACTCCCGCCCCGACGTGTACGGCCCCGGCACCGGCTACGGCAGCCCGCCGCTCAACGTGCAGCCCGGCAGCGCCCCGCCCGGCCAGCCGTACTCCCCCGGCGCCCCCGGCTACGCGCCCGGTCAGCCCGCCGGGTTCCAGCCGCCCCCGCCGCCCGGCCCGCCCGGCGGCGCGTTCGTCCCCGGCCAGGCCGCACCCCCGCCGCCGCGGACCGGCGGCAACACCAAGCTCATCGTCACCCTCGTCGCCGTGGTCCTCGCCGTCGCCGTCGGCGGCACCGTCCTGGCCCTGAGCCTCGGCGGCGACGAAGGCGACCCCGTCGCCGACGAGTCCACCAGCCAGGCGGCCGAGGAGGAGACCACCGGCGCGGGCGTCGAGGAGAGCTCCGAGGAGCCCACCGAGACCGAGACCAGCGCGGGCGAGTCCGAGTACCGGGTGCCCGCCGAAGGCGAGTGCATCGAGAACGTCACCACCGGCTTCTACGTCGTCGACTGCGAGGCCGAGACCGCCTACTGGTACGTCGTGCACATCGTGCAGAACCCCGCCGACGCCGACCCGAGCGACCCGACCCACGCCGTGGCCGCCGCCGACGCGTGCGAGGGCTACGAGTGGACCCAGTACTACTACACCGACACCGCAATCGCCGCGAGCCGCGACTGGGACCCCGACATCGACTCGATCACCGCGGTCTACTGCGTCCGCGAGGTTGAGTAAGCCACGGCCCCAACGAAGGAGCCGACCCGCACGGGCGGCGCTAGGATCGGGCCATGACCCTGACCCTGGACGACGTCGACCGCTTCGAGGCCGCCAGGCCGCGCCTGGCGGCCATCGCCTACCGCATGCTCGGCTCCGCCGCGGAGGCCGAGGACGCCGTCCAGGAGGCGTTCCTGCGCTGGCAGGGCGCCGACGTGGAGCGGATCGAGGTCCCCGAGGCGTGGCTGACGAAGGTCCTCACGAACCTGTGCCTGAACCAGCTCACCTCGGCGCGGGCGCGGCGCGAGACTTACGTCGGCGAATGGCTGCCCGAGCCCGTCCTCGGCGGCGACCCGATGCTCGGCCCGGCCGACACCGCCGAGCAGCGCGAGTCGGTGTCGTACGCGGTCCTGACGCTCATGGAGCGCCTGTCCCCCAACGAGCGCGCCGTCTACGTGCTTCGCGAGGCGTTCGATTACCCGCACAAGGAGATCGCCGAGATCCTCGACATCACCGAGGCGGGCAGCCAGCAGATCTTCCACCGCGCCAAGAAGCACGTCGCCGACGGGCGCGCCCGCGTCGAGATCGACCAGGCCGCCGCCCGCAGGATCGTCGAGGAGTTCCTCGCGGCGGCCACCGGCGGCTCGGTGGCGCCGCTGCTAGAGCTGCTCACCGACGACTCGATCGCGATCGGCGACGGCGGCGGGAAGGTCCCGGCCCGCGCGAAGGCGTTCGAAGGCGCGACCGCGGTCGCGAAGTTCCTGTGGGGCATGTTCCGGCCCGCCGCGGCCAAGCGCGACATGATCGGCGGCGCCGCCGACCTGTACGCGTGGCCAGTCAACGGCGAGCCGGGACTCGTCGCGGTCGTCGGCGGCCAGGTCGTCGGCATCATGGCGGTCGAGATCGCGGAGGGCGGCGTCGCCGCATGCCGCACCCAGGTCAACCCCGACAAGCTCGAACGCGCGACGGCACTGTGGGCGACGCTCGACCACGGGGAACCCCTGGTCGAGCAGGCGTTCTGACGCCTCCTGACGTTATGTGACGTGCTTCACTGCTTATTCCTGTCAGCTTTCGCGGACCTGCCCGGTTCAGGTCGCGAACACGGAGCAGACAGGAGCAAGCCCATGCAGCACCGCATCATCGTCCTCGGCGCCGGCTACACCGGCGCGTTCGCCGCCGGCCGCCTCGCGCGGCGGCTGCACCCCGAGGACGTGCAGATTACCCTCGTCAACGCCGAGGCCGACTTCGTCGAGCGCGTCCGGATGCACCAGGTCGCCGCCGGACAGGACCTCAAGCCCCGGCCCTTCGCCGAGATGTTCGCGGGCACCGGCGTCGAACTGAAGCTCGCGAAGGTCACCGCCGTCGACGCCGACGCGAAGACCGTCGCGGTCACCGGTGCCGGCGGCGCCGAGACCCTCGCCTACGACACCCTGGTGTACGCCCTCGGCAGCGGCTGGACCGACCACGGCGTCCCCGGCGCCGCCGAGCACGCCCACCAGATCGCCAGCCGCCCCGGCGCCTTGAAGCTGCGGGAGCGCCTGGCCCGCCTCGACGCCGGCGCCACGGTGACAGTCGTCGGCGGCGGCCTCACCGGGGTCGAGGCGGCCACCGAGTTCGCCGAGGCCCGGCCCGACCTCAAGGTCGCGCTCGTCGCCCGCGGCGGCCTCGGCGACTGGGTCTCACCGAAGGCCCAGGCCCACATGCGGAAGGTCTTCGCGAAGCTCGGCATCGAAGTCCACGAGCACGCCGACGTCGCCGAAGTCCGCGCCGACGCGGTCGTCACCGCAGACGGCGCCGAGATCGCCAGCGCGGCGACGGTGTGGACCACCGGCTTCGCCGTCCACCCGATCGCGGCCGCCACCGCGATCGAGACCACCGACCGCGGCCAGATCGTGGTCGACCGCGACATGGCGTCGGTCTCGCACCCCGACGTGTTCGCCGTGGGCGACGCGGGCTACGCGATCGGCGACGCCGGTGTGCCGCTGCGCATGTCGTGCGCCTCGGGCATCCCGATGGCCCAGGTCGCGGCCGACGCGATCACCGCCCGCCTCACCGGCGCGAAGGCCGGGAAGGTCCCGCTGGGGTACTTCAACCAGTGCATCAGTCTGGGCCGCACCGAGGGCCTGATCCAGTACGTGACCGCCGACGACCAGGCGCGTTCGGTGTCGCTGCGCGGCCGGTTCGCCGCCCGGTACAAGGAGCTCATCTGCAAGGGCGCCGCCTGGGGCGTCGCCAACCCGACCTACGGCATGCCGGTCCGGCGCCGCCGCACCGCGCGGGCCGCCGAGCGCACCGGGACCGCCGTCAAGGCCCTGGCCTGAATCTCCCTCCCCCGGGCCGGGCGGCCCGCGCCGCCCGGCCCACCCCCCCCCCACTTTCTCGCATCACTAACGCACACAATGCAAAGGAACACTGCCATGAGCAAGGTCTGGTTCATCACCGGTTCGTCCCGCGGCCTCGGCCGGGAGTTCACCGAAGCGGCCCTGGGCCGCGGCGACAAGGTCGCCGCCACCGCGCGGAGCACCGAGTCCTTCGGCGAGCTGGCCGAGAAGTACGGCGACGCGATCCTGCCGCTCGCCATGGACGTCACCGACAAGGCCGCAGTCGCCGCGGCCGTCGAAGCGGCCGTCGGGCACTTCGGCCGGATCGACGTCGTGGTCAACAACGCCGGGTACGCGCAGGTCGGCGCCGTCGAGGAGCTGTCCGAGGCGGAGCTTCGCGACGAGATGGAGACCAACTTCTACGGCGCCGTCTGGGTGATCCAGGCCGTGCTCCCCCAGCTCCGCGCGCAGGGCTCGGGCCACATCGTGCAGCTGTCGTCGGCGGCGGGCCTCATCGCGATGCCGCTCGGCGGCGCGTACCACGCGTCGAAGTGGGCTCTCGAAGGGCTGAACGAGGCCCTCGCGGGCGAGGTCGCCGGGTTCGGGATCAAGGTGACCATTGTCGAGCCCGGCGGCTTCGCCACCAGGCAGGGCAAGAACCCCGACCCGCTCGACAACGGCCACATGGCCGCCGCGCACCCCGCGTACGTGCCGCTGCGCGAGAAGCTCGCCCAGGCGGTCAAGGGCCAGCCCGCGGGCGACCCGGCCGCCTCGGCGCGGGCGATGCTCAAGCTCGTCGACCTCGAACAGCCGCCGCTGCGCGTCCTGTGGGGCCTCGGCTTCCACCCGATGCTCAAGCAGGCCTACGCGGCTCGGCTCCAGAACTGGGAGGACTGGAAGGACCTCTCACTGGAGGCCCAGGGCGAGCTGAGCGCTTAAGGGAAACAGAAAGAGGCGGGCGCCCCTCGGGGCGCCCGCTTCGCTGCGTCTACTCCGCGGTGATCCGCGGGTGGAGGTCCTCCGCCGGGGGGTTCCACGTGTCGAGGTCGACGGTGGCCTGGTCGCCGGAGCGGATGTCCTTGATCTGGTCGCCTTCGTCGTTCGTGAAGAGCACGAAGGGGATGCCGCGCTTGTCGGCGAACTTGATCTGCTTGCCGAACTTCGCGGCCGACGGCGAGACCTGGACGGGGATGCCGCGGGCGCGCAGGCGCTGGGCGGTCGCGTTCGCGGCCGGGCGGTCGTCCTCGTGGTTGAGGGCGACCAGGACGCAGGTCGGGACCTCACGGGTCGCGTCGAGCCTCCCGGACTGGAGCAGCGGCACGAGGATGCGCGAGACGCCGATCGACAGGCCCACACCGGGATACGTGTTCTTGCCGTCGGAGGCGAGCTTGTCGTAACGCCCGCCCGAGCAGATCGAGCCGAGGCTCTCGAAGCCCTCCATGACCGTCTCGTAGACGGTGCCCGTGTAGTAGTCGAGGCCGCGGGCGATCTTCATGTCCGCGACGACGAACCCGGGTGCCTCCTTCGCGGCGGCATCCACGACGGCGGCCAGCTCGGTCAGCCCCTCCTCCAGGAGCGGGTCGGACACGCCCAGAGCGCGGACCTCGTCGACGAACGAGGTGTCGGCCGCGCTGATCGAGGCGAGCTTCAGGCACGCCTCGGCCTGCTCGGGGGTCGCGTCGACCTCGTCGATGAGGAGCTTCGCGACCGCGTCGGGGCCGATCTTGTCGAGCTTGTCGATGATCCGCAGCGCCTCGTCGGTGTCGCGGATGCCCAGGCCCTGGTAGAAGCCCTGCGAAAGCTTACGGTTGTTCACGTGCATCGTGACCTTCGGCAGCGGCAGGCCCCGCAGCGCGTCGGCGATGACCAGCGCGACCTCGACCTCGTAGTGGGCCGGGAGCTCCCCGAGGTCCACGATGTCGATGTCGGCCTGCATGAACTCGCGGTAGCGGCCCTCCTGGGGGCGCTCACCGCGCCAGCACGGCTGGATCTGGTAGCGGCGGAACGGGAAGTTCAGCTTCCCGGCGTGCTCCAGGACGTACCGCGCGAACGGCACGGTCAGGTCGAAGTGCAGGCCGAGCCCGGCGTCCCCGCCGTCCGCGTCGGCTTGGAGCCGGCGCAGCACGTACACCTCCTTCGAGGTCTCGCCCTTGCGCAGCAGCTGGTCCATGGGCTCGACGGCGCGGGTCTGGAGGTTCGCGAAGCCGTGCAGCTCGAAGGCGCGGCGGAGATGGTCCACGACCTGCTGCTCGACGATCCGCTGCCGGGGCAGCAGTTCGGGGAAGCCCGAGAGCGGCTGGGGTCGTGACATGGGTGTCTCCTCGCGCGAATCGATCGATCGGATGGGAAGCGGGACCGTCCCTAATGGGTGGTCAGGCGCTTCAGGTACGGGTTGCGGGCGCGCTCGGCCGCGATCGTGGTGGCCGGGCCGTGCCCGGGGAGGACGACGGTGCCGTCGTCGAGCGGCAGGACCTTCGTGCGCAGCGTCTCCTGCATGGCCGCGTCGGACCCGCCGGGCAGGTCGGTGCGGCCGATCGCGCCGCGGAACAGCACGTCGCCGGTGAGCGTGTACGCGGCCTCGTCGCCGCTGGTGTGGAACATCGCGGACCCGGCGGTGTGGCCGGGCGCGTGGTCCACGGTGAAGCGCATCCCCGCGAGCTCGACGGCGCCGCCGTCGGCGAGGACCTGCACGTCGTCGGGCTCGGTCCAGTCCAGGCCGGTGCCCACGAGCGACATCATGTTCGGCCCGAAGCCCTGCGTCGGGTCGGCGAGCAGGTGCGCGTCGTCGGCGTGGATGTACGCGGGGACGTCGTTCGCGCCGCACACGGGCGTCACGGAGAACGTGTGGTCGAGGTGCCCGTGGGTGAGGACCACAGCGACGGGCTTGAGGCCGCGCTCGCCGAGCAGGGCCTCCAGGCGCGGGGCGATGCCGATGCCCGGGTCCACGACCACGCACTCGGCGCCGGGACCGGAGGACAGCACGTAGCAGTTCGTCCCGAACGCATCGGCCACCAGCGTCTCGATGAGCACCGCTCCCCCCTCCCTTCGCGGGCTCAGAATACACGGGGCATCCTGCGGTGACGCGTCTGACTTGACCCGGTTAGACTGCGGAACTCGTAACCCCCAACACAAGCGAACGTCATGAGGAGTCCAGGTGCCCGCGAAGTCCAAGCACATGGAGCAGCGCAAGCAGCGCATCGCGAACGCGAAGAAGAACGCGCGCCTCGCGGGCAAGCTGCGCAGGCGGCGCCAGCTCCAGGCGCTGGGCGGACTCCTCGCCGTCGCCGCGGTCCTGACGCTGGTCTACCTCTGGCAGGACGGGTTCTTCAAGGACGAGGAGCCCGCGACGGAGGAGCCCACGGCCGAGGTCACGACGGACCCGCTGGCGACCGAGGCGCCCACCGACGGCACCGAGACGGCGACGGCCGACCCGACCGCCGACCCGACGGCGGAGTCCTCCGAGACCCCGACCGACACCGAGACCGAGTAAGCACCCCCAACCCGCGCGAAGGAGAACCGACGGTGGCGTCGAAACAGGCTCAGCGACTGGCGGCCCGGCAGCAGTTGCAGCAGCGCATGGCCGTCAAGGCCGAGGAGGAGCGCCGCAGGCGCACCGTCGCGTGGAGCGTCGGCGGCGTGGCGGGCCTCGCGGCCCTCGTGCTCCTGGCGTGGGGCGCGTTCGCGTGGCTCGGCCCCGACGGCGACGGCGGCGGGTCCAGCGACCCGGACGTGCAGCAGCTGGTGAAGGACGCCGAGGCGGCGGCCGACCGCTGCGGCGACGTCGAGCCCAGCGGCGAGGGCGCCACGGGCACCGCGACCGAGGGCCTCACCGACGGCCGCCCCGTGCAGGACGTCTACCTCGAATGCCTCCAGATGTCGGCGCCTGACGCCTCCTCGACCGCGCCGTGCATGTACACCTCGATGGACGGGACCAGCCCGGTCCCGCTCGCGACCCAGCCCGCCGCCGGGTCGCAGGAGATGACCATCGTGACCAACCTCGGCGTCATCACCGCCGACATCGAGACCGCCGAGGCCCCGTGCACCGCCGGGTCCTTCACGTTCCTCGCGAAGGACGGCTACTTCGACGACCAGCAGTGCCACCGCCTGACCACCGACGGCATCTACGTCCTCCAGTGCGGCGACCCCGACGCGCGCGCCGCGATCGAGGCCGGCACGCCCGAGAACGCCGGCGCGGGCTCCCCCGGCTACCAGTACGGCGAGGAGAACACCCCGGTCGAGGCCGAGGCGAACTACCCGGCCGGGACCATCGCGATGGCGAACGCGGGCGCCGGGACCACGGGCAGCCAGTTCTTCATCGTGTACGAGGACACCACGCTGGGCGCGGACTACACGATCCTCGGCCAGATCACCTCGGGCCTGGACATCGTCGAGCAGGTCGCGGCCGCGGGCGTCATGTAGTGGCGCTCTGGACGCGACGGCGTTCTCGATGTGACTCAGTCGCGGGCGCGGTCGGGGCAGCGCAGGCGGCCCCGGCGGCGCCCCGCGGCTAGGATTAATGCGTATCGGAGCCTTGTTGAGGCTTTGAGAAGCCGAAGTGCCGTGCGAGACCGAGGAGGCGTGCGTGGTGACCGAGCGAGCCGCGTCCGGCAATCCCGCCGACGCCGCGCCCACCTCGGGCGGCCCGATGGGCCCGCCCACGGGGCGCCGCATGCGGGCCCGGCTGGCGCGCTTCAACGCGCCGTGGCAGTCCTCGACCCTCCCCGAGGTCCTTGAGCCGCTCGTGGCGGCCCACCGGGCCGCGCACCCCCGCGCCGACGTGCGGCTCCTCCAGCAGGCGTACACGCGCGCCGAGCAGCTGCACAACGGGCAGTTCCGCAAGTCCGGCGACCCGTACATCACGCACCCGCTCGCGGTCGCGTCGATCCTCGCCGAACTCGGCATGGACACGAACACGCTGGTCGCGGCGCTCCTGCACGACACCGTCGAGGACACCGACTACACGCTCGACGAGCTCGGCGACGAGTTCGGCGGGGAGGTCGCGCTCCTGGTCGACGGCGTCACGAAGCTCGACAAGGTGAAGCTCGGCGACGCCGCGAAGGCCGAGACGATCCGCAAGATGGTCGTCGCCATGGCGAAGGACCCGCGGGTCCTGGTCATCAAGCTCGCCGACCGGCTCCACAACATGCGCACCCTGACGTTCCTGCCGCCCGAGAAGCAGGAGCAGAAGGCCCGGGAGACGCTGGAGATCCTCGCGCCCCTGGCCCACCGGCTCGGCATGAACACGATCAAGTGGGAGCTGGAGGACCTGTCGTTCGCCACGCTCTACAAGAAGCGCTACGCCGAGATCGCGCGCCTGGTCTCCGAGCACTCCCCGCAGCGGGAGATGCTCCTCCAGCAGGTCGTGGCCCAGGTCAAGGACCACCTGAAGGGCTCGCGCATCAAGGCGGAGGTCTCCGGGCGGCCGAAGCACCTGTACTCGATCTACCAGAAGATGATCGTGCGCGGCCGCGACTTCAACGACATCTACGACCTGGTGGGCCTGCGCATCCTCGTCGAGGACGAGCGGGACTGCTACGCGGCGCTCGGGGTGATCCACGCGAACTGGCAGCCGGTGCCGGGGCGCTTCAAGGACTACATCGCGATGCCGAAGTTCAACATGTACCAGTCGCTGCACACCACGGTGATCGGCCCGAACGGCAAGCCGGTCGAGATGCAGATCCGCACGTGGGCGATGCACCGCACCGCCGAGTACGGCATCGCCGCGCACTGGAAGTACAAGGAGACCAAGAACTCCACCGTGGCCGGGCCGCCCGCGCACATCGACGACATGGCGTGGCTGCGCCAGCTCCTCGACTGGCAGCGCGAGGCCGCCGACCCGTCGGAGTTCCTCGACGCGCTCCGCTTCGACCTGGCCTCCTCCGAGGCGTACGTGTTCACGCCGAAGGGCGACGTCATCGCGCTGCCCGCGGGCTCGACGCCCGTGGACTTCGCGTACGCCGTGCACACCGAGGTCGGCAACCGCTGCATCGGCGCGCAGGTCAACGGCAAGATCGTGCCGCTGGAGTCGACGCTGTCGAACGGCGACGTGGTCGAGGTGTTCACCTCGAACTCCGAGAACGCCACGCCCAGCGAGGACTGGCTCGCGTTCGTCAAGAGCCCGCGCGCCCGCACGAAGATCAAGCAGCACTTCAAGCGCGAGCGCCGCGAAGAGGCCATCGAGCTGGGCAAGGACGAGCTGACGCGGGCGATGCGCAAGCGGCGCCTGCCGCTCCAGCGGATGCTCTCGCACGACAACCTAACGTCCCTCGCGAAGGACCTCAACCTCAAGGACGTCGAGGCGCTGTACGCGGCGCTCGGCGAGCACCACATCTCGGCGTCGGCCGTGGTCCAGAAGCTCCTGGAGGTCCAGGGCGGGGCCGAGGGCGCCGCGGAGGACATGGCCGAGGCCACGGCCCCGACCCAGCCCGCCCGCATCGTGCCCGAGGCGCACGGCGACATCCACGCCGCCGTCACCGTCGCCGGGATGGAGGAGGGCGAGATGCCGGTGCGCCTCGCCCACTGCTGCAACCCGATCCCGGGCGACTCGATCATCGGCTTCGCGACCCGCTACCACGTGATCTCGGTGCACCGCAGGGACTGCGAGAACGCCGAGGAGCGCATCGAGCTCCAGCCGGACCGGGTCCTCGAAGTCCACTGGTCCCACGAGGACGACCAGGCGACGTTCGTCGCCACGGTGCAGGTCGAGGCCCTCGACCGGCACCGCCTCCTCGCCGACGTCACGCAGGTCCTCTCGGGCGAGCGGGTCTCGATCCTCTCCGCCACGGTGACCACGACCCGCGACCGGGTCGCCCTGTCGCGCTTCACGTTCGAGATGGCGAACCCCGAGCACCTCGACCACATCATCAAGGTCATCCGCAAGGTCGACGGCGTCTACGACGCCTACCGCCTCACCGGGGCCGAACGCACCTAGTCCTCGCGATATATGGTGGGCCGGTCGCCAACCCGCCCACCAGAAAGCAAGGCCATGACGGAACTGTCCCAGTTCGACGACGACGAGCGCGCCCTGATCCTGAACACCCCCGGAGTCGTCCTCAAGGGGACCGTGGTCTCCGACGGGTCCAAGAACGCCCTCGTGTTCCTCAAGGAGGTCACCGCGGGCGCGAAGGTCTTCAAAGAGGCCCGCAAGCACGAGAACGCCTTCGTGAAGTCCGTGGCCCTGGCCCTGCGCGAACGCGACCCCGAGTCCTCAGAGGACGAGCTCCCGGTCGACGACGTCGCCATGTCCGAGGCCCTCAAGCTAGCCGCAGAGGTCGCCGACCTCCTGCGCCGCAAGGCGACCCCCGACGACGCCGCCGCCTACACCGCCTGGCTCCTCCACCTCGCCACCGAAGTCGCCGGCGCCGTCAAGACCCGCCAGGGCGGCCTCTTCTCCAAGAAGGTGGCGATCAACGAGGGCGAGCGCATGTTCCTCGACGACCTCCACCAGGCCCTGACCGCCTAGACCGACGCCGAAGGCCCGCACCCTGGTCGGGCGCGGGCCTTCGGCGTGTCACCACTCGATCGTGTGGGCGTACTGCCAGGCGGTCTTCTCCGGGGTGGTGAAGCGGGACATGAAGAAGGGCATGAAGGCGTCGCGGAAGCGGGCGGCGACGGGGCCGGCGGCCTTGGACTGGTTGGTGCGGGCGGCTTCGGCGATGACGCGTTCGACGCGGGCGCGGCGGCGGGACTCGTATGCCTGGAAGGCCTGGTCGACGGGGAGGTCGCGAAGGCACTTGGCGAGTTCGACGGCGGACTCGGCGGCGAGGCTGGCGCCCTGGCCGGAAGAGGGCGAGGTGGCGTGGGCGGCGTCGCCGAGGAGGACGATGCGGCCCTTGGACCAGACGGGGACGTGCGGGAGGTCTTCGAGCGGCGACGGCGGGATGAACCCGTCGGGCGTCACGTGGTCAAGGATGGTCATGGCCGGTCCGGCGTCGTCGGCGAAGGCGGCCCTCATGCGGGCCATCCACTGGTCGAAGGTGGTGTTCCGCAGGTCGGCGTCCTCCAGACGGCGGTAGGGCATGTTCGCGAACCAGCCGGTCTGCGCGCCGTCGGAGAGGTACCCGAAGAAGGCGCGGCGGCCGAAGATCATGCGGAAGTCGCCGCCGGTGGGCTCGATGCCCGCGGGGCCGTCGATGTAGCCGCCGAGGCCCACCAGGCCCGTGTAGCGGGGTTTGACGGACGGGTCGATGACGCCGCGGACGGCCGAGCGGATGCCGTCGGCGCCGATCAGGATGTCGGCTTCGGCGGTGGTGCGGTCGTCGAAGCGGGCGATGACGCTGCGGCCGGTGTCCACGGCGCCCTCGAAGCGCTTGCCGTAGGTGATCGGGACGCCGTCGGCTTCGGCGCGGGCCTGGAGGAGCTCCGAGATGCGGCCGCGCGGGAGCGTGACGCGCCCGGGCAGGGACGGGTCGGTGTCGATGGTGCCGAGGACCTTCCCGGTGCCCGAGGAGATGACCATGCGCGGCGTGGGCATGCCCGCGGCGGCCAGGTCGGCGTCGGCGCCCACGACGCTGAGGGCGTTCAGGCCGTTCGAGGCGAGGCCGAGGGGCCCGCCCTTGGAGCCGGTGCCGGGCCGGTAGGCCTCGAAGACCTGGGCGTCGATCCCGGCCTTGCGCAGGGCGAGGGCGGCGACGGGGCCGCCGACGCCGCCGCCGATGACCAGCGCGGTCGTGGCCCTGCGGTGCTGTTCGTTCGTCATAGCGGGAGCGTAGGGCGCAATCGGCGCGGGCGGCGTCATCCTGGGGTAGCGTTCGGGATTCGACCACGGTTGTACGACGCGGTGGTGCAAGCGATTGTCCGGCGAATCGCCGCGGGCTCCTGGATCCGCTCTTATAGTGAGATCGACTCACGTAGGGAGGGGTTCTCGTGGACAAGTTCAACGAGATGAAGGACAAGGCCGGCGACATGGCCGACGACGCCAAGGACAAGGCCGAAGATCTGTACAACAAGGCCAAGGAGTCGCCGGTGGGCGACAAACTGGACGACGTCACCGACCAGGTCAAGGAGAAGGCCCAGGGCCTGATCTCGAAGTTCAAGGGCGACAAAGGCCCCGAGTGACCTGAGGCTCCCGTAGCGAGCCAGCCAGCTGCAAAGCGGCGGGCGGACCACCAGGTCCGCCCGCCGCTTTCGTATCGCCTCTTAGCGCCGCTTGCGCTTCTTGCTGTTGCTGCTCGGCCGCGACTGCGCGGACCGGTTCGGGCCGGACCTGACGGTGCTGGAGCCGGACTTGACGGGCTCCTCCAGCAGCTCCAGCGGGAGGTCGTCGATCTTGGCGGTCTCCAGGCGGTCCTCGTCCTCGTCGTCGTCCGCGGCGGCGGGCTTGCGGGCGGGCTTCTCGGCCTTCTCGGCGTCGTCCTCGCCGCGGCCGCGGGCCGTGGAGACCTTCTTGTTGTGGCGCTGGACGGCGGCACTGCGCTCGGCCAGGTCCACCACCCACGGGGCGGCCAGGAAGATCGAGGAGTACGCGCCGACGACCATGCCGACGAACAGCACGAGCGCCAGGTCCTTCAGCGTGCCGACGCCGAGCGCGCCCACGCCGACGAACAGCAGCGCCGCCACCGGCAGCACGCCGATCACGGAGGTGTTGATCGAGCGCATGAGCGTCTGGTTGACCGCGTCGTTGACCGCCTCGGCGAAGGTCTGGTTGCGCGACTTCAGCAGCTGCGCGGTGTTCTCCTGGACCTTGTCGAAGACGACGACGGTGTCGTAGATCGAGTACCCGAGGATCGTCAGGAGGCCGACGATCGTGGAGGGCGTGATCTCGAAGCCGACGAGCGAGTAGATGCCGACGGTGATGATGATGTCGTGCGCGAGCGCGCCCAGCGAGGCGATGGCCATGCGCCGCTCGTACCTGATCCAGATGAAGGCCGAGACCAGCACCAGGAACACGATGAGCGCGATGAGCGCCTGCTTGGACACGGCCGCGCCCCAGGTCGCGGAGACCTCGGAGACGGAGATCGAGTCAGCCCCGATGCCCGCCTCGGCGGCCATCGCGTCGCGGACCTGCGTGGACTGGTCGCCTTCGAGCTCGCCGACGCGGATGATGTACGACCGGCCGTCGCCGGTCCCGGCGACCTGGCCGGTGCCGACCTCGGCGCCCGCGGCCTCCGCGGCGTTCTCGACGTCTTCGAGGGACGCGGAGGTGCTCGCGGCGGGCACGGCGTACTGGACGCCGCCCGCGAAGTCGATGCCGAGGACGAAGCCCTTGAAGATCATGACGACCACGAGGGCGGCGATGACGATCCCGGAGGCGAGGTAGAACTTCCGGCGGTTGGCGATGAACTGGAAGTTCGTCTCGCCGCGGTAGAGCTGGCTGAGGACGCTCGGCCGCTTCTCGGTCTGCTTGGTGCTCATCGGTCCTTAGCCTTTCGCGGCCGCGTCGCCGGTGGCCGGGGCGGTCTTGGTGTGCAGGCCGGAGAGGGCCTGGCTGTTGAGGACCCTCCCGCGCGAGAGCCATTCGGCGATCGGGTGGGTGAAGAGGAAGACGATCATGACGTCGACGATCGTGGAGATGCCGAGCGAGAACGCGAACGCGCGGACCGGGCCGATCGCCAGGATGTACAGGACGACCGCGGAGATCATCGAGATGGCGTTCGCCGACAGGATCGTGCGGCGGGCGCGGACCCACGCGCGCGGGATCGCCGAGCGGGCCGAGCGGCCCCCGGCCATCTCCTCCTTGATCCTCTCGAAGTACACGATGAACGAGTCCGCGGTGATGCCGATCGAGACCACGAAGCCCGCCACGCCCGCGAGGGTCAGCGTCAGGCCCACCTGCGAGCCCAGGAGCGCGATCGCCGGGTACAGGACCGCGGAGGCGACGATGAGCGAGCCGAGGACCACGAAGCCCATGAGCCGGTAGTAGACCATCGAGTACAGGAACACCAGGATCAGGCCGAGGAACATGGCGTACATGCCCGCTTCGAGCTGGTCCACGCCGAGCGTCGCGGTGACCTCGTTGACGGTCTCGACCACGAACGTCGTCGGCAGCGAGCCGAAGTTGAGCTGGTCGGCGAGCTGGTTCGCCTCGTCGGCGGTGAAGTCGCCCGAGATCTGCGTGGAGTTGCTCGACGCCTCCTGGATCTCCGGGGCCGACACGACCTCGTTGTCGAGGACGATCGCGACCTGGGAGCCGACGTTCTCGGTGGTGAGCGTGCCCCACTTCTCGGCACCCGCGGAGGAGAACGCCACGTTCACGACGAAGCGGTTCGGGTTGGCCTGGTCGTTGCCGACGTCGGCGGAGGTGACGTCCGAGCCGAGCACGGTCGCGGGCTGGAGCAGGTACTTGTAGGAGACCTTCAGCGACGGGTCGTCGGGCGAGTACGGCTCGGGGGCCGAGCACGCCACGACCTCGACGTCCGCCTGCTGCACGGCGCCCGGCGGGCGGGAGTCCAGCTGCGAGCAGGTGACCTGCGGGACGAAGAACTGCACGTTCGCGGGAAGCAGCGAGACCTCTTCGGCGGTGAGCTCGCCGAACGGCTCCAGGAGCGCCATGGTCGCCTCGTCGGCGGGGGCCGCGGTGAGGGCCTGCGCGGTCGCGGCGGCGTCGGCGCCGACCTTCGCCCACACGTCGTCGAGCGTGACGTCGGCGTCGTCGCTGGTGGGCGCCTGGCCCGAACCGGACGTGTCCTCGCTGGTGGCCTCTTCGGTCGGCGTCTCGGACGCGTCCGCGGTCGGCGTCTCGGTGGACTCGGCCGTGGGCTCCTCGGACGCGCCGTCGGTGGGCTCCTCGGACGGGGTCTCCTCGGCGAGGGCGTCCTCCAGCGCGGAGGTGTCCATCGTCGAGTTCGTGACGATGCGGAACCGCAGCTCCGCGGGCGCGCCGACGTCGCGGAGCGCCTGCTCGTCGATGTCGTCGCCCGCGACGTTCACGACGATGTTCTCGCTGCCCTCGACGAACACCTCGGGCTCGGAGACGCCGGTCGAGTTGACGCGGCTCTCGATGATCTGGCGGGCCTGCTCCATCGTCTCGGCCGAGGGCGGCTCGTCGCTGCCCTGCTGGTACGCCGTGAGCGTCATGGAGAGCCCGCCCTGGAGGTCGAGCCCGAGCTTCGGAGTGGGGAACTTCCACCCGGAACCCGCCAGCGCGGACACCCACAGGACCGCGAGCACGAGGAGCAGGGCCACGAAGTACGGGGCGACTGCCAGGCGCTTGCGCTGGATCTTCTTCCGTGGGCGGTCAGCGCCCGTTACTGAAGCCAATGGTCGGTCTCTTCCTCAGAACTCGGACAGGGGCGGGCGCGAAGCGACCGCGCAGACGGTGGCGGGCGCCGGCCCGCGCTCGCGGGCCGGAGGGAGTGGGCTCGCACACGCACCTTCGGCGGGGCTCATTCTAGGACGGGTGCCTCAAAGGGCATGCACGGCCTAGTACTCCTTGCGGTCGGGGTTCCCGGAGTGCTTGTCGCCGTCGGTCTTCTCGTCGCCGTTCGCGAGCTTCTCCAGGTCCTCGTCGGAGAGGGTGGCCTCCTCGTCGGAGACGGTCTCGGCGGCCTCGGGCTCGGCGTCGGCCTCGGCGGGGGTGACGACCTTGGCGATGGCCTGGCGGGCGAAGACGAGGAAGGTGTCGTCGCTGGCCTCGATGGTGATGGTCTCGTCGTCGGAGTCGACGACGGTGCCGTAGAGGCCGCCGATGGTCATGACGCGGGCACCGGGCTGGACGTTGGACTGCATGTCCTGCTGCTCGCGCTGGCGCTTGCGCTGCGGGCGGATCATCACGAAGTACATGAGCGCGATGAAGCCGACGATCATGATGAGGAACATGATGTTGGAGCCGCCGGCGCTTTCCTGAGCGAGGACGTCTGCGGTTGCGAGCACGGTGGTGCCTTTCGTCGTGGTGGTCACGGTCTGGGAGGGTGGCGTGCGCGGAGTCTATCCAATACGTGGTGTCGCCCCGTCTCCACGGCCCACCCTACGCGTCGCCGCTGCGGAACAGCCCGTCGGCGCTCGGGGGCCGGAGGCCGAGGTGCTGCCAGGCGGCGTCGGTGGCGACGCGGCCGCGGGGGGTGCGGGCGACGAGCCCGGCGCGCACGAGGAAGGGCTCGCAGACCTCCTCGACGGTGTCGGGCTGCTCCCCCACGGCGACGGCGAGGGTCTTGGGGCCGACGGGGCCGCCGTTGAAGGTCTGGACGAGGGCGCGGAGGACGGCGCGGTCGAGGCGGTCGAGGCCGAGGGTGTCGACGTCGTAGAGGTGGAGCGCGTCGACGGCGACCTTCTCGGTGATGGTGCCGGCGGCGCGGACCTGCGCGAAGTCGCGGACGCGGCGCAGGAGGCGGTTGGCGATGCGGGGGGTGCCGCGGGAGCGCCCGGCGATCTGGGCGGCGCCTTCGGGGGTGATGCCGACGTCGAGGATGGCGGCGGAGCGGTTGACGATCGCTTCGAGCTCGTCCTCGGCGTAGAACTCCAGCTGGCCGAGGAACCCGAAGCGGTCGCGGAGGGGCCCGGTGAGGAGCCCGGCGCGGGTGGTGGCGCCGACGAGCGTGAACGGTTCGAGTTCGAGGGGGATGGCGGTGGCGCCGGGGCCCTTGCCGACGACGACGTCGACGCGGTAGTCCTCCATGGCGGTGTAGAGGAGCTCCTCGGCGGGGCGGGCCATGCGGTGGATCTCGTCGATGAAGAGGACTTCGCGGGGTTCGAGGCTGGTGAGGATCGCGGCGAGGTCGCCGGAGCGTTCGAGGGCGGGCCCGGAGGTCTGGCGCAGGCTCACGCCGAGCTCAGCGGCGATGATCATGGAGAGGGTGGTCTTGCCGAGGCCGGGCGGGCCCGACAGGAGGATGTGGTCGGGCGGGGTGCCGCGGTGGCGGGCGCCTTCGAGGATGAGGCCGATCTGCTCCCGGACGCGGCCCTGGCCGATGATCTCGTCGAGCTTGCCGGGGCGGATGCCCGCTTCGGCCTTGCGTTCGAGCTCGGTGGCCTCGGCGGCGGTGAGGGCCCGGTCCCACTCTTCGGCGGAGTACTCGATGTCGTCGATCTCGTCTGCCATGGGTTACCGCTTCCCGAGGAGTCGGATGGCCTGCTTGAGGAGGGTGGGGACGTCCTGGCCGTCGGCGCCTTCGGCGTCGAGCTTCTCGACGGCGGTCTCCGCTTCCTTCGCGGACCAGCCGAGGGCCTGGAGGCCCTGGCTGACCTGGGTGCGCCAGCCGCCGGGGCGGCCGCCGGTCTGCTTGGGCACGCCGTGGAGGTCGACGGGGCCGATCTTGTCGGCGAGGTCGAGGACGATGCGCTCGGCGCTCTTCTTGCCGACGCCGGGGATGCGGGAGAGCGTGGCGGTGTCGCCGGTGGCGATGGCGTGGCGGATGACGTCGGGCCGGAGGGCCTCGATGGCGTCGCGGGCGATGCGCGGGCCGATCTTCTGGGCGCCCTGGAGGAGTTCGAACAGGTCGCGTTCTTCCGCGGTGTTGAAGCCGTGCAGGGTGATCGAGTCCTCGCGGACGATCGTGGAGATCGCGAGGACGGCTTCGGAGCCGACCTTGAGGTTGGCGAGGGTGTGGGCCCCGGCGTGGACCGCGTAGCCGACGCCGTTCACGTCGACGACGGCGTAGGCTTCGCCGACGGCGGCGATCGTGCCGGTGAGCTGGGCGATCATCGGGTGCGCTCCTTCGCTGCGGCGACGGCCGCGGCCTGCGAGGCGGCGGCCTCGGCGATGCGGGACTTGACGCCGCCCCTCCACAAGTGGCAGACGGCGATGGCGAGCGCGTCGGCCGCGTCGGCGGGCTTCGGGGCCTGCTTGAGGCGGAGGATGCGGGTGACCATGGTGGTGACCTGGCGCTTGTCGGCGGTGCCGTTGCCGCACACGGCGTTCTTCACTTCGGAGGGCGTGTACGTGGCGGTGGGCAGGCCGAGGCGGGCGGCGGCGAGGAGCGCGATGCCGGAGGCCTGGGCGGTGCCGATGACGCTGGCGACGTTGTGCTGGCTGAAGACGCGCTCGACGGCGACCGCCTCGGGCCGGTGCTCGTCGAGGAGGGCGCGCAGGCCGTCGTCGAGGGCGAGGAGGCGGTCGGCAAGGCCCGCTTCGGGATCGGTGCGCACGACGCCGACGGCGATCATGGTGCCGGGCGCTCCGGGGCGCCCTTCGACGACCCCGACGCCGCAGCGGGTCAGGCCCGGGTCGATCCCCATGACGCGCACGCGTTCCTCCTGTCGCTCGGCTTCGCGTCAGCTTATCCGGCCGGTCCGACGTCCGCTTGCAACCGCCACTGCGGAGGGTGTTCGAGACGACCTGGAGCGACACCGGATGGTCGGGAATCGGACTGGTGGCCTTGCCCATAAACCACTTGCCGGTCGGCAAGTCACGTGATTTCGTTGTAGTCGGCCGGTAGCACCGCATCCGCCACCCATCGGCGCAACGAGGCGACCGCGGGCCCGGCCGCCTCTTCCTCCGCACCTGCGAACCACTGGTTGGGAACAACTGTGTCTGCTGCCGCCTTCATGCCGCCCGTCGCCGCCGACGGCCACTCCCGACGCTTCATAGCCACCATGGTGTTCGTGCTCGGCGCCCTGTCCGCGACCGCGCCGATCGCCATCGACCTGTACCTCCCGGCCTTCCCCGCGATGGCCGAGGCCCTCGGCACCCCCGAGAGCCGCATCCAGCTCACGTTGACCGCCATGATGATCGGCATGGGCGTGGGCCAGGCCGTCGTCGGCCCGCTCTCGGACCGGTTCGGCCGCCGCAAGCCGCTGCTCATCGGCATGTCGGTGTTCACGCTCGTGTCGCTGCTGTGCGCGGTCGCCACGAGCGCCGACCTGCTCATCGCGCTGCGCTTCGTGCAGGGCCTGTCCGGCGCGGCCGGTGTCGTGGTGGCCCGCGCGGTCATCCGCGACCACTTCGCCGGGGACGACATGACCCGCTTCACGGCGAAGATGATGTTCGTCACGATGCTCGCTCCGATGCTCGGCCCGATCGTCGGTGCGCAGTTGATCAGGTTCGGCCCGTGGCCCACGATCTTCCTGTTCATGGCCGCGCTGTCGGCGCTGTCGACGTTCCTGGTGTGGAAGTACCTGCCCGAGAGCCTTCCGGCCGAGGAGCGCCGGTCGATGACGGTGCGCGAGTTCGGGTCCACCGTGGCGACGCTGGTGCGCGACGCGCACTTCATCGCGCCCACGATCGCGGTCCTCATGAACTTCTCGATGCTGTTCACGTACGTGTCGACGTTCAGCTTCATCTCGCAGAACGAGCTCGGGGCCTCCCCCGGGTTCTACTCGCTGCTGTTCGCGGTCGGCACGCTCGCGCTCCTGGCGGGCAACCAGGCGAACATGCTCGCCATCGACCGGACGAAGTCCTCCAGCCGCATGATCACCGGCATGGCGATCTCGCTCGGGGGCGTCGCGTTCCTGACGGTGGTGCAGCTCGCGGGCGCCGCGAACCTGTGGACGGTCCCGACAGGCATCGTCCTCATGATGTTCGGCTGCGGCGTGGTCTTCCCGAACGCCGGTGCGGCCGCGATGTCCTCGCAGCCGCCGCAGATCGCGGGCACCGCGTCGGCGTTCATGGGCGCGACCCAGATGGCCGCGGGCGGCGTCCTGCCGGCCCTGGTCACCGTCGGCGGCGTGACCCTCGCGAGCATGACGTTCGGCATCGCCGTGTACGCGGTCGCGACGGCCGCGGCGCTGGCGTGGACGATCGTCGTCTACCGCCGCGACCCTGTCCCCGGGATCGTCTAAGAGGCAAGCGGAAGGGGCCCGGAGCGTTCGCTCCGGGCCCCTTCGTGTGTCCGTCTACTCCTCGTCGAGCTTCGCGAGGACCTCGTCGGAGATGTCGGCGTTCGTCCAGACGTTCTGGACCTCGTCGGAGTCTTCCAAAGCGTCGACCACGCGGATGACCTTGCGGGCGCCCTCGACGTCGAGCTCGATGTTCGTGGAGGCCTGGAAGCCGGCCTCGGCCGAGTCGTAGTCGATCCCGGCGTCCTGGAGGGCGGTGCGGACCGCGACCAGGTCGGTGGGCTCGCAGAGGACCTCGAACCCGTCCTCGCCGAGGCCGTTGACCTCGTCGGCGCCCGCGTCGAGGACCGCCATGAGCAGGTCGTCCTCGGTGAGGCCGTCCGCGGCGGGGACCATGATGACGCCGCGGCGGGAGAACATGTAGCCGACCGAGCCGGCCTCGCCCAGGGAGCCGCCGTTGCGGGTCAGGGCCACGCGGACCTCGGCCGCGGCGCGGTTGCGGTTGTCGGTGAGGCACTCGATGAGGACCGCGACGCCGCCCGGGGCGTACCCCTCGTACATGAGGGTCTCGTAGTCGACGCCGGCGCCGTCGAGCCCGCCGCCGCGCTTGACGGCGCGGTCGATGTTGTCATTGGGGACCGAGCTCTTCTTGGCCTTCTGGATCGCGTCGAAGAGCGTCGGGTTGCCCGCGGGGTCGGCACCGCCGGTACGCGCCGCGACCTCGATGTTCTTGATCAGCTTCGCGAAGATCTTGCCCCGCTTGGCGTCGATCGCGGCCTTCTTGTGCTTGGTCGTCGCCCACTTGGAGTGACCACTCATCCCGGCGTTCCTCGTTCCTCTTGCTCGTCCGGTCCGGCTCTCAGCCTCGGACCATGTCCACGAAGTACTGGTGCACCCGCGCGTCGGGGGTCACCTCCGGGTGGAAGGAGGTGGCCAGGCAGGCGCCCGCACGTACCGCGACGATCCTACCGCCCGACGCATCGAGGCCTGTCTCACCGCTGTCCACCCGGGCCAGCACCTCCACCCCGTCGCCCGTCCGCTCGACCCACGGCGCGCGGATGAACACGGCCTTGAACGGGCCGCCGTCGATCCCGTCGATGCCGATCTCGGTCTCGAAGGAGTCCACTTGGCGTCCGAACGCGTTGCGGCGCACGGTCATCGGGATGACCCCGAAGGAGCGCTGGTCGGGGCGGCCGTCGAGGACCTCATCGGCGAGCATGATCATGCCCGCGCACGACCCGAACGCGGGCATCCCCTCGTCGAGGCGCTTCTTGACCGGGTCGAACAGGTCGAAGATGTCGAGGAGCTTGCTCATCGTGGTGGACTCCCCGCCGGGGATCACCAGGCCGTCGACCGCGTCGAGCTCGGCGGCGCGCCGCACCGGCGCGGCCTCGGCCCCCGCGGCCTCCAAGGCGCGCATGTGGTCCACCACGTCGCCTTGCAGGGCGAGCACGCCGATCCGGGGCACGGTCATCAGAGAACTCCAAAACTAGGCGGCGTCGGGCCGTTCAAGCGTAATGGCGGTCCGGCGGGGCGCCTAGCTGGAAGATCGCGGCTGTGACCGAAACCGGCCTGAACTCGGGTGTTGGGTGACGATCCGTTAAAGTCACCGATCGAACGTGACGCACCCCTTCATGCCCGGGAGTAAGCAATGGCGAAGACCTCGAAGCGCAACCCGATGCCCCGCTCGGTGCGGGCCGCGCGGAACACGATGTGGCTGGAGGCGGCCATCGCCCTCGTCGCCGGCGGCCTCATCGTGCTCCTGCACCACTCCGCGAAGGAGTTCGTGCCGCCCGCCGCCGAGCACGACGTCTACCGCGGCGCGGTCGGCCTCGGCGCGCTCGCGGTGTTCCTGCTGCTCTCGACGCTGCTCATGCGCTTCCAGTGGCGGATCCTGTGGCTCCTGAACCTGCTCGTGCAGGCCGCCGCCCTCGTCGGGCTGGGCTGGCTGCTGTTCACCAGCGGACTGTACTGGGCGCTGTGCATCGGTCTCGCCATCGTGCCGATTACGATTCTGGGAACGCTTACCGAGCGCTTCGCCCGCCGGTGGTTCAACCACTAGGGCGACGTCCGATCCCCGTCTGAGAGGCACGAGATGCTCCCCCAACCGAACTTCGGCCGCGACCGCGATCCAGGCAAGGGCGCGCCCGAGCCAGAGGGGGACGACCCGAACGCGAAGCCCAAGAAGCTCCTGCGCCTCCAGATCGCCCTGTGGGTCGAGGTCGTCAGCGCCGTCGTCGCGGGGAACATCCTCGCGTTCTACACGTTCTCGCTGCGCTCGGCGTCGGTCGCGGAGCTGACGGACGTGTACGAGAACTCGAACATGGACCTCGACCAGACCCCGGCCGAGACCGCCCAGGCCGCGCACGACTTCTACCAGTCGACGAACTTCCTCGCCTCGAACCTCGTCATCGCGGGCTTCGCGCTCGTGGCCGCGATCGTCGCCGCGCTGTGCGCGGTCCGCCTCAAGTCCCGGCAGAAGGCCGTCCGCTGGTGGGCGGTCGGCGCCACCGCGGTCCTGTTCATCGTCGGCATGTTCATGTCCACGATCTTCGGCCTCTACGTCGGCCCGTGGGTGTTCGCCTCGATCCTGGCCCTGTGGTGGCTGTTCTCCGCAGACATCCGCTACTGGATGGACGGCAGCGCGGCCCCGGCGGCGGAGCCGCGCAGGAAGCGGCAGCAGGACGACGAAGGCGCCGACGAGGACTAGTTCGCGGCGTCGTCGCCGTTGCCGTGCTCGCGGATGTAGTCGATGAAGGCGGCCCGGGCCAGCGGTTCGGCGCCGCCCCAGTCGCCCTTCGTGGCCTCGCGCCAGATCCCCACCAGGTCGTCGATGGCGACGCCGATCTCGGCGACGTCGGGGTCCAGGTCCTCGGCTTCGAGGGCGGTCGGGGTGTGCCGGAACAGGTCGATGAAGAACCGCCAGTCGTGGCGGTCGCGCGCCAGCGCGAAGGCGCGGCGCTGGAGGTCGGGAGTGTCGTACTGGTCCAGGTCCGTTGCGTTCATGCGCCTAGCGTAGGCGTGTCGGAGCCCGATCGGAGCCGGTCCGGTTCTTAGGATCTGCCCATGCGCAAACTCGCGGTCGGCGCCCTCGGCGCCGCAGCCTTCGCGGTGATGACTCCCGCTCCCGCACAAGCCGATCCGATCCCCGTGGACCCGGGCATCGGCAGCGGCGTCGACACCGGCTTCCTGTATCTGGAGATCGCCCCCGAGGACGGCCCGACCGAGCGGGCGGTGCTGTCGTGCCCCGGCGGGCAGGGCCACTCGCGCGGCGAGGAGGCGTGCCTCCAGCTGACGGCCGTCGACGGGGAGATCGGCTCGCTCGAAGCGGCCGACGGGATCTGCAACAAGATGTTCGCGCCGGTGACGTTCAAGGGCTTCGGGTTCTGGGACGGGAAGTTCAAGTACTACGAGGAGACGTTCGGGAACCAGTGCGAAGGGGTCCTCGCCACGGGCGGGACGGTCTTCGACATCGTCGAGAGCTGATGCGGCGTAAAGGGCCCGGAGCGATCCGCTCCGGGCCCTTTCGCATGTCCTACCAGCCGCGCTTGGCGAGCTTCTGCTCCTCGGAGAGGGTGTCGACGTTGATGCCGACCATGGCCTCGCCCAGGCCGCGGGAGACCTCGGCGATGATCTTCGGGTCGTCGTGGAAGGCGGTGGCCTTGACGATCGCGGCGGCGCGCTTGGCGGGGTCGCCGGACTTGAAGATGCCGGAGCCGACGAAGACGCCCTCGGCGCCGAGCTGCATCATCATGGCCGCGTCGGCGGGGGTGGCGATGCCGCCCGCGGTGAACAGCACGACCGGGAGCTTCCCGAGCCTGGCGACCTCGGCGACGAGCTCGTAGGGGGCGCGCAGCTCCTTCGCGGCGGCGAAGAGCTCGGCCTCGTCGAGGGTCTTGAGGCGGCCGATGTCCTGGCGGATCTGGCGCATGTGGCGGGTGGCCTCGACGACGTTGCCGGTGCCGGCCTCGCCCTTGGAGCGGATCATGGCCGCGCCTTCGGCGATGCGGCGCAGGGCCTCGCCGAGGTTCGTCGCGCCGCACACGAACGGCACGTTGAACTTCCACTTGTCGATGTGGTTGGCCTCGTCGGCGGGGGTGAGGACCTCGGACTCGTCGACGTAGTCGACGCCGAGGGACTCCAGCACCTGGGCCTCCACGAAGTGGCCGATGCGGGCCTTGGCCATGACCGGGATCGACACGGCCTCGATGATGCCGTCGATCATGTCGGGGTCGGACATGCGGGAGACGCCACCCTCGGCGCGGATGTCCGCGGGGACGCGTTCGAGGGCCATGACCGCGACGGCCCCGGCGTCCTCGGCGATCCTGGCCTGCTCGGGGGTGACGACGTCCATGATGACGCCGCCTTTCAGCATGTCGGCCATGCCGCGCTTGACGCGGGCGGTCCCGACCTCGGCCTCGGTCTTCTGGGTCTCTGACACGGTCACCGGCTCCATCTGGGTACATCGCGGCTAGGGGTGCTGACCTGGCCGATTCTACGCCGCGACCCGTCTCACAGGCCCCTTGATACAAACCGGTGAGGGAGTGACCGGTCACTGGACGGGGTCGTCGATGTCCCAGTACTGGGGGCGCGGGAGCCGGTGGTGGAGGCGCAGCAGGACGGCGACGCGCAGGGACCGGGAGGCGACGGCGTCGCGCACGAAGTCGGTGTGGATCTGCCGGGCGAGGGCGACGCGGCGGTTCGCGGATTCGAGGTCGTCGGTCCAGATCGGGTCCTGGGCGAGCTCGCGGAGGGCGCGGGTGAGGTCGTTCTCGGCGTACTCGCGCAGCTCGCGCTGGCGCTGGGTGTCGGCGGGGACGGCGACGACGGAGAGCGCGAGGGCCACGACCTCTTCGAAGCCGGGGTTGCCGACGAAGCGGAGGACGGTCTCGGCGCGGTCGTCGAGCTTGGTGAGGAGCGCGGTCTCGGCGGCGCGGGCGCGGCGGTGGAGACGCTCGACCCGCGCGACCGTCCAGGTCGCGTACGCTCCTGCGACGGCCGCGATCGTCACGAGCACGGCCAACCACCACATCGGGATCATCGTACGGGCATACGGCTTGGCGGGCGGGCCGGGATCACCTGCGGCGCTCGACGCCCGCTTCGATGGCGGCGCGGTAGACCTCCAGGAGCCGGGCGGCGACCTCGGGCCAGTCGTAGCGCTTGACCCATTCGTTCGCGCGCTCCACATAGGCGCCTCGGACGCCGGGCTCGTCGAGGAGGCGGGCGGCCTTCGCGGCGAGGTCGGCGGCGTCGCCGACGGCGAACAGCTCCCCCGCGCGGCCCTCGTCGAGGACCGCGGAGAACGCCTCGATGTCGCTGGCGAGCACGCAGGTGCCCGCGGCCATGGCCTCGGTGAGGATCATGCCGAAGGACTCGCCGCCGGTGTTGGGGGCGACGTACAGGTCGACGCCGGCGAGCATGGAGGCCTTCTCCTCGTCGGAGACGGCGCCGAGGAAGCGGATGCGGCGGGCGATGTCGGGGTCGAGTCCGGCGACGGCGGCTTCGGGGTCGCCGCGGCCGACGACGACGAGGTGGAGGTCGGGGCGGTCGGCGGCGAGCGCGGCGAAGGCGTCGCGGAGGATCGGGAAGCCCTTGCGGGGCTCGGTGAAGCGGCCCATGAAGCCGATGGTGGGGCCGTCGGGGAGGCCGTCGAGGGGCGCGGCCTTGCGGTAGAAGGCGACGGGGACGCCGTTGGGGATCTCGACGGCGCCGCCGCCGAGGTGCTCCACCTGGACCTTCCTGGCGTAGGGGCTGACGGCGATGCGCGCGGAGAGGTTCTCCAGGACCAGCTGGGCCATGTGCTTCCCGGCGGCGAGGATGCGGGAGCGGGTCATCGCGGTGTGGAACGTGGCGACGACGGGGCAGCGGGCGTTGAGGACGGCGAGGCACGCGAGGCTCGGGGTGAGCGGCTCGTGGACGTGGATGACGTCGAAGCCGCCTTCGTTGCACCACTTGCGGACCCGCGCCGCCGAGCGGGGGCCGAAGGCGAGTCGGGCGATGGACCCGTTGTAGGGGACGGCGACGGCCTTCCCGCCGGGGACGACGAAGTCGGGCAGGCCCTCGGTCTCGGTGGCGGGCGCGAGCACGGACACGTCGTGCCCGGCGTCGATGAGGGTCTCGGCGAGGTCGCGGATGTGGAACTGGACGCCGCCGGGCACGTCGAAGGAGTAGGGGCTGACGATCCCGATCCGCAGGGTCCCCATCACGGCCTCGGCGGGAAGTCGGCGGTCCAGAACCGCTGGAGCATGTGCCAGTCGGCGGGGTGGGCGCGGATGCCCTCCTCGAACGCGTCGGCGACGCGCTGGGTGGTGGCGGCGAGGCGCTCGCGGAGGGTCCCGGAGCCGGTGTCGACGGGGCCGGAGATGTGGCAGACGGCCCGGTCGTCCTCGTAGTGGATGGCGGCGGTGAACAGCTCGACGCGGTTGCGGATCGCCAGGAGCGCCGGGCCCGACGGGAAGGTCGTGGCCTCGCCGAAGAACTTCACCTCGGTGCCCGAGCGGCCCAGGTCGCGGTCGGCGACGAGGGCCACCACGTGCCCGGCGTCGAGTGCTTCCCCAAGGGCCGCTTGGGGGTTGCGGTCGCCGCCGGAGGCCGGGACGATCGTCATGCCGAGGGACTCGCGGTATTCGAGGAACCGCCGGTAGACCCCTTCGGGCTTGAGGCGCTCGGCGACGGTGGTGAGCGGGTCGCCGGAGATGCGCGGCACCCAGGCCCCGGCGAGGTCCCAGTTCCCGCAGTGCGGCAGGGCCACGATCGAGCCCAGCCCTTGCTGCGCGCGTTCGTGGACGGGCTCGAAGCCGTTCATCTCGAAGCGGCGCAGCAGGTGCTCGTCGCTCATCGACGGGAGGCGGAACGCCTCGATCCAGTAGCGGGCGTACGAGCGCATCGCGTCCCGGACCAGGTCCTCGCCCGGCTCGCCGCCGACGACGCGGGCGAGGTTCTTGCGCAGCTGCTGCACGCCGCGGCCGTTCTTGCGGGCGGCGCGGTCGGCGAAGCGGCGGCTCAGGGCGTAGGCGGCGGACTCGGGCATGAGCCGCACGCCCCGCCAGGCCGCCAGGTAGGCCAGCTCGGTGAGGCGCTCAGGCATCGACGGGCTCCTCGCTCGCGGCGAGGGCCGCGTGGGAGTGGACGAGCCGCTGCACGACGGTGACCGTGGAGAGCACCGCGAGCAGGCCCAGGCCCGCTTCCAGGGCGAACGGGACGCGGAAGACCTCGACGAGGACCGCGAGCCCGGCGATGATGAGCCGCTCGGGGCGCTCGACGATGCCGACGTTGCACTCCGCGCCGAGGCTCTCGGCGCGGGCCTTCACGTACGACACGAGCTGGGAGACGACCACGGTGGTCAGCGCCAGCGCGGCGCCGAGGTAGCGGTCCTCGGCGAGCAGGTAGTAGGCGAGGCCCGCGAAGATCGCGCCGTCGGCGAGGCGGTCGCACGTCGAGTCGAGGAGCGCGCCGAAGCGGCTGGAGGTGCCCTTGACGCGGGCGATGGCGCCGTCGAGCATGTCGGTGAGCACGGACAGGCCGACGACGATGAGCCCGGCGAGCAGGTGGCCCTGCGACAGCAGCAGGACGGCGGCGGCGACCACGAGGGCGGTCCCGGCGACGGTGACGGCGTTGGCGGACACGCCGACGCGGATGAGGAGCCTCGCGGCGGCGTCGACGTAGCGGCGCACGCCCGCTCGGCCGGAGGTCCGAAGGAACTTCGCCATGGTCTCCTGATTTTCTCGGCAGCGCCCAAGTGGGTGTTCGGGCAAGTGGGTGCGGCCCGCTCCGGCCGGCCGGAGCGGGGCTGTGCCTTTGACTCTAACCGTGCCCGGCCGGTCACACCCGCTCCCATGCGGCCGCCAGTTGCTCCCGGGTGTCCGAGAGGTACTGCGGGAGGGTCTTGGTGCGGCCGATGATCGGCATGAAGTTCGCGTCGCCGCCCCAGCGGGGGACGACGTGCTGGTGCAGGTGCCCGGCGATGCCGGCGCCCGCGACCTGGCCCTGGTTCATGCCGATGTTGAACCCGTGCGCGCCGATCGCCGAGCGCAGGACCGTCATGACCCGCTGGGTGAGCGCGCCCATCTCGGCGACCTCGTCGGCGTCGAGGTCGGTGTAGTCGGGGACGTGCCGGAACGGGACGACCATGACGTGCCCGGAGTTGTACGGGTACTTGTTCAGCACCACGAACATCGTCTGCCCGCGGGCGACGATGTTGCCCTCGGCGTCGCCCTGCTTGGCGATCTCGCAGAACGGGCAGCCCTCGATGTCGGCGTCGTCGCCGGTGGGCTTGCCCTCCCCCTGGATGTAGGCCATCCGGTGCGGCGTCCACAGCCGCTCGTACCCGTCGGGGACGCCTGGTCCTTCGCGCTGTTCCACGGGACGATCCTAGGCCACTGCGATGGAAAGCGGTAACGCGACGAAACGCCCGGGACACTCCACCTCGGATAAGCTCCGATCGTGACGTTGCCCCAGCTGTACCTAGTCGTGCTCATCGGCTGCGTCACCGTGCTCGTGTCCATCGCGGCGATCCGCGCCACCCACCGGCTCGGGCTGCCCGCGCTGCTGGTGTTCCTCGGGGCCGGGATGGTCCTCGGCGAGGACGGCGTGGGCATCCCGTTCGAGGACTTCGAGCTCGCGCAGGTGCTGGGGACGTTCGCGCTGGCGCTCATCCTCATCGAGGGCGGCCTGTCGACCAGGTGGCGGGCGATCTCGGGGCAGCTCGCGCCCGCGTCGATGCTCGCGACGGTGGGCGTGGGCGTCTCGGTGACGGTGACTGCGCTCGGGGCGCATTTCCTGCTGGGGTTCGCGTGGCAGACCGCGCTGGTCATGGGCGCGGTCGTGGCGTCCACGGACGCGGCGGCGGTGTTCTCGGAGCTGCGCGGCATCGGACTCCCGAAGCGGCTCAGCGGGACCCTGGAGGCCGAGTCGGGGTTCAACGACGCGCCCGCGGTGATCCTGGTGCTCGCGTTCTCCGCGGCCGAGGGCCTGCCGAACACGTTCGAGCTGCTGGGGCTGCTCGTGTGGGAGCTGGCCGCCGGCTCGGTCATCGGCCTCGCGGTGGGCGCGGGCGGGGCGTGGCTGCTGCGGCGCCTCGCGCTCCCGGTGTCGGGCCTCTACCCGCTGGCGGTGTTCAGCCTGGGGATGGCGGCGTTCGCGGCGGCGGGGACGCTGCACGCGTCGGGGTTCATCGCCGCGTACCTCGCGGCGCTGGTGCTGGGGAACTCGCGGCTGCCGCACCGGGCCGCGACGCAGTCGTTCGCGTCGGGCCTCGGCTGGGTGGCGCAGCTCGGCATGTTCGTCATGCTCGGGCTCCTCGCGTCCCCGGAGAACCTGCTGCGCATGCTCGTCCCGGCGCTGGTCCTCGGCGCGGTCCTGACGCTCGTGGCGCGGCCGGTGTCGGTGTGGCTGTCGCTCATCCCGTTCCGGTTCTCCGGCCGGGAGAAGACGCTCCTGTCGTGGGCGGGCCTGCGCGGGGCCGTGCCCATCATGCTCGCCACGATCCCGCAGTCCGAGCACCTGCCCGGGTCGCAGTCGCTGTGGGACCTCGTGTTCATCCTCGTCGTCGTGTTCACCCTGTTCCAGGGGCCGACCCTGCCGTGGGCCGCGAAGCGCCTCGGCCTCGCCCAGACCGGTGTCGTGCAGGAAGTGGACATCGAGACCGCGCCGCTCGACGCCGTGGACGGCGAGGTCCTCACCATCACCGTCCCCAAGGGATCGGGGCTCGCGGGCATCCGCATCTTCGAGCTGCGGCTCCCCGAGGGCTCCGCCATCGCAGGGGTGGTGCGCGTCGACCGGCTCTTCGTGCCCGCCAAAGCGGACCGGCTCCGCTCCGGGGACCAGCTCATCGTCGTCACCACCCCGAAGCTCCGCGAGGCCACCGAGCAGCGCCTCACCGCTCTCGCACGGGCCGGCCGCCTCGCCCGCTGGCTCGGCGAGACCGGAAGAGACTGAACGCCGTCGGGGGCCGGGGCGGATCGCCTCGGCCCCCGACGGTCGAGGTCTTACTCCGCGGCGTCCTCGCCCGCGGTCTCGGTTGCGGCCGAAGGGCCTTCGTTCACGCGGGAGCGCACGACCTCGGCGACGTGGGCGACCGCCTCGTCGGCGGGCACGCCGTTGCGCTGGGAGCCGTCGCGGTAGCGGAAGGACACGGTCCCGGCGTTCTGGTCGTCGTCGCCGGCGATGATCATGAACGGGATCTTCTGGAGCTGCGCGTTGCGGACCTTCTTCTGCATCCGGTCGTCCGAGTGGTCGACCTCGGCGCGCAGGCCCTCCGCGCGCAGGCGCGACACGAAGGCCTCCAGGTGGTCCGCGTTCTCGTCGCGCACGGGGATGCCGACGGCCTGGACCGGCGCGAGCCACGCCGGGAACGCGCCCGCGTAGTGCTCGGTGAGGACCCCGAAGAACCGCTCGATCGAGCCGAACAGCGCCCGGTGGATCATGACCGGCTGCTTGCGGGTGCCGTCGTCCGCCGAGTACTCCAGGTGGAAGCGGGCGGGCTGGTTGAAGTCGAGCTGGATGGTCGACATCTGCCAGGTCCGGCCGATCGCGTCCTTCGCCTGCACGGAGATCTTCGGCCCGTAGAAGGCCGCCCCGCCCGGGTCCGGGACCAGGTCGAGGCCCGACTCCTCGGCGACCTGCCGCAGGACCGCGGTGGCCTCCTCCCACTGGGCGTCGTCGCCGATGAACTTGTCGGAGTCGCCCTTGGTGGACAGCTCCAGGTAGAAGTCGTTCAGGCCGTAGTCGCGCAGCAGCTGGAGCACGAACTCCAGGAGGCTCCGGATCTCGCCGGGCGCCTGCTCCTGGGTGCAGTAGATGTGCGCGTCGTCCTGGGTCAGGCCGCGCACGCGGGTGAGGCCCTGGACCACGCCGGACTTCTCGTACCGGTACACGGTCCCGAACTCCGACAGGCGCAGCGGCAGCTCCCGGTAGGAGCGCCCGCGCGAGCGGAAGATCAGGTTGTGCATCGGGCAGTTCATGGCCTTGAGGTAGTAGTTCGCGCCTTCGAGCTCGATCGGCGGGAACATGCCCTCGTCGTAGTGCGGCAGGTGCCCTGAGGTGTGGAACAGCTGCTCCTTGGTGATGTGCGGGGTGTTCACCAGCTCGTACCCGGCCTCGCGCTGGCGTTCGCGCAGGTAGGACTCCATCTCGTAGCGGATGATGCCGCCCTTGGGGTGGAACACCGGCAGGCCCGGGCCGATCTCGTCGGGGAACGAGAACAGGTCGAGCTGCTGGCCGAGTTTGCGGTGGTCGCGCTTCTCGGCCTCGGCGAGGCGCGCGAGGTAGTCCTTCTGCTCCTGGACGGTGGGCCACGCGGTGCCGTAGATGCGCTGGAGCTGCGGGTTCTTCTCGGAGCCCATCCAGTACGCGGCGGCCGAGCGCATGAGCTTGACGGCGCCGATGAGCCTGGTCGAGGGCAGGTGCGGGCCGCGGCAGAGGTCGGACCAGACCTTCTCGCCGTTACGGTCGCGGTTGTCGTAGGCGGTGAGCTCGCCGCCGCCGACCTCCATGACCTCGTCGGCGTCGGTGCCCTCGCCCTTGGTGTCGATGAGTTCGAGCTTGTAGGGCTCGTTCGCGAGCTCGGCGCGGGCCTCGTCGAGGGAGGCGTACTTGCGGCGGTGGAAGGTCTGCCCCTGCTTGATGATCTGGAGCATCCGCTTCTCGACGGCCTTGAGGTCGTCGGGGTTGAACGGCTCGGCGACGTCGAAGTCGTAGTAGAAGCCGTCGGTGATCGGCGGGCCGATGCCGAGCTTGGCCTCGTGGAGCTCCTGGACGGCCTGGGCCATGACGTGCGCGGCCGAGTGGCGCAGCACGTTGAGCCCGTCGGGGCTGTTCAGCGGGACGGGCTCGACCTTCGCGTCGGTCTCCGGGGCCCACGAAAGGTCGCGGAGCTGGCCCTCGGCGTCGCGGAGGACGACGATGGCGTTCGGGCCCGCGACGGGCAGGCCGGCCTCGGCCACCGCGTCGGCACCGGTCGTGCCGGCCGTCACCCAGAGGGGTTCGACGACGACTGGACTCTGGTTCGGTGCTGCGGAAGCCACGGTTCTCCTCATGGAATGGGAATGGGCCGGTCGAGCGGCCGGCGCTTGACGTTCGGGTCCATGGTAGTCGCCGCCCGGGGGCGCGATCGAGCCCATTACCGGCGGGTGAGGCATGTCGGCGGGGCAGGTTGATGAGGCGTGGCCGGGGAAACTCCGGGATCGGACTTGACCTTGGTCCCGGCACCGGGGTTTACCTTCGTTCCATGACCACCGCGACAGCACCGTTGACCGTGGGCCGTCTCGCCGAGGCGGCGGGCGTGACCACCGACGCCATCCGCCACTGGGAGCGCGAAGGCCTGTTCCCCGCGCCCGAGCGCAGCGCCGCCGGGTACCGGCACTACGGGCCCGCCGAGCTGGACCGCGCCCGCTTCATCCGCGCGTGCCAGCGCGCCGGGCTGCGCCTGGCCGACATCGGCGATCTCCTGGCGGTGCGCGACACGGGCGCGTGCCCGTGCGAGCCCGCCGGGTCGCACCTGGAGCGGCGCATCGCGGAGGTGACGGCGGAGATCGCGCGCCTGGAGTCGCTGCGCTCGCAGCTGACGGCGATGCTCGGCGCGGTGGAGGCGGGCACGTGTGAGGGCCCGCTGCCCGAGAACTGGTGTCCCCCGAGAGCGGTCGATGGAGGTGAGTGCGAGTGATGATGAGCGACGAGTGCTGCAACTGCTGCAACGACGACGCCTGCAAGTGCGCGGGCGAGGACTGCTGCCACGGCTGCTGCGAGAAGTAGCCCGCACGCGAACCGAGGCCGGACCCGAACGGGTCCGGCCTCGGGCGTGTCTCGGCGGTTCTGCGCGAATCGGGCGTTCGCAGGCGCCCCCGGCTTCGATGGTGCCCGCCGGGTCCGACAGCCTACTTCGCGGTGAGGACGATCTTGCCGAAGTGGCCGCCCGCGTTCATGAGGCGGTGGGCTTCGGCGGCGTCGCCGAGGGGGAGGCGGGTGGTGACGACGGGCTTGACGTCGCCGGTGTCGAGGGCGGGCCAGACGCGTTCGAAGACCTCGGCGAGGATCTGGCGGCGCTGCTCCAGGGGGCGGGCGCGGAGGGTGGTGCCGGTGATGGTGGCGCGCTTGGCGAGGAGGCCGCCGAGGTGGATCTGGGCGGCGTTCCCTTGCTGGAGGCCGATGATGGCGAGGCGGCCGTCCTGGGCCAGGGCCTTGAGGTTCGGCTCGAAGTAGGCGGCGCCGATGACGTCGAGGATCGCGTCGGCGCCGCCGGCCTCCTGGGCGAGGGCGGCGAAGTCCTCGCTGCGGTAGTCGACGACGCGGTCGGCGCCGAGCGCTTCGAGCTTCTTCGCGTGCTCGGCGCGGGCGGTGGTCCAGGTCTCGGCGTCGGCGAGCTTGCGGGCGAACTGGACGGCGAAGGTGCCGACGCCGCCCGCGCCGCCGTGGACGAGGACGCGGCGCTTGCCGGGGGCGTCCTGTCCGAGCAGGTAGCCGAGGTTGGAGTAGACGGTGGCGGCGGCCTCGGGCAGGCCCGCGGCCTCGACGAGGTCGACGTTCTCGGGAGTGGGCAGGACGAGCCCGGCGTCGACGGCGACGTACTGGGCGTAGCCGCCGCCGGGGAGCAGGGCGCACACCTCGGCGCCGAGGAGGGTGGCGTTGTCGGCGCTGCCGACGTCGACGATGGTCCCGGAGACCTCCAGGCCGGGCCAGGCCGGGGCGCCTTGCGGGGGCGGGTAGTGGCCCGCGACCTGGAGGAGGTCGGCGCGGTTGACGCCGGCGGCGGCGACCTCGATGAGCACTTCGTCGGGGCCGGGCGCGGGTTCGGGCACCTGGGCGGCGGTCAGGCTCCCGCCGGACACGGTCATGGCAAGCATTCCCGCATAGTATGACTGCCGCTGGAGCCCAAAGCGACATACCCGTCAGTAAGTCATATCAGGACCCCAGAGATCGACGGATTCCTTTGTGCCACAACGGTTTACGGGTTCTCACTGGAGTGGCCGGGGAAGAGGTGCGCGGCCGGGTCGATCGCGACGGCGGCGTTGTTGACGGCCGTGGCGGCCTCGCCGAAGCCCGTCGCGATGAGCTTGACCTTGCCGGAGTAGGCGGCGATGTCGCCCGCGGCGTACACGCGCGGGAGGCTCGCGGCCATCGTGGAGTCGACGCTGATCGTGCGGTGGTCGAGGTCCAGGCCCCACTCCCCCAGCGGCCCGAGGTCGGCGGTGAAGCCGAGCGCGGCGACGATCGCGTCGGCGGGGAGCTCGCGCGGGCCCTCGTCCTTGACGTCGATCGCGACGCCGTCGACATGCGTGGTGCCATGGATCGCGGTGACCTGGGCGTTCACGATGATCGGCACGCCGAGGGCGCGCACACGGTCGATCGTGGCGGCGTGGGCGCGGAAGCGCTCGCGGCGGTGGACGATCACGGTGGAGCGGGCCACGCCGTGGAGGGCGAGGGCCCAGTCGAACGCGGAGTCGCCGCCGCCGACGATGACGACGTCCTGCCCGGCGTGGGCGGCGAGCTCGGGGACGAAGTAGACGATCCCGGCGCCGCGGAACCCTTCGGCCGCAGGGAGGGGCCGGGGCGTGAAGCTGCCGAGACCGCCGGTGATGAGCAGGGCCTTCGCCTCGACGCGGAGGTCGCCGGTGAGGTCGAGCACGGGCAGGCCGTCCACGTGCTGGAGCTTGAGGGCCTGGTGGCCGAGGAGGTAGAGCGGCTCGAAGGGGGCGGCCTGGCGCAGGAGGTTCTCGACGAGGTCGCGGCCCTTGATCTCGGGGAAGCCGCCGACGTCGAAGATCTGCTTCTCGGGGTACATGGCGGTGATCTGGCCGCCCGCTTCGGGAAGCGTGTCGATCACGGCGGTGCGCAGGCCCCGGAAGCCCGCGTAGTAGGCGGCGAAGAGGCCGGTCGGCCCGGCGCCGACGATCGCGAGGTCCACTGTGGCTAGGGGCATGGCGTCACCGGCTTCGGGTTGGCGGCAGTTCCCACGATCCTAGCGGCGGCGGAGGCCCGGTGGGGCCGCACAAATCGCTCGCGTGCGGCCCCGGCCGGGGTCGGAGGCCGGGTCTGATTCGGGGTCAGATGCCGCGGAAGGGGCCGGTGACCTCGTAGGTGATGCCGCCACTGGAGGAGCCGCTGGTGCCGCGCTGCGACGAGAAGTAGAGGCGGTCCCCGGCGGGGTTGAACGCGGGGCCGGTGATCTCGGAGCCGCTCTGGCCGGTGAGGCGCAGGAACGGGGCGACCACGTCGTCGGGGGTGATGATGCAGATCTCCATGTTGCCGCCGTCCTCGGCGACGAACAGGTCGCCGGAGCCGGAGGCGCCGGTGATGTTGTCGACGCCGGTGAGCGGCGCGCCGGAGACGTTGTCGTCGTAGACCGTGGCGAGGGTGTTCGCGTCGGCGTCGTAGGCCCAGACCTTGTTGTCGCCCTTGGTGGTGAAGAAGCAGATGCCGCCGTGGTAGTAGCAGCCCTCGCCGCCGTTGAAGCGCTTGGTGTTCGCGACCTGGTTGCGGGTGGCGGTCGGGGAGCCATCGGGGTCGGGGACGGTGGCCCACGCGAGCGTCGAGCCGGTCTGGGTGAGGACCTGGAGGGTCCCGGTGGCGAGGTTCCCCCAGGTGGTGGGCCGGAAGCGGTAGAAGGCGCCGTCTGAGACGTCCTCGGTCAGGTAGATCACGCCGTGGTCGGCGTCGGCCGCGGCGGCCTCGTGTTTGAAGCGGCCCATGGCGTCGCGGCGCACGGCCGCGTCGGCGCCGAACGGGTCGGTCTCGTAGACGTAGCCGCGGTCGACCTCCTCGCAGGACAGCCAGGTGTTCCAGGGGGTGGCGCCGCCCGCGCAGTTGGTGCGGGTGCCGTCGAGGGTGCGGTAGGCGTCGACGACGTTCCCGGCGGCGTCGAAGCGGAGCGCGCCGACCCCGCCGCCGGTGGAGACCTCGGAGTTGGAGACGTAGATCCAGCCGTTGCCGTCGGCGAAGCACGCGCCGCCGTCGGGCGCGGCGTGCCAGGTGTACGAGGTGCCGGTGACGACCTGCGAGGAGCGGGCCACGATCCGGGAGGTGAACCCGGCGGGCAGCTGGACGCCGCGGGCGTCGGCGGCCTGGAGGGCGCCGTACGGGCTGGTGCCGGGGACGGCGGGGTAGGCGAAGGAGGGCCTGGTCATGGTGAAGCCGAGCGCGACCGATCCGGCGCCGGCGACCGCGGCGCGCATGACGTTCCGTCGTTGCATGGTTGGCAGTCCTTTGAGACGGGATGGGACGCAGCGGAACCGCTGCCGCAGGCCAGCGTAGGGACTTTGCGGCTTTTGCGAGTAGCTTTCACGAAACGTTCGCGTGACGGGCTGCGGGCCTGCGCCTGAACGCGCGGGGTCCTCCCGGGCACGAACTAGACTCAGGCCCGTGAAGACGGCACTCATCACCGGGATCACCGGGCAGGACGGCTCCTACCTGGCCGAACTGCTGCTCGCGAAGGGCTACACGGTGCACGGCGTGGTGCGGCACGCGTCCTCCCTCATCGCGAACACCTCCCGCCTGGAGGCGGTCTACCAGGACCCGCACGAGTCGGGGCGGCGCCTGTTCCTCCACAAGGGCGACGTCACGGACGCGGGCCTCCTGGTCAACCTCATCCGCGACATCGAGCCCGACGAGATCTACAACCTCGCCGCGCAGTCCCATGTGCGCGTGAGCTTCGACCTGCCCGACTACACGGCGAACGTCACCGCGCTCGGTGCCATCAGGCTCCTGGAGGCCGTGCGCGCCAGCCGGATCGACGCCCGGATCTACCAGGCGTCCACCTCGGAGATGTTCGGCACCACCGCCCCGCCGCAGGACGAGACCGCCCCGTTCCACCCGCGCAGCCCCTACGGGGTCGCGAAGCTGTTCGCGCACTGGGCCACCGTGAACTACCGGGAGTCGTACGGGATGTTCGCCGTCAACGGCATCGCGTTCAACCACGAGAGCCCCCGGCGCGGCGAGACGTTCGTGACCCGCAAGATCACGCGCGCCGTCGCGCGCATCGCCGCCGGCCTGGAGAAGAAGGTCTACCTGGGGAACCTCGACGCCGTGCGCGACTGGGGCTACGCGCCCGAGTACGCCGAGGCCATGTGGCTCATGCTCCAGCACACCGAGCCCGTCGACTACGTGCTCGCCACCGGCCGCGCCGCCACCGTGCGCGAGTTCGCCGAGGCCGCGTTCGCCCACGCCGGGCTCGACTGGCGCGACCACATCGAGCACGACGACCGCTACGAGCGCCCCGCCGAGGTCCCCGAGCTCGTCGGCGACCCCGCCAAGATCGCCCGCGAGATCGGCTGGCGGGCCCGCGTCCACTGGGACGAACTGGCCCGCATCATGGTCGACGCCGACCGCAAGGCCCTGCGCGAGGGCTCCTGACGCGGCTACCATCGCGGGCATGACTCAGCTCAGCGACACGGTGAAGCTCAACGACGGCGCGTCGATGCCCCGGCTCGGGTACGGGACCTACAAGGTCGGCGACGACGAGGCGCAGGAGGCCGTCGAGGCGGCCCTCGCCACCGGGTACCGGCTCATCGACACCGCCGAGATGTACGGCAACGAGGTCGGCGTGGGCCGGGCCGTCGACGGCTCCGGCGTCCCGCGCTCGGAGGTGTTCCTGACCACGAAGGTCTGGAACGACCACCACGGCGCGAAGGCCGCCCGCGAAGCCCTCGAAGCCTCGCTGGAGCGCCTCGGCACCGACTACCTCGACCTGTACCTGATCCACTGGCCCAACGCGAAGCAGGGCCTGTACGTCGAGACCTACGAGGCGCTGCTCCAGGCGAAGGACGAGGGGCTCATCCGCTCCGCGGGCGTCTCGAACTTCCTGCCCGAGCACATGGAGCGGATCCACGAGGGCACCGGGGTGTGGCCCGCGGTCAACCAGGTCGAGCTGCACCCGTACTTCAACCAGCCGGAGCTGCGCGCCTGGCAGGCCGAGCGCGGCATCGCCACCGAGTCGTGGGGGCCGCTGGGCCAGCGCACCGGCTCGGTCCTCGCCGAGCCCGCGGTGACCGCGGCCGCCGAGGCGCACGGGAAGACCCCCGGGCAGGTCGTCATCCGCTGGCACCTCCAGAACGGGTGCATCGTGATCCCCAAGTCCGCGAAGCCCAGCCGCATCGCCGAGAACTTCGACGTCTTCGGCTTCGAGCTCACGGCGCAGGAAGTGGCCGCGATCAGCGCCCTGGAGACCGGGCGGCGGCAGGGCATCGACCCCGCCAGCGGCGAGCGGTAGGGCGCGGCGGCGGACTGGGCAAACCGGCCGGCAGGTGAGTAGCTTTGCGCACATGAGCGAACTGAGCACGGCAATCACTTTGACCGGCGGCGCGAGCATCCCGCGGTTCGGCTACGGCACCTTCAGGATCGAGGACGGCGACACGCAGGCGGCCGTCGAGACCGCCCTGGAGACCGGCTACCGGCTCCTGGACACGGCGGTCGGCTACGGCAACGAGGAGGGCGTGGGCCGCGCCATCGCCGCGTCCGGCCTCAAGCGCGAAGAGGTGTTCCTGACCAGCAAGGTCTGGGAGCACGGCTACGACGACGTGCGCCGCAACCTCGACGAGTCCCTGGAGCGGCTGGGCACCGACTACCTCGACCTGTACCTGCTGCACTGGCCTCGCCCGAACGTGGACCTGTACGTCGAGTCCTGGCGGGCGCTCCTCGACGCCCGCTCCGAGGGCCTCATCCGCGCCGCGGGCGTCTCGAACTTCACGATCGAGCACCTCGACCGCATCGAGGCGGAGACCGGCGCGGCCGCGGAGCTCAACCAGGTCGAGCTGCACCCGTACTTCGCCCAGCCCGAACTGCGCGCCTACCACGCCGAGCACCTCATCGCGACCGAGTCCTGGGGCCCGCTCGCCCTCCGCGGCGGCGCCCTCTTCGACGAGCCGGCCCTCCAGGCCGTCGCCGAAGCCCACGGCCGCACCCCCGCCCAGGTGGCGCTGCGCTGGAACCTCCAGCGCGGCAACGTGGTCATCCCCAAATCGGTGACCCCCGACCGCATCCGCGAGAACTGGGCCGTCCTCGACTTCACCCTCACCGACGAGGACCTGGCCGCGATCGACGCCCTCGACACGGGCGTCCGCCAGGGCGGCGACCCCCTCGTCGTCGGCAACGACTAGCGAACAGAAAAGGGCCCCGCGCGGAATGCGCGGGGCCCTTCGGTTCGCCGTCAGAACACGAGTTCGCGCTCGGTCGCGGCGGGCGTGTCGACGAACGCGTAGCCGTCGCCGCCGTCGAGGTTCTCCAGGTCGCCGACCGGGGTGAACACGAGCGTCGCGCCCGCGGCGTCCTCCGGTACGGCGAACACGGCCGTGTACCGCATGGTCCCGTCGGTGTCCGGCAGCTCCTCGGAGGACCAGGCGGTCGCCGCGACCGGCTCCCCGCCCGCCTGGACGGTCAGCGCGGACTCGTCGAGGTTCCAGCGCAGCGCGGCGTCGGCGTAGCTGCACCAGTTGAACCTGACGTCGAGGAACACCGTGCCCGGTTCGGCCCAGCCCTCCTCGGGCCGCCAGGCCGAGCGGTCACTCTCGACGAAACTGCTGCCGCAGGTGAGGCGCCACGCGTTGTCGCCGTTGGCGACCGCGACCTCCTCGTATCCGAACTCGTCGCCCATGACCGGGCCGAGGGTGCGGCCGTCGTAGTAGGCGGCGACCGGATCGACCCGCTCCCCGCTGCGCAGGCTCAGGCCCTGGGCGCGGCCGTCCTCCTCGACCCACAGGACCGCGTCCTCGCCCTCCGGCACGGCCACGGCGAGGTGCGCGCCCGGCGCCGGGACGGCGTCGAGCTCGATCCGCTCCTCCCCCGCCTCGATCCAGGCGGCCAGCCCGACCGCCTCGGACTCCAGCGCCGCGGGGTCGTCAGGGTCGATCTGCGACTCGGCGACCAGGTCCGGCGACAGCGCGAACTGGTTGACGAGCCATTCCACGTCGCCCGCGGCTTCCGGCAGCTCACCGAGTCCTTCGGCCGCGGCCAGCGCCTCGGGGATCGCTGCGCCCGCGTGGTGGCAGAGGAGCGCGAGGGAGAAGTGCGGGCCGACGATGGCCGCGTCCTGGTCGAAGAACCACAGGTCGTCGCCGTTGGTGCAGAGCGCGGAGGCGCCATCGCCGGTGACGAGCTCGTAGGCCTCGGTCTTCTCGCCGAGGAGCGAGCAGCCCGAAGCGGCCAGCGTGAGGAGGGTGAGGGGGATGAGGGGTTTGATGAATTTGTCTTGTGTTGTTTGCACCCGGTGAAGATAGTCGAGCACTCTCGGTCATGACTCAGTAGACGGTCACGGTCCGGGGTCAGCCGATGCCGTGGCGGACGGCCCAGAGGGCGGCCTGGGTGCGGTCGGCGGCGCCGATTCTGCGGAGGAGGTTGGTGACGTGGGTCTTGACGGTCTTCTCGGAGACGCCGAGGGCGCGGGCGATCTGGCGGTTGGTCTGGCCCTTGGCGATGAGGCCGAGGACCTGGCTCTCGCGGGGGGTGAGGTTGGGGGCGGCGGGGGCGGTGGAGCCGTTCATCAAGCCGCGCATGGCGACCGGGGAGAGGAGGAGCTGCCCGGAGTGGACGGTGCGGATGGCGCTGGCGAGGGCGTCGGGGTCGATGTCCTTGTAGACGAACCCGGCTGCGCCGGAGGCGATCGCGGAGGGGACGCGCTCGGCGTCGGTGGCCGAGGTGAGGACGAGGATGCGGGACCGGGACTCGCCGAGGCGGTCGAGGACCCCTTGGCCGTCGAGGCCGGGCATCTTCAGGTCGAGGAGGACCACGTCGGGGTCGAGGGCGGCGATGGCGGCGAGGGCTTCCTCGCCGTCGCCCGCTTCGCCGACGACGACCAGGTCGGGTTCGAGTTCGAGGTAGCCGCGCAGGCCGCGGCGGACGACGGGGTGGTCGTCGACGAGGAGGAGGCGGATCGGGTCAGACATCGCTGCCGTCTCTTTCGGTGTCGAGGATCAGGGTGACGACGGTGCCTTCGCCGGGGGCGGTGGCGAGGTGGAGGTCGCCGCCGAGGGCCTTGGCGCGCTCGCGCATCGACAGGAGGCCGAGGCCGCGGGTGGCGGCCTCGTCGGCGTCGAAGCCCAGGCCGTCGTCGGCGATGGTGATGCGTTCGGACTCGATCGTGAGGGTCACGTTGCGGGCCTTGGCGTGCCGGAAGGCGTTGCCGAGGGCTTCCTGGACGAGGCGGAGCACTTCGACCTCGCCGTCGCGGGAGAGGTCGACGGGCGAGCGGACCGCGAAGTGGACGCTGGTGTCGTGGAGGCGGTCGAGGAGCGCGGTGTGGCGCCGGAGCGTCTCCACGAGGCCGTGGGCGTCGAGGTCGGCGGGGCGGAGTTCGACGATGACGCCGCGCAGCTCCGCCACGGCCTCGGCGGCGAGCTGCTCCACTTCGTCTAGGCGCTCGCGGGCGGCCGCGGGGTCCTCGGGGAGGAGCTTCCCGGCGGCGCGGGCGGACAGGCGCAGGGAGAACAGGCGCTGCATGACGGCGTCGTGGAGTTCGCGGGCGAGGCGGTTGCGCTCCTCGACCACGGTGAGCTCGCGGCTGCGCTCGTAGAGGCGGGCGTTGGTGATCGCGATGGCCGCGTGGGAGGCGAGGAGCTCGATGAGGTCGGTGTCGGCCTCGGTGAACCCGGGCTTCCCGAGGTCGTTGGTGAGGACGACGATGCCGAGGATGCGGTCGCCGTCGCGGATGGGGACGCCGAGGAGCGCGGCCATCGCGGGATGGGCCTTGGGCCACCAGCGGAAGCGCGGGTCGCGGCGCAGGTCGTCGAGGCGGATCGGCTCGGTCTCGGCGAGGATCGCCGCGAGCATGCCGTGCTGGCGCGGGAGGGGGCCGATCTCCAGGCGCTGCTCCTCGCCGATGCCGTCGGTGATGAACTCCGCGAACCCGCCGTCGTCGTCGGGGATGCCGATCGCGGCGTAGTCGGCGCCCACGAGGCGCCGCGCCGAGGAGACGATCACTTCGAGGACCTGGTGCACGGACAGGTGCCTGGTGATCGCGCCGACGGCCGCCGACACCTCGTGCAGCAGGGCGGCGGGATCAGAGTGGGAGGCGGTCACGGCACGAATCTAGCCCAGGATCGGGCGGCCGCGGCTCGGTCGCTGGTCTTAAGACCTGCGGACCGGGACCGGCTGCGACCTCGGGCCGATGTGCGCGGCCCCGGGCGGCAATAGCGTCGCTGCCATGACCAACGAAACCCGAACCGCCGTCGTCACCGGGGCGTCCGCCGGGCTCGGCCTGGCCCTCGCCGAGCGGCTCGCCGCCGACGGCTGGCACCTAATCCTCACCGCCCGCGGCGAAGCGCGCCTCAAGGAGGCCGCCGACCGCCTCGGTGCCGCATACCTCGCCGGCGACCTCGCGTACGACCCCGAGCACCGCGAGCGCCTGATCGCCTTGGCCGACGGGCGGATCGACCTGCTCGTCAACAACGCGTCGACGCTCGGCGAACTGCCGCTCCCGACCCTCGCCGACGCCGACCTGTCGCGCCTGCCGGAGGTGTTCGAGCTGAACATGCGCGCGCCGCTCCACCTGGTGCAGCTCGCGCTCCCCGCGCTGCGCGAACGCGGCGGCGCGGTCGTCAACATCACCTCCGACGCCGCGACCGGCCCGTACGCGACCTGGGGCGTCTACGGCGCGTCCAAGGCCGCGCTCGACCAGCTGTCGAACGTGCTCGCCGCCGAGGAGCCGGGCGTGCGCGTGTGGGCCGTCGACCCCGGCGAGATGCGCACGCAGATGCTCGCCGACGCCGTGGGCGAGGCCGACGCGGCCGAGGCCGGGGACCCTGCGGACGCGGCGGCCGCGATCGTGCGGCTCATCGCGGCGAGACCTGAGAGCGGCCGCTACGAGGCCAAGGATTTCCGAGAAGGGACAGGGGAATGAGCACCACGTTGTCCGAGCCGTTCGCGTTCGCGCTCGACGCCGCCCTGGAGGCCCGCAGGCCTGCCGAGGTGCGCGGCTCCGGCCGCTCCGACGTGCGGATGCTGGTGACCGACAAGGAGACCGGCGAGATCACCCACCGCCGCTTCGAGGACCTTCCGGCGCTCGTGCGCCCCGGTGACCTCCTCGTCGTCAACAACTCCGGGACGCTCCCGGCCGCCGTGGTCACCCGCCAGGGCCTTCGCGTCCACTTCTCCTCGGTGCGGCCCGACGGGTCGTGGCTCGTGGAGCTGCGCGACCGCGACAAGCCCTACCTCGGGGACGTCCTCGGCCGGATCGTCGACCTCCCCGGCGGCTACCAGCTGTACCTGGAGCGGCGCTTCGGCAAGCGGCTGTGGGTGGTCCGCCCGCCGTTCGCCTCCGTCCCCGACTACCTGGCGCGGTACGGCAGGCCCATCCGCTACTCGTACGTCGAGGAGCAGTGGCCGATCGGCGCCTACCAGACCGTGTTCGCCACGGTCCCCGGATCGGCCGAGATGCCCAGCGCCGCAAGGCCGTTCACGTCTGAGATCGTGACGCGCCTGGTGTCGGCCGGGGTCGGGATCGCCCCCATCACGCTCCACACCGGGGTCGCGTCGCTGGAGAGCGACGAGGACCCGTACCCGGAGTGGTTCGAGGTCGGCGAGTACACGGCGCGGGCCGTGAACGCGGCGAAGGCCGCGGGCGGGCGCGTCATCGCCGTCGGCACCACGGTGGTCCGGGCGCTGGAGAGCGCCGTCCAGGACGGCTGCGTCGTGGGCGCTTCAGGCCACACCGAGCGGATCATCTCCCCCGCGAACCCGGTGGCCGTGGTCGACGGCCTGCTCACGGGCTTCCATGAGCCGCGCTCGACCCACCTGTCGATGCTGGAGGCGATCTGCCCGACCGCGCTGCTGCGCGACTCGTACGAGGCCGCGATCGGCGGGAAGTACCTGTGGCACGAGTTCGGCGACGTCCACCTCATCGCGTGAACCCGGCCCGGACCTGCGCGTTACCATCGGTCCGGCGGCCGCACCGGCCGCCGGACCGAACGCGAGAGGGCCGGGATGTTCAACAGGGGTCAAGCTCCCCAGGGCCGCAGCGGCAGGCGCCGGTTCGCGATCCCCGACACGCCCCTGGTCTCGGCGGTCACCGCGGCCGTGACGCTCGCGCTCGCCGTGGTCCTGTTCCTCACCGCGATGCCGGGTGAGGAGCGGGTCCTCTACTACGACGGCGAGCGGGTCAGCCCGTCCGCGCTGTGCGAGACGCCCGCGCCCGACGGCGGCACCGAGATGGGCGTTTGCGCCGAGCTCGGCGAGTGGGAGACCCGCGAGACCGGCTGGGGCGTCGTCAGGCTCGTGATCGCGGGCGTCCTCGCCGCAGGCGCCGCCGTCGTGATCGCCGGCATCCCCAAGCAGGTCGCCGAGCGGCGCCGCGAGGAGCTGGCGGCCCTGGAGCGGCTCACCGACGAGGACTTCCCGCGCACGTAGCCGACCGCGCCTCTAATCGACGTAGATGTCAGGCTGGAAGTCGGTCGTGCCCGGCACGACCGCGTACTCGTCGAGGTCGGTGACCCCGATCGAGGCCAGCAGGTCCTCGACCATGACCGCATTCCCCGTGTACGACTCCGGGTCGCGCGAGAGGATCGCCAGCGCCGCGTCGGCGACGATCTCGGGCTTGCGGGAGCGGTCGAGCATGGGCTGCCCGCCGAGGGCGAACTCGACGGCGGCGGTGGCGATGGTCGTCTTGGGCCACAGGCAGTTCGCGGCGACGCCGGGCTCGGTCTCGGAGGCGCCGAGGGTCATGATCGTCATGCCGTACTTGGTGGCCGTGTAGGGGCCGCCGGAGAACCAGCGCGGGTCGGTGTTCAGCGGCGGGCTGACGGTGAGCAGGTGCGCGTGGTCCGACTCGCGCAGGTGCGGGAGGGCGGCGCTGATCGCGGCGAAGGTGCCGCGGAGGTTGACGCCCGCGATGAGGTCGAACTTCTTGAGGGAGAGCTCGCCGATGCCGGTGAGGTCGAGCGCGGAGGCGTTGTTGACGCAGGCGTCGAGGCCGCCGAACTCGGCGGCGGCGCGGTCGACGGCCGCGGCGACGGATTCGGCGTCGCGGAGGTCGCCGACGATGGGGAGGGCCTGGCCGCCCGCGGCCTCGACGGCCTTGGCGGTCTCGTAGAGGGTGCCGGGGAGCTTGGGGTGCGGTTCGCCGGTCTTGGCGAACAGCGCCACCTTCGCTCCGGCGGCGCCGAGCGCGACGGCGATGGCCGCGCCGATGCCGCGGCTGGCGCCGGTGACGAACGCCGCGCGCCCGTTGAGGGGGTGGTCCTTGACCAGGGCGGCCCTGACGGCTGGCTCCATTGCTCTGCCTCCATTGGTTCGGTGACCCCTGATATTACTGGAAAGTAACTTCAGGTGAAAGCAGGGCGGGGGCGACACTCCGGCCGCGATCCTGGCGGTTTCCTGAACGTCCGCTGGGAGCGGTCGCGGAAGTCGCCTGGAAACGGTCACGAACCCTGTCACCGCCGGAAACGGTGGCATACGCTGGGCAACCACAAAGGGTCTTGCACGAGTACTGAGGAGCGGTGGATGACTTCGACCAGCGGGCCAGCCGGCGCCGTACCGCCTGCGGTGCCGCTCCGGGGCGACGGGTCCCCGGCGCGTCTCCTGGTCGTCGACGACGAGGAGAGCCTGGCCGACCTGCTGGTCGAAGCCCTCTCGTTCCAGGGCTACACCGTGAGCGCGGCGCGCAGCGGCACCGAGGCGCTCACCGCCGTCGAGTCCGTGCGCCCCGACCTGGTGATCCTCGACGTGAACATGCCGGGCCTCGACGGGTTCGGCGTCGCCGACCGCATGCGGGCCTCCGGCGACGCGACCCCGATCATCTTCCTCACCGCCCGGACCGCGCCCGACGACCTGCGCGACGGCTTCGGCTCCGGCGGCGACGACTACCTCATGAAGCCGTTCCGGCTGGAGGAGCTGTCGCTGCGCGTCTCGGCCGTGCTGCGCCGCACCATCGGCCGCGAGGCCGCGCCGGGCCAGGCCGCCGACACCGTCACGGTGGCGGACCTGAGCCTCGACCTCGCCGCGCACCAGGTGACCCGGGACGGCAAGACGATCGACCTGTCCCCCACCGAGTTCCGGCTCCTGCGCTACCTCGCGGCGAACGCCGGGCGCGTGGTGTCCAAGTCGGAGCTGCTCAAGCAGGTGTGGGGCTACGACTTCGAGACCGAGTCGAGCCTCGCCGAGACGTACGTGTTCTACCTGCGCCGCAAGCTCGACAAGCTCGGCCCCCGGCTCATCCACACCGTGCGCGGCGTCGGCTACATGCTCCGCCCGCCGCAGGAGTAGCCCGTGGCCATCAGGACGAAGATCGCCGCGGCCATGGCGGTCCTGCTCATCGTGGCCGTCGCGGTCATCGGGTTCGTGACCGTGCGCGTCGTCTCCGACAAGCTCACCGGGCAGGTCGACGAGCAGCTGCGCAAGGCCACCAACGAGGACAACCTGTCGATGTGGATGAACACCGTCGACGTCCTCGGCGGCGCCGACGGCGCGGGCGGGCCCGAAGGGCCGCGGCTCGTCTCGCAGTACGCGCTCCTGCTGTTCGACAGCGACGGCCAGGTCGTGGCCGAGCAGCAGGCCGGGACCGCCGACGACCCCGACCCGCTCCCCGACATCTCCTCGGCCCCGCAGACCGGCCTGTACTTCAACGTCGCCTCGACCGACGGCACGATGACCTACCGGGTCTACGCGCAGAGCTTCCGCCAGACCACCACCGGCGACATCTACACCTTCGTCGTCGCCACGCCGCTGACCGAGGTGCAGGCGTCCATCTCGACGCTCACGCGCACCGTCCTCATCACCGGCGTCGCCGTGGCGATCATCGGCATCCTCGCCGCGTGGATCATCACCCGCCGCGGCCTCCGCGTGGTCGACCACATGGTGGCCGACGCCGAGACCGTGGCGACCGGGCACCTCGACCACCGGATCACCGCGGCCGACCCGCGGACCGAGATGGGTCGGTTGTCCTTGGCGCTCAACCGGATGGTGTCGCGGCTGACCGACGCGATCACCCAGCGGGACCGGCAGCACGAGCGGCTGCGGCAGTTCGTGGCCGACGCCGGGCACGAGCTGCGCACGCCGCTCACCGCGATCGGCGGGTACGTGCAGCTGTACCAGAACGGCGCGGCCGCGCAGGGCGAGAAGCTCGACCGGGCCATGGACCGGATCGGATCCGAGAACGCCAGGCTCGCGAAGCTCGTCGACGACCTCATGGTCCTCTCGCGCCTCGACGAGGAGGTCGGCGGCGACCGCGAGCTGGTCGAGCTGGCGCAGCTCGCGCAGGACGCCGTGGACGACGCCGAGGTCGCCGACCCGACCCACCCGGTGGGCCTGGTCGCGGCCGAGCCGGTCACGGTGGTCGCCAACGAGGGCCAGCTCCGGCAGGTCCTCGTCAACCTGCTCACCAACGCGCGCGTCCACACCCCGGCCGGGACCGCCATCGACGTGTCCGTCAAGACCGAGGACGGCTGGGCCGTCATGCGCGTCGCCGACCACGGCCCCGGCATCCCCGCCGAGCACCGGCAGAAGGTCTTCGACCGGTTCTACCGGGCCGACCCGTCCCGCTCGCGCGCCACCGGCGGCTCCGGGCTCGGGCTGTCCATCGTGTCCTCGATCGTCGCCGCCCACGGCGGCCTCATCCGCCTCGACAGCGCCGAAGGCGAGGGCACGACGATCGAGGTCAGGCTCCCGGTCGCACACCTCGAATAGCCGTCCCGCCGGCTGGACTCCCCAGTGGTGCAACGGGCCCCGCAGGTCTACGCTGAGACCGCGGACCCCCTGCCGCCCCCTCGGAACGGAGCCCACCATGGCCGCTGCACGCGTGCTGATCTCAGGTGCCGGCATCGCCGGCACCACCCTCGCCCACTGGCTCGCCGCGAAGGGCTTCGCGCCCGTCGTGGTCGAGCGCGCCCCCGCGCTGCGGCCCGGCGGCTACAAGATCGACGTGCGCGGCGCGGCCCTCACGGTCGTCGAGCGCATGGGCGTCCTCGACGCGATCCGCGAGGCGCGCACCGACATGCAGGAGGCGTTCATCGTGGACGCCAAGGGCCGCAAAGCCGCCGCGATGGACGCCGACACCTTCGGCGGGCGCGTCCACGGCGACGCCGAGATCCACCGCGGCGCGCTCGCGCGGCTCATCCACGGCCTCACCGCCGACACGGTCGAGTACCGCTTCGACGACTCGATCGCCACCCTCGAACAGGACGGCGACGGCGTCGACGTCGTGTTCGAGAGCGGCCGCAGCGAGCGGTTCGACCTCGTCGCGGGCGCCGACGGGCTCCACTCCAGAACCCGCCGCGCCGCCTTCCCCGGCGACCACGTCGTGGACCTCGGGTACGGCGTCGCCTCGTGCACCGTGCCCAACACGCTCGGCCTCGACCGGTGCGAGATGACCTACGTCGGCGCCGGGCGCACCGCCCTCGTCTACAACACCGCCGGAAGCGACGACGCGACCGCGCTGTTCCTCTGGGCCGCTACCGGGCTCGGCGACGAGCGGCGCGACCGCGACGGCCAGGTGAAAGTCCTGCGCGACGCCTACGCCGGCGAGGGATGGGAGATCCCCAGGCTCCTCGAAGCGGCCGCGGACGCCGAGGACCTGTACCTCGACCCGCTCGCGCAGGTCCGCATGGACCGGTGGTCGCAGGGCCGGGTCGTGCTCCTCGGCGACGCCGCGCACGCCGCCTCCGCCGCCTCCGGGCAGGGCACGAGCCTCGCGCTCGTCGGCGCCTACGTCCTCGCCGGGGAACTCGGCCGGGACGGCGGCCACGAGCGCGCGTTCCGGGCCTACGAGGAGCGGATGCGGCCCTTCGCCGCGGCCAACCAGGCGCTCGGCCCCAAGAACGTCAAGAGCATGGTCATGCGCAGCGACGCCCAGGTGCGCTTCGGCATCGGGTTCCTCAAGCTCGCCTCGCGCCTCCCCGGCAAGGACCGGCTCATGGCCCCCGTCGTCAAGGCCATCCACCGCGCGGCCACCGCGATCGACCTGCCCGACTACGAGAAATGACCGGGAGCCGGGCCGCGGCGCCGTGCTAATGTCGGCGACCGTGACACGACTCCTCCCCCGGTGGTTCGTCGAGCGGATCGCCCCCGTCCGCGACGAGGACGAACTGCCCGTCTCCACACTGGAACTGTTCTTCGACCTCATCTTCGTCTTCACGGTCGCCCAGTTCACCGCGATCATCGCCTACGACCCGGCCGAGGGCCTGCTCCAGACCGTGCTCATGTTCGGGTTCCTGTGGTGGATGTACGCCGGGTACTCGTGGCTCACCAACGTCATCCCGCCCGTGCGCCCCGCCCGCCGCATCCTCCTCCTGTGCGCCATGGCCGGATGGCTCGTCGTCGCGCTCACGATCCCCGCCGCGTTCGATAGCGGCAGCGTGTGGATCGCGATCGGCATGCTCGTCGTCGTGCTCGTGCACGGCCTCATGTACCTCCAGGCCGCCCGCGCGTTCGGCCCGGTGTTCGTCGCGAACCTCGCCGCGGTCGCCGCCGTGTTCGCGGCCGAGATCGGGCCCGCAGGAGCCTGGCGCTACGGGTTCTGGGCACTCGCCGCCGCCATCGTGTGGTCCGTCCCGGTCTGGCACGGCCAGCGCGGCCTGAACCTCCACCCCGCGCACATCACCGAGCGGCACGGCCTGGTCGTCATCGTGGCCCTCGGCGAGTCGGTCGTGGCGATCGGGATCGGCGCCCGCGGGCTGCCGGTGGACGCGGACCTGCTCGTCGCGGCGGTCCTGGGCCTTGCGATCGGCGCGTGCCTGTGGTGGTCGCTGTTCGTGCGGGACCTGCCCGGCACCGAGCACGCGCTCAAGGCCACGACGGACCAGGTGAAACGGGTCCGGAAGGTCCTCGCGGGCCTGTCGTACGCGTTCATCCCGGTGCTCGTCGGCATCCTCGTGTTCGCCGCAGGCCTCAAGCACGCCGTCGGACATGCGCTGTCGCCCTTGGACTTCGAGTCGGCGGTGCTGCTGTCGGGCGGCGTCGCGGCGTTCATGCTGGGGACGGCCGGGCTGCGGTGGTCGATGCGGCTGCCGAGGCCGTGGGAGCGAGTCGTGCTCGCCGCGGCCGTGCTCGCGGTCGCGCCGCTCGGCCTGGTCAACACCGCGCTCCAGCTCGCGGCCGTCGTGGTCGTCCTGGTCGGCGCGCTCGCGCTGGAGGGCCGGGCTAGCGCGGCGCCGCGGCCAGCGCCCGCGGAATGACCAAAGGCGTCCCGGACTCGGGGTCGTCGATGATCCGGCACGGCAGGTCGAAGACCTCCTGGACGGTCTCGGCGGTGACGATGTCGGCGGGGGCGCCCTCGGCGACGACCGCGCCGTCGCGCATCGCGATGAGGTGCGTGGCGTAGCGGGCGGCCTGGTTGAGGTCGTGGAGGACCGCCACGAGGGTGCGGCCCTCGCGGTGGAGCTTCGCGCACAGGTCGAGGACCTCGATCTGGTGCGTGATGTCGAGGTAGGTGGTGGGCTCGTCGAGCAGGAGCAGCGGGGTCTGCTGGGCGAGGACCATCGCGATCCACACGCGCTGGCGCTGGCCGCCGGAGAGCTCGTCGACGCCGCGGGAGGCGAGGTCGGCGATGTCGGTGGCGTCCATGGCCTCGGCGACGACGCGCTCGTCCTCGGCGGACCACTGGCGGAGGATCCCCTGGTGGGGGTAGCGTCCGCGGGCGACGAGGTCGGCGACGGTGATGCCGTCGGGCGCGATCGGGGACTGCGGGAGCAGGCCGAGGCGGCGGGCGACGGCGCGGGTGGGCTGGTGGTGGATGTCCTTGCCGTCGAGGAGGACCGTCCCGTGCGAGGGCTTGAGCATGCGCGCCAGGGCCTTGAGGAGGGTGGACTTGCCGCAGGCGTTGGGGCCCATGATGACCGTGAACTCCCCTTCGGGGACGTCGACGGTGAGGCCCTCGCTGATGACGTGGCGGCCGTAGCCGAGGGTGGCTTCGCGGGCGGCGAGCGGGCTAGCGGTCACGACAGGATCCCCTTCTTGCGGTTGGCGATGAGCAGCCAGATGAGATAGGCGCCGCCGACGACGCCGGTGACGACGCCGGTGGGCAGCTGGCGGTCGCCGACGCCGGCGACGGCGATCATGTCGGCGGCCGTCACGATGAGGGCGCCGACGAGGGCCGAGCACAGGAGGCTCCGGGCGGAGCCGGTGAGGCGGGCGGCGATGTGGGGCGCGGCGAGGGCGACGAACGCGAGCGGCCCGGCGACGGCGACGGCCCCGGCGGTGAGCACGGAGGCGGTGACGAGCGCGGTGACGCGGGTGGCGCCGACGCGGACGCCGAGGCCGGTGGCGGCGGCCTCGCCGAGGCGCAGGGAGTCGAGGCCGCGGTGGAGGAACGCGATGACGACGAGCCCGGCGGCGAGGACGATGCCGACGACGGCGGCCTGGCTGAAGTCGCGGCCGGAGAGGTCGCCGGTGAGCCAGTAGACGGCGCGGAACGCGTCGACGATCGTGGTGCGGGTGAGCAGGTACCCGTTGATCCCGGCGAGGATCGCGGAGACGCCGATGCCGACGAGGACGAGCCGGTACCCGGAGGGGTCGCCGCCGCGCGTCAGGGTCCAGATGAGCAGGCCGGTGGCGAGCGCGCCGACCGCGGCGAGGACGGTGGTGACCTGGAGGGACGCGCCGGTGACGATGATGGCGATGAGCGCGCCGGTGGTGGCGCCCTGGGTGAGGCCGAGGAGGTCGGGGCTGCCGAGGGGGTTGCGGGTGAGGGTCTGGAAGAGGGCCCCGGCGAGGCCCATGCAGGCGCCGACGGCGAGGCCGGTGGCGAGGCGCGGCAGGCGCAGCGTCCAGAGGATGAACTCGTCGCCCTTGGTGCCCTGGCCGAGGAGGGCGTCCCAGACGCGTTCGAGGCCGAGGGACGTCGATCCCGTTGCGGCCGACCACATCGCGACGGCGGCGAGCACGGCGAGGGAGCCGAGGACCGCGGCGAGCACGCGGTGGCGCAGGCGGATCGAGTAGCCGCCGAGTCGGAGGACGGTCACAGCCGGGCCACCTTCCTGCGGCTGACGAGGGAGATGAAGAACGGGCCGCCGACGACGGCGCAGACGATGCCGACCTGGACTTCGGCGGGGCGGGCGGCGAGGCGGCCGATGACGTCCATGAGGACGAGGAACGCGGCGCCGGTGAGCATCGAGTAGGGCAGGACCCAGTTCTGGTCGGGCCCGGTGAAGGCCCGCACGACGTGCGGCACGACGAGGCCGACGAAGACGATCGGGCCGCACACGGCCGTCGCGGTCCCGGCGAGGACGGTGATCGCGGCGATCCCGGCGACGCGCAGCACCCGCGGGTCGACGCCGAGGCCGGTCGCGGTGGCGTCGCCGAGCGCGAGGGCGTTGAGCGGCCGGGCAAGGAGGATGCCGACGACGGCCGCGACGCCGATGAGGATCACCACGGGCAGGATCGGCGCGGTGTGGGCGTTGACGAGCGAGCCGACGGACCAGAACCGCATGGTCTCCAGGGACGCGGCGTCCATGAGCTGGATCGCGGAGACGTACGCGTACCCGGCGGCGGTGACGGCGGCGCCCGCCAGCGCGAGCCGGGCGGGGGTCGCGGTGGCGGCCCCGGCGATGAGGTAGGTCGCGACCGTGGCGACGGCCGCGCCCGCGAACGCGAACCCGATGGTCTGCGCGAACCCGGAGAAGCCGAGGAAGTACGCGGCGGTGACGACCGCGGCGGCGGCGCCGGTGTTGACGCCGAGGAGGCCGGGGTCGGCGAGCGGGTTGCGGGTCATGGCCTGCATGAGGGCCCCGGCGAGGCCGAGCGCGGCCCCGGCCGCGAGGCCGAGGGCGGTGCGGGGCAGGCGCAGCTCGGTGACCACGGGGTAGGCGTCGGAGGCGGGGTCGGTGAGCCCGGCCCACACCTGGCCGAGGTCCATCGCGCGGGCCCCGAGCGCGACGCTCGCGACGGCGAGGGCCGCGATGACCGCAACGAGGACCACGAGTCCGGTGATGCGGCGCGCGTTGCGCGAGCGGGGCGCGGGTTCGCTTGCGTCCCTTGGGCCTTCGACCGCCGCTGCGGGCGGTGCGGAGGGGGCGCGGTGCGCGGTTGACAAGTGCGGTCTCCGGCGGGGATAGTGGCTGCGGTTTTGTTTAGGCTAACCTAACCGTCGCTTCCCCCGCCATCGCCGATCACCCTCCGAAGGAGTTCGCCGTGCCACTCCCCGCTTTCGACCGCCGCCGCCTCTTCGCCGCCACGGGCGGCCTCGGCGCCGCCTCCCTCCTGGCCGCGTGCAGCGACGACCCTGTTCCCGTGCAGACCGAGCCCGACGGCAGGCCGTTCTCGTTCCTCGACGAGCGCAGCGGCGAGGACGTGAAGCTCGCGGCCGTGCCGACGAAGATCGTCGCGTTCACCGGCCTGGCCGCGGCCCTGTACGACTACGGCGTCGAGGTCGCGGCGGTCTTCGGGCCGACCACGCTCTCCGACGGGCAGCCGGACCTCCAGGCCGGGCGGCTGCCTGTGGAGGAGCTGACCGTGCTCGGCAACGCCTGGGGCGAGTTCGACGTCGAGCAGTACGCCGCGCTCGGGCCCGAACTCCTCGTCTCCCACTACTACGAGGGCTTCGACCTGTGGTTCGTGCCCGAGGACCGGCTGGAGGAGATCGAGTCGCTCGCGCCGGGCATCGGCATCGAGGTCTCGAAGCCCACGATCGACCAGATCATCGACCGCCATGCGGCCCTTGCCGAAGCGCTCGGCGCGGACCTGAACTCCGAGGAGAACGCCGCGGCCGTGGAGCGCTTCGGGAACGCCGCGGGGTCCGTGGCCGCCGCCGTCGCCGAGAAGCCGCTCAAGGTCCTCGCCGTGGGCGCGTGGCCCGACGGGCTGTACATCGCGAACCCGCCGACGTTCAACATCCTCGCCAAGAGCACCGAGCTCGGCGTCGACCTCGTGGTCCCCGACAACCCCGACCAGAACAACTACTGGGAGCTGCTGTCCTGGGAGAACGTCGACAAGTACGACGCCGACGTCATCTTCCTCGACACCCGGACCGGGAACCTCACGGCCGAGCAGCTCCGCGCCGAGCAGCCCACCTGGGCGGCGCTCCCGGCAGTGGAGGCCGGGCAGGTCTACGGCTGGAACGCCGAGCCGGTGTACTCGCACGTCGGCGGCGCGATCGAGCTGGAGCGGATCGCCGAGGGGCTCACCTCGGGCCAGGCGCTCTGAGTGGCTGACGCCACGTGACCGGCCCAGGTCACGCGCCCGCATTCTGGTTAGGCTAGCCTAACCTCGGTTCGGCCGGGCCAGTCCCGCAATCCGACCGCCTGTTCCGGCCCCCCGCCCCTGCACGAAGGAGAAGTTCACATGGCATTCGATGCCGACAAGGTCAAGCTCGGCCGCCGCGGCCTGCTCGCCGGGGGCGGCGCCCTCGGCCTCACCGGGGCGCTCGCCGCCTGCGGCTCGGGCGACGACGACGCCGACTCCGGCGCCGAGTCGACCGGCCCCTGGTCGTTCACCGACGACCAGCCCGTCACCTCCGAGCTCGACCACGTCCCCACCAAGCTCGTCGCCTACACCGGCATGGCCGCCGCGCTGTACGACTTCGGCATCGAGGTCCCCGCCGTCTTCGGCCCCACCACCAACGAGGACGGCACCGCCACCAGCCAGGCCGGGAACCTCCCCGTCGGCGACCTCGAAGTCTTCGGGAACACCTACGGCGAGTTCGACGTCGAGAAATACGCGAGCTGGGGCCCCGAGGTCCTGCTCACCCACTTCTACTACGACCCGGCGACCCTCTGGTACATCCCCGAGGAGTCCAAGGACAACATCACCGGACTCGCCGAGGTCGTGGCCCTGAGCGCCGACGACGGCGCGAACACCCTCGACGCGGTCATCGGCCGCCACGCCGAGCTCGCCGAGAGCCTCGGAGCCGACCTCGAATCGGACGAGAACACCGCGAACAAGGAGCGGTACGACGCCGCCGTCGCGGCCCTCACCGAGGCCGCCGCCGCCAACCCCGTCACCGTCCTCGCCTGCTCCGCGGCCGCCGAGGTCTTCTACGCCTCGAACCCGGCCATGGGCAACGACATGCGGTTCTTCACCGAGCTGGGCGTCAACTTCGTGCAGCCCGACAACCTCGACGAGGGCGGCTACTTCGAGAGCCTCTCGTGGGAGAACGCCGACAAGTACCCCGCCGACGTCCTCTTCCTCGACTCGCGCATCCAGGCCCTCCAGCCCGACGCGCTCACCGAGTTCCCGACCTGGACCGCCCTCCCGGCCGTCCAGGAGGGCCAGGTCGTCGCGTGGGAGGCCGAGCCCATGTACTCCTACGGCCTCGCCGCCGTCTCCATCGAGGCGCTAGCCGACGCCATCAAGAACGCGAAGAAGCTGGTCTAAGGCAGACCGCTCTTCCACTCCCACAACTGAATGCAAAGTGAGAAAGGGCGGGGGTTGCGTGGCCCCCGCCCTTTCGCCTTGCGCTACTCGACTACTTGATGTCGAACACCACGACGGACGGGTCGTGGTCGGAGACGCCGTAGCGCCCGTAAGCGGGCTCCTCGCCGAAGTCCCACGCGTCGGCCGGGTAGTCGGCGTTGATGTGCGCCGAGCCGGTCCACTCGACCTCGCGCAGCAGCGCCGGGGACGCGAACATCTGGTCGAGCGTCTGCGTCTGGCCCACATAGGTGTAGGAGTACGCGGCCGCCGGGTGGTCCTCCACCTGCACGTCGTACAGCGAGCACAGGCCCGAGTCCTCGTACATCCCGGCGAGCTGGTCCGACGGGCCGGTCCAGTCCCCCGCGATGACCTGGCCCTCGGCGAACGGGTCGTCGGGGCGCGGGAAGACGTTGAAGTCGCCGCCCGCGAGGACCTTCGCCCGGCGCTGGTGGTCGAGGATCGCCGCGCTGATCGCCGCCACGTAGTTGGCCTGCTCGGTGCGGTGCAGCACGCGCGTGTTCGGGCTCGACGAGAAGTGGTTGTTGATCAGGTAGATCTCGCCGATGTTCCGGCCGTGCTTGTCCTTGAAGTAGAACTTCGCGGCCTGCGCGGCGCGGCTGAACACGTCGAAGCCGTTGCACGCGAACACGCCCGAGGACTTGCACTGGTCGATGACGTCCTGCGGGAGCGAGGCGTTCAGGGCCTTCGGGTTCTGCAAGTCCGCGTTGATCGCGTCGGCCTCGGTCGGGTAGTCGATCTCGGGCGAGTCGCCGAAGACCGGGTCCCAGGACTTCACGTTCGACAGGCCGGCCAGCTTGGGCTGGTACAGGAAGCCGGTCATGATGCCGCGGGTGTCGGCCGCGTCGAGGTCGCCGACGGCCGTGTAGGTCGGGCCGCCGTACTCGGCGATGACGAGCGCGAGCTCCTGGATCGAGTCGGGCGCGCCGTCGCCGCCGGTGTTCGCGTCGCCGGTGTTCACCAGGTCGCACACGAGCCGGTCCTCGCCGAGGTCGGAGTCCTTCGTCCACTCGGGGTTGACCGAGCAGACGTCCTGGGCCTCGCCCTCCTGCGTCATGAGGATCGCGGGGCTCTTCAGGTCCTCGACGATCTGCGCGGCCTGGCGCTGGAGCTGCGCCTCGTACTCCTCATAGGTCGAGGGCACGTAGTCGAACGGCGGGCTGACGTTCCCCTCGGGGTCCTCGGGGTCGGTGCACCCGGCGTTGCCGGTAAAGTCGCAGCCCGAGTTCGGGTTGTCGCGGGTGTCGTACAGGTTCTCGATGTTGTACGAGGCCACGGACGCCTCGTGCTTGCCCGCAGCCTCGACCGGCTCGTTCTCCGCGGGCTCCAGGCCGCCTTCGAGGACAAGGTCCTCGGCGACCTCGACCGCGTACTTCGCGAACGAGAGGTAGATCCCGCCGGTGGCGGCCTCGGTGATCACGTCGTAGGTCTTCGCGGGGGCGATGATCGACTCGGTGGTGCCCGCGGTGGCCCGGATGCCCAGGTCGCCGATGACGAACAGGTAGCCGTTGCCGTCGTCGAAGTTCCCCTCGACCGTGTCGAGCGGGTGCGCGTCGCGGTAGGCGCGGGCGGCGTAGCCGTCCTGCTGCGCCGCTTCGGAATCGCCGCGCATGGCCCAGACCTCGCCGCCGGAGGAGAACACGTCGCGACCGGCCGTGACCACCGAGTCGGCCGGGACGGTCATCTGCATGCCGAGGTGGCGGCGCATGTACTCAAGGGACGCCTTCGCGTCGTCCGGCGGGTCGACCTCCACGGACTCGACCTCGGCGAGCGGGTCGAGGCCGGTCTCCACCACGTCGTAGACGTACGCGGAGCCGCCCGAGAACTGGATGTTCCCGAAGTAGGAGCCGACGACGCCGCGCAGGACGATCTCGTCGCCCACGTTCACGGTCCAGTTGGCGCCCAGCTCTTCGCGCGCCGGGGAGCCCGCGAGGGTCCGCAGCGTCGAGTACTGGTTGTTGAACACGAAGATGCCGTCGGAGGAGTTCGCGTCGCCGTCGGTCGCGTCGGCGCGCTCCTGGAGGAAGAAGCCCTTGTTGCCCGAGGGGTCGAGGGTCTCCTGGGTGACGATGCCCTGCACGTACACGGTCTGGCCCGCGAGGGGCGAGGAGAAGTCGGTGTCGCCGTCCTCGATGGAGCCCTGGACCGCACCGATGTGGACGATGTCGGCCTGGGCCTGCGCCTGCGAGGCGAAGAGGAACCCGGAGGCGCCGATGATGACCGCGCCCGCGGCCGCCGCCGCGAGTCGGGCACGCCGTCTGAGGGACTGCACGGGGAAGCTCCAATGCTCTTGTGCTCGGCGCGGGGCGCCGGAAGCTGGTGATGGGGCGGTACTCACTCAACCGCAACACCTGGGCCTGCGCAAGACCTCCAGGTGAATTCCTCGTATCATCCCACGTCTCAATTCGGCCACGCCGCCGTGCGGGCACCATGCGAGGGCACCGTACGAAATGGAGGCGGGCCGCGGATCGTACATCCTATAGGAAATAGGATGTACGATCCGCGGCCCGCCTCAGTTCCTCATCTCATCTCATCTCAAGCCGTCGCGGTCACGGCGTGTAGTAGTCGGGCACCCGCACGTCGCCGAAGTCCATGTCCGAGGCCAGGTAGAAGCTCGTGTACTGCGGCTGGTTGTAGGTGGTCTGCTGGTTCGCCACGCCCACGCGGTACTGCGGGTCGTGCATCAGCGTGAACAGCTTGTGGTCGGTGACCTCCGTCGACGTGAAGATCCGGATCGCGCTGGAGTCGCTGGTGCGCACCAGGAGCTCCTCGCGCCAGTCGCCGAGCACGTCGGCCACGAGGCCCGGGTTCCCCTTGGTGTAGTTGTTGGTCAGGGTCCCGGCGGCGTCGAGGACCACGCCGTCCTGGTAGTCGCGGATCGTCGTCTCCTCGACGGTGGCGGCGTCCGCGCCGTGGACGAGCTGGGTCGTCAGGTCGGCGTCCCAGCGGATGCTCATGTTCGTGCCCGGCGCGGCGCCCTCGATGGGCTCGCCGGTGACGGTGAACAGGCCCTCGGGGTTCCCGGCCTGGTCCGGCGGCAGGCCCGCCCAGGCTTCGACCCCGGGGATCGACGGGTCGATGTCGCCGACCATCCCGCGCCCGGTGTCGCGGCCGGTGTAGCCGCCCCACAGGACCTCGCCGGTCGCGGCGTCGCGCATCGCGTAGCCGTACGGCGCCCACGTGCCGCCCTCGAAGACCGAGAAGATCTCCAGGCCCTCGCGGTCGGGGTCGAAGTCGCCCACGTGCAGGGCGTCGCCGTGCCCGAGCTTCGCCCAGGCGCCCGGGTTCGCCGAGCCCTCCGGCATGGTGTCGTAGGAGGAGTAGAGCAGCGAGCCGTCGTCGTCGAGCGTCGCCGCGCCGTAGACGATCTCCTGCCTGCCGTCGGCGTCGACGTCGGCGACCTGCATGAAGTGGTCGCCCTGCGTGGTGAGGGTGCCCCATTCGGGGTCGGGGCCCTCGACGCCGTGCGGCCCGTCGTTGAACGGGTTCGACATCGGGGCGTGCCCGGAGTCGGCCTGCCAGCGCTGCGTCAGGTTCCTTCCGTCCCAGTCGATCGCGGTGACGGTGGTGCGGGTGTAGTAGCCGCGCGCGAAGATCGCGCTCGGGTGCTCCCCGTCGAGGTAGGCGACGCCGGAGAGGAACCGGTCGACCCGGTTGCCCGGTTCGATGCGGGCCATGGCGTAGTCGCCCCACAGGAGGCCGTCGTCGCCGCGCTCCACAGGGAAGTCCACGGTGTCCATCTCAAGTCCGGTGCGGCCGTTGAAGACCGTGAGGTACTCGGGTCCGTCGACGATGAAGCCCTGGAAGTTGCGGAGCTGGTTCCTGGCGGAGCGGGACGGCGCGTAGACGTCGATGAAGTAGTCGGCGAGGGTCTCGGCGTCGGCCTGCGAGAGCGGGTACGCGAAGTCGAACTGGGCGTCGGCGCCGAGGGCCGCCTCGATGGTGGCGGGCCAGTCGCCGTTCACGACCTCGGGGTGGTCGCTCCAGCCCTGGAACATCGCCACGAGGTGGTCGTAGTAGTCGGCGGCCGACATCCGGTAGTCGTCCTGGTGGGTGACCCCGGCGCGGCGGTCGTCGCGGGGCAGGGTGATGTACTGCTCGCGGTCCTTGACGAACGAGGTGGTCTTGGTGCCGGGCGCGGTCTTCATCATGACCTCGGCCTTGCCGTCGCCGTCGAAGTCGTAGACGTCGAACTGCGTGTAGTGCGCGCCCGCTCGGATGTTCACGCCGAGGTCGATGCGCCAGAGCAGCTCGCCCTCCTGCGTGTAGGCGTCGAGGTAGACGTTGCCGGTGTAGCCGACCTGGGAGACGTCCTTGGAGTTCGAGGGGTCCCACTTGACGATGTACTCGTAGTCGCCGTCGCCGTCGAGGTCGCCGGGACTGATGTCGTTGGCCTTGTAGGTGTACGCCTCGCCCGCGGGCGTGACGCCGTCGGCGGGCTTCTGGAGCGGCACGTCCAGGTAGCCGTCGGCCCAGGGCGAGACGGTGTCGGAGACGTCGTCGCGGCCGCGCTTGACGGCGACGACCTTGTACTCGGCGTCCGCGTCGCCCGCGGTGTCGAGGAAGTTGGTGGAGTCGGTGACGGTGGCGATCTTGCGGCCGTCACGGTAGACCTTGAAGACCGCTCCTTCCAGGCCTGAATCGTTATAACCGGTGACCTCGTCGGCGAGCAGGCGCCAGCTCAGGAACACGCCGTCGCCGGTGACCGCGGCGACCAGGCCGCGGTCGAGGTCCTCCAACTGGATCTCGTCATGGCGGCCGCCGTGGCCCTGCGCCGAGGCGGTGACACCGGCACCGGCCAGCACGCCGACCAGCGCCACGGCCACTGCTCTGCGAAGTCTTCTGGGGGGTTGCATCGAAGGGGCTCCTCGATTCCTGCGAGGCCGGAGCGTCGAGGGGGACCTCCGCGCCTCAATTGAAACGATTTAACGCATCGAAGACTATCGACATTGGCAAGCCCTGTCAAGAACCCCCCGGTGAGCCCCGACACCGCCCCCACCCCACCGCATCCGCCCCTGCCGCACTCCGGTACAGTTACCCCTCGTCCCGGTCGATTAGCTCAGCGGGAGAGCACTCGCTTCACACGCGAGGGGTCACTGGTTCGATCCCAGTATCGACCACCATCCGGTGCCACTAGTACAACTAGTGGCACTTTTTGCATGCCCGCGGCGAATCGTTGATCGTGGCATGGTCCGGGAGGGACCGGTCTCGCGGGCGGGCTGGGACCCTCGCTGCATGGACTTCCTTGGGACGAATCCGAACCAGGCCGCCGGGGCGGCCGAATCGACCATGACCGTCGCGGAGAGCTTCCGGACGCTCCAGAGCGACCTGATGGCCTGCATCGACCGGTGCGTCGCCGCGGCCGGGGAACCGGAAGTGATCGCCGGATACAACAGCTTCGGGCCCACTTGGTCCACCGCGCTCGCCGGGATCGCCGTCCACGGCGAGTCCGTGGGCGGGACCGCGCTCGTCACCGTCGCGGACATCGCGAACGTCGACTTCACCAACCTCGGGGGCTACCAGGTCGCCCCGCCGCCGATCGATCCCTTCCACCCGATCAACTGACCCGGGAAGAGGACCCCCATGCCCCCGATTCCTGACGTGAGCAGCTTCGTCCCCCCGACCACGAAGGCGAACCCGGCCGCGCTGGACGCCGAAGCCGAGTTCCTCCAGGCCAGCAGCACCCGCATCATCGGCCGCGGGACCGAGATCCTCGGCGAGATGACCAGCACCGCAGTCGAGTTCAGCGAGCTCGTGGCCGCGCCGCTCATGCGCGAGGGCGGGCTGTCGCTCGACGCCAGCCGCGGCGCCATGCAGGCGGCCGTGTACGGGTCCACGATCACCGGCCAGTGGGCCGGGCACGTGCGCGAGTTCAACGCCGAGATCGAGCGCCTCACAGCCGACTGGGCCGCGGCCGTCGCCGCCCAGTTCGGCAAGGCCGGGGAACCCGAGCCGGTGATCGAGGCGGCCGGCGTCGCCAAGCTCCAGGAGGTGAACGCCGCCGCGACGGCGGCCCACAACCTCCTCCTCGACCGCGCGAAGGAGGCCGGATCGAGCCTCGCGGGCGGCCCGACCCCGGCGAACCTCCAGGCCCTGGCCGCCGCCACCGGCCCGTCCTGGATGGCCTACAACCTCTCCGGCGACCCCGCCCTCATCCCCATGGACGCCTCCGGCGGCGAGGCGCTCGCCCGCGACCTGCGCGAAGCCCTCGCCAACGGAACGGTCCCGGCGCCGCTGCTCCAGCGCATGCAGACCTTGCAGGACATCGCCGCGAAGGCCCGGGACCTCCAGGCCGCGGGCGGGATGCTGTCGGCGGGCGAGCGGGACTTCCTCAGCGGCTTCTACGGCGTGATGGGCACGGTCGGACCGAATGCGCCGGCACTGCAACAGGAACCGCTGTACAACCTGCCCGAGCTGGTGTCGTACACCGACCTCGGCGCAGGCCAGCAGTCGGCGGTGCTCGCCGCGGTCGGCGGCGGCCTGCTCGCGCTGTCGGACAAGCGGGTCGGCCTCGGCTCCGCGTTCCTGCCGCCGAGCCTGCGGAACCTGGTCGACTACCACTTCGGGGTCAATCCGGCCGAGAAGCCCCCGGCCACGTTCGAGAACCTCGCCGACCTCGCCCCGATGATCCGCGCCGCCAACGAGAACGGCCTCGACGACATGCAGGCGGGCCGCGAGCTGTCCGCAGCATTGACCCTGGAGGTCGCGGGCACCGTCGGCAACGCCTTCGACCCGGGCGACCTGAACGCGACGACCCTCCTCGACGCGAGCACCCGCAACACCGAGGCGAACGCGGGCCTTCTCAGCGGGGCGATCCAGACCCCGGTCTACGGCGACCGCACCGACGAGTTCGTGCTGCGCGGCGTCTTCGGGCACCAGTGGGCCGACGACGGCGCGACGGCCGCCCGGCTGGTCGACTGGATCGGCGAGGACGCGCTGAGCCAGGACTCCGACGTGCGCAAGCAGGCCGACGCGGCCGCGTTCGGGCTGTTCACGACCATGACCGACCGCAGCGCCGCGCCGCACTGGGACCAGTCGGCCTACGAGTTCTTCACGGACTCCTACGGGCAGATCGGCAAGTTCGAGGCGGCGCCGATCGGGGCGGCGAACCCCGCGATCGCGCTGTCGATGGCGAAGACCGCGGTGCCGTACTTGGACTTCTTCAGCGAGGTCGACAGCGGCGGGCCGAGCCGGTTGTCGCTGTGGGACGAGGACACTCCGATGTATCTGGGCCAGCAGACGCGCGAGGACTTCGTCGAACTGATCATGGCGGGCGACCAGGCCCGGGAGGAGTTCGGCCAGAAGGCGTACGAGCACGTGATCGCCGAGGCGTCCCGGCTCTCCGACCCGGCGCTGTTCCCCGACGACGCCGCCGCACTGCGGCAGGCCGCCGAATCGGGCAAGCTCATGAGCCTGCTCGACACCGGCTTCGCCAAGGTCTTCGAGGACGCCAACATGGACGGCGACCTGGCGACCACCGAGGCCACGCAGCACGCGAACTGGGCCCGGGCGGGCGCCGCGGCGGCCAAGGAGGTCGTCATGGACCTGCCCGTCGTCAAGGGCGCGAGCCGCGCACTCAACATCCTCGCCCGTCAGCTCACCGAGAGCTTCAAATGGACGCCCGGCGTCGCGCAGTCCTACGACTTCATCTGGGAGAAGGGCACCGCCCCGAAGGCGGGAGACCTCGGGGCGATCTGGGACAACAGCAAGGAGGAGTTCGACTTCGGCGTCTACCACGCGATCGTCGATCACGCGCTCATGACCGACGGGTCCGGGGTCACGCTCGACGGGCTCCAAGGGGCCGATCCGAGGCTCGTCGTCGACGGCGCCAACGGGCCGCAGTTGGAGACGACGCACCGGCTCCTGCATCCCGCGCACCCCGACGACCTGGACTACCGGGACGCGACCATGCACTTCCGCAGGCAGTTCGATCAGGTGACCCAGGACAGGATCTGGAAATACCTGCAAGACGTCCACGACCACCGCAAGGGCTGACCGTGATCCGGAGGCTGCGCTGATGCGACCCGCTGCGCCGCAGGGCGACTTCCCGGGCCGGGTGCGGGAGTTGCTCGGGCGGGCCAAGGACTCGCTCGGGGCGAGTCCGTCGGTGGCCGGGACTGCTGCGGGGTGCGCGCTGGTGCTGGGCGTCGCGGTGGGGTGGGCGGTGCTGACCTCGGGTGGGGACGGTGGCGAGGCGGTCGCGGAAGAAGCCGCTTCGGCGCCGCCTTCCTCGCCGGAACCCGAACCGGAGCCGAGTCCGTCGGTGGTCGTGACCGTCTCGCCGTCACCGTCGCCTTCGCCGGTCTACATTCCGGTCGACCCCGATGAACCGGCCGAGGAGGAGTCCGCGTCGCCGGAGGCGGAAGCCGAAGCGCGCGAAGGGTTTCCCGAGGACGGGCGGTACACCGTGCGGCAGGAGGCCAGCGGGCTGTGCCTGGACTGGGGCGAGGAGCCGGGGAACGACGAGGGGCGCCATGTGCTCGTGCTCGGGGACTGCGGCGACCCGTACCCGGAGCTGTCGTGGGACGAGCAGGACGAGGGCGTGTTCCAGGTGGAGATGGACTTCGACGACACGACGCCGTGCATGACCGTCGACTACGGCGGGGACGAGAACGGGCTGCTCGTGGGGTTCGCGGGGTGCGAGTACGCGGCGACGCAGCTGTGGCGGCTCGAAGCGGCCGGAGGCGGGTACGCGATCCGGACCGAGGCGAGCGGCATGTGCCTGGGGGTCCTCAAGGACTCCTCTTCGGAGGCGGGCGACGCGGTCGCGATCCAGGAGTGCGACGCGTCGGACCCGTCCCAGAGGTGGACCCTGTCCCCCGATTGACCTGGGGCCCTTGGGCTCCGGGAGGAGCCGCGGCGGTTACAGGCCCGTGCCCGCCGCGGCCCGCCTCCCCTGTCAGGAATGCGAGACGGCGAGGTCGTACATGACGACCTCGCCGTAGTTGTCGTCGCTGCACGGCGACGAGTTCTCGCAGTTCGCCTGCGTGTAGGCCCCGGCCTTGAAGTAGTTGCCGGAGCCGTCGTAGTCGAGGGTCGTCTGGAGCTCGCCGTCGTAGTACACGGCGATCTCGCCGTCGCTCACCACGTACGAGAACTCGAAGACGGTGCCCAGCTCGTACGAGTCGGTGACGAGGTGGAAGTTCGTCTCGTCGCCGTCGGTGAGCCACAGCTCGGACCCTTCCAGGCGGAGCGCGGTGACGTCGTCGTCGCCGCCGTGGATCTGGGCGCCCACGACCTCCGACTTCTCCGCGGGCAGGTGCGTGAACGCCGCGGTCACGGTGAGCACGTGCTCCCCCGAGCCCGCGTCCCATTCGATCTCGTCGCCGCCGCCCGGCTCCATCTCGCGCAGCTCCGAGCGCGGGTAGCTGGAGTTCTCGGTGGTGACGCCGTTGACGGGCGTGCGGAAGCGGATCGCGTCGCCGGAGTCGGCGACGGTGAAGTACTCGTCGTCCGAGAAGCCGTCGAGCTCGGGCTGGACGATCTCGGTCGGGTCGCCGTCGTCGCCGATCGGCAGGGTCACCTTCCAGTTCGCGAGGTCGAAGACCTCGGAGGGGAGTTCGGCGTCACCGCCGCTGCTGGCCCCGCTGCCGCCGCCGTCCTCCGCGTCGGCGCCGTCGTCCCCGTCGTCGCCCGGGACGTACACCGGGGTCGGCGAGGGCGAGGGGCTCACGGAGACGGACACGGACGGGTCGGGCTCGGGGGACGTCGTCTCGGTCTCGGCCCCGGCCTCGTCGGTCTCGTCGGCGCCGCTGTCCCCGGCGGAGACGACCGCCCAGGTCACGGCGACGATGAGGACGAGAGCGGCTGCGGCCGAGACGCCGGCCATGGACCGGTTCTCGCCGAAGGAGTCCCGGACCCGGTCGAAATGGGTCCGCATTCGGGTGGGGAGGTCCTCGGGGGGCGTGGCGTGGCGCGGACCCTTGCGCGGTTGGTCGTCCATCGTGTCGCAATCCTTGAAAGTCGCAGTGGGCTCGGGGATCCGGAGAGGTGCGGGGATCGGCCCAGGTGTAACCCGGACCCGGCGGGACCGGTCCCGCGAAGCGACGGGCGGGTGAACGACGCAGCGCGGCAACTACGATGGGCGCTCACGGAACGATTTGGGGGCGCGGATGCGGCGGCTCGGCGAGCTGGAGGCGGCGATCATGGCGGTGCTGTGGGGCGCCGCGGAGGCGGTGACCGTGCGCGGGGTCCTGGAGGCCCTCGAACGGGAGCCCGAACCGGCCTACACGACCGTGATGACCGTGCTGGACAACCTGCACCGCAAGGACATCGTGACGCGGATGCGCGTCGGCCGCGCCTGGGCGTACCGCCCGGCGCTCGCCCGGGAGGACTTCGACGCCGAGGCCATGGCGTCGGTCCTGGAGTCCTCGGCCGACCGCGGCGCGACGCTGCTGCGGTTCATCGGGAAGATCTCGCCGGAGGAGCTGGCGCAGCTCAAGGCCCTGATGGACGAGGCCGAAGGGCGGCCGTCGTGATCGCCGCCGGACTCCTCCTCTCCTATGCGGCCGTGCTCGGCTGGTTCGGGCCGCGCGTGCTGGAGCGGGCCCGGTGGGTCTCGTCGCTGCCGCGGCTGGCGATCGCGTCGTGGTTCGCGCTCGCGGGTTCGTGGCTTCTGGCGGTCGTGCTCGCGGGCGCGGTCCTGGTGGTGCCCTTGGAGGTCCACGACGGCGGCCCGCGGGGCCTCGCGTGGCACTGCCTCACGGAGCTGCGGGAGCACTACGGGACGTTCGGTGCGATCGCGCTGGGCGCCATCGCGGTCGTGCTCGTGTTCGGGGTGCCCGCGCGGGCGCTCGGGACGCTCGCGGCAGTGGCGCGGGAGGCCGGGCGGGAGCGGGACCGGTTGCGGCGCATGCTGTCCGGCTGCCCCGTGGAGCGGGCGTCCGGGGCGAGCGTGGTCGACGACGCGCGGGTCGCGGCGTTCTGCCTGCCCGGCCGCGGGGGCCTCATCGCGCTCACGTCAGGGGCCGTCGCGCTCCTGGACCGGGCGCAGCTGCGGGCCGTCGTGGCGCACGAGCGGGCGCACCTGGCGGGGCGACACCACCTGATCGCGCTCGTCGCCGAGGCGGCGGGCCGGGCGTTCCGGGCCGTGCCGCTGTTCGCGAAACTCCCGGATCACGTTGCGCACCTGGTGGAGATGGCCGCCGACGACACCGCCGCGCGGGCGGCCGGGCGGCGCACGCTCGCCGCGAGCCTCCTCCATGTGGCCGCGGCGCAGGTGCCGCCGCGGGCGATGGCCGCGAGCGGCGGCGACACCGTCGCAAGGATCGAACGGCTCCTCGGCGAGCGGAGCGGACCCGGCCCCGCCGGGGTCGGGACGATCCTCGGCGGGAACCTCGCGGCGCTCGCGGCGCCGCTCCTGATCATGGCCGCGCCGGTCGCGGCCGCAGTGGGCATCGCCTGCTGCTAGCGCTCCTTGGGGGCCGCGACCTCATTGGGGACCGGGCAGCGGCCCGGTTCGTCGCACCCGGCGTGGGCGGCCGGTTCGACCTGGACCGTGGGGTGGTCGATGCCCCAGTCCTCGCGTAGAAGGTCCTGGGCGCGGTCGAGGACGGCGTGGCCGTCGGCGCCCGGCTCGGTGACCAGGTGCGCGGTGCCGACGTGCATCCCGGAGGTGAGGGTCCAGACGTGCACGTCGTGGACCTCGCGCACGCCGTCGATCCCGGCGAGCGACCCGGCGACCCGCGCCGGTTCGATCCCGGGCGGGGCGTGCTGGGCGAGGATCGCGAGCACCTGGCGGCCCAGGGGCAGCGCGCGGGCCACGACGAACACGCCGATCGCAAGGGCCACACCGGTGTCCCACACGGCCTGGCCGGTGGTCGCGACGAGGACGCCCGCGACGATGACGCCGACCGACCCGGCCGTGTCGGCCATGACTTCGAGGTAGGCGCCCTTGACGTTGAGGCTCTCCCCCGCGCCCGCGCGCAGGAGGGCCATCGCGGCGATGTTCACGGCCAGGCCGAGCGCGCCGACCACCAGCATCGGGCCGACCTGGATCTCGGGGGACTCGCCGATGCGGCCGATCGCCTCAGCGACGATGTAGACGGCCACGCCGAGCATGACGAGGACCGCGAACGCGGAGGCGAACATCTCGGCGCGGTAGGAGCCGTAGGAGCGGCGGCCGGTCGTGTCGGGGCGCACGGCGAGGCGGGTGGCGACCAGCGCGGCGGTGAGGGTGGTGACGTCGGCGGCCATGTGCCCGGCGTCGGAGAGCAGCGACAGGGAACCGGAGAGCAGACCGAAGACGAGTTCGACCACGAAGAAGACGCCGATCAGCGCGAGCGCGGCCCGCAGCCGCCAGGCGTGGCGTCCGCCCGCGTGAGCGGCTGCACCGTGGTCGTGTCCGTGGCCCATTGAAACTCGCTTTCAAAATCAATGTCATATTGCAATGCTTGCATGTATATGGCCGACGCTACGCGGTCCCCGGCGGGAAGTCAAGCGGAACGGGAATCTGTGAGACCGGCCGCGCGGCGGACCGCGCGGCCGGTCGGGGACTCAGGCGCTGGCGGCGTCCTGCACTTCGCCGATGAGCTCTTCGATGATGTCTTCGAGGAAGAGCACGCCGGTGACGGCGCCGGAGGCGTCCGCGACGCGGGCGACGTGGGCGTTCTGGGAGCGGATCTGCGCGAGCGCGTCCTCCAGCTCGGCCGCGGCGTCGACCGCGGGGAGGTCCCGGAAGCGGTCGGCGGGGATCGGCGCGTCGAGGTCGGCCGGGCCGGTGAGGTCCAGCACGTCCTTGAGGTGCAGGTAGGAGTGCGGCGTGCCGCCGTTCTCCAGGACGTAGCGGGAGTACCCGCTGTCGGAGACCGCCTCCTGGACCTGGCGCGGGGTCGCGCCCGCGGGCAGGAGCACCAGGTCGGCGAGCGGGACCTCCACGTCGGCCACCGTCTTCTCGGTGAACTCGAACGCGGCCGCGAGCGTCCCGGAGTCGTCGACGAGGGTGCCCTCGCGCTGCGACTCCTCGACGATGGTCGCGACCTCGTCGATGGTGTAGGCGCTCTGGGCCTCGTCCTTCGGCTCGATGCGGAACAGCCGCAGCACGCCGTTCGCGATCGCGTTCAGCGCCCAGATGAGCGGGCGCACGATCCGCGAGACGAGCACGAGCGGCGGCGCGAGGATGAGCGCGGCGCGGTCGGGCACGGAGAACGCGATGTTCTTCGGGATCATCTCGCCGAAGACCACGTGGAGGAACGTCACGGCCAGCAGCGCCACCGCGAACGCGATCCCGCTGACCATCGCGGGCGTGAGCCCGGTCCAGCCGAGCGGGTATTCGAGCAGGTGGTGGATCGCCGGTTCGGAGACGTTCAGGATCACCAGGGAGCACACGGTGATGCCGAGCTGGCTCGTCGCCAGCATGAGCGTCGCGTGCTCCATGGCCCACAGGGTCGTCTTCGCCGCGCGGCTTCCCGCGGCGGCGCGCGGCTCGATCTGGGAGCGGCGGGCCGAGATGACGGCGAACTCCGCGCCCACGAAGAACGCGTTGGCGACCAGCAGGACCACCAGCCAGACCAGTCCGGGCACGTACTCGCTCATCGGTCGGCCTCCTGCTCGAAGGTTTCCAGGATGCGCTCGCGCGTGCCGCCGAAGGCCGGGTCGGTGGCCGGGTCGTCGGGCAGGTAGCGGAGGCGGTCGATGCGGGAGCCGGTGAGCCGGTCCACGCGAAGGAGGCCGCGTTCGAGGCGGATCTCCTCGCCGAGCGCGGGGATGCGCTCCAGCGCGTCGAGGACGTAGCCCGCGACGGTCTCGTAGTCCTCCCCTTCGGGGATGCGGATTCCGGCGCGCTCCCAGAGCTCATCGGGCCGCAGCGACCCGGAGACGACGACGGAGTCGGCGTGCTTGACGATGTCGGCCCGGCGCCGGTCGTGCTCGTCGTGGACCTCGCCGAGGAGCTCCTCCACGAGGTCTTCGAGGGTGACGATCCCGGCGGTGCCGCCGTACTCGTCGACGACCACGGCGATCTGGAAGCCGCGGCCGCGCAGCGTCCCCAGGAGCGAGCCGACGCCCGCGGTCTCGGGGACCTTGAGCGGCTCGGACATGAGGTCGGTGACGGCAACGGTTGCGCGCCGGTCGAACTCGACGCCGTACGCGGTCTTGACGTGCGCGACGCCGATGACGTCGTCGACGTCCTCCCCCAGGACGGGGAACCGGGAGTGCCCGGTCCGGGCCGCCTCGGCGATGACGTCGGCGGCGGTGGCCGTGCGCTCCAAGGTGACCGCGTTGACGCGCGGGGTCATGACCTCTCCGGCGGTGTGGCTGGAGAAGGTGAGCGTGCGGTGGAGCATCGCGGCCTCGTCGCGGTCGAGCGCGCCTTCGGTGGCGGAGCGGCGGATGAGGAAGCTCAGCTCCTCGGCGCTGCGCGCCCCCGACAGCTCCTCTTTGGGCTCGATGCCCATCGCGCGGATCGTGCGGTTCGCGGTGCCGTTGAACAGCAGCACCAGCGGCTTGAAGACCGCGGTGAACCCGATCTGGAAGGGCACCACGAGCTTCGCGGTCGCCAGCGGGACCGCCAGCGCGAAGTTCTTGGGGACCAGTTCGCCGAGGATCATCGAGAACAGCGTGGCGACGACGATCGAGACGACGGCGCCGACACCGGAGACGGCGCTCTCGGTGACGCCGAGGCCGAGGAGCGGTTCGCGCAGGAGCGAGGAGATCGCCGGTTCGAAGGTGTACCCGGCGAGGAGGGTGGTGAGGGTGATGCCGAGCTGGGCGCTCGACAGGTGGGTGGAGGTGACTCTCAGCGCCTTGATGCTCGGGCCGAGGCCCTTCTCCCCTTGGGAGCGGCGGCGTTCGAGTTCGGGCCGGTCGAGGTTGACGAGGGCGAATTCGGAGGCCACGAAGAGGCCGGTGCCGACGGTCAGGATGACACCCGCGAGGATGCCCCAGACTTCCGTGCTCAACGCTCACCTCGCTGCGACGTGGCGGGAATCGGCAGCGGCCGCCCCGAGGTGAGCCAGGGTTTATGACTGGGTGAATCGTCCATGCGCACGAGGATAGCGGTCCTTCGGCGGTGTTCGCAGGGTGCGGGCGCCCGGATCACATTCCGTGTCGCGGGCGGTCAGAGGCCGGTCTTGCCCTGGGGTCCGGGTCCGGAGAGCGGGCCGGTGGCGGGGGTGTCGGGGTCGGCGCCGCGGGTCTCGCGGATGCGGCGGAGGGTCCAGCCGATGTGGCGTTCGACGGCGGCGACGGCGGCCGCGGGGTCGCCTTCGGCGAGGATGTCGCGGAGTTCGGCGTGCTCGCTCCAGGCGGAGGCGCGGAAGTGGTCGCGGTCGAGGCGGGCGTTGAGGAACATGGAGACCTGGCTGCGCAGGAGGTTCCAGGTGCGCTGGAGGCGGGTGTGGTCGGCGGCGGCGTAGACGAGGTCGTGGAATTCGAGGTCGAGGGCGACGTGGTCGTCGTCGGGGGCGAGGGCCTTCATGCGGGCGATGACGTCGTCCATGCGGGCGAGGGTCTCGGGGGTGGCGCGGGCGGCGCAGCGCTCCATGGCGAGGCGTTCGATGGCGAGGCGGAGGGAGTAGACCTCTTCGATGTCGTCGAAGGTGAGGGTGATGACGCGGGCGCCGCGGTGGCGGAGGGTCTCGATGAGGCCGTCGCGTTCGAGGATGGAGATCGCTTCGCGGACGGGGCCGCGGCTGACGGCCATGGAGTCGGCGAGTTCGGCTTCCTTGAGGCGCTCGCCGGGGGCGAGGAGGCCGCGGGTGATCATCTCGCGGAGGCGGTCGGCGACGAGCGTGGACAGGGCGGGGGGCATCGCGGGCGCGCCCATGAGGTCCGGTGCCGCCACGTCGGTCTCCTCTCCTGTGCCCGGGCCGCCTGCCGGCCCGGTGGTCCAGTGTATGCCGGTGGGGCGCTTCAGGCCCCGAGCACCCGGTCGAGGAAGGGGCCGCGGAACTTGCCGGTGGGGTCGGCGTGGTCGGCGAGTTCGCGGAAGGCGCGGCCGCGGGGGAAGCGGGCGAGGCGGTCGGGGTCGGCGGCGAGCTTGCCCCAGTGGGGGCGGGGGTCGTAGGGGGCGAGGGCGTGCTCGACTGCGGTGAGGGCGGTGCGGACGGCGTCCATGTGGGGTTTCCAGGTGAAGTGGACGGCGGCGGTGTCGCGTTTGTAGGCGCCGCTGAGCCAGAGGCCGTCGGCGGCGAGGGTGCGGATCTCGGAGACGAGGAGCGCGGGGTTGATCGCGTCGGCGTAGGTGCGGAGGGCGTCGAGGGCGGCGGGGGCGTGGGCGCGGTCGATGAAGTACTCGGACTGGAGTTCGTCTCCGGCGTTGGAGGGGGCGGCGTCGTGGCGGAAGTGCGGGAGGCGCTCGTGCCAGGGGCCCCGGGCGCCGCCTTGGCGGGTGACGGTGTCGTCGTCGGCTCCGGCGACGGGCGAGACGGCGCGGGCGGTGGAGTAGCGGGCGGGCACGGGGAGGTCGGGGCGGGCGGTGCCGGTGGTCTTGAGGAGGATCTGGGTGAGGGCGGGGGCGGCCCAGTCCTGGATGAAGAGGCTCGCGGAGTAGGCGCCCGCGGTGATTGCGTCGAAGTTGTTGAGAACCGGTTCCCATGGGGCGTCGAGGAAGAGGTCCTGGCGCAGGTCGAATGCGGGGCGGACGTCGAGGTGGAGGCGGACGGCGATGCCGAGCGCGCCGAGGGCCACGACGGAGCCGTCGAAGGCGTCGTCGCCGCGGCTGAGGGTGAGGAGTTCGCCGTCGGCGCGCACGTATTCGATCGCGGCGACGTACCCGGAGAAGGCGGGGTTGCGGTCGCCGGAGCCGTGGGTGCCGGTGGCGACGGCGCCGCCGACGGAGATGTGCGGGAGGGACCCGGTGTTGCCGAGGGCGAGTCCTTCGGCGTGGAGGGCGCGGGCGACGTGTGCGAAAGGGGCTCCGGCGGGGACGGCGGCGGTGCGGCGGTCGGGCGCGACGTCGACGTGCGCGGGGAGGTCGGCGACGGAGACCATGAGGCCCTTGGAGTCGGCGATGTCGTTGAAGGAGTGGCCGGTGCCGACGGCGCGGATGCGGCGGGCGGCGGCGACGGTCTCCTGGAGTTCGGCCACGGTGCGGGGGCGGGCGGTCTGGTCGGTGGAGAAGCGGATGTTCCCGGCCCAGTTGGTGTTCATGCAGGTCCTTCAGAGGTGTTGTCTTCGGTGGTCTTGTCTTCGGGGGTCTCGTCGATGTGGGAGGGGGCGAGGCGCAGGAGCACCCAGCCGATGTGGTCGTCGATGGCGGCGACCGCGGCGGCGGGGTCGCCGGAGGCGAGGGCGTCGCGCAGCCGCGCGTGCTTGGCGTGGCTGGTGGAGCGGAAGTAGTCGCCGTCGGTGCGGGCGTTGAGGAAGACGGCGACCTGGCTGCGGATGGGCGCCCAGGTGCGGTCGAGGCGGGCGTGGGCGGCGGCCTCGTAGACGAGGTCGTGGAATTCGAGGTCGAGGGCGGCGACGTCGCCGGGCGCGGCGTCGGCGGGGAGGTCCTTCATGCGGGCGAGGACGTCGTCCAGGGCCGCGAGGTCCTCGGGGCCGCAGCGGGCGGCGGCGCGGGCCATCGCGAGGCGCTCGATGGCGAGGCGCAGCGAGTAGACCTCCTCGATGTCGCGGGCGGTGAGGCTGATGACGCGCGCGCCGCGGTACCGCTGGGTCTCCACGAGCCCTTCGGCGGCGAGCAGGGCGATCGCCTCGCGCACGGGGCCGCGGCTGACGTGCAGCGCGTCGGCGAGATCGGTCTCCTTCAGGCGCTCGCCGGGGGCGAGCTCGCCGCGGGTGATCATGTCCCGCAACCGGTCCGCGACCAGGGCGGCCAGCGCGGGAGTGGTGGCTGCGACGTCGAACGGGGTGAGTTGCACGGGTCCTCCTTCGCCCGGAAGCCTACCACCAAGTTGCAGATTATTTATTGTTGACAATCTCCAATCACTGGGTTAGCGTTCCCGGAGTCGGCACCGGTGCCCTCGCACAACCCGAGCCGACGACCCCTGACAGCGGCACCGGATCGCGCAAGGAGGCGCGCCGAATGGTCCAGATAACCCGAAGAGCACTCCTCGGAGCGGGTGCGGCAGCCAGTGCCGGACCGCTCCTCACCGCCTGCGGCTCCCCGTTCGACGACACCACCGCCGCCGGCGGGAACGTCCTCGAATTCGTCACCTTCTACACGGGACCCGACGGCGTCGTCATGCAAGGCATCGTCGACCGCTACAACGAGCAGTCCGAGGGCGCGCAGATCCGCATGTCCGCGCCCGCGTACGGCGGCGACTACCTCACCAAGCTCGTCACCTCGTCCATCGCGGGCAACCCGCCCGCGATCATGGCGCTCCACAACAACGAGGTCCCGCCCCTGCGCCGGTTCCTCCACGAACTCGACCTCGCCGCGTTCGGCTTCGCCGAAGGCGACTTCGTCGAGGGCACGCAGGACCTCGCCGTCGCCGACGGCAGGCGCCTCGGCATCACCATGAGCACCGGACCGCAGGCCATGGTCTACAACAAGCGGCTGTTCAGGGAGGCCGGGCTCGACCCCGAGCGGCCCCCGGCCGACGCCGCCGAGTTCGTCGCGGCCGGCAAGGCGCTCAAGGAGAGCGGCGTCTGGGGGTTCATCCGCGAGCCCGCCACGTGGATGCCGTGGCTGACCATGAACTGGCAGAACGGCGGCACGCTCGTCGCCGAGGACGGCACCGCCGCGTTCGACTCCGACGCCTCCCTGGAGGCGATCGACATGGAGCGGCGCTGGGTCCACGAGGACGGCATCGCGCCCTCGCAGCTCCTCGACGGCGTCCAGATGGGGCAGCAGTTCCAGGACGAGCAGGTCGGCATGATCTTCATCGGCCCGTGGGGCCTCGCCGACATCGTCAAGGCCAACGAGGAGGACGGCAAGGAGTTCGGGGTCGCCCCGGTCCCGGCGTTCTTCGACGCCGCGCCCGCCGTCGCCGCCACCTCCCACGTGTACTGCATCCCCGTGCAGCGCAGCAACGACGACTGGGTGCGGGCCGAGGCCGCGAAGTTCATCGAGTGGGTCGTGCGCGAAGGGTCGGTCACCTGGGCCGGGTCGCAGGCGCCCTCGTTCAACGGCGTCGACGCCGAGATCGCCGCCAGCGACGACCCGGTCGTCGCCGCGATGGGCACGTTCGTCGCCGAGCAGCCGCGCGCCCGGTTCGTCCCCTACGCGCCGCGCTGGAACCAGGCGCTCACGTACCTGACCAGCGCCACGCAGTCCATCGTGTACCGCAACGAGGACCTCTCGCTCATGTCCGAGGCCGCCCGGCAGGCGACCGCCGCGATCAAGGGGGCGACCCGATGACCGCCGCGATCGAGACGCAGGCCGAGACGACGCCCGTGGCGGCCCCCAAGCGGCGCAAGCGGCTCACGCGCGTCGGCATCCTGTTCGCCGCGCCGTTCCTGGCGCTCCTGCTGTTCCTGTGGGTCGTGCCGGTCGTCAACGGCTTCTACACGAGCCTCACCGACACCAACATGGCCGAAGGGACCGGCGGGTTCGTCGGCCTCGACAACTACGCGAGCCTCATCACGGACCCGGACTTCCATGCGGCCCTCGGGAACACGGCCCTGTTCGTGGTCCTCAACGTGCCCGTCCTGGTCGCGGTGGGCCTGCTGCTGGCGATGCTGCTCAACCAGCGGCTCGGCGGCCGCGGCGCCATCCGCGCCGCGTTCATCTCCCCCTACCTGCTCACTGGCGCGGCCGTCGCCATCATCTGGCAGACCGCGCTGAACCCCCTGGGCGGCAACGTCAACCAGATCCTCGGCGCGATCGGCATGCCCGAGCAGGCGTGGCTGTCCACGCCCGGCGAGGCCATGGGCGCGGTCGTCCTCATCACCCTGTGGTGGCGCGTCGGCTTCCCGCTGCTGGTGCTCCTCGCCGCGCTCCAGGACATCCCCGCGCAGCTCTACGAGGCCGCGAAGATCGACGGCGCCAACCTCTGGCAGCGGTTCCGGCACATCACGCTCCCGGCCATCGCGCCGGTGCTCATGCTCGTGGTCCTGCTGCGGCTCATCGACTCGTTCAAGGTCTTCGAGCAGGTGTACCTGGTGACGCAGGGCGGGCCCGCCGGGTCGACCCGCGTCGTCCTCCAGATGCTCTACGAGTCCGGGTTCCGCGACTTCCAGACCGGCTACGCCGCCGCGATCGGCTGGACCCTCGCGCTCGTCATCCTCGTCGTCACCGCCGTCCAGCTCGCGCTCACCCGAAGGAGGGCCTCATGACCGCCGCCGCCCTGCGCCCGCGATCCAAGAGCCCCGACCGGCGCGCCCGCCGCATCGGCACGGTCATCGCCGCGGTCCTCGCCCTCGCGTGGACCCTGCCGATCCTGTGGGTCCTCGTCGGCTCGTTCAACGCCGAGCGGATCACCTCCGGCTCCGGGTTCCTCCCGTCGGATCCGACCGGCGAGAACTGGACGAAGCTCGTGCAGCCCGACGGGCGGGCCGTGAACGTGTTCGTGGCGTTCTTCAACAGCACCGTCGTCGCCGTCGCGGCGACAGTGCTCGCGCTCGTCGTGTGCTCGATGATGGCGTATGCGCTGGCCCGCCTGCCGTTCCGCGGCTCCGCGGTGGTGCTCGCCGCGATCGTGCTCATGATGCTCGTCCCCACGGAGGTGATCCTCGTGCCGCTGTTCCAGCAGTTCGCCGCGCTCGGCCTGCTGAACACGTACGGCGCCTTGATCATCCCGCACGTGGTGTCCCTGTTCGGGGTGGTGCTGCTGCGGCAGTTCATCGCGAACCTGCCCGTGGAGCTGACCGAGGCCGCGAAGATCGACGGCGCGAACGCCTGGCAGAACTACCGGTACATCGTGCTGCCGCTCATCAGGCCCGGCCTCGCCACCCTCGGCATCCTCGTGTTCCTCGCGGCGTGGAACGACTTCCTGTGGCCGCTCATCGCCACCTCCACGCCGTCGATGCAGACCCTCCCGCTCGCGCTCATCACGTTCCGATCCGCCTACGGGGACAGCGAGTACGGGGTGGTCATGGCGTCCACGATCCTCGCCATCACCCCGCCGCTGCTCATCTTCCTCCTCGCCCAGCGATTCATCGTCCAGGGCATCAGCAACACCGGCCTGAAAGGTTGACCATGCCGAACTCACGAACCACCGCGCACGCCGGGCAGAACCGGCGGCACCCGTCCGCGACCCGGTCCGACCCGAACCCGCGGCACGTGCGCGACGCGGAGGTCCGCATCGACGCCGCCGCGCCGGGCGTCGACCTCGCCCCGATCTGGGCGAGCATGGGCTACGACGAGATCAACTACACGTACCGGCCCGACGGCAAGAAGCTGCTGAACAGCATCGGGGAGTTCTCACCGCAGCCGTTCCACGTGCGCCCGCACTACATGTTCTGCTCCGGCAGCGGCTGGGGCCAGCCGCACTGGGGCAACGGGAACGTCTACCACGAGGACGCCGACGGGAACCCGTTCTACGACTTCACGCTCCTCGACGAGACCTACGACGCCATCACCGGCGCCGGGCACCACGTGCTCGTCGAACTCGGGTTCACCCCGAAGGACCTCGTGCCCGAGAAGGCCGTGTTCCCGGTGCTCTCCAGCCCCACCGTCTACAGCGCCTACGAGCAGGGCCTGTGGTCGTTCCCGCCCAAGGACTACGGCAAGTGGGCCGGCCTGTGCGCCGCCACCGCCGCGCACGTCCTCGAACGGTACGGCGCCGAAGAGGTGTCCACCTGGGTGTGGGAGCTGTGGAACGAGCCCGACATCTTCTACTGGCGCGGCACTCCGCAGCAGTACTACGACCTGTACACCGTCACCGTCGAGGCGATCCGGGGAGTGCTCCCGGACGCGCGGGTCGGCGGGCCCTCGGTCACCGGCGGCGACGACGGCGTCGAGTTCCTGCGCGGGTTCCTCAAGCACTGCAAGGCGACCGGCACGCCGCTGGACTACGTCTCGTTCCACACCAAGGGCTCGGCGTTCACGCCGTGGCGCACTTACGGGCCCATCGGGGCGCCCGCGCCCGTGCAGGAGTCGCCCTCGGCGGTGAAGATGCTGTTCGAAGTGGACCGCCTTCTCGCCGTGATGGACGAGTTCCCCGAGTACGCGGCGCTGCCCGCGCTCATCGACGAGTGCGACGCGGGCGTGCCCGCGCACCACTCCGCCTACGACAACCCGAACTTCCGGTTCCAGAACACCGAGTACTACCCGGTGTTCCAGGCCAAGCTCATGAAGAAGCTCCTCGACCTCTCCGCGGCGCACAGCGACAACATCGAGCAGGCCACCACCTGGTCGTTCTACTTCGAGGGCGAGCGGTACTTCGAGGGCACCCGGTCGTGGACCACCCAGGGCGGCATCGAGAAGCCGCTCATGAACGCCTACCGGCTCTTCGCCAAGCTCGGACAGCGGCGGCTCCCGGCCGTCTCGGACCGGGCTTTCCCCATCGACGACCTCTCGGGCCGCGAGTACGGGATGCCCGAGGAGGTCGACGCGCTCGCGTCGATCGCCGACGACGGCACGGTCACGGCACTGGTGTGGCGCCACGGCGACGACCAGTACGCGCAGGACCCGGAGCCGACCGCCGCGGTCCTGGCCTTCACCGGCCTCGCGGCCGGGTCCTACACGGCGACCGAGTACCGCATCGACGCCGACCACTCCAACGCCCACACCGTGTGGGAGGCCCTCGGGTCCCCGCAGGACCCGGACGCGGACGCGCTCAAGGCGATCCACGCGAGGCAGGGCCTGGAGACCGTCGGGGAGGCGCGGACGGTGACCGCCGAGGGCGGGGCGCTGCGGTACGAGACGGCGCTCCCGCTGCCGTCGGTGTCCCTCGTGGTCCTGGAACCGCGATGACCGACACCCTCCTGTACGTCGGCGGCCGCCTCCGCGCGGCCGCCGACGGCGGGGCCGTCCCGCTCCGCAACCCCGCCACCGGCGAGGCCGTCGGGACCGCGGCCCTCGCCACCGCATCCGATGTGGACGACGCGCTCGCCGCGGTCGAGCGGGGCTTTCAGGCTTGGCGCCGTTCGGCACCCGATGAGCGGGCGCGGGTCCTCACCGGGGCCGCGGCGCTCCTGCGCGGCCGGGCCGAGACCGTCGCACGCGCGATCACCGCCGAGCAGGGCAAGCCCCTGGGCGAGGCCCGCGCCGAGATCGAGCAGTCCGCCGGGTACTTCGACTGGTTCGCGCACGAGGCCCTGCGCGACCTCGGCCGGACCTGGGGCGACGGCGACCGCGAGTTCCGCGTCGAGCGGCGCCCGATCGGACCCGTCGCCGCGTTCACCGCCTGGAACTTCCCCGCCTCGCTCCCGGCCCGGAAGCTGGCGCCCGCCGTCGCCGCCGGATGCTCGATCCTCGTCAAGCCCGCCGAGGAGGCCCCGAGCGCGGCCCTCGCCCTCGCGCAGTGCCTCGTGGAGGCGGGCCTGCCCGGAGACGCGGTCGCCGTCGTCACCGGAGACGCGCCTTCCATTGCGGCGCAGGTGATCGGGTCGCGCGCGATCCGCAAGATCACGCTCACCGGGTCGATCCCCGTGGGGCGCGAGCTCGTGCGGCTCTCCGCCGAGCACCTCCAGCCGCTCAGCCTCGAACTCGGCGGCCACGCGCCCGTGATCGTGCTCCCCGGGGCCGACACCGCCTCGGCTGCGAAGACGCTCGCGGGCGCGAAGTTCCGCAACGCGGGGCAGGTGTGCATCTCCCCCACCAGATTCTTCGTGCCGCAGGAAGACGCGGAGGCGTTCGCGGCGGTGTTCGCCGAGACCGCCGCGAACCTCAAGGTCGGGCCCGGGGACGTCGAGGGCGTCGAGGTGGGGCCGCTCGCGAACGCGCGGCGCCTCGCCGCCGTCGAGTCCCTGGTAGACGACCTGCGCGAGGGCGGGGCCCGCATCCTCACGGGCGGGCACCGCATCGAGGGGCCGGGGTGGTTCTACGCGCCCACGGTCGTCGCGGACGTGCCCGAGGACGCGCGCATCCTCACCGAGGAGCCGTTCGGCCCGGTCGCCCCGGTGCTGCCGTACCGGGACCTCGACGAGGCGGTGGCGCGCGCGAACGCCGTGGAGCAGGGCCTCGCGGCCTACGTCTTCGGGCCCGCGGAGGCCGCACGGGACGTGGCCGCACGCCTCGACGTCGGCATGATCGGCGTCAACAGCACCGCGCTCGCGGTCGCCGAAGCGCCGTTCGGCGGCGTCAAGTCCTCCGGGTACGGCCGCGAAGGCGGCACCGAGGGGATCGGCGAATACACCGTCGCCGTCTACACGCAGGTGAGAGGAGAGGGCGCATGAGCGCGCGGGTGCTGGTCACCACCGCATATCTGGAGCCGGGCGGCGAGGTCGAGCGGCTCCTGCGCCGCGCCGGGCACGAGGTGGTGTTCGCGCGGGCCGCGGACCGGCGCGCCAGCGGGCAGTCCCTGGCGGAGGCCGTGGCAGACGCGGACGCGATCGTGGCCGGGACGGAAAGGTTCACCGCCGAGGTCATCACGGCCGCAACGCGACTGCGCGTGTTCGGGCGCTGCGGGGTGGGGTACGACAACATCGACGTCGCCGCCGCGACCGCCGCGGGCGTGGCCGTCACGTACACGCCCGGCGTCAACCGCGAGTCCGTCGCGGAGCTGGTCCTGGGCCAGCTCGTCAACGGCGCCCGCCTGCTGCCGCAGAACATCGCGGCTGTGAGCGAGGGCCGGTGGGAGCAGCCGAGCGGCACCGAGCTCGCCGGGTCGGTGCTCGGGATCGTGGGGCTCGGCTCGATCGGGAAGGCCGTCGCGCGGGTCGCGCGGGCGCTCGGGATGACCGTGATCGCGTACGACCCGTACTTCGACGCGGACTTCGCCGGGGACCACGGGATCGAGCGGGGCTCGCTGGACGCGGTGCTCGCGGCCTCCGACTTCCTGACGCTGCACCTGTTCCTGGACGAGTCGACCCGGAACCTCATCGACCGCGAGCGGATCGCGGCGATGAAGCCGGGCGCGTTCCTCGTCAACACCGCCCGCGGCGGCGTCCTCGACGAAGCGGCCCTCGCCGACGCGGTGCGCAGCGGGCACCTCCGCGGGGCCGCGCTCGACGTGCTGGAGACCGAGCCGCTCGCCGCCGACAGCCCGCTGCGCGGCCTCGACCGGGTGTTCGTGACCGCCCACATCGGAGCGGCGACGCACCAGGCGCGGGCCCGGTCGAGCCTCATGGCCGCGGGTCAGGTCGCCGATTTCCTCGCGGGGGACCCGCGCCCGGGTAACCTCGTCAACCCCGACTACCTGAAGGGGGCCGTGTGAAGCCCGTCCGACTGTTCAGCACCCTGGCCGTCCGCCTCGCCCTGGACGCGGGGGTCCTCGCCGACTTCACCGCGGCCACCGGGCACGAGGTCGAGGCGGTCTACGACCCCACGAACGTCCTGTTGCAGCGCATCGAGCACCACGACTACCCCGACGTGATGATCGGGGTCGGACACCAGCTCGCCGAGCTGGTCGCGGCGGGCGTCCTGGACGAGGCCGTGGAGATCGCCCGCGTCGGGGTCGGCGTCGCGGCCCCGCCCGGGGAGGGCGAACTGCCCGATATATCCACTGTGGAGTCGCTGAAGGCCGCGCTCGTGGCGGCCCGCTCGGTCGCGTACTCGCAGACCGGCGCGAGCGGGGTCTACTTCGCGTCGCTCCTCGCCGACCTCGGCATCGCCGACCGCGTGAACGCCCGCGCCATCGTGGTCGAGAAGGGCTTCGTCGCCGAGACGCTCCTCGACGGGCGCGCCGATCTGGCCGTGCAGCAGCTGAGCGAGCTGCGGTTCGTGCCGGAGGCCCGGCTCGTGGGGCCGCTTCCCGAAGCGGCCCAGCACTACACGGTGTTCGCCGCCGCCACGGGCGCCGGAGCGGACGAGGCCGCGCGGGCGCTCGTGGCGCACCTCGCGTCGCCCGCCGCGGTCGCGCGGTACCGCGACACGGGACTGGAGGGCGTCGCCGGCTGAGCGGCAGCGGGAGTGAACGGCCCGCTTCCGCCCGTTTCGCGAACCCCGGGAAAGGGCTTACACTCGCATCGGCCGCGGGTGCAGCACCCGGGGGCCGACCCGGCACGTCGAATGCTCACGACCCTCCCCCATAGAGGAGTTTCAATTGCATCAGCAGCAGCACGCCGTCAAGGTCCGCCTCGACCGCTTCGTGAAGGAGCGCCTGGAACCGGCGAGGGAGCGGGCGAGCGCGCCGGTCCGGGTGGCGGCCTGGGCGGTCCCCGGGGAGCCGGTGCCGTTCAGTGAGGCCGTCGGGCAGTCGTACGCGCCGGTCGAGGAGGGCTACGCGTGGGGCCGGGCCTGGGGCACCGTGTGGTTCAAGGTGTCCGGCGCGGTTCCGGCGGACTGGACGGCCGAGCCGGGCGAAGTGGAGCTCGCGATCGACCCCGGGTTCATCGGCGAGGGCGCGGGCTTCCAGGTGGAGGCCCTGGTCTTCGACGGCTCGGGCCGCACACTGAAGGCGATCGAGCCGAAGAACGACTACGTGCGCCTCGGCCTCAAGCCGGGCGAGTCGTTCGAGCTGTACGTGGAGGCCGCGGCGAACCCCGACGTGTTCACCAGCGGCGTCCGCTTCGCGCCGACCCCGCTGGGGCGCTGGGAGACCGCGCCCGACACGCCGATCTACCGGCTGGGCCGGATCGCGGTGGTGCAGCGCGACGCGACGGTGTGGGAGCTGGTGCAGGACGTGGCGACGGTGCGCGGCCTGGCGCTGGAGCTGCCGGAGGGCTCGCCGCGGCGCGCAGAGCTGTTCGCGGCCCTCGACGCCATGGTCGACGCGGTGCACCCGCACGACGTGCACGGGACCGCGGTGGCGGGCCGCAAGGCGCTGCGGCGCGTGCTGTCGTCCCCGGCGGCGCGGTCGGCGCACCAGGTGTACGCGGTGGGCCACGCGCACATCGACTCGGCGTGGCTGTGGCCGGTGCGCGAGACGGTGCGCAAGTGCGCGCGCACGTTCTCGAACGTGCTGGAGCTCATGGACGCCGACCCGGACCTGGTGTTCGCGTGCTCGTCGGCGCAGCAGTTCGCGTGGATCAAGGAGTCGTATCCGGAGCTGTTCGAGCGGATCCGCGCGCGGGTCGCCGAGGGCCGGTTCGTGCCGGTGGGCGGCATGTGGGTCGAGTCGGACACGAACATGCCGGGCGCGGAGGCCATGGCGCGGCAGTTCGTGGAGGGCAAGCGGTTCTTCCTGGAGGAGTTCGGGATCGACACGCGCGAGGTGTGGCTGCCGGACTCGTTCGGGTACACGGGCGCGCTGCCGCAGATCGCGCGCGCGGCGGGCGCGGGGTACTTCCTGACGCAGAAGCTGTCGTGGAACGAGGTCAACAAGTACCCGCACCACACGTTCGACTGGGAGGGCATCGACGGGACGCGGATCTTCGCGCACTTCCCGCCGGTCGACACGTACAACTCGCAGCTCACGCCGAAGGAGCTGGCGCACACCGAGCGGAACTTCGCGGACAAAGGCCGCGCGTCGATGTCGCTGGTGCCCTTCGGGTTCGGCGACGGCGGCGGGGGTCCGACCCGGGAGATGATGGCGGCGGCGCGGCGCGCGGCGGACCTGGAGGGGTCGCCGACGGTGCGGATCGCGCCGCCGATCGAGTTCTTCGAGGCGGCCGAGGAGGAGCTGCCGTCGCGTCCGGTGTGGTCGGGCGAGCTGTACCTGGAGAACCACCGCGGCACGTACGCGTCGCAGGCGCGCACGAAGCGCGGGAACCGCCGCAGCGAGGCGCTGCTCCACGAAGCGGAGCTGTGGGCGGCGACGGCGGCCGTGCGCACAGGCGCGGAATACCCGTACGAGCTGCTGCGGCGGTCGTGGAGGACGGTGCTGCTCAACCAGTTCCACGACATCCTGCCGGGCTCCTCGATCGGGTGGGTCTACGACCAGACCGCCAAGGAGTACGCGCGGATCGAGGCGGACCTGGAGCCGGTGATCGCCGGAGCGGTGGCCGCGCTCGGTTCCGGCGGCGCCGTCGAGGGCGAGGGGTTCGTGAACTCCGGGCCCTACGAGGTCGACGGGGTGCCCGCGTTCTCGGTGGGCGCCAAGCAGGTGAACGATGTCGTGACGGTGGAGCGCGATTCGGGCTCCACGGTGATCGCGAACGGCGCGGTGCGCGTGGTCTTCGACGCCGACGGGCTCATCACCTCCCTGGTGGACGGCGCGACCGGCCGCGAGACCGTGCCGCCGGGCGAACGCGCGGGCCTGCTCCAGGCGTTCACGGACACGCCGCGGAACTACGACGCGTGGGACGTGGACGTCGAGTACCGGCGCTCGGGCCGGGACCTGGAGGCCGCCGACGAGGTGAAGGTGGTCGAGGAGGGCAAGGAGCGCGCCGCGCTGCGCACCGTCCGCTCCTTCGGCGAGTCCACGATCACTCAGGTGTTCAGCGTGGAGGCGGGCCGGGCCGCGGTCGACATCGAGACCACTGTGGACTGGCATGAGCGGCAGACGATGCTGAAGTTCGCGTTCCCCGTCGACGTGCACACGGCGTCGGCGCGCTCGGAGATCCAGTTCGGGCACATCGAGCGGCCCACGCACACGAACACGAGCTGGGACGAGGCCCGGTTCGAGACGTGCGCGCACCGCTGGGTCCACGTCGGGGAAGCGGGCCGGGGCCTGGGGGTCGCGAACGACGCGACCTACGGCCACGACGTGACGCGGCACCCGCGAAGCGGCGGCGGCACCTTCTCCGTGGTGCGCCAGACGCTCCTCAAGTCCCCGCTGTTCCCGGACCCGGAGGCCGACCAGGGCGAGCACGTGTTCCGCACGTCGCTCGTCCCCGGCGGCGTCGCCGAGGCGGTGCGGGCCGGGTACCGGCTGAACCTGCCCCTCCGTGCGGTGGCCGCCGGAGCGGTCGAACCGCTGGTGGCCGTGGGGAACCCGGCGGTGGTCGTGGAGACGGTGAAGCTCGCCGAGGACGGCTCGGGCGATGTCGTGGTGCGGCTCTACGAGGCGCACGGGGCGCGCACGGAAGCCGTGCTCGACCTCGGCTTCACCGCGGGCGCCGTCGCGGAGACGGACCTGCTGGAACGCGAGGTCGAGACGGCCGCGGTGACCGCGAGCGACGCCGGTTCGGTGTCGCTGGCGCTGCGGCCCTTCCAGATCGCGACGCTGCGGATCACCCGGGCTTAGGACAGGGGAAAGGGCCGGGCGCGCATGCGCGCCCGGCCCTTGTCGTCTTCGCTATGCCTCGCAGTGGACGTCGTCCTCGGGCAGCTCGCCGCCGAGGAGGAATGCCGTGGTGGTGTTCAGGGCGCAGGCGTTGCCGCCGTACACGTAGACGCCGTGGCCGAAGCCGTCGACGCTGACGAGGCGGGCCCGGTCGCCGAAGGCCTCGCGGTTGAGCTCCGCGCCCGGGTACGGGGTGGCGACGTCGAGTTCGTTCTGGACGATGAGGACGTTCGCCGGGCCCTCGTCGGTGATCTCGACCTGCGGCTCCAGGGGCTCGTTGGCCCAGAAGGCGCACGCGTTGACGTTCGCGCCCGCGCCGCCGTACATCGGGTGCGCCTCGCGGTCGGCGGCGGTGTTCGCCTGGTAGGTCGCCAGGTCCTCCGGCCAGTCGGCGTCGTTGCAGGTCACGGCCAGGTATGCGGACCAGGCGTTGTCGTACGGGGAGGGCGTGTCCGCGGCGTCTGTCGCCACCTGCGCGTCGAGTTCGTCGACGGCGCGGTCGGCGGCGGCCGCGTCGCCCAGGTCGAGCGACTCCCAGAGGCGCGCGGCCGGGGCGAAGGCGTCCTCGCTGTAGAGCGAGACGAACACGAGGAACCGGAACAGCCGGCCGTCGTACTCCCCGACCGGCTCCTGGTCGAGCCGCTCGGCGATCTCGAAGTACTTGTCCTGCACGGCTTCCGGCGTGTCGCCGAGGCCGTGGGCGGCGTCGCGTTCGGCGGCCCACTCGGCGAAGTACTGGAAGTTCTCCTCGAAGCCGCTGCCCCAGCGGCGCTGGGCGTCGTAGTCGAGGGCGGTGCCGCCGACGTTGGAGTCGATGACGATCCGGTCGCTCTCCTCGGGGAACAGCGAGGCGTACGCGGCGCCGAGGACCGAGCCGTAGGAGGCGCCGAAGAAGCTGAGCCGCTCCTCGCCGAGGGCGGCGCGGATGAAGTCCATGTCTCGCGCGGTGTTGGCCGTGGACATGTGGGGCATGAGGCCCTCGGTGTCGTTCGCCGCGCACTGCTCGGCGACGGACTTCGCGTACGCGGCGTGCTCGGCGACCGCCGCGTCGTCCACCGCGTACGGCGGGACGTTCCCGGGGTGGCCCTGCTCATTGGTGAAGCCGCAGGAGACGGGCGTGGAGTGGCCGACGCCGCGCGGGTCCATGCCGATGAGGTCGTAGGCGTCGGTGACGCCGTCGGGCAGGCCGAGGTCGACGAGCTCGACCGGCTGGCTCAGCCCGGCGCCGCCGGGACCGCCGGGGTTGAGGAGGAGGATGCCGCGGCGCTCCTCGGTGTCGGTGCTGGCGAGACGGGAGACCATGACCTCGATGGTCTTCCCGTCCGGCTCGTCGTAGTCGAGCGGGACGTCGACCGTCGCGCATTCGAGGCGGTCGCCGCCGGTCACGTCGTCGGGGCAGGCGCCCCAGTCGACCGCGTCCGCTTCGGGCCCGGACTCCTGGGCGACGGCCGGGAGGACCGCGACGGTCCCGAGCCCGCCCGCGGCGGCGAGCGCGAGGGCGATCGCGATGCGCCGTCTTCTGGTGTGTCGTCTCATGGTGCACCCTTCCTGTGCCTGTTCCCCTGTTTGCGGGGATACGGGCCAGTTCAGGCCATGCCGCTGCGGCACAGTCAAGCGCTTCGGGCGTTGGGATGAAGGAGGTCACAGCAGCGCGTGGATGCGGACCATGACGTCGAGCTGCGCGGGGTTGTAGAGGTCGCGGAGCGTGGTGCCGATGGAGCGGCGCGCGAAGTCCTCGCCGTGCGGGGCGTCGCTGAGGTCGTTGATGCCCGGGAAGCGCTGCGCGACCTCGCGGGCGAACGGCGCCATGCGTTCGGCGAGGTCCGCGCGGGTGGCCTCGTCGGCGTCGGGCGGCAGCTCCTCGAATTCGCGGTCGACGGGCACGGGAGGCGTGTCGCGGAAGAGGTCGGCGTAGGCGCCGACGGCGCGGGGGCCGAGGATGCGGGACATGGCGACCATGAAGTTCCGGTCGGTGGCGGACAGGCCGTCTTCCGCGGCGATGGGGGCGAGTTCGGGCGGCAGGTCGGTGGGGGCGGACTCGCGGAGGATCGCGCCGAGTTCGAGCCGGATGCGCTGGAGCCGTTCGATGGTGGCGGCGAGTTCGGCGTCGAGGTCGCGCAGGGCCTGCTCGGGGTGGCCGTCGTCGTCGCCCATCGCGGCGATCTGCGGGAGCGAGAACCCGAGGTCGGCGAGGCGCTTGATGCGCAGGAGCCTGACGAGGTGGGCCACGCCGTACTGCTTGTATCCGTTGGGTTTGCGTTCGGGCTCGGGCAGGAGCCCGACTTCGTGGTAGTGCCGGACGGCGCGCAGGCTGGTCCCGGCGAGCTCGGCGATCTCACGGGTGCTCCAGGCCATTCAGTCCCCTTCGGGCCAGTCCCCGGTCGCGGCGAGGCCGAGGACGAGGGCGGCGATGTTCCAGGCGTCGTCGGCGCCGCTGTGGTGGCGCCCGTCGAGGGGCAGGCCCGCGATGTCGAGCGCGGTCGCCATGCCGGGGCGGCGCTTGAGGCCGTTCGCCTGGGTGAACACGAGTTTGGCGTTGGTGTGGCGGCTGCCGAACGGGTAGCGGGTGCCGGTCGCCTTGCACTGGCGCTGGAACTGGTTGCGGTCGTAGTCGCCCCAGCTGGCCCACGGGCGGGAGTCGGCGCGGTGCTCCTTGACGAGGAGGGCGCAGGCGTCCGGGAACTCGATGCCGGTGTCCACTTCGGCCTGCGTGAGGCCCGTCAACCGCGTGCAGAACTCGCTGACGCGGGAGCGCCTGGGGCGCACCAGGATGCGGTGCTTGGCGAGCCGTGCTCCGGCAGCGAGGTCGACGACGGTGAGGCCGATCTCGATGATCTCGTTGACCGCGCCCGCAGGAGGCTGGCCCTCCCAGCAGGTGGCCTCGACGTCGATCACGTTCAGCAGGGTGTCCATGCCTTGCAGCGTAAAGGGCCCGTCCACTACTTTGCGGTGGACGGGCCCCGAGTGCCTGGTCGGACGGGTCAGACCGCGGTCCAGCGGCTCTCGTCGGCGGCGCTGGCCTCGACGGCCGCGAGGACGCGCTGCACCTGGAGGGCGTCGGCGAACGACGGCGTGGGCTGCTCGCCCGCGCCGATCGCGTTCACGAGGTCGACGACCTGGTGGGTGAAGCCGTGCTCGTAGCCGAGGCCGTGGCCCACCGGCCACCAGTTCCCGGTGTACGGGTGCTCGGGCTCGGTGGCCTGGATCTTGCGGAAGCCCGCGTTCGGCTCGTCGGCGGCGTCGTAGAACCACAGCGAGTTCATGTCCTCGAAGTCGAATGCGAGGGACGCCTTGGAGCCGTTGACCTCCACGCGCATCGCGTTCTTGCGGCCGAGCGCGAAGCGGGTGGCCTCGAAGACGCCGACCGCGTTGTTCGCGAACCGCGCGGTGAACACCGCCGCGTCGTCCACGGTGACCGGGCCCTTCGGGCCGTCGGCGCCGCCGTGGCCGCCGAGGCCCACGAAGTCGCCGCCCACGGGCCGCTCCTTCACGAAGGTCTCCAGGATCGCCGAGACGCCCGTGACGTCGGACCCGGAGATCCACTGCGCCGCGTCGATGATGTGCGCGCCGATGTCGCCGAGCGACCCCGAACCGGACTTGGCCTTGTCGAGGCGCCAGGTCAGCGGCGCGTTCTCGTCGGTGAGCCAGTCCTGGAGGTACTGCGCCCGCACGTGCCGGATCTCCCCCAGCGCGCCCGAGTCGACCAGGCGCTTCGCGAGCGACAGGGCCGGGGTGCGCCGGTACGAGAACCCGCACATGGCGAGCGCGCCGTTGGCTTTCGCGGCCTCGGCCGCGGCGGTCATCGCCTCGGCCTCCTCCACGGAGTTCGCGAGCGGCTTCTCGCACAGGACGTGCTTGCCCGCTTCGAGCGCCGCGATGGCGATCTCGGCGTGCAGGTTCCCGGGGACGCAGATGTCGACCAGGTCGATGTCGTCGCGTTCGATCAGGCGGCGCCAGTCGGTCTCGGTGGAGTCCCAGCCGAGCTTGGCGGCCGCGGCGGCGAGCCGGTCGGCGTCGCGCCCGGCGAGGGCGGTCATCTCGGGTGCGAGCGGCAGGTCGAAGAAGCGCGGCGCGGTGCGCCACGCGTGGGAGTGGGCCGCGCCCATGAAGGCGTAGCCGACCATGCCGATGCGGAGAGGTTCAGTCACTGCGGCTCCCTCGGTTCAGGCCGTCGCGGACCGACGGCCACCCTTGCAACACGGTGAGGATATCGATGTCCGTCGTCGTCGCGAGCGCGGACTCGTAGGCCCCGTCGAGGATCTCGTCCAGTCGGACGCGGCGGCCCTCGGCGGCGCTGCGGATCGCGGCCTCGACCATCGCGAGGCTGAGCACGTTCGCGTGGACGCGGCCCATCGGCTCGCTGCCGTGGAGCAGCGCCTCGGTGAACTCGCGCAGGGACCCGGCGATGCCCTCGCCGGGGACCTCGGCGCCCGCCTTCGACTCGGCGTCCGACAGCGCCTTGGTCTCCGGTTCGCCTTCGCCGTCCCAGACGGTGCTGCCGTGCTCGGCGGAGATCCGCCACGCGCCGTTCCAGGAGGTCTCCAGGCCGGGGCTGCACCAGGACCCGTTGAACGTGAACCGGGCGCCGCCCTCCATCTCGAACGCGGCGGTGGCCGCGGCGTTCCCGGCGTACCAGGACCACGGCGGGTTGTACTCCTCGCAGACGACCGCGACCGGGTCGGCGTCGAGGAGGAACCGCGCCATGTCGAACTGGTGGATCGCCATGTCGAGCAGGAGCGGCGAGTCCATCTCGTCGCGGAAGCCCCCGAAGTGCGGGGACTGGAAGAAGTCGACCGAGACGATCCCGATGCGCCCCAGCGCCTCCGCGTCCTGCCTGGCCTGGAACAGGCCGCGGTTGTAGCGCCGCGACTGGCTGACCATGAACAGGTGCCCGGTGAGCTCGGCCGCGGCCGCGAGTGCGAGGCCCTCGGCGACGGTGGCGGCCACGGGCTTCTCCCCCAGGACCGGGAGCCCGGCGCGGAGCGCCGCGATCGTGACCGGGTGGTGCGCTTCGGGAATGGTGGCGTTCACGATCGCGTGGGCGCCGGTGCGCTGCGCGAGTTCGACCGCGTCGGTCCCGGTGGCGAGGTCGCGGCCGAGGTCGGCCGCGGCCGCTTCGGTGGCGGCCGGGTACAGGTCGGCGATCCCGACGAGCTCAGTGGCGGGATCGGCCTCGATGGTGTGCATCCAGGCGCGGCCCATGCCGCCGGCGCCGACGACGACGAGTCGCAGCGGCCCTTCGATGTCGAGCGTCGTGAAACTCATCGCTCGAACGCCCCGCGGTAGCCCTGGCCGTTGAAGAAGTCGTCGGTGTCGTAGCGCAGCAGCGTGGGCGTCTCGCGCTCGCGGTCGGGCCGGGCCCATTCGATGCCGTTGGCGATGACGTGGTTGACGTCCGGGTGGTGGTACACCGGGAAGTCCTGGTCGCCGGGGCTGAAGTAGAAGATCCGGCCGAAGCCGCGGCGGTAGGTCATGCCGGAGCGGAAGACCTCGCCGCCGGTGAACCCGGAGATGAAGATGAGCTCGTCGGGGGTGGGCACGTCGAAGTACTCGCCGTACATCTCCTGCTCGGGGATGACGATCGGGTTCGGGATGCCGCGGGCGATCGGGTGCTGCGGGTTCACCGTCCACACCAGCTCGCGGTCGTGCTCGGAGCGCCAGCGCAGGGTGCAGGTGGTGCCCATGAGCTTCGTGAAGATCTTCGACCAGTGCCCGGAGTGGAGCACGATCAGGCCCATCCCGGCGAGGACGTGGCGGTGGACGCGGTCGACGATCTCGTCGTCGACGTCGCCGTGCGCGGCGTGGCCCCACCAGATGAGAACGTCCGTGGCGTCGAGGACGTCGGAGGTGAGCCCGTGCTCGGGCTCGTCGAGGGTGTGGGTGGTGATGACGGCCTTCTCGCCGAGCCATTCGCCGACGCCCTTGGCGATGGCGCCGTGCATGCCGTCGGGGTAGCGCTCGGCGACCGAGGGCTCGACCTGCTCATGGCGGTTCTCGCCCCAGACGACGACGCGGATGGGTGCCTGTGACATGTGGCAGTGCTCCTTGCTATACGTGTTCTTCGGTGGTGAATCGTTGGGCCGCTTGGGTTTCGGCGTGAAGGGTCTCGGTGTGCGCGGGTTCGGAGTCCGCGGTCTCGGCGTGCAGGGTTCCGATGTGCGCGGTCCCGGTATGGGCGGTCCCGTTGCGCATGGGGTCGGTGCTGGACCGGACCGTGAGCGAGGGCGCCACGAGCACGTGCTCCGGCTCGGCGGGCTGCTCCACGACGAGCCGCACGAGCGCGGCGGCGATCCCGGCCGAGTCCTGGTGGACCGAGGTGATGCCGACCGTGCCGAACTCGGTGAGCGGGGTGTCGTCGTACCCGGTGACGGCGACGTCGCGGCCGGGGGTGAGGCCGCGGGCCTGGAGGGTGATGACGACGCCCGCGGCGAGCGTGTCGGTCTTGCAGACGATCCCGGTGGGCGGCGCGTCCGAGTCGAGGAGGGCGGCGGCAACGCGCACGCCGGTGGCGAGGTCGCCGCGGCAGTGGACGATCCGCGCGTCGGCGGTGGAGGCGGCGAGGCCGTGCCGCTCGCAGGCCTCCCGGTAGCCGAGCTCACGCTGGAGGACCGTCTCGCTGCGGCGGTCGGCGCCGACGAACGCGAGTTCGCGGTGGCCGCGCTCGACGAGGTGGTCGACGGCGTTCGCGACGCCTAGGGCCGCATCGCCTTCGGCCCACGACCAGGGGCTGTCGAACGCGGCGGCGTCGCGGCCGTACGCGGCGAAGGGGATGCCGCGCTTCTGGAGCTCGATGAGCCGGTCGTCCTCCGAGCCGACGTTGGAGACGACGAACCCGGCCACGGCCTGCCCGAAGTACAGGTCCTCGCAGGCGCTCATGAGCGCTTCGATGTCCTGCTGGGTGATGAGCGTGAGGTTGCGGTCGGCGGCCTGGCAGGCGGTGGCGAGGTCGTGGAGGAACACGTTCATGTACGGGTTGCCGGAGGCGTCGGGCGCGGGGAGGATGTAGCCGATCTGCCGCGGCCGCGCGAGCCGAAGGCTGCGGGCGACGAGGTTGTTGCGGTAGCGCAGCTCCCGCATGGCGGCGTGGACCTTGTCCCGGGTCACTTCGGCGACGATCTCGGGCCGGTTGATGACGTTCGAGACGGTCATGACGGAGACGCCGGCGCGGTCGGCGACGTCGGCCATGCTGGCCTTCCGCGGTGCGCCCATGCCCGCTCCCCCTTTACCGATCAAGTGCCGCGGGCGATTTTAAGCATAAAGACGAGAGAGAATCAAGCGCCTTCCCCGCATTCGAAATGGGCCCGAACATGGCGCAGAACACCTTGAAAAGGCGGAATTGCGGCAGTTGTGCGCTCGTTACTCACCGGTATGAGCACAATCGGATTGATCGGCAGCGGCAACATCGGCGGCGCCATCGCGCGCCTCGCCGTCAAGGCGGGCCACCACGTGGTCCTGAGCAACAGCCGCGGGCCCGAGACCCTCGCGGACCTCGTCGCGGAGCTGGGGCCGAACGCCCGCGCCGCCACGCCCGCCGAGGCCGCCGCCGCGGGCGACCTGGTCGTCGTCACCATCCCGCTGAAGGCGTACAAGACCGTCCCGGTCGAGGAGCTGCGCGGCAAGGTCGTCTTCGACACCAACAACTACTACCCCGAGCGCGACGGGCAGATCCCCGAGCTCGACGACGAGTCGACCACCGTGAGCGAACTCCTCCAGGCGCACCTGCCGGAGTCGTTCGTCGTCAAGGGCTTCAACAACATCTATCAGGGCCACGTGGCGACCCTCGCCCGCCCGGCCGGGGACCCCGAGCGGTCCGTGCTCGCCATCGCGGGCGACGACGCGGCCGCCAAGAAGGCCGTCGCCGACTTCCTCGACTCGATCGGCTTCGACGCCTACGACGCCGGGCCGCTCGCCGAAGGCTGGCGCTTCCAGCGCGACACCCCCGCCTACGGGGTGTTCTTCACCGAGAAGTTCAGCTTCGACAAGGTCCCGGCCCCGCGCCAGGTCACGCCGGAGATCATCGAGCCGCTCCTGAAGGCCGCCAAGCGCTACCGCGACATGTAGGACCAATCGACCAGCAGCCCGGGACGGCCCGACCGTCCCGGGCTTTCCACTGCCGCGCGTCAGTCCCCAATGGAGCCAGGCGGAACGGGGAGAAGGCGAGGTCGGGGGCGAGCCGCGGGCCCAGAGTTGCGCAGCTCTCATCCGTGTAGTTAAATTCGTTTGGTCATACCTTTAAAAAAACGGCCCCTCGGCCTGCATACCCGGCGAATCCTGTATCCCCCGACGAAAGGCATCGCCATGGGCGACAACCAGAACGGCACCCTTCGAATGCACCGCCGCGGCCTCTTCCAAGCGAGCGCCGCCGCGGCCGCCGCCGCATCGCTGGCGGCGTGCGCGGACCTCGACGAAGGGCCCGAAGGCACCGCGGCCGGTTCCGACGAGCTCGCCGACCTGCTGCCGACCTACACCCCGTACGAAGGCGGCCTGGAACCCGACCTCCCCGGCCAGCCCGACGGGACCGTGACCCCCGGCTACCTCTCGCGCCCCGAAGCGCCCGAGCAGGTCGTCACCGAGCCGGTGATGACCACCGGCGAGGACATCACCGCGATCACCCCGCTGTGGAACCCCACCCCGCCCGGCCTGCCCGGCAACTCGTACTTCACCGCGGTCAACGAGATCCTCGGCGGCACCGTCGTCTTCAACATCGCCGACGGCAACAACTACGTCGACAAGATCACCACCACCCTCGCGGGCGGCGACGTCCCCGACATGTTCCAGATCCCCGGCTGGGAGATCATCAAGCTCTCCGACTTCACCGAGGCCGCCAACGAGCTGTTCGCCGACCTCTCCCCCTACCTCGCCGGGGACAAGGCCGCCGCCGACTACCCGCTCCTCGCCTCGTACCCCACGGCCGCATGGGCGATGGGTGTGTTCGGCGGGAAGCTCCTCGGCATCCCGTGGGAGAGGTCCCCGTACACGAACGCCCTGTTCACCCGCCAGGACCTCCTCGACGGGCTGGGCCTGGGCGAGCACCCGAAGGACCTCGAAGAGCTCCTCGCCCTCGCCGAGGAGGTCAACGACCCGTCCGCGAACCGGTGGGCCTTCGCGAGCCTCGACCAGACCGTCCAGGAGGCCATGGGCGTGCCCACCCTCTGGAAGGTCGAGGACGGCAAGCTCGTCCACAAGTTCGAGACCGAGGCGTTCGCCGCCGCCGTCGAGTACACGCGGCAGGTCTTCGACAAGGGCCTCGTCCACCCCGACTACGTGGCCGACCGCAGCACCAACGCCAAGGAGATCATCGGGTCCGGCCAGGGCCTGTTCTTCGAGGACGGCGTCGGCGCCTGGCACGAGATGTTCGCGACCTACCGCGGCGTCGAAGGATTCAACCTCCAGATCGTCGACCCGCTCGCGCGCGAGGCGGGCGGCACGCCCACGATCTGGCGCGACGACCCCGCCGGCATGTTCACCTTCATCAAGAAGGACCTCTCCGAGGAGCGCGTCAAGGAGTGCCTGCGGGTCGCCAACTGGTGCTCCGCGCCGTACGGGACCCTGGAGTACGACCTCGTCTCCGACGGCGTCGAGGGCGTCCACTTCACAGTGGACGCCGAAGGCGTGCCGCAGCGCACCGAGCTGGGCCAGACCGAGGTCGCCCCCACCTACATGTTCCTGTCCGGCCGGGCCAACGCCAACAACAAGTTCCAGTACCCCGGCATGGTCGAGCGCCTGCACGAGTGGGAGACCAACGCGGCGGCCTTCCTCGACCCCAGCCCGTTCCAGGGCCTGCGCGTCGAGATGCCCTCCGACCTCTCCGCCGAGAACGAGCCCATGACCGAGGCCTGCCACGAGATCTACCGCGGCCAGCGGGACGTCTCCGAGTGGTCGACCATCGTGGACGACTGGCGCGCGAAGGTCGGCGACGCCGCCCGCGAGTACTACACCAAGATCGCCGAGGACAACGACCGCCTGTGAGCACCACGACGATCGAGTCCCCCGCCGCCGCGGCGGGGGACGCCCCACCCCGTGCGCCGCAGCCGAAGGCGCACTGGCTGACCCGGCTGCGCCGGGACTGGCCGCTGCTGCTCATGGCCGCGCCGATGATGCTCCTCGTGTGGGGGTTCTGGTGGATCCCCACGCTCGGCAACGTGGTCGCGTTCCAGGACTACAAGCCGTACACCGGCGGCATCCTCGGCTCGCGCCTGGTCGGCTTCACGCACTTCCAGCTGCTGTTCTCGGACCCGGAGTTCACGCGCGCACTCGTGAACACGCTGTCGATCACCGCGTTCCAGCTGGTGTTCTACTTCCCGGTGCCGATCGCGCTCGCGCTGCTCATGCACTCCTTGGTGTCCGAGCGCCTGCGGTCGATGCTCCAGAGCATCGTCTACCTGCCGTACTTCTTCTCCTGGGTGCTGGTGATCGCGATCTTCCAGCAGATGCTCGGCGGCGCCGGGCTGCTCAGCCAGACGCTGCGCAGCGCGGGCTTCGAAGGCGTCGACTGGATGACGAATCCGGACACGTTCATCCTGCTCGTGACCTCCCAGGCGATCTGGAAGGAGGCCGGGTTCGGGGCGATCATCTTCCTCGCGGCCCTCGCCGCGATCGACCCGAACCTGTACGAGGCCGCCGCGGTCGACGGCGCCGGACGCTGGCGGCGCCTGTGGCACATCACGCTGCCGGGCATCCGGCCGGTCATCGTGCTGCTGCTCATCCTGCGCCTCGGCGACGCGCTGAACGTCGGGTTCGAGCAGTTCTTCCTGCAGCGCAGCGCAGTCGGGTCCCAGGCGTCCGAAGTGTTCGACACGTTCGTCTACTACAGCGGCATCCGCACCGGCGACTTCGACTACGGGGCCGCGGCCGGGCTGTTCAAGGGCGTGGTCGGGCTCGTGCTCATCCTCGCCGCCAACAAGGCCGCCCACCTGCTGGGCGAACGGGGGGTGTACTCGAAGTCATGAGCGCCAAAGCAAAACGGGCCGCGTGGGAGGAGAAGCCCACGGTCGCGGGGCAGACCGCGAAGGGCGCGAGCATCATCGTGATCGCCCTGCTCATCCTGTTCCCGCTGTACACGATCGCGCTGACGAGCCTCTCCAGCGCCGAGACCGTGCAGCGCGTCGGCGGCCTCGTCGTCTGGCCCGGCGACGGGATCACCTTCGAGGCGTACGAGCAGATGTTCCGCAACCCGGTCGTGCTGCGGTCCCTGGTGGTGTCCCTGGCGGTCACCGCCGTCGGCACGGTCGTCAGCGTCGTCGTGTCGATCCTCGGCGCGTACTCGCTGTCGAAGCCGGGGTCCTTCGGGCACAAGACCGTCCTGTTCTCGGTCCTGATGATGTTCGTGGTCTTCCCCGGGCTCATCCCCGTGTACCTGTGGGTGAGCGCCCTCGGCCTGCGCGACAACTACCTCGCGATGATCCTGCCGATGGCGGTGTCCGCGTTCAACGTCGTGGTCCTGCGGGCGTTCTTCATGAGCCTCCCGCAGGAGCTGTTCGACTCCGCGCGCATCGACGGCGCCGGGGAGTTCCGGGTCCTGTGGCAGATCGTGGCCCCGCTGTCGAAGGCCGTGATCGCCGTGGTCACGCTGTTCTACGCGGTCGCCTACTGGAACAGCTGGTTCAACGCGTTCCTGTACCTCGACGACACGTCGAAATGGCCGCTCGCGCTGGTCCTGCGCACCTACGTGGTGGAGTCGGCCCCGCTGCCGCAGGCCTCGGGACTGAGCAGCGCGCCGCCGACGCTCGCGGTGAAGATGGCGATCGTCATGGTCGCGATCGTCCCCGCGCTCGTCATCTACCCGTTCGTGCAGAAGCACTTCAAGAAAGGCGTCATCATCGGCGCCGTCAAGGGGTAAGCGCCTCAGGGCCCCGGATCGTGCATCCTATATCCTATAGGATGCACGATCCGGGGCCCTTACATTCCTGGTCGGGCCTTAGTCGCGCTTGAGGTTCGCGAGCGCGGCCTCCACGCGGGCGAGGACCGCGGGCGGGCCCGGGGTCAGCTCGCCCAGGAGCGTCCGGTGCTCCGTCCACTGCGCCGACCGCAGGCTCCGGGCCCGCTCGGGGTCGACGGCCTCGACGGCCCGCAGCACCGCCTCGTGCGCTTCGGCGTCCTCGATGAGGTCCGACAGCCGAGAGTCGATCGTCAGTCCCGCCCTGCGCGGCTCGGTCCGCGGGTCGTCGATCGTCCACTCGTGGTCCCCCGAGCCGACTTCGAACGCCTCCAGGCCGGGGAGGGTCACGAGCGCGGTTGTGTTCGGCGGGACCTGCGCGTGGACCACGACGCGTCCGTCGTGGGCCTCCCAGCCGACGCGGGCGCGGCCGTACGGGGTCTCCAGCTCGGCCGCGGCTCGGTCCAGCCCCGCGAGCGGGACCGGGGCGACGGCGATGCGCCGGTAGCCCGGCTCCAGCGGCGCGAGCCCGGCGACGGTGCGGTGCAGCCAGTCGGCGATGGCCCCGAACGCGTAGTGGTTGAAGGAGGTCATCTCCCCCGGGTTGATCGTGCCGTCCTCCAGCATGGAGTCCCAGCGCTCCCAGATCGTGGTGGCGCCCATGGTCACCGGGTACAGCCACGACGGGTTGTCGGTCTGGAGCAGCAGGCGCCGCGCGGTCTCGGCGTGGCCGGTGCGCGTCAGCGCGTCCTGGATGATCGGCGTGCCCACGAACCCGGTCCCGATCCGGTAGCCCGCGCGGCGCACGAGCCACGCGAGCCGCGCGCCCATCCGCTCGCGCGCCTCGGGGTCGGTCACGAGGTCGAACTCGATCGCCAGCGCGTACGCGGTCGGCGCGTCGGAGACGATGCGGCTCGCACCCGTGACGTATTCGCGGACCCACGCCTCGCGGGCGGCTTCGGCGAGCGCGCCGTACGTCGCGGCGTCCTCGGCGTGCCCGAGTTCGGTCGCGGCGCGGGCGGTCAGGGCCGCGGAGCGCTCGAAGTAGGCGCTGGCGACGATGTCGGGGTCGGTCTTGGCGCGGGCGGGGTCGTCCGGCGGGGCGTCGGGGTCGAGCCAGTCGCCGAACTGGAAGCGGCCCTCCCACAGGTGGCGGTCTCCGGCGAGGGCGGCGAGGTGGTCGGTCCAGGCGCGCATGCTGGGGTACTGGCGTTCGAGGACGGCGCGGTCGCCGAAGCGGTCGAAGAGGACGGTGGGGACGACGGTGGCGGCGTCGCCCCAGGCGGCGGCGGGGGTCTGGGCCCATTCGAGGACGTTGGGGACGATGAAGGGCACGGCGCCGTCGTCGAACTGCTCCAGGGCGAGGTCGTCGAGCCAGGAGGCGAGGAAGCCGTCGCAGTCGTAGAGGAAGCTCGCGGCGGGGGCGAAGACCTGGATGTCGCCGGTCCAGCCGAGGCGCTCGTCGCGCTGGGGGCAGTCGGTGGGGATGGACACGAAGTTGCCCCTCATGCCCCAGACGACGTTCTCGTGGAGGCGGTCGAGGAGTTCGTGCGAGGACGAGAAGTGGCCGGTGCGCTTGAGGTCGGAGTGGACGACGACGGCGGTGACGTCGGCGGGTTCGAATTCGCCGGGCCAGCCTTGGATCTCGGCGTACCGGAAGCCGTGGAAGGTGAACTCGGGCTCCCAGGTCTCGGTGCCGTTCCCGGCGAGGGTGTACGTGTCGGTGGCTTTGGCGTGGCGGAGCGGCCGGGTGCCGAGTTCGCCGTGTTCGAGGACTTCGGCGTGGCGCAGGACGACGGTGTCGCCTTCGCGGCCTTGCACTCTGATGCGGAGGTGGCCGACGAGGTTCTGTCCGAAGTCGACGACGGTGCGGCCGCTGGGGGTGGTGATGACCTCCTGGACGGCGAGTTCGGCGGTGGCGCGCACGGGCGCGGTGGTGGCGGCGACGGGGACCATCGCTTTGGCGGTGTCGGGGCGGGCGTCGAGCCAGCGGGCGTCGTCGAAGCCGGGCGAGGACCAGCCGGGGAGGGCGCGGCGGGCGTCGTGGGACTCGCCCGCGTAGATGCCGCTGGCGGTGATGGGCCCGTCGGCGGTGGCGCGCCAGCCGTCGCCGGTGGCGACGACTTCTGTTGTGCCGTCGTCGTATTCGAGGTGGAGTTGGGCGGCGAAGGACGGGTACTTGCCGTAGAAGGGCCTGGCCTGGCCGTGGAATCCGAAGCCCTCGGTGTACCAGCCTCCGGCGAGGTTCGCGCCGATGACGTTGGCGCCCTCGCGGAGGAGGTCGGTGACGTCGTTGGTCTCGTGGACGAGCCGGGAGCGGTAGGCGGTCCAGCCGGGTTTGAGGCGGTCGGCGTCGACGGGGACGCCGTCGATCTCGACCTGGTAGACGCCGCGCGCGGTGGCGTACAGGGTGGCGGCCTCCAGGCCGGGTTTCACGGTGAATTCGCGGCGCAGCAGGAGCGGCTGGCCGATGTCGGCGGGTTCGGGGACGGTGATGAACCGGGCGTGCCATTCGCCGTCGCCGAGGAATCCGGCGCGGATGTCGCAGGGCTCGCTCCAGTCCGAAGTAGAACCGTCGGCGCCGTGGACGCGGATGCGCACGCTGCCTTGCTCGCGGGGCTGGAGCGATTCGAAGGGCCAGGCGACGAGCACGGAGTCGCGGCCGTCGACGCGGGCGACGGCGGCGGCTTCGCCTCGGCGCCATTCGATCTCGGCGGCGGCCTGGGTCCAGCCGGGCGGGGCGTCGGCGGTCTTCCACGACAGGCGGGGCCGGGCCGCGGCGGTGAACGGGGTGTCGGTGCGGTACTCGGCGCGCAGTCCGTAAACGTGCATCGGGTCTCCCTTGTGGATATTCAGCCTTTGATGGCGCCGGTGGTGAGGCCGGCGACGATCTGGCGGTTGAAGAAGGCGTACATGACGAGCGGCGGGATGGTGATGAGCAGGATGTCCATGAACAGCAGGTTCCACTCGGTCGTGTACTGGCTCCTGAAGTTGTAGAGGGTGAGCTGGACGGTGGCGTGGTCGTCGCCGGGCAGGAAGTACAGCGGGTTCTGGAAGTCGTTGAAGACGGCCACGGACTGGACGATCACGGCGGTGACGATCACGGATCTGAGCAGCGGGAACACGACCTGGAAGAACAGGCGCACGGGCCCGGCGCCGTCGATGACGGCGGCCTCGTCGAGTTCGCGCGGGATGGTGGCGACGAAGGCGCGGAAGAGGAGGACGCAGAAGGAGAGTCCGTACGCGACTTCGATGAGGACGAGGCCGTGGAGGGTCCGGAAGAGGCCGAGCCCCTGGAGGACCCAGATGGTGGGGACGACCGCGGGCGGGATGATGAGCCCGGCGAGGACGAGCGCGTTCAGCCAGGGCGTCAGGCGGTTCGGGCGCCGCTGCATGACGTACCCGACCATGGCCGCGAGGACGACCATGACGGCGACGCTCGCGACGGTGAGGATCGTGGAGTTCACGAACGCGCCCAGGAGCATGTAGTCGCGTTCGCGGATGACTGCGAGGAAGTTCTCCCAGATCGCCCATTCGGTGGGGAGCGTGAACTCCCGCAGGGCCGCTTCGCCGCGGGTCTTGGACGCGGTGAGGACGATGAACGCGAACGGGACGAGGAAGACCACCGCGGAGACGATGATCGCGATCGTGCCGGAGAGGACCCCGGCGGTGCGGCGGCGCCTCAACGGTCTACCTCCTTGCGGTTGAGCTTCCAGTAGAGCGGGACCATGAACGCGGCCACGATGAGGAACAGGACCACGTTCCCGGCGCTGGACAGGCCCCAGAACCCGGCCTGGTACTGCTTGAAGATCACCGAGGCGACGACGTCGGAGGTGAAGCCGGGGCCGCCCTGGGTCATGGCCCAGATGAGGTCGAACGACCTGAGGCCGCCGATGAGCGACAGGACGATGACGGTGGCGGTGGCGGGCCGCATGAGCGGGAGGGTGATGTACCGCAGCCGCTGCGCGCTGGTGGCGCCGTCGACACGGGCGGCTTCGAAGTACTCCTGCGGGATCGCCACGACCCCGGCGATGTAGATCAGGGTCGCCAGGCCCACGCCTTTCCAGACGTCCACGAGCGCAACGGAGATGAGGGCGAGGCTCGGGTCGGTGAGCCAGCCGGGCCCGTCGACGCCGAACAGCGCGAGCGCCTGGTTGACGAGCCCATCGCCGGGGTCCATGAGCACGGTGAAGGTGATGCCGACGCCGACGGTGCTCACCAGCGTCGGGAAGAACACGACGGAGCGCAGGTACCCGCGGGCGATGATCTGCGAGGTCAGGAACACCGCGAGGAGCAGCCCGAGGACCACTTTCAGCCCGGAGGTGAGCACGCCGTAGACGAAGGTGTTCACCAGGCCCTGGAACAGGTACGGCTCGCTGAAGAACAGCGCGAAGTTCTCGAAGCCGATGAACTCGGTCCCGGAGAGGTTCCAGCGCGTGAACGCGAAGTAGAAGGACGCGATCGTGGGGGCGATGAACAGGACGCCGTAGACGACGCCCGCGGGGAGGTAGAACCAGAGCGGGTAGTGGCTCCGGTGGCCGCGGCGCCGCCGGGGCGGCGCCGCGGTTGCCGTGGTCGCCATGGGGGGCCTACCAGCCTTCGAGGCCGAGCTGCTGCGCCTGCTTCTTGACGTCCTCGTCGTAGAGCGACGCGGCGTCGGCGGCGGTGCGGATGCCGGAGCCGACCTCGACGGTGATCTGCTCCAGGGCCGGGCCCTTGACCGGGGACAGGAACTCCAGGGCCGGGGCGGTGAGCCCGGAGTCGAAGTAGGACTGGAGCTGGGCCACGGCAGGGGGCACGTCCTCGGGGACGGTGCAGCCCTCGATGAAGTACGGGCCGATGACGCTGGCGCCGGCGGTCTGCGCGTCGCAGCCCTCGGTGCTGGCGACGAACGCCAGGAAGTCCTTCGCCGCACCTTGATCCTCAGTAGACTGCGGGAGGTAGAGCGCGCCGGGCAGCCAGGTCGTGAGCCCCGCGTTCGCGGCGTCGGTCCCCGGCAGGGCGAAGAAGCCGATGCCGTCCAGCGCATCGGGATCGGTCGCCTCGATCTCGGTGAGCGCGGTGGTGAGCATCGGGTAGTGGACGCCCTCCCCCGCGGCGAGCGCGGCGAGCCCCTCGTTGTAGGTGAGGGACGCGAAGTCCTCGTTGAGGTACCCGGCCTCGGCGACCTCCTGGAGGTGCTCGAACCCGGCGGCGGCCGCGGGCGTGTCGGCGAAGTGCTTCTCGTTGGCGGTGTACGCCTCGGCCCAGTCCGGTTCGGCCGCGAGGACGTTGTAGTTGTCGGCGAGCACGAACAGCTGCGAGGTCCACGCGGACTCGGTGCCGTAGGTCTGGATCACCGGCGCGCGGCCCCCCGCGTCGAGGATCGCCTGGTTGTTCGCCATGAACTCGTCCCAGGTGATCGGCACTTCGAGCCCGAGCTCCTCGTAGGCGGCGAGGTCGTAGAGGACGCCGCCGCCGACGGCGTGGCCGACGGGGACGCCGTAGAGCGCGTCGCCCGCGCTCACGCCGTCCTTGAAGGTGTCCGTCACGACGTCCATGTAGGACTCGTCCGCGAGGTCGACGAGGGTCTGGTCCGGCGCGAGCGCCTGGAGGAGCGACCCGGAGTTGTAGAAGAACAGGTCGGGCATGTCGCCGGTCTGCAAGCGGGTCTTGACGATGTTGTCGCCCTCGCTGCCGCCGGGGCGCAGCTCCAGCTCGATCTCGACGTCTGGGTTCGCTTCCGTGTACGCGTCGACCAGGGCCTGCATGAGCTGGCCGGTGGCCTCGGAGTTGTCGATGAGGATGTTCAGGGTCCCGTCGTCGCCGCCGCCGGTGGAGCACCCGGTGAGGGCGAGTCCGGCGGAGAGGACGGCTGCTGCTCCGGCCGCGGTGCGGCGGAGGGGTCGAGTCGGGAACATGGTCGTGACCTCCATTGGTGACGCCATTGGAACGATTCATTCCAGAGGGATTGCATGGTGCGGTTGTGGATCGGTGATGGTCAGGTCCTGCCGACCGCGCGCAGGCGCGGGGCCCCGCCCCGCGGGCGGGGTGGTCTGGTGCTGGTGCGGACCACGAGTTCGGGCCGCACCGTCTCGTGCCGGGGCTCGGCGCGCCCGGCGATGCGTTCGAGCAGCAGCTCGGCGGCGAGGCGGCCCATGCGCTCGCCGTGCTGGTCGACGGTGGTGAGCGAGATGCCCGGGTGGGCGGCGATCTCGACGTCGTCGTACCCGGCGACCGAGACGTCGGCCGGGGTGAGCCCGGCGTCGGCCACGGCGTGCATGACCCCCAGGGCCGGTTCGTCGTGCGAGGCGAACACCGCGGTCGGGCGGTCCGCCTCGGCCAGGAGCCCCAGCGCCACGCGCCGCGACTCGGGCTGGCCGTTCGGGGAGCCCACGACGCGGATGCGGTCGCCGAGGCCGGCCTCCTGCATCGCGTCCCGGTAGGCGGCGAGCCGGATCGCCTGCGGCGCACCCGATTCGACCCCGGCCAGGCCCGCGGCGGGCGTCAGGTGCGCGATGTCGCGGTGCCCCAGGTCGAGCAGGTGCCGCATGACCTGGCGCGCGCCGTCCTCGTCGTCGCTGACGACCGCGTCGTACTTGGGCGAGCGGTCGTGGCGGCCGATCATGACCACCGGGACGTGGTCGGCCAGCGCCTCCAGCCATTCGGGGTCGACCAGCGGCGAGACCGCGATGACCCCGTCGACCTGCCGGTCCACCAGCGCCTGGATGGCGCGGTAGCCCTCGCCGTGCTCGGGGTCGGCCGGGGCGATGATGAGCTGGTAGGGCGAGCCCGAGAGCGCAGCAGTGGCGCCCGCGAGGAGCTTGGGGAAGAACGGGTTCGACAGTTCGGGGATCTCGATCCCGACGGTGAACGTCTTCCCGCGCATGCCCCGGGCCGAGACGCTCGGGCGGTAGCCGAGCTTCTCGATCGCTTCGGTCACACGGGCTTTCATCGCGGGGCTGACGCCGTACGCGTTCCGGATGACCTTGGAGACCGCCGCCCGGGAGACGCCCGCTTCGCGCGCGACGTCCTCGATGGTGACCGAGCCGGCCGACGGACGCGATGCCACTGGGAGCCTCCCTGGGGATTGGGTGTAGATCAATCTACACAGACTGTAGACCGATCTACAAGAGGGAGGCTCGCACTTTCTTCCGTGGGAGCGCGGCTTGTTTTCGCTAGTCGCGGGCCCAGGCGCCGGGGCCTCCGGCCAGGACGACCGCGCCGGTCTCCAGGTCGGCGACGGCGGCGTCGGCCACGTGCTGCGCGAACTGCTCGACGGTGAGGAGCCCGCCCGCGGCCTCGCGGCGCTGCGCGATGGTGCCGGGCTGGGCGCGTTCGAGGAGGGTCGCGGTGATGGTCCCTTCGATCATGTCGCCGGAGACCGTGATGAAGTCGACGCCGCGAGCGGTGAACTCGGGGAGCATCGCGAGCAGTGCGTCCTCGCCCGCGCGCTTGGAGCGGGCGACGGGCGCGTAGACCGCGAGCTCCTCGGTGGCCGCGAAGTGGGCCTGGTGGCTGGTGACGTAGACGATGCGGCCGCCCTTGGGCAGCAGCGGGAGTGCGCGGGCGGCGAGGTCCACTTGGGCGTCGCGGTTGAGGCGCAGCGCGTAGTCGGGGTCGACGTTCTTCTCCAGGCCGCCGGAGGCGTTGAGGACGAGCACGTCGAGGCGCTCGATCCCGGCGAAGAGGCGGTCGAGGTCGGCGGCGGCGGTGATGTCGGCCTGCACGGCGGCCGCGGAGCCGCCCGCCGCGGCGATGGCGTCGACGACGGCGTTCGCGCGCTTCGCCTTGTCGCGGTAGTTGACCAGGACGTGCGCGCCCTCGGCGGCGAGGAGGCGCGCGGTGGCCGCGCCGATGCCCCGCGACGCTCCGGTGATGAGCGCGGTGGTGTCCGTCAGCTGTCCCAATGCCCTGGCCTCTCGTGAAGGGTCGAATCCGGAGGACAGCGTAAGAGGCCCGCCGCGGACGGCGGGCCTCCAGTGGGGCGCGTGTGACTCGCTAGCCGATGCCCATGGCCTTGGCGGTGAGCTCGACCGAGGCGATCCGGTCGGGGACCTCCTCGGTGTAGTGGACGGTGATGAGCTCGTCGGCGCCGGTGGCGGCGGCGAAGGACTCCAGGAACGCGCGCACGTCCTCGGGGCCGCCGACCGCGGTGTAGCGGGCCATCGAGTTGAGCTGGTCACCCGCGGGCGAGGCCAGGAACTCGTCGATCTCATCGTCGGTGTACTCGCGCCCGACCGGGCCGCGGGCGATGAACGCGCGGGAGCGGTTGCGGAAGGCGATGCGGCGCTGGGCTTCCGCGTCGGCGGGGTCCTCGGCGGCGAACACGTTGACGCCCGCGATGACGTACGGCTCGGGGACCTGCTCGGAGGGCCGGAACTGCTCGCGGTAGACCGCGATCGCCTCGTGGAGCGCGTCGGGCGCGAAGTGCGAGGCGAACGCGTACGGCAGGCCGAGGCTCGCGGCGAGCTGCGCGCCGAACAGGGAGGAGCCCAGGAGGTACAGGGGCACTTCGGTGTCGGCGGTGGGCACGGCCTGGACGCCCTCGATGAGGGACTTGCCGCGCAGGTAGCCCTGGAGTTCGAGGACGTCCTGCGGGAACGTGTCGGAGGAGGTGGCGTCGCGGCGGATGGCGCGCATGGTCTGCCGGTCGGTGCCGGGGGCGCGGCCCAGGCCGAGGTCGATGCGGCCGGGGAAGAGGGATTCGAGGGTGCCGAACTGCTCGGCGATGACGAGCGGGGAGTGGTTGGGCAGCATGATGCCGCCCGCGCCGAGGCGGATGGTCTCGGTGTGCTCGGCGACGTGGCCGATGACGAGGCTGGTGGCGCTCGACGCGATGGTCGGCATGGAGTGGTGCTCGGCGTACCAGACGCGCTCGTAGCCGGTGCGCTCGGCGGCGCGGGCGAGTTCGACGCTCGCGGCGAAGCTGTCGCGTGCGGTCCGTCCGGGCGCGATCGGCGCGAGGTCGAGGATCGACAGGGCTACGGGCATGGACGGCCGCCTTTCGGAGGAAGTTCGGGTTCGCCCTTCGGGCAACGCTCCCCGGCGTCCCGGCAATCCCGGACCGGGGTCCGTTTCCGGCATGACCCTCGTCACCGGCCGCGGCCGTGCGGCCCGGTCAGTCCTCTTCGCCGAGGTGCGGCGCCTTCTCGTGGACGAGGTCGCCGTAGTCGGGGTGGCGCTCGATCCACCCGGCGTAGAACGGGCACACGGGGTGGACCCGCGCCCCCGCGGTGCGCGCGGCGTCGAGGGAGGTGCGGACCAGGGCCGTCCCGATCCCGGCGCCCTCGCGCTCGACTTCGGTGTGGAAGAACGTGATCGCGCCGTCGTGGCGCTTGTACTGCGCGAACCCGACCAGTTCCCCGTCGATGCGGGCCTCCCAGCGCTGCTGGTCGGGGGCATCGGTGACTACCACGGTCATGAGCGCTCCTTCGCGTCTCGGGCGTCCTGCGGACCACCCTAGTTCGGTTCCCCCGAGGGGTTACCCAGAAGGAGCGAGTTCCCTCCACACCGCGGGCCACCACTGCTCGGCCTGGAACGCGAACGGGTCGACGGACCGGAGCGTCGCGCGCAGGCCCGGGTTGAGGACGCCTCCGAGGTCGGCGGCGCCGCGCTGCTTCTTCGCGGCCTCGATCTGCCACAGGAACTCCACGAACCAGCGGTACGAGGAGTTCACGCCGCGCACGCCGCGGCTGCGCCGGTCGAACTGGAGGACCTCGCCCGAGGCCGGGTCGAGCACGTACAGCAGGTTCGCGGAGCCGGGGACCGTGCCGAGGAGGATCAGCCGCATGTCGACGGTGACGTCCCCGGCCTGGAGCTCGATCACCGCGAACGGCTTCAGCGGCTCGGGCGCGCCGTCGGCGTCGTACACGCCGGGCACGAGCCGCGGCACCCAGTCGTCCTCGGGGAGTCCGGCGGCGGGGACGCCGAGTTCGAGGAGCCCGGCGCGCGGGAGTTCCATGAGGTCGTCTGGGCCCCAGACGAACGCGGTCTTGTCGGAGGGCGGCGCGGAGGTCATGGTCGGCCCGCCTGCTCTGCCGCGAGGCGGATGGAGGCGGTGGCCATGTGGACGGCCATCGCCGAGGCGGCGGCGTCGTGGTCGCGGGAGGTGACGGCGCGCAGGATCGCGTCGTGCTCGTCTAGCGCGGTGCGGGCCTCCTCGTCGCCGGAGACGGCGCGGTCGGCGTAGACCTGGAGGAGGGAGCGCACCACGTCGAGGAGGTCGATGAGGACCTCGTTGCCCGCGGCGCGGGCGAGCCCGTTGTGGAAGTCGCGGTCGGCCCCGGCGAACGCGGCCAGGTCCTCGGATTCGCGCATGCGCGCCACGTGCCCGGCGAGCGCGGCGAGGTCGTCCTCGGAGGCGTTCGAGGCGGCGAGGCGGGCCACGTAGATCTCCAGGCCCGAGCGCAGTTCGAGGAGTTCGTCAGTCTTGCGGCGGCCGATGAGCAGGCCCCAGCGCAGCGTCTGCGGGAGCAGCTCGGAGGCGGTGCCGCGCAGGTAGGTGCCCGAGCCGGGGCGCACGTCGACGATGCCGAGGAGTTCGAGCGCGGCGAGGGCCTCGCGCACGGCGGAGCGGCCGACGCCGAGGGTGGTGGCGAGCTGGCGCTCGGCGGGCAGGCGCGTCCCGGGCTCGATGGATCCGCTGGTGAACAGGTCGAGGAGCTGGCGCGCGACCTCCGAGACCGGGCTGCTGCTCGGCAGGGCGCCGAGCGAGGCGGCGATGTCGGCGGCGCGGTCTCCTGGGTAGGCGGGCATGGATGAAACTTACCGTCCCTTTGCGCGGCGAAACCACCCTTCCGCCCCGGATGGGACGCCGGTCTAGTTGCGGTCCAGGCGGTCAGGGGCCGGTCGGGGGATTCCCGGCAACGGCTGCGAGCTGCCGGAACATTACAGAATGATCAACATGTGGGACTCCGTGTTGCAATTGGTCAACCGGTTCGCCAATATGGGAGACGCCCCCAGTGTCATCAGAGCCGATGTCAGGAGACACCGTGAACCGGTCAGCAGCCCCCGAAGCGCCGCCCGTAGCCCGCAGCGCCATCCGCAAGGTCTCGATCCGCCTCGTGCCGTTCGTCGCCTTGATGTTCTTCATCAACTACCTCGACCGCACCGCGATCGGGTTCGCCGCACCGAACGGCATGAACGGGGACCTCGCGCTCTCCGCCGCCCAGTTCGGCTTCGCGTCCGGCGTGTTCTTCATCGGCTACATCATCCTGGAAGTGCCGTCCAACCTGGCGCTCCACAAGTTCGGCGCCCGCCGCTGGCTCGCCCGCATCATGATCAGCTGGGGCGTCGTCGCGCTCCTGTTCACGTGGGTGCAGAACTTCGAGCAGCTCGTGGCCCTCCGCTTCCTCCTCGGCGTCGCCGAGGCCGGCTTCTTCCCCGGCGCGATCCTGTTCCTGAGCCTGTGGGTGCCCTCGCAGTACCGCGGCCGCATCCTCATGCTGTTCTACCTGGCCCAGCCCCTGACGACGGTGATCGGCGCGCCCCTGGCGGGCGCCCTCATCCAGCAGCACGGCGTGTTCTTCGGCCTCGAAGGCTGGCGGTTCATGTTCATGGGCGTGGCGATCCCCGCGATCGTCGTCGGGATCATCGCCTGGTTCTACCTCAAGGACAAGCCCGCCGACGCCAAGTGGCTCACCCCCGAGGAGCAGACCTGGCTCACCGGCGCCCTCGAAGCCGAGCGCGAGACCACCGAGGCGAGCGAGAAGCACCCGTCCGTGCGGCACGCGTTCAAGAGCGGACGCGTCTGGACGCTGTCCTTCATCTACTTCGGCTTCATCTACGGCCTGTACGCCCTCGCGTTCTTCCTGCCCACGATCATCGACGGGTTCCAGGCCGCGGCCGGCACCGAGTTCGACGTGTTCGAGAAGGGCCTCATCACCGCGATCCCGTACCTGCCCGCGGCCGTCGTCATGTACTTCTGGTCCAAGGACGCCTCCAAGCGCGGCCTCAAGACCTGGCACATCGCCGTCCCGGCCGTGCTCGGCGCGGCCTCGATCCCGCTGGCGCTGCTCGTGGACTCCCCCGCGGCGACCATCGCGGTCATCACCGTGACGGCCTGCGCGATCTTCGCGGCGCTCCCGAACTTCTGGACGCTCCCGACCCGGTTCCTGACCGGCGCCGCCGCCGCGGCGGGCGTCGCGCTCATCAACACGGTCGGCAACCTCGCCGGGTTCAGCGCCCCGTACGTCACCGGCGCGATCCACGACTGGACCGGCGGGTACGAGACCGCGATGGCCGTCGTCGGCGGCTTCATGCTCCTGTCGGCGGTGCTCATGGTGGCGCTCGCGCGCCGCGGGAAGTCCGCGGCCGCACCGGACCTTGAGGAGGCGGGCGCGCGATGACCCGGATCTGGAACGACCCCGCCGACTTCGCCGACGAGATGACCGACGGCTTCGCGGCCGCGAACGGCCGTCACGTGCAGCGCGTGACCGGCGGCGTCGTCCGCGCCGCCGAGTCGCCGCGCGGCCAGGTCGCCGTCGTGGTCGGCGGCGGGTCCGGGCACTACCCGGCGTTCGGCGGCCTCGTCGGCCAGGGCCTCGCGCACGGCGCGGCCATGGGCAACCTGTTCGCCTCGCCTTCGGCGCAGCAGATCCAGGCGGTCGCGAAGGCCGCCGACAACGGCGGCGGCGTCCTGTTCACCTACGGGAACTACGCCGGGGACGTGCTCAACTTCGACGCGGCCCAGGAGCGCCTGCGCGCCGAGGGCATCCCGTGCGCGACGGTCGCCGTCACCGACGACATCTTCAGCGCCGCACCGGAAGAGCGCCACAAGCGGCGCGGCATCGCCGGGGACCTCGCGGTCTTCCGCATCGCCGCCGCCGCGGCCGAGGCCGGGCACGACCTCGCCGGGGTCGAGCGCCTCGCGCGGCTCGCCAACGAGCGCACCCGTTCGTTCGGCGTCGCGTTCTCCGGCTGCACGCTCCCCGGCGCCGACGAGCCGCTGTTCTCGGTCCCCGAGGGCCGCATGGCGGTCGGGCTCGGCATCCACGGCGAGCCGGGCATCGACGAGACCGACATTCCGACCGCCGACGGCCTCGCGGAACTGCTCGTCGCCAAGCTCCTGGAGGAGGTCCCCGAGGGGATCGCCGCCGCGGGCGCGCGGGTCGTGCCGATCCTCAACGGGCTCGGTTCGCTGAAGTACGAGGAGCTGTTCGTCGTCTACCGGCGGGTCGCCCAGCTGCTTGAGGCGGCGGGGCTCGTCATCGTGGACCCGCACGTGGGCGAGTACTGCACGAGCTTCGACATGGCCGGGACCTCGCTCACGCTGTTCTGGCTCGACGAGGAGCTCGAAGCGCTGTGGGAGACCCCGGTCGACGCCCCGGCGTACCGCCGCGGCTCGGTGAACCCAGCGCAGCTGAAGGCCGCCAACGGGAACGGTGCCGCGGATGCGGACGCCGTCCCCGAATCCGACGAGGCGTCCCGGGAGGCCGCGGGCACGGTCCGTGCCGCCCTGGAGGTCATCGCCGCCACCATCGACGCCAATGTGGACGAACTCGGCCGCATCGACGCCGTCGCCGGAGACGGCGACCACGGGATCGGCATGCAGCGCGGCGCGAAGGCCGCGCTCGCCGCCGGTTCAGCCGCAAGCGGGGCCGGCGCGGGCACCACCCTGGCCCGTGCCGCCGCGGCGTGGGCCGACAAGGCCGGAGGCACCTCCGGGGCGCTGTGGGGCGTGATCCTCACCGGCGTCGCCGAACGCCTGGGCGACCACGGGAAGCCCACGGCAGCCGACGTCGCCGCCGGAGTGGCCGACGGCGCCAAGGGCGTCATGGACTACGGCAAGGCCGAGGTCGGCGACAAGACCCTTGTGGACGTGCTCATGCCGTTCGCCGAAGCCTTGCAGCGCAACGCAGACGCCGGAGCGGATCTCCCCACCGCCTGGAAGGCCGCCGCCGAGGACGCCTCGCGCGCCGCGAAAGCCACCGCGGAGCTCCTGCCCCGCATGGGCCGCGCCCGCCCGCACGCCGAGAAGAGCCTCGGCACCCCCGACCCGGGCGCGCACTCCCTCGCGCTGATCGCCACCGCGATCGGCGAACTGCTCGAAGGAAGGAACCACCATGCCTGAGCCCCTGCGTACTGCGCCGCTGCGCATCGTCGTCGGCAGCGACGACGCCGGCTTTGACTACAAGGAGATCCTCAAGCGGGACCTCGAAGGCCACCCTGGAGTCGCGTCCGTAGTGGACGTCGGCGTGGACGCCGAGGGCCACACCCCGTACCCGAAGGTCGCCATCGAGGCGGCCCAGCGCGTCGCCGACGGCGAGGCCGACCGGGCCCTCCTCATCTGCGGCACCGGCCTCGGGGTCGCCATCGCCGCCAACAAGGTCCCCGGCATCCGGGCCGCCACGGCCCACGACAGCTTCTCCGTCGAGCGGAGCGTCCTCTCCAACGACGCCCAGGTCCTCACCATGGGCCAGCGCGTGATCGGCGTCGAGCTGGCGCGGCGCCTGGTCCGCGAGTGGCTCGACTACCGCTTCGACCCGCAGAGCGCCTCGGCCGAGAAGGTCGCGGTCATCGGCGAGTTCGAGACGACCGGGTCCTGCTGATGGCGCCGGTGGTGGTCGGGGTGAGCCTGAAGATGTACTTCGGGCACGCCGCAGCGAAGGACTGGTTCGCGCGCGTCGCCGACCGCGTGCGCTCGCACCCGGGCCTGGCCTCGGGCGCGGTCGAGCTGTTCGTGATCCCGACCTACCTCCAGATCCTTCCCGCGCGCGACGCGTTCGCGGGCACGCCGGTCCGGATCGGCGCGCAGGACGTGGCCGTCGCGGATTCGGGCCCGTTCACCGGCGAAGTGAGCGCGGCCGAGCTTGCGGAGGTCGGGGTGTCCATTGCGGAGATCGGCCACGCCGAGCGCCGCCGCCTGTTCGGCGAGACCGACGACGCGGTGGCGGCGAAGACTGCGGCTTCGCTGCGCGGCGGCGTAACGCCGCTGGTGTGCGTCGGCGAAGCGGAACGCTTGGGCCCCAAGGCTGCCGCGGCCGCGACGGTGGCGCAGCTGCGCCGGAGCCTCTCGGGCGCACCGGCCGGGCCGGTCGTGGTCGCGTACGAGCCGGTGTGGGCGATCGGCGCGTCCGAGCCCGCTCCGGTGGAGCACATCGTGGCGGTGACGACGGCCTTGCGCATGGCGCTGGACATCGCGCCCGACCGCGCGGGCTCCTCGGTGATCTACGGCGGTTCGGCGGGTCCGGGCCTGCTGACCGAGCTGGGGCGGTCGGTCGACGGCCTGTTCCTGGGCCGGTTCGCGCACGACCCGGAGAACCTGGCGGCGGTGCTCGACGAGGCGACGGCACTCGCTGAAACCAGGGTGGCGTCATGATCGGCCTGGGGAGCTACGCCTTCTTCTGGCAGCACTCGGACCGGGTCGAGCGCCCGCTGTCCTTGGTTGACGAGTTCGAGGCGACCCGCGAACTCGACGTGGACCTCTTCCAGATCTGCGACTACGCGCCGCTCGAAGGCATGACCGACCGGGAACTGAGGGACGCCGCGGGCGCAGCTCGCGACCTGGGCCTCCAGATCGAGCTGGGTACCAAGGGAATCGAGCCCGAGCACCTGTCCCGCTTCCTCGCCCTCGCCGAGGTCTTCGACGCGAAGCTGGTGCGGAGCATGGTCACCGGCCCGGATTCGGCGCCGACTCTCCCGCAGGCACTCGCCTGGCTGACGGAGGCGCTCCCGGCCTACGAATCCCAGGGCGTCACGCTCGCCCTCGAAACGTACGAGCAGGTCTCGACCGAGAACCTGGTCGAACTGGTGACCGCGGCGGCCAGCCCCAACATCGGCGTGTGCCTCGATCCGGCCAACGTCGTGGCGAGGCTGGAGCGGCCGACGGAGGTCGTGGAGCTCGCGGCGCCCGTCACGGTCAACGTGCACGCCAAGGACTTCGCGTTCGCCAGACAGGACGGCTGGGTGGGGTTCACCTACTCGGGCGCGGCGATGGGGACCGGCCTGCACGACTACCCGCACCTGCTGCGGGAGGTGCGCCCGCGCGAGCGCGGCGTGAACGAGATCGTCGAGCACTGGCTGCCGTGGCAGGGCGGCGCCGAAGCGACCGTCCGCGCCGAGCAGGCCTGGACTAGAACCACAGTGGACTATTTGAGGAGCATCCGATGAGCACCGAGACCTACAACATCGCCGTGATCGGGGCGGGCGGCAAGATGGGCATGCGCGTCTCCAACAACCTGGTGAAGACCGCGCACACCGTCGCCTACGTGGAGAACTCCCCCGCCGGACGCCAGCGCACGACCGACGCCGGCCGCGAGCTGACCGACCTGGCCGCGGCCGTGGCCGACGCCGACATCGTGGTCCTCGCCGTCCCTGACCTGGCGCTCCAGTCGGTCACGGCCGAGGCGGTGCCGCTCATGAAGTCCGGCGCGATCGCCCTGACCCTGGACCCGGCCGCCGCCTACGCGGGGCTGCTGACCAAGCGCGACGACGTCGTGCAGGCCGTGGCCCACCCGTGCCACCCGTCGATCTTCTTGCAGCGCACCACGCCCGAGGAGTACGCGGACACCTTCGGCGGCATCGCGGCCCCCCAGGACGCCATCGCCGCGGTCGAGTCCGACGACCCGGCCGCGAAGGCCCTCGTGGAGGCGACCGTCCGCGCGATCTACGCCCCGGTGATCGACGTCCACTGGGTGACGGTGAAGCAGCTCGCGCAGCTGGAGCCGACCCTGGTCGAGACCATCGCGTGCATGGTCGGGGCGCTCCTGAAGGAGTCCCTCGACGAGGCCGTCAACACGATGGGCGTCCCCGAGGCCGCCGCCCGCTCGATCCTCCTGGGCCACACCCAGGTCGCGCTGGCGAACGGCCTCCGCGGCGACAACCCGTTCAGCGAGGCGTGCCTCATCGCCATGGACTACGGCCGCGAGTCGATCATCAAGGAGGACTGGAAGAAGATCTTCCAGGACGACGAACTCGACAAGAACCTCGCCCGCATGCTCCACCTCGACAAGATCGAGCGCTAGAAGACCCGAAAGGTCCCGGCCGCCGAAAGGTCAAGACGTGTGCGGCGCCCGGGACCTTTCGCCTGCCCGGAAAACCTAAGCGCCCCAAGGAATCTGCGCCAGCGCGGCCACGCCCGCGACGAGCCCGCCGACGGCGGCGAGGGCGACCACCGCGCAGCCGCCTCCGGTCGCGGTGTTGGTGCGGGCGGTGAAGCGCCGCACCAAGTCGTCGCGGTGGTCGTCGAGGTAGAACAGGCCCTCCTGCGTCGGCGAGAACCCGTCCCGCACCGGGAAGACGACCCAGCCCCGGATCGGCGGGCACACGACCAGCAGCGCCTGGCCCGATGCCGTCATCGTCCGCAGCAGCTTCGCGGCCTGCGCCTCGGTGCTGGCCTCGTGGCCGAAGTCCAGCGCCCGCTGCAGGTACTCCCGTGCCGCGGCCTGCGTGTCGTACAGATGATCCTCGACGTCGATCACGAACCCGGGCACCCCGTCCACGCGCGGCGCGATCTCACCCACGGCCCACTTCATCACCATGTCCGCCTCCTCATACCTTGCCTTCGACTGGAAGCCGAACGGTAGGAGCAGGCGTCATCGATCCGTCATCGCCGACCTCCCCGCCGACGTGACGAAACGCGCTGAAACACGCTGACGCCGGTCTGAGCTTCGATCGGTAGCATGGCGCGCATGCTTCCCGCCTGGCTCGATCCCGAACACCTGCTGACCGCCTTCGGGCCGTACGTCGTGGTCGGGCTGTGCCTGGTCATCTTCGCTGAGAGTTCAGTGTTCCCGGTGCTGCCGGGCGACTCGCTGCTGTTCACCGCGGGGCTGTTCGTGACGCAGGGGGCCATCGCCGCGCCGCTGTGGATCGTGTGCGTCCTGGCGACCGCGGCGGCCGTGGTCGGGAACGTCGTGGGGTACTTCATCGGCTTCAAGGCGGGTCCGGCGCTGTTCCGGCGGCCGGATTCGCGGTTCTTCAAGCGCGAGCATGTCGAGAAGACCCATGCGTTCCTTGAGAAGCACGGCCCGAAGGCGATCATCCTGGCGCGCTTCGTGCCGTTCGTGCGGACCTTCATCACCTGGATCGCCGGGATCGGCCGCATGAACCCCCGGAAGTTCTTCCTGCACTCCACGATCGGCGGCGTGGCCTGGGCCGCCGGGATCATCCTCCTCGGCGCGGCCCTCGGCAACATCCCCGCGATCGGCGAGCACATCGAGTCGATCTTCATCCTCATCGTGCTCGTCTCGGTGATCCCCATGGTCATCGAGGCGATCCGCGCCCGCCGCAACAAGCCCGCTCTCGCCGCCGACGCCACGATGCTCCTCCACCTCCCCCGCCCCGCGGCCCCTGACGACACGATCCAGCTCACCGCCGTCCGCTCTGACCGGCGTCGACCGTAGCCCGACCGGTTTCAGATACAAGTTGACATCCGGATACACCCCTGTATCCTGATTCGCGTGAATCAGGGCACCGCACCCGCGGCCAGGCTGACGCGCAAGGAGAGCCAAGCAGCGACCCGTAAGCGCCTCATCGACTCCGCGATCGAGCTCTTCGCCCGCGACGGTGTCGCCGGGACCTCGCTCAACGCCGTCGCCGAGCACGCGGGGTTCAGCAGGGGCGCAGTCCACGGGAACTTCTCGGGCAAGGACGAACTCGCCGCCGCCGTCACCGAGTCGGTCATCGGTGCGCTCGCGCCCGAGCTGCAACGGGTGCTCTCGGGACCGGAGCCCGCCGGGGACCGGCTCGCGGCCTACATCAGGACCTTCCTGGAGTACTGCGCACAGCAGCCCGAGGCCGCCGCCGCGCTGATCGCGGTGGTCGAGCACGCGGGACGGCAGCAGCCCCGGTACTACAGCGACCGCGCGGCCGCCTCGATCGGCGACCTGGTCGCACTCTTCGAGGAGGGGCAGGCGACCGGCGAAATGCGCGTCTTCGACACACGCACCATGGCCTTCGCGGTCCGCACGGTCCTCGACGGCGCCGCCCTGCGCCTCATCGCCGACCAGGCGGGCGCCGCCGAACTCGCGGACGAGATCGCGGCCATGTTCATCGCCGCCACCCGAAAGGAGGTGCCGGCATGAGCCGCACCTACCGCGCCACGGTCCGCGGGCGCTTCGAAGACCTCACCGACGATCAGCGCCGACGCCTGCGCGACGACCAGGACGCCCACGGCATGTTCGCGGCGAAGTTCACCCCGGAAGGCACCTTCCTCTACGCGCCCGAACTCATCGGATACGAGTTCCGCTACCTGCTCACCATCGACGAGGAGAGCCCGGAGGACGCCGACATCGCCGCCCACATGGAAGCCGAGGAGGCCGCAGCGAGCGCCATCCGCATCCGCGGATTCCAGGGCCGCATTACCGGCGTGGGCCTGGTCTGCCTTGAGGACGTGAAGATCAGAAGCCGAGGCCGCTCCTGACCTGCGGCCCGACGAGAACAAGGCCGCGGCTGCCCGTCACGACGGTCTTCGGCGCGGCGGCGGTCGCGGCAGGGCGGCAGTTCCAACCGATTCCAACGACGGCTTGGAACCGGCGGTGTCCGATGTGCTCAATGGGAGCGGAACAGTCAGTCTCCCGAACAGGAGCACCATCATGAACGAACTCGTACAACGGCTCAGGCGGCGAACCGGGCGGCTCGTGCTCGCCCTGGTCGCGTCCCTGGTCATGGCCGCCCTCGTGGCGGTCCCGCAGGGAGCGGCTAGCGAGCCGGCGCCGCCTGCGTCGCCAGACGTCGCCGCCGCCGACGTCTTCGACCCGGATCCGTGGCTCGGCGGGTCGAGGGTCCCCGGCTCCAACGTCTACGAAGGCGCCCGCGGCGTGTACGCCCCGAGCTACCTGCCCACCTGTGAGTGGAGGTACGTCTGTGTTGCCGTCCTGGAATACCAGGATGATCGCGTGAACAAATGGCGGGTGTGGAAGATCTATATCTGCGGGTCGTACTACCTCTACGAGTGGCGCGGGCGCGGCTGGGTCAACAACAACCAGACCGGCGGGGCGGCCCTCGCGCGCTTCGATCAGGACAACGTGTGGCTCTCGCCCAACGCGAACCCCGGCGGCGGCTGGAAGGACATCAACTGGGAGCCGGCCTACTGGTTCGACTCCTGCTTCTAGGCGCGTGAGGACTTCATCGCCTTGGCGGGGCCGCGGCCTGCTCGTCACAGCTGGCCGCGGCCCCGGGTCCCGCAAGGCCGGAAGGAGGCGGCGGGACCTTGCCGAGCCATCCACCCATGGCTCGGCGGGAAGTCGGGGCGCGGTCCTGGGGAGACTCGCCCCGACTGGTCTAGTCGCTCGGGTGGTCGATGAGTTCCTGGCAGCGCAACATGATCGCCGGGCACCACGGGTCGTTCTGCCAAGTGCGGCTCCACTCGGGGACGGAGTCCGCGTCGTCGGTGAAGCGGCAGCACTCGCGCGGTCCCGCGCCGTCTTCGACATCGAGCAGGTACTCGGTGATGCGGGCGGGATCGGCCGGATGCGAGCCCAGGGTGTACAGGGTGAACACCGCTGGGCCGCGGTGGAAGTCGCCTAGGTAGCCGTCGATCCCGGGCTTGCCGTCGGAGCGGAGGTTGTACGGCCCTTCATCGGCCGCGGCGAGCCTAGCCATTGCAGAATCGCACTCGGGAGACGTACGCGCGATAGGCGCGCTCCTCGAAGTCGTCGCGCCACTCCTCCGGGTAGGCGCCCCACCCGGAACCCCAACTCGCTTTCAGCTCACCGGAATTGAGCCCGGAGACGACGAGCGCGATCACGCTCCGGTCGCCCGCCTGGTACACGCGCATCGCCTCGGGAGCCATCGCGCTTGAGGCGCATACGTCGAACCGGGTCCCGTCCTTGTCGAAGGACCCCCGTTGCACTTCGGTGGTGTCAGCCATGGGAACTCTCCTCTCACTCCCACACCAGTGAAGACCAACATAATTGCAGGTCAGCGGCGACTTCCAGTGGCAAATATCCACGCGGAAATGCCTAGTGGGATTGCCGAGTGGAAATCCCACCCTGGTTCTGACTTGACAACACAGAGTCACGAACTGGAAAGATGTGCGCATGAGCGCAGGATTCTTGCAACGCGATCTCGCCGATCTGTTGACTAGCTGGCGGATTCGAGCCGGCTACACAAGCAGGGAGGCCGCAGCCCTGGAATTCGGGACCACGAAGGACATCATCGGTTCCTACGAATCCGGCAAGCTCGTGTACATGGAGCCGATGATGGTCGGGTGGCTCCTTCGCAAGTACGGTGCACCGGAATACGTGATCGCCGAGGCTGAGGCGAAGGCCAAGCAGATCCGGCAGGGTTCATCGAACACCTGGCGCGACAGCGGCCCGAGATGGTTCGAGCGATTGAGACAGCTTGAGCCACTGGCGACCTCGATCGACATCTTCGAGGACTCCTATGTCACGGGGCTTTTGCAGACCCGTGCATATGGTCGCGCATCCATGGAGGCCGAAGGGGCACTGACTGTCAAGCAGATCGAAGAATCGCTAGACCTTCGGGAGAGTCGTCGCGGGAGCGTATTGAATCAGTCGAATCCGGCCAAGTTGCGAGTCATCCAATCCCAGTACTCGCTCGATGTAATGCGAGGAATGGACCTGTACGAGGACCAGCTATCGCGCCTCAGGGAGGACAATGAGCGCCCCAACATCGAGGTCTACATCCTGCCCACGCAGGGCTTCCACCGATCCATGAGCGGCTCGTACCAACTGCTCTCGTTCGCGGGTGGTGAGGAGCGAGAAGTCGCCTATCACGAGGGGCCTCTCGGCGCTCATTACGAAGCAGCCAAGAAGGAAATCGGCAGGCTGCGTGATGTATTCTCGGACACGCTCACAATGGCTGAGCGGCTGAGATGAGTGGAGTCCAGCAATGCTGACAGAAAACTGGAAGAAATCCTCGCGCAGCAACGGCCAAGGTGGTGCCTGCTTGGAGGCTCGATGGAAGAAGTCCTCTCGCAGTAGCGGGCAGGGTGGGGCCTGCGTCGAGGCCCGCGCCCACGACGGTCTCGTTCAGGTGCGGGACACCAAGCTCGGGGAGTCTTCCCCGATCCTCGGTGCCTCCGCCGCTGACTGGGCCGCCATCCTTGGCGGTCTGAAGCGCTAGCGCAACGGCAGGACCAACGGCCCCCGCGTCACCGGGGGCCGTTCTGCGTTTCCAGGCGGGCGTTCGTGAGGGTGGTGTACCAGGCGCTTTCGGTAAAATCGGGGCCGGTTTCCTCGCCCAGGTAGAGGTCGATGTGGCGTTCGCCGCCGAGGCCGGGGGTGAACTCGTCTTCGATGGTCCATTCGGCGGCTTGGAGGCGGTCACAGACCTCCGCGGTGACGTCTTCGGCATCGCCGCAATCGGTGATCCGCACCTGGGTCCCCTCCGCGAGGACATCCGGGTCGGCCGCCGCGGAGGCGAAGGGGCGCAAGGGGTCCCCGTGCGAGTTGCGCGGGGCGGTGTCGAGCCAGTAGCCCACGTCGTAAGACCAGTTCAGGTACTCGCCCGCATGGTCGCCGCTGGTGATGCGACCGGTGCCCTCGTCCTCGACGGCCTGGACGAAGTCCTCCGGGTAGGCGCCGAGCGGGTCGTCACCGCCGTCGCATTCGATGGTCGGGCAGCCGGTGACCTCGACCGGAGCGCCGTCGTGGAAGGACTCCACGGCGGTGTAGTAGACCGTCGCCTCCCAGCCCGGCTCGGATTCCTCAGCGGTGCAGCCGGACAAGGCGAGCGCGGTCAGGGCGATGGCGATCGAGGGGCGCATGACCGCAGTATGGCTCCCGCCTGCTAGGAGCGGCCCCGCGTCCAGAGGCTCCAGGCGCGGGCGTAAGGGCCGTCGGCGTTGGTGAGATCGTCGTGGGTGCCCTCCTCCACGATGCGGCCCTTCTCCATGACCACGATGCGGTCGGCGCGGGCGGCCTGGTCGAGGCGGTGGGCCACGAGGAGCCCCGCGCGGCCGTCGAGGGCCGCCGCGGAGGCGTGGTCGAGGGCCGCGGAGTCGGCGCTCCCGGCTTCGGAGGTGGCCTCGTCGAGGACCGCGAGCGGCGGGTCCAGGAGCACGATGCGCGCCAAGGCGAGCGACTGGGCTTGGGCCGGGGTCAGTTCGGTGCCGCGGTCGCCGATGCCAGTGTCAAGGCCGTCCGGCAGCGACAGCAGGGACTCGGCGCCCACGCTGCGGAGGGCCGCCAGGAGTTCGTCGTCGCTCGCGCCCGGCCGGACCAGATCCAGGTTCTCCCGCAGGGTGCCGTCGAAGACGTGGACCTCCTGCGTCACCAGGGCGGCCGTGCCGGAGACGGTCCCGCCCGCAGGGTCGAGCACACCGGCGACGATCGCCGCGAGCGTCGACTTCCCCGCGCCCGAGGAGCCGACCAGCGCGACCGTCTCCTGCGCGCCGATGCGCAGCGACACGTCGTCCAGGACGGGGTGGCCCGCAACGTATTCGAAGCGGATGCCGGAGGCATCGGCCGCCGCGTCGACTGGTTCGGCGCGCTCCGCGGCCTTGAACTCGTCGGCGTGGATGACGCCGACGATGCGGCGCATCGAGGCCAGCGCGGACTGGAGCTCGTCGACGACGAACATGAGCTCGTTGATGGGCCCGAAGAGGCGCAGGAAGAACAGCATCGCGGTCGTGGCCGCGCCGACGGTCCCCTGGCCTTCGCGCACCAGCAGGAAGCCGACGACGAGGATCGAGCTCATGCCGAGGAACTCGGCGAGGTTGATGCGCGCGAAGAACCCGTTGATCACGGTGCGGGCGCGCACGGACCAGATGCTCACGGCCCAGGAGGCGAGGAGGATCCGCTTGCCGTGCGTCCCTGAGAGGTTGAACGCGTGGACGGTCTCGATGCCGCGCAGCGACGCGAGCAGGTGCTGCGCGCGGGTCGCCATGGCGGCGCGTTCGGCCTCGTAGATCTGCGGGGCGTTGCGGCGGTGCCAGCGGAGGGTCGTCACGTAGACGGGGATGACCAGGACCAGGGCGCAGACGGCGAAGCGCCAGTCGAGGACGGCGATGCCGACGACGGTGGTGGCGATGGTGAACGCGGAGCCGGTGACGGCCGGGACGACCATCGGGGCGGCCTCGGCGATCACGGCCACGTCGTCCCCGGCACGGGAGACGAGGTCCCCGGCGCCCGCGCGTTCGAGGGCGGCGCGTGGGAGGGCGAGGCCGCGGGCGACCATGCGCTCGCGTGTGGAGGCGAGGACGCGCTCCACGAGGCGGGTGGCGCCGACCTGGCCGAGGCCGTCGAAGAGGGCCGCGAAGAGGGCCCCGGCGGCGATGGTCGCGGCGAGGAGCCAGATGCGCTCGGCGCCTTGGGATTCGGCGACGGCATCGACGAGGGCGCCGAGGGCCCAGGGGGTGGCGAGCCCGGCGGCGGCGCCGAGGGTGAGGAGGGCGACGACGCCGACGACCTTGCCCGTGCCGCCCTTGAGGGCGAGGCGGACCTCGGAGCGGACCTGGGCGGCGGTGGCGAGCGGGAGGGTCTCGCGGGTGTCGTCGCTCATGCGGTGGCCTTCGCGTTCAGGTCCACGACGCGGTCGCACACGGCGAGGAGCGCGGGCGCGTCGGTGACGAGGAGGGTCGAGCCGCTGCCGCGGGCGGCGCGGAGGCGTTCGGCGATGCGGGACTCGGTGACCGAGTCGACGGCGGTGGTCGGGTCCTGGAGGACCAGGAGCGGCGGGCGCTGCGCGAGCGCGCGGGCGAGGGCGATGCGCTGGCGCTGGCCGCCGGAGAGGCGCAGGCCGTCCTCGCCGACCTCGGTGTCGAGGCCGTCGGGGGCGGCGTCGATGATCTCGGCGCAGTCGGCGGCGTCGAGGGCGGCGTCCACGGCTTCGCGGTCGGCGGTGAGGAGGCCGACGTTGTCGAGGATCGAGCCGTCGAAGAGGGCCGCGTGGTGCGGGACGACGAGGACGGCGGCGCGGAGCGCTTCGAGGTCGTATTCGGCGAAGGGGCGGCCCTGCCAGGCGACGGCGCCCGCGTCGGGTTCGGCGCCGCCGGACAAGAGCGCGGCGAGGTCGGCGGCGGCCGCGGGGGTCGCGCGGAGGCCGACGCATTCGCCGGGGGCGATGTCGAGGTCGAGGCCGTCGAGGTTGGCGGTGCGCACGCTGGTGAGGCTGAGCTTGCCGTCGCCGGGTTCGGGGCGGGCGTCGCCGTGGGCCGCGTCGTGGTGCGGCAGTTGGAGGATGGAGAGCACGCGCTCGGCGGAGGCGAGGGCGGCGGCCCAGATCGCCCCGGCGTTCGTGGCGAGGCCGCTGAGGGGGCCGATGATGAACTGGGTGAGGCCGACGATGGTGATGAGCTGGCCGACGGTGAGATCGCCGTTGAGGGCGCGGAGCCCGGCGACGACCGCGAGCCCGGCGACGAACAGGCCGGAGGCGAGGTTCATCGAGCCGGTGTAGACGCCTTGGGAGCCCGCGGCGCGGAGGCTCCCGGCGAGGGCGTCGCGGCTGGCCTTGCGGTACCGGTCGGCGGCGGTGCCCTGGGCGCCGAGGCCGGAGAGGACCCGGTACCCGGCGAGGAGGTCGGCGGCCTTGCCGGAGGCTTCGGCGGCCAGCGCGGACTGGTCGTGGCTGCGGCGGCGCAGGGGGCCGCCCGCGCGGTCCATGATGAAGAGCAACAGGGGGACGCCGATGAGCACGATGAGGCCGAGCTCCCAGGACAGGACCATGAGCACGGTGCCGGTGAGCAGGACGGCGGCGATCTCGCCGACGGGCCAGGCGGCGATCGAGACGGCGCGGGCGAGGTTGTTGACGTCGGTGGCGGCGATCGAGAGGGAGACGCCGGGGAGCCCGGCGCGTCCCTTGACGCCCTTGGGGTCCAGGAGCCGGTCGGCGACGAGGGTCCGCATGCGGTGCTGGACGGCCTCGATCCCGAGGAGCCCGAGGCGGGACCCGAACCGGTAGCTGAAGCTCAGCAGCGCGAAGTCGGCGCCGAGGAGCGCGACGCACAGGGCGAGCCGCACGGGGTCGCCGGTGGCGACGGCCTGGTCGATCGCGAAGCCCATGATGACGGGGACGAGGGACTCGCCGACCTGGTGCATGACGAGCAGCATCGCGGCGGGGACCATCTGCCGGGGTGCGGCGGCGATGGCCCGCAGCGTCAGCCGCCTGGGGGTGGTGGCGGCGTCGATGCGGATGGGCCGCACCGGGATCGGGTCGGCGGGGGCCTGGAGCAGGACGGGCAGCCTCATGAGTTCCTGTCTGGGGACGCGGGGGTTCACGGGAATATTAGGCAAACCTAACTCAGGACACAAGGTGTCCCCGCCCACCCATCCTCCGGCCGGGCTCCGGCGGCGGCGCATTGGGCCGCACCCCACGGAATCATTCCCCCCCAGGTGGCGCAACTAAGGCCGCACGGAGCCTTGCCTCTATCCAGCACAGAAGAGGACTCCGATATCTCATCGCGCTAATCTGATCCGATTCACCAATTCGGCGGCGACGGCACCGCCGTCATTTGTCGTCGGAGCGATGAATCTCCTGATCGATGAATCTCTGCCCCTCTTTAGCCTGTTCCGAGGCGCGGCGCCTGTTGAGGTAGAGCCGGATCACGGCCCATGCTCCAGCGATCAGGATCGGCCACACTAGAAGCCCGCAGATGAGCGTCCAAAGTGTCATATCATACTATCGCAATTCGTTTCGACATCGACAAGTCAGGTTCCAACCTAGGCAACGACAGCACCGTTATCCCGTTGCAGTCTCACCAGCAGAAACCCTCTGATAGTAACGAGCCATGAGCGCGTGAAGAACTACCGTTGCCAACACTTGCGGAACCAGGAGCACCCCAAAGAGGATACCGACATTCTGCACTACTGGGATCGCCCACACGACGGTCGCGAAATACGGCACGAAATGCATTATCGTGGGCGATCCACTCCGCAAGCACAAAGTGGTTCCGACCACGCAAGGTAGAATGATAATACCGAGCGCATAGAGAAACCCAATACCGGCCAAGCCAGCCGCCACCCGGAAGACGCCCGAATTTACCTCACCATCACTTGGCCAGAGCCCCAACAACGTCAATGGCAGTGGCACAAAGATGAACTCGACAAGTGTCCATCTCCCGAGATTCCGCAGCGTCGCCCTAGAGAATACTGCCCGCAGCCAAGAAATCCTATAGGACGGTTGTCCCGTCGCATCAGTCCTATCGATCACGACGACCTCAAAATCTCGTACGTAGGGCCACCAGGCAACAGACCAGTTGGGAAGTCCACCAGAGGATCATTGAGATCATTTTCAGAACTCGAGGCCAATACTTCCGGTGTCCCCCCATCTTGGTATTGGACGACAGCCAATGATGGGTACGTGTCTCCCGAGGTAGCAATAAATATACCACTGCCAGACTCGTGAAATCCGATGCTGATGGTTCGGTTGATATTCGGAATGAGTGGCGCCGCAATCCACCAATCTCTAGAGAAGCTCTCCGCCGCGTCAACTTCAAATGAGAAGCCATTCCATTCATCATAATTCGATGGACCGCGGTAATCACAACCCGTGAAGGAGCAGAGTTCGGAGGTCTCTATTTCACCAAGCTCTACGCTGTTCATCTCCTCGCACTCGATACAGGACTCCCGTGCATCATGACAAGAACCGAAATCGGTACACGTATGATCTGAGATAATCGTGAGTTGACCAGTTTCCGTATTCCAGAAGATCTTAACCTTGGTCTCCTCAGTTGGATCCGTGCTCAATCCACGCTCGTTTCCGTGAAGGAACTCAGTTTCGCTCTCAATCCATAGGTCGATCATGATGGTGCCGTTGTTTCCTGGGACGATGTAGTCCGTGCTCGTTGTGGTCGCGCAGGTACTTCCCTCGTGGAGATTATTGCAGTCCATGACATCTTGAAGGCCGGGGTAATCTTCCCCGCCTCCCCCGCCGCCGTTCCTACCTCCACCGTTACCGCCACCGCACGGGTTGGGAAGATTGGGGGCCCCGCACCCACCTCCGCCCTTAGCGTGCTTCTTCTCCCCTTTATTTCCTCCAACGTTCTCCATGTTCCTGCTCCCCTTTTTCAAGCCGGTCGGGTCGCTGAAGGAGGTGGGGTTGTTGTCGGAGTACGCGTACCCGTTGAGCTGCTGCGCTTGGCTGAGGTCGCCAATCGGGTCGACTGAGAGGAAGCGGCCGGTGGTGGGGTTGTAGTCGCGGGCGCCGATGTGGGTGTAGCCGGTGGGGTCGATGGTGCCTTTGACGTATCCGTTCTGGCCGAGCCATTCGGGGTCGCCGTCGGCTGCAGTCGTGGCGGTGGCGAGGTTGTTGCCGTAGGGGTCGGAGTAGCGGCGGGTGACGTCGCCGGTGAAGCAGTCGAAGGCGAGGGTGCCCGTGCCGTGGTGGTCGGCGAGTTGGAGCTGCGCGGTGCCTCCGGCTTGTTCGATCCGGGTGACGCCGCCGGGGAGGTCCACGCTGCGGGTGGAGGAAACCGTGCCGGTGGTCTTGTTCAGGGTGATCTCCACTCCTGCAACGTACAGGGTGGCTTCGGTCGCCGTCGACCGCATGATGCGGGTGCCGTCGGCGTCGTAGTAGAACTGGATGGTGCCGTCAGTGGACTCGCCGCTCACCGCGCCGGAACTGGAGAGGGCCGAGCCGGTGGTGGTGATGGTCTCGACCTTGCCGGTGGCGTCCCACGTTATGTCCTGGGTGAAGCCGGTCGACGAGTCGACGCCGGTGGTGTTGCCGACCTGGTCGTACTCGAACGCGGTGGATTCGGTGGTGCCGGCTTCGGTGACGGTTTCGAGGGCGTGGGCGGTCTCGGTGCCGAAGGTGTAGTTCCAGGTCTGGTCCGTGCCGGACCCTGTGGTGTCGTGGTCGGTCAGGCTGGTGCGGTTGCCGGCGGCGTCGAAGGTGAAGGACTGCCAGTACGCGGCGGCGCCGTCCACGCCGGTGGTCTCAGGTCCGCCGGTGCAAGCCGAGCTGTCGGTGCCGGCCGCGGCCGTGGTCCAGGCTTCGGTGAGGCGGCGGAGGCCGTCGTAGGTGTAGCACTCGGCCTGGCGTTCCATGCCCTCGGCGTTGGGCGAGTCGATGACGGAGAGGACGTTGCCGGCATCGTCGTAGTCGTAGGTGGTGTTGGTCAGGGATCCTGAACGGTCGAGTGCCTCGGTCAGTGTCCGTGAAACGCGGTTGCCCTCGCCGTAGTACCAGGAGTGCAGGACCGACGCCGCGTCGGTCGGGTACTCGGCAGTGGAAAGCAGACCGTTTCGCTTGTAGTTGACGTTGTCGGCATAGACGCCGTCGATGCCGTCGACCTGGGTGATGCGGCCGATCAGGTCGCGGGTGTACGCCACGGACTCGGAGTCGAGACCGCCGAAGGCGTTCCACGCCCGGCTTTGCACCGATCCGTCGATGTTGTACGCCGTGCTGGTGATGTAGGAGGTGGCAAGGCTTCCGGCGGCGGTGCCGGCCAGGGCGACCCTGGTACCGACCGGCAGGTAGGCCCAGTTGCGGCCGAGCGTCGTGGTGGTGACGGTCAGGCTTTCCTCGTAGGAGACGTTACTGAACTCGTACCCTTTGTACTGGGTGTCCCAGGTGCGTTTGGTGAGCTGGACACCGCCAGCGGCAGTGCTGGCGGGGCCGTCCCAGGTGGCGGTCGGGCGGGAAAGCGCGTCGTAGACGGTGGTGATCACCTGGCCGCGGGCGTCGGTGGCCGTGGTGAGGTTGCCGACCGCGTCGTAGGTGTAGGTGGCGATGCCGGTGTCGGGGTCGACGGACTGGATCTTGCGACCGCGCTGGTTGTACGTGAATGTCCAGGCGTTGTCGTCGAAGTCGGTGACTGCGGCGAGGTTCCCGGCGGGCGTGTAGGTGTACTCGGTGATCTGGGGGTCGCCGATGGGTTCGTTGTCGAGATACTGCCAGAGTGCGGTGGTGTTGCCGCGGGCATCGGTGAACGACCGCGCGGCCGTGCCGCCTTCGGGGGCCGTGACCGTGGATTGGTCCGCTGAGTAGGTGGTTTCGGTACGCCACAGTTCAACGCCGGCCTGGACGGTGATGTCGGCGGTGACGCGGCCGAGGTCGTCGTACTCGCTGAGGGTGCTCATGTCCACCTGGCTGATCTCGACGACCAGGAGGATGCCGGTCGGGGCGCCCGCAGCGTAGTAGACGTCGTTGACCTGCGCGGTCCGTCCGAGTTCGTCGTAGACGGTGTCCGTGACCAGCCGCCCGCCTTCAGGCCCGGTGGCCTGGGTCTGGCGGTGGCGGGTGAGTCCGTCGTAGATCTCCACGGTCTTGGTGTACGTCGTCAGGTCCTGTTCGAGCTGCTCGGTGGTGATCGCAATCGGGTCGCTGTCAGAGACCGCGTACGAATACCGCTGGTACGGCGACTGGTTCGCGTCATTGGGGTTCTGGAAGGACATCCAAGTCTCGGTGACGCGCCCGAGGGCGTCGAAGCGCTGCGTGGTGGTCTTGCTGTTGGCGTCGGTCACGGTGAGGGGCAGGTGCCGTGCCGGATCGTAGACGGTGGTGACGGCGTGTCCGAGCGCGTTGGTGACCTTATTTCCGGTGTTGCGCAGAGCGGTGTCGGTGTAGGCCGTGGTCGTGGTGTTGTTGTTGGCGTCTTTGACGGTGAGGGCGCGGCCGTATGCGTCGTACGTCATGGTCGCAGTCGTCGCATAGGTGGCCGTGGTGCCGTCATGGGAGGCGAGTTCGGCGACGGTGGTGCTCAAGCCCTGCGTGGGTGGGGTGCCGTAAGCGGCGTTGTCGTAGGAGGTCCGCACGTCGGTGATGACCTGGGTGGCGCGGTTCGGAGTCGTCTCGCACTTGACCGCGACGGTTTCGACGCGCTTGGTGAAGTCGATGAGGTGGGCGCTGGTGTTGTGCGCGTATTCGTAGCGGGTGCATCGGTTGTCGGCGCTGGTGGCGCCGTCGCCGAAGTCGTCCACAGTGGAGACGAGTCCGTAGGTGCTGTCCCAGTCGCTGTCAGTGCTGGTGCGCCGCCAGGTGCCGTCGGCTTTCAGTTCATCCGTACGGGTGGTGTCGCTGCGGACGAAGGCCGCCTCCAGGTCGCCCCAGGAGTGCGTGTCGGTGGCGGTGATGTGGCGCCAGTAGCTTGAGGAGGTCTTGGCGACGATCTGGCCGTCGTTGTACGTGATCTGGTCGAGGACGGATCCGGAGAGCTGCTCGTAGTCGGTGTGCTCGTATCCGAGTGCGTCGGTGAGGGTGACGGTGCGGGTGCCCCCGGAGGCGGTCTCGTCGCCGTGCATGCCCTGGTAGTACTTGGTGACCGCCTTCGTTTCGTGAATCATGCCGGGCGCGCTGGTGGTGGTGACGGTGCCGTAGCCTCGCCAGTCGGACCAGGTGAAGGTCGCCTCGTCGCCGATGCCCTGGTACTCGGCCTTGCGCCAGCCGGGATTGCTGTAGGCAAAGCGCGTGACCTGGCTGGGGCTCTCGCCAGTGCGGTCGGAGACCGTCACTTCGCTGACGACGTACTTGTTGAACCAGTCGGTGATGTCGTCGTCATATGAGCCGGGTTGCCAGATGACGGGATAGCAGCGGCGTTCGTTGGTCGCGGGCGTGGGGGTGTCGTCAGGGGCGCAGTCGGATCCGTCGTAGACGACGTCGATCTGGCCGCCGGTGTCGGTGTAGACGGTGGCCATGCGGGGGCGGATGAGCGGGGCGATCGAGTCGCCGATCTCGTCGACGCGGTTGACCTTCTGGACGGGCAGGAATGTCGTGGGCGGCAGCGTGATCGGCGTGCCCGTGTGGCCAGTGCGGGTGATGGAGTCGAGCCACAGCGTTCGGGTGGTGTCGCCGTTGTCGACGAAAGAGTGGGTCAGGGCCCAGGAGTCGACGGTCGTGTAGCCGGTGCCGTTCCAGGTCCGGGTGGTGATGCCGGTGAGACGCTTGCGGGTCCAGAATGTCGGACTCGACTGGGTGGCCTCGCACTCGGTGCCGGAAGCGCAGTTGCGATCGAAGGGCACGTCGGGCCAGTCGGCGGCGGTGTCCTCGGCCAGGGCAGAGGCCGAGCAGTCGATTGAAGCGTCGAGTTCGAGGCAGCGTTCGTCGACGGTGAAGAGGACCTGCGCGGGCGCGGTCGTGTAGGCGTCACTCGAGCGGAGGCCGTATTGGATGGACTTGAGGTAGCCGCCGCGGGTGTAGGCGTCGCCGTCGACGGTGGTGTCGCCGTGGCGGGCGTAGTAGTTGGTCTCCTTGGCGTAGTAGTACGACATGGCGTTGCCGAGCGGATCGACCACGAAGTCGAGGTTCCAGCGCCATGCCTGGTCGCAGTAGGCGTCCTCGAAGGTCGCGTTGTAGCACTCCTCGCCGGAGTCGTCGCCGAAGACCGGGACGGTCCAGGTCGAGTTGGTGGCGGTGTCGGTCGACTCGTAGCCGGGGAGGCGGTGGCGGCCGAAGAAGTACTGGGTGCCGTCGGTGGTGGTGACCTTCCAGTACTCGCCGTCGTTGTCGCCGTTGTCGGCGCCGGTCAGGCGTTCGACCTTGGAGCCGTCGTCACCGGAGACGCGCCAGGTGTCGCCGTCGTTGACGAGTTCTCCTGAGGTGTCTCCGAGGACGATGGAGGCGTTGTCCCATGCCCAGCACTGGTCGCCTGCTCCGGCGACGTCCTCATGACCGTCGTCGGAGCAGGACTGGTAGGACCGCTCGATGTAGCCTGGCTCGTACGTGAACCCCTCACCAATCCAGGAACCCTGGTTGTTCGTCGCCGAAGTGCGTCCGTCGGAGGACTGGGAGGAGTAGGACAGGGTGATGCCGGGAGCGAGATCGCCGATGACAGTGGGCACGTCGATGCCGTAGGACCAGTTGAAGGCACCGGACGAACCGCCGTGGGTCCATTCAGAGGAGGGGGCCAGAGCCGTCGCAGCGTAGTCGCCGCCGGCCGAAGCGTCATCGGCGGCCAGGGCGACGACCGAGGTCGTCGCGGCATCCGATGCCTGTTCATTCGATCGGTCGGTGGTGGCGACCGAGCCGTGACCGGAGGCGAAACCGGCGCCGCCGGTGTGGCCGTCGCTGGTGTCGACCGTGAATGTCAGCGTACGGACTTCGGTGTCGTTGCGGGCCGGGGTTGCGGCCGCACCCGCTGCGCATCCCCGGTCCGTGACCACGGCGCAGTCGGGTAGGGCCCAGGCGGCGAGCCGGGAGCCGTAGGAACCACCGTAGTACCCGGCGAGCGTCCCATAGCCGACTTCGATCTCGACTTCGCCGCCTTCGGCGGCGACCGCCAAGAGCACCCCGGTGATCCCCGCGGCGTCGGCCGCTTCGGCCGGGAGCAGTCCGACTTCGACATCGTCGGGGCTGTCCGCGTTCACCTTCGACACGGTGATCGGTAGACCTCCGATCTCCCCCGCCGCACTGCCGCCTTCAAGGTCCAGCACGATCGTGCCGGCGCCGGGCCAGGCGGCCTCGACCGGAGCCTCGACCGCGAGCTCGTTCTCCTCGCGATCCCGGACGTCGCCATTGCGCCCTTCGGCGATGTCGCCGGGCTCCGGCGCGTCGGGCACCGACGCGAAGTAGGGCAGCGGCATGCCGGCGACCGCAAGCCCGGAGAGCAGGATCAGGCCGGAGGCGGCGACGGTGAACTTGCGTCGGGCCTCGCTCAGCCGGACTGCGGGCAGGAGCGGCGTCAATTCTGGGGAGCGCATCGCAGTGTCGTCTCTCTTCGTGCCGGACCGGAGGGGTTAGAGCTCGGGGACTTCGGTGTACGCCTGGTTCAACTGAACGACCTGCGTAGCGGTCAGGACCCCGCCGTAGGTGCGCACTTCGTCCACTAGGCCGGAGAAGTACTGGCGGTAGCCGGAAACGGCGGCGCCAGAGGTGTCGGTCGTCGCACCGAAGCCCCGACCGATCTGCAGGTCGCCGTCAGCCGACCACGCACTCGCGGACAGCCCGGTGAGCGCGAGACCCGAGTCGGTCCCGTTGACGTAGAGCCGGGCCTGACCGGTGATCGCGTCATATGTCACGGCGATCGACTGACCGCTGTAATCCGCCGACGGCGACATGCGGCTGTCGAGCGACTGGGTCACCACACTCTGGCCGTCGGGACCGGTCTTGGTCATCCGCAGTTGCCAACAGCCCTCTACCGTCGTGGCATCGCCGTCGCATTCGAAGACGTATCCGACCTCGATTGCCGCTGCCTGGGTCGCCGGGCTCTCGATCAGGGTTCCAGGGATGGACAGGACCGTCATGGACTGATCAGGGATCTCGGTGTCCAGACGCGCCCTGGCAGTAAGTGAGAACGACTTGCCCGTGTCAGCCATCGGCGCGTCCACCCAGGCGTAATCGCCCATCCCGTCGAGTGCGAGACTGCCATCACCGTTGAGCGGGAACGAATCGTCCCAGGTGGCGATCCGAGCGTCTTCTTCCAAGTTCGCGGGCAAACCAGTGCCGAAGGCCGGGCTTGTGCCGTCAGGTGCGACGGTGAACTGCCAGTAGCCCGAGCGCACGGCCGCTTGGAATCCGAGGTCGAGCGCCTCATCGGGGGTTACGGCACGGTCGAAGACATGGACGTCGGCGACGTGCCCGGTGAAGTTCCCGCCCCAGGCCCCGCCGTACATGGCGCGGCCGATCTGGACGGTGCCGTCGCCCCACCACGCGCTCTCACGCAAGCCGGTCGCCGCCACGGTCCCGTCGACATAGAGGGTGATCTGCCCGGTGACGTCGTTCCAGACCCCGACCAGCTGCACCCAGTCGTCCTGGGTGTTGGCGTTGACTTCGCCTCCCTGGACCTCCCAGGCGGCGAAGGCTCCCATGGCCGTGCCAGGCATCGAGACATACCACTGGCCTCCGGCAGCGGAGATCGATCGGTAGCCGAGGATCATGCCCGCCTCGCCCAAGCCGCCGTCGATCGAGGCGACGACTCCGCTCTTGGACAAGTTGCCGACCTTCACCCGCGCGGCGATGGCCACGCTTTCTCCCGTCGGCGCCACCTGGTACTGGTCGGTCGCGATGAAGGCGCTGGCGGTGCCGTTGAATGCCGCAGCGAGGTCATCGCCCGGACCGTCTGCGCCGAAGACCACTCCGGCCCCTGCTGTACCAGGATTCGTCCCGGCGGCGTCGGCAGCGGTCGCCGACCCTGCCGGGTCGTCCAGCGGCCAGCTGCCGGCCGCCGCGGTCGCCGTGGCCAGGAAGCTGTAGGACGTGGTGGACGACCATCCTGCCGCGTCGTTCGCGAGCACATCGAAGGTGAAACGTCCCTGGCGCATCGGCTGGAATTCGACGGTGACCGGCGCCGACAGCGATGCCGCCGTATAGGTCTGGTCGGCGACTCCGGCTTCGTTGAATTTGACGGTGTAGGAGACCACATCGGACGCGGCCGAATCGATCGTGAGCGTCCCGGTCTCACCGACCATCGGATTCGGGACCTCGCCCTCGGGCAGATCCGTCGACGTCACCGTCGGTGCGGCGGGTCTCGAAGTGTCGTAGATGAACCTGCAGTGGGAGGAATTCGTCGACGACCACGGACTCCACGCTTCACCGTCGTAGACGCGGACATCCCATCGGATCTCGGTTCCCGATGCCAGGGCTGGGAAGCCCGAGACCGACGCGGTGTTCAAGTTCACCTCGGATCCCGATGCCACCTTCGATGACGTCCACGTGAACAGTGTGCTGTTGCTAGTGTTCAGGAACCTGAACTGCGCCTGCACCTGCTCACCGTCCGGGTCCTTGACCACGGCGAACACCCGCGGCCGCACAGGCGTGTACGAGTCCGCTCCGATCGTCCACGCGCACGAGCCCGCCGACGACCGCAGATCCGACATGGCCGGCTGCGTCGGCACCGTGTTGTAGGTGACCCGCAGATGCCCGTTGTTGCAGAAGCGCATCCAGTACGTGGAATCGGACTCGTTGTCGTTGCGGATCCCAAACGTGAGTGTCGACGTGCCAGCTGCCGCCGCAGCCGCAACGGTTGACCGCACATCCCATTCGGTGGCGTGATCAGCGGAGTAAGCGCAGTCTCCGCCGGAGGGGGCCGGGGTGTTCGCGGTCGCGATCAGCGAACCTGACGGCTGGTTGTTCCAGTTGGTCGACGAGGAGATCCCTCCGGTCTTGTACAGGTTCGCGTAGTGCGCCTTGTTCTCGCCTGAGTAATTGTGCCGCAAGGTCGCCGCGAATGTCGCTTCGATGATCCTCTTGCCGCTGTAGGCGGAGGTGGGAATGCGGAAGAACAAGCGCTTCTTCTCGCACAACGCGCCCGACACCGACCAGGCCGAGCAGTTGCCGACGCCCTGGTCTCCAGTCCAGCCCCAATACTCTTCGCTGGGGTACGCCGAGGCGACCATGGTCCACGCGGTTCGCGACGCGGACCGGAAGACCGGGTCGATGTAGACCGGATACACCGTGTCCGAACCGGTCAGCAACGAGTCGTCCGGAAGCAGGTTGATCGAGTCCGTATCGGCTGTCGCCTCCACTGGCGCCTGCTGGCCCGTCTGCTCGGCCACCTCGGCCGCCAATCCGGTGTCGGCAGGATCGGCTTCGGCCAGAGACGGGTCCGTCTCGAACGCTTCCGCAACGCCGGTCGAGTCCCACATGATCGGGGAATCGGCCTCGATCCACAGGTCCTTGGTGGTCGCGTCGACGATCTGCAGGCCGCCCTCGGCGCGGGTCGAGACCTCGGCGCCGTCGACCGAGATCGGCCATTCGATGGCTTCCAGCTCGGGATTCGCCGCCGCTTCAGCGGTCTTCACCACCAGGGTATGAGTGAAGCCGTCTTCCAGTGCCGTTACATGGAGGTCGACATCGGGGAGCACCTCCGCATAGACCGCGGTATCGCCCTCCAGTACCGGCTCCGGAAGGCTCCCCGCCCAGTCCAAGGTCATGGTGTGGTCGTTTTGCGCGACCGTCACCAGCGGCTCGTCTCCTCCACCCGAGAAGGCGAGGTCGATCGTCGCAGCGGCCGGTCGGATGAGCCCATCGCTGCCGGCCTCCAGGGTCGGGTCGATGTCGACCCATTCGCCCTCGACGATCGTCCGCACCGGCAGCGTGTACTCCGTGGCGGTGAACGTCCCGTCAGGGTTGGCGACGACATCATGTGTGGCCGAGCGGAGGCCGAGGACCTCGACGCTCTCCCCGGAGGCTTCGGCCTCGGCGAGCGCTTCGGCCTCGGTGTCGGCTACGCCGTCGGTCGACGTGGTCTCCTCCTGCGCTTCTGCGGGAGGGATGTCGGTTTGATTCCAAGGCCAGGTGGCGAGACCGGCGGTGAGGGCGAGGGTGAGCAGGCCGGTTCCGGCGATCCGCCAGACTCGTGGGGGCAGGTGCATGCGGGTGCTCGTCTTCTCAGGGGGTGTGGGGGTCACGGTGTTTCGACGGTGTGCGCTCATGCGAGGGACGCTCCGAACGAGACGACGTCGGCATTCGCGAGGCCGAAGGTGGCCGGGGTGTAGGAGGTCACGGCGGCGGTGCCTCCGGCGACGAGGTTGTTCCAGGGGATCCGGTACACCGCGGGCCCGGTGGCCCCGGTCGCCGACACGAACAGGTCCGACTTGGTCGCGTAGAGGACCTGACCGAGACCGGCCCCGTCCGCGGGGGTGAACTTGGCTGAGGGGAGCCGGGATCGGACCGGGTTGTTCTCCTGGGCCTGGTCCTCGGTCATCGAGAACAACTGGGTCTCACCGACATCGAAGAGCCCGGCCGCCTCATCGTCCTCGCCGGGCACTCCTGCCGTCAGCAGCAGAGTGTTCACACCGGTGTTCTGCCCAGGGGTTCGGTTGACCATCGCCACGGCGGCACCGAACATGTCGCCGGACTCCGCCGCATCGGCGGTGACGCCGTCATCGTCCTGGGTGATGGTCCTGTGCTCGGTGATCCCCGATCCGGGCGACGAGACCACCGATGACAAACCCGCGGAGGTGTCCTCACCCGGTGCACCGATCGCGATCATCATCTTCGCGGCGCCGCCGCCGGTCGAGATGTAGTCGACCATGTCGAGCGAGAACCCGTACATGTCGCCGTCCTCGTACTCGCCGCTGATCGTGGCGTTCCCCTGGCCCCAGACCGCGATCGGCGCGGGCACCGTCGAGGCGTCGCTGTGCCCCATCAGGAACACCGTCCCCACATCGTGGAGGGTGTGGTCGCTGTAGTTGGCGTCCTCACCGGGGACACCGACGACGAACCCCGACTCCGAGGCCGCCACCGAGTACCCGAACATGTCGCCGTCCTCGAAGCCGTCGGCGAAGCCCGCAGAGTCCTGGTTGAAGTCGATCGCATTGCCCGGACGGGCGTAGAACACGTTCCCGCCGTGGTTCAGGACCGCACCCTCGGTGGTGGTCGTGGACTGGCCCGGGACCCCGACGACGATGAACGGATCGCCGGCGGTGTCCAGACCGGCGGCGATGTCCCACCCGAAACGGTCACCGGGCTGGCTGACGTCCACACCGGTGTCGCCGTCGAAGCTCGCCTGCGACCAGTTCTTCGCCAGCGTCGTGTCCAGCCCGGTGGGCGATCCGGGGATGAACACCACGATCCCGGTCTCCACCATGCCCGACGCCCACGTCTCGTACGGCGCGCCGATGAACAGGTCCGTGCAGCCGTCCCCGTTCCAGTCCACGGTGTCCATCGAGAATCCGAACCGCTCCCCCGCACCGTTCTCGTTGCTTGGGATGTCATCGGCATCGATCGTCACCGTCGCGCCGCTGCCATAGGCCACATGCACCCGCCCGGCACGCGACTTCCCCGCAACCGTCGCATCCGGGTCACCGATTGCCAGGTCTATCTTGCCGTCGCCGTCGAAATCCGACTCGGTCCCGGCACTGCATGATTGCGCCACCGCCGGTGATGAGGCACCGACCAGGCCGATCGCCGCGAGCATTATGAGCACCGCCGACCGCGCCCACACCCGTGCCACTTGACCGGATCGGCCCGAGGTCGGGGAGGGGTCGGACGAGGCGCTGGGATCGGCGCCTGATGCAGCACGCGGGTGGGGTCGCATGGGGGTCGCTTTCAGTTGTGGGGGGTTCGACGGCGTCGACCAGAACAACACGGAAAGTTATCTAACCCAGATCGACATCGTCAAGCACGCTCAGTCATGCGTCAGGAGCGTGATTTGATCGTTTCTCACGTAACTCCGCGCGGCGCCTCGAGTCATCGCGGAGTGTCTGAACAGGAGAGATATATTTGCGCACCTAATGTCGACAATCCAACGTTCCAGCCAGTCGCGCCGCTTCATAACGGAATGGCATCACTTCCCAGGTCCGCAGGTCAACGGTTGAGCAGCTGCTCCAGGAGGCCGAGGCGCCAGGCGGCGTCTCGGGCCACCAGGAAGCCGACGATGCCGACGATCCAGCCGGTGGTGGAGGCGGCGTTCTTCGTCATCCAGTCGTTGATCTTGACGAGGAGCGGTTCGACGGCGTTGCGGGCGACGAGGCGGGCCGTCATGAGGACCAGGGCCGGGGTGATCATGACGAGGCAGTACCCGGCCATCGTCGCGGTGGTGGCCGCGCCGCCGATGCCGGCGGTGGTGACGATGCCGATGGCCGCGAGGTACGGGAGCATCGTGGCGACTTCGAGGGTGGCGGCGCCGAGGGCGAGGCCGACGAGCGGGAGCGCGCCGGTGCGGGTCTTTACCGCGCCGGGCTCGGACTCGACGCCGAGGGCGCGCTCGCGCCAGCGGGTCATGCGGCCGCCGCCCTCCTTCGACTTCTTGGAGTCGAAGCGGAAGCTGAGGACGACCAGGCCCACGCCGACCGCGAGCTGGACCCACATGGCGGGCCGGGTGTCCAGGAGCGCGCCGAGGTCGTCGATGAAGGTCGTCGCGCCGAGCACGATCGCCATGCCGACCGCGAAGTAGAACACCGCGATCGTCCCCAGGTAGACGAGCATCCGGCCCGCCTTCACGCGGCCGGGCGCGAGGAGCAGCCAGATCGGGATGAGCAGCGTCCCGAAGCTCGTCGAGTCGATGAGGGCGAGGGCGGCGAGTGATGCGGCCATGGCAAGGTCCATGGTGCGAGCGTATGGAGCGCAAGGGGGCCGGGGCGTCGGCCGCGGGATCGATCTTCCCCGGGCCGACTGCGCCTTTGGTGGCAGGACGAACGTGGGACTGGCGATGGATAACGCTTTCCAGTAGGGTGGGGCGGAAAGGCAAGGACGCCGACGAAGGGACCCCTTCCGTGAATGCCCACTCCCCGATCCTCACGGTCAACGACAACGGAGCCTGGTGCTGGTTCCAGGACGAGCGCGCGCTCGTCGACCCGCAGGCGCAGACCCTCGTGGTCGGCTCGATCGCCGCGGCCGAGGGCCCCGGCGGCGCGGGCCGGTCCGGGAACGTCGAGCTCGCGGTGGTCGACCTGCGGGCCGGGACGAGCGAGGTCGTGGTGCTCCACGAGGTCTTCGAGACCGACGACCACGACGTGCCCGCGCTGTGGCGCCGCGCCGACGGCCGCTGGCTCGCCGTCTACACCAAGCACAAGACCGACGACCGCACCCGCTGGCGCGTCTCCGAGCCGGGCGATCCGACCCGCTGGGGCCCGGAGCGCGAGTTCGACTGGAGCGCTTACACGGGCGGCGCGGGCGTCACGTACTCGAACCTGCGGTCCATGGGCGGTCGCCTGTACTGCTTCGCGCGCGCCGTGAACGACGACCAGTGCGCGCTGGTCTCCGACGACGACGGCGACACGTGGGCCTACGCGGGCAAGCTGTTCACGCGCCCGAAGGTCGGCTACGTCAACGGCTACACGCGGTACGCAGGGGACGGCAAGCGCATCGACCTGGTCACCACCGACCACCACCCCCGGGACTACGACAACTCGATCTACCACGGCTACTTGGAGAACGGGGCCCTGCACCGCAGCGACGGCACGGTCGTCGACGCCGAGGCCGTCTCCGGCGAGGCGCCGTCGCAAGTGGAGCTGACGACCGTCTTGGAGGCCGGATCGCGGTGGGGCGGGGTGCGGATGTCGCACTGCTGGACCACCGACATCCGGCGCGGCGACGACGGCTCGGTCGCCGCGGTGCTCACCGCCCGCGCGGACGACGAGGAGCACCTGGACCGCCACCGGGCCCACCCGGACCTGCGATTCTTCTACGCGCGCATGGCGCCCGGCGGCGAGTGGACCGTCAACGAGTTCGCCAAGGCCGGGGCCGGGCTCATGCCGCACGAGGAGGACTACACGGGCTTGGCCGCGATCGACCCGTACGACCTCGACTCGGTGTACGTCTCGACCACCGTGGACCCGCGGGACGGCGCGTCTTTGGCGTTCCACGAGATCTTCCACGCCCGCACCGCGGACGGCGGCGCCACGTGGACCTGGACGCCGGTCACCGAGGACTCCGAAGTGGACAACCTGCGACCGATCGTCGCCCCCGGCGACCCGTCCCGCACGCCGCTGCTGTGGTTCCGCGGCACGATGACCGCCTCGCAGCACTACGACTGCGAGATCGTCCTGCGCGACATTCCGCGGAGCAGCTAAGCGGCGCTTGGGTTCCCGAGGCCCCGGAAAGAGCGCCGGGGCCTCGGGCTCGTTCAATCACTCACGGGGTGTGGACGTCGGGCCAGGGGTAGGTCGTCACGTCCGAGCCGATGTAGAAGCTCGGGTGCGGCGGCTGGTTGTAGGCGGTGTTCTGCCAGGCGATGGCGACGCGGTACTGCACGTCGTGCATGAGCGTGGCGATCCGCAGGTCCGTCTGGTACGGGGTGGCGTAGATCCGCAGCTTGGTGTTGTCGCTGGTGCGCCACACGACCTCTTCGCGCCAGTCGCCGAACAGGTCGGCAGAGAGGCCCGGCGTGGCCTTCGTGCCGTTGTTCGACGCCACGCCCGAGCCCGAGAGCAGCGTCCCCGACGGGTAGTTGGTGATCGAGGTGCCGTCGAGCAGCTCGCGCTCGCCGTCGCCGTCCCACCAGGACAGGAAGTTGATCGATCCGGGCTTGGTGCCGATGTTCTGGCCCGAGGCGTTGAGCAGTCCATCCACGCTGGAGGACCAGTACTCGGCGCCCGCGTTCGAGGCGAGCACGTTGGCGGCCACGCCGCGGCCGTTGTCGCAGCACGCCGGGGTCTGGAACAGGATGGCCCCGTTGCTCCCGTTCAGGCTGGAGGACGGCTGGCTCGTGCTCTCATGGGGCATGAACACCTCCTGCCCGGCGCGGCTGGGCACGAAGTCGGAGACGTGGAGCGCGTCGCCGTGGCCGAAGCCGGTGCGCCACAGCGCCTGCCCGTTGGAGCCGACCGCCATGGCGCCGTAGACCACGTCCTGGTTCCCGTCGCCGTTGAGGTCGGCGATCGAGAGGCTGTGCGCCCCTTGGCCGGTGTACTGGCTGCCCGCGGAGTTCGAGTCGAAGGTCCAGCGGGTGGTCAGGTCGGTGCCGTTCCAGTCCACGGCCCAGATCACGCTGCGCGTGTAGTAGCCGCGGGCGAAGATCATCGAGGGCGTGGAGCCGTCGAGGTACGCGGTCCCGGCGAGGAAGCGGTCCACGCGGTTGCCGTAGCTGTCGCCCCAGGAGGAGACGGTGCCGCGCGGCGGGTTGTAGTCGATGGTGTCCATCGCGGCGCCGGTCTGGCCGTTGAAGATCGTCAGGTACTCCGGTCCTGAGAGGACGTATCCGGAGGAGTTCCGGTAGTCCGCGCTGGAGGAGCCGATGACCTGGCCGGTGCCGGAGACGGTGGCGTCGGCGGTCTTCATCGCGATCTCCGCGCGGCCGTCCGAGTTGTAGTCGTACACCTGGAACTGCGTGTAGTGCGCGCCGGAGCGGATGTTGCGGCCCAGGTCGATGCGCCACAGGCGGGTGCCGTTGAGCTCGTAGGCGTCGATGATCGTGTTGCCGGTGTACCCGGACTGCGAGTTGTCCTTGGCGTTCGAGGGGTACCACTTGACGACGTACTCGTACTGGCCGTCGCCGTCGAGGTCGCCGACGCTCAAGTCGTTGGCCTCGTAGGTGAACGCCTCACCGGAGGGCGTGGTGCCGCCGCTCGGGCGCTGGAGCGGGAGGTCGAGGTACCCGGAGGAGTTGAAGGTGGCCTCGGCGCTGGAGGCCGCGCCCTCGACGCCGTTGACGACCGGGCGCACGGTGTACGTGCCGGAGGTGCTGTTGTCGAGGTAGTTCGTGGCTCCCGTGAGCGGCGAGGAGTTGAGCTTCGTGCCGTCGCGATAGACGTTGAACGCCACATTGGACGGGTCGGTGCCGAGCAGGCGCCACGACACGAGCCGGCCCGAGCCGGAGGGCACGACGGTAACGCCGCGCGTCAGCTCCTCGACCTCGTACTTGCCGTTCTGCTGCGGCGGGGTGCCGCCGTCGGTGACCTCGACGTAGTCGATGTTCGCGAGCCCGGCGGCGGTGGTGGCCGCGAGGCGCACGGTGTTGTTGCCCGCGTTCACGGGGATGGACACGGTCTTGGTGGACCAGGTGGTCCAGGAGCCGGTGGCGGGGAAAGCGCTCGCGGCCTGGATCGTGGCGCCGTTGACGGCGATGTCGGCCGAGCGGGTGTCGGTGGCGCCGTGGGCGTACCGGATCGCGAGGGACACAGTGCCCGCGCTCGGGGCGTTGACGGTGAACTGGGCCGCGGCCCCGACGGCGTTGCTGGTGTTGCAGAAGCCGCTGCCGGAGAATCCGGCGTTGTTGGAGTCGATCGTCCCGTCGCACGTCGCGGGAGAGGTCTCTGCTTCATAGCGGACCGTGGCGGCGTCGGCGACGCCCCAGACCGCCGTGGCGGTCGCGGCCGCGAGGGCCGCCGCCGTCAGGACCGACAGGCTGCGCAGCCGCCGGTTTCGGGTTGTACGCATGGTTGCTCCGTGTGTGAGAGAGGAGTCCACCGGGGTGCGGCGGAGCGGCGCACCATGGGCATGCCGGGTCGACACGGTGCGCTTCAATTCACGCATTGAAGTGAATCGATTCAATGCCTTCGGGAAGTATAGTCGGAATCCGCTTTCAAAGGCAATGCAATCGATCGAAGTTCGTGAATTTCTTCGGACGGCGGGGCTCGTTCAAGCCCGGTTTACACGCCCGCCCGTACGGTCCGGGCATGAGACGAATTGCGGCGATGCTCGCGGCGGCCGTGCTGGCCGCCGGTTGCACGATCGAGGACGACCCTGACACGACCGAGGAGGCGGGCGGCTGCGACCCGGCGCTGGTGAGCGCGCTGGGGCGGTGGGCCGACGCCGGGTTCAGCGGGGCCGTGGCGATCACCGGGGAGGGCGTGGAGTGCAGGGCGGCGTTCGGGACCGCCGACGGGGCGGCGCCGGTCACCGATGAGACGGTGTTCGCGATCGGGTCGGTGAGCAAGGCGTTCACGGCCGCCGCGGTGCTCGACCTGGCACAGGAGGGGAAGCTATCCCTTGAGGACACGGCCGGGTCGCTGCTGCCGGGCCTGTCGGGCCCGGCCGCCGAGGTGACGGTGGAGCAGCTGCTGCTGCACACGAGCGGCCTCGAAGGCGAGCACGGCCGCGACCACGAGCCGCTCGACCGGGACGCGGCGGTCGCGGCGATCAGCGGCCTCGCGTCGGCGTTCGAGCCGGGGAGCGACTTCCTGTACTCGAACGCCGGGTACTCGCTGCTCGCGCTCATCGTCGACGAGGCGACCGGGGACTACCGGGACCACATGGCGGGCAACGTGCTCGTGCTCGGCGGGGAGCGGTTCGGCGGGTTCTGGGACGGCGAGCCCGCCGCGCCCGGGCCGCGCGCGATCGGGCGGGTCGACGGGGCGCCGTCGACCGCGAACGGGGACTTCGCGGGGCCGTTCTGGGCCATGGAGGGCAACGGCGACCTCGCCATGACCGCCGGGGAACTCGCGGACTGGACGCGGGCCCTGTTCGAGGGCGAGGTGATCGATCCTGAAGCGGTGCAGGCGCTGCTGGACACGACGTTCGACAACGGGGACGGCACCGCCGAGATCCCCGGGTGGGTGTCCGTGGGGCCCGAGCTGCTCGGCACGCCCGTGATCACCGCGTCCGGGGGCGGCGGCGACACCGGGCACAACGCGGTCGCCGCCTGGCTACCGGAGCAGGAAGTGAGCATCGCGGTGGCGTCGAACGGTGAGGACGTGACCGCCGGGGACCTGGTGGACGCGATCGGCCCGGCGCTCGCGGCCGGTGAGCCGATCCCGCTGCCGGAGGGGCACGCGGAGGTCGATCCCGAAGAGCTGCAAGCGAGGGAGGGCACCTATGTGCTCGACTCGGGCGGGTCGTACACGGTGACGGCGGGCGAGGACGGCCTGGAAGCGGCCGCGACGGGCGCCGACGCGGTGGCGGCGATGTTCGCCTCCGCGGACTTCACCGCCGAGGACGTCGCGGCACATGAGGCCCTGGTGGAAGCGCTGCTGGACGGCGAGACCGAGGCCGGGCGCGAGGAGCTGGAGGCCGTCGAGGGCGACGTCGGCGCGATCGAGGAGGTCCGCCTCGCCGGCACGGTCGAGGAGCAGGACGAGCTGCGCACCTACGTGGAACTCGTGACGGCAGAGGAGACCGTGCTCGGCTGGTACGCGCTCGACGAGCGCGGCGGGATCGGCGGCGTCTGGCTCGGGGCCGAGCGGCCGGTGTTTACGCTGGTGCCCACCGGTGAAGGCGAGTACCGCCGCGACCTCGCCGGGGTCGGCGACGGCGTGCGGGTCGTCTTCGACGGCGACGCGATGACGGTGACCGGCCCGGCCGGGACCGCCGCGGCCCGGCGCGAGTGAGAGGAGCGGGCGTGCGCATCCTGCTGGTGGAGGACGACCCGGACCTGGGCCCGGTGCTCGCGCTGGGCCTGCGGAACGAGGCTTACGCCGTGGACCTCGCGGCCACGGTCGCCGCGGCCGAGGAGCTGCTGTGCGCCAACGACTTCGACGTGGCCTGCCTCGACCTGGGGCTGCCGGACGGCGACGGGCTGGCGCTGTTGCGGCGGCTCGGGTCGGAGGCGCACCTGCGCCGCCCGCGGCGCCTCATCGTGCTCACCGCCCGCGACGCCGTGGAGGACCGGGTGGCCGGGCTCGACGCGGGCGCGGACGACTACCTCGTCAAGCCGTTCGAGTTCGCGGAGCTGGCGGCGCGGCTGCGGGCCCTGTCGCGCCGCGCCGACGTCAGGGACGCGGTCCTCGAAGTCGGGGACCTGCGGCTCGACGCCGCCGCGCACCGGGCCTGGCGCGGCGGCGCCGAACTCGAACTGACCGCGAGGGAGTTCTCGATGCTGCGGTACTTCATGCACCGCCCCGGCGAAGTGCTGTCCACTGAGGATCTGCTTGAGCACGTGTGGGACGCGCAGGCCGACCCGTTCACCGCCTCCGTGCGGGTGATCCTCAGCCGCCTGCGCCGCAAGCTCGGCGAGCCGGGCCCGATCAGCACGGTCACCGGCGCGGGCTACCGCCTGGAGGCGCGGTGAACTCGCTGCGGGTCCGCTTGGCGCTCACCGGGTTCCTCGCGATCTACCTCCCGGTGGTCCTGGTCTTCGCGGTCACCTCGATCAACCAGGAGGAGGTGACCGAGACCGGCGCCGACGGCGTGGCGCGCACCGTCACCCGCACCGGCGTCGACCCCACGGCGTGGGCGGTGCTCACCGTGGCGCTGCTGCTGCCGGTCACCGCCGCGCTCGCGTGGTGGTGGTCGGGCCGGGCGGTGCGCCCGTTCGAGCGGGTGCGGGCCGCGGCCGAGCGGATCGGGGCCTCCGACCTCGCGCTGCGCGTGGGGAGCGCGCAGGGGACGGCCGAGGCGCGGGCGCTCGCGGCCGCGTTCGACGCGATGCTGGACCGGCTGGAGCAGTCGGCCCTGGTGCAGCGCAAGCTCGTCGAGGAGGCCAGCCACGAGCTGCGGACGCCGCTCGCAGTGCTCATCACCGGCGCCGACGTGGTCCTGGCGCATCCCGATCCGGACGCCGACCTGTACCGGGAGGGCCTGGAGCGCAGCCGGAACGCGGCGCTGCGGCTGCGCGACGTCGTGGGCGAGCTGCTGGTGGACGCCCGCGGGCGGGCCCGGGTGATCGACCGGCGGCCGGTGGACCTGGCCGCGCTCGCGAGAGAGGTCGCGGCGGAGTTCGCGCGGCCGGTCGAGGTGGCCGGGGCGGCGAGTGCGAAGACCGCGGTGGACGGCCCGAGCGTGCGCCGCGCGGTGGCGAACCTCGTCGGGAACGCCGTCCGCCACGCTCCTGAAGGGACCGCGGTGCGGATCGAGGTCGAGGCGGGCCCGGACGCGGTGGCGCTCACCGTGGTCGACGAGGGCCCGGGGATCGCGGCGGCGGACCGGGAGCGCGTGTTCGAGCGGTTCTGGCGCGGCGGCCGGATCCCGGGGACGGGGCTCGGCCTGCCGATCGCGCGCCAGATCGCGCAGGCGCACGGCGGGGACGTCGCGCTCCTCGACGGCGAGACCGGATGCCGGTTCCGGCTGACGCTGCCGCGCGGGCCCGGCGTGCGGCCGTTACGGCCCGCCGTTGGCCTCGCGCTCCTTCTCCATGTTGGAGATCTGGTTCTCCCCCGCGGCCGTGGAGTTCGCGGTGTACTTCACGGTCTTCATCTTGTCGATGGGGTTCTTCCAGCTGTTCTTCAGCGGGTCGAGGGACTTCGCGAGCGGGGTGTTGGAGAGGCCCCGCAGGTTCTGCGCGCCGTCCATGACCCTGCTCCCGCCGCGCATGAGGCCCGTGGAGATGCCCTTGAGCATCGTGTCGGTGGCACCGTCGAGGGCCTTCTTCAGGCCGGTGGACTGGGTGCCGAACTTGCGGAGCGAGGCGACCCAGCGGCCGAGCTTCGACATGAGCTGGCCGAGCTTGCCGACGAGGTTCGCGAAGACCGACACGGCCTTGGAGACGACGCGGGCGACGGCGGCGGCCGCCGTGGCGCCGAAGGTGAACCCGGCGGTGGCGAGCGCGGAGAGGATCCACAGGATCGCCTCGGCGATGAAGTTGGAGATGATCTCCAGGAACATGGTGCGGAAGATCGCGACGAGGACGCCCGCGCCGGTGATGAGGTTCGCCGTCCACTTCGCGCCGTCGGCGGTCCCGGCGATGACGCCGCCGAACGCGGCCGCGCTCTGGCGGTACGCGTCGGCGTCCTGGCCGTCCCAGTCAGCGGTGGACTGGAGTTCGGCGTTCCAGGCCTCGGAGGCGTCGTGGAGGGCCATGGAGATGTTGTTCCAGGTCATCGCCAGGCCCTCGATGGCGTTGGGGTTGCCCGCCAGCCAGTCGAGGGGTTCGCGCAGGAACGAGATGTGCTCGAACAGCCAGGAGACGCCGGCCTGCACGAGGTGCTTGAAGGGGTTGGAGATGAAGGAGAGCGCGTCGAGGCCGAGGGAGAACGTCGAGGAGGCGATGTCGCCGACGTCGACCTGGCCCTGGGTGATGGCGTTGCCGTACGCCTGCCCGGCCTTGTAGACGCCGTAGAAGATCTTGGAGCTCTGCGGCATCGAGGTGGGGGTCTCGCCCTCGATGAGGGGGTTCGCGGCGTTCACCGGTCGAGCTCCTTCTGGAGGGCGTCGAAGACGGCGGCGACCTCGTCGTCGACGGTCTGGTACTGCTGGGCGGTGGCCTGGAGGGCCGTGGTGAAGCCGGTGCCGAGGTCGTCGATGGAGTCGAGGGTCTCGGACCCGTCGTCGAGGAACAGGTCCAGGGCGGGCGGGATCAGCTGGGCGAAGACGATGCCGTAGGCGTTCTCGTCGCCGAGGCGCACGGTCTTGGCGGCGTCGGCGGCCTGGACCACGAGGGGCATGGGGCCGTTGATGAGCCGCGACGCGTGGTCGCGGAGCGTCTGGGGGTCGACGTGGACCATCTAGGACTCCGTCCGGGGCTGGGTGAAGCCGGTGATGACGCTCATGGCCTCGGAGTCGGCGCCGAGGAGGCCGGACATGATCTCCGCGGTCTTGCGGCCGGACGCTTCGAGGGCCTGGCCGTAGACCTCCAGGACGAGGTCGGCGAGGCCGGTGCCGGAGAGGCCGCGCGCCTGGGGCGAGAAGCGCAGGCCGGTGAGGGTGCCGCCCGCGTTCACGGTGACGGTGACGATCTCGTCCTCGTCGGCCGCGGTGGTCTCGGATTCGGCGAGGAGCGATTCGGCGCGCCCGGCCTGCTCCTGGATGACGGCGACGCGGGACTCCAGCTCCTGCATGATCTCTTCTGGCGTTCGCATTCGTCCTCCTTCCTCGTTGTGCCGTTGGGGCGGATGTCAAGCTAGCCAACGAGAGTGAACCGGAGGTGGCCCCGTGCTGAACGGGTGCGCTCAGTCAGGGCGCACCACGGCCGCAAGGAGTTCGGGGCCGGTGAAGTCGCGGCGGCCCCCGGCCTCGGCGGCGTGGACGAGCGCGGTGAGGCGTTCGTTGACGGGCGCGGCGGTGCCGTGCTCGGCGGCGAGCGCGGCGATCTCGCCGTTGAGGTAGTCGACCTCGGTGGGGCGGCCCGCGGCGAGGTCGTCGGCGGTGGAGGAGCGGGCGTGGGGGTCGACGGCGAGCATCCGGGCGGCGATGCGCGCGAACAGGGCGTCGGGCAGGTCGAGGACGTAGGGGACGAGGCGCGGATCGGCCCCGGCGGTCGTCGCGGGCCTGATGCCGGCGGCCTTGTAAGCGGCGAGGGCCTCGCGCTGGGCGCGGGCGAGGACGCGTCGGTAGGGCCGCTGGGACAGCTCGGTGCGCAGCGGCAGTCCCGAGAGGGCGTTGACGGCGTTGTTGAGGTTGAGGAGGAGCTTCGCGGCCTGGACGCCGAGGAGGTCGTCGTGGAGGGCGAGGGGCATTGCGGCCCTGGCGAAGGCGTCGAGGTGGGGAGCGAGGGCGGGGTGGGCCTGGGCTTCGAGGCCGCCGCCGGTGCCGCGGTGGAAGGCGCCGTCGCCGCGGTGGACCACGTTGAAGGCGACCATGCCCGGGATGACGACCGCCTCGGGGAGTCCACTGCGGAGGGTCGCGGTGTTGCGCAGGCCGTTCTGGAAGGAGACGACGGGCGTGCCGGGCCGCAGGAGCGGCGCGAGCTGGGCGGCGGCGTCGGCGGTGGCGGCGGACTTGACGGCGACCAGCACGAGGTCGGCGTCCGCGGCGGCCGCCGGGTCGGTCTCGTAGCGGGGGTGCGCGACGTGTTCGTCGGCCCCGTCGAGGTCGGTCAGGCGCAGGCCGTGGTCGCGGACCTCGGCGGCGATGCGCTCGCGCCCGACGAACACGACATCGGCCCCGGCCGCGGCGAGCCGCCCGCCGACGTAGCACCCGATGCTCCCGGCCCCGTAGACGCAGATCATCCCCGGATGCTATCGGCGCCGGGCGGTCATTGAGGAGGCGGCCGCGGCCTGCGGGGCATACAGTGGACCGGCCCGTTCCCCTCTTCGCCCCGCTGCTCCCCCAACCGGACCTGCCGTTCCTGTAAGCGGGGTTCATGCACCGTTTCGACCCGCGTTCGACATCCGCCGTTCAAGATGGGGTCATGGGATGACACCCTGCGAGGAGTGGAATCTCCGGGTGCCATACTCCAGGCATCCCCGCAAGTCAGGTGCTGAACAAGGAGCGACCCCGAATGCCAGCAGTCAACCGCAGAACCCTCCTCGGCGCGTCGGCCGCCGGGGCCGCGGCCGCCGTCGCCGCCGCCTCGCCCGCGGCCGCGAAGTCCTCCACGAAGCGCTACTCGTTCACGGTCATGGGCACCACCGACCTTCACGGGAACGTCTTCAACTGGGACTACTTCAAGGACGCCGCGTACACCGACGCCGCCGGGAACACCCGCGGCCTCGCCCGCGTCGCGACCCTCGTCGAGGAGATCCGCGAGGAGGTCGGGAAGCAGAACACGATCCTCATCGACGCGGGCGACACCATCCAGGGCACGCCCCTCGCGTACTACTACGCGCGCGTCGACCCGATCGCCGCCGACGGCGGGCCCGTCCACCCCATGGCCCAGGCCATGAACGCCGTCGACTACGACGCCGCCGCGCTCGGCAACCACGAGTTCAACTACGGCCTCGACACGCTCCGCAAGTTCGAGTCGCAGCTCGACTTCCCGCTCCTGGGCGCCAACGTGATCGACACCGAGACCGGCCGCCCCGCGTTCCCGCCGTACCACATCGTGCGCCTGCGCACGCCCCGCGGCCGCGACGTCAAGGTCGCGATCCTCGGCCTGTGCACCCCCGGCGTGACCATCTGGGACAAGGCCATCGTCGAGGGCGTCCTCGAATTCCCGAGCCTGGAGACCGAGGCCGCGTACTGGGTCAAGCACCTGCGCGAGGAGCAGTGCGTCGACGTCGTCATCGTCTCCGCGCACTCGGGCACCTCCGGGACCTCCGCGTACGACACCTCCACCGGCCTGGGCATCGAGAACGCCTCGAAGATCGTCGCCGAGACCGTCCCCGGCATCGACGCGATCCTGGTGGGCCACGCCCACGTCGAGATCGCCGAGACCCGCGTGGCCGGCCCCGACGGGCGCGAGGTGATCCTCTCCGAGCCGCTCTGCTACGGCCAGCGCCTCACCCGCTTCGACTTCGACCTGGTGTGGGACAAGGGGTCCTGGAAGGTGGAGGCCGCGGGCGCGACGGTCCTCAACTCGAACACGGCCGAGGAGCACCCGGCGATCACCGAGATCCTCACCGCCGAGCACGACGAGGTCGTCGCCTACGTCAACCAGGTCGTCGGCCAGGCGACGATCGACCTCGACACGGCCGAGGCCCGCTACAAGGACGAGCCGATCATCGACCTCATCACGAAGGTCCAGGAGGACGTCGTCAAGGGCGCGCTGGCGGGGACCGAGCACGCGGACCTGCCGGTGGTGTCGCAGGCGTCGCCGTTCTCGCGGACCTCGCTGATCCCGCAGGGCGACGTGAAGATCAAGGACCTGTCGAGCCTGTACATCTACGACAACACGCTGGTGGCGAAGCTGCTGACGGGCGCCGAGATCCGGGACTACCTGGAGTACTCCGCGCAGTACTACGTGCAGACCGCCGCGGGCGGGGCCGTGGACCCGGACGCGATCACGAACGCGGACAACCGGCCCGACTACAACTACGACTACGTCTCGGGCTTCACCTACGAGATCGACATCGCCAAGCCCGCCGGGTCGCGGATCGCGAACCTGAAGCACGCGGGCGCGGACGTGGACGACGCGCAGCAGTTCGTGTTCGCGGTGAACAACTACCGCGCGAACGGCGGCGGGAACTTCCCGCACGTGGCCGCGGCCGAGGAGATCTGGAGCGAGTCGATCGAGATCCGCACCCGGATCATCGAGTGGGTGACCGCCAAGGGCGCCCTGGACCCGGCCGAGTTCGCGTCGGTGGACTGGGTGCTGACCCGCGACGGGGTCCCGGTCTTCTGACCACCGACCGAATAGGATATATCCTATATCCTATAGGATTACGGGCGCCGCGGCCGATTGCCGCGGCGCCCTTTCACGTTCGGGGCGGACGTGGCAGTATTGCGTCCACCAGGCGAACTGACCGCCCGGCTAGCAGACGAGAACCCAATACGCCAGGAGCGCACATGGACTTCCGGGAAGAGGCCGCCGCCATCGAGGGCGAGCTGATCGCGCTGCGGCGCGAACTCCACCAGATCCCCGAGATCGGACTCGACCTGCCCAAGACGCAGGCGGCCGTGCTCGCCGCCCTGGAGGGCCTGCCCCTCGAAATCACGCTCGGCGAGTCGTCGACCGCGGTGACCGCGGTGCTGCGCGGCGGGAAGCCGGGCCCGGCGGTGCTGCTGCGCGGCGACATGGACGCGCTGCCGGTGACCGAGGAGAACCCCGCCGAGTGGGTGTCGAAGCACGTCGGGACCATGCACGCGTGCGGGCACGACCTGCACACGGCCGGGCTCGTGGGCGCCGCGAAGCTCTTGTCCGCGCACCAGGCCGAGCTGGCCGGGGACGTGGTGTTCATGTTCCAGCCGGGCGAGGAGGGCTGGGACGGCGCCGGGCACATGATCGCCGAAGGCGTGCTGGAGGCGGCGGGCCGGAAGGTCGACGCGGCGTACGGGCTCCACGTCATCTCCGACACGGTGCCGCGCGGGGTGTTCACCACGAAGCCGGGGCCGATGATGGCCGCGTCCTCCGGGCTGTTCGTGAACGTGATCGGCAAGGGCGGCCACGGGTCGCGCCCGAACACGACGCTCGACCCGATCCCGGTGGCCGCCGAGATCATCACGGCGCTCCAGGCGCTGGTGACGCGCCGGTTCAACGTGTGGGACCCGATCGTGATCACCGTGGGGACGTTCAACGCCGGGACCCGGCACAACATCATCCCCGACAACGCGAAGTTCGCGGCGACGGTGCGCACGTTCTCGGAGGAGGCGCTCGCGCAGGTCGAGAAGGAGTCGGTGAAGCTCGCCGAGGACATCGCGACCGCGCACGGGCTCACCGCCGACGTGCGGTTCGAGCGCGAGTACCCGGCGACGGTCAACAACGCGGACGAGGCGGCGTTCGTCGCCGAGACCGCGAAGGACCTGTTCGGCGAGGACCGGTACGTGGAGATGCCCGACCCGGTCATGGGCTCGGAGGACTTCTCGCGCGTGCTGGAGGCGGTGCCGGGGAGCTACATGTTCTACGGCGCCACCGTGAAGGAGGACCCGGCCGACGCGGCGTCGAACCACTCGCCGCGCGCGGCGTTCGACGACTCGGTGCTGGCCGACGGCGCGGCGCTCCTCGCGGAGCTGGCCGTGCGCCGCATGAAGCGCGGTTAGCGAGACGGAACGGAGGGGAGGCGGGCCGCGGCCCGCCTCCCCTCGCTCCCTCAGTGAATCAGCTTGCGACCGGTCAGCCTGCGAGCGTGGCGATCCCGTAGACCGCGCACGCGAGGCCGAAGCCCAGGAGGCCGATCGTGGTCTCCATGACCGTCCAGGTCTTCAAGGTGGTCTTGACGTCCATGCCGAGGAACCGGCCGACGAGCCAGAACCCGGAGTCGTTGACGTGGCTGGCCATGACCGAGCCCGCGGCGAGCGCGAGGACGATCGCGGCGAGCTGCACGGCGTTGTAGTCCCCCGCGCCGACGACGGGCTGCACGAGCCCGGCCGCGGCCGTCAGGGCCACGGTGGCCGAGCCCTGGGCGATGCGCAGGGCGGTGGCGATCACGAAGCCCGCCACGATGACCGGCAGGCCGATCCCCGAGAGCGCGTCGGAGAGCGCGTCGCCGATGCCGCTGGTGCGCAGCACGCCGCCGAACATGCCGCCCGCGCCGGTGATGAGGATGATCGCGCAGACCGGGCCGAGCGCGTTGTTGAGCAGGTCCTCGACCCAGGCGCGGGTGCGGCCGCGGCGCTCGCCGAGGACGTAGGACGCGACGAACACGGTGACGAGCAGGGCGATCGGCGTGGAGCCGAGCGCGCGGGCGATGCTGAACCAGGAGGCCTCGGAGTCGACCCAGCCCGCGGACCCGGCGGTGTTCAGGCCGGTGTCGAAGAAGATCATCACCAGCGGGAGCAGCAGCAGGAGGATCACGGTGCGGGCGCGCGGCGGGTTCTCGGCGTCCTCCACCTGCGGGCCGCCCGAGAGCACGTCGGGCACGGGCAGCTCGATCCGCCTGCCGACCCACAGGCCGTACAGGTAGCTCGTCAGGTACCAGGTGGGGATGGCGACGAGCAGGCCGAGCGCGACGACGAGGCCGACGTCGGCGCCGAGGAGCGACGAGGCGGCGACCGGGCCGGGGTGCGGCGGCACGTAGATGTGCATCACGGAGAACGCGCCGGCCGCAGGCAATGCGTAGCGCAGGACGCCGCCGCCGAGGCGGCGCGCGACCGCGAAGATGATGGGCAGCATGACGACGAGCCCGGCGTCGAAGAAGATCGGGAAGCCGAAGATCAGCGACGCGACGCCCAGGGCGAGCGGCGCGCGGTCCTCCCCGAACTTCGCGATGAGCATGTCCGTCAGGGCTTTCGCGCCGCCGGAGACCTCGACGAGGCGCCCGAGCATCGCGCCGAGGCCGACCAGGAGGGCCACGCTCGCGAGCGTGGTGCCGAAGCCCGAGGAGATCACGGGGATGAGCTGATCGGCGGGGATGCCGGTGGCGAACGCGGTGAGCACCGAGACGGTGACCAGCGCGAGGAACGCGTGTACGCGCAGCCAGATGATGAGGACGAGCAGCAGGGCCACGGCCCCTGCGGCTATCCCCAGGAGCGGTCCCGCTCCGAGGGTCTGGGTCCAGTCCATTTCCATGGGGTGCAAGCTCCTTTGCATTGCGGGGGAATCGGGAGGAAAGGGGGAGGGGACGGGGGTCGAGGGGACCGGGGTCGGAGGGGTCGGGTCAGTGTTCGAGGAAGGCGAGGACCTGGTCGGCGATGTCGGCCGGGGTGTCGGCGACGTTCACGACGAGGCCGTCCTCGCCGGGGCCGAGCGGTTCGAGCGCGGCGAACTGGGAGTCGAGGAGGCTCGGGGGCATGAAGTGGCCGCCGCGGTGGGCGAGGCGCTCGCCGATGAGCTCACGGGAGCCGTCGAGGTGGACGAAGCGGACGCGGGCGTCGGCCTCGCGGAGGATGTCGCGGTAGGCGCGGCGCAGGGCGGAGCAGGTGACGACGGTCGAGCGGCCCTGGGAGGCTGCGGCGCTGATGCGGTCGCGGATGATCCGCAGCCACGGCTCGCGGTCCGCGTCCGTCAGGGGGATCCCGGCGCTCATCTTCGCGATGTTGGCCGCGGGGTGGAGCTCGTCGCCCTCGGTGAAGGGCCAGCCGAGCCGGTCGGCGAGCAGCTCGGCGACGGTGCTCTTTCCCGAGCCCGACACCCCCATGACGACCAGGCAGGTCGCGGACATGGACCCCTCCTCCTTGAAAGGTAATACTTTTCAGACGGAAAGGTAACACCATTCGTACCGCGGCGCAACCCGGCCCCGGATAGGATTCCGGCATGGGCGACACGCGAAACCCCCTGGGCCTCCACGATCCCGTGCTCGACAAGCTCGGGCTGGAGATCGCCTCCGGCGAGCTCGCCGACGGCCGCGTGCTCACCCTCGACTGGATCCAGGAGCGCTTCGGCGTCTCCCGCACCGTCGCCCGCGAGGCCATGCGGGTCCTGGAGAACATGGGCATGGTCCGCTCCCGCCGCCGCGTCGGCATCACCGTGCGCCCCATCGCCGAATGGAACGTCTTCGACCCCAAGGTCATCTGGTGGCGCCTGGCCGGGCCCGGCCGCAACGCGCAACTGCGCACCCTCACCGAGATGCGCATCGCCGTCGAGCCCCTCGCCGCCGGCGCCGCCGCCCGCGCCGCCACCGCACCCCAGCGCGCCCGCGTCGTCGAACTCGCCGCGGCCCTCCGCGACCTCGGCGAGGCCGCCGAGCTCACCGAGTTCATGGAGCGCGACGTCGAATTCCACGACCTCCTCCTGCGCGCCAGCGGCAACGAGATGTTCGGCGCCCTCGCCGACCCCGTCGCCGCCGTCCTCCGCGGCCGCACCCAGCTCGGCCTCATGCCCCACAAGCCCGTCCCCGAGGCCCTCGACCTCCACGACGCCGTCGCCGCCGCCGTCGCCTCCGGCCGCTCCGAGGACGCCGAGAACGCCATGCGCGAACTCCTCGCGGAAGTCCGCACCGCCATGCTCCCCCGCTTACGACGCGACCGGCCTCCACCCAGAGCGAGCCCGAGGCAACCCCCGGGAGGCCTGACAGCGCCTTCCAAGCGACAGGGGCGCACCCGTGTTCGCCCACCGCACACCAGGACCACCACACGCGCGGTCGGCAACCCCACGCCGCGCGCGCACCACTCCGCTGACGGCACCGGCGTGTTTGGGCCGCGACACGGCGTTTCGCCTGGTCTGAACAGAGAAGTACACGCAGTAACCGATTAGCATGAGCCCCAAAGACACCACGGCTCACAAGGCCGCGACTCCACCGCAGATCGGACTAGCCATGCCCGAGTTCGCACCCGTGCGATTGCCGCACTACGACGGCCGGGGCCCCGGCCCCCGCTCGCTCCTCGACGACGTCGCCGCCTGGGTCGAATCCGCGCCCATGGCCGCCCTCCTGCGCCGCTACGGCGGCGCACTCCCGGGTACCGGCACCGCGACCGACCTCGCCTACCTCGAAGCGTTCTCCGCCGTCCACTGGGACTTCCGGGCCGGACGCGAGCGCCACGAGACCGCGCCCCAGCCGCTCGACCCCGAGCAGGAACTCGCCGTCACCGAAGCCGCGCTGGCCCTCGGCCTCGGCGCCGAGCTCAAGCCGCGCCTGGACCACTACACGCACGTGCTGGTCCTCGGCGGCCTCGTCGCCTCCTGCCTGTTCCGCACCCGCTTCGCCGCAGAGATCCTCGCCACCGGGACCCGCGCCGACCACGTCACCGGCGTCGGCGGCTTCCGGCCGCTCGGCCCCGAGGACCTGGAGGCCGCGCGCCTCAGCGGACTCCACTGCGGCGCGTTCGAAGTCGACGCCATCGAAGCGTCCCTCAAGCGCGCCTTCGGCATCGACGGCCGACCGCACATCGCCGAAGGCGGCGACCCGCACCGCGAACCCGGCCGGTCGTGGAAAGTCGCGACCTACGAGACCGGCCGGATGACCGTCCGCGCCGTCGCCGCCCCCTCGTCCGTCCCCGACCGCCGCCGCGCCGACACCGTCGACACCTGCCGCTTCTGGGCCGACGAGATCGCCGACCTCACCCCCGGCGACAGCGTCCTGGTCGTCACCTCCGCGCCGTACACGGCGTTCCAGCACTGCGACGCCATCGCCCACATGGGACTCCCGTACGGCGTCGCGATCGACACCGTCGGCCTCGACCCCGCCGTGCTCCCCGAACCGCACTTCCGCAAGGCGCACAGCGCGAGCGGCTACCTCCAGGAGATCCGCTCGGCGATCCGCTCGATGCGGCGCCTCCACTACGCGGCCGCCACGGCAGAGGCGGAACTCGCGGTCGAGGCGGCGCGCGCATTACTGCGCGACGACGAATGAGCCGCTCAGGAGACGGCGCCCACGACGACCGACTCGACGACCTCCCGCACCGCGGACTCGTCGGGCAGGCCGCCCAGCTCCCCCGCGAACAGCAGGTGCCCGGTGCCGACGAGGGTCATCGCGAGCGTGCGCGGATCGGCGTCCGGCTTGAGGCGCCCCACGCGGCGCTCGGCGTCGAGGTAGGCCGCGAGGGACGCGCTGGCCTCGTTGAGGATCGGGAGCCCTTGCGGGGTCGTCTCGCGCAGGCGCGAGCGCAGGCCGTCGCGGGCGATCACGGCCTTCACCAGGCCCAGGTTCACGGGTGTGAAGACGCAGGTGAGGGCCGCGGACAGGTTCTCCACGAGCGGTTTCGAGCCCTGGAGCGAGCCGATCTCGTTCTGGGCCGAGGCGATGCGGGTGCGCACGAGCTCGGCCAGGAAGTCGTCGAAGTCCGCGAAGTGCCGGTGCAGCACGCCCTTCGAAACTCCGGCCTCCTCCGTGACGGAGCGGCTGGTCAGCGCGTTCTGGCCGTCGCGCAGCAGGACCCGTTCGGCGGCGGCGAGCAGCCGCTCCCGCGCGTCGTGCATGGCGATTCCGGTCGGCATGGGTCCTCCTCCAGGCGGCTCACTCTACCGCCAGGGGTGCAAGGTAGTCGGCGACGGACCGGTCGCCCCAGGCGCCTCCCGCCAGCGCGATGTAGCCGTCGGGGCGCACCAGGACGAGGCCGTCGTCCTTGACGCCGTAGCGCTCGCGCGCCTCGTCCCCGGCGATCCGGTGGACATGGACGTCCTCCCCCGCGACCGGCGCGGGCCGGGACCCGAAGAGCAGCAAGGTGAAGTGCGTGCCGCGGAGCAGGTCGAAGAGCCGCACCTGCTCGCCGGTCGCGGTGTCGGTGCCGTGCGCGTCGGGGGCGCGGTCGCCCGCGCGGACGCCGATGCCGTCGTCGAGCTGCCGGGCGAGGCTGGAGCCGCGGTAGTGGAGGCTGAGGCCGCTGACGTCGCTGAACGGGTCCTTGCCTTCGAAGGTGCCGCGCATGCGGTCGGCGACCTGCGCGGCCCCGGCGGCGGCCCAGTGGCGACCGCGGGCGACGGTCGTGTCGAGCACGTGGCGGGCCACGGGCATCCGTTCTTCCTCGTAGGTGTCGAGGAGGGACTCCGGGGCGCCGCGCAGGACGCGGGCGAGCTTCCAGCCGAGGTTGTAGGCGTCCTGGACGCCGGTGTTCATGCCCTGCCCTCCGGCGGGCGGGTGGACGTGGGCGGCGTCCCCGGCGAGGAGCACGCGGCCAGCGCGGTAGCGGTCGACCATGCGGATGTTCACCTGGTAGACCGAGAGGTAGACGGGGTCGCGGAAGGTGACGCCGGGCAGGCCGACCCGTTCGGCGAAGATATCGGCGAAGGCCTCCACCGAGACCGGCTCGCCGCCGCCCTCTGCGGGGAGCGGGGCGGTGAAGAACCATGTGCCGCTCTTGGGCATCGGAGCGAGGCTGAGCATCCCGCCGGGTCCCGCGGCCCACAGGTGCGCGACCGAGTCGTCGAGCCCGTCGACGGTGAGGTTCCCGAACAGCATCCGCTGCCGCTCCCACGTCTCGCCGAGGAAGCTGATCCCGGCCCGCTTGCGCACGGTGCTCCCGGCGCCGTCGCAGCCGACGAGGTACCGGGCCCGGATCTCCTCGCGGCGCCCGGAGAACCGGAAGTCCGCGGTGACGCCGTCGCGGTCTTGCCTGAAGCCGGTGAACTCGCCGCCGAGCTCCACTGCGACCCCGTGGGACGCAAGGCGTTCGCGCAGTACGGCTTCGGTGAACTGCTGCCCGGCCATGAGGCTCCCGGGGTAGGGCGCGCCGGGGACGGGCGGGGCGTCGTACATGACGACGTCGCGCACCACGTTGCCGTCCTCGTCGTAGAAGCGCGAGGTGCCCGGCGCTTCCGCGTGCTTCCGCAGCTCGTCGAGGACGCCGAGGTCCTCGAAGACCTCCTGGGTGCGTCCGCGGACGCCCCGCGCTCTGGTCCCGACCTGGAACTTTTCGGCCCGGTCGATGATCCGCACCCCCGCGCCGCGGCGGGCGAGGTCGCACGCGAGCGTGAGCCCGACCGGTCCGGCCCCGACGATGACGACCTCGGTCGCCGTTGCAGCCTCCATGGGCACTCCTCTCCTCGCAGTCGATAATGACCGCGTGCCCATTATGAGTGGGCAGTTGCCCACTTGTCAATTCGAGAAAGCCGCTTACATCGATGCCGACATATATCTTGTGATCCCCGGGGGGCGGCCGACCCCGCGCGCCAGCATGCGGGGTCGGCCGAGGGAGTCGGCCCTCAGATGAGGAACCGGGTGTACGCGGGCAGGGTGAGGAACGTCGGGTAGTCCTCGCCCAGCGCGCACTCGGTGAAGACCGACAGGGCGTCGTCGAAGCGGTCGCCGTCGAAGCGCTGGAGCGACGCGTACTCCTCCTTGAGGAGCTGGCCGACCCAGTCGCGGGTCACGGTGCGGCCCTCGTCGGTCCTGGCTCCGGCGTTGATCCACTGCCAGATCTGCGAGCGCGAGATCTCGGCGGTCGCGGCGTCCTCCATGAGGTTGTTGATCGCCGCGGCGCCGACGCCGCGCAGCCAGGACTCGATGTAGCGCACGCCCACTTCGAGGTTCTTGCGGATGCCGGCCTCGGTGATCGCGCCGGGGGTGGCGGCGACGTCGAGGAGCGCGGCGGCGTTCGGGACCACGTCCTCGCGCTGCCGGTCGATCTGGTTCGGCACCCCGCCGAGGGTCTCGTCGAAGACCTCCATCGCGACGGGCACGAGGTCGGGGTGGGCGACCCAGGAGCCGTCAAAACCGTCGTCGGCCTCGCGGGTCTTGTCGGCGCGGACCTTCTCCAGCGCGACCGCGTTGGCCTCGGGGTCCTTGCGGGAGGGGATGAACGCGGCCATGCCGCCGATCGCGGAGGCGCTGCGGCGGTGGCAGGTCCGCACGAGCAGCTCGGTGTAGGCGCGCATGAACGGCGCGGTCATGGTGACCTGGTCGCGGTCGGGCAGCACGAAGCGCGCGCCGCGCTCGCGGAAGTTCTTGATGACCGAGAAGATGTAGTCCCAGCGCCCGGCGTTCAGGCCCGAGGAGTGGCGGCGCAGCTCGTAGAGGATCTCCTCCATCTCGAACGCGGCGGTGATCGTCTCGATGAGGACGGTGGCCCTGATCGTGCCGCGCGGGACGCCGAGGAGGTCCTGGGCGGTGTCGAACACGTCGTTCCACAGGCGCGCTTCGAGGTGCGATTCGAGCTTCGGCAGGTAGAAGTAGGGGCCGCGGCCCAGTTCCAGGAGCCGGTGGGCGTTGTGGAAGAAGTACAGGCCGAAGTCCACGAGGGACCCGGCGACGGGCAGGCCGTCGACGCGCAGGTGCAGTTCGGCGAGGTGCCACCCGCGGGGGCGCACGATGATCGTCGGCAGGTCGGTCAGGGTCTCGCCCTTCAGGCGGTACTCCTTGCCCTGCTCGGAGGTGAAGTCGATGCGCCGCTCGATGGCGTCGCGCAGGTTCACCTGCGAGTCGATGACGTTGTGCCAGTTGGGGGTGGAGGAGTCCTCCAGGTCGGCCATCCAGCATTTCGCGCCCGAGTTGAGCGCGTTGATCGTCATCTTCCGGTCGCAGGGGCCGGTGATCTCGACGCGGCGGTCCTCCAGGCCGGGGGCGAGGGTGGCGACGCTCCAGGAGAAGTCATCGCGCACGTCGGCGGTCTCGGGCAGGAAGCCGGGGTCGGCGCCGTTGGCGATGCGGATGCGCCGCTCCTGCCGGGCCTGGAGGATCTCCTGGCGGCGGGGCGCGAACTTGCGGTGCAGGGCGGCGATGAAGTCGAGCGCCTCGGGCGTGAGGACCTCGTCCTCGCGCGCGACGCGGGGCCCGTTGACCGTGATGCCCGCGTCGGTGCGGATCTGGGAATCGATGACCACTGGTAACTCCTCATGTGGTTGGGCGGGACCGGCTCCGGCCCCGCCCGAACGGACTGGTCGCCGGACGGCTAGTGGAACTGCCCCTGCTCGGTGGACCCGGCGAGCGCGAGCGTCGCCGAGTTCGGGTTGAGCGCGGACGTGACGAGGTCGAAGTAGCCGGTGCCGACCTCGCGCTGGTGCTTCGTGGCGGTGTACCCGAGTTCCTCGGCGGCGAACTCGCGCTCCTGGAGGTCCACGTAGGCGGTCATGCCCTCGCGGGCGTAGCCGTGGGCGAGGTCGAACATGGAGTGGTTGAGCGCGTGGAACCCGGCGAGGGTGATGAACTGGAACGTGAAGCCCATGGACCCGAGCTCGCGCTGGAACTTCGCGATCGTGTCGTCGTCCAAGTGGCGCTTCCAGTTGAACGACGGCGAGCAGTTGTAGGCGAGCATCTGGTCGGGGCGCTCGGCCTTGATCGCCTCGGCGAAGGTGCGGGCCGCTTCGAGGTCGGGCGTGCCGGTCTCCATCCACAGCAGGTCGGCGTAGGGCGCGTAGGCGAGGCCGCGGGCGATGCACGACTCGATGCCGTTCGCGACGCGGTAGTAGCCCTCCGCGGTGCGCTCGCCGGTGAGGAACCGGGCATCGCGCTCGTCCACATCGGAGGTCAGCAGCGTGGCGGCCTCGGCGTCGGTGCGGGCGACGATGACGCTGGGGACGCCTTCGACGTCGGCGGCGAGCCTGGCGGCGTTCAGGGTCCTGATGTGCTGGCCCGTGGGGATGAGGACCTTGCCGCCGAGGTGGCCGCACTTCTTCTCGGAGGCGAGCTGGTCCTCCCAGTGGACGCCCGCGGCGCCGGCGGCGATCATGCCCTTCATGAGCTCGAAGGCGTTGAGGGGCCCGCCGAAGCCCGCTTCGGCGTCGGCGACGATCGGCACGAGCCAGTCGTCGACGGACTGGACGCCTTCGGCGGCCTCGATCTGGTCGGCGCGCATGAGCGCGTTGTTGATGCGGCGCACCACCTGCGGGACGGAGTTCGCCGGGTACAGGGACTGGTCGGGGTAGGTCTGGCCCGCGAGGTTCGCGTCTGCGGCGACCTGCCAGCCGGACAGGTAGATCGCGTGCAGGCCGGCCTTGACCTGCTCGACGGCCTGGCCGCCGGTCATCGCGCCGAGCGCGTGGGTGTACCCGCCGGTGGCGGCGTCCTCGGTGAGCCGGGACCAGAGGCGCTCCGCACCGCGGCGGGCGAGGGTGTGCTCCTCGGTGACGCGGCCGCGGAGGCGCACGACGTCGGCAGCGGTGTAGTCGCGGGCGGTGTCCGCCCAGCGGGGGTCGGACGCCCACTCGATGGCGAGGCGTTCGGCGGCGAGTTGCGTGTCGATCGGGTCGCGCTTGCTGTCGGACATCGTCGGCTCCGAGAGTCGGGACCGCCGCAGCGGTCATTACTTGCAGGTAACAGCAATCTTTCATCGATCGGGACTGCGCATCAGAGGTTCCCGGTAGAAAGATTCGCGTTTCTTCGCGATACTGGGGAAATGACGAACCTGCCGCCGCGCCCCTCCGAGGCCCCGCACCGCCCGTGGGGCGCCGCCGAGGCCGCCGAACTGGCCGCCGACGACGTCTCGGTCGACCTCATCAGCCTCGGCAAGCAGATCCGGCACCTGCGCAAACAGCGCGAGATGAGCCTCGACGACCTCGGCGCGGCCGTCGGCGCCGCGCCCTCGCAGCTCTCGCTCATCGAGAACGGCAAGAAGGAGCCGAAGCTGTCGATGCTGCGGGCGCTCGCGAAGGCGTTCGGCGTTTCTTCCGACGAGCTGCTCGGCGCGGAGCCCCCGAACCGGCGCGTGGCCCTGGAGATCGAGCTGGAGCGGGCCCAGCGCAGCGGCCAGTACCGCTCGCTGGGTCTGCCGTCGGTGAAGCCGTCGAGCCGCATCCCCACGGAGGCGCTCGAAGCCCTCGTGGGCCTGCACAGGGAGGTGGACCGCCAGGTCAACCTGCACACGGCGACGCCGGAGGAGGCCCGGCGGGCGAACACCGAGCTGCGGCGGCGGATGCGCGACAAGGACAACTACTTCGCCGACATCGAGGCCGAGGCGCGCACGCTGCTCGGCAAGGTCGACTACGCGGGCGGGCCGCTGTCGCAGCACCAGATCGCCGACCTCGCGGCGCACCTGCGGTTCACGCTCCACCACGTTGACGACCTGCCGCACTCGACGCGCTCGGTCACCGACCTCAAGCACCGGCGGATCTACCTCACGCAGGTCGGGACCGGCTCGCACGACCCGCGCACGGTCCTGCTCCAGGCCCTCGCGAGCTACGTCCTGGAGCACGAGGTGCCGCGCACGTACCTGGAGTTCCTGGGCCAGCGCGTCTCCACGAACTACCTCGCCGCGGCGCTGCTGATCCCGGAGTCGAGCGCGGTGGCGTTCCTGCGGAGCGCCATGGCGGACAAGGAGGTCGCGGTCGAGGACCTGCGCGACAACTTCGCGGTCTCGTACGAGGCGGCGGCGCACCGGTTCACCAACCTCGCCACGCACCATCTGGGCATTCGCACGCACTTCCAGAAGGTCCACAAGTCGGGGATCATCTTCAAGGCGTACGAGAACGACGACGTGGCGTTCCCGGCGGACCCGACCGGCGCGATCGAGGGCCAGCCGATCTGCCGGTACTGGACGAGCCGCCAGGTGTTCGACGTGCCCGACAAGTTCAACGCCTTCAACCAGTACACGGACACGGCGACGGGCACCTACTGGTGCACGGCCCGGACCGAGCGCAGCGCCGACGGGCTGTTCTCGCTGTCGATCGGCGTCCCCTACGAGTCGGCGAAGTGGTTCCGCGGCAAGGAGACCAAGGCCCGCTCGGTCTCCCGCTGCCCCGACCCCGACTGCTGCCGCAACCCGCCCCGCAACCTCGCCAAGACCTGGGCCGGCCAGGTCTGGCCCACCGCCCGCGCCGCCAGCTCCCAACTCGCGGCGATGCCCCTGGGCTCCTTCCCGGGCGTCGACGAGACCGAGGTCTACCAGTTCCTCGAAAGGCACTCGCGTCCCTGAACTGTCGTACCCCCGAGTCAGGGTTGAGACCGGGGGCCCATCGATGTCCGATTTGCCGGGACCCTCCGTTCACATTTCCGGCGCGCACATACATTGACTTTCTTCGATGAAAGTGGTTACCGTGGCATTCGGGACGGCAAGCGCCTTCCCGATCTCGTACCCGGCACCAGCGAGAAAGTCACCCTCACATGACACCTGACCAACCGCGCGCCCCGCGCCGCTGGGCCCGCAAGGCGGTCCTCGCGGTCGCGGCGCTCGCCGCAGCCGCGGCGGCCACCGCCTCCGCGTTCGCCTGGACCTCCGCCGCATCCGCCCAGACCACCACGATCACCGTGGCCGTCAACGGGAACGACGCCAACGCGGGCACCGTCGCCGCGCCGCTCAAGACCATCCAGGCCGCCGTCAACAAGGCCGTGCCCGGCACCGTCATCCAGATCCGCGGCGGCACCTACGCGCCCAGCACCAACATCCAGGTCAACTCCAACGGCACCGCCAGCGCCCCGATCACCATGCGCGCCTATGGCACCGAGAAAGTCGTCATCGACGGCGAGAACATGCCGTACACGCCCGGCGCCGTCGACTCCTCGATCCCCCGCGCCGACCGCGGCGCGCTCCACGTCGAAGGCGACTTCTGGCGCTTCGAGCGCCTGGAGATCGTCCACGGCCCGTACGCGATCTTCGCGCTCGACTCCAACGGCAACGTCTACGACCGCCTCGTCACCCGCGACAACTACGAGTCGGGCCTCCACATCCAGGGCGCCTCGGCGAACAACACGATCCTCAACCTCGACTCGTACGGCAACCGCGACCCGCGCAAGAACGGCGAGAGCGCCGACGGCCTCGCGATCAAGGAGGGCTCGGGCACCGGCAACAAGGTGATCGGCGCGCGCCTGTGGAACAACGCCGACGACGGCTTCGACGCGTGGGAGTTCCTCTCCCCCATCCGCATCGAGGACACCGCCGCCTGGGGCAACGGCTACAACTACTGGAACCTGCCGAACTACTCCGGCGACGGCAACGGCTTCAAGATGGGCGGCGGCGACGTCGACCCGCCCGCGAACCACGTCGTGGTGAACTCCATGGCGTGGAAGAACTCCGCGCACGGCTTCACCGACAACGGCAACCCCGGCTCGCTCCAGATCAGCCGCTCCACGGCGTGGAAGAACGGCAAGACCGGCTTCGACTTCGACTCCTCGACCTCGACGCTCACCGCGAACCTCGCGGTGAACAACGCGACGCCGGTGGCCCTCGGGTCCTCGACCGGCTCGGGCAACTCGTGGAACATCAAGTCGAGCTGGGTCGACGCGGACCTCGCGAACACCAGCGCCGCCGTCGTCACCGGCGCGCGGGCCGCCGACGGCTCGATCGCCTCGACGAACTTCCTCGTCCCGAAGAACTACCCGAACCTAGGCGCGACGTTCGTCTAGCCCCAGGGGGCCGGGCCGCGGACGCGGCCCGGCCCGGCGCCTCCACCCTGATCCCCCACTTCGCCGTCCTGCCCCGCTGTCCCGTCCCACACTGCCGCCCACCGGGGCCACCACGGCATCGACGTCTTTGCAATCATGAGCGCCATGACACCGACGTTCGTCCTCATCCACGGTTCCAACGCCAACTCGTTCTCCTGGGCCCCGCTCATGCGGGAGCTCGCCCTGCGCGGCCACCGCTCCCTCGCGGTGGACCTGCCGGGCCACGGCTTCGCGGCGGGCATGCCGTCCGCGTACCAGACCCAGGACGCGGCGGAGCTGGCCGTGGCGGCGTCGAAGCTCGACGGCGTGGGCCTCCAGGCGAACGTCGACCACGTCACCGCGATCCTGGAGCGCGCGAGGGAGCACGGGCCGGTCATCGCCGTGGCCCACAGCCGCGGCGGCGTGACCCTCACGGCGGTCGCCAACCGCCGCCCGGACCTGCTCGACCGGATCGTCTACGCCTCGGCGTGGTGCTGCGTCGAGCACACCCCGCGCGAGTACGTGGCCCGGCCCGAGAACGCCGGGAGCGTCCTCGACCAGGCCATGGGCGTGGCCGCGGCGAACCCGGCCCGCCTCGGCGCCGTCCGCATGAACTGGCGCACCGCCGACCCCGTCCTCCTCGGGGCGCTCAAGGACTCGATGCTCGCCGACGGCACCGACGACGAGTTCCGCGTGTTCCTCTCCACGCTCACCCCCGACGAGAGCCTCGACGCGGGCGGCCCCGAGGACCGCGCCGACGCCGCCACCTGGGGCCGGATTCCGCGCAGCTACGTGCGGCTGACGCAGGACACGTCGATCCCGATCGAGCTCCAGGACCTGTTCATCAAGGAGGCCGACGCGCTCACCCCGGACAACGCGTTCGACGTCCACACCATCGAGACGAGCCACGTCGGCGCCCTCGTCCACCCCGAGCGCTTCGCCGAGATCCTCGCGGGCCTCGCCTGAGCCCCGCCGCGGCGCAGGTCCGCTGGCACACCGCGTGCCATCTTTCCGGCCGGTCCGGCCCCGCAAAGGCGGCCGAACCGGCCGTTTAGTCCTCATCGGACACTTGAGTCGCGGTCGGGCGCAGCGGCGTGTACCCACGGTCAGCGCATGGCGACTCCATACTGAGGCGGCAAATCCACCCTTCCCCCAAGGAGTGCCATGAGCCTCGTCAGACGCCTCATGATCGCGGTGACGCTCGCCGTCTCCGCGGTCTTCTTCATCCCGGCCCCCGCGCAGGCGGGCGGCTACTGGATCGAGGTCTGCTTCCCCGACACCAGCACCGACGACCCCTTCGACCTCAAGTGCGTGCCAGTGAAGGTCCCCGTCGAGGGGAACCGCAAGTGGTGGCCGCCCGAGTGCTGGGTCTGCCTGCCGTCCTTCGACTTCTGGAAGGACTACGTCGACCCCGCCGTCCGCTACGACTTCAACGAGCGGTTCGGCAAGGGCCTCGGGCTCCTCGCCGAATCCCACCTCACCGACGACGAGAAGCTCGCCGAGCAGCTGCGCGCCGAAGCGGGCGGCCAGTTCCTCGCCGCCGCCGAGATCGTCTCGAAGTACGAGATCGGGTTCGACGGCTTCGCCTGGACCGACCCGGTCAACGGCAAGTACCTCGGCGACCCGCAGCCCGACCCCGGGATCGCGGCCGGGTACGCCATGGCCGAGGGCGTGAGAATCCTCCAGAACACCCTCGGCAAGGAGCCCGACATCGAAGGGGCCCTGAAGGAGTTCGACGCGGCCTACGAGAGCCTGTCCGAACTGGCGGCCGCGTGATGAGCGCCGGGACGACACTGCGCCGGACCCTCCGGCTCGCCGCGGGCCTGGTCGCCGCGCTGGCGCTCGCGCTCTCCACCGTGCTGCTCGTGCAGGCCCCGGCCCAGGCGGGCGGCGGCACGTTCAGCTACTGCTTCTTCGTCATCGACGAGGAGACCGGCACCGTCGAACGCGTCTGCCCCGAGTGGGAGGTCCCCGTCGAGGGGCCGCGCAAGTGGTGGCCTAAGGACTGCTGGGTGTGCCTGGGGCTCTTCGACTTCGAGGACTACGCGGTCAACCCGGCCGAGCGCGTCTCGTTCTACGAGCAGCTCGGGCAGGGGCAGGCGCTCCTCGCGCAGGCGGACCTGACGAAGGACGAGAAGCTCGCCGAGCAGCTGCGATCCGAAGCGGCCGCGGCGTTCTACTCGGCCGCGAAGCTCATCGACAAGGGCGGCGCGGTGTCCTATAAGGGCTTCAGCTGGTTCGACCCGCAGTCGGGCAAGGTGTACGGCGACCCGCAGCCGGAGCCGAACCTCGAATTCGGGTACTCGGTGGAGGCCGGGCTCGCGTACATGCAGCAGGCAGTGCTGGGGCCGCAGCCGCAGCCCTGGATCGAATCCGCGATGAAGGAGTTCGAGCAGGCGAACGCCGCGATCGAGGCCATCGCCGCAGGTTGAGACAAGTCCACGGGCCGGGGGCGGCGCCCCCGGCCCGTGGACGATCACGCATCGAACGTGGCTCTGCGGCCATTCATCCGCTACCGAATCGACGGTTGACTGGTCCCATGAGCGAACACACCCACACCGGAACCATCCTCGTCACCGGCGCCACCGGCAAGGTCGGCCGCCGCCTCACCGAACTGCTCCGCGCCGGCGGGCACGACGTGCGCGCGGTCTCCCGCAGCACCGCGATCACCCTCGACTGGACCAACGAGTCCACTTGGGACGCCGCCTTGGAGGGCGTCGCCGCGGCCTACCTCGTCCCGCCGGACCACCCGTTCCCCGCCGACGCGTTCGTCGCCGCCGCCGAGAAGGCTGGCGTGCGCCGCATCGTCGCCCAGTCGGGCCGCAGGGTCCAGGACCTGGCCGCGGCGGCCGGGGTCGGCCCCGAGGCCATCGGCATGTACGCGGCCCAGACGGCCGTCCAGGCGGCGGGGATCGAGTGGACCGTCCTGCAGCCCAACAACTTCAACGAGAACTTCAGCGAAGGCGACTACTACCCCGCGGTGCTCGCCGGGGAGCTGGCGCTGCCGCTGGCGGGGACCACGGAGCCGCTGATCGCGGTCGCCGACATCGCCGCGGTGGCCGCCGCGGTCCTCACCGGGGACGGCCACCACGGGCGCGTCTACGAGCTCAGCGGCCCCGAGTCGCTGTCGATGGACGCGGCGATGGCCGCCATCGCCGCCGCCTCCGGCAAGCCGGTGGCCTTCCGCGCCGAGACCCCGGAGGAGCACGACGCGGCCCTCCGCGCCGCGGGCCTCCCCGAGGACCTCGTCGTGTTCCTCAACCTCATGTACGAGTTCATGCGCGACGGCGCCATGGCCGCGACCACCGGCGACGTCGAACGCGTCCTCGGCCGCGCCCCGATCCGCTTCGCGGACTGGGCGACCGAGACCGCGAAGTCCGGCGTCTGGTCGGGCGCCTAGACCGTGCGCGCCGCGGCGAGTTCGGGGTAGAGCGCGGCCGGGTCGGCGTTGAGGACCGCCTTGAAGTCGACGGTGACCTGGTCGGCGAGGACTTCGAGCGCGCCGGTCTCGATGCCGTCGAGGCCGGCGCGGGCGATGTCGGCCGGGTCGCTCTTGTCGGCGGGAATGCCCTTGAGCATGTCGGTGTCGATCCCGGCGACGTGCAGCCCCGTCACCTGCGTCCCCTGGGCGGCGAGTTCGAGGCGCGCGCCGTTCGTGAGGCTCCACGACGCGGCCTTCGCCGCCGAGTACGCGTGGCCCATCCCGGACGAGCGCCACGACAGGACCGACAGGATGTTGAGGATCGCGCCGCCGCCGTTCGCGCCGAGCACGGGTGCGAAGGCCCGCACCATGTTCAGGGTGCCGAAGAAGTTCGTCTCCATCTCCAGGCGGATCGGGTCCTCGGGGCCGCCGACGAGGTTCGCGAACGTCGCGATCCCTGCGTTGTTGACGAGGATCGTCGTGTCGGACGCGGTCGCGGCCGCCGCCGCGACCGACGCCGGGTCGGTGATGTCGAGCTGCACGGGCTCCACGCCGGGCAGGTCGACCGAATCGATCCGGCGCGACCCGGCATAGACCTTGGCCGCGCCGCGTTCCAGAAGTTGCCGGGCGAAATGGCGGCCCATGCCGCGGTTGGCGCCGGTGACGAATGCGATTGATCCTTTGATGTCCATGCGGTCGACGCTATGACCTCACGTCAGCGTGAGGGGCAAGCGACGGTGGCGGACACCACAGCGGGAAACGGGAGGGCGCGGATGCGCATCGGAGAACTGGCCGAGGCGACGGGCGCGACGGTGCGCGCGCTCAGGTACTACGAGGAGCAGGGCCTCCTGCACCCCGAGCGCACCGCGAGCGGCCAGCGCGTCTACCCGGCCGACGCGGTCGACCAGGTCCAGTGGATCAAGCTCATGTTCGCGAACGGCCTGCCGAGCCGCGCGATCGCGAAGCTCCGGCGCTGCCGCAGCGCCGACGAGGTCACGCCCGAGCAGCGGGCCGTGATCTACGAGGAGCACGCCCGCGTCGAGGCCGAGTACCGGGCCGCCGCGGCCACGAAGGCGCGCTTCGAGCGGATGCTCGACTTCATCGAAAAGACCTGACCGCCGTCCCCTGCGGCGTGAGAACGCGAGGGCATTACTGTTGCGCGATGAGTTTGCAATGGCAGTGCATCATCGTCGACTGCGCCGACCCGCAGGAGCTGGGCCCTTGGTGGGCCGAGCTGCTGGGCTGGCGCGTCACCCACACCTCTGAAAAGGAGGTCGTGCTAGAGCCGCCGCTGGGCAGCCCGCAGGACGGCGTCTCCCCCGACATCCTGTTCGTCCGCGTTGCCGAAGGCAAGAGCGTCAAGAACCGCCTCCACCTCGACCTGCGCCCCGACGACCAGGCCGCCGAGGTCGCCCGCGCGGAGGCGTTGGGCGCCAAGCGGGCCGATGTCGGGCAGGACGATTCGTCGTCGTGGATCGTCATGAACGACCCCGCGGGGAACGAGTTCTGCATCCTGCGCGCGTTCACCCCCGAGGAGCTTGCAACGCTGTGACCTCCGCGTAGGTCAGCTGGTCCCCCGCCACCGGCTCCCCCTCGCCGATCCGTACCGCCGTGCGGACCGCCGCCGTCAGGGCGGCGCGGTAGAGGAGGGAGCCGGTGCTGATCCGGGCGACGCCGAGGGCGGCGAGGTCGTCGACGGTGGGACCGCCCGGGGAGTAGAGGACGTTGAGCGGGGCGTCGATGCGGGCGGCGAGGGTGCGGATGTCGTCGGGAGCCGCGGCACCCGGGACGAAGACGCCGTCGGCGCCCGCGGCCGTGTAGTGTGCGGCGCGGGCGAGCGCGGTCTCCAGTGGACTGTCAGTGCTGAGCCAGTACGGGTCGGTGCGGGCGTTCACGAACAGGTCGGGGCAGCGGTCCTTCACGGCCGCAATGCGGGCGGCGTGGAGATCAGGGTCGGCGAGGGTGCCGTCGGGGCGGCCGTCTTCGAGGTTGACGCCGACGATGCCGAAAGAGGCGAGGGTCGCGGCGAGGGCGACGACCTCGGCGGGGTCGTCGCTGAAGCCGCCTTCGATGTCGACGGTGACGAGGACCGGGAGCGGCGCGAGGCGGCGGGCGAGGGCGATGGTGTGGTCGCGGGTGGCTCCCGCGCCGTCGGGGAGGCCGTGGGCTGCGGCGACACCGAGGCTGGTGGTGCCGATCGCGGTGAATCCGGCGGCGGCGAGGGCGGCCGCGGAGGCGTGGTCCCAGGCGTTGGGGAGCACGAGCGGGCGCGGGCCGCGGTGGGCGGCGGCGAAGGCGGCGTAGGTCACGGGTTCATCCTGACGTGGATCGCTGCGGGGATGCGGAGGTTCGGGAGCGGTTCGTACGCGATTGAGCCGGTCGGCGGCGAGACGCGTTTGAGGGCTTCGCAGACGCCGGTCGCGATGGCGAGGGCCTGGTCGCGGCCGGGGCAGGCGTGGGGTCCGGCGCCGAAGGGCGCGGTGCCGTCGAGTTGGATGCGGGCCGTACCGCCGGGTCGAAGGCCCTCGGTTTCGGTTGCGGCCGTTCGGGTCGTGGCTTTGACGGGCGGGTCGTCGCGGAGCTGCGCGGCGAGGTCGGTGGGGTCCAGCCCGCCTCCGGCGGCGAGGGTGTTGCCGATGAGCGCGGCGGTCGCTTCGCAGGCTTGGACGAGGAGGCCGATCCGGGCGGCCGTGGGCTCGTCGGGGACGCCGCCGAAGACCGCGACCAGGGCCGCGACGGCGGCGTCGGTCTCGGGGGCCGCGTCGCCGGTGAGGTAGGCGGCGGCGACCGTGCGGACGGCCGCGGGGTCGAGGCCGGGCGCGCCGAGGGCTTCGGCGAGGGTGCGGACCGGCACGTCGCGGGCGATGCGGTCCATGACGTCGAGGGGCGCGTCCTCCAAGGCGATGCAGGCGAGGACTTCCGCGCGCAGCCGCAGCACGTCGAGGTCCATGTCCACCAGCAGGTCCGCGGCCTGGGTGCGCCGCCGGGCGTGGTCGCCGCCGGTCGCGAAGCGCGCGACACTGGTGCGCAGCCAGCCGAGGGTCCCGGGCGGGCCGGGCGCTGCGGGCGGCGGGACGAGACCCGGGTGGGCGAGGAGTTCGGGGGCGCGGTCGGGGCCGAACGAGATCATGGGGCGACGGTAGGGCCGGGACGGTTCGGCGGCCGCCGAAGTGTCGCGGGGGCACAATCGGGGCATGACCGATCGCGCGCAGGGAACCAGGCTGGCGGAGGTCGCGGCGGTGCTCGCGGACCCGACGCGGGCCACGTTCTGCGTCGCGCTCCTCGACGGGCGCGCTTGGACCGCAGGCGAACTCGCGCGGGTCGCGGGCGTGTCGGCGCCGACGGCCACCGGGCACCTGCACCGCCTCGTCGACTCCGGGCTGTGCACCGAGCGCAGGCAGGGCCGCCACCGGTACGTGCAGCTCGCCGACCCCGAGACCGCCGCGCTCATCGAGTCGCTCGCCGGGCACTTCCCCGCGGCCGCCGCGCCGACGGGCCTGCGGGCGTCCACCGCGTCGGCGGCGCTGGCGCGCGGCCGCACCTGCTACGACCACCTCGCCGGGCGGCTCGGCGTCGCGGTCACCGACGCGATGACCGGCCGCGGCCTCATCGACCGGGACGCGGGGTTCGCGTTGAGCGACAAGGGACGCGACTGGATGACCGCTGAGCTGGGTGTCGACACCGCGACGTGGTCGGCGGGCCGCCGCCCCGCCGCGAAGGAGTGCCTGGACTGGACGGAGCGCCGCAGCCACCTCGCGGGGCTCGCGGGCGCGGCCGTCTGCGCCCGGTTCCTCGAAGCGGGCTGGATCCGGAGGATCGGGTCGACGCGGGCCGTGCGCCTCACCGGCCCGGGCGCCGAGGCCCTGGAGCGGCTGCTCGGCCTCGACGCTGCGGCGTTGCGGTAGGTCAGTCGGTGCTGACGGCCTCGAACGTCCAGATCGACGCGTCCGGACCCGGCTCGGCGTCCTCGTCGTAGTCGCCGTACACGGTCACGTCGGCGAATCCGGCCTCGTGGAGGACCTGGAGGAACTCCTCGACCTCGAAGCACAGCAGGCCGCTGTTCTGGAGCTGCGTCTCGACCAGCCGGCCCTTGCGCCACAGCTCGTAGCGCAGCCACCGGACGACCCGCAGGCCCAGCGGGTCGACGTCGACGTGCATGGTCTGCAAGGTGAGCAGGTCGTCGACGCCGTCCTGCCAGTGCCGCAGGCCCCCGGGGTCGGTGAAGTGCCGCGAGGGCGGCAGGTCGACGAAGAGGCGCCCGCCCGGGCGCAGGCTCGCGTGCATGAGGCGCAGCGCCTCGACGGCGGCGGACCGGTCGGGCAGGAGCACGATCGACCCGGTCGGGACCAGGACCGCTTCGTACGCACCGGGTTTGACGTAGGAGGTCATGTCGCCGATGAACACGTCGGCGTCGAGCCCGGCCTCGTCGAGGTTGCGGCGGCAGATGTTCAGCATGTGCGCCGACGTGTCGTAGCCGGTCACGTTGAGCCCCAGGCGGACCAGCGGCACGAGCATCCGGCCGGTGCCCACGGCCGGTTCGAGGATGTCGCCCTCGGTCCCCGCGAGGCGGCGCGAATAGAACTCGACGTCCCCGTTGAGGGACTTCCCGACCGGCTTGTCGAGCTCGTAGACGCGGGCGGAGAGTTCGCCGTAGTCCCAGTCGGCGCTGCGGGTCTGCGTCATCGCGGGGTCTCCCGTCGTCGTGCGTGGGAGTGAGCTTAGGGCGCGAACGCCTGGGAGGCAAGGGAGATCCGGGGACGGAGCGGGGCCGCGGCGCTGCCGCGGCCCCGGCGCGGACTAGCGGGCCGCGCTCTGGTTCACGATGACGTCGAACCCTTCGAGCAGGCCGATCTGCTCGTACCGGCCCGGACCGGTCTCCTGGTAGAGGGCGACCGAGTCCTCCAGCGCGTACTTCTGGTTCACCGGCGGGAAGCCCTCCGCCGGGACCGCCGGTTCGAGCACGAACGGGTCGGTGACCAGCGTGATCGGGTCGCCTCCGCTCTCGAAGCCGCGCGGCAGTTTCCGGACGTCGAACGCCAGGCCCGTCGCGAAGTCGATGATCCCCGGGTCGTCGCAGTGCAGGCTCTCGCCGCGGTCGGGGCCGATCATGACGTCGACGTCGCCGAAGTCGCCGCCCGAGCCCTGCTTGCGGTGCAGGAACAGGTCCTGGATGCCCGAGTACCCCTCCGGGTCCGGGACGGCGAGTTCCGCGTCGCCCTTGAGCTTGCCGGTCCCGTACAGCTCGTCGCCGGTGTCGAGGAGGCTGATCGAGGCCCGGCCGGACAGGTCGATTCTGGCGGCGTCGAGGTCCGGGACGACGTCGAGCTGCTGCGGCGGTGCCGCCGAGGCCCCCGCGGCCCCGATGAGCGCCGCCACCGGCACGGCGGCGGCAGCGGCCGCCAGGCGGCGCAGGCGCTCGGGATGGCGGAGTCGGAAGGATCGGACGGGTCGTGCGTTCGGCATGGCGCTCCCTGATGTCGTCGGGCGCCCCGGTCCACAGCGGACCGGGGCCGTTGCCGCACCGGACTCTATGCACTCCCGCAGCCGTCCAGGCATGTTCGCCGAAACCCCGCCGCACCGGCACCGGACGCGGTATCCGGACGGCCCGGCGCGGATACTTGCCGTATGCGTGCTGGCCGCCTGGTGTCGATGATGCTGCTGCTCCAACAGCGCGGGCGGATGACCGCCGACGCACTCGCGGCGGAGCTCGGCGTGTCCGTGCGGACCGTGTACCGGGACGCGGAGGCGCTCGCGGCCGCGGGCATCCCCATCTACGGGGAGAGCGGCCACGAGGGCGGCTACCGGCTTGTCGAGGGCTACCGGACGCGGCTGACCGGGGTGACCGCGGGCGAGGCGGAGGCGCTCGCGCTCACCGGCGTCCCGCAGGCCGCGACCGACCTGGGCCTCCAAACCGAGCTGGCGGCCCTGGAGCTGAAGCTCTCCGCGGCGCTCTCACCGCAGCAGCGGGAGCGGGCCGAGCGGGCGCGGCGGCTGTTCCACCTCGACGTGGTCACCTGGTTCCAGCGGTCCGAAGCGGTGCCACTCCTGGCGCTGGTGGCGAACGCGGCGTGGGAGCAGCGGCGGATCAGGGTCCGGTACCGGCGCTGGAAGGAGCCGCGCGAGGTCGAGCGCGAACTCTGCCCGCTCGGCCTGGTGCTCAAGGGCGGGCGCTGGTATCTGGCGGCTTCGCAGGGGACGGGGCCCGTGCTGCCGTACAAGGTCGCGAACCTGCTGGCGGCGGCCAAGACCGACGAGGAGTTCGAACGGCCCGAGGGCTTCGACCTCGCGGCCTGGTGGGCCGAGAACCTCGACGCCTTCGACGCCCGCCGCTACAAGGGGACCGCGGTCGTGCGGTTCTCGCCCGAAGCGGTCGAGCGCGCCTCGGACCAGCTCGACGCGGACGCCTTGGAGGCCATAGCGAAAGCCGACCGCGACGGAGACGGGTGGGCCGTCGCCACCATCCCCGTCGAGACCGACTGGGTCGCCTCCGGCGAACTCATGAAGCTCGCCGGCGTCGAAGTCCTCGAACCCGCCTCCCTGCGGGCGATGATGCGCGAACGCGCCCAGGCGGTCCTCGACCTCCACAACTGACCGCGCCGCATGTCACCATGCCGCCGCTGTCGGACCCGGATGTCACTGTTGCAACGGGGGGATCTCAGACGCGACACGCCCGAGCGCGGGACGCAGAGCATCGTTCACCTTGCCGCGCAACGAGAACGCCGTGGCCGCCATCGCCAGCGCGCAGACCGCGCCGAGCAGGTAGAAGCCGTAGCGGATGTGGGTGGCGTCGGCGACGGCCGCGACCAGGACCGTCATCGCCGCGCTCAGGCCCAGCCCCGCCGCGTTCACCGCGCCGAACAGGCGCCCGGCGCGGCGCTCGGGCACCGAGCGGAGCAGGATCGAGCGCAGGCCGACCCGCGACATCCCGACCATGAAAGCCGCCGGGGGCACCGCGAGGAGCAGCACCACCAGGTGCAGCGGCAGCACGAACGACATCAGCGCGCACCCGACGCCGCCGACGACCGCCGCCCGGAACTCCCCGAACCGCGCGGCCACCCGCGGGAACAGCGCCGCCGCCACGCAGAACCCGAGCCCCGCAAGCGCGTCCACGACCCCGTACACGCCCGCGCCCCGGTCGAACGCGACGTACACGAGCACGATCAGCGTCGTGTTGCTGACCATGATGAGCATCTGCCCGCACGCGTACAGCAGGCCCAGCCGCACCAGCGGAGCGCCCGGCACGCCGCCGTCCGCCGCCGCGTGCGCGGCGGGGCCGGTCCGGGCGGGGGCTTTGCGCATGGCCCACAAGGCGACCGCCGAGGCGAGGAACGTGACGCCGTTGAACATGAACAGGGGCGTGGTGCCGACATAGTGGATGAGGATGCCGCCGAGCGCCGCCGACAGGAGCAGCCCCAGCTGCATCGCGATCTCGTAGTGGGCGCTGAAGACCGCCGTGCGGGCCGGGTGGACGCGCTCCTTGATGAGGGCGCCGCCCGCGGGCGTGAACATCGCCGACAGGAGCGACAGGGCGAACGCGGTCCCGTACGCGACCGGCCCGGGATCGCCCCCGGCGAGGATCCAGACCGGGAGGAACGCGGCGGCCGCGGCGCTGGCGAGGTCCGCGATGAGGCAGAGGGTGCGCCGGTCGAAGCGGTCGGCGATCGAGCCGAACCACAGCGACAGGAGCGCGGGCGGGATCGAGACGAGGATGTAGAGCCAGCCGACGGCGAGCGCGCTCTGGCCGGTGGTGAAGACGAGGACGGCGGCGGCGACGAGCTGGACGCCGTTGCCGAGGCTGGTGATGAACGTGGCGGGCAGGAGCAGGCGCTCGGCGCGGTTGCGGGGCGGCAGCACGACGGGGCGGGCGGCCTGGGCGGTGGTCGTCATGGTGAAGAGGATGCGGCAGGTTCACTGACAGATCGTGTCAGTGAAGTGCGGTTAGCTGGCTCACAACGAAGCCGGGCGGGCCGGAGCGCGATGCGCTCCGGCCCGCCCCACCGCCTTGCAGCGGCTACGGGTCAGACCGCCGTCGGCCACTCGCCCGGGCGCCGCGGCGTCTCGGGCGGCGTGAAGTGCGCCGCGCCCCGGCCCGCCAGATATGCCGCCAGCGAAGTCGGCACCACGTCCGGGTAGTCCGCGTTGCGCACGTCCCGCAGCGAGCCCGTTCCGTCGAACATGGCCACCTGGGCCTGCAGGGCCACGTACTCGACCAGGCTGGACGCGTTGAACTGCCGGCGCACCACTTCCGCGCGGAGATCCTGGAGCGTGCCCTTGCGCACCAGTTCCCACTGCCGCCCGGACGCCGCTTCGACCTCGTCTCGCAGTTCTATCATGGACAACTGCTGGCCGACCACGTGCACGTCGCGGCCCGCGGTACTCGGGTCGAGCGCGATCGCGGCCGTGAACGCGGCGGTGTCGGCGATGGTGGTCATGTCGATCGGGCGCGTGCCGTCGCCCCACACCGAGAACGTGCCGGCCGCCGGGTCGAGCACCTCGTGGACCGCTCCGAGGAAGTACTCCGGGAACGCGCCGATCGCCACCGACGTGCGCGCGACCGTCGACGTGGCGAACGAGTCCGCGAACACGCGGCGGAGGTCGGACAGGACGTTGACGCCGTAGCCGTATCCGTAGAGGTTGATCGAGAAGTCCGACGGGATCATCCGGTGCACGCCGGCCCGCTCCGCGGCCCGCAGCAGCTCCCGCTGCCCGTCGATGATCACGTCGGGCCCGCCCTGGACCGCGGACACGACGACCTCCACGCCGTCGAGGTGGCGCGCCAGCGCGTCCGCGCCGTCCGCCAGGTCGCCGACATGCGCCGTCAGATTCGGGTGCGCCGTCAGCTTGTCCACTGAGGACTTCCGAACCAGCGCGCGCACGTCGGCGCCCCGATCCAGCAGGTGCTTCACGATCTGGCCGCCGAGGCTGCCGGTCGCGCCCGCCACGAGCACTGTCGTCATTGCCTTCACTCCTTGTTCGGATTGCTCGGGAACGGCCGATCGCCTTGCGCGTCTTCGCGAGACGCGGGGTGCGGCCTCGATCGGTCAGGCTCCGGCGGGCAGGCTGGTGTGCCCCGGGATGCCGCCGAACCCGCCGGAATGGAAGTCGCGGTAGGCCTGTGCGATCTCGGCCCGGGTGTTCATCACGAACGGGCCGTGGGCGACGACGGACTCGCCGATGGGCCGGCCGGAGAACAGCAGCACCGCGGCCTGTTCGTCGGCGTCGGCGGCGGCGAAGGCCAACGTGGTCGGATCGCCCTGCCCGGACACGGGATCGGACCAGGCGATCTGCCCGGCGCGCACGGTCCGGCCGCCGACCGTCAGCCGGCCCGCGATCACGTACGCGAACGTGCGTTCGCTCCCGTCGAGCACCTGGCGGTACTCGGCCTTCGGATCGAGCGTGATCACCATGCCCAGGATCGGCCAGTGGTTGACCGCCGGACCGCGCACCGCCCCGGTCGCTCCCGAGATCACCTGGACCAGCACGCCCGGCTCGGTGTGCACGGCGTGCTTGCCGGCCCGCAGGTCCTGGTAGCCGGTGGGCACCAGCTTCTTGTGCGACGGAAGGTTGAGCCACATCTGGATCACGTGGGCGTGCTCCGAGCGGGCGGCGACCTCGCGGTGGATGACGCCCCGCCCTGCGGTCATCCACTGCACGTCCCCCGGCCCGAGCTCACCGGCGTTGCCCATGCTGTCGCCGTGCTCCAGGACGCCGTCCAGGATGAGGGTCACGGTCTCCATCCCGCGATGCGGGTGCCATTCGAAGCCCGGCTGGTTGACCAGTTCCTCTCCCATGAGCAGGAACGGATCGGTCCAGGAGTCCCTGCCCGGTGGGATGATCAGCGAACTGCGAGCGGACATGGCGGTCGGGCCGAGGTCCACCTTGTCGAACACCCGGTCCACTCGCCGGGCCGCCGGCGCGGTCGGTGCGGTCATGGCGTGCTCCCCTCTCGTCGGTCAGGGAAAGCCTCGCACTCGCCGATCCGGCTTGGCAAACGTCACCAAAGCGACTTACTTTTGAGAAGTGACCAGCTCTAGGGAAGCACTGAGACCGCCGGACGCGCCCGTCGACGAGGAGCACTGCCACCGGATCCTGCGCGCGATCGACATCATCGGGACGCGCTGGACCGGACCGATCCTGCTCGCCGGCGCCCGGGGCGCCCGCCGGTTCAAGGAGTACCGCGCCTTGGCCCCGGGCATCTCGGATCCGCAGTTGACGTTGCGGCTCAAGCAGCTGCAGGCCCGCGGGCTCATCGAGCGCACGGTCATCCCCAGCACGCCCGTCCAGATCAAGTACACGCTCACACCCGACGCCGAAGAGCTGATCTCCCTCCTTCAGCCGTTGGCGCACTGGAGCGAACGCCACCTCCCGCCGGAGGACTCCTAAGCGCCCGTGTACTCGGCGAGGTGCTTGCCGGTGAGCGTCTGCTTCTGCTTCACCAGGTCGGCGGGGGTGCCCTCGAAGACGACCTTGCCGCCGTCGTGGCCGGCGCCGGGGCCGAGGTCGATGATCCAGTCGGCGTGGGCCATGACGGCCTGGTGGTGCTCGATGACGATCACGGACTTGCCGGACTCGACGAGGCGGTCGAGGAGGCCGAGGAGGTTCTCGACGTCGGCGAGGTGGAGGCCCGTGGTCGGCTCGTCCAGGATGTACACGCCGCCCTTGTCCCCCAGGTGGGTCGCGAGCTTGAGGCGCTGGCGCTCGCCGCCGGAGAGGGTGGTGAGCGGCTGGCCGATCTTGATGTAGCCCAGGCCGACGTCGTGGAGGCGCTGCACGATCTTGTGCGCCGCAGGCACTTTCGACTCGCCGTCGGCGAAGAACGCCTCCGCTTGGGCGACGGACATGCCGAGGACCTCGCTGATGTCCCTGCCGCCGAGCTTGTACTCCAGGACCGCGGCCTGGAACCGCTTCCCCTCGCAGTCCTCGCAGGTGGTGGACACCGAGGCCATGATGCCGAGGTCCATGTAGACGACGCCCGCGCCGTTGCAGGTGGGGCAGGCGCCCTCGGAGTTGGCGCTGAACAGGGCGGGCTTGACGCCGTTGGCCTTCGCGAACGCCTTGCGGATCGGGTCGAGCAGGCCCGTGTACGTGGCGGGGTTGGAGCGCCGCGAGCCCTTGATGGCGCCCTGGTCGATCGCGACCACGCCCTCCTGGCCCGCGACGGACCCGTGGATGAGGGACGACTTCCCGGACCCGGCGACGCCGGTGACGACGCACAGGACCCCGAGCGGGATGTCGACGTCGACGTCCTGGAGGTTGTTCTCGTTCGCGCCGCGCACCGCGAGCTTCCCGGTGGGTTCGCGCAGCTCGTCCTTGAGCTTGGCGCGGTCGTCCAGGTGGCGGCCGGTGAGCGTCCCGGACTTGCGCAGGCCCTCGACGGTGCCCTCGAACTGGACGGTGCCGCCGTCGGTGCCCGCGCCCGGGCCGAGGTCCACGACGTGGTCGGCGATGGCGATCGCCTCGGGCTTGTGCTCCACGACGAGGACGGTGTTCCCCTTGTCGCGCAACTGGAGCAGCAGCTGGTTCATGCGCTCGATGTCGTGCGGGTGCAGGCCCACGGTGGGCTCGTCGAAGACGTACGTGACGTCGGTGAGCGAGGACCCGAGGTGGCGGATCATCTTGGTGCGCTGGGCCTCGCCGCCCGAGAGCGTGCCGGAGGGCCGGTCGAGCGACAGGTAGCCGAGGCCGATCTCCACGAACGAGTCGAGGAGGTCCCGCAGGGACTTCAGCAGCGGCTCGACGGAGGGCTCCTTGATCCCGGCGACCCAGGCGGCGAGGTCGGAGATCTGCATCTTGCAGGCGTCGGCGATCGAGACGCCGTCGATCTTGGACGAGCGGGCTTCGGGGCCGAGGCGGGTGCCCTCGCACTCGGGGCAGGTCTGGAAGGTGACGGCCCGCTCCACGAACGCGCGGATGTGCGGCTGCATCGCCTCGACGTCCTTGGACAGCATGGACTTCTGGATCTTGGGGATGAGGCCCTCGAACGTGACGTTGATGCCCTCGGCCTTGATCTTGGTGGGCTCCTTGTACAGCAGGTCGTGGAGCTCGCGCTTGTTGTACTTCTTGACCGGCTTGTCGGGGTCGAAGAACCCGGAGGCGCGGTAGATGCGCCCGTACCAGCCGTCCATCGAGTAGCCGGGGATGAGGATCGCGCCCTCGTTGAGGGACTTCTCGCCGTCGTAGAGCGCGGTCAGGTCGAAGTCGTTGACCGAGCCGACGCCCTCGCAGCGGGCGCACATGCCGCCGAGCCGGTTGAACGTGGCTTTCTCGGCGATGGTCTTGCCGCCGCGCTCGACGGTGATCGCGCCCGAGGCGGACACCGACGGCACGTTGAAGGAGAACGCGCCGGGCCCGCCGATGTGCGGGTCGCCGAGGCGGCTGAAGAGGATGCGCAGCAGCGCGTTCGCGTCGGTGACCGTGCCGACGGTGGAGCGGATGTTCGCGCCCATGCGCTCCTGGTCGACGATGATCGCCGTGGTCAGGCCGTCGAGGACGTCCACTTCGGGGCGGGCGAGGGTCGGCATGAAGCCCTGCACGAACGCCGAGTAGGTCTCGTTGATGAGCCGCTGCGACTCGGCGGCGATCGTCGAGAACACGAGCGAGCTCTTGCCGGAGCCGGACACGCCGGTGAAGGCGGTGAGGCGGCGCTTGGGGAGGTCGACGCTGACGTCCTTGAGGTTGTTCTCGCGCGCGCCCTGCACGCGGATCAGGTCGTGCGCGTCGGCCGGGTTGGGTGTCGTGCCGGTGGCCATGGTGTGGTGGTCTCCATCCGTCTCCGGGGCCGGGGCGGCCCGCCGCCGAGACTACCGGCGGCGGGCGACAGTCCCGCGGACCTTACGAATCGAAGGCGTCTACTTACGCGGCTGGTTGAAGCGGAGCATGTTCCCGGCCGGGTCGCGGAACGCGCAGTCGCGCACCCCGTACGGCTGGTCCATGGGCTCCTGGAGGACGTCGGCCCCCGCGGCGCTGATCCGCTCGAAGGTCGCGTCGACGTCGTCGGTCTCGAAGATGACGCCGCGCAGCAGGCCCTTCGCGAGCAGCTCGTTCATGGTCGCCCGGTCGGTCTCGGAGGCGTTCGGGTCGGCCAGCGGCGGTTCGAGGACGATGTTCACGTCGGGCTGGTCCGGGGAGCCGACGGTCACCCACCGCATCCCCTCGAAGCCGACGTCGTTGCGGACCTCCATGCCCAGGACGTCACGGTAGAAGGCGATGGCCTTGTCGTGGTCGTCGACGGCGATGAAGCACTGGGAAAGATTGATGCTCATGGGACCAACTTACGAGGACGCGGGGGGCTTCGCTTCTCGATTCCTGACCGGTCTCGTGTAGGCCTTCGCGATGCACGCGGGGATGTTCGCGCCGTTGTCGTGGTCCCGGGCCCGGTACGCGCTCGGGGACTCCCCCACCAGCTCGGTGAACCTGGTCGAGAACGTCCCCAGCGAGTTCACCCCGACCGCGAAGCACACCTCCGTCACCGTCATGTCGCCCCGCCTGAGCAGGGCCTTCGCGCGTTCGATGCGGCGGGTCATGAGGTACGAGTACGGAGTCTCGCCGTACGCGGCGCGGAAGCTCCGCGAGAAGTGCCCCTGCGACATGAGCGCGATCCGCGCCAGCGCCGCCACGTCGAGCGGCTTCGCGTAGTCGCGGTCCATGGCGTCGCGGGCCTTCCGCAGCCGGGCCAGGTCCTCCAGGTCCATCCCGTCAGTTTCCCTCAAGGTAGGCGAGGACGGCCAGCACGCGCCGGTTGTCGTCCTCCGACTGGCCCAGGCCGAGCTTGCGGAACACGTTCGCGGAGTGCTTGCCGACGGCCTTCTCCGTGATGAACAGGGACGCGGCGATGGCCGCATTGGTGCGGCCCTCGGCCATGAGCCCGAGGACCTCCAGCTCGCGGGGGGTGAGCGCGTCGAGGCGGTTCTGCTGCTTGCCGAGGAGGCGGGCGACGACCTCGGGGTCCATGGCGGTGCCGCCCGCGGCGACGCGGCGGAGCGCCTCGATGAACTCGCCGACGTTGGAGATGCGGTCCTTGAGGAGGTAGCCGACGCCGCCGCGGCGGTCGCCGAGGAGCTCGCGGGCGTACAGCTGCTCCACGTACTGGGAGAGCACGAGGATCGGGAGCGCGGGGATGTGGCGGCGGGCCTCGATGGCGGCGCGCAGGCCCTCGTCCTTGAACGTCGGGGGGAGGCGGATGTCGACGACGGCGACGTCAGGGCGGTGCTTGAGGAGCGCGGCGGTGAGCGCGGGGCCGTTGTCGACGGCCTCGACGACGGTGAAGTCGTGCGCTTCGAGCATCCGGGTGAGGCCGTCGCGCAGGAGCGAGTGGTCTTCGGCGAGGACGACGTCCATCAGAGCTCCTTGCGTTCGGTGGTCCGGGCTCAGCTGCCGGCCGCGCGCTTATTCTCGACCGCCGCGGGGCCGACCGCGACGGCGGGGATGGTGAGCGTGACGGTGGTGGGGCCGCCGTCGGGGCTGTCGACCTCCAGGGTCCCGTCGAACGCGGCGAGGCGCCGGGAGACGCCGTCGAGGCCCCCGCCCGAGGCGACCGCCGCGCCGCCGCGGCCGTCGTCGCGCACTTCGATGCGGACGAGGCCGTGCTCGTGGGTGACGACGACCTGCACCTGGGTCGCGTCGGCGTGCTTGGTGATGTTCGTGAGGATCTCGTTCGTCGCGAAGTACGCGGCCGCTTCGAGGGGGGCGGGGAGCTTCCCGCCGAGCCGGTCGACCACGGACACCGGGAGCGGGTGGTCGAGGGCCATGGCCTGGAGCGCGCCGGTGAGGCCGCGGTCGGCGAGGACGGGCGGGTGGATGCCGCGCACGAGGTCGCGGATCTCTTCGAGCACGTCGGAGCAGGTCTGGCGGGCCTCGGCGACGAGCGCCCCGGCCTGCTCGGGCCGGTCCTGGTGGAGGAGCTCCTCGGCCATGCCGAGGGTGAGGCTGAGGGCGGCGATGCGGGCCTGCGCGCCGTCGTGGAGGTCGCGCTCTATGCGCCGCAGCTCGGCGGCGGCGTGGTCGGCGGTCTGGTCGCGGGACTGCCGCAGCTCGGAGACGCGGGCGGTGAGCAGGGCCTTCGCGGTGGGGCCGAGGAGGAGCACGCCGAGGTGGGAGTACCAGCGCAGGAACAGCTCGCCCCAGCGCCACCAGGCGACGCCGCAGCCGAGCGCGAGCGGCACGAGCATGAGGGTCTTCGCGGGCGTGTCGAAGTCGTAGAACCCGAAGTCGTTGACGCTCGGGTTGGGCGCGGAGTGGAACAGCCACACCAGGAGCAGCGGCTGCACGAGGTAGTAGACGGCGACGCCGAACACGCCGAGGTACAGGAGGTTGACGAGGAACCCGAGGGTCGCGTCGATGGCGAGCCACGCGAAGTCGCGCCAGGTGGCGGCCTCGCGCACGAGGTGGAGCGCCTGCTGGTCGAGGCGCGCGCGCTTGGGGCGCTCGCGGTAGGGGACGGGGATGTCGACGCCGAGCTGCTCGCCGATCATGCGCCGCTGGGAGTTGGCCCAGAGGCGGATGGCGAGGAACACGCCGACGGCGACGGGGATGCCGATCCAGAAGACGACGAGGATCCCGGTGGCGAGCGACGCGGCCAGGAGGACGGCGGCGATCAGCGTGAAGCTGAACCGCAGGACCGACCAGCCGGGAAGGGCCAGTCGGCGCGTGATCGGATGGGCCGGCATCGTCATGGTGCGGCAAGCGTACCCGTACAGGGGCCGCGACCTGCGGCGCTGTCCCGGCTACGCTGTGGGCGGAGGAACGGGGGGACCGGATGGGGTCGTGGGCGCTCGTCACGGGCGCGTCGTCGGGGATCGGCGCGGCGTTCGCGCGGCAGCTGGCCGGGCGGGGCATGCACGTCGCGGTCGTGGCCCGCTCGCGGGACAGGCTCGAAGCGCTCGCGGCGGAGCTGCGCGAGTCCTGCGGCGTCGAGGCGCTCGTGGTCGCGGAGGACCTCGCGGTCCCGGACGCCGCGGACCGGGTCGCCGCGGCCGTGGCCGGGATCGAGGTCGAGGTCCTGGTCAACAACGCGGGGATCGGGACGTTCGGGCGGGACGTGTCGATCGGCGCCGACTACAGCCGCGACACCGCGATGGTGAACGTCGTGGCCGTGACGGGCCTGGTGAAGCGGTTCCTGCCGGGCATGGTCGAGCGCGGGCGCGGGTCGGTCGTCAACGTCGCGTCGATGGCGGGCTTCCAGGCGCAGCCGTACATGGCGCTGTACGCGGCCACGAAGGCGTTCGTCGTGAACTACAGCCTGGGCCTGTGGGCCGAGACCCGCGGGTCGGGCGTGAAGGTCCTCGCGGTGTGCCCGGGGCCGGTGGACACGGGCTTCCCGATCGCGAACGGCATCAAGTACGACCGGCGGCGCCTCGGCTGGCTCCTCGCCGACCCGGAGAAGATCGCGCGGCAGTCGCTCAGGGCCCTCGACCGCGACAAGGGCTACGTCGTCCCCGACGCGAGGAACTGGCCGGAGGCGCACCTGCTGCCGCGGCGCCCGCGCAAGCTCATGACGCGGCTGATCGGCCTGGTGCTCAAGCGGTTCGCGGACTACCAGGAGCGGTGAAGGGCCCGCCGCCCCGTCCCGTCCGCCCTAGGCGAGGACGCGCGCGATCGACAGCCCGTCGTAGCCCTTGACGCCCACGGTCTGCATGACGGTGCCCTCCAGCTTCGGGTGCGCGGCGACCTTCTCCAGGTAGGACCGCACGCCCTGCACGTTCGGGTCGCGGCTGAGGCCGTCGGCCACGGCCCCGCCGCGCACCACGTTGTCCGCGATGATGAGGCTCCCCGGCCGGGTCAGCTGCAGCGACCAGTCGAGGTAGGTCGGGTACCCGCCCTTGTCCGCGTCGATGAACACCAGGTCGAACGGCTCCCCGCCCTCCTCGGCGAGCTTCGGGAGCGTCTCGGCGGCGGCGCCCACCCGGATCTCCACGGTCCCCACGAGCCCGGCGCGCGCCACGTTGCCGCTGGCGACCTCGGCGTGCCGGGGGCTGTACTCCAGGCTCACGAGGTGCCCGTCCGCGGGCAGCGCCCGCGCCATCCAGATCGCGCTGTAGCCGCCGAGCGTGCCGACTTCGAGGATCCGCTTGGCGCCCAGGGTCTTCGCGAGGAGGTAGAGGAGCTTGCCCTGCGCGGGCGAGACGGAGATCGGCGGCAGCCCGGCCCGCTGGGCCGCGGCCGTCGCGCCGGCGAGGACGTCGTCCTCCCCGACGAGCAGCGATCCGAGGAACGCGTCGACTTCGGTCCATTGCCCCTGGCCCATTGTTCGCCCCTTCCGACGGGTCCGAGAACGTCGATGAAACGCTATCACCGCGGCCCCGCGGAACTCGCTCCGTTAAATTCGGACTTTCCAGGCGAGTGGGACGAACGCGCTATCATGTCCGGGCCTCGGATGCGCGCGAAATGGTACCGCGAATGGGTGAAGCCTGTTGTTGTAATTACGACATTGACGGAAGATTAACGGTGGTCTTTTGTCGGATTTTGCCCCTGAATCAGCGGAACGCGCCGGGCTCGGTCTTGCCGATCGTCGTACGGCGCAAGGGCTTGAATGATAGACCTGAGTCACGACTTGTTCGCGGTCGCGAAACCGGTGCTCCGGTGCGGCGGCGGACTGGAATGACGGCCGGCTTCGGGGGAGCCGGCCGCACACTGGGGGGTAACGCTATGAGCATGGCACGATCGGCGACAGTCGATATCGGCACCACCATGCGGCTCGTCGCGCCCGATTTCGCGACGGTGAGTGTGCGCGCGAGTCTGCGATACGACCCGGACGACCCTTACGCGGTCTGCGTCATGTTCCATCCGGACGGGACGGACGCCGACCAGGTGGCCTGGTCCTTCTCCCGGGAACTGCTCGCCAAGGGACTGGAGGAGCCCACCGGCATCGGCGACGTGCGCGTCTGGCCCTGGACGACCCCGCGCGGCGAGTCGGTGGCCCTGGCGCTCTCCTCGCCCGACGGCAACGCCCTCTTCGAGATCAACCGCGGCGTCGTGCAGCGCTTCCTCCGCCGGGCCTACAGCCTGGTCCCCCGCGGCCGCGAATCGGGCTATGTGGACATGGACACCACCCTCACGAAACTGCTCGCCGGCGGTGTGTAGCCGCCGCAGGCGACGAAGGGGAAGGGCGGACCGGGATTCCCGGTCCGCCCTTTCCGTGTCCGCTAGGAGCGCAGCAGCGCCGCGGTCTGGGAGGCGATCTCGCCTTCCTCGTTCGTCGGGATGACCATCACCGTGATCGGCGACTGCGGCGTCGAGATGACCGGCCCGCCCGCCGCGTTCGCGGCCTCGTCGAGGTCCACGCCGAGCGCCACGAGCGACGACAGCGCCTGCGCACGCACCTCCGCGCTGTTCTCGCCGATCCCGGCGGTGAACGCGATCGCGTCGGCGCCGCCGAGCGCCGCGATGTACGAGCCGATGTACTTGCGGATCCGGTAGCAGTAGATCTCCAGCGCGACCTGCGCCGCCCGGTCCCCCGCCCTGGCGGCCTGCTCGATCGCCCGGTTGTCCTGGTGCCCGCTCAGCGCGAGCATCCCCGACCGCTTGTTCAGGGCCGCATCGAGGTCCGCGAAGCTCGCCCCGGTCCGCCGGTGCATGTGGAACACGATCGCCGGGTCGATGTCGCCCGACCGGGTCCCCATGACGAGCCCTTCGAGCGGCGTCAGCCCCATCGACGTGTCGATGGAGCGGCCCCGCTCGACCGCCGTCACCGACGCCCCGTTGCCGAGGTGCGCCACGATCACGTTGACTTCCTTGGGGCTCTTGCCGAGCAGCTCGGCGGCCTTGCGGGAGACGTACGCGTGCGAGGTGCCGTGGAAGCCGTACCGGCGCACCCCGTGCTCCTCGCGCCACTCGCTCGGCACCGCGTACAGGTGCGCCCGCTCCGGCACCGTCGCGTGGAACGCAGTGTCGAACACGGCGACCTGCGGCAGCTTCGGGAAGAGCTTGCGCGCGGTGCGGATGCCCTCCAGGTTCGCGGGGTTGTGCAGGGGCGCGAGCGCCGACAGCTCGTCGATGGCGCGCTCCACCTCGTCGTCGACGACGACGGGCTGCACGAACCGCTCCCCGCCGTGGACGACGCGGTGCGCGACCGCGATCAGCCCGGCGTCCGCGAGCGGCGTCCCGGCCTCCTCGAAGGCCGCGACCATCGCTTCGAGGCCCTCGCCGTAGTCGGCGAAGCGCCCCTCCCGCACGGTCTTCTCCCCCTCGTGCTTGTGGGTGAGGACCGAACCGGACTGTCCGATGCGCTCGATCAGGCCCGAGGTCGACGCCTCCATCGTCTCGCCGTCGACCAGCTGGTACTTGATCGACGAGGAACCGGAGTTGATCACCAGGACCGGTGCGCCCATTGGCACTTCCCCTCTAGAGCGCCCGCCCGCTCAGGCGGTCTGGCTCGCTTGGATCGCGGTGAGCGCGACCGTGTTGACGATGTCCGGCACGGTGGCGCCGCGCGACAGGTCGTTGACCGGCTTGCGCAGGCCCTGGAGCACCGGGCCGACCGCGACCGCGTTCGCCGAGCGCTGCACGGCCTTGTACAGGTTGTTGCCGGTGTTCAGGTCCGGGACGATGAAGACGGTCGCCTTCCCCGCGACCTGCGAGTCCGGGAGCTTCGTGCCTGCGACGCCGGCGTCGGCGGCGGCGTCGTACTGGATGGGCCCCTCCACGGGAAGGCCGGGTCGGCGGGCGCGGACGATCTCGGTGGCCGCCCGGACCTTGTCCACGGCTTCGCCGTGGCCCGAGGTGCCGGTCGAGTAGGAGAGCATCGCCACCCGCGGTTCCACGCCGAACTCGGCGGCGGTGCCTGCCGAGGATAGCGCGATGTCGGCGAGCTGCTCGGCATCGGGGTTCGGGTTGACCGCGCAGTCGCCGTACACGAGCACGCGGTCTTCGAGGCACATGAAGAACACCGAGGAGACCACCGCGACCTCGGGCCGGGTCTTGATGATCTCGAACGAGGGCCGGATCGTGTGGGCGGTGGTGTGGACCGCGCCCGAGACCATCCCGTCGGCCATCCCGGTGTGGACCATCATCGTCCCGAAGTACGACACGTCGGCGACCTGGTCGTACGCGGCCTCCTCGGTGACGCCCTTGTGGGCGCGCAGCCGCGCGTACTCCTTCGCGAAGCGCTCGCGGATCTCGTGGTCGCCGGGGTTGAGGATCGCGGCCCCGGTGATGTCGACGCCCAGCTGCGCGGCCTGCGAGCGGATCTCGGCCTCGGAGCCGAGGAGCGTCAGGCGGGCGACGTCGCGGCGCATGAGGATCTCGGCCGCCTTGAGGATGCGCGGCTCGGCGCCCTCGGGCAGGACGATGTGCTTGTCGAGGGCCTTGGCGCGCCCCAGCATCGAGTGCTCGAACATGATCGGCGTGACCACGGTGGGCTTGGCGAGCGCGAGCCGGTCGAGCAGGTCGTCCCCGTCGACGCCCGCGGCGAAGTCCTCCAGGGCGCGGGTGATCTTGCGCTGGCCGCCCGCGGCGAGGGAGCCGGTGACGTCCCCGGCGAGGTTGGCCATGTCGAACGTGTCGTGCGGGACGAGCGCGATCGGCAGGCGGGAGTCGAGGCCCGCGACGATGTCGAGGATCTGCGGCTCGGGCCGGATGCCGCCGGTGAGGAACACCGCGGAGAGGCTCGGGGTGCCTTCGGCGAGGTGCGCGGCGATGAGGCCGAGGAGCACTTCGGAGCGGTCGCCGGGGAGGATCACGGCCTTGTCGTCGGCGAGGCGCGTGAGGAGGTTCGGGAGGGTCATGGCCGCGACGACGACGTCGCCGACGGTGCGGGTGAAGACGTCCGGGTCGCCGGAGATGAGGGTGCCGCCGGCGGCCTCGATGAGCTCGCCGACGGTGGGCGCGACGAGTTCGGCGTCCTCGGCGACGACGCCGGTCCCGGGGTGGGCGGCCCTGACGAGGTCGGCGTCGGCGGGTTCGACGCGGTTGACGACGGTGCCGAGCACGGTGGCGTGGTCGGCCTCGGCCTGCGCGGTGCCGAAGCGGAGCGCGGCGGCGATGTCGGCGGGGGTCTTGCGGTGGCCGGTGACGACCAGGAGCATCGGCGAGGCGAGGTTGACGGCGACGCGGGTGTTGTACGCGAACTCGACGGGCGAGGACACGTCGGAGAAGTCGGAGCCGACGACGAGGACGACCTCGTGCTTGTCGGCGAGTTCGTGGTAGCGCTCGACGATGGTGGTGAGCGCGGCGTCGGCGTCGGCGCGCACGTCCGAATAGGTCGTGCCGACGGAGGCGGCGTAGGAGGCGGGGAGCCGGTACTGGCCCCTGAGGAGGGTGATGATCGGGTCCCCGGCGGCCGTGTGGTCGTCGCGGACGATGGGGCGGTAGACGGCCACGGAGCCGGCGCGCCTGGTGAGCAGGTCCATGACGCCGACGGCCACCGTCGACTTGCCGCTGCCGGGGTCCAGGCTGGCGAGGTAGAGACTTTGAGCCACGGCTCCAACGCTATCCACCCCGTGCGCGCCCCGCAGCCGATCTGCGCGGCGGCTCACCTGTGAGCTTGGGCGCGAGCGGGGGTGGGCGGGCGGGGACGT